>CAWADI010000023.1:0-306632 GCA_963780765.1 uncultured Alphaproteobacteria bacterium | reverse complement strand
GGTTTCGGTCTCCGTTAGGTGTCCTACCGAGGAAAAGCAGCCATGCCCGCACTCACATTTTCCCGCATCGCTGTCACCGTCCCCGACCTCGAGAAGGCGGTTGAGTTCTACTCCCGGGCTTTCGACCTCTACGTCATAATGGGCCCTACCGAGGTCAAGCACGACGACAGTGCAATCGGCCAGATGTGTGATGATGTGTTCGGAAAGGGCTGGGGTTCGTTCCGCATCGCGCATCTGTCGACGGGCGACGGGATTGGGATCGAATTGTTCCAATTCCCGATGACCGTGCAGGAAAGCAGACCGTTTGAATACTGGCGGCAGGGCCTCTTTCACTTTTTGCCTCCAGGACGAGGATATGGAGGCACGTGTGGAAGCTGATCGAGAGCCTCGGCGGACGACAAAGAATGCAGAAATTCCGCTACTACTATCCGGACCAGAAACCTTACCGGATGGATTATTGCGAGGACCCGTTCGGCAACATCTTCGAACTCTATAGCCATTCCTACGAACTGACCTATTCAGCAGGAGCATACGTCTGATTGGCCAAAGCGACCGAGGGAAGCCGCCATGTCCAATCGGCCCAAGGTAGTGATAACGGATTATGACTTTGGCGAGGTCGAGATCGAGACGTCGATTCTCGAATCCGCGGGAGCGCGTATCGTCGCCTTGCAGGCTAAATCGGAGGAAGAACTCTTCGCTGAGGCACGCGACTGTACGGGCATCATGAACCAGTACGCGCGGATCGGTGCCGAGACGATACGGCGGATGGAGAAATGCAAGGTTATCGCCCGGTATGGGTCGGCGTCGACATCGTCGACATCGACGCAGCGTCACGAAAAGGCATCCTGTAACCAACGTGCGCGACTATTGTACCGAGGAGGTTGCAGATCATGCGATAGCCCTCTGGCTGGCGCTTGTGCGCAAGCTGCAGGACTATGACCGGGCCACCCACGCAGGCATATGGCGCTGCAAACCGGGCAGCCGATCTACCGGCTGCGTGGCCGAACCATGGGTATAGTCTCGTTTGGCAAGATTGGTCAGGCGATCGGCGAAAGGGCGAAAGCGTTTGGCGTGAACCTGCTCGTCTACGATCCCTTTCTACCCGAAGGCTTTGCAGAATCGCGCGGGGCGCGGTCGGCTTCCAAAGACGAGATCCTTGCGCGATCGGACTATCTCATAATGCAGGTGCCCATGACCGACGAGACACGCCATTTCCTCTCGCATGCCGAGCTCGCCAGGATGAGAACCGGGGTTGTAATCATCAACACCGGGCGGGGCCCGACAATCGACAACGCCGCCCTGTATCGGGCGCTGAGGGACGGAAAAATCGCTGCCGCCGGACTGGACGATCCGGAGGAAGAGCCCGCCAAGCGGGCGCACTGGAGCCCCTCCGACAATCCACTGTTCTCGCTGCCAAACGTTCTGGTGACGCCGCATGCCGCCTATTACTCGGAAAATCTATCCGTACGGCCCGTGAGACAGCCGCTTCCGAGGTCGCGCGCGTCATTACCGGCCAGCCAGCGCTCCACCCTGTAAATGCCGAGGCTCTCGCCGGCACAAGAGGACACCGACCCGATGCTTAAATCTTCAATGATTTCGAGCGCCGGCCCGATCTGCTCGCAATTTTGATGCAGTCATCACCTGCTACTCCGCTTCCGCCGTTTTCGCCGACGTGCAGTACAGAACCGGAATCATGGACAGCGAAATCAAGCCGGCCTTTCGAGCCAAGGTCACCGGTCAGGCACTCACCGTCCAGCTCTCGAAGGGCGATCTCGTCGATCCCCTGAAGGCCCTTGAAATGGGAAAGCCGGGTGATGTCATTGTTGTCGACGCCGGTGGCAACAGGAATACCTCCGTGTGCGGCGGCCTCATGGGGAGGCTTGCGAAAAATCGAGGCATCCGCGCCATGATCGTCGATGGCGCCGGACGTGACACAGACGAATTGGAGGATATCGGCTGGCCGATCTGGACCCGCTCGATAACGCCGCGCGGCACCCACACGATGTTTTCAGGCAGAAAGGAAGAGCTTTCCATAAACGTGCCCATCCAATGTGGATTTGTAATGGTCAATCCGGGCGATTTCATCGTTCCGACCTGATGGGAGTTACAGTCGTGCCGCTCGCGCATGCTGATGAGATTGTCGAGAAAGCGCTTGCGCAGGCCGAACGGGAAGAAAAGACGCGCGGCTGGGTGGCCAAGGGCAAAACAGTAGAAGACCTTCTGGCTGAGTTCGGCCGAATTCGAATGGAACCGGAAGCAGGTACATCAAGCATGAAAAAAATCTTCGCATCACGGCGGCATTCGCGCATGTCCGCGGACTGGCACATGTCGCCTGTCGTGGATACCGGCGATTACGTGTTCTTTTCCGGCGTTACAGCAGCAGGGCCAAATGGCGACGCTCCCAGTGAGCCCGAAACTCAGTTCCGGACCGCATTCGAGTATCTTCGGGAAAATCTGGAAGCGGCGGGCTTGTCGTTCACGGATGTCGTCGACTTGACGAGCTACCATGTGGACCTTCGGAAACAAAGATGCCTTCGTCAGAATCAAAGACGAGTTCGTGTCCGGTCCCTATCCGACCTGGACCGCCATTGGTGTCAGTCAACTCTGGTACCCCGGCTTACTGGTTGAACTCCGGATAATTGCCAGGCGACAGCAGAGAAATCGTGAAGAGAGGACAATGGCCAAGTAACATCCGACCGCGTTTCGAGTATCGCCGCCGCGACGATAGACACGGGAAAAGCCGCCGTGAAGAAGGTGCGCTCGCTGGCCGGTTCGGTTCTCGGCACGAGAAAGGCGAAGAAGGCGGCGGAAGCCCGGCCGGCGAAGCGCAGCGCGACAAAGCGTGCGAAGAAGAAGTAGCGGCTCCCGATTAGCCCAACTCGACAGAAGCGGGACAAAAAAAGCGCGACCTCAGCTCTCGCTTGGGTGGGTTGGTGTTCGTTTCTACCCGCCCGCCTTCAGCACCCCGCGCCTGATTCTGATCTTCCTCGATGCTTTCGAAGAGGGCGCGGAAGTTGCCTTCGCCGAAGCCTTCATCGCCCTTGCGTTCGATGAACTCGAAAAAGATAGGGCCGATCACCGTGCGCGAAAAGCGCTGCAGCAGCACGCGGGTCATGCCGCCCTCGACCACTCCTTCGCCATCGATGAGGATGCCGTCCCGCTTCAGCTGATCGACCGGCTCGCCATGGCCCGGCACGCGGGCATCGACCTTTTCATAATAGGTGGCGGGCGGATCGGGCATGAATTTCACGCCGGCGGCGGCGAGCTTCCCGATCGAGGAATAGAGGTTCTTCGCGCCGAGAGCGACGTGCTGAATGCCCTCGCCGGCATAGTCCTTCAGGTATTCCTCGATCTGGCTCCTCTCGTCGGCCGATTTATTGATGGGTATGCGGATCTTGCCGCACGGGCTGGTCATGGCGCGCGAGGTGAGCCCGGTGAGCTTGCCCTCGATGTTGAAGAAGCGGATCTCGCGGAAGTTGAACAGCCGCTCATAGAACTCCGCCCAGGCGTTCATCCGTCCGCGATGCACGTTGTGGGTCAGATGATCGATGTAATAGAGCCCGGCGCCCTCAGGCTTCGCGTCGCGGGCGCCCAGCCAGACGAAGTCGACGTCGTAGATCGACCCGCCGCACCGTAGCGGTCGACGAGATAGATCTGCAAACCCCCGATGCCCTCGATGGCGGGAATATTGAGCTCCATCGGACCCACCTGCGTTTTCGCTGGTTTGGCGCCGAGCGCGAGCGCGCGCTCATAGGCGCGCCTGGCATCGACCACCCGGAACGCCATGGCCGGAGCGGAGGGACCGTGCACTCGGGCGAACGCCTGGGCGAACGAATTGGGCTCCGCGTTGACGATGAAGTTGATGTGGCCCTGGCGATAGAGGCTGACCGCTTTCGAGCGGTGCCTGGCCACCTTCTGGAACCCCAATCGTCGAACAGCGCATCGAGCACCGCAGGATCGGGATGCGTGAACTCGACGAACTCGAAACCGTCCGTGCCCATCGGATTGGCATCCGATATCTGGGGCGGAGGCGCGTCATGCGGAAACGGGCCCATGGGCTCTCCTCGGGGTTCTCACGATCATACGCCAAATGGGCACCGATTGGTGTAGTCTCAAGGGATGTCGGAGACCGGCAGCGATCAGGCTTCCACCTCGCCCAGAAACCGCTACCAGAACGCACCGCGGCGGGCCGATCAGACCATCGACCAGGACTGGAATTCGTACACGTCAGAGGAGCACGACCGGTGGAACCGCCTCTATGCGCGGCAGTCGAGATTGCTGCCCGGACGCGCCTGTGATGAGCACCTCGCCGCCCTGGCCAAGCTCGAGTTGTCGCGGTCGGGCATTCCGGACTTCGGCGAGCTGAGCGGGCGTCTCTCCGCACTCACCGGCTGGCACGTCGTGCCGGTAGCCGGGCTCATCGCCGATGAGGCGTTCTTCGATCTTCTGGCGCGTCGGCGCTTTCCGGCAGGCGCCTTTATCAGACCCGAGAGCGAATTCGACTATCTCGAAGAACCCGACATTTTCCACGACGTGTTCGGCCATGTGCCGATGCTCGCGGTGCCGGAATTTGCCGATTTTCTCGAAGCCTACGGCAAGGGCGGGCGGCGGGCGCTGGAGCTCGGGCAGCTCCCCAATCTCGCCCGCCTCTACTGGTACACGGTCGAGTTCGGTCTCATGCAGACATCCCAGGGTCTGCGCATCTTCGGCGCCGGCATCATGTCGTCCCCGGCCGAAACCGTGTTCGCGCTCGAAGATTCTTCTCCCAACAGGCTCCGCTTCGACCTCGAACGCATCATGCGGACCCGATACATCATCGATGATTTCCAGCAGACCTATTTCGTTATCGACAGCTTCCAGCAGCTGCTCCGCGACTGCTACCAGGACTTCGGTGCGCTCTATGAGCGGGTGCGTTCGGCTCCCGATATCGAGGCGCACGAAGTTGTCGCGGTCCGACGAGGTTCTCAATCGCGGCGACTTCCACTACTTCCGCGACAAGGGCAAGGCGCCGGGTCCCAACTGATCCGAGACCATCGGGCGACGGCGCACCGGCAAATCCCACCTTCTCCTCGGAGATCACGTCCATGGACAGCCCGACGACCCAGCGCAGCCCGGCGTTCACCACCATCGATCTCGACAAGCCCGGCAAGCAGATCGGTTTCGTGATGATCCCGCACTCGCCGCACGACGACGCCTGGGGCGTTACGCGCCTGCCGATCGCGGTGATCAGCAACGGCGACGCGGCCCGACGGTGATCCTCGAAGGCGGCAACCACGGCGACGAGTACGAGGGGCCGATCACCATCTGCGAAATCATCCGCGATCTCGACCCGGCCGAGATCCAGGGCCGGCTGATCCTGATGCCGGCCATCAATGTCCACGCCGTGATCGCCGGCCAGCGCACCTCGCCGGTCGACGGCCTCAACTTCAACCGCACCTTCCCCGGCGATCCGCGCGGCACGATCACGCAGCAGATCTCGGCCTTTCGTCGCGCGACGAGATCTTGCCGCGCGGCGACGCTTTTCTCGACCTCACTCCGGCGGCTCGTCGCTCGACATCCTGCCGAGCGCCATCATCGAGCCGACGGACGATCCGGCACTGCATCGACGCAACGTCGCGGCAGTGCACGCCTTCGACGCACCTCTCGACGTGGTGATCGACAATCTCGGCGATCCCCGCACCGCGACCGCTGCCGCATGCCGCGCCGGGCTCATCACGGTGGGAACCGAGATGGGCGGCGGCGGCACGGTCTGCCCGAAGTGCTCGCCATCTGCCGGCGCGGCGTGCGCAACGTCCTGGCCCATCTCGGCGTTTTGCCGGCGAGCCGAGCCGGCGCCGGTCCGCGACGATGCCCCGCTGCTCGAGCTGCCCGGCACCCGTGCCTTTGTCTACGCGACGGCAGACGGCGATCTTCGAGCCATTCCACGCCAACGGCACGCGAGGTGCAGGCCGGCGAAGTCGCCGGCCGCATCCATTGCACCTGGGACCCGGCACGCGCGCCCGGACGTCGCTGCGCTACGAGGCCGACGGCATACTCTATGGCCGCCGCCAGCCGGGCCGGGTGCGCCCGGGCAACTGCTGCCTGGTCGTGGCGGCGCCCTACCGAGGCGCGACGCCCGATGATCGAGGTTGGCGACATCGATGCGGCGCGCGCCCGGATCGCCGACCGCGTCCGGCGCACGCCGGTGAGCGCCTCTCGTTCTGCTGCACTCGCCGCTATCCGAAGAACCGCCGCGTGACGCTGAAGCTGGAATGCCTGCAGGTCACCGGCTCCTTCAAGGCGCGCGGCGCGATGAACCGCCTGCTCGGCACATCCGGAGAGGACATCGCCCGCGGCATCGTCACCGCTTCGGGCGGCAATCACGGGCTGGCGGTCGCCCGCACGGCTTTCGCCGCCGGTGTGCCCGCGACGATCTTCGTGCCCTCCGGCGTCTCGCCGGCCAAGGTCGCCAAGATGCAGGCCTGGAAGGCGACGGTCGCGGCATCGTGGCGACATTGGATCGAGTCGGACGCCGCAGCCCGCGACCACGCGGCGCGCACGGGCGCGATCTACTTCCATCCCTTCGCCGACCCGCTCGTCGTCGCCGGCCAGGGCACGCTCGGGCTCGAGATCCTCGACGACCTGCCGGACATGGACGCGATTATCGTCGCGATCGGCGGCGGCGGACTGATCGCTGGCCTGGCAACGGCTCTCCGGGCGCGTCGGTCCGGGGTACGGATCATCGGCGTGGAGCCGACCGGCTCGCCCACGCTGAAGGCGAGCCTCGATGCCGGCCACGTGGTGACGCTGAACGAGGTGACGTCGCGCGTGCCGACGATGTCCTGCCGGCGCACGGATGAGCGCATCTTCGAGATCGTGCGACGCAGCGTGGACGATATCGTTCTGGTGACTGACGATGCGATGGCCGAGGCAGCCCGATGGTTGTGGTTCGAAATGGGCATCGCGGCCGATCTTTCGGGCGCGGCGTCGGTGGCGGCCCTGCGCCAGGGGCTGCGCCTCGGCCGGCGCAACCCACGTCTGTGCCTTGATCTGCGGCGCCGGTGCTGAGGGAACGGTCTGAGGGCAGGCTACTCCGCGTCGGGCTGGAGCGAGGGATGGGCCAGCCGGAACGCTTCGATGCCCGAGCAGTTGCCCATCGACCTTCAGGATCTTCGGCAGATGGTCGAGGGAGACCTGGTAGCGACGGGCGTTGAACACCTGCGGGATCAGGCAGACGTCGGCCAGCGTCGGCCGATCGCCAAAGCAGAACCGCCCGCCATCAATCAGGCCCTCCACCGCCTCGAGACCGCCTTTGAGGATCCAGTGGCGATACCAGGCATTCACCTCCTCGGCGGAACGCCCGAGGGGTCCCGTCAGATAGTCGCGCACGCGCAAGTTGTTGAGCGGGTGGATATCGCAGGCGATTGCGAGGGCGACGGCACGCACCCGGGCGGCAGCGAGCGGTTCCTCCGGGATCAGAGCGGGGCTCGGGCCTGACAGCGTCCAGATATTCGATGATCGCCAGCGACTGGGTCAATATCGTTCCGTCATCGAGCTCCAGCGCCGGGACAAGACCCTGAGGATTGCGGGCGCGATACCCGGCGTCCGTGCTGCTGGCCGCCGTCACGGGTGAGATGAACGCCCACGTGTTCGACTTCCAGGCCCTTGAGATTGAGGGCGATGCGCACCCGGTAGGCGGCGGAAGAGCGGAAGTAGCCGTAGAGTTTCATTGGCCTCGCTCGCAGCGATGGTATGATCGAGCCCCTTCAATCACCAATAGGGTGAGCCGGTGG
This sequence comes from uncultured Alphaproteobacteria bacterium, assembly GCA_963780765.1. Taxonomy (GTDB): domain Bacteria; phylum Pseudomonadota; class Alphaproteobacteria; order Rhizobiales; family Aestuariivirgaceae; genus CAWHQZ01. The sequence goes on along the minus strand of CAWADI010000023.1, from coordinate 298,860 downwards.
AGAGCGCAATCGTAGCGGGCTACATGCCGGGCTTCGGCAACGATTTCGAGACCGAAGCGCTGCCCGGCGCGCTGCCGCACGGCCAGAACTCGCCGCAGCGCTGCGCCTATGGGCTCTATGCCGAGCAACTTTCGGGCTCGCCGTTCACCGCACCGCGCGGCATCAACGAGCGCTCCTGGCTCTATCGCATGCGGCCCTCGGTCAGCCACACCGGCCGCTTCGCCGACGACGAGCTGCCGTACTGGAAGACCGCGCCCTGTCTCGACGATCATGACCTGCCGATCGGCCAGTTGCGCTGGGGTCCGCCGCCGATGCCCAACGAGGCGACGACACTTTCTCGCCGGCATCCGCACCATGACGACGGCGGGCGACGTCAACACCCAGACCGGCATGTCGGCCCGGTCTATCTTCGTCAACGAAGTCGATGCAGGACGACTATTTCTACAATGCCGACGGCGAGCTGCTCATCGTGCCGCAGGAGGGACGCCTGCGCGTTCTTCACCGAACTCGGCAAGATCGAAGCTGCGCCCGGCGAAATCTGCGTCATCCCGCGCGGCATGAAGTTCAAGGTCGAATTGCCCGACGGCCCGGCGCGCGGCTATCTGTGCGAGAATTACGGCGCCAAGTTCACGCTGCCCGATCGCGGTCCGATCGGCGCCAACTGCCTGGCCAATCCGCGCGATTTCAAGACGCCGGTCGCGGCCTTCGAGGACAAGGAAACAGCCTGCCGTCTGACGGTCAAATGGTGCGGCAAGTTCTATCAGCACCGAGATCGGCCATTCGCCGCTCGATGTCGTCGGCCTGGCATGGCAACTATGCGCCGTACAAATACGATCTGAGCACCTTCTCGCCGGTCGGCGCCATCCTGTTCGACCATCCCGATCCGTCGATCTTCACCGTGATGACCGCGCCGTCCGGCGAAGAGGGAACGGCGAATGTCGATTTCGTCATCTTCCCGGAGCGCTGGTCGGTGGCGGAACACTCCTTCCGTCCGCCGTGGTACCACATGAACATCATGTCGGAGTTCATGGGCCTGATCTACGGCCAGTACGATGCCAAGCCGGACGGCTTCGTGCCGGGCGGCATGTCGCTGCACAACTGCATGCTGCCGCATGGCCCCGACGCGCAGCGTGTTCGAGAAGGCAAGCACGGTGGAGCTCAAGCCGCAGCGCCTCACCAACACCCTGGCCTTCATGTTCGAGACCCGCTTTCCGCAGCATCTCACCCGCTACGCCGCAACTCTCGATACCCTGCAGCCCGACTACATCGGCTGCTGGGACGGGCTGGAGAAACGCTTCAGCGGCAGGCCATGAAGCTCGCTTCGCTCAAGGGCGGCCGCGACGGCAGGCTGGTGGTCGTCTCGCGCGACCTGACGCGGGCCATCGATGCAGCGGACAGTCGCGCCGCACGCTGCAGGCGGCGCTCGATGATTGGGGAACATGCGCTCCGAGCTCGCCGAGTCTCGCGGCCAAGCTCGAAGCGGAGCCGCGATCCGGCATTTCGTTTCGATGAACACGACTGCGCCGCACCATTGCCGCGCGCCTATCAGTGGGCGGACGGCTCCGCTTACGTGAACCACGTCGAACTGGTGCGCAAGGCCCGCGGCGCCGAGATGCCGGAAAGCTTCTGGACCGATCCGCTGATCTACCAGGGCGGCTCGGACACGCTTTCTCGGGCCGCGCGATCCGATCGAGATGGCCGATGAAGCCTGGGGCATCGACTTCGAGGCCGAGGTCGCGGTGATCACCGGACGATGTGCCGATGGGCGCAACGCGCGAATGCGCCGCGCGCCGCCATCCGCCTCGTCATGCTGGTCAACGACGTTTCGCTGCGCAACCTGATCCCGGCGGAGCTGGCCAAGGGCTTCGGCTTCTTTCAGTCAAAACCGTCCTCGGCCTTCTCACCGGTGGCGGTCACGCCCGACGAACTGGGCGAGGCCTGGGACGGCGGCAGGCTGCATCTGCCGCTTCTCGTCGACGCTCAACGGCCAGCCGTTCGGCCGTGCCGACGCCGGCATGGACATGACGTTCGATTTCCGGCCACTCATTGCCCATGCGGCCAAGACCCGGCAGGCTGGGCGCCGGGATCGATCATCGGATCGGGCACCGTATCGAACCGAGAGCGCGGACGGCGGTCCAGGCAAGCCGATCGCCGAAGGCGGCGCGCGGCTACTCCTGCATCGCCGAGATCCGCATGATCGAGACCATCCGGCACGGAAGCCCCGTAACGCCCTTCCTGCGCTTCGGCGACAGCGTGCGGATTGAAATGAAGGACCGGGACGGTCGATCCATCTTCGGGGCGATCGAGCAGGTGGTCATGAGGCGCATTTTACTTTGAAAGATCAAATACTTAAATCACTTTCGCGTCGCCGGAGCGTTTGCACTTTTGCGCAATAGCCTCCAGTGCGGTAAAATACCCAGCCAAGCGAATCACTTCCGTGATTCCTTTGGAGAGGGGACAAAACATGGACATCATCTCGCTCATCATTCAGCTCATCGCGGGGGCGCTCGGCGGCAACGCCACCGGCAGCGCGCTCAAGCACTTTTCGATGGGTACCACCAGCAACTCCATCGTCGGCGCGATCGGCGGGGCTATCGGCGGCTTTTTGCTCAACATGATGACCGGCGCACCGGTAGCGGAAGCCGCCGCAACAGCCGCCAGCAGCATGGACATCGGCGCCATCATCCAGAGCATCGTGGGCGGCGGCATCGGCGGAGCCATCCTGACTGCGCTGATCGGCGCCATCCGCAAGCAGATGGCAGCATAGAACCGCTCATTACCGGATATCGCAGACCTTCGTGACCCCAGCGCAAGCTGGGGTCATGTTGTTTTTCGTCCCACATCATAAAGTCGGCCTTCTGACCCGGGGTGATGCCGCTCTGCCGGTAAATGCAGGCCTTGTTGCCCGCATGGAGCAATTGGCGCTACACCTCGCCCCGTGAGCAGCTCCCTCAAGATTGCCCTGGCGCAGCTCAATCCGACCGTCGGCGCGGTGAAGGCCAATCTCGCCGCGGCGCGCGCGGCGCGGACCGGGCCGCGCAACGAGGCGCCGACCTCATCCTCTTTCCGAGCTCTTCTCGCCGGCTACCCGCCGGAGGATCTCGTGCTCAAGCCGTCCTTCGTCGCCTGCGCATGAGGCGGTGCAGGCGCTGGCGCGCGATACCGCCGACAGCGGGCCGGGCAGTGCTCATGCGGCACGCCCTGGCGCGAGGGCGGCGCGGTCTACAATGCGGTGGCGCTGCTCGACGGCGGCAAGTGTCGAGACGCTGCGCTACAAGCATGACCTGCCGAATTACGGGGTGTTCGACGAGAAGCGGGTGTTCGACGCCGGTCCGGCGCCGGGGCCGGTCAGCTTCAACGGCGTGCGGCATCGGCGTGCCCGATCTGCGAGGACATCTGGACCGAGGAGGTCTGCGAGACGCTGGCCGAGACCGGCGCCGAACTGCTGCTCGTTCCCAATGGCTCGCCCTTCGAGACAGAACAAGGACGACGTCCGGCTCAATCTGGTGGTCGCGCGGGTCACCGAGACCGGGCTGCCGCTCGCCTATCTCAACCAGGTCGGCGGCCAGGACGAACTCGTGTTCGACGGCGCTTCTTCGCCCTCAACGCCGACCGGTCGCTCGCCTTCCAGATGCCGATGTTCGAGGAGGACCTCGCCATCACCGAGTGGCGCGCGCGCGAACGAAGGCTGGCGGATCGAGCCGGCGACATCGCCGCAGCCTGCCGGAGAACGAGGAAGAGACGTGGCTCGCCTGCGTGCTGGGGCTCAAGGACTATGTCGAGCAAGAACCGGCTTTCCCGGCGTGGTGCTCGGCCTTGTCCGGCGGCATCGATTCGGCGGTGGTCGCGGCGCATGGCGGTCGATGCCCTGGGCGCCGACCGGGTCCATTGCGTGATGCTGCCCTATCGCCTACACGAGCCGCGGACAGCCTTGACGACGCCGAGGCCTGCGCCAAGGCCCTCGGCGTGTCGCTATGATATCGTGCCGATCAAGGAGCCGGTCGAGGGCTTTCTCGGCGCGCTCAGGAGCCGTTGTTCAAGGGCACGCAACCGCGACGTGACCGAGGAAAACCTCCAGTCGCGGGCGCGCGGCACGATCCTGATGGCGATCTCCAACAAGTTCGGGTCGATGGTGCTGACCACCGGCAACAAATCGGAAATGTCGGTCGGCTATGCGACGCTCTATGGCGACATGAATGGCGGCTACAACCCGATCAAGGACGTCTACAAGACGCGAGGTCTATGCGCTGGCCCGCTTCCGCAACCGGGCGCGCCCCGAGGGATGCCTCGGGCCGGAGGGCCACGTGATCCCGGAGCGCATCATCACCAAGGCGCCGACGGCCGAACTGCAGCGAGAACAGACCGACCAGGATTCGCTGCCGCCCTATGACGTGCTCGACGACATCCTCGCGCACTCGTGGAGCGCGAGCGCCGGTCGCCGAGATCGTAGGCCGCGGCTCATCGAGAGCGCATCGTAAGCGGGTGCAGCGGATGCTCTACATCGCCGAATACAAGCGCCGGCAGGCAGCACCCGGCGTGAAGATCACGCGGCGCAATTTCGGCCGCGACCGGCGCTATCCGATCACCAACGGCTTCCGCGACCTGTCATGACCAACGGACAGACAGGCAGTCGTGGCCACCGTCCGCTTCGCGCCGTCGCCCACCGGGCCGCATTCATATCGGCAATGCGCGCACCGCCATCCTCAACTGGCTGTTCGCGCAGCAAGCACCGGCGGCCAGTTCATGCTGCGCTTCGACGACACCGACCGCGAGCGCTCGAAGGTCGAATATCGCGCGACGCGCATCGCCGAGGACCTGGCCTGGCTCGGCATCATCGCCCGATCGCGGTCGAGCACCAGTCGAAGCGGTTCGACCGCTATGCGCGCGCCGCCGAGAGGCTCAAGGAGCGCAGCCGGCTCTATCCCTGCTACGAGACGCCGGATGAGCTCGAGCGCGGCGCAAGCGCCAGCTGGCGCGCGGCCAGCCGCCGATCTACGACCGCGCCGCGCTGAAGCTCGACGCTGGAGGAGCGCGCAGCAGCTCGAAGCGGAGGGACGCAGGCCGCATTGGCGCTTCAAGCTCGAGGCACCGCAAGGTCGACTGGAACGATCTCGATCCGCGGGCCGCCAGCATATCGACACGGCGACCCTGTCCGATCCGGTGCTGATCCGCGAGGACGGCAGCTATCTCTACACGCTGCCCTCGGTCGTCGACGACATCGACTTCGGCATCACCCACGTCATCCGCGGCGAGGATCATGTGGTCAACACCGCGGTGCAGATCGAGATCTTCGAGGCGCTCGGCGGCCATGGCGCCGCAGTTCGCCCATCACAGCCTGCTGACCGGCGCCGATGGCCAGGGCCTGTCGAAGCGGCTCGGCTCGCTGTCGATCGCCGGCATGCGCGAGCAGGGCCTCGAGGCGATGGCGGTGGTCAGCCATTGCGGCGCTGCTCGGCACCTCGGACTCGGTCACCCGCGTCGCCGCATCGAGAGCTGATGGAAGGGCTTCGACTCTCGCGCAAACTGTCGCGCGCGCCGGCGCGCTTCGACGAGGCCGAGCTCAAGGCGCTCAACGCCAGGCTCTTGCACGGGCTGCCCTATGAGGCGGTGCGGCAGCGGCTCGCCGCGCTCGGCGCTCGAGCGACGGCGAGGCGTTCTGGCTTGCGGTGCGCGGCAACCTCGACCATGCTCGCGGATGCGCAGGTCTGGCAGCACGTGGTCCCGGGTCGATCGACGCCGGTCATTGCCGATGACGATCGCGATTTCCTCGACCGCGGCGCGCGAGCTGCTGCCGCCGGAGCCATGGGATGAGCGCGACCTGGACGCAGTGGACCGGCGCGCTGAAGGAGGCGAACCGGCCGCGGCGGCAAGGCCTCTTCATGCCGCTCCGGCTGGCGCTGACCGGCCGCGATCACGGGCCCGAGCTGGCGGGCTCCTGCCGCTCATCGGGCGGCACCGGGCCTGGAGCGGCTGGCAGCATGATCCTCGTCGGATTTTTTCAGGAAACGCAGCCGGGCCCGACGAAGTAATGCCGAGCAGCTCGTGACGACATCACTGAGGAGGATCCGGTCAGGCCGCTGGCAGCGGAATTTTGGCGGCAGGGTCCGGCACGGCATAGCCCCGGATGACCGGCGGCCGCGCCGCAAGCCTCAGGTACCAGTCCTTCACGTTGGGGAGGAGCCGAGATCGATGCGCTGCCATTCGTGGCGGGCGATCCAGGGAAAGTCGCCATGTCGGCGATCGAGTACTCGCCGGCGAGGAAGCCGGTGGCGGCAAGCTGGCGGTCCAGCACGCCGTAGAGCCGCCTCGCTTCCTCGGCAAACCACTCTTCCGCATAGGGAGCCTTGCCCGGATTGAAATGCAGGAAGGCGTGGGCGCGGCCGAGCATCGGGCCGATGGCCGACATCTGCCACATCAGCCATTCGATGACCCTGAGGCGCGGCTCGCCCGCCTGCGGAAAGAACTTCCCCGTCTTGTCGGCGAGGTACATGAGGATGGCGCCCGATTCGAACAGCGCCAGGCCGCGCATCGCGGTCGATGATCGCCGGGATCTTGTTGTTGGGCGAAATTTTGAGAAACTCGGGAGCGAACTGCTCGCCCGTGCCGATGTTGATCGGCCGAACCGTGTATTCGAGCTCCATCTCCTCGAGCGCAATCGATACCTTGCGACCGTTCGGCGTGCTCCAGGTGTAGAGATCGATCATCGTTCACCAAAGCTCCACGTTGGCGGTAGCGGGAATGGCGCGCCTCGAGGTGCGGGATCACGGCATAGTCGGCCTCCGTCAGCTCCGAGAAGCCGTTCGATGAACAGCGCCGAACGCGCCTCGCGCAGGCATTCATCGGCGGTGGCGGCGCGGATTGCCCGACGCAACAGGGCGACGTCGCGTTCGCTGGTGCGAGCGGAGGTGACGTAGGGAAGCGCCGGAACGGCGGGCGAACGGGCGATCTCCACGAGCCCGTCCAGCAGCGAGTTTCGATAGCGCCGGGCATAGCAGACGGTTACGCAGTCGACGGCGCAGACGTCGGCCTCTCCGTCGCGCCACCGCCCGCATCGAGCCGACATGGCTGCCGGTTTCGATCGCGCCGGCAAAGAACCGCCGCCGGCCGGCGAGCGGCGCGAACACGAGCTTCAGCGCCAACATCCCCGACATCGAGTCACGCGTGTTGAAGGCGGCGCGCGCATCGCGCAAGATCGTCCAGGCGCACGAACGGAAGATCCGGCGCGCACGAACACGATGCTGCGATAGCGAGGCCCGTCGCAGCCGTCGCAGCGATAGTGCGGCGTCGCCACGAGCCGCAGGGTCTTCGCAAACCCGTGCGTCAAGGGATAGCCGCAGGTCTGGCTCAGCAGCAGATCGGGCCGCGCCCACGCGGCATGATGGTCGATCGCGCGAACGAGTCCCGCTCGATTCCTGGGACGCCCAGCCCTCGAGATGACGCGCCAGGCCGGCGGCCCAGGCAGTCGGTTGCCTCGCGCGCTTCCGGCCAGTCGTACATGGGAAGGGAATAACGGGCATCACCTGCACATCGGTTTGGCGCCGCTTCCCGACATGCGGACGTACGTCGAGTTGCCAGCGCTCAGTGTCGCCGCAACAGCGCTCGCGGGCTGTCGTTGGGTTGGCAGCGCGCCGACCGGATGAGGTTGTCAAAGTGGCGGGTCAGTTCGCGGATATGCTCGGTCGAGGTGAATACGAAGTACATGTCCCCGACATAGATCGCGGCCCGCATGGGCCCGAACACGGTATAGGGCACCGAATACCGCTCCCGCCCGTCATAGAGAAACAGCCGATAGGCGGGATAAAGGGCGTCCAGGAAAGGCCACCGCGTGCTCCAGCGCCAGCTTTCGCTCCCTGGCGGGAAACGCCGACCAGGTTCCCTCGCCCTTGGCGAAGAGCTCGAAGCTTTGCAGCGACGTGCACACTTCGATTTCGCTGTCGGGGCGGCGCGCATGGGCGATGCGGGCGCGGGCAACCCCGGTCCAGGCATCGGCCAGCGCGTCACCGAGCTTGCCCGCCTCGTAGGAGATGAGCGCGTCGGTCTTCAGCTGATCCGGCAGGCTCGCCGGCACGTAGCGCACCTTGAAGCCGCTCGCCTCCTCATGCCAGCGCGTGAGCCGCTCATCGGCAGGGCTTCCGGCGTCGGTCTCGATGACCAGCTGCGGCACGATATCGGCGGCTACCTCATCCCTTTGGGAGAGACCCAGCAGCCAGTCGACCGATGAGCTGTGGCGGGCAGCGATGCGGGCGATCGTTTCGGCCCGCGGCAGGCGCACGTTGGCCTCGGCCAGAAGCTGGGTCAGCGTGGAGCGGTCGAGACCGGCTCGTGAAGCGAACTGGGCGCGGGAATATCCTGTCCGGGCGATCAGCTCGTTCAAGCGCCGGCGAAAGGTATCGACCGTGTCGCGCTTTTGCATGTTCGTCCTGGTGGTGACAATCGTCAACAATAGCGCGCTCTTAGTTCACCAATATCAACAAATTATGCGCATCGTATCATGGAACTCGCCGTTTGTCTCTGATACCCCCGATAGGGGCAAACGAGATGAACTCGATATTCCGCTACGCCAATACCGAGTCGCGCCCAGTCGAGTGGCCGACCTGGGGGCTGATCATCGCGTTCTGGGCAGCGTTCGGAGCTTTGACCTGGAGCTGGGCGCTCCTTCCCTGGTGGATCCTGTGTCCGGTCGGCGCCTATCTCGTCTGCCTGCACGGCTCGCTGCAGCATGAGGCCCTTCACGGCCATCCGACGCGCAGCCCGCTCGTCAACGAGTTCCTGGTCTTCCCGTCCGCTGTCGCTGTGGATTCCCTATCGCCGCTACCGCAAGCTGCATCTCACGCACCACCGCAACGACGATCTGACCGATCCGGTGCTGGATCCGGAGTCCTTCTACCTCGACCCACAGGCCTGGGCGGGCACTCCCGCGCCGCTCAAGCGCCTCTACAGCATCAACAACTCGATGCTGGGGCGCTTCATCCTCGGGCCGGCGATCGCCACGGTTCGCTTCGCGACTGCCGAGTTCCGGCTCATGCTGAGCGGCGACCGGCAAACCACCAAGGCCTGGGCGCTGCACCTTGCAGGCATCGCAATGGTCTACGGCTGGGTCAGCCTCGATTTGCGGCATGCCGTTCCTCTATTACATCTTCGCCATCGCCTACTGGGGCAATTCGCTCACGATGATGCGCTCCTACGCCGAGCATCGCGCGCATGACGAGGCATCGTGCCGCATCATCGTGGTCGAAACCAATCCTGTCGTTTCGCTTCTCTACCTGAACAACAATCTGCATATGCCGCACCACGAGGAACCGCAGCTGGCCTGGTACCGCCTGCCGGCCTTCTACCGCGGCAACAGGGAACGGCTGCTCAAGGAGAATTGCGCCTATCTCATGCGCGGCTATGGCGAGCTGGCGCGGCGCTGGCTGCTGACGCCCAAGGAGCCGGTGGCCCATCCCAACATGCAGAGCCTGCCCCGCTACAAGCGGCTGTTTTCCTGACCCCGAAAGGATACCCTCCGATGGACATCTCACTGCCCAAATCTGCCGCCTATGTCGTCGTCGGCGCCGGCATGCACGGCATGTCGACCGCCTGGCATCTCGCCATGGCGCTGGAAAAGTCCGGCAAGGGCAAGGGCTCCGACGTGGTGCTGCTCGACAAGACCGGGCCCGGCGCCGGCGCCACCGGCATCGCCTGCGGATGCGTGCGCAATCTCTACATGACCTCGCCGCTCCACACCATCCTGCGCCACTCGGTCGACGTCTGGCAGTCCGACCCGGCGAACTTCGGCTTCCAGCAGGTCGGCTACGTTTCGGTCGGCGAGGCGAACCAGGAAGCCGACTACGAGAAAATGCACAAGAGCCAGAACGCCGCCGGCTATCCGTCGGATGTCTATGCCGGCAAGGACGCCAAGAAGTTTCTCAAGTCCGTGTGGCCCGACTTCAACGTCGAGCGGGCCGATGTCGTGCTGCACGAAAAGCCGTCGGGCTATGCCGGCACCCACCTCGCGGTGCAGGGTCTTCACAACAAATGCATGCAGTGGGGCGTGCGCTGCATTTTCGGCCCGGCGGTCAACGGCTACGACATGCAGAACGGCCGCATCGCCGCGGTGAAGACGACGCACGGCGACATCAAGGCCGACTGCGTGGTGATCTGCGCCGGGGCCTGGATCAGCCAGCACTGGGACTGGCTCGAAGCTGCCCGACAAGCTCGACATGCGCTACCCCGACGGCGGCGTCGCCAAAAATCAGGACATGTGGACCTACTGGCGGCTGCTCGAAGGCGAGGTCTACCTCAAGGACGGCCACCGCTATCGCACGGCCGACGATCGCGACCCGCCGGTGCTGCATGTCGAGTTGATGAACACGCCGGTCGTCACCGAAGACGGCAAGGAGTTTCCCGACAAGCACTTCTATATGTATGTGCGCTACGCAGCCGAGCGCGTGGGCGCCCCGGGCGTGCAGGGCGGCACCATCCCGATCAAGATGGGACCCAAGGCGACGCTCGATCCTTATGGACACAAGAACGACGAATACCAGGCCGACCCGTGGTTCGAGGACTATTACATGGCGACGCTCGCCTACCTGTTCGACGGCTTCAAGGACTACAAGGGTCAATTCAAGAAGCGCCGCAACGGCGGCATCGGCGCGTTCACGCCCGACTCGGTGCCGATCTTCGACTGGATCGCCGACAACGCCTACATGGTCGCCGATTCAAATCACGGCTACAAGATGATCGGCGTCGGCAAGCTTCTCGCCAAGCATCTCGTCACCGGCGAGCCGTCGCCGGAGCTGGCGCCCTTCGGGCTCAGCCGCTACGCGCAAGGGACGAACGTTCGGGAATCGCAATTCCAACTCTCCGTGGGTGTAGGCGCAGCCCTCGCCCCGGTCCCGAGTGAGGAGAGAGGGTTTCAACCGTTCGACATTGTGGATCTCACCCGGCCCGCGTAGCATCGAGTTGGCCAAGGTCTGCCTTGCAAGGACCCGTGGTCAGGACCCTGTTGGGAGCGGTCGGGCGTGGCTCATGAGGCTGGCGGGGCGGATACGCTGAAGCTCGAAGCCAGAAACGTCGGCGTCGCATTCGGGGGATTGACGGCGATCGACGGCGTGAGCCTTACATTGGGCAGCGGGGAAATTCTCGGCCTGATCGGCCCCAATGGAGCGGGCAAGACCACGCTCGTGAACGTGCTCACCGGGTTTCAGCGCCCGAACCGGGGGCGCGTCAGTCTCGGCGGTATCGATATCACCAGGCTATCTGCCCATAAAATCGCCCGGGCGGGGCTCGCGCGCACCTTTCAGGCGGTGCGTCTCTTCCGCGACCTTCCGGTTATCGAGAACCTGGAGGCGGCCGCCGTCGGTTCCGGGATGTCGCGTCGCGCGGCACGGCGGCGCGCGGCGGAGATGCTCGAGTGGATCCAGTTCGAGCACAAGGCGCATCACCGGGCCGATTCACTGACCTATGGGGAGGAGCGCTGGGTCGGCATCGCCCGGGCCCTGGCGACGGCGCCCCGGTTCCTGCTGCTGGATGAGCCCGCGGCAGGGTTCTCGGATGCGGAGTGCGACGACCTCATGGCGCTCATCACCCGCATTCCCGAACGTTTCGGCTGCGGCATCCTGCTGATCGATCACAACATGCGCGTGATCATGGGCGCCTGCCGGCGCGTCCATGTCATCGATGTCGGCAGGACGATCACCGAGGGAACGCCCGATGAAATACGGCGGCATCCCGACGTCGTCCGCGCCTATCTGGGCAGCAAGTCGGAGCAGGGCCGTGCTCGCGGTCGATGATTTGCACGTCAGCTACGGCCGCGTGCCGGCCGTGCGCGGCATTTCGGTGCACGTCGATCGCGGGGAGATCGTCAGCCTCGTCGGACCCAATGGCGCCGGAAAATCGACGACGTTGCTGGCGATCGCCGGCGTCCTCGCACCGGCGCGGGGAACAATCCTTCTGGACGGCATATCGACTGTCGGGGCGGCGCCTGAGGATATCGCCCGCAGAGGCTTGAGCCTGGTGCCGGAGGGGCGCCACGTGTTTACGCAACTGACGGTCGAAGAAAATCTTCGTATCGGCACCCAGATGCGGAAGGATCGTGACGAGGTCGAGCGCGATTTCGAGCGCCTCGTGGGCGAGTTTGCGTTCCTGCGCAGCCGGCTATCGACCACCGCCGGGAAACTCTCAGGCGGCGAGCAGCAGCAACTCGTCATCGCACGCGCGCTCATGACGCGGCCCAGCCTCATGCTGCTCGACGAGCCGGCACTCGGTCTGGCGCCCCTCGTCGTGGCGACCGTCTATCGCATCCTGCACAACTTGCGCGACAACGGCCTCACGCTGCTCGTCGTGGAACAGAGCACCCACCGCGCCCTGGAGAACGCCGATCGCATCTACGTGGTCCGCTCCGGCAGGATCGAGCTGCACGGCCGCAGTGCAGAGCTCGGCGACGGCGAGGTGGAAGAGGCCTATTTCGGCCAAGCCCGAGTTGCACCGGGTTGAGGGCTCGGCCTCAAAATGTCAGCTCGTCTCGGCCGCTCAACCCCGAAACGGCCAGGGAATCTCGCGCCCCCCGGTGACGCCCCAGGGCCGAAAGATGAGGATCAACAGCATCACGAGCGCGATGCCCAGCTCGCGGGTGCCTGGAGGAAGTTGAATGAGCGTGCCCCCGACGGTCATCCCGACCCTCGAACTGGCGCAGGATTTCGACGATGATCGAGACCAGTACGGCGCCCGTCACCGCTCCCGTCAAGCTGCGCTGGCCGCCGACGATGAGCATCGCGATCGACACGAAGGTGAGCCCCAGCCAGAAATTCTTGACCGCGATCGAGCCGAGGAAGTGGGCCTGGAGCACGCCGCCGATCGCCATGAAGAAGGCGCTGAGCACGAAGGCGATGAGACGCTGGGCCCAGATATCGATGCCTGCCGCACGGGCGGCAAACTCATCCTCGCGCGACGCCCGCAAGGCAAGGCCGAAACGCGACTGCTGGTAGGCGAAGGCCGCCGCCATGGCGACGATCACCCAGCCGAGGGCCACCCACATGTCGACATATATGGGGATACCCGGCAGCGTGGCGGCGCCCATCGTCCATGGCGCCCAATTCATGTAGAAGGTATAGAACATGCCGAGAACCGCCAGGGTCGCGATGCTCGCCGCGATGCCCCCCAGCCGCATGATCGGGACCCCGACGACGAGAGCGACCAATGCAGCCAGCGCCGCCGACGCAATTGCCGAGGGAACCATGGGCAACTGGTGCTCGGCAAGCAATGCCGGCAGTTGCAGGGCGATGCTCTTCTTGAGCGGCGGCAGGGTCAACCACGCCGTCGCATAGGCCCCGATCATCGTGAAGGCGATGTGGCCGAAGGCGAGGACGCCCGAATTGCCGATGAAAATATAGAGGCCGATCACCAGAATCATGCGGATCAACGCATCGGTGACCGTTCGCGCAAGAACGCCGTCGCCGGTGGCGGCGACGGCGCCAACCAGGAGCGTGAGGAGCGCTGTCAGGACGAGGGGCGTCCACACCGCCTGCACCATCCGCAGGAGCGCGCCGCCAATGGCCATCGTCAAGCCCGCTCTTCGAGCGATTTCACCTGCACCAGCCCGCTCGGCCGCAGCAGCAGCACGAGAAGGATCATGCCATAGACCCAAACGTCGCGGTTGGCCCGCCAGTCGATCGGCAGGATCACCTGGAAGATGACGCTGCCGATCCCGACCGCGAAGCCGCCGAGCACGGCACCCGCCAGGCTGCCCATGCCGCCCACGACCGTCGCCACAAAGGCGAAGAGGACGAGCGGCACGCCCATGTGAAACGAGAGCACCCCGGTTTGCGCGACGAGCAGGACGGACACGGCAGCGGCAAGGAAGCCGCTGACGGCGAAAGCGACGGCGATCACCCGGTTGGCCCTGACGCCCAGGAGCCGCGCCATGCGGAAATCCTCGGAGGCGGCCCGCATGGCCACGCCGAGCGGCGTGCGCCGGAGAAACACGACCAGGAGGGCCAGCAGGACGAAGGTCGCGACGATCGTCACAATCTGCAGCTTCGGAATGCGCACGCCCGCCGCCACGACCGGCTCCATCAGGGCCGGCCAGAGGTTCACCGCCTTGGCGCGCCCGCCATAAATCATGATGACTGCGTTCTGGAGAAAGTAGCTTAGCGCGAACGACGTAATCAGGAGCACCGAGGGCGCCGCGGTCCGTACCGGCCGGAAGGCCAGCCGTTCCGATGCCAGCGCCAGCAGCACGACGATCGCCGAGACCGCAGCTACCAGGAGCGGCGCCGGCCAGGTGCCGATGAACGCCGTGGCGGTAGCGGCCGAAGACGGCACGATCAGCGCGTATCCGCCGACCATGATGAAGTCGCCGTGCGCGAAGTTGATCAGGCGCATGACGCCGAAAATCAGGCCGACGCCGAGCGCCGTCAGGGCATAGAGGCTGCCGAGCGCCAGGGCATCGATCGCCACCTGAAGGAGATTCGTCATTCCACCGTGAGCCGGGTTCGCGGCGGCTCCTGGTGAGCGCAGTATGATCGTCGTTCTCGACCATCGGCGTCGACGAATACTGGCATAGAGCGAAACGTTGCGCCGCGAGGATCCCCCGCGAGGGAGACGATCTTTTCGCGACATTCGCATCCCCCGCAAGAGGAATCCATGAAGCGGCGAGCGCGGCCACGAGCCGGTTGGCCTTGTCCGCCGGCTACTTGTACAAGTCGGCTCTGAACTCCGGGAAGATCAGCTTCAGTTTCGGCGGGTCCTCGACGGTCAGCTGGTCGGCGAAGCTGCCCTTGCCGTTCTGGACCTGAACGATCGTCATCGGATGGACGAGATCGATGTGGGTTTCCGGCGTGAAGGTCGTCGCGCCCCAGAGCAGAGGCTCCTTGGTGAACTTGTTGAGCTCCGCGAGCACCGCCTCGGTCTCGAGCGATCCGGCCCGTTCGGCCGCCACCTTGATGGCCTGGATCAGGCTGTAGCCGTTGAGCGGGAAGGAGGACTCGGGCTCGCCAAACTTCTCCCGATAACGCTTGAAGAAGTCGTTGACCTCCGCACGAGTGTCGTCGCCCCACTTCGACCCGAAGGTCACGGCATAATGCTCGCTCAGGCCGGGAACGCTCTGCACCCAGTAATCGCCGTCCATGGAGTTGCCGCCGAGGATCGGCACATTGATGCCGGCGGCGCGAATCTGGCGAATGGCGCTCGCCCCGCCGGGGATGTAGGAGCAGAGCATGAGAACTTCGGGTTCGCCCTTGCTCGCCGCAGCGTCCTTGTAGCGGGTGATCTGCGAGGCGATCGAGGCATCCTCCTGCGTAAAGGTGTCGGCGCCGACGATTTCGCCGCCGAGCCTGGTGAAATACTCGAGGAAGCCGTCGCAGACGCTCTTGTCGAATTCGATCGAGGTATCGAGAATTGCATAGCCCTTCTTCCAGCCCCGCTTCCATGCGTAGGCGGCTGCTACCGCACCTTCGCCCTGGCCGAAAATCTCCAGGCTGAATACGTAGGGTCCGATGCCCTGCACGCCCATCTTGGCGTCGGAGGCGCAATACGAGATGGCGATCATCTTGTTTTCGTTGGCGACCGTCGCGGCGGGCGCGCCCATGTCGTAGTCGCACGACACGGCCATGAATTGCGCGCCCTTGGCGATCACTTCCGCACCGGCTTTCGCGCCCTCGACGACGTCGGTCTTGGTATCGGCGATCACCGCCTTGATCTGCTTACCGAGGATTCCGCCTTTGGCATTGAACTCGTCGATGGCCATTTTCGACCCGTTCAGCGGCGGTCCGTCATAGGCGTTCATCCAGCCACTGAGCGCAATGGCGAAGCCGATGGTGACATCGTCGGCTGCCGTCACCGTCCTGGCCAGTCCGGCCGCCATCACCGCGACGGCTGCCAAACCCACGATCGCTTGCTTTTTCATTGTTGCGTCTCCTCCTGGCGGCGCACCGCCGTTTCGTGGCCGGTCTACTCAGCCGCCTCTTTGCGCCAACTGCGAAGCTCGGCCAGAACCTGGTCCGTCTTGCGCTGCCGGCAATAACCCTTGATCGCCCTTAGCGTTGCGTCGTGACGCTCCTGAGTCATCGTCGCGCAGCCGTCCTCGATGAGCGTGACGAGAAAGCCCAGGTCGCAGGCGTCGCGTACCGCCGACTCGACGCATTGATCGGTGACGACCCCCATGACCATGAGGAACTCGATCCCCAGGTTGCGCAGCACGTATTCGATGTTGGTCGACATGAACACGCTCGACGACATTTTCGGAATGGAGATCTCGTTGGGCATCGGCTTGAGCTCGTCGATGACCTCCGCTTCCCACGATCCCTTGGCGGCGAAAATCCCCGACACCTTGTAGTCGAGGCTGCGGTCCCGGCCGTCCAGCGTGTAGCACTCGACGGTCGTGAACAGCACTTCGACCCCGGCGCCGCGGCACGCCGCCAGGAGCTTCTGTCCGTTGGGGATCACCACCCCGGCCAGGCGGTCCCAGAAATACGCGTGCTCCGGCTCGGCCTTGATCTTCCGCTCGTTGTATTCACCCTTCTGCAGATCGATGAGCAGCAGCGCCGTGCGGCCGGGCTCGACTTGCCGCTCGCGGAACGACACATCGCCTTCCAGCGGGAGGGCATCGATCTCGCTTCGCTTCATGGCCGATCTCCAATTTCGTAGCGCGGTTCCCACACGTCGCGAGCGGGCTCGCCGAACCCGTCGAGGCTCCCGTGATCGAGGACGGGGCGGAGCACCGCGGCGAGCCGGTCGGCCCACTCGTGGGCCCCGGCGTGCGAGGCAATGAGATCCTGGCGGATCTCGAACAATACGTAAGGCATGCCCCGGCGTTCCGCGTGCACGGGGGCGGTGTAATCTCCGTCGAGAGTGACTTCGTACGGCTCATTCTCGCCGACGGTCAATCCCGGCTCACTCCTGAGAGCAGCGAGGGCGAGAAGGGCGGCGCGCGGATCCAGCCGATAGTGAACTCCGACGTGCCAAGGCCGTGAGACGCCCCGGTACACCGGCGTGAAGGAATGCACGCCAACCAGCACCGGCACCGCGCCGGCCTCGACGCGGGATTCGATCAAGCCGTGCAGGGCATCGTGGTAGGGCCAGTAGAAGGCGGCGGCGCGTTCCGACTTTTCCACCGCACCGATCCCGACATTGCCCGCAATCACCGTGTCTTCGCTGCGTTCGGCGAAAGCGTCGGCGACGTTCAGAGGGCGGTTGCAGTCGACGACCAGTCTGGAATAGCCCGTGAGGATGAGCGGTGCGTCCAGATGGCCGGACAGGCGGCGCGCCACCTCGGCAGCGCCGATGTCCCAGGCGATGTGCCGCTGCCGATCGGCAGGTTCGAGACCGAGCGTTCCCAGCCGCCGGGGAACATAGGCGCTGGCGTGGTCGCAGGCGAGGATCGCCCGGCTCTTGCCCTGTCGATTGACGATCGCGAAAGGCGACGGCTCGTCGTGAGCGATCCAGGATCCGACGGCTGGCGCCTCGCGTTGCACTCCGTCACTCTCCCCGGGCAGCGAGCCCGTGCCACAAGTTCGGGACACCATAATCTGGCCGCCGTCCGGAATGCAACATCGCCGCCTTCGAGGCCCGTGCCCGGCCCGCCAAACCGGCGTTGCACCACGATCACCATCGGTTACTGTTTCGCATGCAGCCATGCGACGGAGAGGACTACCCGATGGCACTCACCCTCGAAGAGCGCGAGCGGCGGGTCATCGCCGAAACCAACAAGATCCGTTTCTTTCCCTGTGCCGTGGTTCGCGGAGAAGGGCTCGTACCTGATCGCCGAGGACGGCCGCCGCATCCTCGATCTCTCCGGCGCCTGGGGTGCAGCGGCCCTCGGCTACGCCCACCCGGCCGTCGTCGAGGCCGTACGGCGAGCCGTCGGAGACATGGCCTCGGCGAGCAACCTCAGCACCACCAACGCCGAAGCGGTCGGCCTCGCCGAGGAACTGCTGGCCCTGGTGCCGGGCTCGGGCGATCGCCGGGTCTGGTTCGGCCACTGCGGCTCGGATGCCAACGACGCTCTGGCGCGGGCGGTAACCGCCGCTACGGGGAGATCGCGGTTCGTATCCTTCATCGGCGGCACCCACGGAGGACTTTCCGGCAGCCTGGCGCTGTCGGGCTACAGCGCCCAGCAGCTCAACAGCGTTCCCTCCTCCCGGCCCGGCCAGATCTACGTTCCCTACCCCGACCCCTATCGCCCGGCCTTCGCCGGCGACGTGGGAGGGCAGGTCCTCGACTATTTCGCATATCTCCTCGACACGATCGCGCCGCCGTCGCAGATCGCCGGGGTCTTCCTCGAGGCCATCATGTGCGACGCCGGCGACATCGTGCCGCCGCCCGGGTTCCTCAAGGGGCTCAGCGATCTATGCCGGCGCCACGGCATTCTGCTCATCTGCGATGAAGTCAAAGTGGGGCTCGGCCGAACCGGATTCATGCATTCCTTCGACGTGGAGGGCGTCGTGCCCGACATCGTTTCCTTCGGCAAGTCGATCGGCGGCGGTTTGCCTCTCTCCGCCGTGGTCGGACCGGCCGAGATACTGAACCACAAACTCGGACTGACCGTCACCACGCTGTCCGGAAACCCGGTGTGCGCCGCGGCGGGACGGGCAGTGCTGAGGACCATCCAGGGCGACAGGCTGATGGAGAACGCGGCCGCCCGGGGCCGTCAGCTCACGGATGGTCTCAAGCGGATGTCGAACCGGCATCCGCTCATCGGCGAGGTGCGCGGCCGCGGCCTCGTCATCGGCATCGACCTGGTCGAGAACCGAACAACCCGGGCGCCGGCTACCCGGGCCTGCGCCAAGGTGGCCTATCGGGCATCGGAGCTCGGCGCCGCCGTGTTCTACGTCGGTCACCATTCGAATGTCCTCGAGCTCACGCCGCCCCTTACCTTGAGCGCGGCGGAAGCCGAAGAGGGTTTGAGCATCCTCGACCGGGCGCTCGAGGACGTCGAGGCGGGCCGGGTCTCCCGACGCCGCCATCGCCGCCTATGCGGGCTGGTAGCAACTTCTTCAATAGACCTCGACGTACCGGCGACACTGCTCGTCCACTGGCAGCTTGCCCATGAAGTCGACTTCCCACCGCTTGCAGCGCAGATAGACGTCGAACAGCGGCGGCGGGAACCAGCTGCGGACGGCCGCGTCCGCCTCCAGGGCCTGTAGAGCCTCAGGGAGCGATTGCGGCAGGCGAACGATGCCGCGACGGCGAAGCTCTTCCGCGGTGAAGTCCGCCGGGTGGGTCTCCGTCACCTCCGGCGGCGGAAGGCGGTTCGCGATCCCTTCCAACCCTGCATGGATGAGGACCGCGAGCGCCAGATAGGGATTGGCTGCCGCATCGGCTGCCCGATATTCGAAGTTGTACTGCTCGCCGACATCGGCGCCCGGCGTTGCGAAGGCCGGCGCGATCCTGACACCGGCCTCGCGGTCGCGGTACCCCAGATTGTTGTAGGACGCACTCCAGCGATAAGGCGTCAGTCGCAGATAGGACACCATGCTGGGCGCCGTGATGGCGCAGAGAGCCGGCATATGGCGCAGGATGCCGGCGATGAACTGCCCCGCGACGGCGCTGAGGCCATGGCGGCCCTTGCCGTCATAGGTCACCGGGCGGCCATCCTCGTCTCGAAGGCTCATGTGGATATGGACGCCGTTGCCGATGCCGTCGCTGGCGACCATGGGCGCGAAGGACGCCCGGTGGCCGAGGCGATGGGCCGTCGCCCGGGCGATCTCGCGCACGATCAGGGCGTGATCGGCGGCACGTACGGCGGGCCCTGGCCGGTAGGTGACCTCGTATTGGCGGGCGCCGTATTCCGGCAGGTAGGAATTGACGTCGACGTTGGCCATCCGCAGCGCGTGGAGCAGCGCTCCGCCGAATTCACCGTGCCGGCGCACCGAGCTCAGGTTGTAGGAGGAAGACGCGTTTGCCTCGGCGCCGCCATAGAAGAACTCCTGCTCCAGCGACGCCACGACCTGATGCCCGGTCTCGGTTTTGAGGGCCGCAAGGGCGCGTTTGAGGAAGGTGCGCGGACAGCACTCCCAGGGTGTGCAATCGGTGTTGAGAACGTCGCTCAGATAGAAGTGTTCGGGCGGGGAGCCGTCGCCGAAGTCGACATCGACCTTGGTCGCAGGGTCCGGCATGAGGATCAGGTCGCCCCAGGACCCGAACGGGCTGCTGGCGATGGGACCGAAGGCGCTGATCAGGATATTGGTGGGCGTCCAGCCGATGCCCCTCGTCATCCGGACATCCAAATCCTTGGCGGGGAAGCCCTTGCCGCGCACCTGACCGGCGATGTCGCAGTAACAGACCATCACGAAATCGTCCCGATGCACCTCGTGCCTCCCTTGTCCTGCGCCGGTCCCGGCTCGGCCTGCTGCTTGTCCCTCGCCATTGCCGCCGCGGAGCCAAGAGGTCGTCTCGATCGACGGCTGCGCAACGGCGAAGGCACCCCGTTACGCCAATCCCTAACGAGAGGAATTCGGCCTGTCGAGGTCACCGCCATTTCACGCTGACGAACTTGCCGACGTCGATCTTTTGACCTGGGCTCCGGAATGCCCGACATTCAGCACTCTTTGTGGCGCGTGGGGAAATCCGGGTGGACCTCATCTCCGAACTAAGCCGCCTTCAATGCCGGGTGGTCGACACAGAAGAAGCGCGCACAGCAACGCACCAAGAAGTGCTCCTCATCCTTGCTCAGACGTTCAACTGTGAAAGTGCCCTTCTCCTTTGCGAACCGTCTGTAGTAGGCGGCCGCTCAGGCGCCCCCGATATCGCCGTGCTCGACCCTGCCTCCGGGCTTCATGTCGTTGAGATAAAGGGGGTAACCCTGAGCCAGGTGCGCGCGATTTACGCCGGCGGAGCGATCGAAATCGCGTACGACTCCGGTGTCGTGCGGCGCGATCCGTCGCGGCAGGCAAGACAAAAGATGTTCGACATCAAGGATGCCGCCACGCGCAACTTCGGCGGTGACCTCAATATCGGATTTCAGAGCTGGGTCATCTTTCCGAAAATTGGGCGGAGCGATTGGGAACGCAAATTCGGCAACACTGTCGCCGAGCGGCCCGACGTCATTTTCAGCGAGGACCTGTGCTCATCCGGTTTGGGGTTGTTGCTGCGACGGAAAGGTGCCCATTTGCTAGCGCAAGTCGGTCTGCACGAGTGTCCGGAGATTTAATTGCGCAGCGTCAAGGCGGCTTTTGGCGATTCCGAGGCGTTGCGACCTCCCCCAAGACCCGGCCCGCTTCCTCCGGAAGGCTCCAAAGGCGAACTGCTGTCTCTGGCGTTAGCCGAGGACCGCGTGCTCACCGACCTACAACAGCGCCTCACCTCGCAGGAATGGAACGACGGGCCACGGCTGGTGCGCGGCGTGGCTGGGAGTGGCAAAACGGTCGTCCTGGCCACCCAGGCGGCTCGAATGGTCGAGCGGCTGCACAAGGGCACCAGGGACCTATTCGAGGATCGTCTGCAGCCGCTTCCGGTTTTGGCGGTCTGCTTCAACCGGACTCTTGTTCCGTTCATTCGCGAGAGGATCGAGATCGCCTATTTCCAGCGGACCGCCGAGTTGCTGCCGCAGAACTCTATCCTGGTGACGCATTTCAACTCGCTCCTCTACTACCTCCATAAAGAAGGCTACTGCCGGTACCATCGTATCGACGATGCTCCCGATTCGAGCGAAAGAGCCGCACGATGTCTTTCGGACCTGAATGCGATTGACGGCCAACTCGCGGCCCGACTGACCAAGGGTCTCTTCTCCTGCATCTTTATCGACGAGGGGCAGGACTTCCACGAGACCGAATATGCGCTTCTCTTGAGGCTGTGCGCGCAGTCGTCTTCGGAATTGCCGCGCATGTTCGTGTTCTATGACGACGCACAAAATCTCTACGGCCGAAAGCGCCCAACATGGTCTGACTTGGGTCTCGACGTGCGCGGCCGGTCGGTCGTCATGGACGAGTGTTTTCGCAACACCCGACAGATCCTCGAGCCGGCATTCAACCTTCTTGTTGGCAGCCATGCCGATGGTGCCCGATCGGTTACCACGAGCAGTTTTGCCGACATGGTCACCCTGAAGGAAAAACGACTCGTCGCAATCGAGGATGGTCACATAAGAGTGTTCTTCACCGCGCGCGAAGGAAGTCCGGCGGCGTGGCGAAAGTGCGCCGACAGGAACGCGGAACAGCTGTCGCTGGCAACCTGCTGCGAGCGCCTCTTGAAGCGTGATAGCCTGCTACCACAAGATATCCTTGTGCTGACTTTTCGGCGCGATCGAGCCATGGAGCTTGCGAACGCCATCGCCGAGCGCGTCGGCCAGCAACGGGTTCGCCGTCCGTTTGAAGAGAGTGAAAAGGATGGCCTCGCGATTCAACCTGATCGGATAACCGTATCTACGGTCGCCTCGGCCAAAGGTTACGACGCGCCCTACGTGATGCTTGCATCGGTGGACGATTTTCCCCACGACGTTGAGGGCCGCGTTTCCTTCTATGTCGGTTGCACCCGCGCCCGGGAGTGGCTCGAGGTCAGCTGGGTCGAAACGACGGATCTGGTCCGCGAGTTCGAGCGCGCTGCTGCCGCTTCTGGTAGCTGACGCCCGCTGCGCTTTGCGGAGTGCTCAGCCGTAGAAGGTCGGCGGAAGGCTGAACCAACTGTAAAGTTCGACAGTCAGTGCAAACGCGGCGGCGAATTGGCGGCCGTTACATTACCGTTCCCCGCGCGACAGCCACTCGAGCCACAGGATACGCGCCGAAGCGCCCCAGCGGGTGAGCGGCTGCGGCGGCAGCGGGACGGGGCGGGCATGGGCCAGCATGTCGCGCAACAGCTCGTGGTCGTTGTCCATTACCAGATCGGCGGCAAGCTCGCCCTGGTAGGTGCCGCGGGCACAGCCGACGCCGTTCTGCACGCAGGCCGAATAGACATTCGGCGCCAGTTGACCGAACACGGGAGCGGCGTTCCATGACTTCGAAACGAAGCCGGTCCACGTGTGCTCGATGACGATCGGGGCAAGCTGAGGAAAGCGGCGCTCGAGAATGCGCCGATGGGCGGTGCGCATGCGCGCTCTATCTTCCGTATGCGGACGGTACCACGGTTCGGAATAGGTGATGGCCCTGACCAGCAGCCGGCCGCACGGAGTGAGCCGCACGGTGACGCCTCCTCGGGGATCGGCAGGCGTCATGCCCCACGCCGGCTCGCTGCCGAGTTTCTGACGTTCCACGTCGGTGAGCGGCCGCGACAGGCTCGCCCACAGGCCCAGATTGAAGAGGTGGCGCGGGTAATGGCCGAACGCCGGGACGAGCCCGTTGACGGCGAGAATGACCTTGCCGGCGGTGAGGCTGCCCTCCCCGGCAGTCATCCGGATGCCCTGCCCCGTTTCCACCGAGCTCACCGGGGACTGCTCGAATAGTTCCACATTGCCCGGCAGGTTGCGGGCGAGACCCTCGACCAGGGCCGCCGGCTGCACGAGCACCGTACCCGCCGAATAGACCGCGTCGTGGTAGAGCGACGTGCCGAGGCGGGATTCGAGTTGGCGGCGGTCCAGCCTTTTGCATGGAATCCCGAGCCGCCGGATCATCCGTTCATAGGGATCGAGAAACCGCGACGCCCGCGCCATCACCGCGCCGCGATACATGCCGCTTTCGCTCCACTCGCACTCGATGCGCTCTTGCTTCACCAGCTCGCGCAGACGGCCAATCGCGAACCGGTTGAGACGCAGGACGCGCTCCTGCAATCCGGTCGCATCGGCGCCCAGGCTTTCGGCCTCGTGGGGCAAATCAATGATGAAGCCCGAATTGCGCCCCGAGGAGCCGTCGCCGACGCGCTGCGCCTCGAGAAGAACGATGCGCCGTTCGGGTGCCAGCTCGGCAAGCCGGCGCGCCGCCGCGAGCCCCGCGAAGCCCGCGCCGATCACCGCGAAGTCGGCCTTCTCCGCGCCCCTGAGCGGCCGCGCCGGCCGGCGCCGGGACAGAGCGGCCGTCCAGCCGTTGGACTCGTCATCGCGGGGAAGCCGGCGGACCTTCATGCGTTGCGTTCTTGTTGCCGGGTTACGACTGTTTCATCCACTATCGCGTTTCGACGTGCTATTGCGTCAGAACAAATGAAGAACGCCGCGTACGGCGACGGTTCCGGCATGGATGCTTGCGATGTGTTGAAGTTGAGCTGAGTCGAAGCGAGCTTCCGACAGAAGATCGTTTGCGTCGAGCATACGAATATCCAATGACCCGCGTGGCGCGCAGGGTTGTGATGCACGACACGCGCAGGCATGGTAAGGGACTGAACAAGATTGCCGCCGCCCACCAGCGGTCAGGCAGCGC
The DNA here is from genome assembly GCA_963780765.1 of uncultured Alphaproteobacteria bacterium. GTDB lineage: Bacteria > Pseudomonadota > Alphaproteobacteria > Rhizobiales > Aestuariivirgaceae > CAWHQZ01. The sequence goes on along the minus strand of CAWADI010000023.1, from coordinate 274,603 downwards.
GTGAAAGTGAGGTGGGGTCGTCATGCTGCCGCTGATCGGACGCCGGCTCGCCATGATGGCGCTCATCATGGTGGTGTCGTCTTTCCTGCTCTACCTGCTGTTCGAGCACGACAAGGAGCTCGTCGCCATCAAGGTGCTCGGCCAGTATTCGCTGCCCGACCAGCGCATGGCATGGCTCGAGCAGAACGGCTACAACGAGCCCTTCCTGAAGCGCTACCTCTCCTGGCTGTTCAACTTCTTCACCGGCGATTTCGGCACCTCCATTCAGACCGACAAGCCGGTCGGCAACATCATCTGGCCGGCGCTCGCCAATACCGCCATCCTGGCAGCATGGGTCTTCACGCTCACCGTGGCAATTTCGCTGGTGCTCGGCGTGCTGGCCGGCATTGCCGAGGGCTGCTTTCCGCGACCGCGGCATCTCCTTCCTCTCGGTCATCACGACCTCGGTGCCGGAGTTCGCCTCGGCCACCTTCCTGCTGGCCATTTTCGTCTATTGGCTCGACTGGCTGCCCGGCACCTCGGCCGGACCCGCGGCATGGTTCCGCAAGGAGCTGATCCTGCCGGTGGCGGTGCTGGTGATCTTCAACTTCGGCTACTACACGCGGATGATGCGGGCCTCGATGGGCGAGGTCATGACCTCGCAATACGTCCGCACCGCCGTTCTCAAAGGCATGCCGTTCAAGCGGGTGGTCATGAAGCATGCGCTGCGCAATGCCATGATCGCTCCCTTCACGGTGATGGTCCTGCAGATCAACTACCTCCTTTCGGGCGTCATCGTCACCGAGGTGGTGTTCGCCTACGACGGTTTCGGCCGGCGGCTCTATGAGGCGGCGCAGTTCCAGGACATCTATGTGGTGGAGGCCTGCACCATGATCGCGGTGGCGCTGGCCGTCGCCACCCAGTTCATCTCCGAAGTCGGCTACACCTATCTCAATCCGCGCATCCGGTTCAGCTGAGGCCCGCTGCCGATGACCGATCTCGCTCTCCCGATGCCACGCCCGCAAAGGCCTGCCCGAGCGGCTGCTCTCGGCTCATCGCACTGCTCAGGGAATCGAACATCGGCATGGTCGGCCTCGCCATCGTCCTGTTCTGGCTGGTGCTGGCGATCCTGGCGCCGATCCTGCCGATCAAGGACCCGCTGGCGCAATTCTCGAGCCACCTGCTGGCCAAGCCTCTCGACCGAGACCAAAGACGGCGTGTTCTTCTGGCTCGGCACCGACGACATCGGCCGCGATATCCTGTCGCGCCTGATCTGGGGCGCGCAGCGGGTGTTCATCTGGGCCGGCCTCGCCACCATCAGCGCCTACGTGACCGGCATGCTGATGGGCGTGGCGGCCGGCTATCTCGGCGGCTGGTGGGACGACGTCCTGTGCTTCATCGGCAACCTCGTCATGTCGTTCCCGCTGATCGTGCTCTACCTGGTCATCATCGGCACGCTCGGCGCCACGCCCCTCAACATCATCATGGCCGTCACGCTCGCCACGGGGCCCCAGGTGATGCGCATCGTGCGCGGCATCGTGCTCGACCTGAAGACGCGCGACTACATCGCCGCAGCACAGGTCCGCGGCGAGCGCCCGCTCTACATCATGCTGGTGGAGCTCCTGCCCAATGCGCGCGGGCCGCTGATCGTCGATGCCTGCCTGCGCATGGGCTATGTCACCATCACCATCGCGCTCCTCGGCTATCTGGGGCTCGGCCTGCCGCCGCCCGATCCCGACTGGGGCAGCATGATCAACGCGGCGCAGAAATTCGGCTCGTTCGGCGCCAACGCCATGCTGTGGCCGGCGGCGGCGATATCCTCGATGGTGCTCGGCCTCAACATGCTCGCCGACGGCCTGCAGCGAAATCTCGCTGAGGGACTGAGCAACGCCCATGGCCCCGCACGGTTCCGCCGACCCCGTCCTCGAGTGCAAGGACCTCTGCATCAGCTACTACACGCGGCGCGGCGCGGTGCCGGCGGTGGTCGATTTCAATCTCACCGTCATGCCCGGCGAAGCGGTCGGCCTGGTCGGCGAATCGGGCTGCGGCAAGTCCACGGTGGCGCTCGCCATCATGCGCCACATGGGCAAGAACGGCGCCATCACCGGCGGCTCGATCAGGTTCATGGGCCGCGACATCACCACCCTTTCGGAGGAGGAGCTGCGAAGCATCCGCGGCTCGCAGATCGCCATGGTCTATCAGGAGCCGATGGCCTCGCTCAATCCGTCGATGCGGGCGGGAGACCAGCTCTCCGAAGTGCTGGTGATCCACGAGGGCATCAGCGACAAGGACGCCCGCCGGCGCGTCCATGGAGCTCCTGTCCAAGGTGCGGCTGCCCGATCCGGAACGAATCATGAATTCCTTTCCGCACCAGCTGTCGGGCGGCCAGCAGCAGCGCGTGCTCATCGCCATGGCGCTCCTGTCCAATCCCAAGCTGCTGTTGCTCGACGAGCCGACGACCGCCCTCGACGTAACGGTCGAAGCCGGCATCGTCGAGCTCATCAAGGACATCTCGCGCGAGTTCGGCACCTCGATGCTCTACATCTCGCACAACCTCGGCCTCATCCTCGAGACCTGCCAGAAGATCTCGGTCATGTATTCGGGCCACGCGGTCGAGCACGGCTCGGTCAAGCAGGTGTTCGACCACATGCGCCATCCCTATACGCGCGGCCTCTTCAACTCCATTCCGCTGCCCGGCACCGACCGGTTCGCCCGTCCGCTGCTGCCGATCCGCGGCCAGCTGCCGCTGCCGGCCGACCGGCCGCCCGGCTGCTCGTTCGGCCCGCGCTGCGATCATTTCCGGCCGGGCATGCTGCGACAAGCCGATCGCCGATGCTCGATGTCGAGGGCGACCCCGGCCATGCGGTGCGCTGCGTGCGCTATGAGGAGATCGACTGGGAAGCCAAGGCCGCGGGCGGACGCAGCAGGAGCCGATGAAGATCGGCCCGCCGGTCCTCGTAGTCAGCAACATGAAGAAGCACTACGAGATCCGCGACAATTCCCTCGCCGCCCTGTTCAGCGGCAAGCGCAGCCGTTTCGTCAAGGCCAACGAGAAGCTCGATTTCGACAGCGCGCGAGGCCGAGACCGTGGCCATCGTCGGCGAATCCGGGCTGCGGCAAGACCACCTTCGCCAAGGTGCTCATGGGACTGGAGGAAGCGACCGACGGGGAAGTGCAAGCTCAACGGCAAGGACATCTCGCATCTGCCGGTGCAGTCGCGCGACCCGCAGCTCGTCGGCTCGCTGCAGCTCGTGTTCCAGAACCCGTTCGAAACCCTCAATCCCAGCCACTCGGTCGGCCGGCCAGATCGCCCGCGTCATCAAGAAATTCGGCGTCGCGTCGGAGCCCGAGGAAATCCGCCGCCGGATGTTCGAGATGTTCGATCTCGTCAAGCTGCCGCGCGAGTTCGCCTTCCGCAAGCCGCGCCAGCTGTCGGGCGGCCAGAAGCAGCGCATCGGCATCGCCCGCGCCTTCGGCGGCAACGCTGCGGTGGTGGTCGCCGACGAGCCGGTCTCGGCGCTCGATGTGTCGGTGCAGGCGGCGATCACCGGGCTCCTCACCGACATCCAGCGCGACAGGCGCACGACCATGATCTTCATCAGCCACGATCTCTCGGTGGTGCGCTATCTCGCCGACCGCGTGGTGGTGATGTATCTCGGCCTGATCATGGAGCAAGGCACCACCGACCAGGTGTTCGCCCCGCCCTACCATCCCTATACGGAGGCGCTGCTGTCGGCGGTGCCGATCGCCGACACGTCGGTCAAGAAGAAGCACATCGTGCTCAAGGGCGAGCTGCCCTCGCCGATGAACCCGCCGTCCGGCTGCCCGTTCCAGACCCGCTGCCATCGCAAGATCGGGGCCATCTGCGAAACCGAGATGCCGCCCGTCAAGGACATGGGCAGACGGCCACAAGATCCTGTGCCATCTGCCCGACGATGTGCTGCGAGGCCATGGAGCCGGTGATCGCCCTGTCGCGCGGCAAGGATTCCGACAACAAGCAGGCAGGGGCCCAGAAGGCGGGCGCGGAGGTCGCCGCACCCACCGTGTGACCAATTCCCCTCCCCCTTGTGGGGAGGGGTTAGGGGCATAGGCGCTAACATAGGTGGGTAGCGTGCGGAATGGCGATGTGATTCAAGATTGCGATGAAGGAACCATCGCTGATTCGCGGCCAGTGGCCGGACCTCTTGAGGTTGCTGCCGCGTGGATTGGATTTGGAGGCGAGCGCGCGAGCCCGCGGTGCTTTCGAGCGCCCGCGGGGCGTGAAGGACGCCGAGACACTGTTGCGTCTGGCGCTCGGCTACGGCGGTTGCGGGATGTCGCTGCGCGAGTGCAGCGGGTGGGCCGCGGCGATGGGGATCGCCAGCCTGTCCAATCCGGCGTTGCTGCATCGGCTCGCCCATGCGGCGGACTGGCTGGGCCAAGACGTCCTGGGAAATCTGCTGGCCGCGCAAGCTCCCATGCCGGCGCGGGCGGGGCGTTGGACGGGCTATCGGTTGCGCGCCATCGACGCCACCTCGATCTGCCCGCCGGGAGCCAAGGGCACCACATGGCGGCTGCACGCCGGCTACGACTTGGCCAGCGGCCAGGTCGATCAGCTCGAGCTGACCGACGAGCATGGCGCCGAAAGCCTGACCCGCTTCCGGTTCGCCGCCAACGACATCGGCTTGGTGGATCGCGGCTACGCCCGCTACCGCGATCTGCGGGAGCTCATGGATGTGGGCGCCCATCCGCTCATGCGAATGGGCTGGAACGCGCTCGCCTTGCGCAAGCCCGACGGCAGGCCATTCGAGATGTTCGCGGCGTTGGCCAGGCTGAAGAAGCGAGAGGGCGAGGTGCGGGTGGCCGTCCAGCCGGGCGCCAAGTTGGCCGCCGCGCCGCCGCTCATCTTGCGGTTGGTCATGCGTCGCAAGACCTCGCAGGAGGCCGAAGAGGCCCAGAAGCGACTGCGCAAGGAGGCCGGCAAACGCGGCAAGAAGCCAGACCCACGCAGCCTCGAGGCGGCGAAATACATTCTCATCCTGACATCGCTGCCTCGCAGGCTCTTCCCGACCCGCGACGTGCTCAGTCTGTATCGCCTGCGCTGGCAGATCGAACTCGCCTTCAAGCGCTTCAAAAGCCTGGCGGGCCTCGACCGGCTGCCGGCCAAGAACCCCGATCTCGCGCGGGCTTGGATTTATGCAAGGCTCATCGCCGCCCTCATGGCCGAACGTCTCGCCGGGAATGTCCCGGACTCTCCCCCCTCTGGATCCCGCAAGGCCGCCGCTACGCATCTCGCGGTGGCGATGCGTCAGAATCTTCCTCGCAAGCGTCCTCGCCGCCATCCGCGGTCCGCTCCCTTGGAGCACTATCCTCAAAACCTTCGGGCGTCTGCGGCGCCTGCTGTGTGAACCTCCGCGCCGCAGACCAGCACAATCGGAGTATTTACGAACATGCCTATGTTAGCGCCTATGGGGGTTAGGGGTGGGGGTAGGCGGCGCGGCCTGAGAGACCCCCACCCTTTATCCCTCCCCACAAGGGGGAGGGAAATTACTCAGTTCAGCGACAGGCGCGGCAGGCGCTCGATTTCCTGCAGCAGCTTGCTGCCGCATGGCGGCGGCGAAGGCGCGGTAGTCCTGGGCGATCTCGAGAAAGCTGCCGCGGCCTACCAGCACATGCTCGGCGTACCACTCGGCGAGATCCGGCTCGCTGCCGAGAATGGCGAGGCCGTTGACGGTCACACCGCGCGAGTACGCCATGGTACGAGCCTGCGGCATCATCACGACATAGTCGCGGGCGGGCGTTTCGGCGCCGTCGCCGGAGACATCGACCACGCGGCGGGAAGCCTCGATGCCGTTGTCCTCGAGCGAGCGCAGGGCGGCGGCGAGGCCCTCGCCCATGCCCGTCGCGCCCGTGACGTTGCGCGGAAAGGCCGTGACCGCGGCAGCGAAGCGTTCGGCGTCCGACCGCGAGGCGATGACGAACCAGCCGGTCATCTCCTTCGGCACGCTGTGCTCGGCCCACAGCAGCATGTTGACCGCGATGCTCTTCGGCCGGACCTCGGGCGATTGCCTGCAACACGGCGGGGTCGCGGAAGCCTGCGGCGATGCCCTGAACCTGGAGCTGGAACTCGTCGTCATCGACGCTGCCCGAGGCGTCGACGGCCAGCACGAGCTCGAGATCGGTGACGATCTCCGCCGCAGCGGCGCCGTGGACGCAGGCGAGCCACAGCAGGACAGCGAGAGCCAGCTCGCATGGCGCATTGATTGGCCGCAGTGACGGAACTTGAGAGTCTGTCAGCTGGTTCCCCCGCGCTGAAGACAGCGCGGGGGAATGCTTCGTTCGTTCAGAGATTGCCCTTCGACATTTCGCCGGCGATGTGATCGGCCTGGCGGATGGCGAGCGCCACGATGGTGAGGGTCGGGTTCTCCGCAGCGCCAGTGGTGAACTGGCTGCCATCGGAGATGAACAGGTTCTTCACATCGTGAGTCTGCCCCCACTTGTTCACCACCCCGTCGCGCGGATTGTCGCTCATCCGGTTGGTACCGAGATTGTGGGTCGAAGGATAGGGCGGCGTGTGGAAGGTCTTCACCGCGCCCACCGCATCGTAGATCGCCGAGCCCTGCTTGTAGGCATGCTCGCGCATCGCCACGTCGTTGGCGTGATCGTCGAAATGCACGTTGGGAACCGGCATGCCGTACTGGTCCTTTTCCGTCGCGTGCAGCGTGACGGCATTGCCGTTCTGCGGCATGTCCTCGCCGACGATCCACATGCCGGCCATGCGGTCATAGGCCTCCATGGCTTCGGCGAACGGACGGCCCCATTCGCCGGGATTGAGGAAGGCCGCCAGGAACGGCACGCCGAGCGACAGGGTTTCGAGCTCATAGCCGCCGACGAAGCCGCGCGACGGATCGTTGCGGGCTTCGTCCTGGACGATGCCGGCCATGGTGGTGCCGCGATACATGTGCACGGGCTTGTCGAAGATGGCATAGACCGAGCCGGTGGTGTGGCGCATGTAGTTCCTGCCCACCTGGCCGGAGGAATTGGCGAGGCCGTCGGGGAACTTGCTCGACGCCGAGTTGAGGAGCAGGCGCGGGACTCTCGAATGAGTTCCCGGCCACGCAGACGACGCGGGCCTTCTGGTTTTGCAGCTTGCCATCCTTGTCGGCGTAGACGACGCCGGTGACCTTGCCGCCGTCGTCGTGCTCGATCTTGACCACCTGCGAATTCGGCCGGACCTCGAGATTGCCGGTGAGCTCGCCGGCGGGGATTTCGGCGACGAGCGTCGACCACTTGGCACCCGACTTGCAGCCCTGGAAACAGAAGCCGATCTGCTGGCAGGCGCCGCGCCCGCCGCGCGCCTCGGGATTTATCGACATGCGCCCGGTGCTGCACCTCCTTGTAGCCGAGCTTCTTGGCGCCGGCTTCCAGGACCTTGTAGTTGTTGCTGCCCGGCAGGCCCGGAATGCCGTGGGTGCGGGTCGTCCCCATCTTGTCTTCGGCCTTGTCGTACCAGGGCTCCATCTCGGCGAGCGTGATCGGCCAGTCGAGAAGGCTTGCGCTCGGCACATCGCCGTAGACGGTCTTGGCCTTGAACTCGTGCTCCTGGAAGCGCAGCGAGGCGCCGGCCCAATGCACGGTCGAGCCGCCGACCGCCTTCACGATCCAGGCGGGAAGGCCCGCGAAATCCTTGGCGACCCGCCAGGTGCCCGACGTGGTCCGCTTGTCGAGCCAGGAAATCCTGGAGAACATCGGCCATTCGTCGTTCTCGAAATCCTGCATCTCGTGGCGCCCGCCCGCTTCCAGGCAGACGACGCTCACGCCCTTCTGGGCGAGTTCGTTGGCGAGCGTGCCGCCGCCGGCGCCGGAGCCTACGACCACGACAACCGAACCGTCATTGAGATCAAATGGTGCAGCCATGTTCGTTGCCTCCCTCAGAGCCAGTCGATGTCGTCGAAACCGCGGCCCACATAGCCGCCCTTCGAGGCCGACTCGCCTTCGTAGCCGAAAAGACGGCCACAGCTCCTTGTTGTTGTAGATGCCGGTGATCAGGTCGCCGCGGATCTTCTGGAAGAAGGCGTGGTCTCGATCCCCTTGAGAAGCGCCACGCGATCGGATTCCTCGGCGATGGCGGCATAGCCCGAACCTTTCGCGCCCTGGGCCTTGCGATCGAGATCGGCGACGCCGTCCTCAAGCATGGTCTTGAGCGCGGCATCGTCCTTGGCCGCGGTGTCGACGCTCGCGATCACCACGGCGTAGTACTGGTCGGCGATCTTGTCGTGGGGATAGATATCGCGCGCCATCTTGACCAGAGTGGCGAAGGAGTCCGCCGACAGGGCTACCGGGGCGGCCGCGAAGGCCGTGCCGCTGATGACCCCGGCGGGCATCACGGTGGCCGCCGCCGCAACAGCGCCGCTGGTCTTCAGAACGCTGCGGCGCGAGATCTTGAAGCGTTTGTCGATCAATCGCATGGGTTTCCTCCTGCTGTTTCTAGGCCGCTACTTCAGGTGTAGCGGCCATGACGCTGCAGCACCTCGATCTTGTAGCCGTCGGGATCCTGCAGAAAAAAGAACTTGGCCATCAGCTTGCCGTCGCGATGAAACTCCTTGACTGGCGCGGGATCGAGACCCGCGCTTGTGAGGCGCCGGTGCTCGGCGTCGACATCGGCCACCGAAACCGCGACATGCCCGTAGCCGGTGCCGTGGGTGTAGGGCTCGGTGCGCCCGTGATTGACCGTCAGCTCGACCTCGAAGTCGTTCTCGGCGTTCTTGAGGTAGACCAGGGTGAAATCGTCAAACTGAAATCGGTCCTTGACCGCGAGGCCGAGCGCCGTGCCGTAGAAGTCGACCGATTTCTTCTCGTCCAGGACCCGGATCATCGTGTGAATGGCCTTGGCCATGCTCAGTCCTTCAGGGTGACAAGGTATTCGACGATCGTCTTGCGCTTGTCGGGATCGGACTGACGGTAGACCATTATCGTGCCTCGCACGAGCTTTTGCGGAAAAGCGAGCCAGGCATCGATGTGCGCGGGCGTCCACACCACGCCGGACGATTTCAGGGCCGGCGAATATCTGAAGCCTTCTACCGTTCCGGCAGTGCGCCCGACGATGCCCCACAGATTGGGACCCTGGCGATGGGGTTCGCCCTTGCCCGCAGTGTGGCAGACCTGACAATTTCTGGCGAAAAGCTCGACGCCGGTATCAGCGACACTGGTGATTGCCGGTGCGAATATGGCAGCTGCCGCGAGACCAGGCCCCATGAGAAGTCGCGTTCGCAAGGTTCATCCCGTCGAGCCGGGAATGGCGTCGATCATGCTATGCCCGTTTACGGGGAAAGGGGTGTTATCTCCCTACTACATGGAGTTCGAGTTCATTCGGCCGGGATGCGCCGGGCAGCGGGCGGCGCGAGGCCCTTTTCCATGTAAATCAGGCAGCTGCAGCGCAGCAGCGAAGCGAAATTGGCCACACCGCCATGGATCTCGAGCGCCTCGTCGTGCAACTGGGAGAGGAACCTGCCGACCGTCATGTTCTGGCGGCGGGCGATCTCCTCGATGATTTTCCAGAAGCGGGCTTCGAGCCTGACGCTGGTCAGATGGCCCGACAGTCGCACCGAGCGGGTTTCATAGGCGTAGTTGGCTGGGTCCTGCCCAGCGAAGATCCGGCACATGGACGTACTCCCTGACTGACGACCGTCATGATCTTAGTCCCGCCGCAGTAGCGGACAATCGGATTTTCGCCGGATGAGCGGCCGACGCGAATTCCTCTCACCGGCCATGCGCGGCTGCACCGGTTGCGGCTGCGCACAGCATTGGCTAAATCAGTGCGAGCTTTCCCCTCCAACCAAAGGTCCATCCCATGCGCTCTTCGGCCCGTGTAGTCGTAATCGGTGGCGGCGTGGTCGGCGCATCGGTGCTCTATCATCTCAGCAAACGCGGCTGGAAGGATCTGGTGCTGGTCGAGCGTGACGTGCTCACCTCGGGCTCGACCTGGCACGCGGCCGGCGGCTTTCACACGCTCAACGGCGATCCCAACGTCGCCAAGCTCCAGGAATACACCATCAATCTCTACCGGGAGATCGAGGAGCAATCGGGCCAGGCGACGGGAGTGCATGTCTCGGGCGGCGTGATGCTGGTGTCGAACCGCGAGCGCTGGGACTGGCTGAAGATGGCGCACGCCCGCAACCGCTACCTCGGCGTCGAAACCCGAGCTCATTTCGGTGAAGGAGGCAAAGAAGCATTTCCCGCTGCTGGACGAGAGCCGGTTCATCGGCGCCATGTGGCATCCCCTCGAGGGCCATCTCGATCCTTCCGGCACGACCCATGCCTATGCCAAGGCGGCGCGAAAGAACGGCGCCGAGGTGATCCAGAAGTGCCGCGTCACCGACACCCGCCAGCGGCCCGACGGGTCCTGGGACGTCGTGACCGAGCAGGGCACCATCCATGCCGAGCACGTAGTGAACGCGGGCGGCCTGTGGGCGCGCGAGACCGGCCGGTTCTGCGGGCTGGAGCTGCCGGTGCTGTGCATGGCGCACCAGTACCTGATCACCGAGGAAATCCCCGAAGTCGTGGAGTTCAACAAGGCAACCGGCAAGGAAATCGTGCACTGCATCGATTTCGACGGCGAGCTCTACATGCGCCAGGAGCGGTCGGGCATGCTGGTCGGCACCTACGAACCGAACGGCGCACCGTGGTCGCCGAAGGCGGCGCCCTGGAATTTTTCGTCCGAGCTCCTGCCGCCCGATCTGGACAAGATCTCGGCCAACCTCGAACGGGCCTTCGTCCACCACCCGCCGCTTGGCCGCGCCGGCATCAAGAACATCATCCACGGACCCTTCTCATTCGCTCCCGACGGAAACCCGCTGGTCGGGCCCATCCGCGGGCTTGCCCAACTACTGGGTCGCGTGCGGCGTGATGGCGGGCTTCAGCCAGGGCGGCGGCGTGGGGCTGGCGCTCGCCAACTGGATGACCGACGGCGACCCCGGCTTCGATATCTGGGCCATGGACGTGGCGCGCTATGGCGCATGGGCCAACATGGCCTACACCAACGCCAAGGTGCGCGAAAACTATGGCCGCCGCTTCCGCATCACCTTCCCGAATGAAGAACTCCAGGCCGCGCGGCCGCTGCGGACCACCCCGCTCTACGACCGGCTGAAGGCGCAGGGCGCCTGCTTCGGCGCCAGCTTCGGCCTCGAACAGGCGCTGTGGTTCGCGGGTCCCGGAAAGAAACCGGTCGAGAAGGTGACCTTCCGGCGCTCCAATGCGTTTCCGATCGTCGCCCAGGAGTGCCGCAACGTGCGCGAGGCGGCCGGGCTGTTCGAAATCTCGGGATACGCAAAATACGAAATCACCGGGCACGGGGCCGAGAACCTGGCTGTCGCAGATGCTCGCCAACCGCGTGCCGGAAGCAGGGCAGGCTGATCCTGACCCCGATGCTCAATGACCAGGGCAAGCTCATCGGCGATTTCACCCTGGCCAAGGCGGCGCCGGAGCGCTTCTACCTGTTCGGCTCGGGCGTGGCGGAAGAATACCATCTGCGCTACTGGCAGGCGCGGCTGCCGGCGGACGGCAGCGTGGCCTTGCGGGCACTCGGCCTGAACCTGACGGGGCTTTCCGTGGCCGGCCCCCGCTCCCGGGAAATCCTGCAGCGGCTCACCGACCAGGATCTGTCGACGTCCGCCTTCCCCTTCCTGTCGTTTCGCGAGATGGATCTGGGGCTGGTGCCGGCCAAGGTCGGCCGCATCACCTTCACCGGCGATCTCGGTTACGAAATCTGGGTGACCAACGACTATCTGCTCAAGCTGCACGACCTGCTGAGCGAAGCGGGCGAGGACCTGGGGCTCAAGCCGTTCGGCGGGCGGGCACTCCTGGCGCTGCGGCTGGAGAAGAGCTGGGGAATCTGGGCGCGCGAGTACCGGCCCATCTACGGTCCTCTCGAAGCCGGACTGAGCCGCTTCATCGACCTCAGGAAAAACGACTTCATCGGCCGCGATGCGGCGCTGAAGGAACGCGAAACCGGCGGCAGGCTCCGGCTGCTGACGTTCGGCGTGGACACCGATCGCGTCGACGTCATCGGCGATGAGCCGATCTGGCATCGCGGCAAAGTGCTCGGATGGGTGACCTCGGGCGGCTATGCGCACCACGTGCAGAAATCGGTGGCGCTGGGCTATGTGCCCAAGGAGGTCGCCGGTGAGGACGACGGTTTCGAGATCGAGATCATCGGCAAGCGCCATGCCGCCCGGCCGGTGCGCGAACCGCTGTTCGATCCGAAAAGCCAACACATGCGCGCATGAACAGCAACCGCAACCAGCAGAGCCCTCATGACCGAAATCTTCAAGGACGCGCGCAAGCGCGAGTATCTCAACCAGGAGGGCGCCGACAAGCCGCTCAAGAGCCCCATTGCCGCACGCGACGCTCAAGAAGGCGCGCGCCTGGCGCAAGGCGCGGCTCGTGGCCGAGCTTCAGAAGCACGACTGCGCGGCGATCCTGCTCTACGATCCCTGCAACATCCGCTATGCCCTCGATGTCTCCAACATGCAGGTGTGGATGACGCACAACGCCTCCCACTACGCGCTGGTGGGCGCGGACGGATACGCCATCGATTTCGAGTACGGCGGGGCCGAGCATGTGGCGGAGGGTATCGAAACCATCGATGAGGTCCGCAAGGCCACCTCATGGTTCTATTTTGCGGCAGGGAATCGTCTCGGGGAGCGGGTCGAACGCCTGGGCCGACGAAATCGCCGGGATCGTGCGCGCCCGCGGCGGCGGCAACCTGCGCCTCGCCGTCGACAAGATGGAGCCGCAGGGCGTAGACGCCCTGCGCAGGCGCGGCATCACCCTCGTCGAAGGCCAGCAGATCACCGAACGCGCCCGGGCGGTCAAGAGCCCGGAGGAGCTGCAACTGATGAAGTGGACCGTGCGGGTGTGCGAAGCCGGCATGGCGCGCATGTACGAACACTCGCTGCCCGGCAAAACGGAGAACGAAATCTGGGCCGAGCTGCACTATGAAAACATCCGCTCGGGCGGCGAGTGGATCGAAACGCGCCTGCTGGCCATCGGCGAACGCACCAACCCCTGGTTCAAGGAATGCTCAGACCATGTGGGCGCGGCGGGTGATATCCTGGCATTCGACACCGACATGATCGGCCCCTACGGATATTGCGCGGATCTTTCGCGCACCTGGACGGTCGGGCATACGCGCATGAGCAACTCGCAGCGTGAGCTCTATTGCGCCGCGCTCGAGCAGATCCAGCACAATGTCGATCTCCTGAAGCCCGGCCTGTCGTTTCGCGACTATAACGAGAAGTCCTGGCGCATTCCGGAGAAGTACCGGGCGCGGCGCTATTCGGTGGCCGCTGCACGGCGTCGGCATGGCCGACGAATATCCAGCCGTGCCGCTCCATCCCGATTTCGCGCGCGCCTATGACGGCGTGTTCGAGGAGAACATGACTGTGTGCGTCGAAAGCCTGATCGGCGAGGAAGGCGGCAAAGAGTGCGTCAAGCTCGAAACCCAGGTGCTGATCACCGCTGACGGCCCGCAACGGCTCGACACCTTCCCATGGGAGGAAGTGTGAAACTGCAAAACATCAAAGCGAAAAACGTCATCGACACTACGACGGTTTTGCAGCTCTCTACCCAGGCACCCCTTTTCGTCACCCTTGCGAAGGCAAGGGTCCAGCTTCCTAAGCGGGTTGCGGCTTGGCCGATGCGTCGGTCAAGTCTGCGGCGTCCGCTTCCAGTCTCTTGCAGCCGAGCGCCCGAGCGGGCAGGGCGGCTCGTGACCCAAATGCGACATTAAGCACACAAGGTTACCTGACCAACTGGTACACAATTGCTTTCAGGTGGCATCGACGGTTCGATCAACAGCCATTCCTTGTCACTCAAATCACTTTCATAACACAACGCACCGCGGCTATGCTGCGGCCGGTGGTTGGGGTCCACATGGTTCCTTCCAAATAGGTTTTCGACAACCCCCTTGGGAATCACACTGACCCCAACCACCCAACTACCTTTTCGAAAACAGGCTCTTACAAAAGTTCGGTACAATTGAGTATTGTCACGATCATTTGGACTGGAGTTGCCGCGGCGGTATTAACGCTCGGCACCATACACTTCGCAGTCTGGATTCAAAATCCAAGAGCCGCGCAGAACCTTCTCTTCTCAATCACCGCACTCTCCGTTGCAGCCTCGGCGCCCTTTGAACTCGGTATGATGCACGCAGCGAATGCCGCAGAATGGGCTACGTGGCAACGTTGGCTTCACCTGCCCCAGTTTGGTGTCCTGGTGGGTGGCATCCTGTTCGTGAGGGTCTATCTGGGAACTGGCAGAGATTGGCTCATGTGGGCGTTCATCGCCGTTCGGAGCCTCATACTGATTTCGAATTTTCTCGTCCCGTATAGCTTCAATTTTCTAGAAGTTATCAGCATCCGGCAGATACTCTTTCTGGGTGAGCCGGTGTCGGTCCTCGGGAAGGCTGCGGTAAATCCTTGGCAGTGGGTGGGTCTGGCATCAGTGCTACTCTTCATGCTGTTCGTGGTCGACGCGGCCGTATCTCTGTGGCGAAAGGGAGCAGAAGATCAAAAACGCAAAGCAATTGTGATTGCGGTTACTATTGCAATTTCCTTTCTCCTGGTCATTGTCCAGGGCCACCTGGTGGTTTGGAGGGTAATTCAGCTCCCTTTGATATTGAGTCCACCTTTCCTCGTTATGGTTGGAGGAATGGCATACGAACTGGGCCTCGAAATTCTTCGTGCCAACCGCCTGGCAGCGGACCTTCACGAAAGCGAGGAACGTCTCGGTCTCGCTGCGCGCAGTGCACGTCTCGGCATGTGGATGTGGAACCCGTCCGAAAACAGATTCTGGGCTACGGATCAAGCACGCGCCCTATTTGGTTTTCAAAACAATGAATCTATTGCTTTCGATCAATGGCTGACACCAGTTCATTCCGAGGATTTGGAGTTTGTGCGACGTAAGATAAAGGGTTCACTGGCAACTGGAAATGACTTCGAGGCAGCGTATAAAGTCAGCGTTGCCGGTGGAAAAATGCAATGGATCGCAGCGCATGGACGTCCAGAAACAGATGGCAGCGGCAACCGGATAATACGGGGCGTTGTTCGCGACGTCACCGACCAAAAACAAACGCAACTGGAGTTGGAGAGGACATTGACCAAACTCCAAGAAGCTCAGCGCATCGCGCATCTCGGCTACTGGGACCGTGACCTCGACACAGATCTTCTTACCTGGTCAGACGAAACCTACCGCATCTATGGCTTGGCGCCGCAAGACCGCACGGTCACCCATGCCACATGGCAGGAACTGATCCACCCGGAGGATCGGCGGATGGTGATTGAGGCAGTAGCGGAGGCGCTGCGTGGCGGCCCTCAGTACGACGTGGAGTACCGCGTCATCCGGCCTAGCGGCGCGGTGCGCTTCGTACATAGCGAGGGCGATGTGACGAGGGACGAAGTCAGGCCGGCCCCGCCGCATGTTCGGCATTGACCAGGATATCACCGAGCGCAAGCGGGCGGAGGAGAACCTGCGCGAGAGCGAGCGGCGATACCGCGAGGCACAGATGGAACTCGCACACGCCAATCGCGTCACGACGATGGGGCAGCTGTCGGCTACGATTGTCCATGAAGTCAGCCAGCCAATTGCGGCGGCAGTTACCAATGCCGGTGCCGCTTTGAGCTGGTTGGACTCCCGACCGCCGAATCTCGAGGAGGTACGGCAAGCGCTAAGTCGGGCCCTTAAGGACGGCGATCGAGCCGTTGACGTCATGGGCCGGATCCGCGCCCTCATGAAGAAGGCGCCCCCACAGAAGGACGGCTTGGAGATCAACGAAGCGATCCTCGATGTCATTGCCCTGACCCGAGGCGAAGTGATGAAGAACGGCGTCTCGGTGCGGACGCAACTCGCGGAGGACTTGCCGCTCCTTCAAGGAGATCGAGTGCAACTGCAACAAGTGATCCTTAACTTGATCGTCAACGCCATCGAGGCGATGAGCAGCGTCAGTGACGGGTCGCGAGAATTGCTGATCAGCACCGGTCAAGCCGAACCGGACGGCGTGCTCGTCGCGGTGCGGGATACGGGTTCGGTGCTGGAACCCGCGAACCTCCAGCGCCTCTTCGAGGCCTTCTATACGACCAAGCCCGGCGGGCTGGGGATGGGCCTATCGATCTGCCGTTCGATCATCGAAGCTCACGGGGGACGATTGTGGGTGACCGCGAACGTACCCCAGGGGGCCATCTTTCAATTCACGTTGCCTGCGCACCCGGACACTGCATCGTCACTGTCAGCAAGCCGAGAACCAGGAGCGGCTCAGGTTGCTTCCAAACATCCTCTGTCTGCTTCTGGCAGGGCGCCCTGAAGGCGCAAATCACCTGTGGAAGAAGAAACCACCCAGAGAATTGTCGATTGATCTGGTAGCTGACGAGCGGTACGGCCCGGGAGAGGGAAGGTCCGGAGCCTCGTGACAAAGGTCGCCTTGGGCGGCTGAGCGATCCGACGGGCCGTAACGTGGAGTGAAGCCTAAGCAGGACTCGAAAGTGTGCCGACCCTCCTGGGCGGAGTTTGCGCGCTGGATTGCGAGAAGTGATCGCTTTGCCAACGGTCATTCATATCGTCGATGACGACGCATCGTTTCGAACTGCAGTTGGCGGCCTCCTGCGGGGCTCCGGCTATGAAATTGCGGTGTACGAATTGGCAAGGCAGTTGCTGGAGCGGTTGCCCGATGATGTCGGGCCCAGTTGTATTCTACTCGATGTTCAAATGCCTGATCTGGGCGGACCCGAATTGCAGGGCCGTCTGGCCGAGCTGGGTTCAACGTTGCCGATCGTCTTTCTGACGGGTCATGGAGATATTCCGACGACCGTGGAGGCGATCAAGGCCGGCGCCGAAGATTTCCTGACAAAACCTGTACGGAAGGACAAATTACTCAGCGCAATCGAGCGTGCAATTTCGCGTCACCAGAAAACACGCGAGCAGCTCGATCGGCTGACTGAGCTGAAAGTACTCGTAGGCGCTCTGACGCCGCGAGAGGCAGAGGTCTTCAAGCTGGTTGTTCGAGGAAAGGTGAACAAACAGATTGCTTTCGAACTAGGGATTTCAGCGCGAACAATTAAGGCACATCGGCAAAGAGTGATGGAGAAGGTCCGAGCTCAGTCGCTTGCAGAGCTCGTATCGATCGCTGAACGTCACGGTATCTGAATACGCCCTGCTCACGTAGATCGAGCGTGGGGCTAACCTGAGCAATGTTCCGCAAGTTGAAGCCACTCTTCAGTGCGCCTGCCTTTGTTGGAACGCTGACGCCCTTTCGATCGTATCCAGAGCCATTTGTGCCCGAACCGGTTTCACAAGGATTCGAGCAACCCGCTTCAAGAGGCGCCACCCTGACTAACGTCCCATAAAACTCAAGACGCACAGTCAATGGCTCCTCTTCCTTAATGCATCGCACCCGTCGCCTCAATGCCGGCGAGCACGGTTTTGGCAATTTCTAGATCATGCGGGCTGCAACGATTAGGACAAATAAACCAGCCGCGCTTTTGCCCGTGTGGCTCAGTGTAAGCGCCGTGCTTCCCGGCGAGCCGGTTCGCCTTGTTGTTCAAGGGGCCGAAGTGTAGCCCGAAAAGAAACTCGCTCACTGGTCTTCCTCGCCTGAAAATAGTTGCGCCGCATCGGCTGCGAAGCAATCCATATATTTTGACTAGGGGCAGATAATTCACAGTTCGGCGTAGCCCTTCGCCTTTCAGGATAAGCCATTCATTGGGTGAGCCCGAGCTTGGCCTCAATCCCGGTTTTCTAAGCAACAGGACGGCAGCCGCCTTGACATACATCAAGGCATCACTCGCGTGGCAGGCGCTAGATTGCACGTTATTAGGCCTACGACCCATGGGCGGCGTGAGGCACTAAGTGCCTATGAAATCCTGGAACATCTACAGCATCGGCCGTCACCGTGGCCGCATGTCAGTGAAGTTTGTCGGCCAAGTCAAAGGGGAAAAGGATGTGGTCAAGTGCGCTGTGGCCGAGGTCTCAGAGACGTATGCTGTGACGCTCGAAGTTCGCGATGCATCGACTGATGCTTGGCGGCGCCCTATGGCGCGTCGAGCCGGTAATACGAAGAGCGTTAACACTGCGCCTAAAAGGCGAACCACCTAACCGCTGTGCGCAGCCTTAGAGAAAGTTGCTGCAAACCTCCTCGAGCGCGAAAAACTTAGGTCTGGCCTGCAGCGAAGTGTTTCCGAGCGCCGTTTCTAAGAAACAAGTCGAAAACAATGGCTGCTTATGGCACATCGCGTAACACGCTCGTCCGCTCCCCGGGGTATAGCGTCGATTGCGCTATCCCTGCATCTGTTGGCGAAGTGCCGCAACTCTGCTTAGCTCATGAGCGTATCGAATAGATCGGCCCAATCATGGTTCAACTGCTCGACCAATGCGATCTTCCAGCTCGTTTCCATACCTTGATGTTCTTGTCGCGCTGAATGGCGGCTTCCATCGTTTACTGGAGTTCGTACCCAGGCCAGTGTCTTGACGCCGTATTTTCTGGTGAAGCCACCGGCGATTCCGAGCCAGTGCTGGGAGATCCGCTGCGCAAGGTTACTCGTGACGCCGACATGAATTGTTCCCCGATAGCGACTCGCAAGCAGGTAGACACATGGCGCCTTCATCGCTCCATGTTAGCGGGGTTCTAGCTTTCGCCAGAATGACGGTTGGTGGTGTTGCTACTTCTCGGTTTTGGCGAGGTGCAAACTGCCTTAGCCGGCCTCATTCAGCTTGCGCTCGAAAAATTCCAGCTCCTTTGCCCAAACCGGCTCGTCAAGAATCGACACATGGCCGCCGCCCGGAACGGCAATGAACTCCGCACCCGGCGCTGACTTCGCCAGCTTTTCTCCCATGGCGAACGGCACGACCTCGTCGGCAGTGCCGTGGACGATCAGCAGCGGTGCATCGTGCTGGCGAACGATGCTCAGCGAGTTGAAGCGGTCCTTCACGAGCCAGCGGGCGGGAATGAACCAATAAACGCGCGCCGCCATATCGGCGACGGAGGTAAACGGGGCTTCGAGCACGGCCGCCGCCAACCGGCGTGCCGCGGCGAGCTTCAGGACCACGGCCGAGCCCAGCGACTCGCCGATGGCGACGATCCGGTCCGGTGCAACGCCCTGACCGATCAGCCAGTCATAGGCCGCGAGCGCATCGGCCACGAGACCGCTTTCAGTGGGACTGCCCGTACTGCCGCCATAGCCGCGATACGACACGAAGAGAGCACCGTAGCCGCGCTCGGTCAGAAAGGCCCAGCGGTTCGGACGATCGGCGATCGACCCGGCGTTGCCATGGAAAAACAGCGCAGTCGGCTTTCCTGGAGCCGCCGGATGATACCAGGCGATGATCCGCTCCCCGTCCGGAGTGTCCAGGATGTGCTCGGTCACGTCCGCGAAGCCGGCGGCCGTGGCGTCCACCCTGTTCCGGTCGGCGAGATACAGGAATGACCGCTGCGCGGCATACAGTCCCGCGACCAGAAGGAGATACAGCATCACCAGCAGAATCGCGATGCGCATCAGAGGGATTGTGCAGTTCAGTGCCGGACCAGCTGTGCCGGTACGGCAACATCGCGGGCCCAGGCCCAGATCGCCAGTAGCGGCACGGCTTCGGTTGCCGTTGCGTGGACGACGAAGGGCTCGTGCCAACAAAGAGAGCCGGCATCGCGCACGGTCCAGCCGGCGCCGTTCTTCCACTTCGACGGCCCGGTCAGCGTCCAGTAAAGCTCCGGCGCCGGATGGCAGTGCTCCCGATAGAGCCGATCGGGCCCGAGCAGCAACAACCCGAGCAGGAAGTCATCACCCGGAAAAAATCCCGACGGCCCGATAATCTCGGCATAGGCATAGCCGTCCATGAACCCCGGCTGCCCCATCGCACCATCGGAATAGTTGGGGTTCTGTTTCCAGAAGAGCTCCGACTCAACAGAGGCCAGCGCGGCGGCAACGCTGCTCGCCACGGTGATCGATTCGCCCACCGCTTCGGCAAGAAACGAGCAGGCAGGCAGAGTGCGCGGTTGCTGGCGGCGGAAGGCGGTCCGGTCCATGTCCTGCGCGGAAAGGCGCGCGAGGATGTGTTCCACATTGGCTTCCTCGCCGCGGCGCGCCGAAAGCGCCTGCTTGATGGCCGAGATCAGCCAGCATCGCGTCGCGAAACAACTCATCACTCACAGGCGCTGCTCGATCTCTTCCCAATCCGGCGCCGGGACGACAGCGGCCGGTTCGCTCACGTTGCTCGTCCAAACATAGATGCACAGAAACGGCGCTTCTTCAACGAGGGTGGCGTGCACCCGCGAAGGTTCATTCCAGATGGGCTCGTGCGCCAGTCGACGCGACCACCCGCCGTGGCCGAAACGCCAGAGCGTCGGACCGGTCAGCGGCGCATAGAGCTCGGGGGCCAGGTGACGACGGTCGCGATAGAAGGTGCGCGGTGCCACCAGAAACAGCCCGAGGGAGAAAGTCTCGCGCGGCAAACGGCATGTCGCAGCCGACCAGCTCGGCGAACGCGTGGGCATGCGCGAACCGGCGACCGATCGTCTCTCCCGGATAAGGGTAGGTGGTCCACGACAGATACGGTCTCGCCTCTTCGATCCGCTCGACGAGGGATGACGAGCCCTGCCCGCGTGCCAGCGCCAGTGCTTCGTCGAGATGCCCGCATCCGGGGTGCGTGCGCAGGTGCAAGGGGGCGGCATTTTGCAGGCGACAACCCGAGCGCCGCCAACAAGTCACGGCATTGGCGGACTTCAGGGCAGGCATGCTCCAGGGTGGCGAGATATCGCTCGATCCCGACGACCAGCTCGAACAGCGCCTCTGCGGCCGCCAAGGTCATGCAACGCGCGTCTTCTTGAGCAGTTGCTCGTCGTAGTGGATGCCCAGGCCCGCCTCCTGACCAAGGTCGAGCCAACCCTGGTGAGCATGAAACTTGTCCGCCATCATGAAATCGCGCCGCTCCACGCTCCACTCGGGAGGGTCGTAGGGAAACTCCATGAACGGGCCGTTGGAGAGCGCCGCCACGAGGTGGGCGTTCGCGACCATGCCGACCCCGTTCGACCAGGTGTGGGGCGTGAACGTGATGCCGGCCTCCTGGCACATCGCCGCCACGCGGCGCAGTCCGGTGATCCCGCCGGTCAGC
Organism: uncultured Alphaproteobacteria bacterium; assembly: GCA_963780765.1. Lineage (GTDB taxonomy): Bacteria > Pseudomonadota > Alphaproteobacteria > Rhizobiales > Aestuariivirgaceae > CAWHQZ01. The sequence continues at coordinate 253,495 of CAWADI010000023.1, read as the reverse complement.
GCGGCATCGGGCTGCAGGACGTCGACACACCGCTCTTCGACAAGGTGGCGGAACTCATGCATCTCCCGGTTCATCTCGCCCGCCGCCAGCCGGACGCCGATCATCTCCTTCAACGCCTTCATGCCCTTCCAGTCGCCGCGCCACAGCGGTTCTTCCATCCAGTAGACGCCAAGGCGCTCGAGCTCGCGCGCCACCGGTATCGCATCCTTGAGCTGCCAGGGCTCCTCGATATCCCACACCATGCGCCAACCCTGGTTGCAGTCGACCATGAGCTCGAGCTTGTCGCCGACCCCGTTGCGCACTGCCTCGAGCGCTCTGATGTCGGCGCGCCAATCGCCGCGGTGAAAGCGCACCTTCATGGCGGCGAAGCCTTCTTCGACGAAGCGCTGCGCGAGACCCGCCAGGTCGTCGGGAGAGCGCAGAGCCCCCGAGGAAGCGTAGAGCCTGACCTTGCCCGACTTCCCGCCGAGCAGCCGCCAGACCGGCAGGTTGGCCGCCTTGCCGGCCAGGTCCCACAGCGCGAGGTCGAGCGGCCAATAGCGCGAATAGTGAAACGACAGGTTGGAGAGAATGCGGTAGTGGCGCTCGAGATCGAGCGGATTCTCGCCGATGAACAGATCCTTGAACCGTTCGAGCCCCAGCATGTCGTCGCCGGAGGCCACCCCTTCAATGCCGGCGTCGGTTTTGACCCGCGTGAGGAAGGCCGTGAACGTCGAACGCGGGCGGCTGTCCCAGCTTGGACAAAACGGCGGGTCGAGCGCGATCGTGTGCCGGGTGACCTCGATATCGGTGATCTTCATAGAGGCTTTCAGTGAAGCGCGTACACCTGCTGCGCAAGCCACAGGAGATCGCCGTCGGAAACGTCGCGTGCGGTCGACTTGCGCATCGGTGCGTTCTCGGCCGCGGCCATCTGTTCGGCGAGAAGCTCGGGCCGGTCGAGAGCAAGACCCTCGCCGGCGAGCGAAATCTTGATGCCCGACGAGCGCACCAGATTCCCGAATGCGCTGACCGCCGACCCCGCGTTGGGCTCCTCGCCCATCGCCCGCGCGACCGCAGCGAAGGGTCCGGGAGCTCCCTCCGCGACCCAGGCCATGGTGGCAAGCATGGCAAGCCCGGTGGCGCGACCATGCGGGATGGGAGCCAGCGCGGCGAGTGCGTGGGAGATATTGTGCGCGAGAGCCGTTCCGCAGTTGTCGATGCCGATGCCGGCATAGGTCGAAGCAAGCAGCATGGCGCCGCGCGCTTCCAGGTCATCGCCATTGCGGACCACTTTCGGGAAGTTGCCGGCGATCAGCGAAATCGCCCGGTGGCAATAGAGATCGGAAGCCTCGGTGCGGTTGCGGTTGGTGGCGGCCTCGATCGCATGAACGAGCGCGTCGAGACCGGTCGCGACGGTGATCGGGAGAGGAATCCCGGTCGTCAGCGTGGCATCGAGCACGGCAAGCCGGGGCTTGAGCTCGGGGCCCCACGCCCATGCCTTCACGCCGGAGGCGTTGGTGAATACCGATGTGGCGGTCGCCTCGGAGCCGGTACCGGCCGTCGTGGGAACGCAGATTGCCGGAAGGTGGTGCGCCGGAAGCGGCTCACCGCAGAACTGATAGCTTTCCGCGGGCCTGCCCGACACCGCGCAGCAAGCCACCAGCTTCGCCGTGTCGAGAGCCGAACCGCCGCCCAACCCGACGATGCAGCGGGCCCCACCGCTGCGCGCCATCTGCGAAGCCTCGTCCACGTCGGATGACTTCGGCTCGCCCTTGAAACGGTCGAAGACCGGTCCCGCGTGGCCATGCTGCCCAAGCATGGCCGAGAGACGGGCCGTCACGCCGAGCTTCGTCAGCACCGGATCGGCAACGACCATCACCGGGGCACTCCGGCCGGCGAGCGCCGTTGTCCTGGCGCCGAGCTCGGAAAGTCTGCCGGGACCGAAGATGATTTCCGGAATGGCGTTGAGGGAAAACGGCTGCATGGCCTTGCGGTAGAGGGGCGGCGCGGGGAGGTCAAGACTGGATGCCCCCTCACCCCGCTCGGCGGCTTCGAGTCAAGCTACAACGCCATTCCGGCCTTCCGACCCTCATAGATCGCCATCACGGCCGTACGCGGTGCAACCACGTCGCCGACGGCGCGAAACGGACGGCCCATATCTGCAAGACCGTCGGCAAGCGAGGTGTCGGCGGCATTGGTGGTCGCCAGAACGAGGCTGTCGGCGAGGATGGTTTCCTCAGGCTGCGCCGAAGGCGACGACCGTCGCCCGATCGCCGTGCCAGCGGGCGATATAGGCTTCCGTGATCAGCCGGCCGCCAAGCTGGCGCAGACGCTGCCGGAGCTGAACGTCGGCATTGGTCCGCGCCATTTCCGACATGACCGCGGCGGCCGGTGTCACGATCGTGATCTCGTGACCCTGCTTCGGCGAGAAAGAGCGCCGTTCCGGCGCCCTTCCAGTTGGCGCCCTCGTCGAGCACGATCACCCGGCGGCCGGGGCGCGCCCGCCTCGCCATGACATCCTCGGCACTCATGACATTGCCGTTTTCGATGCCGGGCAACTCGTCCTCATGCGGCAGCAGCCGCTGAAACCCCCTGCCGGTCGGCTGCGAACCGGTGGCCAGCACGACCTCGTCGGCGCCGTAGGCCTTCGACGTCGTCCGGCTCGCAGACCGTGTTCAGCAGCACCCGTACCTGAAGCCGCTCGAGCTGGCGTTCGTACCAGTCGAGGAAATCGAGGATCTGCCCCCGGCGCGGCTGCTGGCCCGCCAGTCGGAACTGGCCGCCCAGCCGGTCGGAGGCCTCGACGAGCGTGACCCGATGACCCCGCTCGGCCGCTACCCGCGCCGCCTCGAGACCGGCGACGCCGCCACCGACCACCAGTACCGTCTTCGGCCGTTCCGACGGAGTGAAGCGGTCGCCTCCCCACTCGAACTCCCGGCCTGCCGAAGGGTTGATCAAACACGAAATCCAGTAGTCCCGATAGCGGCGGCCCCAGCACATCTGGTTGCACGACAGGCAAGGCCGAATGTCTTCGGCCCGATTCATCCTCGCCTTGTTGGCAAGATACGGATCGGCGATTTGACCGCGAACGATCGACACCATATCGGCCTGGCCCGATGCGATGACGTAGTCGGCGTTGGCGGGCGTGCGAATGTGGCTCTCCGCCTGCACCCTGGCATGGCGCACGACCTTGCGGATCGCTTCGGCGTAAGGCGCGCCCAGATTGTCGGCAAAGAAAACGTTCGGCATGATGCCGGTGAAATCGAAATAGCTGCCAGTGCCGCAGGTCACATAGTCCATTAGCCCGCGGTCGTCGTGCCAGCTCAGGATCTCCTGCATCTGTTCCACCGACAGCGCCGCCTTGACCGCCGGATCGAGGCTGACAGCGAGACCGATGATGAAGTTCTCGCCGGCCATGCGGCGGATCTGCCCGAGAACTTCGGCGGAAAGGCGCATGCGATTTTCAAACTCACCGCCCCATCGGTCGGCGCGCCGGTTGTTGAAGGGCGTCCAGAACTGGTCGATGAGGCCGTTATAGGCGGCGAAGATCTCCACGCCATCGAAGCCCGATTCCCGCGCGCGCCGGGCGGCAGCGACGAAACCGGCAACGACTTCTTCGATCTCGCTTTCGGTCATCGCGTGGCTGCCATCGGAATCGTGGAACGACGGCAATCCCGAAGGCGACCAGTTCGGCTCATAGGAGTTGTCGAAGTCGCCGTGCTGGCCGACGTGATAGAGCTGGTGAAGAATCGCCGCGCCATGGCGATGCACCGCTTCGGTGACCCGCCGGAAATGCGGGACCACTGCATCGTCGGAGTGACGGAAGTTGCCGCGGGTCAGCACTGCCGTACGGTGCACGGGAACCGGCTCGACCACGATCATGGCCGCACCGCCCCGGGCGCGCTCCTCGTAGTAGCCCCGGTGGCGCTCCCCGGGAAGGCCCTGCTCGGCCATGTTGGCCGTGTGGGCGCCGAACACGATGCGGTTGCGCAGCGTCACATGACGCAGATGCAGCGGCTGAAAGAGATGAGGAAAGGCATCGCTCATGAGCCGACGAGCTCGCGCCAGATGAACCTCGCCGTGAACAGGTCGAGGTGAGCGCCGCCGCCGTTCTTGAACAAGGTTATGTCGTCGGGCATGCGCGGGCGCGCCGGGCCCGCACCGCAAAGCTCGAAAAGGTCGGCCTCGATCCGCTCGCGCGCAACGATGCCGCGGCGAATGGGATCGCCGAGATCGCCCGGCCGGTCGATGGCGAACCATCTGCTGTCAACGAAGAGGCGCGCTCTCACCACCGCAGCGTCGTCGCATTCGCGCATATCCGGAGTATAGGCGCCGACAAGGTCTAGGTGCGCGCCCGCCTTCAGCCATTCGCCCCTGACGAGCGGCTGTCGCGATGAGGTGGCGCAACTGACGATGTCGGCCCAGCGCACCGCAGGCTCGAGATCGCCTGCAAGCCTTCCGCCGCAGACGCGGGCCAGCCGTTCGGCCCTGGAGCGGTCGCGATTCCACACCATGACTTCCTCGATCGAGGGGTGCACCGCGCGATGGGCTTCGATGAGAAAGGGTGCGAGCGCGCCGGCTCCGACCATCAACAGGGTACGCGCATCCGGGCGGGCGAGAAACCGCGCACCAAGTGCGGAATCAGCAGCCGTCTTGCGGTAGGTGAGGGCCGTGCCGTCGAGCACGGCAACCGGCGTGCCGGACTGCCCGTCGCAAAGCACATATGCCGCCTGCACCGTCGGGAGCGCCGGCCTGGCGGCAGCGTTGGCAGGCAGCACGGTCACTATCTTGGTGCCCATGGCAACTCCGACCTGCCAGGCTGGCAGATTGAGAAACGTGGCGCGCGCCTCGCCCTCTCCGGCGTGCAGCTCGGAACGGTCGACCAGGGGTGGCGGTTCCCGGTGGGCATCCATCAGAGCCTCGACGAGCCGATGCCAGTCGCAGATGCGATGCACCTCGGCGGCCGGGACAATCCGCATCAGGAGATGCCGGGCCCGGTGATCTCGCGCAGGAGTTTGCGGAAAATCGCTTCGGCGTAGGAAATATAATCATTGGCGATCATGACGAAATGGCCGGGGCCGCCGACGACCTGCTGCTCGAAATATTTGTCGAGGGTAGGCCATTCGTTGATGATCACCAGGCCATTGATGGTGATGTTGCGCCGCGCGATCTCGTTGCGCACCCGGTCGGTGGCGATGCCGATGTTGTTGCGGCCGTCGGAGGAGATATCCATCACCCGGCGGGAGGTCGTGAACGGCGCCGCTTCCAGCATCGCCGCGGCAAAGCGCATGGCGCTCGAGATCGATGTGCCGCCTTCGGCGAGCCGACGCGGCATGGTTTCGAGAATGTCGGCCAGCGCCAGCGCCGACTGCGGACCGTCGATGATCGTCCACGGCACGACGATCAGCTGGCTGCGGTCATCCGACCACTGGAACACCGAAACGACCACCTTGCCGAAAGCGCCGCCGGCAATGGCCTCGTGAATTTCCGGCCGCCTGAATGCCCGGCCGAGGCCCTGCATCTGCAGGCGGAACTCCGTCGCATCGACGCTGAACGAGCAATCGACCGCCAGCACCAGCGCCAGATCGACCTCAAAGCCGGATCCGGACTTGCTCTGGGCGGCCGCCGGCGCTCCCGTAAGCACGAGCGAAGCGACGACAAGCAGGAGAGCTGCGACCCGTTCAAGAGGCGACCAGGCTCTCAGCTGAGAATCTCCAGCACGGCGCATTGGCGTAATGTCACGTGCGCCGCAATCGCCGTCAAGTTCTCCGGGGAAGCTCCTGGCCCTGCGCTCAATGAAGATTGGTGTGATCCAGGGCGCGACAATCCTCCGCCGACCAGCCGACCTTGACGGTGGTGCCTTCCTTGAAGGCGCTGAGGCCAGTGCTGTTGGGCACCTTGACGACGAAGTCATGATGGCCGGCGACGGAAAGACGCGCGCGGATGTGGTCGCCGAGATAGATGAGCTCTTCGATCCGGCCGGCGAGAACGTTGGCGAGCGCGCCGTTCGCCGGGTTGATGATCACCCTTTCCGGGCGCAGCGACAGGAGCGTGCGTGCGCCGCAGCCAGCTATGTTGATCGCCGAGGCATGGACGAGATCGCCGCTGTCGAGCCTGACCGTGCACGAGCCGTTGCCATCCAGGTCCTTGACAGTGCCGCTCAGGCGATTGTTCTCGCCGATGAACTGCGCGACGAACGAGTTCTGCGGCCGTTCGTACAACTCATCGGGCGTGGAGAGCTGCTGCACGACGCCGTCCTTGAAGACGGCAATGCGGTCGGACATGGTGAGCGCCTCGCTCTGATCGTGCGTCACATAGACCACGGTGATGGCGAGCTGTTCGTGCAGGTGTTTGATCTCGTATTGCATCTGCTCGCGCAACTGTTTGTCGAGCGCGCCCAGAGGTTCGTCCATGAGAACGAGATCGGGGTCGAAAACGAGGGCCCTGGCGACCGCGATCCGCTGCTGCTGACCGCCGGACAGCTGCGCCGGGCGCCGGTTGCCGAAGGCAGGCAGTTCCACCATGTGGAGAACCCGCTTCACCCGGTCCTCGATCTCGGTCTTGCCCATGCTGCGAACCTGCAGGGGAAAGGCCAAATTCTCATAGACGGTCATGTGCGGAAACAGCGCATAGTTCTGGAACACCATGCCGATGCCGCGCTTGTGCGGGGGCACCTTGTTGATGGGCCTGCCCTTGAGGAAGATCTCGCCATGGGTGGCGGGCTCGAAACCGGCCAGCATCATCAAGGTGGTGGTCTTGCCGGAACCCGAAGGTCCCAGCATGGTCACGAACTCACCCTTGACGATATCGAGATTGAGATTCTCGACGACCAGCGTTTCGCCGTCATAGCTCTTCTGGACATCCACGAAGCGAACCATCGGCTGGCCCGCCGGCGGAGCTGATGACATCTCCGGTAAGTCCTTCCCTGCCCGTTGCGCCATGCCCGGAACCGGCCACTATTGGCGCAGGAAACCGAGGATGATATGCGCGCCCGACAAAATTGAAAGGTGCAAAATGCTACAAATACCGACCCTGCGGCTCAGGCAAGGCGCACGAGTAGGCTTTGGGCCATTGTGATCGGCCGGGTGGGCGCCCGGCAGGACGGGCACCCATGCGCCTGTGTCACTTTGGTCGTTTCCCGAAAGGCGCTATTATATGGAACACGGTGGCGGAACCTGAAGCCGACGCCGGAGCACAAATAGAGCACAAAGAAGCGAAACCCGTGAACATCCGCCCTACCCCAACGAGCGAGCATCTGGTCGATCCGTTCGACCGGGCGATCAGCTATCTGCGTGTCTCGGTGACGGACCGGTGCGATTTTCGGTGCGTCTACTGCATGGCCGAAGACATGTCCTTCCTGCCCAAGAAGGACATCCTGACGCTCGAAGAACTCGACCGGATCGCCACGGCGTTCGTGCTGCGCGGCGTCAGGAAGCTCCGCCTGACCGGCGGGGAGCCCCTGGTGCGGCGGGACATCATGAAGCTCATCGGCTCGCTGTCGCGCCATCTCGCTTCCGGGGCGCTGGAGGAACTCACCCTCACCACCAACGGCAGCCAGCTCGAGCGCTATGCGAGCGAGCTTGCGCACTACGGTATGCGGCGCATCAACGTCTCGCTCGACACCCGCGACGCCGCAAAGTTCAAAGCCATCACCCGGTGGGGTGAGCTCGAGAAAGTCATGCGGGGCATCGCCGCCGCGCAGAAGGCGGGGCTTCAGGTCAAGATCAACATGGTCGCGCTACGGGAGGTCAACGAGGGCGAGATCGAGGACATGCTGCGCTGGTGTCACGGCGCCGGCATGGACCTGACCCTCATCGAAACCATGCCGCTCGGCGACATCGACGGCGACCGGACGCACCAGTATCTGCCGCTGTCCGTTGTGCGGGCGCGGCTCATGGAGCGTTTCACGCTCGACGACATCGCTTACCGAACCGGGGGCCCGGCGCGCTACGTGCGCGTTTGGGAGACCGGAGGGCGGCTCGGGTTCATCACGCCGCTGACCCACAATTTCTGCGAAAGCTGCAACCGGGTACGGCTGACATGCACGGGGACCCTCTACATGTGCCTCGGCCAGGAGGATGCCGCCGACCTCAAGGCGCCGATCCGGCTCTCCGACGATGATGCCCTGCTTCATGCCGCCATCACCGAAGCCATCAGCCGCAAGCCCAAGGGGCACGACTTCGTGATCGACCGGCAACATGCCAAACCCGCTCTCGCCCGGCATATGAGCGTCACCGGCGGTTAAAACCGCCGCCTCGCTTGCATGCTCCCGGAACAGGATGCCGTCAGGGGCGGCCTCTACATGGCCGTGGCAATGGCGGCATTCACCGCCAATGACACGCTGGTGAAACTGGTCGGCGACGACCTTCCGGTCAGCACCCTGATTTTTGTTCGCGGCGGATTCGCCTGCTTCCTGATCATGATTGCCGTTGCCTGGAGCGGGTCTGCGGCGCAACTGCCGCAGATGTTTTCCGGTCGCGTGGCGCTCAGGGCCCTGCTCGACACCGCCGCCACGCTGCTCTTCATCTCGGTGCTGATCATCATGCCGATTGCCGAGCTCACGGCGATCACCCAGGCGGCTCCGCTGGTGTCCACGGGCCTGGCGGCCGTTTTTCTCAATGAGCGGATCGGCTGGCGGCGGACCACGGCGATCCTGATCGGCTTTCTGGGTGTCGTGCTGATCGTCAGACCAGCAGGCAACGTCGGGGGAGTAGCCGGCATCGCCATGGTCATGGTGCTGACGATCGCCTTGCGTGATGTCGTCACTCGCCGCATCCCCGGCACCATCGCGGTGCTCGTGGTGGCGCTGGCCAACGGACTCTGTGTACTCGCGGGGGCATGGGTCCTGAGCCTGTTCGAGGGTGGCCTGCGCACGCCTTCGGCAACCCAGACAGCATGCCTCGCGGCGGCAGGCGCTTTCCTGGCGCTCGGCTACTATTTCATGGTGAAGACGCTGCGTTATGCGTCCATCCCGTCCTCGGCGCCGTTTCGCTACACGGTGGTGCTCTGGTCGCTGCTCTCCGGCGCCATCGTATTCGGCGAAAGACCGGACGCGGTGGCAGGAATCGGAATTCTCCTCATCGTGGCCTCCGGAATGTACGCGATTTTCCGCGAAGCATTCCTCGCGCGCCGGCAAAAATTTTCTCGATAGGGCGGCTCACTGCCGAGTTAGAAAGGCATAAGCGGTCAATGCGACCGCCCAGATCAAAATGCCGTTGCGCAGCAGCGGACGGGGCGCCAGATGGCCGATCTGCACGCTGACAAAACCGCCGAGTGCCGCGCCCGCCGCCATCACCGTCGCCGGCAGCCAGGCAATCAGGCCCTGCCACCAGAAGAGCGCGATGCCGATCACGGTCACAATGGTCACCACCAGATTCTTGATGGCATTGGCGGCGTTCAGGTGCTCCTGACCCAGAAGCGAGTAAACCGCCAGCATGACGATGCCCATCCCAAGGCCGAAGAATCCGCCATAGACGCAGATGATGAACTCGAATGCGTAGAGGAGGATGGGATATCTGGAACCATCGAAGCCATGACGGTCCTCGAGCCACGCCTTGGCGCGCGGGCCAACGGCAAACAGCAGCGTCGCGATGAGAAGCAGCCATGGCACCGCGCGCTGAAACGCCTCGCCTCCCAGCCGAATGAGAAGGAGCGAGCCCAGGCTTCCGCCAAGCACGGCCATGGCCGCGCGGACGACCAGGGAGTGCTGAGCCTTGCCCAGATCCTGAAGATTGGCGGCAAAGCCCACCAGGTTGGCAGGCACCAGCGCCACGAAATTTGAAGCATTGGCGACGATCGGCGAGAGGCCGATGGCAAGCAGAGCGGGAAAGGAAAGAAAGCCTGCGCCTCCGGCCAGCGCATTGATCAGCCCCGCCACGATGCCGGCTGCGAGCAGCACGGCAGCTTCCGTCAGTGACATCGGCTCAATCCGGCTTGCCCCGCCAATATGAACAGCCGTACATCATTGGCGAATGCATCGTCGCGAACAACGATCAATCGCAAATCTCGACGCGATGCGAGCCGTGGCTGCCCTTGCCGCTGCCGGCCGCGATGCCCCGGACCGGCACCTGCACGGTAACTTCTCCCGCCTTCTCGAAACGGAGAGTCAACGCAATCTCGGAACCCTCGAGGAGCGGCGATTTGACGCCGAACAGCATCACATGGAGCGATCCCGGTTCAAACGCGACGGTTTCGCCGGCCGGGATCACGAGGCATTTCACCTCGGCCATGGACATGACGCCATTTTCTTCGGTGTGCCGGTGCAACTCGGCGCGGGCCGCAGCGTCGGTGGACGCAGCCCGCAACCGGTCGGGGCCGCCGGAATTGGTGATGCGCAGATAGACCGCTCCCGTCTTCACGCCGGCGATCGTAGCGCGCGCGTAGGCATCGGTGACCGCAATGCCGCCAGCCAACGCTGAAGGAGACCAGGCAACGGCCAACACGAAAGCGAGGATGATCGTCGCCAGCGCACTCGCCGCCGTGGCGTTCGCTCCATTGCCCCTCAACGCCGCGGCCGCGATTCCCGTTTCTCTGGAACTCGTTCTTGCCATCGATTGCTCTCTCAGTGTCAACGATCTCGAATTCGAGCTTCAGATCAGGGGTATCGCCGACGCCTTTCGGGACGAGGAGGTCATCACCCTGATCGCCGCGCGGCGATCAGGCGTCGTGGCCACCCTCGTACAGTGGAACGGCACGTCCAGCAATCACCAGGAGCCGCCATGGCGGCTGCTCACCGACCGGGCGTCCGCACTTGCTTTTGCAAATGAGATCGAGGCCACGAACAGGTATGAGTCGGGCTATCACACCGGCATCGGCCGGGCGATCGACTTTTCCAGCGCGCTCATCGTGAGCAACGGCTATGCCGGTGAGGAACAGAAGATCGACGTTTCGGGCGACGGGCGCAACAACGCCGGACCCGAGCCGTCGGAAGCCCGGACCCGGGCCCTCGCCCAGGGCATCGTCATCAATGGCCTCGCGGTGCTCGACGGTGATCCAGGGCTTCTCACCTACTATGAGTCATCCGTTGCGGGAGGCGTGGGTTCGTTCGTGATGGCGGCGGAAGACTACTCCGACTTCGCCGCGGCGATGCGCCGGAAGCTCGCGCGCGAGCTCATGCCGCGACTGGCGCTGCTGGACAGGGCCGACTGATGCGGATGCTGTTCGGCATCGCGGCCGCCGGCGCTCTCTGCGGAACCGTCGTCGCCGCGGCGCAGGAGCTCGCGCACCCCGGTGGCGCTGGAGCTGATCCTCGCGGTCGACACTTCAGCGAGCGTTGATACGCCGTGAATTCGAACTGCAAATCCAGGGCATTTCGCAGGCCTTCGCGCATCCGGAGGTGATCGCGGCGATCGAAAGCCTCGGAGAGCTGCCGGCATGGCGGTCACGATGGTGCAGTGGAGCGTGCCGGGAACGTCGGCGATGGTGCTGCCGTTTCATCACGTCCACGATGCCCGCACGGCCAAGGCTTTCGGATTCCTGGTCGGCCTCGCCGGGCGGCGCGGCTTCTCCGGCAGCACCGCCATGGGGCATGCGATCGATTTCTGCACCTATCTGATCGAGAACAATGCGTTCGATGGCGAGAGGCGGGTAATCGATGTCTCCGGCGACGGCCGCAACAACGCTCCTCCGGACGTCGAGCCGGCGCGCGATGCCGCGATCCGGCGCGCGATCACCATCAACGGGCTGGCGATCCTTTCGGACGATCCGCGGCTTGATATCTACTACCGGCGCAGCGTGATCGGCGGGCAGGACGCCTTCGTGGAGGTCGCCCATGATTTCACCCAGTTCGCAACCGCGATCCGGCAGAAGCTCATCCGCGAGATCTACCCGCCGGCGAGCTGAAGCGGCCTGCCGCGCCTACTCACGCGATGTGATATTATCACATAACACCGTCATGGCCGGGCTTGACCCGGCCATCCTCTTCTCACCGCTCAAGCGTTTCGTAGCGATCGTCCCCGTGCGGGTCATCGTTTGGAGATTTCCGCCGCGGCGTCGATGGGTCATGAATAGAGCCATCCACGCATCAGCGGGATGGCCCTGAAAAGGATGGCCGGGTCAAGCCCGGCCATGACGGTTTCTTTATGGCCAAACATCTCGCTCAACTAATTCCGGGCGAGCTTCCGGTCGTCGGCGGTTTCCGGAATCCACCACTCGCGGCCGGCTGGCGTCTCGAAGTAGCGCGGCCAGGGAAATTCGATGGGAGGCGGATAATCGCACCATGGCGGCTCCCAGGCGCTGCCGCCGATGCCGCCACCCGTGCGCCGGATGAACTCCGCCCGCGCTGCGGCAAGCGCGTCGCTGTCGGTCATCAGATCGAGGATGGTGCCGGCGATGGTCCGCGCCGCCGACCGCGACGGTCGGGTCGATGGTCTCCGGGATTCCGCCGAGCGCGTTGAGCACCCAGTCGGGATAGACAAAGCCCTCGGGCGCCGCGAGCGTCGGCCGGCCGATATAGAAGCGCGCCGTCGGCGCATGCCAGGTCATGTCGGTGTAGTCATCCGAGGTGTAGTGCGTCTGCCAGGCCGGAATGTCGGCGCGCAACTTCCGTTCAGCATCCTGCGGCGCGATGAGTTCTTCCGTTTCCCTGAGGAAGGGCCGCGGCATCGGCTCCAGGCCCACTTCTTTCTGCAACCGTTGGGCATAAGCGATTGCGGCGCTGCCCCAGCGGGGCGCCCCGGCGGCAACAAGGTTTCGATACGTCACATCGGCCAGGGCGTGATTGGCAAGGCCCGGCCGCGATTTCGACACCCAATGCTTGTGAACCGTGCAATGGGCCGAGGCTGCCGCAGCATCGGCGTTGCGGTCGAGCACCGACATGACCTTGTCCAGCATGTCCTTCGAGGAGGCGCGGATCGCGTATGCGACCTGCGCCATCTGGGCGGCAAGGTTGTCGGCGGTCGCCTGGCCCGAGGCCAAAATGACCTCGTTAACGCTCCACGTGCCCGCATGCGGCAGCATATGATCGCGGGCCATCTTCGACAGCGTATACATGGCGACCACGGCGTCATTGGCGCCGGGAGCGCGGGCCTCGGTGTGGGCCGCCGGGATCGGCATGCCGGCGCCGGTCCGTACCTCGTGGAGCCACGTCTCCGGCCGCTCGCAGAGGAACTCATACACGACGCAGTAATAGGGCCCGCAGTGCGTGTCCCAGCGCACCGTGTTGCACAGCGGCAGAATGTAGAAGGGATGAAAGGACAGGATGGCATCGAGCCCGTCATAGTACCCTCTGGCGGCATGAATGGGCTTCGAACCCCGCACCTTCTCGGCCGGCTCGCCCATGAACCGCAGCGTGCCGGCGATGCCCAGTTGCTGCATGGCAGCCTTGGCGGCGAGCACGCCGGTCAGGGCGCCGATACCGAGAGCGGAATGGGGGTCGGTGTGGCCGCCCGCAAACCGGGACAAGCCGCGGCGCGGCGCACGATAGACATCGGCGATCTGGCAGTTTCCCGGTACGGCATCATATTCGGCATACGCCATGATGGCCGGGCCTTTGCCGTTCGACCAGGTGGCCGAAAAGGCGGTCGGCATGCCGGCCGAGCCCTCCTCGACCGTAAAGCCTTCGCCGCGAAGCCTGCGCACGTACCAGTCGGCCGATCGATATTCCCGCCATGCGGTCTCGGCCAGGTCCCAGATGAGCGAGTTCCACTGCGACCAATCGGCGTGATGGTCGTCAACCCAGCGAAAGGCCAGCGCCTTGGCCTCACTGGCCGTCATGAGGCAACGCAGGATCTAGTTTTTGACGAGGGCCGCAATGAGCGGCTTGTCCCGGCCATATACGTCGGGGCGGAATTGCACCACGCCCGCCTTGTCCACCCAGGCTGTGAGGTAGTTGACGTGCACCGGGATCTTGAAGTCAAGGTTCACGATCCGCTGCTTGCCGGAGCTGATCTGCGTTTCGATCCTGTTGGCCGTCCAGCCCTGCTCCTTCAGCAAGCACCTCGGCGAGTAGCGCAGGGTGCTGCACGCGCATGCAGCCGTGCGAGAAGAACCGCTGCTCCTTTTCGAACAGCCGTTTCGACGGCGTATCGTGGATGTAGATGTTGTACGGATTGGGAAACATGAATTTGATGCGGCCGAGGGCATTGCCCTCACCGGAATCCTGCCGGAGGCGGTACGGCAGGCGCTTTACCGACGACCAGTTCACGCTCCACGGGTTGATCTCGCCGGAGGCGCTCAGGATGCGGATGTCCTGCTTGGCAAGATAGCCCGGATCCTTCCTGAGCTTCGGAAGATATTCGTTGTTGGCGATCGAAGGTGGAACCTCCCAATAGGGGTTGAAGACGACAAAGCTCATGTCTTCGGTGAACACGGGAGTGCGCCTGGTGGGCTCGCCCACCACAAGCCGCGCTTCGTGAACGACCTCGTTCTCAGTGCCGCTCTTGCGCAGCACCTGAAGCCGCGCATCCGCCAGATTGACGAACACGTATTCCTTGCCGAGATCGTCCTCGATCCAGCGGCGGCGCTCGAGGTTGATGATCAGTTGAGCGATGCGGTCCTCGACCGGGACATTCAACGCGGCAAAAGTGCCCGGACCGATGGCGCCATCGCCGTTGAGACCATGGCGCTCCTGAAATGCCTTGACGGCATCCACCAGCGCCTCGTCGTAGACGGTCGCCGGGTCGTTCGCGTCACCCTTGAACTCACCGGTGGCCGACAGGCGCTTGCGCAGGACGGGCACGCGCGCATCGTCCATGCCGGGCTTGAGGGTCGGCCCCTCCGGCAGGGCCGGCCAGCCGCCGGCCGCCGCGATGGCCCGATAGTCGGCGAGCCCGCCTTTCAGCGCGCCGTATTCCCAGGCGCTCGGCGCCACGGTGGCGAGGTAGGGCTCGATGTCCTCGGCATCTTCGGCACCGTCAATGAGGCTCAACGGTCCCGGCCCCTTGGGCTTGACGTGGATCTCGGAACTCGTGCTCGCCGGATCGATGCGGCCCTTGGCAAGATCGCGGCCATAGTCGGCGAAGACATCCGAGATCAGCAGGTCCAGCTCGGCAAGCTGTTCGGGGTCCGTTGAATCCAGCCGCTCTTCGATTTCGTCGATCGAATAGTCGCGCGGGTCAAGGCCATGATCGGCAGCAGCTTTCAGTACGTTGAGCAGCACCTTCGCCTTGGTCTTGGCGCCGGAATCGCGGGTCCAGATGGGTTTGAAGTCGCGATCCGAATAGTAAAGGTAGATATCGGCGAGGCGCTGGTCGTCGGTCTCGTCGGCGAGCACGGCGTTGCCGGCCGTAATGAAGGACTCGATGGTCGCCGCCACCGCCTCGTTGCCGGCGGCTCCGGCGCGTTGGCACATGGCGGCAGAGACAAGCAAGCTCAGGGCAGCCAGCGATACCTGATGAAACATGACAATTCCCCGTTCGTTGATGGCCACAGGATAGCTGCTGCGCCAAATTTTTCGAGGGCCAAAACACGCCCGCGCCAACGGCGGGTCACCTCAGCTTGTCCAGCACTCGCGCCCAGCTTCTGATGCCGCGGTGATAGCTCGAGAGGTTGTATTTCTCATTCGGCGAGTGGATGGCGTCGTCATCGAGCCCGAAGCCCATCAGCACGCTCTCCATGCCGAGTATGCGCCTGAAGCTGTTGACGACGGGGATGGATCCGCCGGACCCAATCAAGACGGCTTCGCGCCCAAACTCCTCTTTCAGAGCAGCAGCGGCCCTGGCAAGCATCGCATTGTCCTCGGCGACCTCGATGGCCGGACTTGCTGCCCTGCCGGCGAAGCTCACCCGGCAGTCCGGCGGGATCAACGCCTTGACGTGCCTGCGGAATGCCGCGCGAACGGCTCGCGGATTTTGCCTGCCCACGAGACGGAAGGAAATCTTCGCCGATGCCTCGGAGGGCAGCACCGTTTTCGTGCCCTTGCCGGCATAGCCACCGGCAATGCCGTTGAACTCGAGCGTGGGCCGCGACCAGATCTGCTCCAGCACCGTGCGGCCCTTTTCTCCAGCGGGCACGCCAAGGCCGACCGCGCCGAGAAACTTCTTCTCCGAGAACTTCAACGACTGCCATTGCCGCCGGGTGGCGGAAGGCAGCTCGGACACGCCCTCATAGAACCCCGGTACCGTTACCCTGCCGTTTTTGTCGTGCAGGCTCGCCAGGACCTTCGCGAGCACGCGAATCGGGTTCATCGCGGCCCCTCCGAACTGCCCGGAGTGGAGATCGATGCGCGGACCGGTGATGGTCACCTCCTCGTGCACGAATCCCCGCAGCCGCGTCGTGATGGCCGGCGTCTTCGCATCCCACATGTCGGTGTCGCATACGAAGGCGGCATCACAGGTGAACTCCCGGCGATTGGCTCTCAGAAACGGCTCGAGACTGGGAGAGCCCGATTCCTCTTCGCCCTCGATGAGCACGGTGATGCGCGCCGGCAACGGCGAGCCGGTGGCCAGCCAGGCTCGAAACGCCTCGATGAAGGTCATGAGCTGACCCTTGTCGTCGGCGATGCCCCGCCCGTACAGGCGTTCGACGCCATCCTTGCCGACGCGCCGTTCCGGCTCGAAGGGCGGACTTGCCCATTTCTCGACCGGATCCGCCGGCTGTACGTCGTAGTGGCCGTAGAAGAGAACATGCGGCGACTTCGCGGCACCCGGCGACTCATAGTGAGCGACCACCATCGGGTGGCCGGCCGTGTCGCGCAATGAAGCGGCGAAGCCCAATCGGCCAAGTTCCCCGACGAGATACTGCGCGGCCTGGCGGCAGTGCGCCTGGTACTGCGGATCGGTGGAAATCGGAGGGAATGCGGACGAGTTCGAACAGCCGCTCGACGCTGCGATCGAGCTCCGCATCGATCTTGGCAAGGATGTTCGGCAGCCGGCTCATCGGCGCGCATCGTCCAGCGCATCGAAAATCCGAATCCAGCTGCGAATGCCGCGGCGGTAGCTGGGCACGTCATATTTTTCATTGGGACTATGGGCGCCGTCGTCGTCGAGGCTGAAGCCGGTCAGGAGCGAGCTCATGCCGAGCACGCGCTGGAAGCTTGCCACGATCGGTATCGATCCTCCCGATCCGACGCGGGCGGGTTCGCAGCGCCACTCGGACTTGAGCGCTGCGGCAGCCCTGGCGAGCAGCGGATCATCTTCCGCCAACTCGACCGCTCCGCTGTCGCCACCCGTGCCGGCGAACGTCGCCCGGCAGTCAGCCGGCATGCGTTCGGTGATGAAGCGCCGGAAGGCCTTGCGAACGGCGGCGGGCTTCTGCCTGCCCACCAGCCGGAAGGTCAACTTGGCAGACGCTTCGGAGGGAATGACGGTCTTGCCGCCCTCGCCCGTATAGCCGCCGACAATGCCGTTGATCTCGCACGTCGGCCTCGCCCACAACTGCTCGAGGACCGAATAGCCCTTTTCCCCTTTCGGTTCCTGCAGCCCCACCTGGCGCAGGAACTTCCGGCCGTCAAAGCCCAGCTTGCGCCACCGGGCAAGGGTTGACGCCGGCACCTTCGAGACGCCGTCATAAAACCCGGCGATGCGAACACGGCCGTCGGCATCGCGCAGTTCGCTCAACGCCCGGCACAGGACGTGAATGGGGTTGGCGGCGGCCGGACCATAGCCGCCGGAATGGAGATCGATCCGCGGGCCCCGAACGCGCACCTCCTCGCCGAGACAGCCGCGCAACCGGGTGGTGATGGCGGGGGTGCGGGCATTCCACATCGTCGTGTCACAGACGAGGGCAAGGTCGGCAGCAAGCTCCTTGCGGTGCTCGGCCAGGAACGCGTCGAGGTGCGCACAATCGGATTCCTCGTCACCCTCGATCAGCACCGTGGCCCGAAACGGCAGCCGGCCGCGACCGCTTAACCATACGCGGCAAGCTTCCAGCATGGTCATGACTTGGCCCTTGTCGTCACAGGCGCCGCGGGCGTAAATGCTTTCGATGCCGTTTTTTCCCTTCCGGCGCGAAGGCTCAAAGGGCGGCGTCTTCCACAGCTCAATCGGGTCGGGCGGCTGCACGTCGTAGTGGCCGTACAGCAGGATGTGGAGCATGCCAGGATGAACTCGATCGGGCTCATAGCAGCCGATCACCACCGGATGTGCCGGAGTGTCGACCAGGCGGGCCCCAAAGCCCATGTCCTCGAGCAAGCCCTGTGTCCACTTAGCGGCCTTCAGGCACTGGCCGTTGTACGCCGGGTCAGTCGAGACGCTGGCGATTCGAAGGAACTCGAAAAGCCGCGAGACGGATCCCTCGAAGTCCCTGTCGACCTCGTGCAACAAATCCGCAACCGCTGTCATCGTACTCTCCCTCAGCCACCGGAGCCCTATGACGCCCGGGTTCCTGTGACAAGGGAATCCTGATGACCGCCGTTTTTTCGCTGCCCCGCGACAGTCTGCAAGCCCATCAGCCGGCAGCCCGCCTGCACCGGTTCCGGCGCCGCGGCTACCAGCGGCTGCTGGTGCTGCGCACCCAGCTCAACCTGCACTACTTCTGGCAGACGAAGTGGTTCTTCCTGTCGCTCCTCGCCGGCCTGGCGTTCATGGTCATGCCGACGCCGCAAGGACTGTCCGCGGAGGGGCAGATCGTGCTGGCCATGTCGCTGACGGCGACGATGCTGTTCATTACCGAACCCATACCGCTGCCTACCGTGGCGCTGCTGATCATCGTCGGCCAGGTCGTGCTGCTGGGTCTCGACTCGACCACCGTCGCCAAGAGTCTGATGACCGACAGCGTCCTGTTCATCATGGGCTCGCTCATGCTTGCGGTGGCGATCGTCAAGCAGAAGCTCGACCGGCGCATCGCCTGGGTGATCGTGGGATTCACCGGCACGAGCACCTTCTGGGTGAGCTTCGGGGTAACGCTGGTGTGCGGCTTGCTCGCCGCGTTCATCGGCGAGCACACGGTGGCGGCGATGATGCTGCCGGTCGGCGTGACGCTGGTCAGCATGACCTCGAGCGACCCGAAGAAGGTCAAGAACCTCGCCGCAGTGCTGCTCCTGTCCATTTCCTACGGCTGCGCAATCGCCGGGATCGGCACGCCGTCGGGCGGGGCGCGCAACGCCATCATGATCGGATACTGGAAGGACTTTTTCTACGACCCGGCGAAACCGGAAACCGCCCGCTATCTCGTCGACTACCTGACATGGATCGTCTTTGCCTATCCCATGTTCCTGCTGCAGCTGCCGGTGGTCACGGCGCTGCTCTACATGACGTTCCGGCCGGAATATCCGGACCTGTCGCGGGCCGTCGTCCGGCTGCGGGCGCAGGTGGCGATGGATGGACCGTTACGACCGGCCGACTGGCTGGCGATCGCTCTTTTTGCCGTGACCATCGTCGGCTGGATCACGCTTTCGGAATCGCTCGGCCTGGGCATCGTGGCGATTCTCGGGGCCTGTGCGTTCCTCGTCACCGGCCTCGTGCGCTGGGAAGATGTCAACGCCGGCGTAAACTGGGGCGTGGTGCTGCTGTACGCCGCCGCGATCTCGCTGGGCGTGGAGATGAAGGAAACCGGTGCGGCGCTGTGGGTGGCCCAGTCGTTCATCGAGCTGGTGGCACCCTTCGGCGCCGACAAGGGCATCGGACTTTGGGCAGCGATCGCCTTGCTCACGACCTTCGTCACCAACACGATGACGGCCGGTGCGGCGGTCGCGGTGCTCGGCCCCGTCGTGCTCAACACCGCAAGCGTGGCCGGGGATGACCCGCTGATCGTCGGCTTTATCACCGCCATCGCCTCGGCCTTCGCCTACATCACCGCTGCCGCCCATCCGGCGTTCACGATCATCTATGCTTCCGGCTATCTGAAGGCCGCTGACTTTTGGCGGTCCGGCTGGCGAATGACGCTGGCGTCCATCACCCTTCTGCTCATTTACGCGCTTGTCTACTGGCCGCTCATCACCAAGTAATCATCCCATGAAACTGTTCGAGCGCACGCAGCTCACCGACCGCCAGGAACGGGCACTGGAAAAAACGGTGCAGCAAATCCGCATCCAGCGGCGCAACCGCTTTCGCGTTCTTGCCTGCATCAATACCGGCGATGAGTCGTTCGATACGGTGCGCATGGCGGCCCGGCTGACACCCACCGACGACTGCGACATCATCATCCTGTTCGTGCGCCCCGTCGATCAGGGCCTGTGGTCGGGCGGACTGCAAGTGCGGCTGGCGCGACAGAATCTGCTCGAGGCGGGCTTTGAGCTGCCGGGCATCAGCCACCTCAAGAAGGCGATCGAGGTTCTCAAGGAGGAAGGTATCGACGCCGAGAGCTGGCCGCGGCTGGCCGGCCATCAGGACGCCTGGGGCGATCCTCTCGGAGACAACAAGATCGAATATCAGAGCCCGGCGGGGCGGACCGTGGTGCTCAAGCTCAAGACGGCGCCCGACGTTGCCGCCGGCATTCTCGACCAATATGAGCTTGGACCCTACAACCTGTTGATCCTGGGCGAACCTTCAAGCTGGAGCGGCGAGGTTCAATCGCTGTTTTCGGCCGGCATCGTGCAGCGGGTAACGATGCTTTCGCCCTGTTCGGTGCTCATCGTCCGCCCGGGCGAGGCGAAGCAGGGATTCTTCGTGTGCACGGACGGCAGCGCCCGATCGATGCAGGCGGTACGGCGCGCCGCGGTCCTCGCCCATACCATCGGCGAGCCGATCACCCTCTTTTCAGCCGCCCCGGTCGAGGAGGCCCGGGCGGCAGCGGAAGAAAACGTCGAGAACGCCAAGGCGCTGCTCAAGGCGCTGGGGATCATCGTCGCGGAAGCGCGCGTGGCGGTCGGCAACCCGGTCGACTGCATCATCCGGCTTGGAGCGCCGTTTCGCATCATCGTCGTTACCGATGAAGGCCGATCCTGGTGGCAGCGGCTGTGGCGCGGCTCGGTCGCCTACGAGGTGGTGCGCGACGCATCGACCTCGGTTCTCGACGTGCGGTAACCTCGATCACCGGCGCCCGACGTTGACGTTCATGGCCGCCACGTATTCCTCGAGGTGCTCCGGGTTCTCAAACCGCATCCAGCCTTCATCGGTCTCCGCCTCCACCGTGCCGTCGGAAAGCACGCGGGCCTGCTTGCCGGCAATTTCGCGCACTTCCACCACGTACAGATTTTCCTCGGACACGACCTCCGCCTCGCCCGCCGCCGCGCTGCCGTGCTCGCGGACCTCCTCCACGACCCGGTCGATGGCCGAGCGCGCATCGGGGTCAAGACTGCGAAGTTTTGCTTCCATGTCCTGGTTGGTAGCAAAGGGCGGCTGACGCTGTTCGGCGGGCGCGGGCTCAACCGTCCTGGCAGCCTCCGGCATGGCGACGGCGGGCTTCTCGCCGCTTTCGTGCGCCTGCCCGGCGGCGAGCGCTGCCGTGCGCTCCTTCTTGCGGCCGCGGAGGCCGACGAATCCGGTTGGGCCGGGTTCCTCACCGGCGATCTGGCTCCTGAGGTCCTCAACCGCACCCACCACGCCGCTCAGGCCCAGAATGACGATGCCACCCAGCAGAAGCGAAACTCCGGTGTTCAGGTTCATGCCGGACGCCATGAACTCGGGCGAATAGAAGAACAAGAGGACTGCAAGCAGCCCGAGAGCCGCCAGCAAGATGCCGGCAATTCTGAGAACTACGTTCATCGGTTCGTCCCTCCGCCGCGAGAGCCTGTCAGCCCGATACGCCTCACCCATCGGCAACTGCGCCGAACTTTCGCGGCCAAATGGTTCAAGATCAAGCAGTTTCGCTCGAAATCCATTTCCTCACGCCTCGATCACGATGCGCGGCGGCGCCTTCATGCCCGCCGCATCGCTGCCGAGGGCAGTCCACAGCCTGGAGGCAATATCCCTGAAGATGGCGGCGTGCAGCGACTGGGGTTCACTAACGACAACAGGCTCGCCGTTATCACTGCGCTCGCGCACATGGGTATCGAGCGGCACTTCGCCCAGAAACGGAACACCCAGCCTGCCGGCTTCGGCACGGGCGCCGCCGTGTCCGAAGATTTCATGTCTTTCACCGCACTTGGAGCACACGAAGTAGCTCATGTTCTCGATGATGCCGAGGATCGGCACATTGACGCGCCGGAACATGTTGAGCCCCTTGCGGGCATCGACGAGGGCCAGGTCCTGAGGCGTCGAGACGATGACAGCGCCCGAAAGCGGCGTCTGCTGGGCGAGAGTCAGCTGAGTGTCGCCAGTGCCTGGCGGCAAATCGACAACAAGGCAATCAAGGGTTCCCCAATCGACTTCCCGCAGCATCTGAACGAGCGCTCCCATGACCATGGGACCCCGCCAGACAATGGGAGTTTCCTCGTCGACGAGAAATCCCATCGACATGGCCTTCAGGCCAAAACGCTCCAATGGCGCCATGGCCTTCGAGCCCGCCGCCGCGAGCCGTGGTTTCTCCGTCAGCCCCAGGAGCTTCGGCAGCGATGGGCCGTAGACGTCGGCGTCGAGAATTCCGACCTTGAGCGAACAGGCCTGAAGTCCGAGCGCAAGGTTGACCGCGGTCGTCGATTTGCCAACCCCGCCCTTGCCGGACGCAACGGCGAGGATGTGGCGGATGCCCGCAACTTTCGATCCCCGCTGCGCCTGGGGAGCGCGCGCTGCGCCCGCTTGCGGTGGGGCCGGTCGTTCGGCGGTGAGGGCGACCATCACCTTGCCGACCTCCGGTAATTTTTTCACCGCCGCTTCGGCGGCACGGCGCACGGGTTCCATCGCGTCTGCCGTGCGGGGATCGGCGAGGATCGCGAAGGTTACATCGCTACCCACCACCGCGATCTCGGACACCAGCCCGCCGGCGACGATATCCTGAGACGCACCGGCACTTCGAATGCCCGACAGCGCCGCGCGTACGCGGTCTGGCGTTATTGCTGCCATGGGGCTTCAGCGCTATAGCAGCGCTCCGAAGCGGTCAAGAAGTCTGGCAACCGCCTGCGTGGGGGAACGATGAAAGAAGCGGCACCCGGATTTGATACCCTGGCCATTCATGCCGGGGCGCAGCCTGATCCCGCCACCGGGGCGAGGGCGACGCCGATCTACCAGACAACGTCATTCGTGTTCGAAGACGTCAAGCACGCCGCCGATCTGTTTGCGCTGCGGTCGTTCGGCAACATCTACACCCGGATCATGAACCCGACCCAGGCGGTGCTCGAAGCCAAGGTTGCGGCACTGGAAGGCGGAACGGCGGCGCTCGCCACGGGTTCGGGGCACGGCGCCCAGCTCATCACCTTTCACGCCCTGATGCAGCCGGGAGACGAATTCATCGCCGCGCGCCAGCTCTATGGCGGCTCGATCAATCAATTCAACCAGTCGTTCAAATCGTTCGGCTGGCATGTGGTGTGGGCCGATGGTGAAAACCCGGCGAGCTTCGACAAGGCAGTGTCGGACCGGACGAAGGCAATCTTCATCGAGTTGATCGCCAATCCAGGCGGACGCATCATGGATCTCGAGGCGATCGCCAAGGTGGCGCGCCGGGCCGGCGTGCCGCTCATCGTCGACAGCACGCTCGCCACGCCCTATCTCTGCCGGCCGATCGAATACGGCGCCAACATCGTAGTGCATTCGCTGACCAAGTTCATGGGCGGTCACGGCAACTCGATGGGCGGCATCATCGTCGATGCCGGCAATTTCGACTGGTCGAGCGGCAAATATCCCCTGCTCAGCGAACCCAACGCTTCCTATCACGGCATGCGTTTCCATGAGACGTTCGGCAACATCGCATTTGCCATCGCCTGCCGCGTGCTGGGCCTGCGCGATCTTGGGCCGGCTATCGCTCCCCTCAACGCCTTCCTGATTTTGACCGGCATCGAAACCTTGAGCCTGCGCATGCAGAGACACTGTGACAATGCGCTCAAGGTCGCCCAGTGGCTCGCCGCCGACAGTCGCGTGGCGTGGATCAACTACGCGGGTCTGGCTGCCGACAAGCACCACGCACTGCATAAGAAATACACACCGAAGGGGGCGGGTGCGGTTTTCACTTTCGGCCTCAAGGGCGGCTACGATGCCGGCGTGCGGACCGTGTCGAACGCCAAGCTTTTGTCACATCTCGCCAATGTCGGCGATACCCGCACGCTGATCATCCATCCGGCTTCGACGACGCACAGCCAGCTTTCCCCGGAACAGCTCAAGCTCGCCGGAGCGGGACCCGACGTCGTGCGGCTGTCGGTCGGCATCGAAGACGTGAACGACATCATCGCCGACCTTGATCAGGCCATGGGCGACTGAAGCAGCGCAGGTCCTGGCACGTCAGCGCACCACCTCGCCGTGCTGGGCGAGATCGAGGCCGTTGTATTCCGTCTCGACATCCACCCTGAGGCCCATGACGGCATCGACGATTTTCAGAATGACAAAAGTCGCCAGGGCACACCACGCGGCTGTCGCCGCAACGGCGATGATCTGGATGGTCATCTGACCGGCGTTGCCCTCGAGCAGGCCCAGAGTGAAGTCGGGGGTGGTCTGCAGCACTGCCGCAAAGGCGCCTTCGCTGTTGGAGATCGAGATCTTCGCGAACACACCGGTGAGGAGCGCTCCGATCACGCCGCCCACTCCATGAACCCCGAAGCAATCGAGACTGTCGTCGTAGCCGAACTTGTGCTTGAGCCACGTGACGCCCCAGAAGCAGCCGAGCCCGGCGATCAGTCCGATGGCGAGCCCCCCGCTCGGGTCGACAAAGCCGGCGGCGGGGGTAATGGCGACCAGACCTGCCACGGCTCCGGAGATCGCCCCCAGAACGCTTGGCTTTCCCTTGAGCCACCACTCGGCGGCAAGCCACGTCAGGGCGGCCGTGGCAGCGGCGATGTGGGTCACCGCGAGCGCCATGCCGGCGCGCGGACCCGCCGTGACGGCTGAGCCGGCATTGAAGCCAAACCAGCCAACCCAGAGGAGGCAGGCGCCGAGCACGCTGAGCACAAGGTTGTGGGGCAAGAACGGCTCCGCCGGATAGCCTGTCCGCTTACCGATCACCAAAGCGGCGATGAGACCAGCAACGCCGGCATTGATGTGAACAACCGTGCCGCCCGCGAAATCGAGAACGCCAAGGGTGAACAGCCACCCGGAAGGATCCCAGGCCCAATGGGCGATCGGAGCATAGACCAGCAGGCTCCACAGGCCCATGAATACGACGAGGCTCGAAAATTTCATCCGGTCAGCGAAAGCGCCGGTTATGAGCGCCGGCGTAATGACGGCAAAACTCATCTGGAACATCATGAAGACTGTTTCCGGAATGGTGGCGGCCAGCGCGTGAACGGAGAGCGGCTCCAGCCCCCTCAGGAAAAAGCGCGACAAACCGCCAACGAGGCTGGTGCCAGGCGTAAAGGCGAGACTATAGCCGATCACCATCCAGAGAACTGACACCAGACAGCAGATGGTGAAGCACTGCATGAGCGTCGCCAGGACGTTCTGCTTGCGCACCATGCCGCCGTAAAACAACGCCAGACCGGGAATGGTCATGATAAACACCAGCCCGGTTGCCACGATCATCCAGGCGGTGTCGCCTTTGTCGAAGGCTGGCGCGGCGGCCTGGGCAAGCGCTGGTTCGCACGATAGTGCCAGCGAACACAGCGCCAGCAAACACGCGGGCAACACAAGCAGCCTTCGAGACATGGCATCCCCTCTGGTTATGACCGACAGGAAGCCAAACCAAGAATCGTGCCAGACCAGCAAGCCATTGTTTTGTTTGGAACTACATTCCTGCGAGAGGAATCTGATGCGCATTTTCGCCTAAATAGCAGGCACGCGCTGGACCGTTCGCTTAGTAATTAGGCAAATGCAATTTCAGCGAAGTGGATCACCCTCGGATTCATGGCTCGAGGGCAGGCTTTCTCCGACAAGAAGATGCGCATAATCAAATACTTGGAGCAAGTTCCTATCGGAAAAGCGTGGCTGCTTTTCCGATAGATGCTCTAGCGCTTCGAGAACTGGAAGGAACGGCGAGCCTTGGCGCGGCCATACTTCTTGCGTTCAACCGCTCGGCTGTCGCGAGTCATGAAGCCGCCCTTCTTGAGCACCCCACGCAACTCGGGCTCGAAATTGGTGAGGGCCCTCGAAATGCCGTGGCGAACCGCACCCGCCTGCCCAGACAACCCGCCGCCCGCCACCGTGCATTCGATGTCGAACTGGTCGCGGCGGCTGGAGGCGACCAGGGGTTGCTGCACCATCATCCGCAGGGTCGGCCTCGCAAAATAGGTCTCGACCGGCGCGCCGTTGACAACAATCCTCCCGGTGCCGCGCCTGATCCAGACGCGCGCTACCGCATCCTTGCGCCGGCCCGTGGCGTATGCGCGACCGGCACTGTCGAGCTTTGGCGCGGCAGGCTGAGCCGTGACCGCCGCTGCCGCTGGCCGAATTGCGGTGCCCAGATCTGCAAGCGTCGTGTTGGCCATGGGCTAGTCTCTCAACCTGTTCTTGGGATTCATCGCGCCGACGTCGAGTTTCACGGGCGCCTGGGCGGTGTGGGGGTGATCAGCGCCCTTGTACACGCGCAGATTGCGCAACAGCGCCCGTTTCAGTACTCCGCCCGGAAGCATGCGACGCACGGCGTCTTCCACGACGCGCTCGGGAAACTTTCCGTCGAGGACATGATGGGCCTTGCGCTCCTTGATCCCCCCGGGATGGCCGGTGTGCCGGTAGTAGGTTTTGTCCTGGCGCTTGCGTCCGGTGAACACCACCTTTTCGGCGTTGATCACGACGATGTTGTCGCCGCAGTCCAGGTGCGGGGTAAACATCGCCTTGTGCTTGCCGCGCAGGCGTGTGGCGATGAGGGTTGCGAGCCGGCCGACGATCAATCCTTCGGCGTCGATCAGCACCCAGTTTTTTGTGATGTCCGCAGGCTTGGCTGAATACGTGGTCACGAAACCTGTTCCGACTCGATAAGGCAAGGCGAGCGACTGCGCTTTTCTTGCTGCTACTGTATCTTCCGGCGCCCACATAGCTCGACGAACCTGTGTCGTCAATGCTTGAGACAATTTTTTATTACAATTCAATGGATTGCGATGTGGTATGTAGATACCTCAAGCTGCCGACGACCTCTTCGGGCGACCCTTTAAGATCGCCGGCGCGTTTCGTACATTCGGTGGCAAGTTCACCAGAGCTCATTTCATGATGCGCGCACTTTCCGCCATGGTCATCGGCGTAGCCGTCTTCGCCGAAACCGGCCTTGGCGCCGGGCTCGCCCAGACAGCAGCCAAAGACCAATCGCAAATCACTCCCGAGGATGCTGAGGACCTCAGCCGCCCCGCCGCCCGCGCCGCCTCCCTCCGAAACGGAGCCGATGCCCCTCGACGAGATGAGCCTGGGCGAGGTCCCCGTCATCGACATCGTGGAGTTGACTCCCAAGAGTGCGCGCCAGGGCATGGATGCTTTTGCACTCGTCCGTGAAAGGTACGTCAACAGCAGCATCTACGAATATGAGAGCCTCGAGGAGTTCGTCGAAAAGACCGACGAAGGAAAAAAGTTCGAGGCCGATATCAAGTCGTTCGGATTTGCCACCATTGACGAATGGAACAAGGTCATTACCACCATCGGCCTCGCCTACAGCGCGATTACCGACAGCCCGGCGGAAGACATCGAAAAACAGATCGCCGAAATCAGGGCGGACACCTCGCTGGCGCAGGACATGAAGGACCGAATGGTCAAGTCATTGTCGGCGATGGTGCCGACTGCGAACAATCGCCAGGTCCTCGAGGACCTGGCCAAGGACCCCGACTACGGCGAAAAGCTCAAGCTCCTGGCGGAGGAAGAGTAAGTGGCGCTCAGCGCCCAGGCGGCCGGCGAAGCCAAAGTAGCGATCGCCCTCGAGGACGGACTGCTGCGCCTGAGCCTGAACCATGCCGCGCGCCGCAATGCGCTGGGTGAGCAGATGATCGCCGAGCTGCAGGCGGCACTCGACGATGCGGGA
The DNA here is from genome assembly GCA_963780765.1 of uncultured Alphaproteobacteria bacterium. GTDB lineage: Bacteria > Pseudomonadota > Alphaproteobacteria > Rhizobiales > Aestuariivirgaceae > CAWHQZ01. The sequence goes on along the minus strand of CAWADI010000023.1, from coordinate 225,742 downwards.
GCCAACGAGCACGTGGCGGCCGTCGTCATTGCCGCCAGCGGCAGCGTTTTCTCATCCGGTCATGACCTCGCCGAGATCACCGCGCATCGCCGCGACAACGACGGCGGCAGGAAGTACTTCGAGGGGCTGCTGGCGCGCTGCTCGCATCTCATGCAGTCGATCGCCACCTTGCCCAAGCCTGTGCTGGCCGAGGTCCAGGGCCTGGCGAGCGCTGCCGGCTGCCAGTTGGCAGCCACATGCGATCTGATCGTCGCAGCCGAATTCGGCGGCATTCTGCACGCCGGGCGTGAATATCGGACTGTTCTGCGCGACGCCGATGGTGGCGCTGACCCGCGCCGTTTCCGCCAAACATGCGATGGAAATGCTGCTTACCGGGGCCAGCATCCCTGCTGCGGAGGCGCTGCGGATCGGGCTCGTCAATCGCGTCGTCAAGGATGAAGAACTGCGTGCCGCAACCGACGCGCTCGCCAGACAGATCATGAGCCGTTCGCTCGCCGCCATCAGCCTGGGCAAGCGGGCATTCCATGCGCAGAGCCGGATGGCGCTCGATCATGCCTATTCATTGTGCTCGAAGGTGATGGTAGACAACCTGCTGCTCGCCGATGCCGACGAGGGCATCGGAGCTTTCCTCGAGAAGCGCTCTCCACGCTGGCCGAACCGCCGATGAACCCACGCATCAATATCGTGACGCTCGGGGTGAAAGATGTCGCGCGGTCGCGGTCTTTTTATGAAAGACTCGGCCTGCGTGCTTCGTCGTCGGCATCAAATCCCCAGATCGCCTTCTTCGATCTGGGCGGAATGGTGCTGGCCCTCTACGGCCGCAACGCGCTTGCCGAAGACGTCGGCACCGACAAACCCGGCGACGGCTTCACGAGCACAACGCTCGCCCAAAACCTGGAAAGCAAGGAAGCCGTCAATCTGGCGATGCAGGAAGCGAAAGCGGCCGGCGGCCGCATCGTCAAGCCAGCCCAGGATACGTTCTGGGGCGGCTATTCCGGCTACTTTGCCGATCCCGACGGGCATCATTGGGAAATTGCCTGGAACCCGCAGTTCCCGCTCGATGAGCACGGCCGGATCAAACTTCCCGAATGAAGCACGAAGCCTATCCGCAGGACTACATCCGGGAAATACTTCTGTCGGTAAAAACCATCGCGCTGGTCGGCATCTCGAAGAACGACGTGCGCCCATCAAATCTCGTGCTGCGGTACCTGAGCGGCAAAGGCTACCAAATGTATCCGGTCCATCCCGGCCTCGCGGGCCAGGAGGTTGTCGGCATCATGGTCTATGGCTCCCTCAGCGACATACCGGTCGGCGTGGATATGGTCGACATTTTCCGCAACTCGCACGCCGCCGCCGCCGTCACGGATGAGGCTCTGGCGCTCGATCCGCTGCCGAAGGTCATCTGGATGCAACTCGGAGTCAGGAACGACGAGGCCGCACGGCGCGCGGAAGCATTGGGCGTCAGAGTTGTCATGAACCGCTGCCCGAAGATGGAATACGGCAAGCTATCGGGCGAGTGGGCCTGGGTGGGCGGCGCTTCCGGCGTGTTGTCGTCGCGCCGGCAGAGACTTCACGATAGCGGAAAGCTGCAGAGCCTCGGCATCATCAGGCGATGAGCCGTTTGACCTCGGCGCGCAGGATGGGCACGACCTCCTCCTCGAACCAGGGATTTCTCCTGAGCCAGCCGATATTGCGCCAGCTGGGATGCGGCGTCGGCAGCACGCGGGGCTTCAGAGTTTCGTACGCCGCGCGCCAGGCACGCACCGTTTCAGTCAAGTTCGCCCGGCAGTATTCCCGCATGTGCCAGGCTTGTGCGTATTGACCCACGCAAACAACGAGCTCGACGCGGGGCAACATGGCAAGGATGCGTTCCCGCCAGTGACAAGCGCATTCGCGCCGCGGCGGCAAGTCGGCTCCCCTCTCATCATAGCCCGGAAAGCAGAAGCCCATCGGGACGATCGCAATCTTCGCGGGGTCATAAAATATGCTCCGGTCGATCGCCAGCCATTGCCGCAGCCGGTCACCCGACGGGTCGTTGAAGGGCAGGCCCGTGGCATGGGCGCGAGCGCCCGGAGCCTGGCCCGCAATCAGGACACGGGCCCGCCGGTCCGCCTGAAGCACCGGACGCGGCGGATGCGGCAACGGCGCCGTTGCCGGTTCGTCCAGGCAAATCCGACAGGCGCGGATTTCGCCGAGCAGCTTTGAGAGAGCGGTTCCGGGCATGGTTTCGGCCGGTAATTCTGCACGACCGCGTCCTTCATTCAAACTTTACCAATCGCGGCAAACCCGGATTAATCGCCGGCTGGTACGCCTCGGGCTCGTTGGGGGGCGACTCGCCGAGCAATCGATGGAGCGGGCCTCGGTCTTTCCATCGTGAATGGACTTGCCCGCCTGCACGGCGGCGAGCTCGTGATCGACAGCAAGCTCGGCGAAGGCACCACAGTGACGGTGAAGTTTCCGGCCGAACGGGCGATCACCAAGCAGCGCGCCGGGCTATTGGCGCCGCAGCTCTCCGCGACGCGTAGCCAGCGCAGGCTCATGGCACTCACGGCCTAATGCGGCTCCTTCCCGCTTACTTTGGCCTCGGTGAACGTCGCCATGCCGCAGTGAACCGCGACTGCAGCCTTGACCAGACCCGCAGCCAGGGCCGCCGCAGAGCCTTCGCCCAGGCGCATGCCGAGGTCGAACAAAGGCTTCTTGCCGATCCGTTGCAGGAGCGCCTTGTGAGCGGGCTCCGCGGAACAGTGAGCCGCCATGCAGTGGTCAAGGGCGGCGGGGTTCACCTGATGAAGAACCGCGGCCGCGGCGGTGGCGACGTAGCCATCGAGGAGAACCGGGACATGATTGTGTCGTGCGGCCAGGATGCTGCCCGCCATGGCAGCGAGCTCGCGCCCGCCCAACCGGCGCAGCACTTCCAGTGGATCGCCGATATGGGCACGGTGGAGCGCCACCGCTCTGCTCACCGCATCTGCCTTGCGCTTCACGCCCTCCTCGTCGAGCCCCGCTCCCGGACCCACCCAGTCCCGAGGCTCGCCCCCGAACAGCGCATGCGACAGCGCCGCGGCGATCGTCGTGTTGCCGATGCCCATTTCGCCGACGCACAGAAGATCGACATCTCCTGCAACCGCCTCCATGCCGTAGGCCATGGTCGCGGCGCATTCGGCTTCCTCGAGCGCGGCTTCCTCGGTGATATCGCGAGTGGGCATTTCCAGTGCGAGCTCGAACACCTTGAGACCCAGATCGAAGCTCTTGCACAGCTGATTGATGGCGGCCCCGCCGTTGCGGAAGTTCGCCACCATCTGCGCTCGTCACGTCCGGCGGGAAAGGCGGCCACGCCCTGCTTCACAACGCCATGGTTGCCGGCGAACACCGCGACCAGCGCATTGTCGATGCGCGGCATCGCCCGGCCCTGCCAGGCAGCAAGCCATTCGACGATCTCCTCGAGCCGCCCCAGGGCGCCTGCGGGTTTCGTCAATGTCGCATCCCGGGCGCGCACGCTCGCCACCGCCTCGGCATCCGCCGGCGGCAGGTTGCGCAGAAGCTCGCGAATATCGTCAAAGGGGCGGGCGGAAGTCTTCGGCACTATCGTTACTCTTGGCGTGGGCTGGCGGCTGTGCGATGGCTATAGCCCCACCGTGATGGCGCGGGAATGCCCCGATGTTTGATGATAACGGGCAACATGAGGCGGCCCCGGCGCCGGAGACGCTGGCAGCCCGCGACATTTCTCGCCGACATCGTGACTGCAACGAGTTTTCTCACCCGATTGCCGCTCCCGGGCTTGTTCCCCGGGCAGAGAACGGCAAGCCAGGCGATGGGCGCCTTTCCGGTGGTAGGAGCGTTCGTCGGGCTCGCGTGCGGAGTGGCCCTGTCTGTCGGCGCCGGCACCGGCTTGAGCGCGCTCGCCGCGGCGGCGATAGCGGTCGGATGCCATATTCTGCTGACCGGCGGCCTGCATGAGGACGGCCTCGCCGACTCTGCAGACGGATTCTGGGGCGGCGACAACCCGCAGCGCCGGCTGGCAATCATGCGCGACAGCCACATCGGCACCTACGGCACGCTGGCCCTGCTTATTGCAGTCATACTCAAGTGCGCCTTCCTCGCCGACATCGCGACGGTGAGTCTGGCCGGCGCCGTGGCCAGCCTCGTGGCGGCAGGCGCCGTCTCGCGGCATGCGATCGTCGCACTCATGGCATCCGCCGAGCCGGCGCGCAGCGATGGGCTGGCCTTTTCGGTCGGCAAGCCGACTTCCGATGCCTGGCGCACGTCACTGGTCGTCTCGGTTGCGGTCGCAGCCCTAACTCTCTGGTGGGCGCACGGACTGTTGAGCGCCATCCTCTCGCTGCTGCTGGCACAGGGCGCGTTAATCGGCACGACCGCGCTCGCCCGGCGCAAGCTCGGCGGCTATACGGGAGACGTTTGCGGAGCGGTCCAGCAGGTGAGCGAAATCGCCGTACTTGCCGGGACGGCGATGACCATCGGGTGAGCGGCGAGGATTCAGCAACCATACGGCGAGAGGCATTGTTTGCCTTTCGAGGCTAGAGTTCCGCCATGCTTCGACTTGCTGCACCGGCGTTGCTCATCGCTATCTCGCTGTTGGCCGCGCCCGCCGCGGTCGCCGCATCGGCGGAGATCCAGGCTGACAGCCGCGGCCATTTTCTGACGCGGGTGAGGATCGGCCACACGGATGTTGATGTCATCATCGATACCGGCGCGAGCTTTGTGGTTCTGAGCTATGAAGACGCAGAGCAGGCAGGGCTCAAACCGCGCATGCTTATTTCGATGTCCCGGTTCTCACCGCAAACGGACCGGTCGGGGCGGCGCGCGTCATGCTCGATCGCGTCGAGGTCGGCAATGTGAGGGTGCGCGATGTCGCCAGCGTCGTGCTGCCGCAAGGTTCCTTCCGCGGCACGCTCCTCGGCATGAGCTTTCTTGCCCGGCTGAGGAGTTTTGCGGTTGAAGACGGAACGTTGATTCTGAAGGATTGATGCCGCATTTGCACTTGCAGATGGCGCTTCCGCATGATTCAAGCCCGGCGGAGCAAAGCATAGTTGCCGTTGATGGATAGCGAATCCCGGACGAAAATCGACATGAACTTCATTGCCCAGGCCGATATCGAAAGCCCGTGCCTGAAGATCTGCGTGGTCGATCCGGAATCGGGTTTCTGCGTCGGTTGCGGCCGCACCCGCGATGAAATCGCCAGTTGGCTCGGGCTGTCGCCGCAGGCGCGCCGACGGATCATGAGCGGCCTGCCGGAACGGATCGAGGCGATGACCCGCAGCAAGCGCCGCAAGGGCGGCAGGCGCGGCCGGCTGGGCATGCGCGGAGCGGCTTGAGGAATTGCAAGTTGAGGCTGTTTTCCGGAGGCGACCTCGGTTCTCTCGTCTACTACCTGATCATCCTGGCGGCCGCCTCGAGCGCGGTCATGGGCTTCTACTGGCGACGCGGACGTGCGGCCCTGCGCGATGGCCTGCTGTGGCTGGCGCTCATGGCGGTTATCGTCATCGGATACGCTCTTCGCCACGAGCTCGAGACGGTGGGCCGCCGCATGCTGGCCGCCCTCCTCCCCGGGTACGCCGCCGACATCGCCGATGCCGAGGGTGCGGCGGTGGCGATCGAGGCAAGCGCCGGCGGCCATTTCGCGGTCAAGTGCGAGGATCAACGGCAAGCCCGTGATGCTCATCGCCGACACCGGCGCCAGCGCTGTCACGCTCACGCCCGAAGACGCCAGGACGGCGGGCATCGACATCACTCGGCTGGACTATGCGGTGACGGTCAGCACCGCCAACGGACCGGCGCGGGCAGCGCCATTCACGCTCCAGGAAGTAGCCGTCGGCAGCATTCGGCGCGACAATGTCAGCGCGCTGATCGCCGAGGCCGGAAAGCTCGACTTCTCGCTCCTGGGCATGAGCTTCCTGAGGCGCCTGCGGTCTTTCGAGATGCAGGGCGACCGGCTGATCCTGCGGGATTGAAGTGCACGACGGCGGCCATCCCCGCGTGCAGTCGCCAGCCCACCATGTTTATTGACAGAGGTCGCGCTTGACACTCTAACTTGGACAATCGGACCCTGTCGGGCCGTGTAACCGGGAGGATATCAATGTCTCTTCGAAAAGTGATCATGGGGGCGCTGACGGCAGGCGTTGCCGTTGGCGGCCTCTGTTCGGCAACGTCAGCGGGCGAATATGATGGAGTTACCGTGAATGTTCTGACGCGACCAGGCCCGGTCATCGCTGGCCGTCTGGCTGAGCGCGGAAAGGAATTTGAAGCGGCCACGGGCGCCAAGATCGTCGTCAACGAAGTTCCCTTCGCCGAACTGTTCCAGAAAATCCAGACTGACTGGACGACGGGAACCAACTCCATTGACGTTGGCGTCTTCGCCGCGGGCTGGGGCGTGGAACTCGCTGGCGCCGGCCTTCTCGAAGACCTGACACCCTATGTCGCGAAGGACACCAAGCTCGACGAGAATGACATCGCGCCCTATTTCCGCGCCTTCCAGAAGATCGGCGGCAAGAATATGATGCTGATGGTCGATGGCGACTTCCAGATGGTCTATTACCGCAAGGACGTTCTGGAAGAAGAACGGCCTGCAGCCGCCCAAGACCTGGGAGGACTATCTGTCGGTGGCCAAGGCCATTCATGGCAAGGACATGAACGGCGACGGCGAGCCGGACTACGGTTCGTGCATCTTCAAGAAGCGCAATGCCCAGTCCTATTTCGCCATCCAGACGGTGGCTGCCGGCGCGGTGCAAACTCAAGGCACTTCGCAGGGCTTCCACTTCGACCCGGCGACGATGAAACCCGTCGTCAACAACGAGGCCTGGAAAGCGGCGCTCGAACTATACAAGGAAACCGGCAAGTACGGTCCGCCTGAAGAGCTCAACATGGACGTCACCGATACGCGCCCCGTGTTCAAGGCCGGCCGTTGCGGCCTGCTGATCGAGTGGGGTGATCCAGGCCCGATGGAGATCGAGCCCGATGCTGCCGCGATCAAGGGCAAGCTCTATGCCGTAGCTGCCCTTGGCTGGAACAAGGTGCTCGACCGGGCGACCGGCAAGCTCGTGCCGGTGACCAAGGAGAATGCGCCGCACTCGATCGACGGCGTCAACTACGCGCCGTTCGCTGCCTTCGGCGGCTGGGCCGGCGCCATCAATGCCAAGTCCGATCCCAAGGTCAAGCAAGCCGCTTACGACTTCCTGTCCTACATGAACCAGGCGGCCCAATCCAATGTCGACGTGACCATCGGCTGGACCGGCTATAACCCCTACCGCAACTCGCAGCTCGACAACGCGGATCTGTGGGTGAAGGCAGGCTTCCCGCCGGAACTCGCCGAGAACTATCTCGGTGCCATTAAGAGCGCCCTGAACAATCCGAACATGGCTTCGGATTTCACCATCCCCGGCGCCCAGCAATATTCGGGCGTGGTGCTTGACACCGAACTCGCACGTTATCTCGCCGGCGAAACCACGGTGGACGAGGCGCTCGCGAATATCGAAGCGGGCTGGGAGCAGATCACCGAAGACTTTGGCCGCGACAAGCAGATCGAAATGCTGGGCCTCGCTTTGGGCTACTCCAACAAGTGATGCCAGGGGCCACGGCCTCAGTTGAAACGATAAGCACCCGGCCGGACCTTAAAGGTCCGGTCGGCGCGCCCAACGAGACGTGGAGCGAGTGGATCGACCGCCACGCCGGCTCCTTCTTCATCATGCCCGCCGTGGTGATGATCCTGGTTTTTGCGATCTTCCCGACCATCGCGTCCATCGTCATCGCGCTTTCGCGTATCAGGCCGGGTGCTGACGGCTACAACATCCGCTTCGTCGGTTTCCAGAATTTCTCGAAACAGTTCTTCGGCAACGAGCAGATCCATCTCTTCGGCCGCTTCAATGAGATGAGCGCCCTGGGCTGGGTCGTGAGTCTTGCCGTCATCGCCTGGGCGGGCTGGTGGCTTTTCGGGTATATCCGCCGCGAATTCACTATCATCGGCTTCGCGGGCCGCCTGATCACCGCGGGCATGCTGGTGGGCCTCGCCCTGATGTTCTCAGGGACAGTCCTCTCGGGCAACGCTTGGGGTACACTCGGCACCACACTCTTCTATGTCTTCGTCGGCTGCGCCGTTCAGTTCTGTCATCGGCCTCGGCCTCGCCTTCCTTTGCTCGCAGCCGATCTGGGGCAGGAGCTTTTTCCGCGTGATCTTCTTCATCCCGCTGATGATCACGCCGCTCGGCTGCGGCTACGCCTTCCGCATGATGGCGGACACCAACAAGGGCCCCTTCCAGCCCTTCTGGCACTGGATCGGCCTCGGCGAAACCTCCTGGGCGACGAACGCCTGGTCGGCCCGGGCCGCCATCGTCATTGGCAACTCGTGGCAATGGATCCCCTTCATCTTCGTCGTCATGCTCGCAGCACTGGAGAACATCCCGCGCGACCATGTTGAAGCGGCGAATGTCGACGGTGCCTCGAGCTGGCAGATATTCCGCGAGATCACCTGGCCACAGGTCATCCCGGTGGCCGCCACCGTAATGCTGATTCGCGTGATCGAGGCCTTCAAGATCGTCGACCTCACCAACATCATGACTTCCGGCGGCCCCGGCATCGCCACCGAATCGATGACACTGCAGGCCTACTTTACCTGGCGGTCCAACGACTTCGGCTCCTCTGCCGCCGTCGCCTATCTCCTGCTCTTCGTCACGGTCGTGTTATGCGCGTCCTTCTTCAATTTCATAGTGCTCAAGCAATTGCGGAAGGCATGAGCGCACCAGTGAAATTCGACGAAACAAAACGCGGGCTCTGGAACCGGCTGTTCGAGCCGCCGGCCATCGGCAAGATGGCGCCGCTCAGCAACATCATCGTCTACTCACTACTTGGCTTTTGGACGCTGTTCGTGTTGTTCCCGATCTATTGGGTTGTCATCACCTCTTTCAAGCTGCCACAGCATGTCAACCAGGGGCCGGTATACCTGCCCTTCATCGACTTCAGCCCGAGCCTTCATGCCTGGGAGACGCTTCTCGTAACCGACGTCGGCGACACGCTGCGCTCCTACATCAATTCGCTGGTGATTGGCAGCGGCGCTACGCTTCTCTGCGTAACCATCGGCTCGATGGCGGCTTACGCACTGGCACGCATTCAGTACAGGCCAAAGCTCGGATTGATCCTGATTTTCGTTGCCCTGCTGATTGCATTGACGCTGGTGACCGGCATCATGGGCTTGCCGTGGTATTTGACAGCGGCTTCCGGGCTTGCAGTCTTCTTTTTGCTCGTCCGTGCGCTTGGTAAGCGTTTCACTGCAACACTTGGCAATGGTGACATCCTTTTCTGGATCATTTCCCAGCGCATCCTGCCGCCCATCGTCGTGATCATCCCGATCTACATGATGTTCCAGTCCGTAGGCCTGGTGGACACCCATATTGGCCTCATGCTGGCCTATACGGTGGTTAATCTGCCCATCGTCGTGTGGCTCATGCATGATTTTTTCGCGAGCCTTCCCATCGAACTTGAAGAGAGCGCCCAGCTTGATGGCGCGACACGCTTCGGCATCTTCTGGGACATCGTGCTGCCGCTGACCAAGCCCGGCCTCGCCGCCGTCACGTTGCTTGTGCTGATCCTCAACTGGAACGAATATCTGATGGCCGTCTTCCTCTCGACCTCCCGCGCCCAAACCATGCCCATCATGGTGGCCGCCAAAAACGCCGGCGAGAAGGGTATTTTTTGGTGGGAAATGTGCGCCGTCATCGTGGTCATGATCATTCCGGTGATCGTCATGGCGATTGTACTGCAGCGTTTCATCGCCAAGGGCGTACTGCTCGGGGCCGTCAAGGGATGACATGATCGTCTCCGCCCGCAGACCAGCAGCGCGCCAAGCGGCTGTCCATTCGCAACATCAACAAGTTCTTCGGCGCCCTTGCAGGTAGTGCATGATCTGAGCCTCGAGGTCGAGCCGGGCGAGTTTCTGGTGCTGCTCGGTCCCTCGGGTTGCGGCAAGACCACGGCGCTGCGCATGATCGCCGGCCTGGAGGAAACCACCTCCGGCGACATTGTCATCGGCGATACCAACGTCACCCAGATGCTGCCAAAGTATCGCGACGTGGCGATGGTGTTTCAATCCTATGCGCTCTACCCCCACAAGACCGTCGCCGAGAACATGGGCTTTCCGCTGAAGGTGCGGCGCACGCCGGCGGAGGAAATGAACGCGGCAATCCGCGATGCCGCCGCCCAGGTGCAAATGACCGACTATCTCGGCCGCTATCCGCGCGAGCTCTCAGGCGGCCAGCGCCAGCGGGTGGCGCTGGCCCGCGCCATCATCCGCCGGCCCTCGGTATTCCTGATGGATGAACCGCTGTCGAACCTCGATGCCAAGCTGCGCGGTCACATGCGGGCCGAGCTAAAGCACATGCAGCACAGCCTGGGCATCACCACCGTCTACGTGACGCACGACCAGATCGAAGCCATGACGCTGGCGCACCGGGTGGCACTGATGGAAGCCGGCCGGCTGCAGCAGCTCGATACGCCGGCCAACATCTACAACGACCCCGCCAATCTCTTCGTCGCCCAGTTCATCGGCTCGCCGCCCATGAACGTCGTCAAGGGCGCGCTGGAGAGCAACCGTTTCCGGATCGACGGCACAGTGATCCCGACGCCTGTCGGCGGCAGGGTCCCCGATGCCGTCCTCGGGGTCAGGCCAGAAGACTGCGCGGTCGCGGCGCCGGACAAAGCCGACATTAAGGGCGAGATCTATACCACCGAGCTCATCGGCGACCACACGCTGGTGACGGTCAAGACCGGCAGCGACATGCTCACCGTGAAGGCGGCCAAGGATTACACCGCAAGGCAAGGCGAAAACGCCGGGGTCAGCTTCAGCACGAGCCGCCTATTCGTATTCGACGCAGCGACGGGTTTAAGGGTCCGCTGAGCCCAGTTATTTCTGGCGGACCATCGATCTCAGTCAATCGCCACCATCACGTCGGACGCCTTGGTGACTGCATAGGCTTTCTGTCCGACAGCAAGCTCGAGTTCCTCGACCGCGGCATTGGTGATCGACGAGGTTACGACCGACTTGCCAATATCGAGACGGACATGAGAGGTCGTCGCACCTTTCCTGATCTCGACGATCCTGCCTTCAAGCACGTTGCGGGCGCTGATCTTCATCATGCTTCCTTCTCCAATGCGGCGAACGGTGCCATCGCGAGCCGCCCCGCCAATACCAGACGCTATATTATCTGGAATATGACGGATGAGTTCAACCCAACCGTCTCGGGCTGCGATAGTACGGTTTCGGATGCGCTTTCGGCTCTGGCCATCTTGGGCATGAGGCGGCCGCAGAAATGTCAGTTTGGCTGGAAAAGCGGCTTGCCCTGCATCTAATCGATGATAGATTATCGATAATCGACAATGGAACTAACAGTCCTAGAGACGGCATCGAAGCGAGACCAAGTCGTCCGTCTGCTTCGCAGGGCGATCATGAGCGGATCGCTGGTTCCCGGCGAGCAGATCGTCGAATCTCGCATCGCGCGCCAGCTAGGTGTCAGCCAGGCGCCGGTGCGCGAGGCGCTTGCTCTGCTTGAACGGCAGGGACTCGTCGTGAAAGTCCATCACCGAGGCACGTTTGTATCTCGACTTCATGCTCGTGAATTGCGCGAGCTGTTCACGCTGCGTGCTGTCCTCGATGCATTTTCTGCAAGACTTGCAGCCGAGCACGCGAGCGACAAGGACATTACGCAGCTGCGCGAGATCCTTGCACGCATGAAGAGCGCGGAGGAGGCAGGAGATCTCGGCCGTCTCACGGATGCGCATCTGGAACTGCATGAAACGATCTATCGCCTGAGCGGGCACCAGTTGCTCATCGACATCTTTGCCCTGATCCATCCACGGATGGTTCTCGCACTTACCTTTGCAGAAAATCTGTTCTCGGCCGAGGGTCGGGAAACAGATTGCCATGTGCCTTTGATCGATGCGCTCGCGGCGCACGATGGCGAGCGGGCCGAGGCAGTGGCGCGTGATCTTGCGACGGGCTGGATCGATCAGGTGATGGTTGACAAGGAAAAATGACGAGACCGGAATACCGGCCGCACAGCAGAAACAAGCAACAAGGGAGGAAGACCAATGCACAACATCAGCCAATACCATCTCACGCGCCGGAGGCTCCTCCATGCGGGAGGCATGACGCTTCTCGCAGCGGGCTGGGCGCCCGGCTTCCGCGCCAATGCTGCCGAGGCTCCGAAGGCTTCCGGCACCATCAGCATGATTTCCTGGGAAGGTTATGACTTCCCAGAACAAATGAAAGCCTGGAAGGAGGCAAACAAGGTCGAAGTGCAGGCGACCTACATGGGCTCGCATGACGATATTCAGGCGAAGATTCTCGGCGGAGGTGGTGCAGGTCTCGACCTCATCACCTATGGCTCTTCCTACAAGGAGCTCTATCGCGAACTGAAGATCCTGACGCCGATCGATCCGGAGAAGATCCCGAACCTCAAGAACCTCCTGCCCTTCTTTGCATCAAATGTTCAAAACATCTGGATTGAGCCGGACGGCACCCGAACTGGCGTTCCGGCCGATTGGGGTGCCGTCGGCATCAGCTACGATTCCGATGTCATCAAGGACGCGCCGACCTCCTACGACATCCTTTTCGACCCGAAATTCACCGGCAAGGTGGGAATTCCGGACGACCCGCTCGGCGCCTACGGCCAGGCCGCCCGCGTCCTGAATCTCAACTCCGCACGCATGACCGAGGATCACTTCAAGACCGTAACGAATTGGCTGAAGGATCTCGCCAAGCAGACGAAGGGCGTGTCACCATCCTATGGCGACGTGTCAACACGCTTCATCTCCGGAGACATCGTCCTGTCGTTCCTGGGATGGGCGGCATACAAGTCCTTCGGCATGAAGGCCGGCAAAAAGACGATAGAAACGGTTTGGCCCAAGAATGGCGGCGGTCTTGCATTCTCGAATGCCTGGGCAATTCCGCCAGGCGCCGACAATACCGATGCTGTCTACGCCTGGATCAATGAGACGCTGAAGCCTGACATCAACGCGGCGACCGCAACCTTTCTTGTCGGGGGCGTCGTTGTCGACGGCGCCGAGGCGAAGCTCGATCCGACGATGGCTGCGCTCTATCCCTACGCGGATCTCGAGGCTTTCTTTGTGCTTGCACCGCTGCAGCAGGATCCACCGGTCGAATCGAAGGAATTCGTGACGCGGGATCGCGTGCTTGCTGCGTGGCAGGAAGTGAAATCGGCAGGCTGATAACCCGCCACCACCTGCCACGCGGCGCAGCACTCTCCATGCGGCGGTCCGAGCCGACGGTCTACGGCGATCCGGTAGCAATTACTTTTCCGGTCGCATTGATATTCTTCATCTTCCTGCTCGTACCGCTCGGCATTTTCGCCGTATACAGCTTTCTGACGGCAAAGCTCTTTTCCGTAGCCCTGCCGTTGACATTGGATGGTTACGAACGCGCCTTTTCAACCCCGCTGAACTGGCAGCTCGCTGTCAACTCCGCGATGATTGGCCTTCTCGGCGCGTCCGCATCAGTCCTGGTTGCCCTGCCGGTCGCCTATTGGCTTCGCTATCAGGCTGGCCGCCTGGAATTGCCATTGCTCTTCGTCATCACGGCGTCGATGTTTGCGAGCTATCTCGTGCGCATCTACGCGTGGCGCACGATCCTTGGCGGCAATGGCATCATCAACCAGGCCCTGGTCGCGGCCAATATCATCGACGAACCATTGGGATTTCTGCTCTATAACTGGCTTTCCGTTACCGTCGCGCTCGTCCACATCTTCCTGCCCTATGTCGTGCTCGTGCTCTATGCCGGCTTCCGCCCGATCGAGCCGGCATTGCTCGAGGCCGCGCAGGATCTGGGGGCCAGCGCACTACAACGCTGGCGGCGTATCATTCTGCCCCTGATCTCGGGTCCCGCACTGACGTCCTTCCTGTTCGTATTCGTCCTGTCGGCTTCCGACTATGTGACGCCTCAGCTCATTGGCGGCACCGGCGGGCAGATGCTCGGCGTTCAGATCCAGTCGAATTTCAAGGCCGTCGGCGACTGGCCGCAGGGCGCTGCGCTTTCGATGCTGATGATGGTGGGCTTCCTCGTCTGCTGTCACGGCTCCCTTTTCGCCTTGCGCTCCCTGCGAACGGCCAGCTTCCGGTGGTCGAGCTGATGCGATTTCCCGGCAGCAGTCCCGTCACCGCCCTAGTCACCATGGCCGCACTGATTTTCCTGGTCGGGCCGCTGGCCGTCGTCGTCCTGTTCAGCTTTCACGAGACGGCATCGCTTGCCTTGCCGTTTACCGGCTTCTCGCTGCGCTGGTACCGCGAGGTGCTGACGTCGCCCCCCTTCATTTCGTCAACGCTCAACTCGTTCGTCGTCGCGTCTTCGGTTGCGGTCTCGACGTTCACACTTGGATTCATGGCGGCCTACGGACTGAGCCGCACAGCATCGCGCTGGAAACTGCCCCTGGCGCTTCTTTTTTTTCTGCCGATCACTCTGCCAGGGCTTTTCCTCGGCCTCGCCTTGCTGGTCTTCTTTGCACGTATTGAATTCAACCTTTCGCTCGCGACGGTCGCGATCGGCCACTTCGTTTATGTGTTTCCCTACTTTCTGGTGATCGTCAAAGCGGCGCTCGACCGAATGGACCCAGCGATCGAGGAAGCCGCTGCCGATCTCGGAGCGGGTCCGTGGAAAGTCTTTCTCCGTGTGACGGTGCCGCAAATCTGGCCGGTCGTCCTCGGCGCAACATCGCTCGCCTTTGCGCTTTCCTTTGACGAATTCGTCATTACCTTTTTCGTCACCGGATCCCAGTCGACGCTGCCGCTCTACATCTGGTCGAGCATGCGGCGCACCATCGATCCGTCGATCAACACGATATCTACGCTGCTCCTGGCAACGACACTGATTCTGTTCGCTTTGTCCTTCTTCCTCGCGCTGCGCAGGGAACATGGCGCGCAGCGCCGTCAACCGGCTACCGCAAGATGAATAGCGAAGCGATCCGCGCCGAGAAGATCACGCATCGCTATGGTGAGGCGGTCGTCCTGCGCGACATCGACCTCGCGGTCGAGAAGGGTGAATTCGTCACTTTTCTCGGACCTTCGGGCTGCGGCAAAACCACCCTGCTTCGTATCATGGCGGGCTTTCTCCGCCCGAGTGAAGGGTCGATCCGCCTTCTTGGAACCGATGTGACGTCCGTTCCGGCGCATAAAAGGCCCGTGAACATGGTTTTCCAACGCCCGTCGCTCTTTCCCCACCTCGATGTCGGCCAGAATGTCGCTTTCAGTCTCGAGCTTGCAGGCGTACCGAAACGGGAGCTCACGCGCCGCGTCGCCGAAGCACTGGCGCTGGTCAGGATGCCGGGCTTCGAAAGCCGGCGCAGTCATGAATTGTCCGGTGGGCAAATGCAACGGGTGGCCTTGGCCCGTGTGCTTGTTGCGCGACCCAACGTTCTTCTTCTCGACGAACCACTGTCGGCACTCGATCTCGCAATCAGACTTGAAATGGAGTCGGAGTTGCGTCGCCTGCATCGAGAGACCGGCGGCACCTTCGTGTATGTGACGCACGACCAGCGCGAAGCACTGGCGCTCTCCGATCGCGTGGCCGTTTTCAATGCCGGGCATATCGAACAGGTCGGCCGCCCTGACGAGATCTATCACTCGCCGGCAACGGCATTTGTTGCCCGCTTCGTGGGCGATGCCAACGTTATCCCGGCAACGGTCGTGAGACGCGACGGGCAAAACGCAACAGTGGAGGTTGCCGGCGAGCGCTTCGAGGTGCGCAGCAATGGCAGCGCGGTACTCGGCCCCGCGCAACTCATCCTTCGTCAGGAAATAGTCCGCCTCGCCGATTCCAAGGCAAGGCAAGCGGCCCGGTTCAGCGGCACGATACGCGACTTCGCCTATCGGGGGGCGGGGCACGCCTATCGCATCGAAATCAAGGGCCTTCCCGAACCCGTCAAGGCAGAGATTCCCTCGGCCGGCAACGAACCAATTGCTGTCGGCAGCAAAGTCTCGCTGTCGTTCGACGGGCCAGTGTCCATCATCCAACCAAAGAATGACTAGAATGCATTCGACCAACGTCGCCGCCAGCGGCGACTTCCTCAAACCCGACGGTTCGCCGGCCTATCCGGGCTTCGATTTCACTCCGCTTGCCCGCAATCCCTCGATCCAGTTTCGCTTTCTCGAGATACACCCGTCCATAACGCCACGGCAGATTGGTGACGTCGACGTCCTCATTCTCTCCGGGGCACGCGTGACGCCGGAAAGCTTTCATCCGAACAGACGGCTGGGACTGATCGCTCAGTTCGGCGCCGGCATTGACCATATCGATCTTGCTGCAGCCACAGCCAATGGCGTGGCAGTGACCAACACGCCCACCGGCGTGCGTCGGCCGATGGCGGTCGCGATCATGACGCTTATCCTGGCGCTCGTTACGAAACTTCATGCGAAATCGGAGCTGGCACGAAAAGGCCCCGATGGTTGGGCGCGGGCCGCTGACCTTACAGGTATCGGCCTTACCGGCCAGACACTCGCATCAGTCGGCCTCGGCAACATCGCAACGGATCTCTTCCGCGTCATGCGTCCGCTTGAGATGAACTTCATCGCTTATGACCCCTATGCCGACGCCCGCTGCGCAACGGAGCTTGGGGTGGAGCTCGTGTCGCTCGATGAGGTCTTTGCGCGTGCGGACATCCTTTCCGTCAACTGCCCGTTGACGAGGGAGACGCGCCATCTTGTCGATGGCGCGCATATCGCGCTGATGAAGCCGACCGCCTATCTCGTCAATACGTCCCGTGGTGCACTGGTGGATCAGCCTGCTCTAGTCAGCGCTCTGCGAGGCAAGCGCATCGCCGGCGCAGCGCTCGACGTGTTCGAGGAAGAGCCGTTACCGCAGTCGAGCCCGCTTGTCGGCTTAGACAACGTGCTCCTTACACCGCATTCGCTCTGCTGGTCGGACGAGCTCTATGCCGGCTGTGGAAGGGAGGCCGTCGGCGCGGCCATGGATTTCCTCGCCGGGCGCCCGCCGCGGTCAATCGTGAACCGGGAGGTCAGCACGAAGCCGGAATGGCTGGCGCGTCTGAGCAGAAACGGAAAATCGATGGAAGGAGCATCGTTTCGAGATCGCCTAACTGAGGAAAGTTGGAGATGACAAGCGCTGAACAAGCCAGAAAGAGCGTGCCGCGATCGGCGATCGGCATCTGGATAACGAGCCCGTGTCACTGGGCGGTCGAGATGGCCAAGGCTATCGGCTACGACACCGTCCTCATCGATCTCGAACACGGAACAATCAATACTGAAATCAGCCGACAGATTGATGGCGCTTGCCCATTCGCTCGGTCTCGATGTCTTTGTAAGGGTCGCTTCGCCCGACCGGGTGCCCATTCAGCAAGCGCTCGATGCCGGAGCCGATGCGATTATTCTTCCACAGGTACGCGATCTCGATCATGCGCGATCGGGCGCAAGTTTCGCGAAGTATCCCGAACTTGGCTTGCGCGGCATGGGTTCGCCACGTTCGCTCGCCTACGGCGATACGCCATCCAATTTTGTGCTTGCCGAGAACACGCGAACGCGCTGCCTGATCATGATCGAGACGCCAGGCGCGCTCAATGACGTGGAGAGGATCGCTGCCTTACCAACAGTCGACGGTCTGTTCATGGGACCCTATGACCTGTCCCTCACGAGGGGCCGCGGGCAGTACGTCGCATCCAATGAAGACCGCAACGATGCCCGGCACATCGCTGAAGTTGGAACGAAAGCGGGCAAGTTCGTCGGGATGCCGGCGGGCGATCCGGGTGGCGTGCGGTTTGCGAGATCGCTCGGCGCCAGTCTCATATCCGTCGGCGAGGATCTCGGCGCGTTAAACATAGGCCTTCGCCAGATGTTTTTGGCAGCTCTGGAGGCACGACCGCAATAGCCGCGCCCAATGCCTGCCCGGCATCGAGGTGCTACGCCAGGAAACTCCGGTCGAGCTTCATCTGTTCGGCGAACGGCTTTTCATCCTGCAAAGCCTGCTGGAAGGGCTCGAGAGCGATGATGTCACTTCACGTAGCGCGCAAGCCCGGGGTACCTCGCCTGGTCGAGCGTGAGGCCAAGATACTGGTAGACGATGAAGTTCGACACGA
The DNA here is from genome assembly GCA_963780765.1 of uncultured Alphaproteobacteria bacterium. Classification (GTDB taxonomy): domain Bacteria; phylum Pseudomonadota; class Alphaproteobacteria; order Rhizobiales; family Aestuariivirgaceae; genus CAWHQZ01. The sequence goes on along the minus strand of CAWADI010000023.1, from coordinate 207,644 downwards.
TCGCGAGGTCGGCCAGCGTCAACGTCCTGCCGACGATGAACTTTCCGACGATCTGCGAATTGAGATAGCCGAGAATTTTCGGCTGGATGTTTTCGAGCACATCGTTGACCACGGCCCGATCGACGGGCTCCTTGCGGATGAGGGGGCCGACGATCATCTGCTGGAAGAGCGGATGCACAACGTGCCTGAAGATCGTTCCTCCCGCATAGGCATCGAACCATAGCGCGCGCCCATAGTCCTCGACGTTACTCGGCAGGACCGACGGCGAGGGTTGCTTCTTTTCCAGATAGAGGCAGATGGCGGAAGAATCCGCCAGCGTGTAGTCGCCGTCCTGCACGACGGGAATCAGCCCCGTCGGGCTCAACTTGCCCCAGTTCGGCGGCGGGTTGCCGGGAATGACCGGAATCACCACTTCGCACTTGTAGTCGATCTTCTTGAGGATCGCGGTGAGGATGGTTTTGCGTGTGTGAACCGACAGCGGAACACCGTGGATGGTGAGCATGGTTGTTTCTCCTGGGTTGGCCCTGGCTAAAATCGGGGACAGCGGGCCGGGTGGCCGGAACGCGTCCGCGCGTCCGGGTTGGCTTGCAGCAGCTATGGCGACGGTGTCAGGCGGCGTGGCGAACGGGAAACTGGATTTCGACCAGAACGCCCTCCGGTTTTGGCGGGTCGGTCAGAGGCTCGAGGAAAACCTCGCGGCACGGACCCGCCACTTCATAGCGGTTCGCTTCCATCCAGCTTCCTATGGCGCCGAATGCCTTGTGACTTTCATAGGCGGGTCCTGAGCGGACGATCGTTGCCATGGTTTCGACGGCAGGCAGCTCACCAAGACGCAGCGTATGATCGTCGGCAACAATGAGCCGCAAGTTCTTTGGACCTTTGAGAGAAAACCCGATTTCGAGATCGAGTTGCGCCTCCTCCAGATCGTTTCGGGCGACGACAATCAATCGATCCCTGAGACCAGGATGGATTTGCCGGTGGCCCTCCCTTGCTACGAGTTGAAGCAGCCGCACGGCTTCCCCCATCCCGTCGCAAAGACATCGCGTCGAAAGATAGGGAGTTTGGTCAACTGCCTTCACCACCACATCGTAGTCCTTGATCTGACCTTGCCGATCGATCTGCTCGATGCGAGATTCGATGTGCCGCAGGCGCGTCTCCTCTTCCTTCAATGACTGTTCAAGTTGGGCTCGTTTCATGGTGAGCATGCCGCGCAGTTGCGCAGAAGAAATCTCGTCCTTGAGGAGCGGACCGATCTGCTCAAGGGTCAGGCCAAGCTCCATCAAGGCAAGAATGCGATTCAGCTGTGGCAGTTGACGGATGCTGTAGTAGCGGTAGCCCGAACGGGCATCCGTTTGCCCAGGACGCAGCAGACCCAGTTGACAGGCCCTATTCCGCAGCCTCGAGCATCCGCGTCGCGCGGGTTACCGCGAGCGCCCGCTCCAGCACCTCGATTCCGGCTTCCGGCAGGTGCGCTTCCTGCGCGAGGATGCGCCGGAACTGCCGGCCGCACGGCTGGCCGTAAAACAGACCCAGCACGTGGCGCGCAATGCGGTGGAGCTGAGTGCCACGCGAAAGCTCCTCCCCGACATAGGGCAGAAAAGCTGCTGCGATGTCAGCGCGGGTTCGCGCCCCTTTATGCTCGCCGTAAAAAAGCCGGTCTACTTCCGCCAGGATGAACGGCGTTTCGTAGGCGGCGCGGCCCAGCATCACGCCATCGACGCGGTCAAGATGCGCCAGGGCATCGGCGAGATTGCGGATGCCGCCGTTGAGGATGACGGTCAGGCGCGGATGGTCGCGCTTCAGCCGATAGACGCGCTCATAGTTGAGGGGCGGAACCTCCCGGTTTTCCCGGGGCGAAAGCCCCTTCAGCCACGCCTTGCGGGCATGCACGATGACGGTCGAGCAGCCGGCGGCGGCGATGGCGGCGACAAAATGGTCGAGCGGCCCTTCCTCATCCTGGTCGTCGATGCCGATGCGGCACTTGACAGTCACCGGCAGGGTCACCGCGGCGCGCATCGCCGCCACGCAGTCGCCCACTCGCGCGGGCTCGACCATCAGGCAGGCACCGAAGCGGCCCTCCTGCACCCGGTCGGACGGGCACCCGCAATTGAGATTGATCTCGGCGTAGCCGAACTCCTCGCCGATCTGCGCGGCCTGCGCCAGTTCCTCAGGGTCCGAACCGCCCAGTTGCAGGGCGACCGGAGCCTCGGCGGGCGAAAAGCCCAGCAGCCGCCGGCGGTCGCCGTAGCGGATGGCGGCCGAGGTCACCATCTCGGTGTAGAGCACCGCACGCCGCGTCAGCACCCGGTGGAAGGCACGGCAATGCCGGTCGGTCCAGTCCATCATCGGCGCCACGCAAAACCGGTGGGCGAATATCGGGGGAGATGCGTTCATGTCGTCCGTCTTCGGAGATTCAGCGCACACATGGCCTGCTTCTGAGGATTTCACAAGCTGTCATGGGTGGCCATTGTCCGGCATGAGACGACTGACGTTCGAATTGCCGGCCCGAAACTTATTTGCCGATCAACGCGTCAACCGCGGCGGCATTGGCGGCCGCGAATGGATTGATGAGCCGCAGGCCATTGAGGACGCGCCCGTCTTGCATATCCTCGGTGAGCAATACTTTGGCGCCCGCCTGTGCGGAAGCTGCACAAACGACGCAATCCCATAGCTGCAACCCGTGCGTACGGGCCATCTCGGCGGCCATGTCGATGATGTCGTCGGTGGTCGGCGGTATCAGAAATGCTGCGCGATAGATCGCCGCCTGCTTGATGGCCCCGTCAAATGCTCGAGGTGCGCGACGCTGGATGAAACGCAGATACTCGCCTAGAACCTGCGCCGTAATAACGCCATCGCGGGCAGCCCGAAGGATCTGACCGGCGGCGGATCTACCCTTGTCCGACTCCGGTTCAAGCTCCGCATAGACCAGGACGTTGGTGTCCAACGCCACGCGGGTCATGCAGCATCATCGCCGTACTTGTCGTCTTCCGTGATTGTTCCGACGCGGAACCCCGTCGCCCGTTTCGAGCGCAGGCTCGCTTCGAGCGCCTCAAACGCCTTGCGCCATTCGGGATCGCTCGACAGATCGGCCGTCTGCGGCACGATCTTCGCAACCGGGGTGCCGTTTTTCGTTATCACGATTGTCTCGCCCCGCTCTGCGGCGGCAATCAACTTGGAGAAGTTCTGGTTGGCTTCCCGGACTGTCATCTCTTGCATGGCCACACCTGCTGTTCTACGTTGCAACATAGCACTCTTGGGGCGACCAAACAAGCACCGCGACCCTTTCCGCGCGGCGGTCCCTCTGCTCAGCTAATTAGCGGCGCTCGAAGCGAGAAATGCGACAGTACTGACGGGGGTTACTTAAAGCCGGGTGGACGAGGAAGCCTGCCCCTCCGCCGCATTCTTGCATGCCGTAAGAACGCGGGCCGTTGCCTGAAGCAAGTCCTCGACTTCGGCTTCGCACGCTGCGCCATCTGCCGGCCGCAAGACGGCCAGCACAGTTGCGGCCTGCGACGGGATGACGTCGCGCTCGACGAGATCCCGAATTTGTGCGGGCGTGGCCATGGCAGCACCATCGGAAAGCTCGCCCAGCGCCGCAAGCTTTGCGGCGGCTGCGAAGCCGACAGCCTTGGCAAGCAGCGGCGGCACTTCTTCGGGAAAGCCGCCGGAGGCCAGCACCCGTGCCATCTCCAGGGTCCGCTCGGCCTGCCCTCGCAGCGCGGCGGTTCGTCCTCCGGGATTGCCGGAATCCGCTTCGGTGAATTCGGGCGCGCGATGCAGAACGCGAACGGATTCTTCAACGAACCGAAGCGTTCCGTTCGACTGGAGACGTCGTATGGCGAGCCATGTGGCGCGATCGATGACTTCTACGGAGGGCCCCGCGCTGTCAGCAGCCGCGAACCGTTTTGTCTCAGCTATCAGAGCTTCACGCCCGAGATCGAGCACGGCCAACATCCGCACCCGACCGTCGCCGTCCTGGCGTGCTTCAATCAACAATGCCCGCTCGCCGTGCCGGCGCCGCAACTCCCCGGCAATGGCTTCATCTGCCGGCACGGGATCTGCGGGCACCGGGAGCGGGGCAGCTACTTCGACCGCCTGCATCATTGCCTGCATGCGCTCGATCATGGCGGCGCGGCCCGATGGCATCTTGAGCGCCCCGAGGTCGCCGCGGCCGTCGAGCACGCCATCGGCCAGCGCTTGCTTCTGCCCGAGCAGATGCAAAATACCGTGCTCGATCGAGTTTTCGCAGACGAGATTGACGACGGTCACCGAACGCGTCTGGTTCTTGCGCCATGCCCGCGCGATACGTTGCTCGAGCCGCGCCGGGTTCCATGGCAAGTTGACGTTCACCACGGCGCTCGCCGCCTGCAGATTGAGTCCAACGCTGCCGCTGTCGGTTGACAGGAACAGGCGGCAAGCCGGGTCCTTCTTGAAGCGAACGATCTCGGCGCGCCGGCGCTGCTGCGGCACCGAGCCGGTATGCCACGCCGCCTCGATTCCCATCTCGGCCGCCAGCTCGCGGACAAGCTCCAGCATGCGCTCCCACTCGGAGAACACGATGACCTTGCGGTCCGGCTCCTCGAACAGGTCGCCCAGGACGCGCTCCAGCTCCTCGAGCTTCGGGCTAATCCGGCACGACGGGTCGAGGATCGCCGGCGTGTCGCAAATCATGCGCATGCAGGCGAACAGAATCTGCAGATGCTCGAATTCCTTCGGTAGAAGGGTCCTACGCTTGGCCAGCGCGATCAGGCGGGCAGCCGGCGCGCGATACTCCTCATAACGTGCCCTCTGCTCCTCGGCCATGCCGACGAAAAAATTCTTCACCGTGCGGCCGGGCAGCTCGCTTTCAACCTCGGACTTGCGCCGGCGCAGCATCACGGGCGCCACGCGGCGGCGCAACTCGACGAGGTTCTTGTAGTCCACCGGCCGGCCCCGCTCGTCGAGCGCGTAGAACTCGCGGTTGAAGCGGAACAATGGCCCGACCAGCTCCGGATCGAGGTACTGGACGATCGAGTAGAGCTCGTCGATCCGGTTCTCCAGCGGCGTGCCCGTCAGGACGAAGGCATACCGGGAGCGCAGCGACTTCACCCGGCGCGCGGTCTTGGTCTGCCAGTTCTTGATCCGTTGTGCTTCGTCGAGCACCACCAGATCGGGTGTAAGCACGGCATTGATGTCGTCAGCGTCGACGAGCACCTGCTCGTAGTTGACGATGGTGAAGAAGACGGGCTCGCGGTACGCCGCAAGGCGCTGCGGTCGCGTCCCGAACACCGATCTGGCCGGACGGTCGGCGAAACGCGCGATCTGCTCCTCCCACTCCGCCTTGAGCGAGGCCGGACAGACCACCAGCACCCGGGCGACGCCATTGCGGCGAGCGAGTAGCTCGCAGGCGGCGATCGCCTGCACCGTCTTGCCGAGACCCATCTCGTCGGCGAGCAGGGCCCGTTCGCCAAAGGCGAGGTGCAGCATGCCTTCGCGCTGATAGGGCAGCAATGGCAGACGCACGAAGTCATAGTTCGCCTTGCCGTTTTGCACCTCCGCCAGGAACTCCGCGCGCGCTTCGGCGCGCGAACGCCGACGCTGCTCCTGTTCCAGCCAGGGCCCGAAGTGACGCGATATCCGAAGCCGCTGCCGTACGTCAGGCGGTGCTGATTGCCACGCAGCAACGAGAGCGGCAATATTTCGGGGATCGGTGTCGAGCGCTCCGCCGGATTTGGTAAATGGAACGAGCCAGGTGCGCACCCCTTGCAGGTCATCTCCGGAATCGGGCAACGCGATCGCCGGGCGGGGTGCGTCCCGCCGATCGAGAAACACCTCCATGCGCGGGCTGCCCGCGGCGGCGGCCTGACGGAACAACTTAGCGCCCCGCCGACGCAATGCCGCGAGCACGCCTTCAATATGCTTGCAGGTGCCTAGACCGTTCACACGATGGTCGACACAACCACAGGAGTTGGCGAGGCCGCCGAGGCTGCGGATCTCGACCTCGTAGGAACTGCCGGTCTCCGAGCGCGTGCGGAAGGTCCCGAAGATCGGGTGCCCGGTTTCCAGCGCCTCGATCGCGACGATCTCCGTGCGCCCGCGCCAGCGGCGCAGCGCAATTTCATCGTCATCGGTGGTACGCCAACCTTGCGCGGCCGGCGCCCTATCGAGTGCGGCCCGGGCGCGGCTTCTCTTGCCCGCCTTGCCCTGCTTCAACGATTTCGGCGTGGGCGCTCCCCGCTGAGCCCCCGCTTGCGAATCTTCAAGCATGGGCAAACGCTAGGCACCGCAGAGAGCACCGTCAATGAAACGGCGCCGGTGTTTGATGCTGTTCCCACAAGAAACGACTTAGCTTTTTGTAATCGCCGCCACGAACCGCCGATCGGTTCATAGCCGTATGCCACGCAGCCTCAGGGCATTGGCCACGATGCCTGATCCGGTCTAAGAATTGGGATGCGGCCACGTTTTTTGCAGTGCCGCCAATCTCTACAGAATGATTGAATCGAGCTGAACCATGTCATTGGCGGGGATGGTGATCGCAGGGGCGGGCAAAGCCGGTGCACGCGCCGTCCTGGCATTGCGCGAGCACGGCTGGAAGGGACCGATCACCCTCATCGGCGAGGAGACGCTGGCGCCCTACGACCGGCCGCCGCTGTCGAAATCCGCCATCACCGCCGAGGCGCCGCCAGAGCCCGTGTTCATCCTCGATAAGTCCATGCTGGACTCGCTCGGCGCGACCTTCATGGCGGGCGCCGCGGCGGTCGGGATCGAGCGCAGGGAAAAGGCCGTGATCCTGGCCGACGGCCGGCGGCTTCCCTATCAGCGGCTTCTGCTGGCGACGGGCGCCCGCGCGAGGAGCCTTCCGCTCGCCGAGCACGCGCGGACATTGCGCGATCTCGGCGACTCGCGAGCGCTCCACGCAGAGCTCAGGCCGGGCCGCCGTGTCGTGGTCATCGGCGGCGGCTTCATCGGCCTCGAGCTCGCGGCAAGCGCGAGCACGCGCGGATGTTCCGTGACGGTGATCGAGGCCCTGCCGCGCATCCTGATGCGCGGGGTATGCGCTACGATCGCCGGAGCGGTCGCCGACCGCCATGCCGCGGCGGGCGTCTCCATCATCACCGGTGCGAGCATCGACCACGTGGGGCCCGACGCGGTTCTTCTGAAAGACGGCCGGAAGTTCGCCTTCGACATCCTCATCGCCGGCATCGGCGCGGTGCCCGAAACCACGCTCGCCGAAGCCGCGGGGCTCGCCATCGACAACGGCATCGCCTGCGATGCCCATCTCAGGACCAGCGATCCCGATATCTTCGCCGCGGGCGACTGCTGCTCGTTCCCGCATTCCCTCTATGATCACCGGCGCATCCGGCTCGAAGCATGGCGCGCCGCGGCGGACCAGGCCGCGGTGGCGGCCGAGAATATGCTCGGCGGGAACCGCCGGTTCGAGGCAGTACCCTGGTTCTGGTCGGACCAATACGAGCTGTCGCTGCAGATCGCCGGGCTGCCGGGCAACGGCGGCAGGACAGCGACGCGGCAGCTGAAGGACGGCGCCTTCATCGAGTTCGAGTTCGACGGCGAGGGCCGGCTCACCTGCGCCAGCGGCCTGGGACGGGGCAACATCATCGCGCGCGACATCCGCCTGGCCGAGATGCTGATCGCCAGGCGCGCCAAGCCCGACCCCGCTGCGCTGACCGATGCGGCGACCGGCCTCAAGTCGCTGCTCGCCGCATAGATCGTTCGATACAAACACCAGCATATACGCGTATACACATTCAGGAAATCAACCATGACCATCGTCCGGACCTGGACATTCCGAAGCGGCAACAGCGAAGCAATCCGGTTGCCGAAAGCGGTCGCATTCGGCGCCGATGTGGAGCTTATGATCGTCCGCTCCGGAGATGTCATGACAATCTACCCCGCTAAGATCTCCATTGCTGAAATGATCGCTCGCCTGCGCGCCCTCCCCGCGCCCCCTGCAGTCGAGATTCGTGACGACGAAGAGCTCCCCGAATGAGCAGCGCCATGTCGAATGGCTTATGATGGCGCGCGATAGGGTGGCCTCCCTCTCCTTCCAATCGGACGCCTCCAGGCATAAATTCCTGCCGGAGGCCGAAGGGAAGAAACATGGCCAGAGCTCCGGCGAGAGACTATTCGCTAAAAGGCGCGGCGGGCAACGCAACCTCGCTTACCCAGGAGGCATTCGAAGGCGAGGTCGAGGCGGAGTGGTTCTCCGCCAAGGTTGACAGGAAGGAACTGAAACAGCTGATGCGGCGTTCCGACGGTCCGGGCCTGCGCCACTTCGGCATCTGGCTGGCGCTGCTCCTGGGATCGGGAGCAGGCGCCGTCGTCGCCTGGGGAACGTGGTGGTGCGTGCCGTTCTTCGCTGTCTACGGCGTCATGTATTCGATGTCCGACCATCACGCCCACGAGCTTTCACACGGCACGCCATTCAAGACCCGCTGGCTCAACGAAATATTGTATCACCTCAACGGCTTCATGACCCTCCACGAAGGCAATTACTGGCGCTGGAGCCACACCCGGCACCATACCCATACGCTGCTCGTGGGACGCGATCCCGAAATCGCCGTCATGGCTCCGCCCGACATCGCCAAGATCTTCCTTGACCTGTTCTTTCTCAAATCCGGCTGGACACAGCTCAAGAACATCTTCGGCAACGCCACCGGACATGTCGGCGGAGACGGAGCCCATTTCATCCCCGAGGGTGAGCGCGGCAAGGTGGTGTGGTCGTCGCGGGCGTTCGTGCTGGTCATGACAACCACCGTCGCGGCGTGCTTCTATTTCGGCACTGTTCTGCCGGCGTTGCTGATCGTGACGCCACGCTTCTACGGCGGGTTCGTGGCGCAGATCTTCAACATCACGCAGCATGCCGGCCTGCGCGAAAACATCCGCGACCACCGGCAAAACACCCGGACTTTCATTACCAACCCGGTGGGCCAGTTCCTGTACATGAATATGAACTACCACATCGAACACCACATGTTCCCGATGGTGCCGTTCCATCAGCTGCCGCATCTGCACGAGATGATCAAGGACCAGTGTCCGCCAGCCTATCGGGGTCTCTGGTCCACTTATCGCGACTTCGTCCCTGCCCTGCGCAAGCAGCTCGAAGATCCGAGCTACCATATCCGGCGGCCGCTGCCGGTGGCGGCGGCGGCATCAGCGGAATGATCGGGTGAGACGCAGGACGGATCTCCCGACGGAGGGCCGACAAGCCGTTGAGCCGGCGATCGCTGCTCGGCTGTGTTGCAGCAGCGGGCGCGGCGGCCATGCTCGCGCCGCCGAGCCAGTGTCGCGCAATCTGCCCCGGTCCTCACACGACCGATCCCTCGGCACGGACGAAGCGCTGCCCGCCGTCGGGCTCGGCAGCTGGATTACCTTCAACGTCGGTGATGATACGATGGCCCGTGATTCCTGCGCCGGCGTCATGGCAGCGTTCTTCGAAGCGGGCGGCCGGCTGATCGATTCCTCACCGATGTACGGGTCCTCGCAGGAAGTCATCGGCTACGGGCTTACGAAAAGCTCGGAAAGCCGGCGAGCCTGTTCGCCGCCGACAAGGTGTGGACGTCCTCCGGCGAGGACGGCCCGGCCCAGATCGAAGAATCGCGCCGGCATTGGAACATTCCCCGCTTCGACCTTGTCCAGGTTCACAATCTTCTCGCCTGGCAGGATCATCTCGAAACGCTGGGAGCGATGAAGGCCGAGGGCAAGCTTCGCTATGTCGGAATCACGACGTCGGAGGGCCGCCGCCACGCGCAGTTCGAAAAGATCATGGCGAGCGAGAACCTCGATTTCATTCAGGTCACCTACAACGTCCTCGACCGCGAGGCGGAGCAGCGCATTTTTCCCCTGGCGCGCGAGCGCGGCATCGCCGTCATCGTCAACCGGCCGTTCCGCCAGGGCGAACTGACCGAAAGCCTGGCTGCCTATCCGCTGCCGCCGTGGGCCGGGGAGATCGGCGCGGTGAGCTGGGCGCAGTTCATTCTGAAGTTCATCATCTCGCACCCGGCGGTGACCTGCGCCATCCCGGCCACGACGAAGATCGCGCACGTGCGCGAGAACCTGGAGGCCGCCGGCGGCAATCTGCCCGATGAGGCGATGCGGGCGCGCATGGTCGCATACCATAGAGGAGCTTTGATGTCCGAATGGTGGAGCTATTCGCCGTCGGACCTCCTGCTGTTCTCGCCCGAGACCTATTATCGATTGTTCGAGCTTCATAACGCCGCTGTCTGGCCGGGCCAAATCGCGGCGCTGATCCTCGGCTTCCTCATCCTTGGACTGATGCAAAAGCCGGGACCCCGGCAGGACCGCTTCATCGCCGCGATCCTTGCCGCGTGCTGGCTCTGGGTGGCATGGGCCTATCTCTTCAAGCGCTACGCGACCATAAACTGGGCGGCTGCCTATTTCGCAGCAGCATTTGCAGTCGAAGCTGCGCTGCTCGCAGGAATTGGCGTCCTCGGTAACAGACTGTCGCTGGCTCCTGCGAGTCCGGCCCGATGGGGAAGCAACGCACTTCTCGTTTTCGCCCTGGTGATTCAGCCGCTGATCGGTCCCCTCATTGGCCGCCCATGGATGCAGATGGAAACCTTCGGCATGACGCCGGGCCCGACGGTCGTCGCCACCCTCGCCGTCCTGGCGCTGTCGACCCATTGGTCGAGATGGGTGCTCGCGGTCATTCCGGTTCTGTGGTGCCTGGTGAGCGGCGTCACGGAATGGACGATGGCGGCGCCGGACGCGTGGATCATGCCGCTTACGATGGTGATCGCGCTGGTCCTGTTCCTCCGCAACAACCGTCGCCCGGCCGCCTCGCGATTTCCAGTTTGAAAGCAAGAGCCGGAGTGCGGCTACGGGCGGGGTTGCCTAGATGAGGGCCACGATGTGAATTGGCGAAAGGATACCAATATGAACGTCATGGCCAGAAAACTGCACCCGACTGAAGTTTCGGCCGATCAGGATCCGCGATGGCTGGCGGTGCTGGCGCGCGATGCCTCAGCGGACGGCAAATTTGTCTTCTCGGTCAGGTCGACCGGCGTCTATTGCCGGCCGTCCTGCCCGTCGCGGCACGCCAAGCCGGAGAATGTCCGGTTTCACCCGACCGGCGAAGACGCCCGGCGGGCGGGCTTCCGTCCGTGCAAACGGTGCAGGCCGGACCAGCCTGCCCGGTCAGAGCAGCACGCCGCGACGGTTGCAGAAGTCTGTCGTTTCATAGAGGAAGCAGATGAAGCTCCTCGCCTTGCCGACCTTGCGCGCCGAGCCGGACTGAGCACGTTCCATTTCCACCGGGTGTTCAAGACGGTGACCGGCCTCACGCCCAAGGCCTACGCCGACGCCCATCGCGCCCGGCGCGTGCGCGACGAGCTTGCCCGGGCCGGGCACGAGCGTGACAGCGGCGATCTATGGAGCGGGCTTCAACTCGAGCGGCAGGTTCTATGAATCCTCCGACGCGATGCTGGGAATGACCCCCCGCGACTATCGCGCCGGGGGCGCCAATGCCGACATCCGTTTCGCAATCGGCGAATGTTCCCTGGGCTCCATCCTGGTGGCCAGGAGCGACCGGGGCGTGTGCGCCATCCTCATGGGCGATGACCCCGACGCCCTCGCCCGCAAGCTTCAGGACCGTTTCCCGAACGCCAGGCTCATCGGCGGTGACCGGGAGTTTGAAGACCTGGTCGCCAGGGTGGTCGGCTACGTCGAGGCACCGGCGGTCGGTCTCGACCTGCCGCTCGACGTGCGCGGCACGGCCTTCCAGCAGCGGGTGTGGCAGGCGCTCAGAAAAATTCCGATCGGCTCCACTGCAAGCTATGCGGAGATCGCCAAACGCATTGGGGCGCCGAAATCGGTCCGCGCCGTGGCCCACGCCTGTGCGACGAACGACATCGCGGTTGCGATCCCCTGCCATCGCGTGGTGCGCAAGGATGGCGGCCTCGCAGGCTACCGCTGGGGCGTCGAGCGCAAGCGTGCCCTGCTTGCCAGGGAGGCCCAGGCATGAACGTCCAGAGCCGAATCGATCCATCCTCGCGGACGGCAGCAACTCCGGCCGACCGGGTAGCGGAGCTCGACTGGAAGAACGTGGCCGATGAGCTCGACGCTCAAGGGTCGGCCGTTCTCGAGAAACTTCTGAGCCCGGAAGAATGCCGCAGCATCGCCTCGCTCTATCCCGATGACGGCCGGTTCCGCAGCCACGTCGTCATGGCCAGGCACGGCTTCGGCAAGGGTGAATACAAGTACTTCTCCTATCCCCTCCCGGCACTCGTGGCGGACCTGCGCGAGGCGCTTTATCCGCAACTTGCTCCGATCGCCAACCAATGGAACGAGCGGATGGCAATCAACGTCCGTTACCCACGGCGGCACCAGGACTTCCTCGACCGGTGCCACGAAGCCGGGCAGCTCCGTCCGACGCCGCTTCTCCTTCAATATGGTCCCGGCGACTACAACTGCCTGCACCAGGATCTTTACGGCGAGCTCGCCTTTCCGCTCCAGGTGGCGATCCTGCTGTCGGAGCCGGGCCGTGACTTCACGGGCGGCGAGTTCGTGCTCACCGAGCAGCGGCCGCGCATGCAGTCGCGCCCGGAGGTGGTGCCGCTACGGCAAGGCGACGGCGTGGCCTTCGCGGTGCACCACCGCCCCGTCGCGGGGACGCGCGGAACCTACCGCGTGAACCTGCGGCATGGGGTGAGCCGGCTCAGAACCGGACGCCGGCATACTCTCGGACTGATCTTCCACGATGCGAAGTAAACGCTTACCCATCCCGATCGAAAATGCCGCGGTCCCACCGGCGCAGCATGAATAGAGCGATGAACGCACCCAGGACGGGGACGCCGGCAATGAACAGGTGGTTCACAGGATCGCTCCATGGATCGAGGAGCTGGCGCCAGGTGACGAGAACGCTGACCGCGTGCAGCACCACTCCCGCACCGTAGGCCACGGTTCGGAACACGCCGAGAAACAGGCAGGCGGCGATAACGATCTCGACGGCGCCAAACAGATAGCCCAGCGTCTGGGGAACCGTGAGTCCATAGAAATAGGTCCAGATGCCGACGGTGTTCGCCGGCACCACGAACTTCTCCAAACCCCATTGGAGCAGAAACAGTCCGAGGGTAATGCGCAGCACCAACAGCGCACGGGACAGGGTAGTTGGGGAAACTTCATCGGGCATGGGTCTCTCCACGGTCGCTGCGCAGCAGCGATGCAGCCAGTACAGCGAGACAGGCAACGATAGCAGCGCTGGTTGCCGCAGCAACCTGCAGTGCGGTGACGAAGGCTTCCTGGGCCGCGGCGAGCAGCGGTGTCCCCAGACCGTCAGGCAGTTCCCCCGCCGCGGCAATGGCGCCGCCGAGCGTGCGCCGCGCCGCTTCCGCCGATCCTTCCGATACGCCCTCCGGGACACTGGAGGCCATCAGGGCGCGGTACACAGCAGCACCGAGGCTGCCGAGGATCGCAATGCCGAGCGCGCCGCCGACCTCGGTGCCGGTTTCCGAAATCGCCGACGCCGCGCCGGCCCGCGCCGCTGGCGCTGAGGTGACGATCAGGTCGGTGGCCACGATATAGACCGGCGCCAGACCCACGGCGGAGATGACGGAGCCGATCAGATAGGCCGCCACTCCGGACAACTCGTCGACCAGCGTGAATGCGAGGAAGCCCACCGCGCCCACCGCCAGACCGCCGGCAATGGCCACGCCGGGCCGAACTTTGCGCAGGAGCGCCGGCGTGAACATGGAGCCGGCCATGAACGCCAGGGAAGACGGCACGGTCATCAGGCCGGCCAGCAGGGGCGAAAACCCAAGCACCAATTGAATGTATTGGGCGGTGAACAGGAAGACCCCGAACATGACGAAAAAGGACAGCGCGTTGGTGGCGAGTGCGGCACTGAAAGCCGGTACGGCGAACAGCCCGAGGTCGATCAACGGGTGAACGAGCCGCTGCTGCCTGCGCACGAACAAAGCGCCGATGGCAACTCCGGCGACGATGGACAGGGCCGGCAGCCATGCAAATCCGCCCTCGGCGAAGCGCTTGACGCCGTAGATCACCGCCAGCACGGCGGCGAGCGACATCGCCGCGCTGACGAAATCGAACCGCTCCGCACCGGGATCGCGGAACTCCGGCAGCAACAACGGCCCGAGCACCAGCAAGAGGGCCATCGCCGGCACGGCGAGCAGAAAGACAAATCCCCACCAGAACTGCTCGAGCATGAATCCGCCCAGCAGCGGCCCGAGCATGCCGCCGACGGTGAAGCTCGATGTCCACACGGCGATGGCGCTCGTGCGCTGGCCGGCGTCATGAAACATGTTGCGGATGAGGGACAGCGTCGAAGGCATCAGGGTCGCGCCGGCGATGCCCAGCACCGCACGCGCGGCGATCAGCATCGCCGCGCTGGTGGAGAACGCCGCCAGCACCGAGGCGGCGCCGAAGGCGACTGCGCCCATGAGCAGCAGCCGGCGCCGGCCGATGCGGTCGCCCAAAGTGCCCATGGTGATCAGCGACCCGGCAATCAGGAACCCGTAGATATCGGTGATCCACAGCAGCTGTGAGGCGCTGGGCTTCAACTCGGCGCTGATGGCGGGCACCGCGAGGTACAGGACCGTGAGGTCCATGGAAACCAGCATGCACGGCAGCGCCAGTACGGCCAGTCCGATCCACTCGCGGGCCCCTGCCCTAACCGTTTCGACGGCCCTATTGGTCGGATTTCGACTGCCCCATTCGACAGCCAATCAATCCAATCGTGATGATCGGCCACGACCCGGCTAAACACACAAGACAGCCCGATGATCTCAAAAATTCCGGCAGGCGGATCGACCGATCGGCGAGGCTGCGAATCGTGAGTGGCCGCAGTCTTCGAACCCAACGCGAGGTTCTGGCCGCACGGTCTCATGAGGACAGGATCGAGTTGCACGCCACCCGGGAGGAAAAGCGCCTTCTGGCAGCTGCGGCTGCACACGAGCGGCTGGACGTGAGCAAGCTTATCATGCGCCAGCGCGCTTCCCGACGCCGGCGGAAGTCATCGATCGCAGCCGAGCGTATCGTTCCATCGCCACGCGATACTGTGCGAGATCTCTAAAGCTTCTGGAAAGCCCGCCGAAGCCGACGCCGGCGCTGTCTTGCTGCCGCGCGCCGCTCCATGGCACGGCCGAAGTGAAGTACTGGTAGCTGTCAGACTGGCTTTGCCGCTTGGCGACCAGTCGCCGATGCGGTCAGAGCGGCAGACAAGACCAGCGCGAAGTATCGCCACCTTGCTCCCAATCATCCATATGGGACCTCCGCCAAACCCGTCACGCCGACTTCGACTGCAAACAGACCGCCGGCGAGCGGCTCGCGAGCAGGCTCCGCCACGCCGATCGCAGCCGAAGTGATGTAGAGCGTCCTCAAGTCGGGTCCGCCGAACGCCGGACAGGAAGGCTGCGAAACCGGAACCATCAATACCCGATCGATCCGGCCCTCCGGATCGTATCGCACCACCCGCCATCCTCCCCAGTGGGCGATCCAGACGAAGCCGTCGGCGTCGACCGCCGCACCGTCCGGCATTCCCGTCGCAGCCGGCACCTCGACAAAGATCCGCCGGTTGGAAATGGCGCCGGAGCCCGGATCACAATCCCAGCGCCACACCAGGCCGCGCACGGAATCGCCGAAGTACAGCACCTTTCCGTCGGGGCTCCAGGTGAGTGCGTTCGCGCAAATGATGCCGTCAACCAGACGCTCGCACCTTGCCATCCCGGTCGAGACGATAAAGCCAGCCGCTCGGAGCCTTTTCGCCATCGTCCATGGAGCCGCACCAGAACCTGCCCTGGCGATCGGTCCTGCCGTCGTTGAAGCGATTGGAAGGCGGCTCGTCGCTCGCGATGAAGATGGGCGTAAAAGCTTCCGTTTCGATCGAGAAATGGTGAAATCCCTTGCGGAGCGCGACGATCAGCCCGCCCGCGGCATGGGTGGCGACGCAGCCGACCTCCTCGGGCGTTTGCCAGACCGCCTGGCGCCCGGTCGCCGGATCGAAGCGGTGAATCTTCTTGCCCGGTATGTTGACCCAGAAAAGGGTCTGCGACCGCGTATCCCAGAACGGAGACTCGCCGGTCACCGCCGCGGCCTCATGAACACAGCGCAGATTTCCCGCTTGCTCTCTCACGTAACCTCCCCCTCCTCCTTGCGGCCTTGTCCGGTCTGCGACCTGCCACTTCCGGACCTTAAGTCGTGCCGGAGCCGATCAGCAATTCCATCTTTACGACAAACGGCTTGCTGTTGCCTTTGTCAGGAAACGACAGCCTGACATCCTCG
The DNA here is from genome assembly GCA_963780765.1 of uncultured Alphaproteobacteria bacterium. Lineage (GTDB taxonomy): Bacteria > Pseudomonadota > Alphaproteobacteria > Rhizobiales > Aestuariivirgaceae > CAWHQZ01. The sequence goes on along the minus strand of CAWADI010000023.1, from coordinate 191,390 downwards.
CGCACGGCGCGCCGCAGCGCCGCCGAGAGCTTGACGTATTCCTGTCCTGAAACTCCCGCCCCGGCCTCGATGCCGCGGAAGTAGTCATCGAATGAGGCGAACGAAAACGTCCGCGTCTCGCTGTGAACCTCAACTTCCGCAAATCCGGCGCCCCGAAGAAGCATTCCCAATCGCTCGCCGGTCCGGATTGAAGCATATCGATTGAGCTGCTCGGCTTTGGCAGGAACGTGTTCGCCGATGACAGTGCCGATGCGCGTAAACAGAGAACGCTCGGGCGAAGAATTGACGGCTACCGCGGTCCGTCCCCCCGGCACCAGAACGCGGTTGAATTCGGCAAGCCCGCGCGCAGGGTCTGCAAAGAAAGCCAGGCCCAACTGACAGATGACCCGTTCGAATCGCCTGTCCGGAAAGGGGAGCGACTGGCCGTCGAACCTGCCAAAGCGAACTGGCGTATCCTTCAGATTGCGCTTTGCGACCTCGAGCATCGTGCTGGAGATGTCGCCAGCGACGACCTCACCCGATGGGCCAACCAGCTCCGCAGCTGCCTGCGCTGCTGCTCCCGTCCCGGTCGCGACATCGAGCACGCGATGTCCGGCTGTGATCTGCGCTGCATCCAGGAGGGCCGGAATGAACGAGCGGGTCACGTGAGCAAACAGTTCGTCATAGCCCGCGGCGCCACCAACATACAGCGGCTCGGTCATCGTATTCCCCAGTCCCGCAGATCAGATGAGGCAGCCATGCTACAAATAGCGCAGCCAAACGATCCTGCGTAGGGCCGTTTCATACGGTGTGCTCCGAAATTGGTAAGCTCGAACGGAAACAGTCCTCTTATGCAAGTCTCGGCGACAACTTCCACACACGGCCAAAGTTTCTACCGGCAGGCGACCGCCAGAGGCCTGCGGCGAGCGATCGCCGCCGGCCTCTGTGTCATCAGCACTGTTTTCGTGCCCTGGAACAGCACCGCTGCTCAGGTTGCCGAACTGCAGCAGCTCGCGGCCGTCCATGTCGGCGCCGATCAAGGGGTGTTTGTTCAGGCGGAAGATGGAACCATCCTAGTCGCCCAGCAGGAAACGCGCGCCGTTCATCCGGCCTCGGTAACCAAGGTGGCAACCACACTGGCCCTGCTGGAGCGCCTCGGACCGGACTACCGATTCACCACTCGATTCACCGGCGGCGGAACCGTCAACGGCGATCTGCTGGTGGATGCGAGCGGAGATCCGTTCTTCGTTTACGAGAATGCCTTCCTGGTGTTGCGCAAGCTGAATGCGCTCGGGCTGCACGAGGTCGCGGGTGACCTCAAGGTGCAGGGCCCATTGATGTTCAACTGGCAGGCCGATCCGGCAGGAACCCGGCTCAAGCGCGCGCTGCAGGGGTTGGATGGCGCGGCAGCCTGGACGGCGATCGGCGAGCCGCCCTCGCGACTGACGTCAGGTTGCGGTCCGCTTCCATGCGGAAGCCTCGCAGCAATCGCCCGGCCGAACGATCGTTGTGCATCAATCGCCGCCCCTCGAGACCATCGTCAAAGCCCTCAACGGGTATTCAAACAACGTCTTTCACCTGCTTTCCGATCGCATCGGCGGGCCGCAAGCCGTCGAAGCGATCGTGCGCAAGCTTCTGCCAGCCGCTCAGCAATCGGAAGTCACCATAACGAACGCTGCCGGTGCCGGTGAATCCAATCGCATGAGTCCCCGCGCCGCGGTGGCGATCCTGTGGGAATTGCGCAAACAGTTGCGTGAGCACAGCAAGGACTTGCCCAGCGTGCTCCCCGTCAACGGCCTCGACGCCGGCACGCTCAAGAACCGGCTCGACGAGGCAGACTATCGGGCTCGCATCGCCGGCAAGACCGGCACGTTCGGCTCGGTCGGCGCAACGGCCCTGGCAGGCGTGCTGCGCACGCCGAAGTACGGCCATGTAGCATTTGCCGTGCTGAACAGCTGGGTACCGGTTCCGGAAGCGCGGCGCGCGGCAGGATGCGTTCCTGCGCGCGCTGATCGATGCCACCGATGCGGAACCGTGGGACTACGTCCGCGATGACAAACCGATCCATGCGGAGGCCTCGGTCGACTGAACTCGGGAGCGGAGGGCGGAGCCTCCCGCACATCACGCCGCCGCGTCGGACAAGAGTGCGCCGCCTGGTGCAGGTCGGCAACGAACCTGGCGTACTCGCGCTGCTTGTCGATCGCGCTCTGGATGCGCAGCAGGAAGGACGGGTGGATCGTCGCGAGGGCGGGTGTCCCGTCAGCCAGGCGGTGAACCCGGCCGCGCATCGCCGCAATCGTCACCGCACGTCCGAACAGGCTCCTGGCGGCGGTGGCGCCGAGGGCAACGATCACCCGCGGTTCGACGAGCGCACGCTCCTGATCGAGCCACCACTTGCAGCGCTCGATCTCGTAGGCGTTGGGGCGCTTGTGCAGACGCAGCTTGCCCCGCATCTCATGCTTGAAATGCTTCACCGCATTGGTGACGAAAGCATCATTGCGCGCGATGCCGGCCGCTTCCAGCGCCTGGTCGAGGATGCGGCCGGCCGGTCCGACGAACGGCCGGCCGGCGAGATCCTCCTTATCGCCGGGCTGCTCGCCCACCAACATGAGGCGCGAACGGACGCGACCCTCGCCGGGCACCACCTGGGTGGCGAACCGATAGAGCGGGCAGCGGGTGCATTGGGCCTCCGCAGCACGGAGTTCTGCCAGCGTTGCCGCCGGCGGCGGCATGTCGGAATCGAGATGTACGCGAGTTCGCATGTAGTCCTGCCTTGCCGTGGTTCGATTGGAAACTCCCCGGTCCGGGGTCGGGTTCCACCGGCAACGAAAGGGCCGGGACGATCAGCTATCCAGAAGCTCGCGCAGCGCACTGACAAAGCGGGCGCCCGCGGCTTCGATGGTCGAGGTGTTGTCGATGGCGATAACCGGGACTCTTTCCGGAAAGCCCGGGGTCTCGCGAGCGATACGCGCCTCGACGTCGCCCGCGCCTTCGCGCCCCCGGGCACCCAAACGCTCGCGCAACAGGTGCGGCGGTGCGGTGACATTGACAATGACGGCGGGATGGAAGCGCCCACAGGCTTCCAGGAGAACCTGGCGCGACACATTGACGGCGAGGGTACGCCCCTGCTCCAGATCCGCAACCAGGGAGGCAGGAACACCGTAGCTCAGGCCGTGTGCCTGCCAATGGAGCGCAAACCTCCCCTGCTCCCTCGCGGCTGCAAATTCCTCGAGGCGTCATGCTCTCGTAGGGCTCCGGATCGTCGCGCAAGGGCCGCGTGATGACACGGCGCGGAAAGCCGACACGTGATTCAGCGGCGAGGCTGTGCGCGGCATAGCCCAACAAACTGTCCTTGCCGGCACCGCTCGGACCCACCACGAGGACCAGGGTGCCGCGGCGGTACTGAATGGTCAACGCACGCGTTGCCTTCCTCTGACTTGTTCCGGACGGCGCCGTCCTATGGCATCATCCAAGACTACTTCCATAGGGGGCATCTTGACCGCTGATACGACCACTATCCTAGATCTGGACCACCATCCGATCGAGCACCGCGACACGGAGGCCTGTCGCGCCATCGTCCTGCGCTGCCGCCAAGAGCTGGCAGAGAATGGCATGTTCAGTCTGGACAGATTGGTGAGGCCGGCTGCCCTCACCCGGATGGCGCAGGAGCTGACGCCTATTATCGCCGCGAACTCGTTCCTCCACCGCCGCCTGCACAACATCTACTTCCGGGACAATGTCGAGGGACTTCCGGCCGATCATCCCGCGCTGCGGCGTTTCGAAACCATCAACCACACGGTCTGTGCGGATCAGCTGTCAGGCAGCCTGCTGCTGCAGATCTACGAATGGCCGCCGTTGGCAAACTTCCTCGCAGCAACCATGGACAAGGCACGGCTCTACCCGATGGCCGATCCGCTGGCCCGGGTCAACGTCATGGCCTACCGGCAGGGTGAAGCGCTGAACTGGCATTTCGACCGTTCGGAGTTCACCACCACGCTGCTCATCCAGGCGCCGGAAGCCGGCGGCGAGTTCGAGTACCGATCGAACCTGCGGTCGGACCGCGATCCCAACTATGAAGGCGTGGCGAAACTGGTCCAGGGGCTCGATCCCGAAGTGGCCGTTCAACCCTTGTCGGCCGGCACGCTCAACGTTTTCCGCGGACGGAACACCGCGCATCGCGTAACGCCGATTGAGGGGTCGGCCGAACGCATCATCGCCGTCTTTTCCTACTACGAGCGCCCCGGCGTCATGTTCTCGGAACAGGAACGCATCGGATTCTACGGCAGGGCGGCCTGAGCGCAGGCATCGCTCATGCGTTCCAAGAACATCATCTCGATCGTCGGATGCCACGCCGAAGGCGAAGTGGGTGACGTGATCGTAGGCGGCGTCGCTCCGCCCCCCGGCAATACCCTGTGGGAACAGTCGCGTTTCATCGCTACCGACGAACGACTGCGGAAATTCGTTCTGAACGAGCCGCGCGGCGGCGTGTTCCGGCACGTCAACCTGCTGGTGCCGGCGAAGAACCCGAGGGCACAGATGGGCTTCATCATCATGGAGCCGGAAGATACTCCGCCCATGTCGGGCTCCAACGCCATCTGCGTCGCCACGGTGCTGCTCGATACCGGCATCGTGCCGATGCACGAGCCGCAAACGCTGCTGACGCTCGAGGCGCCGGCCGGCCTCGTCGAAGTCACGGCGCAATGCCGCAGCGGCAAGGCGGAACGGATTACCATCCGCAACCTGCCGTCGTTCGCCGACCGTCTTGACGCCGCTCTCGAAGTGGAGGGTCTGGGCACGCTCAAGGTCGATACCGCTTTCGGCGGGGACAGTTTCGTCCTCGCCGATGCCCGGACGCTCGGCTTCGCCATCAAGCCGGACGAAGCCCGCGAGATCGCGCTCACCGGCATGAAGATCACGTCCGCCGCCAACGATCAGCTTCCCTTTCGCCATCCCGCAAGCGGACTGGAACCATATCTCGTTCTGTTTCATGACCGGCCCGCTGGAGGAAACGGCTGAAGGCTTGTCGAGCCGCAATGCCTGCGTCGTGCGGCCTGGCAAGATCGACCGCTCGCCGACCGGCACGGGCTGCTCGGCGCTGATGGCGGTCCTGCATGCCAAGGGTCGGCTCGGCGTTGGGCGCCGCTACACGGGCCGATCGATCATCGAAACCCGCTTTGACTGCCGGATCGTGGAGGAAACCCAGCTGGCGGGCCGGTCCGCCATCGTCCCGGAGATTTCGGGGCGGGCATGGATTACCGGAACCCAACAACTGATGCTCGATCCAGAGGATCCCTTTCAGGAAGGCTACCGGATCGCCGACACGTGGCCCTCAATTCGGCCGCGTCATTCGCGAACTTGAGTCTGTGAGCAAATCCAGCCTGCAAAGGGTCAATCTGCGAAGACGCGGCATCGCGACGGCGCTGCAGGTTACCTTCAGTAGCGGATATGGCTCCCCGTGACTTGCTTAGTCATTGCGGGCAAGTCGATGGCGACACCTTTATGCACCTCCGACGAAGTTGTTACATTGGCCCGACACCATAACGGAGACTTCCCGGCAACAGACGACGTCCTCGTGCTTCACAATGAGCGTAGATGTCTGAATGTGGACCTGAACATCAGTGCGCGTAGTCTGCCTGTGTAATGGATCTCGTTGGAACGGGTGGCGTATGATCCGGTGGTGGTTGTCGGCGGTCCCTGCGATCCTGCTCGCCGTTGCAGCACCGGCAGCGGCCGATCCCACGGCGGCGGCCCGGCTCGAGATGGTGCGGACTATCGAGGCGATCGCCGCCCTGGCGGGAGATGGAGCCGCTCCCAGGATCCTCGATCCGCAGGTTCTCGACGCCATGCGTCGCGTGCCACGCCACGCCTTCGTGCCGGCCGATGTGCAGCACCTGGCCTATGCCGACCGGCCGCTGCCGATCGGGCACGGCCAGACCATCTCGCAGCCCTATATCGTCGCCCTAATGACCGCTCTCCTGCGGCTCAAGCCGGGCAGCAAGGCGCTCGAGATCGGCACCGGCTCGGGCTACCAGGCAGCGGTCCTGGCGGAGCTCGGACACCGTGTCCACACGGTGGAAATCGTGCCCGCTCTCGCCGAGGGTGCGGCGGCGCGGCTCGTGGCAGCGGGTTACCGCGGCGTTGAGGTCCGCCGCGGCGACGGCTATTTCGGGTGGCCGGAAGCGGCACCCTTCGACGGCATCGTCGTCACGGCGGCGGCACCGCAGATCCCGCCGCCCCTGCTCGAACAACTCAAGCGCGATGGCCGCATGGTCATACCCATCGGCACCGCCTTCCTGGTCCAACAGCTATTGCTCGTCGAAAAGCTCGCCGATGGGACGATACGCACCGAGGCCCTGTTACCAGTAGCCTTCGTTCCCTTCACGCGCGACAAGTAGCAGCACCCGATGCTGGCGGCGATCGCTCTGCTATCGGCCGGCGCAATCGCCTACGAGCTTCTGCTCACGCGACTATTCGCGATCACCCTGTGGCATCACTTTGCCTACATGGTCATCTCTCTGGCGCTGCTCGGCTATGGCGCCAGCGGCACCTTCCTGGTGTTCACCAGGCGCTTCCTCCTGCCACGGTTTGCACTGAGCTTCTCCGCCCTCGCCGCCAGCTTCGGCGTTGCCGCGATCGGCTGCTATGCGCTCGTCTGGCGCCTGCCGTTCAATCCGCTCGAGGTCGTCTGGGACTGGCGCCAGCAGCTCTATCTCGCGGCGATGTATCTAAGCCTGATGCTGCCGTTCTTCGCCGCCGCGAGCGCCATCGGTCTCGCCCTTGCCGCCCGCCCGGCACCCATTGCGGTCGTCTATCGCGCCGATCTCGCCGGCGCGGGCGCCGGTGCTGCGGCCGCCGTGCTTGCCATGTTCGCATTGCCGCCCGAGGCCTGTCTGCGCCTGGTGGGCGCCGGAGCGTTCCTTTCCGCAGCACTCGCCCTCATGGCAGACGGATGGCGGCGCCTTGCATTTGGCGCAGCGTGTCTCGCCCTGCCGATGGCCCTCATCTGGCCGACGGCATGGCTGAAGCCAGTCCCATCGCCCTACAAGGCCTTGAGCCTGGCCCTCAATATTCCAGGAACCCAGGTGATCACCGAACGCTCAAGTCCGCTTGGCCGCCTCAGCGTGATCGAGAGTCACAACGTGCCGTTGCGTCATGCACCGGGCCTCAGTCTTGCGACTACCGCCGCGCCACCGGAGCAGCTCGGTATCTTCATCGATGGCGAAGGCATGACCGCGGTCACGCGCTTCACCGGCGATGTTGCGACCCTCAGGTTTCTCGACCAGCAGATTGCTGCCTTGCCTTACCACCTGCTCGACCGGCCGGTGACACTGGTACTTGGTGCCGGCGGCGGGGCCGACGTGCTCATGGCCCTCTTTCAGCAGGCGCAGCGCATCGATGCGGTGGAACTCAACGGCAAGCTCGTCGATCTCGTACGCGCCGACTTCGGCCACTTCGCAGGGCGCATCTATGACCGTTCCGAGGTTACCTTGCACATTGCCGAAGCGCGAAGCTTCGTGGAGGCGAGCGAGGCGCGCTGGAATCTCATCCAGTTGTCGCTACTCGATTCCTTCGCCACGTCCACCGCCGGCCTGCAGGCAGTGAGTGAGAGCCCGATCTACACGATCGAGGCATTCAAGGCTTATCTCGACCATCTTGCGCCTGGCGGTATGCTCGCCATCACCCGCTGGCTCGGCAATCCGCCGCGTGACAGCGTGAAGCTGCTCGCTACCGCCATATTGGCGCTGGAGGCGAAAGGAGAGACCCGACCGGCCGAGCGATTGGCGCTGTTGCACAGCTGGAACACGGCCATGCTCCTGGTGAAAAACGGCTTCTTCGTTGCAGGAGAGATCGCTGCCCTGCGCCGGTTTGCAAGCGAGCGGCAGTTTGATCTTGCCTGGTATCCGGGCATCGGCCCGGAAGAGGCGAACCGTTACAACCGTATCCCCGAGCCGACGCTCCATGACGCCGCCGTGGCGCTGCTTGGTCCCGGACGATCGGCGTTCCTCGACGGATACAGATTCCATATCTATCCGGCGACGGACGATCGTCCGTTCTTCTTCCGGTCCTTCAAGTGGAGTCTTCTGCCGGAACTCATGACATTGCGGCGACAGGGCGGCCTCGTGCTCATCGATCAGGGATACCTCGTCGTCGTCCTGGCGCTGCCGCAGGCCATCGTTGCTGCCCTCGTCCTCATCTTGGTGCCGCTCGCTGCATTGCCGCGCCGCGAATCCAGGTCCGGCAACCTGAGCACGTTCCGCGTGGCGCTCTACTTCCTGCTCCTCGGTCTTGCCTTTCTCCTGGTCGAGATCGCCTTCATTCACAGCTTCAGCCTGTTCCTCGGCCATCCGCTCACTGCCACGGCCATCACGCTGGCGAGCTTCCTGGTTGCGGCCGGGCTCGGCAGCGGGATTTCCGATCGCATCGCGGGGCGCTTGGGCCAAACCGCGATTGCCTGGTCCGCCGTCGCTATCGTCGGCCTCGGCGCCACCTATGCGCTGGCGCTGCCTTCCCTGTTCGCTGCCCTCATGGGACTGCCGCTGCCGGCGAAGATCGCCGTTGCTGCCGCTCCGATCGCGCCCCTGGGATTTGCGATGGGCCTACCGTTTCCACTCGGCCTCAGCCGCCTGTCGCGTGAGGCGCCGGGGCTCGTACCATGGGCCTGGGGCATCAATGGCTGCGCCTCGGTCATCGCCGCGGTGCTGGGGACCCTGCTTGCGATGGAGTTCGGCTTCACCGCCGTGGTCATCTTTGCCTTGGGCCTCTACGTCGTTGCGGCTGTCGTCTTCGGCCTTTGGCCACGAGAGGCGCCATCCCAGATCGGACATGGCACACTAGGTTGAGCTGTGATTCAAGAATTTGTTCGTCCCGGTTCGATAATTGTGTGTGAGTTGCGCCGCGTCGAGTTTTGCCACACAACCAAGGGAAGAGCGGACTATCCCCGGTCATCGCGGAATCATATCATTCGTGCGCAAGCGCACTCTGTTTCGAATAAATCTTGTGCCCGAACGGCTCGAATGGTTTTCACTCAGCCAAGACCCACATCGGACATCCGGTCGGTAGATTTTCTCTACCGATTACTCCGTTCGGGCATATTGCTCTTCGCTAACTGAAGCGAATGGAAGACTGACTGCCGTGGCGCTGCTCCGAAGCACCTCCCGCGCTCGTTAACTTTCAGGGGGAACCGGATCATGGCCACAAGCGTTTGGTCCCCTGCGTCCCGTAATCTGTACTCGGACTATCAGACCGATGGAGCAGAGCGATGAACTTGCGAAAAATTCTCTTGATCAGCGTCGCGGCGACCGGCATCTGTGCAATCACAGCTCTGCCCGTGCCTTCCTATGGGCCGATCGGCGAAGCGAGCGCTGCGACCAGCGTCAATGTGAATATCAGCATCGGCACCTTCTATGACCGGCTCGACCCCTACGGCGACTGGACCTGGTACCGCGGCCGCTACGTGTGGGTGCCCGACCGCATCGGCCCCCGCTGGCGTCCCTACACCGTCGGCCATTGGGTCTATACCAGGCGCCATGGCTGGTACTGGGTCTCTGACGAGCCGTTCGGCTGGGCCGCCTACCATTATGGACGCTGGGGCTTTTCCCCGACGATTGGCTGGTTTTGGATTCCCGGCCGGCGCTGGGCCCCCGCCTGGGTGGCCTGGCATCACACCGATCGCTACGTCGGCTGGGCGCCGCTGCCGCCGGAATGGGATGACCCGAACTGGGATGATGACGACGACTTCGACGTATCGGTATCCTTCGACACCGTGCCCAACGTCTACTGGCAGGTCGTCCCCTTCAACGCTTTCCTGTCGATTGACCTCTCCGACCACGTCATCCGCGATCGCGAGCGGGTCCGCGAGGTGGTGCGGTACGCGGAGCCCACCGTCGTGCACATCGAAAACAACGTCGTTGTCAACAACTTCATCGACATCGACGTCATCGAGGAGAAGACCGACAAGAAGGTCGTGGTCCATGAACCGAAACCGGCAAGCGATCCCGAGGCTGCCGGCACGACCGACGGCGAAACCGTGGCAGTTTTCGATGCCGAGGTGAAAGAGGATCCGGTCGCCAAGCCGAAGAAAGTCAAAAAGGTCGAGGAGATCGAGAAGAAGTACCAGGCGCTGGCGATCGAGGAACCTGATCTCGAGGAACCTCAGGCAGAAGAGCCGCCGGTCACGACCGAAGAACAGCCTGTGAAGAAGAAAAAGAAGCAGGCGATTGAGGCGATCGAGGAAGGTCAACCACCCGCCATCGAAGGCGTCACGCCCGAAGAACAGCCGGCTAAGAAGAAAAAGAAGCAGGCGATTGAGGCGATCGAGGAAGGTCAACCACCGGCCGTCGAAGCTGTCACACCCGAAGAACAGCCGATGAAGAAAAAGAAGAAGGCCGCTCTTCAGGATACTGAAGAAATTCAGCCGCCTCCCGAGGCGATCACCACCGAAGAGCAGCCCGTAAAAAAGAAAAGGAAGAAAGCTGTCGAGGCGGTCGAGGAAGGTCAACCGCCCGCCGCCGAGGCCGCCCCGACCGAAGAACAGCCGGGGAAGAAGAAAAAGAAGAAGCTCGTTCAGCAGCAGGAGGAGGCTCCCGCCGAAGAACCGGCCGCCCAAAAGTCCGCCAAGAAGAAAAAGAAAGACACCGCGGAATGTGATCCGTCGGTCCAGGATTGTGCCCAGGCCGAATAACACAAGCCAATACGCCGGATAAGAAGGCATCGCCGGCCCCAATAAGTCGGCCATGCACTTCTTGTCGCTCAGGGGCCCTCCTCAATTCAGGCTTCTGCGGAGCTACGGAAGGAGGGCGTCTTCGATACGGGTCAGTTGGATGTCATTATGCAAAGTGATGAACGGGAGAGACGTCAGCTAGTCGCAACATGGATGAGGGCGACGAAGGCGGGTGACATCGAGACCGTCCTCAGCTTGATTGCCGAGGATGTCGTTTTCCTGTCACCCAGCCGACCACCGATGATCGGGAAGGTGGCATTCGCCGCCCCATCGCGAGCACAATCGAATCAAGAATAGCCTCAGTTCGACGGCACGAGCGAGATTCAAGAGATTAACGTGCTAGGGGAATGGGCCTTCATGTAGACAACGCTATCGCTCGTGGTTACTCCGCCCCGGGGTGCTCCGCCAATGACGCGCGCAGGGCATGCATACCCTCTCCATCCTCAGGAAGCAAAACGGCAAATGGGTGCTGGCGCGCGATGCGAACATGCTGTCGCCCGTATCAAAGTCGGGCGAATGACGCCGAAGCTGGTCGATGTCTGAACTACTGGGGTAGAGCAGACATGCTCTGCCCTGCCATTTCCGGCAGGTCGCGCCACGTACCCCAGCATGGGGCCACGCCGTCGTTGACGCCAACGGCCTGCCGGTGCGATTAGGCCTGACGCCCGGCAAGGCCCATGACACGGCTCTGTCCTGTGCTCCCCGGCGTATCGCCACTCGCTATGACAAACTCGCCGCCAACTACCTTGCTTTCATCAAACTGGCGTCGATCCGCATCTGGCAACGAATTAAATGAGTCCGCGCCCTCTGGCTAGAGGTGTGAAATGTCAGGTGGCCGCCATCCGGTGGGCTTTCTATAGTGCCGGCATCAGCTGCCCTCGCCAGAGCACATCATGAATGCCGTCATCGATCTGCCAGACTTCGCCCGCAACGGCGTCAATCTCGCCTCGCCCCGGCTGGGCTCCGCTGCAGTTTATGCGACCGATGATTTTTTCGCCGACAAGTCGCGCCTGCTCGAGGACAAGCCGGCCGTGTTCATCGCCGACAAATACGACGCCAACGGCAAGTGGATGGACGGATGGGAATCGCGCCGGCGCCGCGGCGGAGGCCATGATCATTGCGTCATAAAACTGGGAGTGAAAGGCCGCGTCCACGGCGTGGACATCGACACGAGCCACTTCACTGGCAACTACCCTCCGGCCGCCTCGATCGAGGCAGCGCTGGTGGATGATCCCATGGCGCCGAGCACGACATGGCGGGAGATCGTGCCGGCGAGCCCCCTCGGCCCGAGCGCTCATCATTTCATCGAGGTCGGAGATCGCGGCGTCTACAACAGCCTCAGACTGAACATCTATCCGGACGGCGGCGTGGCGCGCTTGCGTGTCTATGGCGAGCCGGTGGCGCAATGGGACGGTAAAGACCGCAACGCCGTCTATGAGCTGTCCAACCTCGCCAACGGCGGGCGCATCCTCGCCTACAATGATGCCCACTATGGCACCGTGTGGACGATGCTCTTGTCCGGCCGCGGCATCAACATGGGAGACGGCTGGGAGACGCGGCGGCGGCGCGAACCCGGCAACGACTGGATCATCGTCAAGCTCGGAGCGGCTGGCACGGTCGAGAGAATCGAAGTCGATACCGCCCACTACAAGGGCAACTACCCGGATCGCTGTTCGGTGCAGGCGGCTTTGCTGGAAGGCGCCAACGACCGGTCGCTTGCCGCCCAGTCGATGTTCTGGAGGGAGCTCATGGGCGAGCAGAAGCTCGAGATGGACCGCATCCACACCTTCGAAGGCAAGGCGATCCAGGACCTGGGACGGGTAAACCACGTGAAGCTGAACATCTTTCCGGACGGCGGCGTGTCGCGCCTGCGCATCTTCGGAAGACTCGCGTGATCGTTCTCAAACCGGAAGCGCTAACTAAAGTTGTCTTCGCTCCCTTCGGCGACGTGGTCGAGTGCGCAGGCGTCGAACCGCAACCGATCAACCAGGGATTCGCCGAACGTTTTCACGACCTGGCGCGAATCGACACCCTAAATCAGGGCGGGGAAACCGCCGTCAGCCTGTGCACCGCCGAACCGCGGCCAATGCCGATCGCCATCGAGCTCATGGAGCGGCACCCCCTGGGCAGCCAGCTGTTCTTTCCGCTTCAGGCGCGTGACTGGCTGGTGGTGGTGGGCGGCGACGGACACGCACCCGGAGAACCTCAGGGCATTCCGGGCAAGCGGACGCCAGGGCGTCAACTTCGCCACGAGGCGTGTGGCATCACCCGCTGCTGGTGCTCGATCGCGCCAGCCTGTTCCTCATCGTCGACCGCAAGGGGCCCGGCGATAACTTCGAAGAGATATCCTTAACAAGCGAAGGGATCGTTCTCGAATTGGGCCCGCAAGCGGCTTAGCTGAAGCAGTTGGCAATCGCTCAACAAGGGGAGGGTTGCTCCCGATCGGTAAGCCATCGGTAGGTTCCCTTTCGGTTCCGAAGGGCCTCACAGGCAAACATTTCATGTAAACGTTTGTTTGTGCTTCATATTTCTTGTTTCTTGTTTGCAGGTCTTTCGATGGGGTGTTTCTTGTTTTCGGGTCTGAGGTGCCGTCTTACCGATCGGTAAGAACTCCTTTATTTCTTGGCCAATAAGATGCGTATCTTACCGATCGGTAAGAAGGCACGTGAAAATGCAAACTTGGCAAATCAGGAGCGCAGCCGATTTTGGAACGGCGGTACGCAGGGCAAGGACAGAACAGCGCCTAACTCAGCGTCAGTTGGCACTGTCCGTGGGCGCAGGGGAGCGATTCATCGTCAACCTCGAAAACGGAAAGGAAACCGCCCGCCTGGGCAAGGCTCTAGAAGTCGCGGCAGCCCTCGGGATCAACACCACCATGGTCTACGAGGACTGACGTGCTTCCCGTCTTCTACGAAAACGGCCGTGTTGGGCAGATCGAAGAGAGCGGCCACGGGATCTCATTTGCATATGATCCCGAATGGCTGAACGGGGACAGCAGCTTCGCAATTTCAGTATCAATGCCGCTAAGACATGAACCGTATTCGCCTGAGCTGGCCACGCCCTGGTTCGCAAATCTCCTGCCGGAAGACAGACAGCTTGAACAGATCAGCCGATTGCTGGGACGCAGCCAATCGGATGTCTACGGTCTACTCGAGGAAATTGGACGCGAAACTGCCGGCGCTCTTTCAATTGGCGGACCAGAACCCATTGAACATGCTGATTATCGAGATCTCAGTGACAAAGAGCTGTCAGAAGTCATCCAACGACTGCCGGAACGACCCCTGCTTGCAGGCGAACAGGACGTCACAATGTCTCTCGCCGGCGCTCAAACCAAGCTGGCGGTGGCTGTCTTTGGAACCAAAATTTCTCTTCCGCTTCATGGCGCAGCATCAACGCACATCCTGAAACCTGAGAGCGAGCGCCTTCATGCAACTGTCGAAAACGAGCTCCTTTCCATGCGCCTGGCAGAAAGGCTGAAATTGCAAGTCGCACATGCATCGGTGGGAATTGCTGAAAATCGCCGGTACTTGCTGGTGCAGCGGTTTGATCGAAAAGTGACTGACGGAACTCACGTCAGGCGCAAGCACCAGGAAGATTTTTGCCAAACCCTTGGACTTTATCCAACACAAAAATATGAAACTCGACGCGGACCGGGCTTCAAGAAGCTGTTTGAGGTAATCAATCAGTATTCACGGCGCAGTGCACGCGACCGGCTGTCATTGCTCGATCTGGCAATTTTTTCCTGCTGCATCGGGGATACGGACAGACACGGCAAGAATTTCTCGCTCATGCTCACTGGCACCGGAGCCCCTCGTTTAGCACCCGGCTACGATCTCATGAGTGGGCTTTCATATGACGGCATCACGCGCAATCTCGCTATGAAAATCGCTGGCAAGAACCGCGCTGAATATCTCGGACGCCGGCATTGGGAGCGTTTTGCAAAAGAAGTCGGTCTGTCACCTGCCGCGACCATCCGTAGAGTAAACCAGTTGGGTACCGCCGTCGCAGATGAGGTAATCCGGCTTCCGAGCCAACTGGCAGAAGAATTGCCGGCGGATCGCGATGCTCTCAAGCTATTTGCAAGCAACATTCAACAACAGGCCACGCGTGTTGCAACCAATGCCGAAAAAGCACCCTCGGCCAAGAGCAAGGACACGGACTATGACGAAGGCCTAAAATAAATAAATTGTCTTTTGACGAGCGTTGAGCCGTGGTGATCTCGCGGCGAAGGTGTTCGCGCGACGAACCATTGGTCGGCGTCAACCGATGTCGCATGCTGACGGAGTAATTCAAGCTTTAGCCCAACATCAGCGGACATCCACCAGGAGCTCCGTCGGACCTGCCCCGGCGTTGATGGTCCAACCTTCAACATGAAGGTCGAACGGACACGCGGAGACAACGCAGAGGAGCTCGATGAGAGCCTCGAGCTCGACGAAAGCTCCGGGTGGCACCGGATTCGGTGGCGATTTGAATGACCCGTCGGCTTCGACATGCGTATTCGTGAAAAAGTTTACGGGCTGTGGAATGACATCTACCTGATGGCCTTCCCGACGCATCGCCACACACAGGTTTTCGGAACAGCTGGCATGTGGGCCCCTATGGCCGAAAAACTCGTAGCGGAACTGATCGCAAGCCGCGATCATCATGTCATGAACGCCGTTTGCCCCGTCCTTTGAGAATTTCAGCATCGGTCGGCGAAAACGCGATATCAGCACATCGCCTTGCCGTGGTTTGACATTGAACGTCGTCACCCACGTATGGTTGGCGGATAGCCACTCGCCCGTATTGGCAGCATTGTAGGCAAAGAAGTCCGCTGCCTGCGCACCTTTCGGTGTCGTGATGCGGATGGTCTGCCCCTTCTTGACGTGAACGGCGCGGCCCTCGCGCGGAGGTATGGTGATTGGCATGGGAACGGACTCTCGTTTCAGAAGTTCGATCGCAACGGTATCATCGGGATGCTCTACGATGATGCACGCGCTTGCCCGCCACATAGGTGGCCCGCACGGCGCGATCATCACCGAGCAGGGCGAGCGCAAACAACCGGTCCTCGAGAGATTCGGAAATCTCGTCGCGGCTCGCCAGCACGGGCGTGGCGCGGGGATCGAGCACCACGAGATCGGCAAAGGCGCCTTCGACAAGCGTGCCCACTTCGCCGTCGAGACCCAGAAGCCCGGCATTGCCACGGGTCGCCATGTGAAAGAGCTCAACGGCGGTCAGCCGGGTGCCGCGAAGCATCGCCACCTTATGGGCTTCCGCCATGGTCGCCAGCATCGAATAGCTGGTGCCGCCGCCAACGTCTGTAGCGAGCCCGACGCCGACCGGCCGCGAGGCTTTGCGCAGATTGGCAATGTCGAAAAGCCCCGAGCCCAGAAACGTATTGGAGGTCGGGCAGTGGACGACCTTCGAGCCCGTCTCGTGAAGGCGTGCGCACTCCCGTTCCGACAGATGAACGCCGTGGGCGAAAAAGCTATTGGGCCCGAGTAGCCCGAAGCGATGATAGACCGCCGTATAGTCCGCATCGTTCGGGAACAGGCGCTTCACCGCCGCGATCTCCAGCAGGCTTTCGGACAGATGCGACTGCAGCAGCGCTTCGGGATGGGACTTGAGAAGCTCGCCCGACAGCCTGAGCTGGGCCTCGCTCGAGGTGATGGCGAAGCGCGGCGTCACGGCATAGCGGGCGCGCCCGCGGCCATGCCACTTGACCAACAGCTTCTCGCTGTCGCGCGCTCCCTGCTCCGGAGCGTCATGGACCGCCGGGACGGCGTTGCGGTCCATCATGGTCTTGCCGGTCGTAATCGCCATGTTGCGAGCCTCCGCGGCCTGAAACAGCGCTTCGGCGCACGCCTTGTGGACGGAGCAGAAGGCGAGCGCGGAGGTGGTCCCGTTGGCGAACAGGAGATCGAGAAAGAGCCCGGCGGCGCGGTCAGCGTAGGATCGGTTCCCGAAACGGGCTTCCTCGGGGAACGTGAAGCGGCGGAGCCAATCGAGCAGGTCGAGGCCGGGTGCGGCGAGCATCCTGTATTGCGGGAAATGAATGTGCGCATCGATGAACCCCGGCATGACCAGGCAATCGCCATAGTCATCGACCGGAGCCCGGCGATGGATCGCCGGCAAACGGCGGTAAGGACCCGTCCACAGGATGCGGCCGTCGCGCCCGATGGCGACGGCGCCGCGTGCTTCATGGCGATATACGGATGCCGATGGAAAGGACAGCGTCTGGCCGCGCACCACGCGTCTGGCGATCATGGCTCGAGGCGATCCTCGATACGGAATCGGATGATGCGGCAGACCTCCCCCAGCGCAATCGCGAACTCGGCGTCGGCGGAATGGTTCAACCGCTCGGCAAAGTGCCCGAGGATCTGCGGCCGGGTGGCGCCCCTCACCGCCAGGATGAAGGGAAAGCCGAACTTCGATTTGTAGCGGCTGTTGAGGTCATCGAACCGGGACAATTCATCCCCGGAGAGATTGCCGAGCCCCGCCCCGGTCTGCTCGCGCGAAGACTCCGCGGATAGCCCGGCGCGCGAGCCGAGTTCAGGGTGGGCGCACAACAGCGCCAGTTGAGAATCCCGGGAGGCTCCGTGAACAGCGTCAGCGAACGCCTGGATCATGGCCTCGCGGGACGCAAACGGCCGCGCGCCGGCGACGTGGCGGGCAACCCAGGGCGAATGCTCGGCGACGCCGCCGAATGCGGCAATGAAACCGTCTCCGCTCATGGCATTCACGTCGGCGAGCGAAAGTTTCATAGCCACAGGTTACCGGTTCTGGCGGAGCCATACGCCGAGCGTGCGCCGCTCGGCTTCGGTCATGCCGGTCTCATTGCCGAGCGGCATGGCATGCGTCTGCACGGTTTGCCGGTCGATCAGCACGGCAAAGCGTCTGATGTCATCAAGTGTTTCAAGCACCGCGCCTTTGGGAGGCTCGGTGAACCCTTCGTGGGTCGGCCTGTGCGCGTGACACGAGACGCAGTGCGCCCGGCTGATGGCCAGAACTTCTCCATCGCCGACCCTGGGCAGGGTGGAGACATCTTCGATCCTGGGCGCCGTCAGGACGACGGCAATCGCGAGCGCGCCCAGGATGAACGGCAGCGTCCAGGCGATGGCGCTGAAGGGATCACCCACTTCGAAGCGGACGAGGAAGTGGCGCAGGCACGCCCCGCCGACCAGGATCAATGCGACCAGCAGCCAGGAGTGGGGATGGTTGGCAAGCATCGGATAATGGTTGCCGATCATCAGCAGCAGGACCGGAAGGGTAAGATAGGTGTTGTGCAGCGAACGCTGCTTGCCGGTGATGCCAAGGGCGGGATCGGGATCCTGCCCGTTCATCAACGCCTCGGTAATGCGGCGCTGATTGGGGATGATCACCGCAAACACATTGGCGGCCATGATGGTGCCGATGAAGGCGCCGATGTGAATGATCGCGCCGCGACCGGAGAAGACGTGCGCGAAGCCCCAGGCAGCCGCCACGATGAGCACGAAAACCGCCGCGGCGAGGAGCACCGGCTTGTCGATGAGGGCTGAGCGGCAGAGCGCGTCGTACACCAGCCAGCCGCCGATGAGGCTGCCTAGCGAAATGGCGACGGCGTCGTACCATGCGATCGGCAGAACCGAGGGATCGATGAGATAGGTACCGGCATTCCAGTAGTACTGAACGACCAAAAGGAGGAAGCCGGTGACCCATGTCAGATACGCTTCCCACTTGAACCAGATGAGATCATCCGGCAGCGCCTTGGGCGCCACGAGATACTTCTCGACATGGTAGAAGCCGCCGCCGTGCACCTCCCAGGCGGTGCCGGCGACGCCGGGATTCATCCCAGCGCGCTTCCTGAGGCTGAAATCGAGAGCGACGAAGTAGAACGACGTGCCGATCCAGCTGATGCCTGCGATCAGGTGCGCCCAGCGCAGAAGAAGGTTGAGCCAGTCGGCGAGAAACGCGCTCATGACCGACTTGTATCGTCATGGCCGGGCTTGACCCGGCCATCCTTTTCCGGTCGCCGCCAGCGTTTGCAACGAGCTTCGAGGCATCATCGGCGCCATCGGGAAATTCGATCCGCAGCAAGAGGATGGCCGGGTCAAGCCCGGCCATGACGGTTTGTTAGATGGCTTTCGTTGTCGAGAGTCGGTGGCCGATCGAAGTGTGAGTGTCCTCGGATCCGATCCAGGCATGGCCAAGACGATGGTTGTCGTAGATGCCGATGGCACACGCGCGCTATTGCGGCAGCTTGTCGTCGACCCCCTTGACGTACCAGTTCATGCCGAGAATGTCTCCGTCAGGCAGCGGCTTGCCGGCTTCACCGACCACTGTTCCGTCCTGCCGGGTGATCGGGCCGGTAAAGGGATGGAGCGCTCCTGACTTTATCTTTTCCGCTGTCTCGGCCGCCGCTTTGACAACGTCATCGGGCAGATTGGTGAAGGGCGCCATCTGCACCGTGCCTTCCGCCATGCCGTCCCAGGACGCCTGTGACTTCCACGTGCCATTGATCACGTCGTTCACGCGGCGCACGTAATACGGCGCCCAGTTGTCCACGATGGCCGTGAGTTGCGCCTTGGGCGCGAACTTGATCATGTCGGAGGCTTGGCCGAAGCCGTGCTTGCCCTGCTCTTCGGCCACCTGAAGGGGGGCCGTTGAATCCGTGTGCTGGACGATGATGTCGGCGCCCTGGCCGAACAGCACTTTGGCCGCGTCAGCCTCCTTGCCCGGATCGTACCAGGTATTCACCCAGACGATCTTGACCTTGAAGTCGGGATTGACCGACTGTGCGCCGAGCATGAACGAGTTGATGCCCGACACCACTTCCGGAATTGGGAAAGATACGATGTAGCCGGCAACGCCGGACTTCGACACCTTGGCGGCGATCTGGCCGATCACATAGCGGCCTTCGTGGAACTTGGCATTGTAGGTGGTGACGTTTGCATCGGTCTTGTACCCGGTCGCATGCTCGAACTTCACGTCGGGAAACTTCTTGGCGACCTTGAGGGTCGGCTCCATGAACCCGAACGAAGTCGTGAAAATGATGTTGCAGCCGTCGCGCGCCAGGCGCTCGATGGAGCGTTCGGAATCGGCCTCCGAAACGCTTTCCACGTAAACGGTCTCGACCTTGTCGCCGAGCTCCTTCTGAACGGCCAGCACGCCCTGGTGATGCTGGTAGGACCAGCCGTGGTCGCCGATCGGACCGACGTAGATCCAGCAGGCCTTGGTCTTGGCGGAAGCAGTTGCCGCCGCTCCGGACAAGGCGATCACGGCGGCCGCCGCCGCCAGCAGGAATTTCTTCATTCGACGTCTCCTTCGTTCAGAAAACCACTACCGCGTTGTTCTTAGCCTAAGCAGTTTGCGCTCCCCCGCCAATGGCGATAGGCGCTTCATGATTATTTCTCCGGTAGCCCGAGCTTGGCGAGGTCGGCGACTTGGCCTTCGACGACCGAAGGATCGCTGTAGAAATAGCCCTCGCGCCATTTGGCCTGCGTGAACGACGGGTCGATCGTGAGGGCTCGCTTGTAGGCGGCCCGTGCTTCCTCCTGGCGGCCGAGACGGAGATAGCCGATGGCCGTCAAGAGCACTATGTCAGGCCACTCCGGGCTTTCCTTCAGAGCGGCGATAGAACGCTCGTTATCGCCCTTGAGGGAGTAAGCAAGGCCGAGCCTGTAGTTCAAATGAGGGCGGTTGGTGGGGCCGCCGGCGATAGCGCGCTCGGTCCATTCAATCCCCTGATCGGGCTTGCCGCTGAGGATGAGAACGGTGGCGAGCTGGCCAGCCAGGGACGCATCGTAGGGCGCCAGCGCCACGGTCTTCTCCGATTCGGCTATCGCCTTAGCGAAGTTTCTCTCCTGTAAATAAACATAGGCCATCAGCCAGTGAGCGAGGCGCGCGACCTGCGGCGTCAGTGGTTGTGCGGCAAGCACCTCGCGTACCAGTTCCCCGCCCATCCGATAGTCGGCTGCCATATCGTCGCTCCAGAAATTGAAGGCGTTATGGAAATGGTAGGAGCCGAGCTTGACTTTGAGCAGGTTGGAATTGGGGAACCTGGCGAGGCCCTCCCGATAGATCGCGGCGGCGCGCTGGAAATCCTCCCTGGTGTCGCGGACAACATAGCCGTGGCCGCGCAGATAGTAGTCGTATTCTTCAAGATTCGCTGTATCCTTGCCCCAGGCCCGCTGGTAGTCGGCAAGCCTGATCTGCCCGTATTCACCGGTCAAGGTTGCGACGATCTTCGCTGTTACTTCGTCCTGCACGGCCAAGGGGTCGGCGCCTGATTTGTCGAAGCGTTCGGCCCAAACGTGCTTGCCGTTGCTCGTCTCGGTCAACTGAGCGACGATTCGCATAGCGCCAGCGTCTTTGCGCACGCTGCCTTCGAGCACATAGCCGACGCCCAGATCCTTGCCGATCTGGCGCACATCGGTGGGTTTGCCCTTGTAGGTGAAGGAGGAGTTGCGCGCGATAACCGAAAGATCAGGAAAACGCGACAGCATTGCGATGATGTCCTCGGCGACCCCGTCGCCCAGATAGCCGAAGCTCTTCTCCGCGCTCATATCGTCGAAGGGCAGGACTGCGATGGAGGGAACGGTGCCCGTACCCTTTTCGATGACCAGCCCTTGCGATCTCGCGAGGTAGAGCACAGCAGCAGCCGCAGCGACAACGAGGGCAAGCACCGCCGCCCAAGCACCGGGCCGGGCACGTGCGCGTGCGCTTCGAAGCAACCGGCTTGATGTCGAGCTTGACACGGAAGGCCTGAACCGGTTCGGCAATGTTCTTGACTTTCTGCTCGCCCATTGGCTCGAAGGCGAAGGCGAGCTTCTTCATCTACCTCCTTGGCGATTTTGCCCGAGACACAGATGCCGCCGGGGTCGGCGAGCTCCTGAAGTCTCGCTGCCACATTGACACCCTCGCCGTAACGGTCGTCGCCTTCGACGATCACTTCGCCAAGGTTGATACCGATGCGAACGTCGATGCGCTGGTTTTCAGGGACTGAAGCATTGCGCTCCGCCATGCCGCGCTGGACCGCAACCGCGCACTCCACCGCGTCGACAACGCTCGCCGAACTCGGCCAGCAGGCCGTCGCCCATCAGCTTGAAGATCCGTCCGTGGTACCTCGCGATCTCCGGCTCGAAGAGTTCCTTCGCGCACCGTTCCTGGAGCCGACGCGAAGGTGCCCGCCTCATCGCGTTCCATGAGCGCCGGCATAGCCGACCACGTCGGCGGCCAGGATGGCGGCGAGGCGACGTTGGACGCGCTCTTCGGTCATGCGCAAAACTCTATTGGCACTCCGATGACGAGTCTATCGGTCCTGACTTCAGCAATGCGTCCATGAGCCACCCTCGCCCCTCAGCGCCCAGCAGAATTGCATCAGCGATCTGGAACGAATGGCTGGCCAAGACAGGACGGAGTGTTGGCGCGCATGAGAAACCGGTTGCCTGAAATCACGACCAGGGCGGCGATCGTGACAAGATAGGGCAGCGAGGAAAGGAACTGCGAGGGGATACCCAGTCCCATGGCCTGAACGGCGAAGCCGAAAATGGAAATCGTACCGAACAGATAGGCGCCGACGGCAGCACGCCAGGGCAGCCATGAGGCAAAGACCACCAGAGCCAGCGCAATCCAGCCCCGCCCGGCCGTCATGTTTTCGATCCATTGCGGCGTGTAGGCGAGCGACAGATAACCGCCTGCAAGCCCGGCGCAAGCGCCGCCGAACAACACACATCCATAGCGCACCTTGATGACGCTGAAACCCAGGGCGTGGGCGGATTGATGACTGTCGCCGACCGCGCGGATGACGAGGCCCGCCCGGGTGCGGAACAGCACATAGGCGACCGCGGCGGTGAGCAAGAAGGATGCATAAACCAGCGGGTCCTGACCGAAAAGGATGCGCCCAAAAAACGGAATGTCGGTCAGCAGCGGCAGCGCAACCTTCTCCAGCCTGACGCCCGGCTGGCCGACAAAGCGCTCGCCGATGAGTCCCGAAAGACCGAGGCCCAGCAGCGTAAGTGCCAAGCCGGTCGCTACCTGGTTGGTTACCAAATTCAGCGTCATGACGCCGAACAGCGCTGCAAGTGCGGCGCCGGAAAGGATGGCGGCAAATATCCCCAAAACGGGCGAACCGGTCAGGAAAGCTCCGCCGAAGCCGCATACGGCGCCCACCACCATCATGCCCTCGACGCCGAGATTGAGCACGCCCGAACGCTCGGCTACCAGCTCTCCGAGGGCGGCAAGCAGCAGCGGCGTAGAGGCGGTAATGATCGTCAGGATGATCGCTTCAAGCACGAGCCACCTGTGCCGGGCGCGATCTGATCAAGCGAAGGCGATACAGGATGAGGACATCGCAGGCGAGGATGAAGAACAGGAGTATTCCCTGGAACACGCGGGCAATCTTGTCGGAGACGCCGAGCGACACCTGCGCTGCCTCGCCGCCCAGATAGCTGAGAGCCAGCATCAGGCCGGCAAACAGAACTCCAACCGGATTGAGGCGTCCGAGAAACGCCACGATGATGGCGGTGAAGCCGTAACCCGGCGAGATCGTCGGTTGCAGCTGACCGACCGTGCTCATGGCCTCGCAGATGCCGGCAAGCCCGGCGAGGGCGCCGGACAGCAGGAAGGAGAAGGTCACCACGCGGGCTCGCGAAAAGCCGGCAAACCGCCCGGCCCGCGGCGCGTTGCCGAGCACACGGACTTCGAAGCCCTTGATGGTGCGACCCATGACAACATGGAGCGACAGTGCGGCGGCGAGCGCAAACAGCGCCCCGATGTGCACGGTGCCGGTGACCATCGGCAACAGTTGCCAGCCTTCGAACGTCACCGATTTCGGAAAGTTGAAACCGAGCGGGTCCCGCCAGGGGCCGCGAACCAGCCAGTCGAGAAACAGCTGCGCCACGTACACGAGCATGAGGCTGGTCAGAATTTCGTTGGCGCTGAAGCGGTTCTTCAGCAGTGCGGGAACGGCGGCGATTGCCATGCCTCCCAGCGCGCCGAGCGCAAGCATGACGATGAGCGTCAGAGGTGATTGCCAGACCGTAAAATAGACGGGCACGAGGCCACCCAGAACGGCCCCGAGCGTCAACTGGCCCTCGGCACCGATGTTCCACACGTTGGCCCGGTAGCAGACGGCGAGGCCGGTTCCGATCAACACCAATGGTGTCGCCTTGACGATGAGCGCTTCGAGGGACCAGCGCAATGTCAGCGGCTCCACGAAATAGACATAGAGAGCGTGCAACGGGTCCAGACCGCGCAGAGCGAATATGACGCCGCCGACCATCAGCGTCAGCACCACCGCCAGGACCGGCGACAGGAGCGCCATCGCCTTCGAGCGCTCGGAGCGCCTTTCAAGCACCAGCTGCAAGATGCCTGTCCTCCGAGGGGGATTGCTGTTCGTGGGCGCCTGCCATGAGCAAGCCGATCCTGTCCAGCGACATGCGGGCTGCAGGATGGGCGGGCGAGACCTCGCCGCGCGAGATGACCGCGATGCGATCCGCAATCTCGAAGATCTCGTCGAGGTCCTGGCTGATGACCAGCACTGCCGAGCCGGATCGCGCAAGATCGACCAGAGCCTGGCGGATTACCGCCGACGCGCCGGCATCGACGCCCCAGGTCGGCTGGTTGACAACCAGCACCGACGGCTTGCGATCAAGCTCACGGCCGACGACGAACTTCTGGAGATTGCCGCCGGAGAGCGCCCGCGCTTCGGGGTCCGCCTTGCCCTTGCGAACATCGTAGTCGCGCGACACCCGGGCCGCGACCTCGCTCGCAGCGGCGAGGTCAAGGAAGCCGTTGCGGATCAGCCCGTCTTCCGCGGAGTGGCGGGTCAACATGACGTTCTCGGAGAGCGTAAATCCCGGAACAGCGCCATGACCCAGCCGTTCCTCAGGAACGAATGCCGCCCCGAGCTTGCGGCGCTCACTTACGCCGAGCCTGCCGGCGGGCTTGCCGTTCAGTGTGACGGCGCCAGGCAGCTCGTTCTCACGCTCGCCCGAGATGGCATCGAAGAGCTCGGATTGACCGTTTCCGGCAACCCCGGCGATTGCGACGACCTCGCCGCCGAAAACCTCCAGCGAGACATTCTTCAACGTGACGGCAAAGGGATTGTCCGCCGCCTGAGCGAGCCGGTCGAGCTTCAGGCGCAGGGTCCTGTCGTGGCCGGGGGATGCAGCC
The DNA here is from genome assembly GCA_963780765.1 of uncultured Alphaproteobacteria bacterium. Classification (GTDB taxonomy): domain Bacteria; phylum Pseudomonadota; class Alphaproteobacteria; order Rhizobiales; family Aestuariivirgaceae; genus CAWHQZ01. Next base: position 166,558 of record CAWADI010000023.1, on the reverse strand, counting down.
TTGACCACCGCAATGTCGGCACCGACCATGAGGCGGGCGAGCGAGGCGGCCGTCTCCTTCCGAGGGTCCGTGGTGGCCACCACCTTGCCGTGGCGAAGGATCGTTGCGCTGTGGCAAAGCTGTCTGACCTCCTGGAGGCGGTGGGAAATGTAGAGCACGGCGCAGCCCTCGCCGGCCAGCCGCCTGAGCGTCCGAAACAGCTGCTCGGCCTCTTTGGGCGTCAGCACTGCGGTCGGCTCGTCCATGATCAGAAGCCGCGGCTCCTGCAGCAGGCAGCGAACAATCTCGATGCGCTGGCGCTCGCCCACCGACAGGTCGGCAACGGTAGCACCTGGATGCAGCGGCAAACCGTACTCACCGGAGACCCTGGCGATCTTCGCCGACAGGCTGTCGAGGTCGAGGGCTCCCGCCATGGCAAGCGCGATGTTCTCCACGACCGTGAGCGCCTCGAACAATGAGAAGTGCTGAAACACCATGCCGATGCCGAGCTTTCGGGCGGCGGCCGGATTGGCGATTTTCACCTCGTTGCCGAGCCAGCGGATTTCACCGGCATCCGGCTGCAGCGATCCGTAGATGATCTTGACGAGCGTCGACTTGCCGGCCCCGTTTTCGCCCAGAAGGGCGTGGATCTCGCCCGGCTTCACACGCAAGGAGACCTGATCGTTGGCTTTCAGGGTGCCGAAGGACTTGTCGATGCCGACTGCCTCGAGCAGCCAGGCTCCGGCTTCGTTTCCGCCTGCCGGGAACCGCGACTCTGCCCCCCGCCGATTGGCCATGTCAGGCGGTCTTGTGAACGAGGGTTAGGGGAACCGAGGCAGCAGCCAGCACTTCATCGCGGGCCAAGAGATCGGCGGCGGTCGATGCGGCGATGATCGCGGGAACCTTGGAACGGATCCCGGGGAGGCCGATCGGACAAACCAACCGAGCGACTTCGCTTTCCTTGAGCCCAGCCGCCCGCAGCCGTGAGAGGAAGCGGGCCCGCTTGGTGTCACTGCCGATCACGCCAACGTAAGGAATGCCGCTCATCGCCAGGGCGCGAGCAGCAATCGCCAGATCCATGGCATGGCTGTGGGTCATCACCAGAACGAAGGTGCCGGCTGGCGCTTGTGCGACGGCCGCGGCGGGATCGGGCCGCTGATCAATCGAGACGTTGGCGGGAACCGCGGCAGGAAACGCCTCGCTGCGGCTGTCGATCCACGTCACGGCAAATGGCAGCGGCGCTAGCGCAAGCACAAGAGCGCGACCTACATGCCCGGCGCCGAAAAGGTAGATCGCTCGCGGCTCGTTGCCGAACTGCTCGATGAGCGTGCCGTTCGCGAACAGGCGAACGCCCGGACCCGAGGCCGGTACGGCGTCGGGGCGGCGCTCAACCCTTCCACCGGCAAGCACGGTCCATGTGGCGAACCGGCCGGTTTTCTCCCTCGCCGCCAGATCCCGGATCATGGGCAGGTCATCGGCTTCCAATGCTTCGATCATCAACTTCACCTGACCGCCGCAGCACTGTCCGAGGTGGGGACCCAGCACCATGCTGACGATTTCCGGCCCAGCCCGCCGGCGCAAGGCTTCCTGCGCCTCCATGAGCGCGCGCCACTCGAGGGCCCCGCCGCCGATCGTGCCGCGATAGTTGCCATCCTCGACCACGAAAAGACGCGCACCCTCCTCCCGAGGGGCCGAGCCTTTCACCTCCACCACCGTCACCATGGCGCAGCGGCCATGGCTTTGCACAAGGTCCGCAATTGTTTGCCACACGCGCATCCTGGCGATCTCAGCCCTGCATTGCAGCAACCGCCCGCATGACCGTTTCCGGCGTCGCCGGGGCGTCGAGCGGCGGCACGATGCCCCGCTTCAGGCCGGCCAAGGCATCGGTTATCGCTGAAAACACCGACAGCGCCAGCATCAGCGGCGGCTCGCCCACTGCTTTCGAGCGATAGAGCGTGGGAGCACGGTTGCCTTCGGACTTCCAGATCTGCACCCGGAAATCTTCGGGCACGTCGGAAGCCGTGGGGATCTTGTAGGTCGAGGGCGCATGCGTGCTGAGCCGGCCCTTGTCGTCAAACACCAGTTCCTCGGTGGTGAGCCAGCCCATGCCCTGTACGAAGGCGCCCTCGATCTGGCCGATATCGACGGCGGGATTCAGGGATTTGCCGACGTCGTGCAGAATGTCCACACGGTCCAGACGATACTCCCCTGTCAATGTGTCGACAGTGACCTCGGAGCAGGCCGCACCGTAAGCAAAATAAAAGAACGGATTGCCGCGCGCGGCCGCGCGGTCCCAGGCGATTGTCGGCGTGGCATAGAAGCCGGTGGAGGAAAGCTGGACGCGGGCGCCGTGCGCCCTGCGCGCCAGTTCGCCGAAGGTCAGCGTTTTCCTGCCGATCGCCACTCTGCCGCCGGCAAATCGAATGCTGTCCGCGGCCACGCGGAATTCCGTTGCGGCGAACTCGGTCAGGCGTTTCCGGATCGTGGCGGCGGCCGCCTTTGCCGCCATACCGTTGAGATCCGATCCCGAGGAAGCAGCAGTCGGCGAGGCGTTCGGCACCTTGTCCGTCGTGGTGGCGGTGGTCCGCACGCTCTCGAGCGGAATGCCAAACTCTTCCGCAACCACCTGTGCGACCTTCACATAGAGGCCCTGCCCCATCTCGGTGCCGCCGTGATTTACCTGTACCGAGCCATCGGTGAAGACGTGAACCAGGGCGCCGGCCTGGTTCAGGTGGGTAAGCGTGAAGGAAATGCCGTATTTGACCGGGGTCAGCGCCAGGCCCTTCTTCAATATTCGGCTGCGCGCATTGAAGGCCGTGCAGTCCTTGCGCCGGCGGCGGTAGCTGCACGACCTTTCCAGCTTCGCAACCAGCGCGGCGATGATGTTGTCGGAAACCACCTGGCCGTACGGCGTCACTTCGCGCCCGCGGCGATAGAAGTTCGCCTTGCGCACATCCAGCGGGTCGAGGTTCAGCCGTATCGCGACCGCGTCCATCATGCGTTCGGCGAAGAGCATTCCCTGCGGACCGCCGAAGCCGCGAAAGGCCGTCGCCGAAACCGTGTTGGTCCTCATTCGGCGCGAAAAGATGCGGGCTGCCGGATAGAAATAGCAATTGTCCGCATGAAACATGGCGCGGTCGTTCACGCCGAGCGACAGATCGGCGGAATACCCGCACCGGCCGAACAACGATACATCGACTGCGGCGAGCACGCCCGCGGCGTCGAAGCCCGCCTCATAGTCGACATGGAAATCATGGCGCTTGCCCGTCATGATCATATCGTCGTCGCGGTCGAGCCTGATTTTCGCCGGTTTGCCCGTGACATGGGCGGCAAGAGCGGCCAGGGCCGCCCATTGCGCAGCCTGGGATTCCTTGCCGCCAAAGCCGCCGCCCATGCGGCGGCATTCGCACACCACCGCGGCATCGGGGACAGCCAGCATTTTCGCCACACAATGCTGGACCTCGCCCGGGTGCTGGGTCGAGCAATAGACGAGCATGCCTCCGCCTTCCTGCGGCACGGCCATGGAAACCTGCCCCTCGAGATAAAAGTGATCCTGACCGCCGATATTGACGCTGCCCGCAAGACGATGGGGCGAACGGTCAAGTTCTGCCCGGCAATCGCCGCGCACGAACTGATACGCGGGGAGCAGGTCGCATTCGGCGGCCACCGCATCGGCAATGGTAACGATGGGGCGATCGGGCGTGACCTCGATGCGGGCCAGGCGTGCGGCGCGGCGCGCGGCATGGCGCGTTTCAGCAATGACTGCGAATATGACCTGACCATGAAATTCGATCTTGCCATCGGCCAGAATGGGATCATCGCCAAACGCCGGGCTGCAGTCGTTGATGCCTGGTATGTCCCGGTGGGTGAGAACCGCAACCACGCCCGGGGCTCGGCGCACAGCTTCGAGATCGAGAGCCGTGATGCGCCCGCATGCCTGATCGGCCGCATAACCGGGCGCCAGGTGCAGCGTGCCTTCCGGTTCCAGGAGGTCGTCGACGTAGGGAGCCCGCCCCTTCACGTGCTTGCGGGCACTGTCATGGGCGAGCGGCGCGCCGACCGTGCGCCGCGACCGACCCGGCGGCCGGCCTACTTTGACGCTAGGCGACGCGTCCAAATTGCGCCTCCCTGTGTCCGAACACTCGCGTTTCCTGTGATGGGGCACCGGCGATTTCGCGCAAGGCCTTCGCCAGCAGGTTGCGTGCCGTCAGTCTTCGATAGGACGCGCTGGCGCGGAGGTCATCGATGGGCTGGTAGTCCGCGGCAAGCGCATCCAGGGCTGCCTGCCAGCTTCCCCGATCATCGAGGCGGGCTCCGATGATCGCCTTCTCCGCGCCAGGCGCGCGCTTCGGTGTCGCAGCCATGCCGCCGAATGCAATCCGCGCCGCGCTCACGCGCCTCCCCGCTATGGACAGGCGAAAGGCGCCCAGGAGCGCCGATATGTCCTGGTCGTAGCGCTTCGAAATCTTGAAGCACCGGAAGGCATCGTGAGGGGCAAGCTTCGGCACGACGATGCGGACGAGAAACTCACCGGGCCGGCGATCCTGCTTGCCGTAGCCGAGGAAAAACTCCTCAAGCGGCAGCAGGCGCGAAGCGTTGCCGCGGCGAAGCTCGATCTCGGCGCCGAGAGCGATCAGCGCCGGCGGCATGTCGCCGATCGGCGAGCCATTGGCGATGTTGCCGCCGACAGTGCCTGCGGCCCTGACCTGTCTCGAACCCAGCCGGCGCAACAGCTCGCGCAGATCAGGATCGATCGCCGCCAGATGCGGCTCGGCATCGCAATAGCTGGCCATGGCGCCGAGCGATAACCGATCCTCGCCGACCTCAATCCTGTCGAGGCCGGCGCGATGCAGGAAGATGATCCCGGGAAGGTCGCGAAGCTGTTTGGTGATCCACAGACCGACATCGGTTGCACCTGCCACCAGCACGGCATCGGGATGTCTTTCGAACAGCGCGGCGAGGCTTTCAGGGGAAGCGGGGATGGCGAGAAACCGCTGGTCGTCGCCGATGAAGATGTCGCCCGGATGGGCAAGGGCGGCGAGTTTCGCCGCGGTCTCGCGGCGGCCGCGGACATAGCTGTCGGCCGGCTTGCCCCGGCAGGCATCCAGTGCGGCATCAACGATCGGGCGATAGCCGGTGCACCGGCACAGGTTGCCGGCAAGCCAGTCATTGGCCGTTCTCCGGTCAGGCGTGCCGGCCTGGTGGTAGAGGGCGAACAGCGTCATGACGAATCCCGGCGTGCAGAAGCCGCACTGCGATCCATGATGGCGCACCATCGCTTCCTGAACCGGGTGCAGCCCGCCCTCCAACTCCGCGAGGTCGTCCACGACGACCACATCCTTGCCGTCGATCTGGCCCAGAAGCTGGATACAGCTGTTGACCGGCTGGTAGCGAACCTCATCGCCATCGAGAGAACCCAGGGCCACGGTGCAGGCGCCGCAATCGCCCTCGGCGCAACCTTCCTTGGTGCCGAGGCTGCGCTCCTTGAGCCGCAGGTAATCCAGCAGCGTCTCGCAGGGCGCGACATTTTCCAGCTCGACCGTCCGGCCCTTGCGCAGAAATCGAATCGACGCCGCCATCGTTCAACTGCCGCGATAGGTCGAGTAGCCGTAAGGCGACAACAGGAGCGGCACATGATAGTGGCCTTGAGGCTCGGCGATGCCGAAGCGAACCGGAATGACCTCGAGGAATGCCGGGTCGGTCAGCTTGATGCCGCTGTCGCGAAGGTATTCGCCGGCGTGGAAACGCAGCTCATACAGTCCGGCCTTGAACTCCGGGCCATCGAGCAAAGCGTCATCGACGCGACCATCACCGTTGGTGACCGCTGCTTTCAGGAGCCGCGGCTCCCCGCCGGCCGAGAACAGTTCGATCCTGAGGCCGGCAGCCGGCTTCCCCGACACTGTATCGAGAACGTGGGTGGTCAGGCGGCCCATCAGTTCTCCGTAGGGTGCCTTATGCGGTGAATTGCGCTGTTCCTCGCGTCTGTGGTCTGCCTCATGCTCCAACAATACCGGAAAAAGCTGGGAATTTCACGCAACAGCCCAGGCCGCCGAGCAACGGCAACCTCGCGCCGGCTGAACTTTCCGCAACGTGGCAGGAACCGGCCGATTGAGGAGACGTTATGCCCATATCCTGGCTGGAGCGGTCACCAACCCAGCCGCCCACGGTTTGGAAGGAGGCTTAACCCCATGAAATACCGAATAACAACTGGATTGGCATGTCTCGCCATGTTCGGTGTCTCGGGCATCGCTCTGGCGGAGGGCTACGGCAAAGGGAAAGTCGGACTGCAAGCCACTGATCGTTATGGCGAATACCTGACCGACGGCGATGGCAGAGCCCTCTACATCTTCGAAGACGACAAGCCCGGCCAAAGCACCTGCTACGATGCCTGCGCTGAAGTCTGGCCACCGTTTCTCACGACCGGTGAGCCGCTGAGCGAGGCCGTGAGAGACGCCATGGTCGGCGTGATCAAGCGCCAGGACGGCCAATTGCAGATCACCTACAACGACATGCCGCTTTACTACTACACCAAAGATAAGGGTCCCGGCTCGACCGAGGGCCACGACGTCCATGATCGTTTTGGCGAATGGTATCTGGTCGCGCCGTCGGGCGAACAGGTCGCAGAACACTAGGAGGTATCTGGCGAGCATTCGTGGTTGTGATGCATGCATCACAACCACATGTCGTTTCGTAGTCGATCTGCCCAGCTGACAAATCGAAGAAAGGAGAGGACCATGTTCAAAGCCATCACTCTAGCGGCCGGGGTCTCCCTTCTGCTCTCGGCAGGAGCTGTCTCGCTCTTTGCTCAAACGGCTGGCAAATCCTATGACGACGCAGCCGAAAGCTACGCCAAAAAGCTGCTGAAAGACGGCCAGGAGATTTTTCGTCATGATACTTTTGGAAGCGAAGAGTTCTGGGGAGGAAAGCTCAAGCTACATCAGGCGATAGCAGGGGAAAAACTTGGTGGCGTGGGCGCCGGCATCAGTCCGCAGAAGGCGCTCGAGCTGGGTCTCAAGGTGGATGTAAATGCGGTCCCGAAAGAAGTTGCCGAGGGTATCAACAGCGGCAAGGTCGATCTTACGGATCCGGCGAGCACACTCGCCTTGCTCAAGGCGGATGCGGTCGTCGGCGTAAAGGGCTTTTTCTCAGATGATGGTAAGACGCTCACTTCGGTGGGTATTCAATGCTCTCTTTGTCACTCGACCGTCGATGACGCGTTTTCGCCCGGCATTGGTCATCGTCTCGACGGCTGGCCCAACCGCGATCTCAATGTTGGCGCGATCGTCGCGGCCGCTCCGGATCTGAGCGCCTTTACCGAGATGCTTCAAATCTCGGAAGCTGAAGTCAAAAAGGCAGTCGAGGCTTGGGGTCCCGGAAAATTCGACGCCGAGCTCAATCTCGACGGCAAGGCATTCCGGCCTGACGGCAAGACCTCAGCAACGCTCAATCCATCGGCATTCGGTTTGGCCGGCGTGAACAACCACACGTGGACGGGAGCGTGGGGCAACGTCACCTATTGGAACGCCTACGTCAGTAATCTCGAAATGCACGGCCAGGGCGTGTTCTTCGATCCGCGGCTCGACGATGCTGAAAAATATCCGGTGGCGGCGCGCACGAAGCAAGGGCACAAGCAGAAGCAGGGCAAAGATCTGATCACTGCCAAATTGCCGGCGCTCCATTTCTATCAGCTTTCACTGCCCAAGCCTGAGCCCCCGGAGGGCAGCTTCGACAAAGCAGCCGCGGAAAAGGGTGAGGCTTTGTTCAACGAAAGGCCAGGTGCGCGACTTGCCACGTACCGCCTATCTTCACCGAGCCAGGTTGGAATCTGCACACCGCCGAGGAAATCGGCATCGATGATTTCCAGGCCATGCGGTCTCCCGACGGCCGCTATCGCACCGAACCGCTCCGGGCACTGTGGGATACCAAAAAGATCCACAAGGGCGGATTCTATCACGATGGCCGTTTTGCGACTTTGGAGGACGTCGTGGCTCACTATGACAAGCACCTCGACCTCAAACTTTCGGACGAGGAAAAGAACGCCCTTACTCAGTATCTCAAATCCATCTGATTTCGGGAGCAGTATCCGTTTGAACTGGTTGGGATAACGAAAGGTGCAATAGTAAGCGGCTTTCGCTCAGGCTCCCGCTCTGATAGCTGTCGCGGTACAAGGCGCGATCGTCAAAGCGATGACTCCATCCTCCAGCATCGACTATCTGGCCAAGCTCGTCGCCTTTCCGACGGTAAGCCGCGACAGCAATCTCGACCTGATCGGCTTTCTCAAGGACGAGGCCCAATCGATGGGCGCCGAGTGCTCGCTCATCGCCAGCGAGGATGGCAACAAGGCCAACCTTTTCGCCACCATCGGGCCGCCCGACCGGCAGGGAATCGTCCTTTCCGGCCATAGCGACGTCGTTCCCACCGATGGTCAGGCGTGGTCCTCCGACCCGTTCGTGCTCAGAAAGGCCGAGGGCAAGCTCTATGCCCGGGGCAGCGCCGACATGAAGGGCTTCCTCGCCTGCTGCCTCAGGATGCTGCGCGACGCAGGGCGACGGCGGCTCGCCGCACCCCTGCACCTTGCGGTGAGCTACGATGAAGAGGTCGGCTGCATCGGCGTCCGGCGGCTGATCGACATGATGGCGGGGCTGCCGCTGCGGCCGCGCTTCTGCATCGTCGGCGAGCCCACGAGCCTGCAGGTGGTGACGGCGCACAAGGGCAAGGTCGGAATGCGGGTCGCGTGCCGGGGCCTCGAGGCCCACTCCAGCATCGCGCCCACGACCGTCAACGCGGTGCACCTGGCGTGCGATCTGATCGCCGAGATCAGAAGCATCCAGGCCGAAATTGCGGCTCACCGGGCGCAAGGACCACGACTATGTCGTGCCCTATACGACGCTGCATGCGGGCAACATCGCCGGCGGCGAGGTGATCAACATCGTCCCCAACTCCTGCAGGTTCGAATACGAGATCCGCTACATTCCGGAAGATGATCCGCACGCCATTGCGCTGCGCATCGAGGCGGCGGCGGGGAAGATCGTTTCCGAGGCGCGGCGCGTGTTTGCCGGCGCCGGCATCTCCTTCACGCCGGCGGCTGCCTATCCGGCCATGAACACGAGCCCCGACAGCGAAGTCGTGTCCTTCGTGCGCGCGCTCACCGGCGGCAACAGCCTCGGCAAGATCAGCTTCGGCACCGAGGGCGGACTGTTCCAGGAGCGATTGGGTCTGCCCACGGTGGTGTGCGGGCCAGGCGACATCGCAGTTGCGCACAAGCCCGATGAATATGTCGAGGAAAGCCAGATGGCGGCCTGCGACAAGTTCCTTGCCCGCCTGCTGGATAATGTCTCGGCTTGAGTTTGGCCGCTACGGATCGCCGGGAACGCCGTAGCTCGGCGCAGCGGTCGGATCGATGGCGCGGGCCAGATAAGCGGCCATCTGCGGCCGGTAGTCCGTCCATAGCCGGCGCAGAACGCGAACCGGATCGTGGTCATCCCAGTCGCAGCGCAAACTCACCAGCGGAAAGGACTGCTCGTGGTAGACGAGGAGTGCGGCCGACCGCACCGGCCCCTCCTCACCCCCGGCGGCCATGCCCGCTTCGAGCGACCGCAACAGGCGTTCGGCCAGATGCTGGCCCGCGTTGTCGGCGAACGCCGCGGTCATGGCGTGCGGCACCGAGGCGGTTTTCAGAAGATTTCCCGCGGCCACGCAATCACGCGCCTCGGAAACGCCATGCGTACCCAAAATGTGCTCGCCCGACCAGGATGCCGAGCCGCCATTCCGGTCAACCGCCGTCAGTTGCCGGTAGGCGATGAATTGCCGGCCTTTCACGACTTCGTCGATCGCCTGGCGCGCAGTCTTGCCCCGTTCCATGATGTCGAGCACGAGCGGTCCGAGACCGGGATCGGTAACGTTCTGCGTCGAAACCGCGCCCACGTCTGCGCGCCCGTGGGGACAACGCGCCCCGACGCAGATCGAGGAGGTTGTGATGGCGACGCCGAAGGCGCCTGAGCCGGCACAACGCCCGGCGATCGAGAAGGTCACCCGGCTACTTCCTGCATTGAACAGGCAGACGGGGCGCTAAAGTTGTCGAGACTCTCAAGGACGGCACCGGTGCTCATGGCAGCCCTCCTCAATCCGGAATGACGGCAGTCACTTCAATTTCGACAATCCACTCAGGCCGGGCAAGTGCGGTGACGACCAGGCCGGTCGAACAGGGAAAGACGCCCTTGAGCCATTTCCCCATCTCGCGATAGACGGCCTCGCGATAGCGGATGTCGGTCAGGTAGACGACGATGCGGCAAATATGGTCGAGCGATCCGCCGGCCTCCGCCATCAGCAGCTCGATATTCTCCATGGCCTTGGCGGTCTGGGCCGCGGCATCGCCGGGATGTTGCGACTGCCGCGTGTCGAGATCCTGGGACACCTGGCCGCGCAGGAAAACCATGGTGCCCCTGGCGACGACAGCCTGGCAGAGATCGTTGTCGAGCTTCTGCTCCGGATAGGTATCCCTGGTATTGAATGGCCGAAGCCGCTTATGCGCCGTCATTATTCGGCAGCCTCCCTGTGCATGCCCCAGATGCGATCGGAGAGGCCGCCCGCCTTCTGCGCGAGCTTCAGCGGGCCATCCCAATCGAATGAGCGATAAACGGCAGCCGACTGCGCAAACGGCGGCGACTGGGCGAACAGCTGAAACGTCAGCCGGTGGCCCGCATAGTCGGAGTTGAGCAAATCACGGGCGAGCGCCAGCAGCTTGCGGCGGTCCTCGGCCACCCATTCCGCGTTGATGGTGTAGTATTTGTCCGTCCACTTCCTGGTTTCGGGGTGCTCGAACATGGCGGCATCCGGGGTCACGCAGATCTGGCCGCCGCACAGCTCGCGGGCGATGTGCATCATGCGCGGCAGATTGTTGAGCGCGTGGCAGCGGCCGGTGAACAGCAGCGACTGATTCGGCATGATGAGGCCATTAGGGCTTTTCTCGCCCATCGCGACCGCTGCCGTAAGGTGCGCGTTGATGCCCTCGCGCCAGATCGCCAGCTCGGAGAGCTTCTCCTGCACTGCCTGCTGCTTTTCGAGGCCGGTCTGCCTGGCATTCCAGAGCGCCGCGCCGATCATGAGGTCGGCCATGGAGAGAGTGCGCTGGACGAAGGGGAAAGCCGAGTAGCGGTGCAGGGTCTGGCGGATGAAAGCGGCCGCCCGCGTGTGCTGATAGAAGAGCACGTCCTCCCAGGGGATCAGGACGTTGTCGAGGATCACCAGGGTGTCGATCTCGTCGAACCGGCTGGCGAGCGGATAATCGCGCGCCGGCGCGCGTCCGGCAAACCCGGTCCGGCAGATGTGCTTGACCCCCGGCGCGTTCATCTTGACGATGCAGCCAAGCGCATATTCGGAGAGCTTCGCGTCGCCCCAGTTGGCGATGGTGGGCTTGAGGAAGGCCTGATCGGCGTAGGCCGCCGCGGTCTCGTATTTGGCACCGCGGATAACGATGCCGGAATCGGTCTCCCTGACCACATGCACGAGCATGTCGGGATCCTGGTCCTGGGGACGTTTGGAACGGTCGCCCTTGGGATCGGTATTGGCCGAAACGTGGAAGGGGTCCGCTTTGATGGCCTCGAGGATGTGGCGCTCAATGTTGCGCGCGAAACGCGCATCAATCTCGTTCAGGATGTCCTTGCCATCCCACAGGGACCACATCTCGCCGATCGTCTCGTCGCCGACGCGCGTGACGACGCCGCCGATCTCGGAAGTGACGATGTCGACGGCCCGGCGCTTGTCGGTCCAGTCCTTCTGCTCGAACGGCAGCCGCAGGCCGATGGCGAAGCGCTCCCCGTTTTCCTCATAGGTCATGACATCGCGTGTCGCCGGCTCGTGCTGCATGTCGTAAATGCGGGCGCGCACGTCGACCACCGGTTTGAAGCTCGGATGGCTCGGCACATCGCGCACCTTCTCGCCGTTGATCCACACTTCGCGTCCGTCGCGCAGCGATTGGCGGTATTCGTTGCCGTTGCGTATCATGTCGTCACTCCCTCAAGCGGTTTTAGTGCTCGAGCCGGATGCTGCGCCGGTAGGAGCGGCTTGCATAGACCAGCGGCTCCTGTGTGCCACGCCGCGCCGCAACCACCCTGCCGATAAAGATGCGGTGCGTTCCGGCATCGTGCGTCTCATACACGTCGCATTCAAAGACCGCAGCGGCATCGCCCACCACGGGAACGCCGGCGATGCCTTCCTGCCACTGGTGATTGGCAAAATCGAAGGGCCGGCCCGACGAGGGGCGGCCGGAAAAGGTTTCGGCGAAAGCGCGGTTTTCCACCGCCAGCACGCTCACGGCAAAATGGCCATTTCCCGCAATCGCCGCGGCGGCAGGGCTCTTGCGATTTACGCAGGCCAGCAACAACGGCGGCTCGGCGGACACCGAGGTTACCGCACTTACCGTGAGTCCGAACCGCCCGGCCGGCCCGTCGGTCGTCACCACACAAACCGAAGTGGCGGCCATGGCCATCGCGGCAGTGAATGTCTCGGCGGCTTCGCAGGGCCGGTCGGAGAGGTCGGGAAGTAGCTTGCTCGGTCAGCATGGGTTTCATCCCTCCAAGAGGATGTTTCGAATGCTTAGCCGCCGGCATATCTTAGGAAAAACAAATAAAACTGAGCTATAGCATCGCTTTTTGCTATACAGTGCACCCCATGCTCCGCTATTCGCTGCGCCAGCTCGAATACCTGCTCGCGGTGGCGGATGCCGGAACCGTTGCAGGAGCCGCGCTGAGGCTGGGTATTGCCCAGCCGACCGTCTCGGCATCGATCGCCAAGCTCGAAGAGCAGATCGGCGTGCAGCTGCTGATCCGTCACCACGCCCAAGGCGTATCGCTTACGGCGGCCGGGACCGGAATCATTCTCGACGCCCGCCAGCTGGTTGCCCAGGCCAACGAACTGCAAGCCCGGGCCGGCGCGGCGGGCGACTCGATCGCCGGTGAGCTCGGCGTCGGCGCCTTCCTGACCCTTGCCCCGGTTTTCATGCCGGCGCTCATGAGCGAGTTTCAGGCGCGCCATAGCCGGGTGCGGATTGTGCTGCACGAGGGCACGCAGGACCAGCTCGTCCAGGGTCTGCGCGAGGGCCGCTTTGAGCTGGCGCTCGCCTATGCCATCGGGTTGCCTGACGATGTCCATGCCGAGAGCCTGGCGTCGCTCGCTCCGCACGTGCTCCTGCCGGCCCGGCACCGCCTCGCCAGGCAAAAACGGGTGGCGCTCGCAGCCTTGAAGGACGTGCCCTTCATCCTGCTCGACGTGGCGCCGAGCCGCGCGTACTTCACCGGGCTCCTGAGCGAACATGGCATCGAACCCAAGATCGCCTTCAGCTCCCCCTCACTGGAGCTGGTACGCGGCCTGGTTGGCCGCAATGCCGGCTATTCACTGCTGGTCACGCGGCCCTACGGCGAGCGCACCTATGAAGGCAAGCCACTCGCCGTGCGTCCGATCGTTGAGCCTTGCAAGCCATCGGAGGTGGCGCTCGCGTCGCTTCGCCAGCTGCGGCCGACGCGGCTGATGACGGTATTTACGGAGTTCGCAACCGCCTGGTTCCGTGAGAATTCCAAGTGACATGAACGTTGATGAACAGCACCTGGTCTCGCTCGCCGCCGCCTTGATTGGCGACACGGCCGGGCTATCAAGCGCCGAGATGAAACTCGTTGCGCGTGCGCACCCGGTCAGTTCACACGAAATTGCCCACGTACGCGTGCGGATCTGCGCGGGCCGCGATGAGCTAGGGGCCGCTTTTTGTGCCCTCAGGAACTCCAGGCAGCGGCGTCAACATGGCGCAACGTATACGCCCAAGACCATTGTGGATGCCATGGTGTCATGGGCTCACGCAGAACTTAGAAAGCCCGCTCGAGTGGTTGACCCGGGGGCTGGTTCGGGTCGGTTCCTGGTCGCTTCTGCTCGCAGGTTTCCCAACGCCGACCTCATCGCCGTCGATGTGGACCCGCTCGCCGCATTGATGCTGCGCGCCAACGCGACAGTACACGGCTTTGCCGACCGCCTCGCAGTGCACCTTGTTGACTATCGAAGCTTCGCCCTGCAGCCAATCACCGGCTCGACCCTCTTCATTGGCAATCCGCCTTATGTCCGACATCACAATATCGGCCGGCAATGGAAGTCGTGGTTCGCTGCCACGGCGAACCGGCTCGGTTTCACCGCAAGCAAGCTCGCCGGTCTGCACGTTCACTTCTTTCTCAAGACCCGCGAACTCTCCCGGCCGGGTGACTACGGTGCTTTCATCACCGCCGCGGAATGGCTCGACGTGAACTATGGAACTGTACTCCGGCACATGCTCGCCAACGGCATGGGCTGCTCGTCGGTGCATATCATCGACCCGAAAGCCCGGCCGTTTGCCGATGCGCTGACCACCGCGGCAATCACTTGCTTCCACGTCGGGCGCCCGCGAAGCGAAATCACCATGCGCTCGGTCGCCTCGCTCGACGGCCTGGCTCCATTGAGCCGTGGCGGCCGTGCAGTCCCATGGCGAGAGATCTCCAGCGCACGCAAGTGGTCGGTGTTTGTACGCGAACCAGAGCAGGCGCCCGCTGGGTTCATCGAACTTGGCGAGCTGTTTCGTGTTCATCGGGGCCAGGTCACTGGCGCCAATGACGTATGGATCGACAACGACGCGGCGTGCGATGTGCCGAAACAGCTCAAACCATTCACTGTCACGAGCGCCCGCGAGTTGCTTGCCGCCGGCGCCGAGCTGACTTCGACCCGGGGCTTGCGTCGCGTAATCGACCTGCCGGCCGAACTCGACACCCTCACATCGGACGAGCTCAGGTCCGTTCGGCGCTTCATGGCCTGGGCCAGGCATCAGGGAGCTCACAAAAGTTATATTGCCACGCATCGCCGCGCATGGTGGGCAGTCGGCCTACGAGCGCCGGCTGCGATCCTGTGCACCTACATGGCGCGCCGGGCCCCGGCGTTCGTGCGCAACCAGATCAAGGCCCGCCACATCAACATCGCTCACGGCCTATACCCGCGCGGGCCAATGACCGAGGCTGAGTTGAGCTCGGTTGTCACCTACCTGAGGCTCCGCAGAGTCAGCTCAGGGGGTCGAACTTATGCAGGCGGACTGGTCAAATTCGAGCCAAAGGAGCTTGAGCAAATCCTCCTGCCACGTCTGGAGGATATTCGTGGTTGCCTCGCCGGCATCTTCCGGGGTGTGAGCCCGGGCTAATCCCCTTCGCCTGCGATCGCTTCGACAGCGACAATTTCAGCCTCACCCGTCGGGGTGTCGACCGTATCTCCGACCGAACCCCCCAGAAGTGCACGTGCGAGCGGCGTCGAGTAGGCAATCAGGCCCTGCTTCGGATCGCCTTCGTCCTCGCCGACGATGGCGAGGGTTACCTTGCGGCCCCCCTCGCGCTCGATGGTTACCCTGGTGGCGAAGGCCACCTGCGTCGGCCTGGCCGGAGGTGCCACGAGCTGTGCGGTGGTGCGCCGCTCCACCCAATAGCGAAGATCACGGGAGACGCGCGCGATCGCTGCGCGGTCCTTGGCACGCTGGGCTTCAGCCTGGGCATGCCGCAGAAGCGATATCTCCTCGTCCATCAGCCGCAAACCGCGTTCGGTCACGTAGTTCGGATTGGGACTGATCGGACGGGCCGCCAGGCTCTCGGAGCTGTCGGAATCTTCCTGATCCTTAACGAAGGCGCGGCTCATTGCTACGTCCTGGCGGAAGGCGGAAACGCGTTGCAAACGCACGCGGCCTCACTAGATTGCCCGGCGCCAAGCACCGAAGGCCAAGGCCGAATGAAAGAGCGTACGCCACCGACCACATTTCTCAAAGACTACACTCCTTTTTCGCATCGGATCGACAGAATCGAACTCGACATAGCGCTGAGGCCTGAGGAGACGCGGATCAGGAGCAGGCTCTTGGTTGCTCCCAATCCAAAGGCGGCCAGCCAAGGCCGACAACTCGTCCTCAATGGTGAGCATATCACACTGATCTCGCTCAGTGTCGACGGCCGCAGGCTGGGCACCGGTGACTACGAGATTGGCGAGGACAGGCTCATTTTCAACGAGCTGCCGAGCCAACCCTTCGAGCTGGCGATCGAAAACAGCTGCTCGCCCAAGGCCAATACCCAGCTGTCGGGCCTCTACCTGTCCAACGGCATCTATTGCACCCAGTGCGAAGCGGAAGGATTTCGGCGCATCACCTATTACCCGGACCGGCCCGATGTGCTGTCGCGCTTCCGCGTTCGGCTGGAAGCCGAGCGGGAAGCGGCGCCGGTGCTCCTCGCCAATGGCAACCCGGTGGCCCAGGGCAGCATCGAAGGAACCACCCGGCACTATGCCGTGTGGGACGATCCCTTCCCCAAGCCTGCCTATCTGTTCGCCCTAGTGGCCGGCAAGCTGGCGCGCGTCGAGGACAGCTTCGTCACCCGGTCGGGGCGAAAGATCGATCTCCACATCTACGTCGAGCCGGGCAAGGAAGACAGGTGCCCGTGGGCGATGCAATCGATCAAGGCGGCCATGGCCTGGGACGAGAAGACGTTCGGCCGCGAATACGACCTCGATCTGTTCATGGTGGTCGCCGTGTCCTCGTTCAACATGGGAGCCATGGAGAACAAGGGCCTCAACATATTCAACGACAAATACGTGCTCGCCAAGCCGGACAGCGCCACCGACCTCGACTACACCAACATCGAGGCGGTGATCGCGCACGAATATTTCCACAACTGGACCGGCAACCGCATCACCTGCCGCGACTGGTTCCAGCTTTGTCTCAAGGAGGGATTGACCGTCTTCCGCGACCAGGAGTTTTCGTCAGACGTGCGCTCACGGGCGGTGCAGCGCATCGAAGACGTTCGCACGCTCCGGGCGCGCCAGTTTCCGGAAGACCAAGGCCCGCTCGCCCATCCGGTGCGCCCGCGGTCGTATATCGAGATCAACAATTTCTACACGGCGACCGTCTATGAGAAGGGCGCCGAGCTTGTGCGGATGATGAAGACGCTGCTCGGCGCGGGCGCCTTCCGCAAAGGCATGGATCTCTATTTCGCCCGTCACGACGGCGAGGCGGTGACGATGGAAGACTTCGTGCGCTGCATGGAGGAAACATCCGGCCGCAGCCTGAAACAGTTCTTCCGCTGGTACGAACAGGCGGGAACGCCCGAACTCAGGGCCAGCGGCAAATGGAACGCCAAGACGAAAACGTTCGCACTGACCCTGAGCCAACGGCTGCGCGCCACACCCGGGCAGCGGCACAATAAGCCGCTCCACATTCCGGTCGCGGTGGGCCTGCTCGGCGCCAACGGCCACGACATGGAGATGAAACTCACCGCAAGCGGCAAGCCGGCCGCGGTTCTCGAACTGACCGCGAAGTCAAAAACGTTTCGCTTCCGAAATATCGGTTCGAAGCCCACCCTTTCGCTCAATCGCGGCTTTTCCGCTCCGCTCCGCGTCGTCTCGCGACAGCCGGCCAAGGAACTACTGTTCCTGGTCGGCCATGACGCCGATGCCTTCAATCGCTGGGAAGCCGCCCAGGCAATCGGCCGTCAACTCATCCTCGGTTCCATGGCAGCGCGGCCGAAATCGGCTCCGCCCGAGGGCAAGCTCCGCGCATTTGCCGATGCCTTGCGTCATACGCTGGCAGAGCGCGAACTTGATCCGCATTTTCTGTCGCTTCTGCTGACCCCGCCAAGCGAACAGGACATCACCAACGAGATTACCCGCAACGTCGATCCGCAACGGATTCACGAGGCGCGCGAAATGGTGCGCCACAAGCTGGGGCTGGCGCTCGAGGCCGAGCTCACGGCGCTGTGGGAAAGCAGGCCGCCTGAGGGCCACTACAGTCCCGATCCGGCGAGCGTCGGCAGCCGGTCGCTCCACCATGCGGCGTTGGCGCTGCTTGCCGCGGCCGACGCTCAGAACGGCGCCGGGCTCGCCTTCAGCCACTTTGCAGGCGCCCGCAACATGACCGACGCCATCGGCGCACTGACGGTGCTGATCGAGCTTGATGAGCCGCAGCGTGAAGAGGCGCTGCGTCGCTTTCATCACCAGCACCACGGCGACCCTCTGCTGGTCGACAAGTGGTTCGCACTGCAAGCCCAGATACCCGCCGTCGCCACTGTCGGGCGGGTCAGGACGCTCCTCGATCACCCGCAGTTCAGCTGGAAGGTGCCGAACCGGCTGCGGGCGCTTGTCGGCACTTTCGCCGCTTCCAATCCGGTGGCCTTTCATGCCCCGGACGGATCGGGCTACCAGTTGCTGGCAGAGGTGGTCGGCAAGCTCGACGGCAGCAATCCGCAGGTGGCGGCGAGGCTTGCCGCAAGCTTCAAGGGCTGCAACGCCCTCGAAGCGAAGCGCCGCCGGCGCGCCCAACAGGCGCTCAAAACGATCCTCGCGATCAAGGGCCTTTCGCGGGACAGCTTCGAAATCGTCTCCCGCTGCCTGCAACAATAGCGCTGGAAAAGCGCCAAAAGAGGCGCTACAACCCCATTGGACAAATCGTTCCGGTTGCGAAATCAATAGATTCGTGATTAGCTTGAGTTGGCGCGGGCGGCCAAGGGAGCACAAAAGACTCCCGACCCTTATCGAGGGTGAACGTGGCTAAAGCACAGCTAGGAGAGCTTTTTTTCAAGGAGCGCGGCCTGCGCCTGGCGCTCGCGACAGGTCGTTGGTCATCCGTAACGATCTCCGAACGGGCGCTTCGGAACCTCATCACGATCCTGATCATTCTGTTTCTGATCACCCTTGCCGTGGCGCTGGTGCTGCAATTGTCGCTCAGCCGAAACGGTCATATCGCCGAGCACAACCGGGTGACTGCCCTGCAGGCGCAGGTCGCCGCGCGCGAACTAGCGCAGTCGCTCGGGGGAGGCATGGCGACGGGCACAACCCCTCGGCGACCGGTCGCCGAGGATCTCGATGCGATTCTGCCAATGCTCCATTTTGTCGGCGCCAGAACGCTTCTCGTGGCCGACGACACCGGCATCATTCGCGCCAGCAAGCCGCTGCAGCAGGCGTTCATGAACCGGCAGCTCTTAGACATCGTGCCGGCCAAGCTCGTGATGTCGGCAGGCGGCGCAAGCGCCAAGGTCGAACTCGTCACGCTTGCCGACGGGCGCGATGCCTACGTGACCATCCGCGCGCTTGACCCCTACCCGGGCACCCTCGCGGTGCTCGAACTGAGAAACGATCTCCTGAAGGGCTGGCGCAGCGACGTTGCCCAGATCACCACCCTGTTCACGGTAACGCTCGCTGTCCTCGTGCTGCTCGGCGGCGCCTTCCACTGGCAGGCGGCGCGGGCCGCAGAAGCCGACCGTACGCTTGCCGTTGCGACGGAGCGCCTCGACAAGGCGCTCGACCGCGGACGCTGCGGGCTGTGGGACTGGGACATCGCCCGCGGCCACATCTTCTGGTCACGCTCGATGTTCGACATCCTCGGTCTGAAGCCGCGGGGAGGATTCCTGTCATACGGCGAAGTTGCCGAGCGTCTGCATCCCGACGATGAGCCGATCGACCGGCTGGCCGAGCTGATGCTCAAGGGCTTGCGCGGTTCGTTCGATCAGGAATTTCGCATGAAGCACCAGAGTGGTCACTGGGTCTGGATGCGGGCGCGGGCCGAGCTCGCGCCGGCGCCCGGCGAAGAGGCGCCGCACATGGTGGGCATCGTCATCGACATCACCGAACAGAAGCACATGGACCGGCTGAACCAGCAAGCCGAGCTCAGACTGAAGGATGCGATCGAGAACATTTCCGAAGCCTTCGTGCTCTGGGACGCCAACAATCGCCTGGTCATGTGCAACTCGAAGTACCAGCAGTTCCACAGCCTGCCGGCCAGCGGCTGCGTGCCGGGAACACCCTATGAAAACGTGGCGCGGGCGGCCAAGGAGCCGGTGGTCCGCCAGAGGGTGGCACTTGCCGACCGCGAGAGCGAGGGGTCGAGCTTCGAGGTTCAGCTGGGCGATGGCCGCTGGCTGCAGATCAACGAGCGGCGAACCAAAGACGGCGGGTTCGTTTCCGTCGGTACCGACATCTCGCCTCTGAAGCAGCAGGAGGAACGCCTGCTGCTCTCGGAACGGGAGCTCATGAACTCGGTGCGCGACCTGCAGAAGTCGCGGGTCACGCTGGAGCAGCAATCACAGCGCCTGGCCGACCTCGCCGAAAAGTATCAGCGCGAGAAGACCAGGGCGGAAGAAGCCAACCGGTCAAAGTCGGAGTTTCTGGCCAACATGAGCCACGAACTTCGCACTCCCCTCAATGCCATCATCGGTTTCAGCGAGGTGATGGAACAGCAGATCTTCGGAGCCATCGGCGGCGCCAAATATGTTGAATACGCCCGCGACATCCACCGCAGCGGGCAATACCTTCTCGACGTGATCAGCGACATCCTCGACATGTCGAAGATCGAAGCTGGCCGGGTGCAGCTCGAGGTCAAGAACCACAGCGTGTTGGCGATCGTTGAGGAATGCCTGCGGATCGTTGCCCCCCGGGCGCAGGAAGGAAAGGTTGAGATCGGCCAGCGGGTGCCAGCCAACCTGTCCATTGCCGCGGACAAGCGGGCGCTGAAGCAGGTGCTGATCAACCTTCTCGCCAACGCCATCAAGTTCACGCCGGAAAAAGGCCGGGTGACGATCGACGCCAGCCACCGGGACGACGCCGTTGCGGTGTCGATTGCCGATACCGGTATCGGCATTCCGGCGCGCGCCCTGGCCAAGCTCGGCCGCCCGTTCGAGCAGGTCGAGAATCACTTCACGAAGACCAAAAGCGGCTCAGGATTGGGCCTCGCCATTTCCAAGTCGCTCGTCGAACTGCACGGGGGATCGCTCGCCATCCAAAGCACGATGAATCAGGGCACTACGGTAACGGTGCTGCTGCCGAAGGAAGCCGCCGAGCCGCCTGCTTAGCACTTCGGAATGTCACACTTCGGAGGCTCAAGTGATCTGCGCATTTCTTATCGGCGAAGTATTCCACTTCGCCGGAAAATGCTTACAGCGCGTAGCGGCAAAACTCGCTATTTTCGCGGCGCAGCGCGGCTGCGAATGGCGGCAGCCAGGGCAACGCGCTCACCCTGCGTCAGATCGCCCAGTACTTCGGCGGCAATACCCAGCCCCTGATCGACCATCCTGTTGGTGGTCCTGCCGAACTCGTCGACCGCCGCCGTCAGCGCCGCCGCATCGTAGGGCTCGGCGGCCAGTGCATCGGCGATCGCCAGCGCCCTCGCCTTCAAGTCCTCGCGGCCCTCGCGTATCGCCAGGCGGTGGTTGCGCACCAGGCCGATGATTTCGCGCCGGCGGTCACCGTCGAGACTGCGCAGAAAATTGCGCGGCATGAGTTGGGTGAGCTGCGGCCCGAAAGCCTGCTCACGAACCCGCTTGCTGTACCGATCGGCGGCAATGACCCCCACAACGAACAGATTTAGCGCCAGAGAAGTGACGAGGAGGATATTGAACCAAAGCCGCCGCCGCGCCGCGTCGGCAGAAACGCGCGCTGGCGACGGCATGGGCTCAAGGGCCGGTTGCGTCATCATGTTCATCCTCGATTGATACGGCGTCGTCGCCGAAAATCGCGGGCGACCACAGTTCCTCGTCGCTGGCCTCTCCGGCCACCAGGGCGGGAATGAATTCGTGCGCCATGCCGCCTGCCCCGACATAGAGGCCTGCCGCCAGGGACGCCGCCAGCGCGCCGAACGCCGGCCACGGCAGGCGCCGCGCGGCGCGAACGGCAGCATTTTTGTCTCGGTAGCGTTGGAGATCGAGCGGCGGTGGCGGCGATTGCGCCGGGCTGTCGGGAAGCCTGCTCAAGAACCGGTCTCTCGCGGCTTCAACGTCGAGCGCCGGCCGGCCGGTGGCAGCAAGAATCGCATCGAGTTCCCGGGCAGCCTTCAGGGCCTCTTCCACCGCGGCGTCCCGGCCCGCGCACAGCTTCAGCAAATCCTGGCGTTCGTTGTCGGGCCAGCGCGCCGGGTCGGCGCCGTAGGCCTCGAGCACCTGGAACAACCGCTCCTTGTCCTTGCGCCCTTGATCGAGGTGGTCTGTCAATCGTTTGCTCCCGCTACAGCTGCCCCAGGTCGGCGAGCAACGTCTGCCAATCGTCGCGCAATGCTGCCCGCAGCCCACGCCGCGCGCGCGCCAGAAGCGATTCAAGCGCCTCGATACTCACTTCCATGGCGGCCGCCGCAACCTTTTGCTCGCAGCTTTCGAAATGCACAAGCACAAGCGCCAGACGCTGGCGTTCGGGCAGTGAGCCGAGGGCCTTGTCGATCGTGCGCGAGACCTCGGCGCGGCGATGATCGCGGTCGGTTGAACCATTTTCATCAACGATATCAGGAAGATCCCCGACTGCCTGAGGCGTCTTTCGCCGCATCCGATCAAACGCGAGATTGGTAGCGACCCTCATGAGCCAAGCGGGCAGACTTCTTTCGTCACGAATTCCTGCCGCCTCGTTCCAGAGCTTCAGAAAGGTTTCCTGCGCCACGTCTTCCGCATCGGCAGTGTTGTTGAGGAGCCGCATGGCTACCCTCAGCACCCGCGCGTAGTGTTCTGCGACGACAGATCTGAAGGCGGCGGCGTCCTTGGCCGCAATTCGCGGGCAGAGCAAAATCGGATGGCGGGGGGCCGCCAGCTGCCGGGTCCCGGTTATGGATCTGGGCCTCCGGCAATCAACGGTCCCCCTCCGATGCCCCTGGATGCCGGGAAGGCTACTCAACATCCGTTTCCGGCAGCAACATCTTTTCAACTTTCTCGCGCCACGTGAACTTGTAGGCATTGGCCTCATCGAAGGTCACGCCGCCGTCGCCGTTCTTGTCGGCCTTCTTGAATTCGCCGCCGAGAAAGCTCTCGAACTCCGTGGCGGTCACGGTGCTGTTCTTGTCGGCATCCAGACGCGACAGCATGCGGTCGCGGCGGCGCTCCGTGCTCTGCTTGAGCCACAGTTCGATCTCGGACTTGCTGACCGCGCCATCGGCATCGTTGTCGATACGGAAGAACCGCTTGGCGGCCTTCGGCTGTATTTCAACCACGGTAAGCCTGCCGTTGCTGTCAGCATCGAGCCTGCTGAACGTTTTCTCGCCGCGCGGTATTCCCGGCCCCGTCGCCAGACTGGCGCCAGCGGAAATGGCAATCGCCGCAGCAGTGCCTGCGAGGGTTGCAATCATCTTACCTAGCATGTTCATCTCCTGAGGATGTTGTTCTGAGTGACCCGGCGGGCCCTCGATACATAGACGGGTGAGCCGCGCCCAATCCGTCGCCGACAAGGGAAATAACCCACAAGTGCAACGGCCGGCGGCCGGTTCAGACCGCCCCGATGATGCGGTCGAAAATCGTCGCGACGTCCTGCTGGGTTTCGCGCACGAGCATTTCAGCGGCAGCGAGATCGGGCGCTCCGCACGCCGAAACCACGAGCTGGCGCAAGCCCGCAGGCGCCTCCGCGGGGGCGAATTCGCCGCTCACGCAGAGGCGGAGAACCTGGGTCAGGCGATGATAGAGAGCGCAGGCGTGGCGCAGCAACTGCGCATCCCTGCGGGGCAACAGGTTTTCACCCTCCAGCGCGGCCAGCGCGGCGAGAGTGTTCTGATGCAGAACATCCGGACGCTGTCCGGCATTGGCGAGCTGCAGATACTGGGCGATGAACTCGATATCAACAAGGCCGCCCCGGGTGTGCTTCAGGTCCCAGATCCCTCCTGCTGTCATATGGGCAACCATCTGCCGCCGCATGTCCAGGACGTCCGCCCGAAGCGTCGTTTGGACGCTGCCGGAGCAGATGGCTGACCGCACCGCTTGCTCGACGAGTGAACCAAAATCCGTGTCAGCCGCAACAACACGAGCCCGGATGAGAGCCAGTTTCTCCCACGTCCAGGCAGAAGATTGATGGTAGCTGGTAAAGCTCGAAAGCCTCGTGGCTACCGGGCCCTTGTTGCCGGAAGGCCGCAACCTCATGTCGACACTGTAGAGGGCACCTTCCGAGGTCGGCGAGGAGAGGGCTGCAATCAGACGCTGGCCGGTGCGGGCGAAGTACTCCATCAGGCTCAGCGATTTTTTGCCGCTGGACACTTCGGCGCCCTCGGCGGCGTCGTAAATCAGCACCAAATCGAGATCGGAAGCAGCCGTCATCTCCCGGCCACCGAGCTTGCCCAGGGCAAGGATGGCGAACTTTTCGCCCTCGACGCTGCCGTGCCGCCTCGTCACCTCGCGCCTGGTGATCTCCAGAAGGCGGCTGATCAGGCACTCGGCGAGATGCGAAAAGGAGGTTCCGGCTTCTTCGGCATTTACGGTTTCCGAAAGGATTCGCACGCCAATGCGAAACATCTGCTCCTTGCCGATGATGCGGGCGCGATCGAGAGCATCCTCGAACGCGAGTTCCGGAGCCGTGATCGGGCGGGTCAGCGACATCATCTCGGCGCGCTGCGGAAGGGCATCGAAGAAGGCGGTATCGAGAACCGCATCAAGAACCTTCGGCCGGTGCGACAGGTCGTCGGCAAGCCGGGGCGCCATGCCGAGGATGCGGGTCACCAATTCGAGCAGGCGCGGATTGGCCTTGAGCGTGGAGAAAATCTGCACCCCGGCGGACAGCCCCGACAGGAAGCGATCGAAGGCGACAAAGGCCCGGTCGGCGTCGCCGGAGCGGCCGATGGCACCGAGCAAGGCAGGCATGATCTCCGTCAGCATCTGCCTTGCCCGGGCGCTTCGCATGGCGGGATAACGGCCGAAGTGCCAGCCGCGGATCGTGGCCGAAACCTCGCTCGGCTGCGCGAATCCCATCTGGCGCAGCGTCTGAAGCGTTTCGGGATCATCTTCGCCGCCCGTGAAGACCAGGCCCCCCTTTTCGCCGCCCAGCGCGGGAGCGTCCTCGAACAGAGCCGAATAGTGCCCCTGCACCCGCTCGAGCGTCGAGCGCAGCCGTTGCTCCAGTTCAGCGGCGCTGCTCCAGCCGGCAAACCGCGCCAGCCGCTCGAAGGCGTCGTCGTCGCCGGGCAGGCTGTGAGTTTGTTCATCAGCGATCATTTGCAGGCGGTTCTCGATGCTGCGCAGGAAGCGATAGTCGCTTGTCAGGTCTTCGGCGACCCTGGAGGAGATCCAACCGGCTGTCGCCAGCGCGCCGAGCACAGCCACCGTACTCCTTCCGCGCAGGGCCGCGTTGCGGCCACCGGCAATGAGCTGCTGGGTCTGAACGAAGAACTCGATTTCACGAATGCCTCCCCGTCCCAGCTTCACGTTGTGGCCACGCACCGCAACCTCACCATGGCCTTTGAGGGCGTGGATTTGCCGCTTCAACGACTGCACGTCGGCGATGGCGGCGAAATCCAGGTACTTGCGCCACACGTAGGGCTCAAGGCGCTTGAGGAACTGCTGGCCAAGCAGCAGGTCGCCGGCGACGGGGCGGGCCTTGATCATGGCCGCCCGCTCCCAATTCTGGCCCATGCTTTCATAGTAGATGCCGGCCGCCTCGATCGAGATGGCGATCTGGGTGGCGCGGGGATCAGGTCGCAGCCGCAGATCCACCCGATATGCGTAGCCGTCGGCCGTGACCTCCTGCAAAAGCGATACAAGACGCCGGGTCAGGCGGACAAAAAATGCTGCAGGCTCCACCGCAGCAGGCAGCGGTGCATCCGGATCAAAAAACACGACGAGATCGACGTCGCTCGAATAGTTGAGCTCGCAGGCGCCGAGCTTGCCCATGGCCAACACGACATACCCGGAGCCCGAGCCGGGGTTGTGGGCGGAGGCAAGGCGGATTTGGCCTACCCGGGAAGCCGTCAGCAAGAGGTAGTCGACGGCCGCACGAAGGATGGCATCGGCAAGGTTCGTCAGCTCGCACAACACGGCATCAATCGGCAGGGCCGAAGTGATATCGGCAAGAGCCAGGAGCAGCGCTCCGCGCGACCTGGCCAGGCGAACGACGTGCATGAATTCTTCATCGCTCGAGGCCGCCTGGCCGCAACGCGCGACCTCAGCACAGAGGTCCGGCAGGATCCGCACGGGATCTTCCTTGAGACATATCTCAAAGAATGCAGGCTCCCGCAGAATCAGCTCGCGCAGGAACGGCGAGCCGCCAAAAACGCTGTCGGCCAGGTTGGCTGCATCGGGGCTGGCTGCGACGCGCGCAGCGACTTCGGGGGCCCTCTCAGCAAGGACGGCGAATGCGCGGCGTGCCGAAGCCATGTCCCACGGCTGCGGGAGCGCCATCCAGTTCTTGGTGAACAGTCCCGGCATGGGAAGTAGTTGAGCCACCGGACGTAAGAAGAGCGGACGCGATTGT
Source organism: uncultured Alphaproteobacteria bacterium (assembly GCA_963780765.1). Classification (GTDB taxonomy): domain Bacteria; phylum Pseudomonadota; class Alphaproteobacteria; order Rhizobiales; family Aestuariivirgaceae; genus CAWHQZ01. Next base: position 140,359 of record CAWADI010000023.1, on the reverse strand, counting down.
CAGCCCGGCATGGCGAAACTGCAACTTCCCTCGACTGCCGAAACCGCCGACCAAATGAATCTTCGAGCGGGCACGGACGATCGACGGATCGCGTACCCGTCAAAATGCCCGCGTTCCTACGACGCGAGAATCCGGCCTGGAAAGAAATCCCGCAGCTGAGAAGCCTACACGAGAGACTCCTTCAGGAAAGCAATCGTCCGCGACCATGCCAATTCCGCTGCCGCCTTGTCATAGCGGGCGGCAGCCGTGTCATTGTGGAAAGCATGGTTCACACCATCGTACATGTAGATCACATGCGTCGTTCCGGCAGCCTCGAGCGCAGCCTTGTAAGCAGCTATTCCTTCGTTGATGCGATCGTCCAGCCCGGCATAGTGCAACATCATCCGCGCCCTTATCCGGGAAACCTCCTTGGCATCGGGTACGCGACCGTAGAACGCGACGCCCGCCGACAGATCGGGCGAATGGATCGCCGTCTGGTTCACCATGCCGCCGCCCCAGCAGAACCCAACGGCCCCAACTGTTCCTGTCGATGCTTCGTGACCCTTCAGATAGGCGACGGTGGCGACGGAATTGGCGACGGTTGCGGCCGGATCGAGAGCGCCAATCATTTCCCGGGCCTTGTCCTCGTCTGCCGGCGTGCCGCCGGCGGGTGACAGAAAATCAGCAGCCAGGACGAGAAATCCCTCCAGCGCTGCCCGCCGCGCCACATCGCTGATGTGCGGGTTCAAGCCGCGGTTTTCATGAATGATGAGCACGGCCGGCCGTTTCTCCGCCGGCTCGCGCAGCTTCACCATGTAACCCTTCATAGTGGCTCCAGACCCTGGAAATTCGATGGTTTCCGCAGAGAGGCGCGGATCATCCTCGGCTACCTGGGCGGCATGGGCATGGTTGGCGGCCAGGAGAGATGCTGTCACCAATGCCGCCGAAGCGCTTCCGGTCAGACGGCTCAGCTTGTCCAGGAAATCCCGCCTGTCGAGCGTCAAGTGGGTATATTCGTCGTACAGCCGGATCATGTCCTGGGTGATTCCGCTGAAATCGTTCATCTTGATCCTCCGCGCTCCGCAAATCGCCGCTCCTCAGGAATTACGCTACCATCGCGAACTTGTTCCCAAAAATCTGCATTGCGAAAGGCAGTTTTGATGGCGGCGCTCCCATTCCCCCTTGATGAATATGCTCAGCGCCTGGCAAAGGTGCGCCTGGCAATGAGCAGCCGCGGCATCGAACTGCTCATTGTCAATGACATTGCCAATCAGCACTACCTGACCGCTTACGATGGCTGGTCATTTTACACGCCGCAATGCGTTCTCATCGCCATTGAGGATGAAGAGCCCATCTGGATCGGACGGGCGATGGACGCAGCGGGCGGCCGGCTGACCGCCTGGATGCAGCCGGGAAACATCGTCGGGTTTCCCGAAGACTACGTGCAACGGTCCGATCGGCATCCAATGGACTGGGTCGCCCAATGGATCGCGAGCCGCGGCTGGGGCGGCCGGCGGATCGGCATCGAGCTCGATACCTACTTCTATTCGCCGAAGGCCCATGCGCGGCTCGTGGAAGGACTGCCGGGGGCCAGATGGATCGACGCCGACCTGCTCGTAAACTGGGTCCGCTCAGTGAAGTCGCCGGCGGAAATCGAATATCTTCGCCAAGCCGCCCGACTCGCGGAAGCGGCCATGACCGCTGCCTACGACGCCATTCTTCCAGGCGTGCGCGAATGCGACGCCGTGGCAAAAATATTTGCCGCCCAGATGGCGGGACAGCCGGATATTGCGGGAGACATAACAGCCTTGCCGCCGACCATTCTGGCGGGCGAGAACGCATCAGCTCCCCACATCATGTGGGGCGACAGGAAGTTTGGCGGCGATGAGACGGTTGCCCTGGAGCTTGCCGGGGCATGCCGGCACTACACGGCGGGCTTGGCGCGCACCCTGCAACTCGGCAAGCCGGCGCAGCGCGTTGTTGAAGTGACCCAAGCCGTTCTGGAAGGCATGGAAGCCGTTCTGGGCACCATTCGTCCCGGCGTGACGGGGGCGGAAGCGGAGGCATCCTGGCGCGCCGTGATTGCCCGGTACGGTCTCAAAAAGGAGTCGCGCATCGGCTACTCGATTGGGCTTGGTTACCCGCCGGACTGGGGCGAGCACACCATCAGCCTGCGGGCCGGCGATGCCAGCGTTCTCGGGACGGGCAACGTCCTGCACGTGATCCTGGGGATGTGGATGGAAGGATGGGGAGTTGAAATCAGCGAAACGGTGCTGGTCGGCGACGGCGGGTGCGAGACGCTCACACACTTTCCCCGCGACCTGCATCGGAAGTGAGCGGCAAGACCAGCTCGACCCGCAGGCCCGGCTGGTTGTCCTTGACCAGGAGTTTGCCGCCGTGAAGCCGTACGATACCTTGTACCAAACTCAGACCCAGGCCGCTTCCCGGCCTGGAACGCGCCTCGTCGAGCCTGACAAACCGTTCCAGGATGCGAGCGCGATCGGCCATGGGCACGCCCGGGCCGCGGTCTGCCACGGCAATGGTCGCTTCCCGGGGATCGGAGCTGAGCGCCAGCAGAATTTCCGGTCCCTTGCCGTTCGCAGCAACGCCATGCTTCAGCGCATTGTCGATCAGGTTAGAAATCGCCTGGGCCAGAAGCTGGCGATCGGCGAGAACAGTGACCGCCCCCGCGGTCTGCACGACAAGCTTGCCGCCCGCCTCCTCAACAAGCGGCGCAAACAGTTCCGCAAGCTCGGTAACGAGAGCCTCGAGGTCGGTAGCTTTCAGTTCCTCTCCTGCCTGACCGGCTTCGGTGCGGGCGATCGACAGGAGAGCGTTGAAGGTAGCGAGAAGATGGTCGGCTTCTTCAAGAGTCTTTTTCAACACGCGGGCGTTTTCGGGGTCCGTTGTGGAACGTAGCGCACCTTCCACGCGCGCCTTGAGGCGGGTAAGCGGGGTGCGCAAATCGTGGGCGACATTGCCGGAGATCTCGCGCATGCCCGTCATTAGCCGTTGAATCTGATCGAGCATCTCGTTGAGGCCCACCGACAAGCGATCGAGTTCATCGCCCGAGCCCGATACGGGAACACGCCGTGAAAGATCGCCACCCATGATGGTGCGGCTGGTTGCCGTAATGGCATCGATGCGGCGGAGAAAGTTCCGGCTCATCAGCAGGCCGCCGGCGATGCCGAGGAGAATGGTAATGACGAGTGCGAGCAGAAGAGCACGGCGCACGAGATCCGCGAACCGGCGCTTTTCTTCGATATCGCGGCCAACCAGCAACACCGCCCCGTTGTCCAGCTGGGTGTGGTAGGCCCGGGCCTGGCGGCGCTCGATGCCGTCCAGCGTCTCGACAGCGTAGGTAAACTCGATCCAGCCTGCGCCCTTCACCGCTCGTTCGGGAATGCCATCGAGATTGCCGGCGAGCCTGCGGCCCATGAAGTTTGTAACGAGATAGACCGCGTCGTTCGCCCCGCGGCTGCGGGTGCGAATGGCCTCGACCAGGCCCTCCATGCCGCCGGAGCGGAACTCCTGATTGAACGATTGAAACTCCGCGCGTACGGTCTCTTCAAGCTGCCGCTCGATCAGCAGAGCGGTGTTCCAATAGACGTAGGCAAGCACCGCTCCGACCGACATCGCGAATACGGCGAGGTAGATGATGACCAGCCGGAACGTCGAGGTCTTGAGAACGTGAAGGCCGGAGCGCATGCGGGAGCTTTCTGCTCGCCTCGCCGGTCAAGAACAACCCGAGTTTGGAGGCTGGCGCATTTTCTGGTCGGCGAAGTGATACCGCTTCGCCGGAAAACGCGCTATCGGGCCCGGATCATGTAACCTGCGCCGCGCACCGTCTGCAGCATCGGTTCGCCAAATTCCTTGTCGATCTTCGTCCTCAGTCGAGAGACGTGGACATCAATGACGTTGGTTTGCGGATCGAAGTGATAGTCCCAAACGTTCTCCAAAAGCATGGTGCGGGTGACCACATGTCCGGCATTGCGCATCAGATACTCGAGCAGCTTGAACTCCCGCGGCTGCAGGACAATCGACTTTCCGGCCCTGGTGACGGTGCGCGCCAGAAGATCCATCTCGAGATCGAGCACCACGAGCTTTGTCTGTTGCGGTTGGGCGGTGTGGCGGCGCATCAGCCCTTCGATGCGGGCAAGCAGCTCGGCGAACGCATACGGTTTGCCGAGGTAATCATCTCCGCCGGCCCGCAATCCCCGCACCTTCTCGTCGACATCACCCAAAGCACTCAGAATCAGAACCGGTGTGCGCACCTGCTCGTCGCGAAGCTGCCGGATGAGCGCCAGACCGTCCAGCTTCGGCAGCATGCGATCGACGATCAGCACGTCGTGCACATGCTCGCGAGCCAGGTTCAGGCCATCCTCGCCATTGACCGCAAGATCGGCGATGTGCCCTGCTTCGGTCAGGCCCTTGATGAGCCATGAGGCAGCATCTCGGTCATCTTCGACAACGAGCAGGCGCATGACGTGCGGTTCCCTGGCAATCTGACCGGTGTCTAACATATCGCGCGGCGAACCAACCATTCCTTGATGGCCCTGCGGAAACAGTGCTGCGCGGCCCCTGATCCCAGTGGGAAAAGGCTTTGCCGCGCAGCTGTCAGCGGAGTGCGAGGGGAACGATCCGCTGGCAATCGGGTTACGACTTGGACTTTTCGATCGGCATCGCCACGAAGCGCTGCCGGTCGCCGGAGCGCACGAGCATGAGCACCCGCTCGCGACCCTCATCGCGGGCAGCGGCGAGGCCCTTGTTCAGCCCTTCGGTGTCTGCGACCTCATTGCCATCGATCTCGAGTATGGTGTCGCCGGCCTTGATCCCGCGGTCCTCGGCAGGGCTGTTCGCCTCAACCGAAGTAACCGACACGCCCGTGCCCTCGGAACTGGGAGCCACGACGAGGCCCAGCGCAGCAAGATTGGCCGGCTTGTCCTTCCTGACCGGCATCTCGCTTGCCTGCATATCGCTTGGCATGGTGCCGACCTCGACGGTCAACAGCGTCTCCTTGCCGTCCCGAATGACGGTGAGGACCGCATCCTTGCCGGGCGGAATTACCGCGATCTTGCGGGCGAGATCCTTAGGCAATGCAACTTCCTGATCGTTGACCTTGAGGACGGTATCGCCGGTCTTGATGCCTGCCTTTGCCGCCGGTGAATCCTCGGTAACATCGGCAACGAGAGCGCCCTTGGTGGAAGGCAGCTTCATGCTGTCGGCGATGTCTCCGGTCACGGTCTGGATCTGAATGCCCAGCCAGCCACGAGTTACCTTGCCGTTGTCACGCAGGTTCTCGACGATGTCCTTCGCCATTACGGCAGGTATGGCAAAACCGATGCCGACGCTGCCGCCTGACGGCGAGAAGATGGCGGTATTTACGCCGATGACCTCGCCCTGGAGATTGAAGGCGGGGCCGCCGGAATTGCCGCGGTTGATCGGCGCATCGATCTGCAGAAAATCATCGTACGGACCCGAACCAATGTCACGCCCGCGGGCCGAGATGACGCCGGTCGTAACCGTGCCGCCGAGGCCGAAGGGATTGCCGACAGCGATGATCCAGTCGCCGACGCGGGCTTCCTTTTCGGCGAACTTCACGAAATTGAAGGGATCGTCACTCTCGATCTTGAGAAGCGCCAGATCGGTCTTGGCATCGCTTCCCACGACCTTGGCCTTGTATTCCTTGCCGTCCGCGGTCTTGACCAGAACCTCATCGGCATTCATCACAACGTGATGATTGGTGACAGCGTAACCGTCGGCTGAAACAAGAAACCCGGATCCCTGACCCATTTCTCGGCGCTGCGGCCCGCCCCGGCCCGGCATCTCGAACCGAAAGCCCGGATTGCCCTCGAAGAACTTGCGCATCGGATGATCCTCGGGAAGATCGTCCAATCCCGGCAGGTCACCGAAGGTGAAACTGCGGCCGTCGCTAGTGTTGCCGGCGTTGGCAAACTTCACTTCGACGCTGATCACGGAAGGCATGACGCGCTCGACCAGATCGGCAAAGCCTGCCGCCGGAGCGTGGTTGAAGACCGTCTCGGCCTGCACCGGGTAGGTAGCAACCGTGCCGGCGATCCCGGCTAGCGCCGTCGTCGCCAGAAGACCGGCAATCAACAAACTTTTTGCCGCTCCAATGCGGCGGGGCGAACTTCCGTTGATCAATTCGTCGTTCATCATAAACCTCCCAATGTTTGCGCGAGAACGGGCAATAAATAGGAAGCTGTCGCTTACAGCTACCTTTCACCAAGATGAAAGTTTCTTAATGTGGAGATCGTGCAACCCCCACGGCCGCGGGCAGAGGCCATTGCAGTATCACCCGGAAATTTCCCCTCGGCGATCATCGGCGACTCACGTCTTCCTTCCATACGCCTTTCTTTTTCAGGGCGTCGGCAACCTCCTTCGGCATGTAGTTCTCATCGTGCTTGGCCAGCACCGTGTCCGCGATAAACTGTCCGTGGACGTCCAGTGCGCCCTCGGCTACTACACCCTGCCCTTCCCGGAAGAGATCCGGCAGCTGGCCGGTGTAGGAAACGAGCATTGTTTTCTCAAGATCAGTGACCGCAAAACTGACAGCCGCCTCGGCGTGGCGCTTCACGCTGCCCAGCGCCACCAGGCCGCCAAGCCGGAATCGCTGCCCCGGAGCAACAGACTTTGCCGCGATTTCGGAAGGTGTGTAGAAGAACACAATTCCGTCCCTGAGTGCATACAGCACGAGGCCGGTGGCCAGACCCAGAACCGCTACGGCGACCAGAACCAGAATTGCCCGCCGTTGCTTGCGTCCGAAGGCCATGGAGGTTCCCGTTATTGCGGCAGTGGTTTGCGCAGCTCTTCGATGCACGCCAGAGCGGCGGGCCATGACAGTGCTGCCAGCACAAGGGCCGTCAGCACGGCCAGGATCACCCATAACAACATCGGAGTTGTCTATCGGCTCACCGCCCCGGAAGCAATTCATCGGACAGGGGCGCGTGGCGGCCCGGTGTCGCACTTGTCATTCGCGGTGTCGGAAACCGGTGGTGGCAGGGCCATCGCGATGTTAGCCTTTGCCCCTTCCGCAAAACCCCTGTTTACAAGCCCGGTCTTTCGAATCTCCCTTCCGCGACCAGAATACACGCATGACCCGGTATTCGATCTTCTCGTTGGCGCGCAATGCCCTGAATTACCACAAGGATTGGGAACGCGCCTGGCGCAGTCCCGAGCCCCGGAACGAGTATGACGTAGTGATCGTCGGGGCCGGCGGCCATGGCCTGGCGACCGCCTACTATCTCGCCAAGCGGCACCGGTTGACCAACATTGCGGTCGTCGAAAAAGGCTGGCTCGGCGGCGGCAACACCGGACGCAACACGACCATCATTCGTTCCAACTATCTGCAAGACGCCTCCATCGCAATTTATGAGCTGTCGCGATCGCTATACGAAAATCTGTCGCGGGAGCTCAACTTCAACGTCATGTTCTCGCCGCGCGGCCTGTTGATGCTGTGCCAGACCGAGCACGAGTTGCGCGCGCTCAAGCGCACCGTCGCACGCCAACCGCCTGGCGGGCCTCGACTGCCGGATGATCTCCCGGGAAGAAGTCAAGAGGCTCGTGCCGCTGATCAATGACGAACCGGGTGCGCGCTATCCGATCCTCGGCGCCTACTACCAGCCGCGCGGCGGCACCGCGCGCCACGATGCGGTCGCCTGGGGCTACGCGCGCGGCTGTGACAGCCTGGGCGTCGACATCATTCAAAACTGCGAGGTCACCGCGATACGCCGCGACGGCGCCAAAGTGGCCGGTCTTGACACCAGCAAAGGCTTCATCAAGACGAAGAAAATCGCCGTCGTGGCGGCTGGTCACAGCTCCGTGATCATGCAGATGGCGGGCATCAGAATGCCGATCGAAAGCGTGTGCCTGCAGGCTCTGGTGTCGGAGCCGATCAAACCGGTCCTCGACTGCGTGATCATGGCCAATACCGTGCACGGCTACATCAGCCAGTCGGACAAAGGCGAACTGGTGATCGGCGGCGGCGCCGACCCTTACAACAACTACTCGCAACGCGGCTCGTTTCCGGCCGTCGAGCACACGATCACAGCGCTCGTGGAGACCTTTCCCTTCATTTCACGGCTGAAGATGCTGCGCATGTGGGGCGGCATCGTGGATATGACCGGTGACCGCTCGCCGATCATTTCCAAGACCGATGTCGAGGGGCTCTACGTCAACTGCGGCTGGGGCACCGGCGGCTTCAAGTCAATCCCGGGTTCGGGTCTGGTTTTTGCCGACACCATTGCCAACGACCGCCCGCACAAGATCGCCGAGCCGTTCAGCCTCAACCGGTTTATCGAGGGCCGGCTGATCGACGAAAGCGTCGCGGCCGCCGTCGCGCACTAGGTCGCCCAGGATACATCGCCATGCTGTCGATCACATGCCCGGTGTGCGGAGTTCAGGGAGACGAAACCGACTTCCACTACGGCCATCAGGCACACATCGCGCGCCCTGCCAGCACCGATCCGGACAAAGTCACCGACGCAATGCAGCGCGACTATCTGTTCATCCGCTTCAACCCGAAGGGGGTGCATTTCGAACGCTGGCGCTGCGACCGCGGTTGCGGCAAGTGGTTTCATGCGGCTCGCGACACGACGACCATGGAATTCAAGGGCTACTACGCCATCGATAAGCTCCCCGGCGAAGAGCTGAGAAAATCCGCCGCCGCGAGTGGGCAGCGTTTTTCAATTCATTGCGCGACCCGACCTCCGGTTCATGACCGCCAGACCCTATCGTCTGCCGCCGGGGCTGGCGCGTGGCCGCCTCATCGACCGCTCGAAACGGCTGAGTTTCACGTTTGATGGCGAGCGAATGTCGGGTTATGCCGGCGATACATTGGCGTCAGCGGTCATGGCTGCGGGCCGACGGCTGTTTGGACGCAGCTTCAAATACCACCGGCCGCGCGGCGTGGTAGGTCTCGGCTCGGAGGAGATGAACGCGCTCGTAGGCGTCGGAGATGGCCGGTCGCCATGAGCCGAACCTCCGCGCCACCCAGGTCGAGCTCTATGAAGGCCTCGTGGCGGTAAGCCAGAACCGCTGGCCGAGTCTCGCCATCGACATTGGCGCGCTCAGCAACCGGCTGTCGCGCTTTCTGCCGTCGGGCTTCTACTACAAGACCTTCATGTGGCCGCAGGCCTTCTGGCAAACGGTCTATGAACCGGTGATCCGCCGCGCTGCCGGCCTCGGTGACGCTGCCAGGCTGCGCGACCCCGACGCCTACGAACACATCAACGTCAGCTGTGACGTGCTCGTGGTCGGCGGCGGAGTGACGGGACTGGCGGCGGCGCGGGCAGCAAGCTCGGGGGGCGCGCGGGTGATCATCGCCGACGAGAACCCGGGGCTTGGCGGCATGGCCGATATTGCCGGAGGCACCATCGAAGGATCAGCCACAGCCCGAGTGGACGCAAGAGCAGGCACGCGTGCTCTACGAGGCGGAGAACGTCCATGTCCTCACCCGCACGACCGTAGCGGGCCACTATCACCACAACTACGTGCTCATGCTCGAGCGGCTCGCCGATCATGATCCGGCGCTGATCGCCGCCGGATCGGCCCGGCAGCGCCTATGGAAGGTTCGCGCCCGAGCCATCGTGCTCGCGGCCGGGGCGATCGAGCGGCCGATCGCATTCGCCAACAATGATCGGCCGGGCGTATTGCTGTCCACGGCAGCGCGCGGCTATGTCGAGCGCTACGGCGTCGCGCCAGGCCAGCGGTGCGTGGTGTTCACCAACAACGACGACGCCTATCGCACGGCGCTGCGCCTGCAGGCGGCGGGCGTCGCCGTCGCCCGTGTCGTCGACGTGCGCCGCGAAGTGGTGAGCCCGCTGGCCGACCAGGCGCGCAACGCAGGCATCGAAGTCTCGCCCGGCTGTTCGGTGTCGGCCGTTGGTGCGGGCTTCGCCGGCCGGACGATCGATCATGTGAAGATCGCCCCCTACCGTTCCGGCCAGGGCCGCGTCGTCAGCGAAAGCAGGATCGCCTGCGACTTCGTTGCCGTTTCGGGCGGATTCAATCCGGCCATCCACCTGTGGTGCCACAACGGCGGCACCGTCAGGTTTGACGATACCGTGCAGAGCTTCCTGCCCGACCGGCATGGCGACGCCATCCGATGTGCAGGTTCGGCGAACGGCACCTTCGATCTCGCCGGCTGCCTCGCGGAAGGTTTCGCGGCCGGTGAGCAGGCTGCCAAGGGGACGCGGGGCAGAAATCGCAGTGCCAAATGGAAAGCCGTTGCGGTGCAGGAACTGTCGTCACCTCTTCAGCCCATATGGTTCGCGCCGGCGACCGGCCGGTACAATGAAGGAAACAAGCACTTCATCGACTATCAGAACGACGTGACCGTCGCCGACCTCGAGCTGGCGCAGCGCGAAGGTTACGTTTCGGTCGAGCACACCAAGCGCTACACGACCCTAGGCATGGCGACGGACCAGGGCAAGACTTCAAACGTCAACGCCCTTGGCGCTCTCGCCGAGGCGACCGGCCAAGCCATTCCGTCGATCGGGATCACGACTTTCCGACCGCCCTATACGCCGCTGGCGTTCGGCGCCATCGCCGGTGCGCAGGCAGGACAGCTCTTCCTGCCCGTCCGCCGAACAGCGGTATTCGACTGGCATGTCGAGCACGGAGCGGACTTCGAGCCGGTCGGCCTGTGGCGCCGACCCTATTGCTATCTGAGGGGCGGCGAGGACCGGGGGGCGGCAGTCACCCGCGAAGTCCTGGCGGTGCGCAACCGGGTCGGCATTCTCGATGCCTCGACCCTGGGGAAGATCGAAGTGAAGGGCCCCGATGCCGGCGAGTTGCTCGACCGCATTTACACGAACACCTTCTCGACGCTGAAGGTCGGACGGTGCCGCTACGGGCTCATGCTGAACGAAATGGGCTTCCTGATCGACGACGGGGTCACAGTACGGCTCGCTGACCAGCACTTTCTGATGCACACGACTTCGGGGGGCGCGGAGCGGGTCGCTGCGCTGCTCGAGGAGTGGCTGCAAACCGAGTGGCTGACGCTGAAAGTTTTCGTAACTCCGGTCACCGAACAGTGGTCGCAGTTCGCAGTGGCGGGACCCGAGGCAAGGAAGGTCCTGCTAAAGCTCGACGGCGATATCGACCTCTCCGGCGCGGGCTTCCCGTTCATGAGCATGAGGACGGGACAACTCGCCGGCTGCCCGGTACGGGCCTACCGCATCAGCTTCTCGGGCGAGCTGTCCTTCGAGCTTGCAACCCCGGCAGGTTTCGGCCGCGCCTTGTGGGACGCCATTCTGGGCGCCGGCCGGGAGTTCGGAATTGAGGCCTATGGCACGGAGGCGCTGCATGTGCTGCGCGCCGAGAAGGGATTCATCGTCATCGGCGATGAAACCGACGGCACCGTTACCCCCGACGACGTCGGGCTGGGCTGGGCGGTTGCAAAAAAGCGCGACTTCCTCGGCAAGCGGTCGCTCGAGCAGGCATTTCTGAAGCGCCCGGGCCGCAAGCAGTTGGTTGGGCTCTTCACGGATGACCCCATGGCGGTGCTGCCCGAGGGGGCCCATGCGGTGGAAGAACTTCGCATGCAAGCCGCCGATGAAGACGATCGGCCATGTCACCTCGAGCTACTTCAGCCCAACCCTCAATCGCTCCATCGCCATGGCCCTCGTCGACAACGGCCGGGCGAGAATGGGCGAGACCCTGTCCTTTCCGTTGAGCCATGCGGTCATGACCGCGAAAGTGGTCGATCCCGTCTTCTACGACAAGGAAGGAGCGCGGCAGCATGTCTGAGGTTCCATGCCGCAGCGCGCTGGCCCATCGCAGCGATCGCAACGAAGCGGCCGGACTGTCGATCCGGATGCGCGAGATAGGCGACCGGGCAATGATCGATGTGCGCGGCGCCGCAGGCGATCGTCGGTTCCAGGCCGGAGTGCAGGACGTGATCGGCATCTCCTTGCCGAAGAGCCCGCGGACGTCGGTGACGTCGGACGATCTGGCAGTGCTGTGGATATCGATCGACCAGTGGCTGATTACCGCCCGGCGCGCCCGCGCGACGCCGCTTGCGGATGCGCTGCGCGAGAAGCTTCAGGCCAGCCATTGCCTGATCATCGACATGAGCGATGCCCGCAGCATCTTCCGGCTGGAGGGCGACAACGTGCGCGAGGTTCTGAACAAGGGAACCTCGGTCGATTTCACCTCCGGCGCCCTGGGCGCCGGCTCCGTGCGTCGCATTCTCTTCGCGCAAGTCGCGGCGATGGTGCACGTGGTGAGCGAAGGCCCTGACGTGATGGACCTCTACGTGTTCAGGTCATACGCCGACCATGCATGGCGATATCTTCTGGCGACGGCCAGGGAGGGCGCGCGGATCAAGCTGTTCGGCAGGCAAACGGTCGCGCCTGCATGACCTGGGATTATCGGCGTCTTAGTCTCGCCGCGACCGCACAGGGCTTGCCAGAAGGGAGGCATGCCGAAATCCGGATCGTCGAGCACCGGTCGTCTCGCGGCGTTCCCGCGGCTTCATGCGAATCCCTCCGGCGCTGCCTCACGCCGACTAAATCACGCTTCACAGCGCCCGGGAATGCTAAATCGAATTTGCAAGGAAACCGCCCTCAAGCCTGCTCTTTCCGGCAAATCGAACTCTTTCACACAACCGATCAGTCAATCGGATCATGAGGTCGGAAATAGTTCACGGACGACAGTGAAGGTGCAATCAGCGCAATCTGACTGCCCGATGTATTTCGAGAATTGAGACACATGTCATCCCTTCAGCCGGGCATAACCGTCCGCCCCGTAGGCATCGACCGCGATGGCGGCGTCCGCAGCGCTGACCGCGTGGACAAGCCGTTTGCCCTCGTCGCAGTCGATAATGCCCTGGAGCAGAGCGCGCTTGGCCAGCGTTGCTGCCGGCTCCGCGTCGAGATGTCCCTGTGCGATGCCGTCGCGGATTTTCCTGGCGGCCGACTTTGCCGCACCCGCGGCATCGAGGGCCATGTCGAGAGAGCCGAGCCCCTGCTCGGCTGACGTGGGCACAAAGATGTCTCTGGTCAGCCGGACCCAGGCCTCGCCGCCATCGAGCACATCCCGCGCCACGGCACCGCCCAGCGCATCGGCGGGGGGCTTCAGGCGGGCTCCGAACGGGAATATCAGTATACGGAGCAACCAGCCCGCCCAGCGGTGAGGCAGATTGTCATGGACGCTCACGAGCGCCTCCTGAACTTTCCACAGCGCCAGCTCGCAGGACCAGGCGGCCAGCGGCAGATCCGCCGGCCGTTGGCCTTCGTCATGGAAGCGTTTGACCGCCGCGGACGCCATGTACATCCAGGCAATGGCGTCGGCCAGGCGGCCGCTCAGCTTCTCACGCCGCTTGAAGGCTCCACCGAGGGTGGCCAGGGTAATGTCGGCGGTCAGCGCAAAGGCCGTGCTCATTCGCGTGAGCCGGCGGAGGTACGCCGCGAGAGCCGGCATCATCCGGCACACTTTTAAGCCGGCCGGCGCCAAAGGCGCATGCAATGGCGCGCAGCCAGTTGCAGAAAAAGAAGCCGAGATGGCCGAACAAAGCACGCTCAAAACGCGGCACGTCGTTTTCCTGGATCGCCGCCATTTCCTGCCTCAGGAAGGGATGGCAGCGGATGGCGCCCTGGCCAAAGATGATGAGCGAGCGGGTCAGGATATTGGCGCCTTCGACTGTTATGCCGATCGGCACGGCGGTGTAGATGCGCGACAGGGGATTGCGCGGTCCGCGACAGATGCCTCGTCCCGCCAGAACATCCATGGCGTCGTTGACCGAGCCGCGCATGGCTTCGGTGAGATAGGTCTTGGCGATGCCGGAAAGGACGGCCGGTTTTTCGCCGGCATCGACCGCACCGCAGGTCAGCACGCGCACGGCATTCATCAGGTAGGCATTGCCGGCAATCCGGGCTAGCGGCTCCTCGATGCCCTCGAAACGGCCAATCGGCAGGCCGAACTGCTCACGAACGGAAGCATAGGCGCCGGTCACCCGCACCGCCACTTCGGCAGCCGCGACCGACAGCGCCGGCAGCGAGATCGAACGGCCGGCTGCCAGGCATTCCATCAGCATGCGCCAGCCCTGGCCCACGCCCGCTTTGCCGCCGATCACAAAATCCAGGGGCACGAATATCCCCTGCCCGGAGATCGGGCCATTGGGAAAAGGGACCCCCAACGGATCGTGGTGTTCGCCAATGCGAATTCCCGGCGTCTGACGCGGCAGCAGGGCGCAGGTGATGCCCAGATCCCGCTGCCCGCCCAGGAGCCCCTCCGGGTCCTGCAGCGTGAACGCCAAGCCTATCAGCGTCGCGACCGGCGCAAGCGTGATGTAGCGCTTGTTGAAATCAAGCCGAATGCCGACCAACTCGCGGTCGGCAAATGTTCCGCGGCAGACAATCCCGGAACTGCGGCCCGACGCGGCGTCGCTGCCGGCATGCGGTTCGGTCAGGGCGAAGCACGGAATCTCCTCACCCGTGGCCAGTCGCGGAAGATAGTGCTCGCGCTGCTCCTCGGTCCCGTAGTGCAGAAGCAGTTCGGCGGGCCCCAGCGAATTGGGCACCATCAACGTGCATGCAGTCGATATGCTGCGGCTGGCCACTTTGACGATGACGGCGGAGTGGCCGATAGCCGAAAAGCCGAGGCCGCCGTATTTCTCGGGGACAATCATTCCGAAGAAGCGCTCGCGCCTGAGATAGTCCCACACTTCGTCGGGAAGCCGCCGATCCTGGGTAATCTGCCAGTCGTCGATCATCCGGCAAAGCTGATCGGCGGGGCCGTCCAGAAACGCGCGTTCACGCTCCGACATCGGCTGTGGCCGGAAATCAAGAAGCTTCCGCCAATCGGGATTACCGGAAAAAAGCTCCCCGTCCCACCATACCGTCCCGGCCTCGAGCGCTATGCGTTCGGTATCGCCGACGCGCGGCACAAACGGGCGCAGGCGGCGCATGAGCGGGCCGGAAACATAGGTCCTGCGAACTCCAGGCATGCCGAAAAGCAGCAGCAGAGCGAGAATCGCAACAAGCAGAAGCTGCAGCATCGTTCAGTTCCTGAGCGGCTTTCCCGTCTTCAGCATGTGGCCGACGCGCGCGATGCTGGCAGGATGACGCGCCAGGTTGAGAAAGGCGTCACACTCGAGCGAAAGCAGCGCCGACTCATCCACCGGTTCGATCATGTCGGCATCACCGCCGCTGACCACGCGGGCGAGCTCGCTGCCTACAACAACGTCATGTGCAGTCGCTTTCCCCCGACGGCGCAGCCCCTGCAGCGCCAGCGTCAGGGCCGCCCATGCCGATTTTCCCGGCATGGCGACCCTGGGCCTTTCGGGCGCAGCATAGCTCTGCGCAAGTTTGAGCGCTTTCGCCTTGGCGTCGGCGAGGAGCCGGTCGCGGTTCATAGTGATGCCGTCGTCACGGCGCAGAAACAACAGCTCCCGGGCCTCGGCGGCCGACTTGGCGACGGTCGCCATGGCGATCGTCCTGAACACGTCGGACACCGGAGGCATAGGCCCGAATGGCGGCTGCCGGCTCGCGATCCGGCGGACGATCATCTCCTTGCAACCGCCCCAGGCGGGAAGGACGCCCACTCCTGTCTCCACCAGTCCGGCGTAGGTCTCGGCATGGGCCTGGACGGCGGAACTGTGGAGCAGAATCTCGCAGCCGCCGCCGAGCGCCAGGCCGGCCGGCGCCGCCACCACGGGAAACGGCGCATACTTCAGTTGCTGGTAGACTCTCTGGCCCTGACGAACCAGCGCGCGGATCACGAACCATGCGCGCAGCTTCATGGCAATCAGCAACAGGCCAAGATTGGCGCCCACGGAGAATTCGGAGGCGTCATTGTGTATCACGAGCGCGCGAAACCGCCCCGGAACAAGCCTGATCGCCTTCGCGACCATGGCGATCGACAATGGATTGAGCGCATTCATTTTGCTGTGAAACTCCAGACAGAGCACCCCATCGTCGATGTCCCAGAGGCTCGCCGAAGGATTGCGCGCCAGAGGACGCTTCCGACGCTTGATGTCGGAAAGCAGGAGGACGCCTTGCGGGCGGACTACGTCCCGCCAGTCACCATCGATGCCGAGATACTGCAGCCGGCCCGCCTGGTTGCGATAGAAACCTCGCTCCCTGGCCATCGCCAGCAAGGGCGGCACCGGAAGACCGGCTTTGGCAAGCGCGCCGATCAGCCACTCAGGCCCAATATCGTCGATCAGCTCGAACGGCCCGCGCTTCCAGTTGTAGCCGAGGCGCATGGCCTCATCCACGGCAACAACAGTGTCGGAAATCTCAGGCAGCAAACCGGCGCAATAGCTCAGGGTCCGAAGCATTACCCAGGAAGCGTATGTCCCGCCCTTGTCGGGATGCTCCAGGAGGGCCGGCAAGCCACGGCGATGTGCCTCGGAGAGGCTCTTGAGGCGCACCTGACGCGCCTCGCGGTATTCGCCCGTCGCCAGATCGATCGCTTCCTTGATCCTGGGCGCCGCCCCAGGGCGCAAACGATAAAACCCTCCCTCGCCCTTTCGCCCGATGAGGCCCCGGGCGAGCATTTTCCCAATAATGGCCGGTTCCTGGTGGATCTGATGGAAGGCATCGTCCGCGCCGAGCGCCTCCTTCATGCTGGCAACGACGTGGGGCATGAGATCGATGCCCGTCACGTCGAGAAGACCGAAGACGCCAGTCTTGGGCACACCCAGCGGCCTGCTCATCACGGCGTCTGCCTCTTCGACGCCAAGACCCATTTCCATCGCTTTGCCGACCGCGCACTGAAGCCAATAGATGCCGATGCGGTTGGCGATGAAGCCCGGCGTGTCCTTGCAGCGCACGACCGTCTTGCCGAGAGAAAGGTCTGCGAAACGTTCGATGGCGGTGAGGGCTTCGGGATCGGTGGCCGGTCCGGGGACCACTTCGAGCAGGCGAAGGTAGCGAGGCGGGTTGAAGAAGTGAGTGATCAGAAAGTCGCGAGCGAAAGCTCCTGGCAGCCCTTCAACGAGCTTTGCCAGGCGGATCGTGGAGGTGTTGGACGAGATGATCGAGCCCTGCCGCCGCGCCCGCTCGATGCGTTCATACAACGCACGCTTGACATCAATTCGCTCGACGACGGCCTCGATGATCCAGTCGCAGTCGGCAATCAACTCCAGGTCGTCCTCGATATTGGCCGGAGTTACAAGTCGGGCGTTACGGCTGTGCATCAGAGGCGCCGGCTCGGTGGTGAGCAATTTCGCTATCGCCGCGGCCGCGATCGCGCTTCGGTCGGCCTCCTGCGGAGAGGCAAGATCGTAGAGGCGGACAGGGATCCCGGCGTTGGCGACGTGCGCGGCAATGGCCGCGCCCATGGCGCCGGCACCGATTACGGCAACCTTGCGAATCTCACGCATCAATCGCCTCGAGAATCGTGGCGATTCCCTGGCCGCCACCAATGCATTGGGTAGACAGAGCGTACCGGCCGCGACCCTCGTTCAGGAAGCTCGCCGCCTTGCCGACGATGCGGGCTCCGCTCGCGCCCAGCGGATGGCCGAGAGCGATGGCGCCGCCATCGGGATTCACCCGGGCGGGGTCGAGTTTCAGGTCGCGCAATACCGCGAGCGTCTGCGCGGCGAATGCCTCATTGACCTCGGCAACGGCGATATCGTCGATGGCAAGCCCGGCGCGGTGCAGTGCCTTGTTGGTTGCGGGCACCGGGCCGATTCCCATGACCTCCGGCGCGCAGCCTGCAACCGCGATGCTCCGGACCCGGGCAAGGAGCTTCAGGCCGCGGTTTCTGGCATAGTCCTCGCTGCAAACCAAAACGGCAGCTGCGCCGTCCGTGACGGGTGAAGACGTGCCCGCGGTTACCGAGCCGTGCTCGTCGAAGGCGGGGGGCAGGCCCGCCAGAATTTCCGCGGTCGTGTCAGGCCTCAGACAGCCATCCCGGCTGATCGAGGCACCGTTCGCAGTGACGGCAACAATCTCCCGGTCAAACCGCCCCTGCGCCTGGGCTGCTGCCGCTCGCTGCTGTGACCGGACGGCGAAGGCCTCCTGCTCCGAACGAGTGATCTGATAACGCGTGGCCAGATTTTCCGCCGTCTCACCCATGGAAATGTAGGCCTGCGGAAAGCGTTCACTCAGACCCGGATGAGGTAGAGGGTTGAAGCCCATCATCGGCACCCGGGTCATCGATTCAACGCCGGCGCAAATGAACGCCTCGCCCGCCTGCATGCGAATGGCGCCGGCCGCCATGTGGACGGCGTACATGGAGGAACCGCAGAACCGGTTGACCGTCGTGCCGGCGACCGACACCGGCAGGCCGGCGAGGAACACCACCAGCCGGCCGAGATTCAGCCCCTGCTCAGCCTCGGGAAACGCACAGCCCAGGATGAGATCTTCGATGTCGGCGACATCAATACCGGTTCTGGCCATTAGGCCGCTGATCACCTGGGCGGCCAGTTCATCGGGACGCACCCGGCTCAATTCGCCCTTGTTCGCGGGCGTGAAGGCGGAACGGGCATAGCCGGCGATTACGGCTTCTGTCATTGCTGCCGCTCCGCGGGCCCGGGCTCCAGACCAGTAGTGCAACCGCCCTCAGCGCACATCACGCGTGCGCCTCCGCTCTCAGGTCGGCTGCCGGATGGGTTGCAGAGATCGCCGGTTCCGCCACAAGGTCCTTCTTCGATATCTTGCCGATGAGCGTTTTTGGCAACATGTCGCGGATTTCGATCTGGCGTGGCATCTGAAAGGGCGCGAGCTTGTCGGCGCAGAACTCGCGCAGCTGAGCCAGAGACAGTGAACTCCCCTGCCGGAGCTTGATGAATGCCTTGATGATCTCGCCCCGGTGGGGGTCAGGCACACCAAGCACTGCGACCTCCTCGACCGCGGGATGCTGGTAGATTATCTCCTCGACCTGCCGAGGGTAGACGTTGAAACCGCTGGACAGGATCAGATCCTTGATCCTGTCGACGATATAGAGATAGCCGTCTTCATCGAAGTATCCGACGTCGCCGGTGTGCAATCGCCGGCCGTCGAACGCATCGACGTTTTCCTTGGCGCGGTTGGCGTACCCGGTCATGACTTGCGGGCCGGTGACACAAATTTCACCGCGCTCGTGGACGCCGAGAACACGCCCGCGATTCTCCAGGCTGACGATTTCGATGATGGTTTGCGGCAGCGGCAGTCCGACCGAACCCTGCTTGCCACCCTTGAGCGGAGTAACTGCACACACGGGACTTGCCTCGCTCAAGCCGTACCCCTCAACCAGCAGGCAACCGCTCAACGCTTCAAACCTGCGCTGCACCTCCAACGGCAAGGGAGCACCGCCTGATATGCAGAACTTCAGGCTGGACAAGTCACGCTTGGCGATGTCACGTGCCGCCACCAGTGACGAGAACATCGTCGGCACGCCGATGAAAATCGTCGGCTTCGCACGGCCGATCGTGTCGAGAACCTCGGCAGTCTGGAACTTGGCCAGGAGAATCATCTCGGCGCCGAGCCACAGGCTCAGGTTCATGACCGCGGTCATGCCGAAGGAATGAAACAGCGGCAGCACGGCCAGCGACTTCTCGAGGCCTGGCCGCACGTCGGTCGCCCAGCGAGCAAGCTGCGCTGTATTGATATGGAGGTTCGCGTGGGTGAGCTCCGCACCCTTCGGGAAGCCGGTCGTGCCGCCGGTGTACTGGAGCACCGCGACGTCGCGTGCCGGATCAATGACTGCGGCGTCGAGCAAGCCGTCGTTGTCGATCAGATGTTCGAACGATACATGGTTCTCGTCCTCGACGATCGCGGCAACCTCGCGGCCCTTGAACAGTCCAAAGACGACTTTTTCCGCGAAGCGCAGCATTCCCTTGGTTCGACAGACGATGAGCTTCTCGACGTGCGAGCCGGTGCCGGCAAGCCCCGCTACCTTTTCATACAGCCCCTTGACGTCCAGGCTTATCAGCATTCTGCAGTCGGAATCGGCAACCTGCCTTTCAACCTCGTAGGGAGAGTAAAGAGGGTTGATGTTGACGACGGTGCCGCCAGCCTTGAGGACGGCATAAAAGCAGATTACCGCGTAGGGGCAGTTCGGCAGCATCAGGCCTATCTTGATCCCCCTCCTAACGCCAAGCGACTGCAGACCCTTGGCGGCATGATCGACGAGACGGCCAACCTCGCGATAGGTGTAGTGCTTGCCGCGGAAACTCAGGCAGGGGCGACCGGCAAACTCCCTGACCGCCTCGTCCAGCAACGCCGGCAAGGGCTTTGGCTCCAGCGCCAGATCCCAGATGATCTCCGGCGGGTAGGACTTCTCCCATGGATAGGGCCTTTCAAGTTGCGCGTTGCGATTCGGCCGCACTCGGCGCAAGCGATCAATCCGCAAGCGATCAAGCATCGCTCGAAGCGAGCCCGCCAACCCTTCGCCAATCATCAGATCTCGCGTCCTTTCCGCCGGAAAGTAGGGCAACAAGCGCCTGATTGCATCCTCAGCAGGAAAATCCTGGCGCTCTTCGTGCAGTCGCCGCGGCTGCGTTCCCGAGCACCATTCGTCGAGGGTTGCCTCGATGCGCGACTGGATGCCGCCGATGTCCTCGTTCAGAATTCCGTGCCTCGCGGATGCAATGAGCTCAAGCTGCTTTTCGGCGCTACCCAACCTGTCGAGGACGAGCTGGGCGCTTGTCGGATCGACGATCGGGTCGTTGGTTGCCTGGAAAATCCGTACCGGGCAGAGGACGTCCGGCAGCCGGTGGTGCAGCTCGTCGATGGCCCGCCGCAGTTCGAAGAGGCCGCGGATGGGCACATGGCGATAGTTGATATGGGGATGTTCGGACGGATTGATCCGGAACGGCATCAGGCCTTCAGCGGAGGCAACCCATTCGGTGAGCCTGTTGATTCCGTGGATGACCGGCACGAAAACCAGGTTGCGGTTGTGAAACCGGAGCGGCGGGGAGACCGCGACAACTCCGGCCAGTCGTTCGGGCTTGCCGGCCGCGTGATGGAGCGCCATGGACGCGCCGGTGGAGAAGCCGACAAGACAGACCTGGTCGGCGAGGTCGAGCATGATTTCATGGCAGCGCTTCACCGATTCCAGCCAGTCCTGCCAGGAGCGCTCGCGCAGATCCCATGGCGAAGTACCGTGACCGCTCAGCCGCACGCCGATCACCGGATAGCCCGCCGCCGCCAGGCGAGCGCCAAACGCCTTCAACTCGGCAGGCGAAGCAAGAAATCCGTGCACCAGCATGACGCCGAGGGTCCTCGCGCGATCGGGCGTCAATAAATAGGGCTCGCCGCTTTCGGAGGCGGTCTCCTGGCAGTTGATCGCGAGATGGCGGGCGCGAGAAAAGGCCTCCCGGGCGAGGGAAAAGGAACGCAGCTCGTCATCAAACAGCAGCCGGGCCCGCTTCGCTCCGCGAAAGCCGGGTTCCGCGCGGGCGATGCGGTCGATGATCCGGCAGGCGAGCGGCAGCGGGGCGATTTCGTTGGCATATACCTGCAAGATATTCTCAAGCCGCGGGTCGCGGCGCGCCAATCTTGCGGCGGAGAGACGGCAGGAACCGATACGTCGATGGTGTGGTGGCGATGAGACCGGAAGACACGACCGTGTCGCAGAACTGCGTCCACAGGCGGCTGCTGCCGCGGTGCACGCCGCGGTAGGCGTCAGGATCGGCAAGACTGCGATGCAGATGAATCGACGGTTCACCCTGCATCTTCTTCAGCGCCAGATAGAGCAGTGCGTGGAGGCGGCCGTGTTCGATTTCCGTGACGCCGCGGTCGAAAAGCTCCAGGATCAGGCGTGCGGCGATGTGGCTCAGGTTCACCGTCACCCGCGCGTACATTTCGACCATGCAGCGGTCGCGAAGGGACTGGGTTCGCCGTTGCATGGTGACGGCGATCATGCGATCGAGCGAGCGGCTGGCCTTGTGGTTGAACGCGAACAGCTCATCCAGGCTGTCGATCCGCTTGAACACCTGGTCAAGAATGAACCTGTCGAACAGACTCCAGGTGACGTTGGGCCGGATGGGATCGCCGAAGCGGATGTCCATGTCGGTGCGCTTGAGCACGAGGTTGCTCTCGATGAGCAACTCTTCCTTGGTTTCCTCGCTGAGGTCGCGGCCGAACAGCTCGGCAGCCTTGCGCAGAAAGTTATCGCTGGTGTGGATGGGATAGAAAGTTATGTTGGCGGGGACGACCAACGTCGGCTGACTTGCGGCGCTGACCAGGGCATCGATGTTCGCCAGGCCGAGAGCGCGAACCCACCGGTCGAGCCTTTCCGTCTCGCCGGCAGCGTTCACCGATAGAATGCGCTTCTTGAATACTTCCAGGACCAGCGCCAGGGCAGCAGCACCCTGGCGGTGCCGGAAAGCCGGCGGGTGATGAGGACGCCACCGGCTCTCCGCAGCCACGTGACGGTCCTTGATCATGCTGCCTTCCGGAAAGAAGATGACCTTGCGGCCGCGCAGTATCTCGGCGGCCAGGAAAGGCAGAAGACCCGGCAGGGTGTTGGGCACCGCACCGCAACTGCGCAGGAAAGCGGCAAAGGTCTCGTTGCCGAGGAACAGCTTGTGCGTTGCAACGCAACGGCAATAGGCGCCGGTAGCCTGATAGATGAAGTATTGCGGGATGATGGTTTCGAAGCGCGCAAAATGATTGAACAGAAATATCTGGCCGGTCTGAATATGACCGTCAGCATTGTGCACCTTGATCCGAATACCAAGACGGCGGCGCATCAGCGAAAATGCGCGCACACACCACTGGTACAATGCCTCGTTGATCTTAAGTTCGGGATTTCCGCTCATGGCACGAGAGATCGGGCGGCCGAGGCCGCTGTTCGGGCATAGTGTTGTTCCGGGCCCCCAAACCTCCGATAGCGTAGGGTGTTTGTGCTAATACTTCATTTCCTTGACTGATTGTGCCTTTTCGATGCCATTGGTGCCATCCAACCCCAGTCCATCCACCAGCCACGCCAGTCGCGGCGCCACTGAAATCCAATGCCAGCGAGGCAGCCGATCAGCGTGTTCGACAGCCATGAGGTGGTGAACCAGCCGCCGCCTCTGGTAGACTACAACCTCTTCGAAAGCGATGCTGTCCTGCGGGCCGCAGTCACCAGGGAGGGCGCCGGCTGGGCCGCTGACAAACTCAGCGCCTTCGGCGCCATCATGGGCAGCGAGCACGCGGCCGAGCTCGCCCGGTCGGCCAATCATTATCCACCGGAACTGCGAGCCTTCGACAGCGCCGGCCGGCGCCTCGACGAAGTCGTCTTCCACCCGGCATATCACGAGCTCATGGAACTCGCCAAAACACACGAGGTGCACTCCATCGCCTGGACATCGGCACGGCGCGGCGGCCATGTGGCGCACATGGCGCTTGAGTATCTGCTGGTTCAGACCGATGCGGGCGTCTGCTGCCCCATCACCATGACCTATGCATCCCTGCCGGCGCTCAGGAAAAATCCGGCGATCGCGCAGCAATGGCAGGCGCGGATAACCGCCGCTGCCTATGACCGACGCTTCATACCGGCGGCCGAGAAGACCGGCGTCACGATCGGCATGGCAATGACCGAGAAGCAGGGCGGCTCCGACGTTCGCGCCAACACGACGCAGGCCCGGTCCTGCGGTTCCGATGGTGAGTACGAGCTTACGGGCCACAAGTGGTTCTGCTCGGCGCCGATGTCCGATGCATTCCTGACGCTGGCCCGAACGACTGCGGGCCTTAGCTGTTTTCTGGTGCCGCGCTGGCGGCCCGACGGGGCACGCAATCCCTTCCTCATCCAGCGTCTCAAGGACAAGCTCGGCGACCGGTCCAACGCCTCGTGCGAGGTCGAATATTCACGAACCTGGGCGCAACGCATCGGCCCAGAAGGCGAGGGCGTGCGGACCATCATCGACATGGTGCACCACACCCGTCTCGACACCGCGCTGGCCGCCGCCGGCCTGATGCGACAGGCTGTGGTGCAGGCAGTTCATCATGCCTCGCATCGCAGCGCCTTCGGGCGTCTGCTCGCTCAGCAACCGTTGATGCGCAACGTGCTGGCGGATCTGACGGTCGAGTGGGCGGCGGCGACGGTGCTCGTGGCAAGGGTGGCGCGCAGCTTTGATGAGGCGGCTGACGATGCCGGCGCGGCCTCGTTTTCACGACTCGCCGTGGCGATCGCCAAATACTGGATCAACAAGCGGCTGGCCCAGCATGTTTGCGAAGCTCTCGAATGCCACGGCGGATCCGGCTACGTCGAAGACTCGATCATGCCCCGGCTTTACCGTCAGGCTCCGCTGAACGGCATTTGGGAGGGCTCGGGGAATGTCATCTGCCTCGATGTGCTGCGCACCCTTGCGCGCGACCCCGCGGCGGCGCACGGGCTCCTGGCGGAACTAGCGGCCGCGCGCGGCGGCGACAGCCGGCTGGACCGTTGTGTCGAAGAAGTGAAGGCGAACCTCGGCAGCAGCGCTGAGGGTGAATCGCGGGCTCGCTGGATTGCGGAGCGGATCGCGCTGGCGTTGCAGGGCGCCCTTCTGGTTCGCCACGGGCCGCCGGCGATCGCCGATGCCTTTTGCGCCTCGCGGCTCAGCGGAGACCGGGGTCAGACGTTCGGAACGCTGCCCGCCGAAACACCCTTTGACGAAATTATCGGCTACGGACGAGTTGCGCAGTAGCCGGGGCGCTGTCCGGGATTAGCGCCTCCAACCAGGCAAACAGCTTGTCGAAGCCGCCGAAGGGATAAAAGTGAGGAGCACCAAAGCCAAGGTGCGGGCTGGCGGCCTGCGTTGCGGCAATGTCCGACAGGAGCCTGTCCGGAGACGAGACAGCGAGCAGCCTGGTGACATTGAGCGCCTGCTTGCGGATGAAGCGGGCCGAGTTTCCTACCCCGCAAACTGCTGCATATTTGACCAGGGTCTTGATCGTCGCCGGACCCGGAACGCCGGCGCAGACCGGCAGAGCAATGCCAGCAGCGCGCAAACCGATCGTCCACTTGATGAGCGGATCAGCTTCGAAGAGGAATTGGGTCGCGATGTGACCGGTGAGCCGGTTGGCCCCGATGTAGGCCTGCTTTTCGAGCAGGGCGGCGAGCAGCGCCCCCTCGCCATGCTTCCTGATGATATCTGGATTGCCTTCCGGGTGGCCGGCCACGGCAACGTGCGTAATCCCGTTGCGCTCAAAAACGCCGGTCCGCAGCAATTGGATCGCCGCGTCGAAATCCCCCAAAGGCTGAGTTGCGCCGCCTCCCAGAACAAGCATCTGTCGTACGCCAGCGCAGGCGAAGCGCGCCACTCGCCGCTCGAGATCGTCGGCGTTGCGGATGAACCGTGCCGGAACGTGGGGAACCGGTTCGAGGCCCGCGGCCCGCGCGGCGCGCGCCGCCTCGAATTGGGGTTCGACATCCGCGGGATCGACCAATGCGACATAGACCCTGGTGCCCGTTGCGACCCTTGCCGCTATCTGCGGAAGCTTGTCCGACTGCCTCGGTGTAATTTCGAGGGAGAAGCCTCTAAGGAAGTTTTCAATTGGCTGATGCATGCAAGCTCGGGCGGTTGGCGGCTGCGCAAGATTGACCGCCGACCCACCAGAACAGATGCACTTTTCCGACAGCCGTGCGACAGATGCGACAGATGCCCTTGCCAGAGTGTCGTTTCTGGTGTCTGAAGTGACGCACCCGGATGGGCGCATAGGGGCTCGCACGCGCGGCGCCGGCCCATCTCCGGCAAGATATCAATCTGATCCGTTGGCCAGGCAATGTTTGGTGAAAAACCCCGGATCCTGCCGCAGCACTTCGCCTTCGTCATGGTGCCGAAGTTCACCATGATGCCGGTGACGTCGGCGATCGAGCCGCTGCGCATCGCCAATCGCCTATCGGAAAAGCTGCTCTACAGCTGGTCGATGCACTCCCTCGACGGCAGCCCGGTGGCGGCCTCCAATGGCATTCTGGCGATGGTCACCGGTGACCTCGACGCGGTCGACGAGCACGCCAGCATCGTGGTGTGCGGCGGGCTCGATATCCACCACTATGCGGACAGGCGCCTCCTCGCCTGGCTGCGCCGTACGGCGCGGCGCGGACACGATATCGGCGCCTTGTGCACCGGAGCGCACCTGTTGGCGGAAGCGGGGCTGCTCCATGGCTACAGCTGCACCATCCACTGGGAAAACATGCCTGGGTTCGCCGAGGCTTTTCCGGACATCAAGGTCAGCGGGGGCCTGTACGAAATAGACCGCGACCGGTTCTCCAGCGCCGGCGGCACGAGCGCTCTCGACCTCATGCTGGCGTTGATTGCGAGCCAGCATGGAGCCGAGCTTGCGGCCAACGTCGCCGAAGCCATTTTGCACTCGCCCATCCGCCATCACAGCGAGCATCAGCGCATGTCACTGCCGGCGCGGATCGGGGCCCGCCATCCCAAGCTCGTCGGCATCATTGCCGAAATGGAAAACAACCTCGAGGACCCTCTTTCCCCAAGCCTGCTGGCCAGGCAGGTGGGCCTGTCGACGCGCCAGCTCGAGCGCCTGTTCCGCCGCTATCTTGATCGGTCGCCCAAACGTTATTACCTCGAACTCAGGCTAAAGAAAGCGCGTTCGCTGCTGCTGCAAACCGACATGTCGGTCATTAATGTCGCACTCGCGTGCGGGTTCTCCTCACCTTCGCATTTTTCGAAATGCTATCGCGCATTTTATGGCCGCACTCCTTACCGCGAGCGCGGCGTGCCGGTCGGCAGCGGTTCGGTCACCATGGCCGTCTAGTTTCGACAGGATACAGGGGTCAGGACTGCACGGCGGGCAAATTCAGTGTGGCCTTCAGCCCCCCGAGCGGCGAGCCGTCGAGTTGGATTCTGCCGTTGTACATCGAGGCCGTCTCGGTGACGATCGACAGGCCCAGTCCCGAGCCTGGCTTCGTCTCGTCAAGGCGGCGTCCGCGTTTAAGAGCCTCGCCGCGCCGGTCGGCAGGCAGACCCGGCCCGTCGTCTTCGACCGAGAGCTCGATCCAGGCACGGGCGCCGTCCCCGGCAGCTTTCTGCGAAGAGACATTCACGGCGATCCTGGCGCTTGCCCACTTGAAGGCATTATCGAGCAGGTTGCCGACCATTTCCTCCAGATCCTGCTGCTCGCCCAGGAAGCGGGCGGTTGGGGGGCAAGAGACGTCGACCTTGATGCCCTTGTCATGATGAATGCGCAGCAGCGTGCGAACGATGGCATCGACGACCGCGCCGACATTGGTAGCCGATCCGAGACTGTGGGCCCTGGCGGCCCGTCTCGCCCGATCCAGGTAGAGCGAAACCTGGTCGCGCATGACACCGGCTTGCTCCAGAAATCTTGGCGGCCAGCTGACCCTTGTGAATATTGGCTTCGTTGGTGAGCACACTAAGGGGGGTTTTCAGCGCGTGCGCAAGGTTGCCGACCTGAGTCCGCGACCTGTCGACGATGGCTGCGTTGGCCTCGATCAGCAAGTTGAGCTCGCGCGCTACCGGCTCGATCTCTTCGGGGTAGCCACCCGTGAGCTTTTCGGCCCGGCCCTCGCGGATCGCATTCAGCTCGGAGCGCAGGGCGCTCATCGGCCGCAGGCCGTAGCGAACCTGGGCGACGACGGACGCCAGAAACCCCAGCCCCAGAATGCTCAGCACCAGGACCAGCGCGTTAGTGTAAACCCAAATTTCACCTTTGAGCTCATCGAAGTTGCCGGCCACCACGAAGGAGTACTTTTGATCACTGCCGCCGAGCTGGTAAGGCTGCTCGATGCCGCGAAGCTGGGTGCCATTCGTGTCGAGCAGGTAGAAGCGGGCCACGCCGTTGGCATCGCGCCTGGCAAGCTCGCGCGGGGGGCGGCGTGAGACGTTGCTCAAGAAGCGAGGCGGAGGCCAATCCGCCCTGTTGACTATCGCCGACCGGCATGACCTGCCAGTACCATCCGGACAAAGGCAGGGCGAACCGAGTGTCGGCCAGCGCCCCCGGCATGGTGATGCGGCTGGCATCCGGAGACAATTCCACCGCGGACAGCAGGCCGTCCATGACAGCTTGCAGCCGTTCGTCAAAGTTGCGTTCAACGGCTGATTTGAAAAGGTCGGCTAACAGCACCCCGGCGGCGACAAACAGGACGAGACTTATGATTGCTGCGGAAGCCGCGAGACGGAAGGCAAGCGAATTAGCCGGCATTGTCGGGCTCGGAGATGCAATAGCCCAGCCCCCTTATCGTTCGCAGAACGTCGACGCCAAGTTTCTTGCGCAACCGGCCGACAAAGACTTCGATGGTATTTGAATCGCGATCGAAGTCCTGGTCATAGAGGTGCTCGACGAGCTCGGTGCGTGAAACGACCCGGCCCTTGTGAAGCATGAGATAGGTCAGCAGCCTGAATTCCAGCGAGGTAAGCTTGATCGCCTTGCCATCCACGGTCACTCGCGTGCTGGCGGTGTCGAGCAGCAACGCGCCGCAGGAAATCTCGCTCGATGCATGTCCGGCGCTGCGCCGCACGAGGGCTCGGATGCGCGCCAGCACCTCCTCCATATGGAAGGGCTTGGCCACATAGTCATCGGCGCCCGCATCGAAGCCGGCGACCTTGTCGCTCCAGCGATCCCGGGCGGTTAGAATGAGAACAGGAGTTTTGCGGCCGGAGCGGCGCCATTTCTCCAGGACGCTGACGCCGTCCATCACCGGCAGCCCGATGTCGAGAACGATCGCGTCATAAGGCTCGGTGTCGCCGAGATAGTGGCCTTCCTCGCCATCCTTGGCCGTATCGACGACATAGCCTGCATCCTTGAATGCGCTGACAAGCTGGCGATTGAGATCAGGATCGTCCTCGACGACCAACAGGCGCATATGCCGCTCCCCTATTCTCTTCGTCTCGCGGTGGTTTAGTCACTCGCCCAGAATCTGGCCGGACTGCGCATCAATCCGTACGCGGAGAACCTGGCCATCGACGCGCAGCTTGACAGCATACACCGGACTTGGGCCCGGCAACAGCTTGACGCCGAGCGGCTTGGCATCGGGGTAAGCGGCGAGGGCCTGCGTCACGGCCAGCGATTGGGGGATAAGATCACCGCCCGCAAGCCCGTTATCGTAAACGTTTTCCTCGCCCGTAAACTCCTCCGGCGGAGAGGCCTCGCGCAATCGCCGGGCACGGCGTTTCTTGCGAAGGATATCCGACGCTGACTGCGCCTCGAGGTAGTAGACGGCAGGAGCTCGAGTCAGTCCGTCACACGGCTTGCCGGGCCTGCATCGCGCGGCCCCCGCATCGTCACCGTATGCGCTCAAGCCAAGCAATGCGGCCGCGAGGAGACATAGAAATCCTTTTGCTGCCATGATGCCGTTCCAACGGGAAGGCAAACTATGATCCAGAACATGAACCTCCCATGAATACAGGCATTTGCCAGCGTGGGCCGTTGCCGATCCCGGACCTCTCACCCCGATGGCCCTTGGCGCCTGGCTTTTGGCAGGCGCCAGCGCAGGGTCCACAATTCATCGTCTGAATATGCTTCTTCCGAGCGGGTCTTCCCGGCAACCGAGATACCGGCCGCCCGCACGGTTGCGGTCGTTCCGGATACAAGCGGATGCCACCAGGGAAGCTCGCCGCCCCTTGCAAGGATACGGTACGCACAGGTGTCCGGAAGCCAGGAGAGGCTTGCGACGTTGTCGGGCGTCAGGGCCACACAATCGGCGACCCGCTCGGTTCGGTGGGCATAGTCCGTGCAACGACACTTCGCGCCGTCGAACATTCGGCAGGCGGCCTTGGTAAAGTGAATACGCCCTGTTTCCTCCTCCTCGAACTTGACGAGGCAGCACCTGCCGCAGCCATCACAAAGCGATTCCCACTCGCTTTTGGTCAGCTGCGCCAAGGTCTTGCGCTTCCAGAACGGCTTCCGACCCGTCACAGCTCCATCCTTTTCCGGGCCTCCAAAGCCCACGAGAATTTCATACTGTTGGCCGGGCGGCGGGAAAAGGCCTGTTTTTGCCGAAATTACCGATTATGGTTCAGGGGGCTGGGGCTTGGCTTGCGGCGCCCGTGGAAGGCCAATATCCTTGCCCGGGCCGGAGCTTTAACCCCCATCCGCCGAATCAGTAGAATCGAAACCGTGGCCGAGTGCCTGCCGTGAACCAGTTGCCCGCACGCAATCCCATCTACCAGATTTTCATGTCCATCAACTCGCTTTTCGGGTCGACACTGTTCGAGCTGGGGGACTTGGTGCGCCGCTGGTCGATGGCGTACGCCGTGTTCCTTGATCGGTTTCGAATTCGCGGTATATGGCGTTTTGTCGTCAACATCGTCGACGATGGCGCGACGTTTTCCCTGTTCGCCGGCTTGGGCCTGCTCATGTTTGCGCTGCCGCCTTTCAGCGGCACCGGCGATATCTGGAATCTCGGCCGCCAGTACGCCGTTACCTTTACAGATATCTCCGGCGAGATCATCGGCCGGCGCGGCATCCGCCAGGATGACGCCATCCCACTGGGGGAGATTCCGCCGGACGTGGTCAATGCCGTTCTGGCCACCGAAGATGCCAGGTTCTACCAGCATTTCGGCGTTGACGTGGTCGGAACGTTCCGGGCGCTCGTCGAAAACGCACGCGCCAACGACGTCCGCCAGGGCGGGTCTTCGATCACGCAGCAACTGGCGAAGAATCTCTTCCTCACACCCGAGAAGACACTGCGGCGCAAGATCAATGAAGCTTTCCTTGCGATGTGGATCGAGGCGCGGCTGAGCAAAGATGAAATCCTCAAAATGTATCTCGACCGCTCCTATCTGGGCGGCGGCACCTACGGGGTTGAAGCGGCGGCACAGTTCTACTTCGGCAAGTCGATACGTGACGTCAACCTGTCGGAAGCTGCGATGCTGGCCGGCCTGTTCAAGGCCCCATCGAAGTTTGCTCCACATGCCAATGTAGCCGATGCGCTGGCGCGCGCGAACGTCGTCCTCTACCGTATGCTGGATTCGGGCTTCATCAGCCACGGCGAGCTGCTGGCCGCCCGGCGCGATGCGCCGCGGGTCATCAGCCAGAGCCTGTACTACAGCCCCGACTATTTCCTCGACTATGCTTACGCTGAAACCCTGGCGCTCATCGAAAGCCAGGGCCTGCAGAGCGACTACGTCATCGAGGTCAAGTCTACGGCCGAGCTTCGCCTGCAGCAGGCCGCCCAGCGCATCGTCAACGATGAGATCGACACCGAAGCGCCCGCCTTCCGCGCCACCCAGGCAGCTCTGGTCAGTATGGAACTCGACGGTGCCGTCAAAGCAATCGTCGGCGGCAGAAACTATGAAGACAGCCAGTTTAATCGAGCAACCGATGCCCTGCGCCAGCCCGGCTCGTCGTTCAAGCCGTTCGTCTATATGGCGGCGCTGCTTGCCGGGTACACCCCGGAGACGCGGGTGAGCGACTCGCCGGTCAGCATCGGCAACTGGAGCCCGCGCAACTATACGGGAAAATATGTCGGCAGGACGAGCCTGACCAACGCGCTGACCCACTCCTACAACTCGATTCCCGTTCACATCATGAAGGATATCGGCAGACAGGCGATCTTGGATGCCGCGCACCGCGCCGGCCTGCAGGCTACGCTGCTGGCAGTGCCTTCGCTGCCGCTGGGAACCAACGAAGTGACCCTGATCGATATGACGTCGGCCTACGTGACCTTCGCCAATGGCGGCAAGCAGGCGCGGCCCTACACGGTCTTGGAAATTCGCCGGCCCAACGGTGACCTGCTCTACTCACGAAACCCAAGTCAGGCGCAGCAACCGCAGGTGCTGCCGAGTGAAAAAGTAGCCGAGCTCAACATTATGATGAGCAATGTGGTGAAGGCAGGAACCGGCCAACGGGCCATGCTCGGCTTTACGCCGCAGGCAGGCAAGACCGGCACCAACCAGAGCTATCGCGATGCCTGGTACATCGGTTATACGGGCCACTACGTAACCGGTGTCTGGTTCGGCAACGACGATTTCAGCGAAATGAAACGCATGACCGGCGGCATGCTGCCGGCGAAAACCTGGAAAGAGTACATGGAAGTGGCGCTGTGTAGCTCAGGAGATCAGTTGCCTTGCCAGGCATACAAGCCGCCGCTAGACCTGCCTGGCGTTCCGATCGATGGCTCGCACATGACCTACGTGGCCGAGAGCCAAGAGGGAGACCAGTCTCCCCTCAAACCTGGCACCGGCGGCGGAACCGTTCGGACCGCGCGTGCCTCCAGCTCGGCCGATGGCGAATCGGGCGACGACAACGTCAACGTGGTCACGCGGCCGCAAGCTTCGGACGGTGTCGTGAGCGTGTTGCAGGATATGTTCAGCTTCTTCGGCAAGAAGAAGCAGCCGCAGAGAGCGGCAGCAACAAAAAAGAAGAGGAAGCCCAGCAGCTTCAACATCTTCCAAAAGAAGAACTGAGTTTCGGCACAACGAGCAACCTGACATGGCGAGAAGGGCATATCGTGGCGTCATCGCGATACCGGCCTATCTGATCGTATCGATCGGTATCGGTCTCGCCTCGGCAACCCAGCTTATCGAAGGCAATGTAGGAAAGTTCGCGGTCAACAACGGGCCGTGGCGAACCTGGCCCTCGGCCGGAACCCCCAACAGCGACCCCTACACCAGAGGGCACTATCTGGCCTACGGCAGATTGCCGATGAGCGCCTTCGAGGCCGTCGAATTCCTGGCGACCACCGACAGCGCCAACGACAGCCTGGATGCGACCTGCAGCTACGTGATCAAAGGCCCGATCACCGCGTCGCGATGGTGGCGCATCACCGCGCAGCAGGAGATCGCTCCCGAGCTGCTGTCCGGCACCTCGGTGCTGTCGCAATTCGCGATCGCCGAGCCCAACAACGAAATTCGAATCACTGCATCCAAGGACCCGCAGCCCGGCAACTGGCTGAAGCTGCAGCCGCAATCCAGTCTCGCCTTTGCCCTGACACTGTTCTCGCCCGCCAACAGCGTGAAAGGCGCCCATCTGTCGGCAGTCATGCCGACGATAGAGCGCGGCAAGTGCTCGTGAAACAGCGGCTGTTCTGGGTTTTGGCCATCGCCTTGCTGGTCACCGCCGTCCATCTGACCTATGTGCTCTTCGTTCCGAAGGTCGAAATGGGACGCCTGCTCACGGCCGGAAGCCGCGAAGACGGAGCCAACCGGTTTCTCGTGCTGCCGGAACGGGATGCAGTGGTGATTCTGGGCCAGCAGAGCCAGGCATTCGTACAGGGCATCTGCGTATTTGATCTCGGCGACGGCCCCGTGCATGTGAAGCTGGAAACACCGCAGGGCTACTGGATGGCCAACGTCTATTCGCGAAGCGGCGACAACATCTATTCCCTGAACGACCGGCAGATTTCGGAGGTTCCATTTTCGATCGTCATCGAAAGGCAGAAATCGAAACTGTTCGGCGATGAGGCCGAAGAACAACTGGTTCAGGACGTTGCCTTCAAGGTCGCTACCAGAGACTCGCGAGGCCTGTTTGTCGTTCGGGTGTTCGTTCAGGATCCGGCCTATCGGGCCCGCATTACCCGCATCCTCAGCCGCTCGACCTGCCGGAGTGCGCCCAGCTCAACTTGAAGTTCGGGCTACGGCCTGTCTTCTTCGACGGCGTGGAACGAAGCGCCGGGGGGACAGCGGCGCGCCGGCGCCAATCTGCCCGCTGGGTCCGCCGGGCGATCAATGCGCGCGCCGGGGAAGATGATGATCTGCGCCGGCCCTATCCTGCGGCCCCTGCCTCCCGCTCGTTCGCGTCGCGTGGGAAGATCGATGATCTTGTTGTCGGACCAATCAACCATCTTGTTCAGTTGGACGATACCAACCCGCCTCGGTTCGACCTGCCTGTCACATTGAAAGCCCGTTATGGTTAACAAAGCGCTAAGCGCCGCCGCTCGCGGCAGAGTCATTCGTCCCTGCCAGGAGCCAGCATGCCGGTGCCGCTGCCATCCTCGACTTCGATGATCCAGATATCGGGATCAATCGTGGACAAGCGCCTGAGGTAGTCCGTGATCCGGCCATCCGAAACAGGTGAGGCAGCGATGACTGTCGTCCACCGGCGTTCGCCGTACTCGTCATGCGAAGGACCGGGCGCGGGACCGAAAAGCAAACCCGTGCCGTTCAGGCGATTTACGTTGACATAGATGCTACCCGCCTCTTCAGCCCCGCGCTTCGCCAGAACGGCAAACAACCCGGCGGCGTTGCAGCGTCGAATATGCGCCTGGACCCATATGGCAGACTTTACGGACATGCAATATCTGGCGCTGTTGTCGGATTCCGGGATCGCCGTCAAATTGCAGGCGTCCTGATGCAAGGCTCCGGTCAGGTGACCTACGGATCGATCAGTTTGGAGACTCCCGCGACTTTCCTCAACTCCGTGAGAAGCTGGGCCGACACTTCGCCCGTCGGCGGGAGCCTGCGATCAGCTTCAAACTCCCGGATCGCACGCCGGGTTTCGTCTCCCACGAAGCCATCGATCGATCCGGGCCGGTACCCCAGTTCGGCGAGACCGGTCTGTACCAGGACCACCTGGCGATCCGGCGCAGGACGTTCGTTGACGGCGGGGAAGCGCGTAGCAGCGACAACCTGCCGGGTGTAGCGAATACGCTCCAGGAGCTGCCTGGTGATTCTGCCGTTCGGTTGCAGTCCGGTTCTTGCCTGATATTGGCGCACCGCCCTGCGAGTCAGGCTCGCCGTCAATGCCGTCTGCATCACCGGTGTTGTAGCCGAGCGCCCGCAGACCCTGCTGAACCTCGAGCAACAGCGCAGCTGGTGCAGAGCCGTCGCGAGGTACTTCCTCTCCGGCCACAATTGGGTGAGTGCGGCCGCGGTCTAGAAGCTGCGCGGCATTGATCTCAACCACGTTTTCCGCCGTGCCCCGCAAACTTACCAGCGTGGAATCAGGCTGGCTCCAGGCCGTATTGAAGATGATGGCGAAGCTCATGGCAGCCGTGATTCCTGCCGCCAGCACGGATGCCGCGGGCGGAGAGGAGAGTTCCTGATCGATGTCTTCGTGCATCGGACTGGCTGCGCGTCCCTCAGGGTGCAGCGCCGATGCTTAACAAACTCTTTCCGGCGCCAATTTTGTCGCCGGGTTCGAGCTCACGGGGCCTGCCAGGGCACGACCGCTGCGGCACCCGGGCGCGGGAGGCCCTACCGATTTGCGCATATAATGTCCATATTTGAGGGGCGCAGCAGCAAGGATTGAAGTTATCGTGCCCGTTCCAACGATCGACGACATCAAGGCGGACTTTCTCTATCTCGACGACTGGGAAGATCGGTATAAATACGTGATCGAGCTCGGCCGGGAGTTGCCGCCTTTCGATGAAGCCTATCGCACCGAGAGCAACAAAGTGCGGGGGTGCGTCAGCCAGGTGTGGCTGCAGTCCTTCGTGTGCGGCGCCGGCAGCGAGCGGAAGCTGACGTTTGTCGGCGACAGCGACGCGCTGATCGTGCGCGGCCTGGTCGCGATCGCCTTGTCGATCTATTCCGGCAGGCCGGTGGAGGCGATTGCGAGCACCGATGCAGCGCCGGTCCTGAAAGAGCTCAAGCTGCTCGAACACCTGTCGCCGCAACGTTCCAACGGTTTTGTGGCCATGATCGCGCGCATCAAGTCGGATGCGCAAAAGCTGCTCGTTTGAGACCCGCAACGGAGTGGCGGCGGGAGGAAATTCAGTTCATGCCGACGGCAAGATTGGCGGCTGAAGTGAGTTCCAAGCCAATGCTGGCAGGCACGTCCTGGGCAGGCACAAAGGTGTCGTGACCAAGGATCATGGCAGCAGGATTTCCCGCGTGCCGCAACGGCAGCCTCAGCCAGAAATGGACCAAATGCTCCTTGTTGAGACGTGGTCCACGCACCACTCCCTGCGCCGGAAGGCAGTTGGTGCCGAGGTGATCGTAGACTGCTCGCCAATAGTCGCGCTTTTCGCCCCAATCGAAGTCGTCGAGGAACAGCCCGGTGATCTCCCGGTCAAACATGTCACGCAGCCTCGTGCCGGCCAGGCGCACGCGCAACCTGCCTCCGTCGCTCCGCTCCAGCAAGCTGATGCACGGCAGCAGCCGGGCGAAATCGGAGGGATTTACATCGCTGCGGTCGGGCATGCTTCGCCCCGATGATATGCTGAGCCAATGGTCATAGAGCTGTTGCTGCTCGACAATGACCAATTGAGCCCGAAACGCCACACGTGAAGTTTCTGGTGACACTGCCGCTTGCCCCCGAATCGGCTGTGGTTGTTCTGGCGATTTATGAGTTTTCGGCAGCGGATACGCAAGAGACCGGGATTGGCCAAGCGGAGTCCAATTGGCGGTGCGGAAAGACCCGGAAATCAACTGCGTTTACGATGCTGGCCGAGCCCGATCCGCTTGGCGAGAAGAGAGCGGGTTTCGGCATAGTTGGGGGCTACCATCGGGTAGTCGGCAGGCAAACTCCATTTTTCGCGATATTGTTCCGGTGTGAGGTTGAAGTGGGTGCGCAGGTGACGTTTGAGAGACTTGAACTTCTTACCATCCTCAAGGCAAACCAAATATTCGTTGTGTATGGATCGCTTGAGCGACACCGCGGGTTTCAACTCGACGATCTCCCTGACCTCACTGGTTTCGGCGGTCGTGGCGGACAGAGCTCGATAGACATTGCTGATCAGAAGGGGAAGCTCAGATGAAGGAACAGAATTATTGGCAACGTACGCGGCTACGATTTCCGCGGTAAGGGCAACGATCTCCGGTTTGTTGTTCATCTCCTCAGTCTTTTCGCAACAGCCCCTGAACGACCGAGTGTGGATTCAGGAGTGTGATTCTTCCACAAATATAAGCCGTGCAAAGCGGCACCGGCTGCGGCCCGCCTTCCTGTCTTGGCGCGCGGCGCCGCCGCATCAACTTCGGCGCTCCGCGGCAACCCCGTAAGGCCCGCTCTGCGATGTGGCCCAGTTCCAATAGGTGAGCAAGACCCGAGCCTTGTTAAAGGACAGGGTATCGAAAAGACTTTGCAGTTCCTCCACTTTCCGATCCTGACGCAACGCGCAAGCCGGCGAGAGCCGGCACATGTCGATGATATCCTGAAAGCGGCCCCGGGAGACGCCAAGCGCCTTGAGCGCCGCGGCCAAGGGCTCGCCGTCGCTGTCCGAGATGATTCGGGCGGCGTTGTTTTCCGTAACCGCCGCAAGCTCCGCCAACAGCTGCGAAGCTTTCGTCACATCACCGGAAACGACAAACGAAATCAGCTGATCGATGGACTCGGACGGGGGGAAGCCGCCCGAGGGAGTCTCGAGTGGAGCGGCCTTTTCCACTAACTTTGTGATGTTCAGAATTCTCTCCAGGGTCTTGGAGTCAGTCAAAAAGCGTGACAGGACATAACGCCGGAGCTCCACGGGCAGCGACCAGAAGAGCTCGAAAGCAACCGGAGCAGGAAGGTCGGGGCGGGTCGCCAGCGGCGCCTGCAGCGACACATGTTGCCTGGCGATGGCATTGAGCCGGATGAAGCCTTCGTGCGAAATGGATGCTCCAGGATTTCTGACCAGTGTCAGAATGACCGAGGGCTCCGCGGTCTCGATGATGGCATTGCACAGGGCCGACGACAGAACCCGACGGCGCGCGACTAGGCGAATGCGCTCGATTTGGCCGGCGCCTATCACCTGGACAAGCTCCTGATCGCTGACGCTGGAACCCTTTTCCAATAGCGGCCCGGAAACGTCGGGGCGGCGGTCGCGCACCAGGTGGTTGACGATCAGACGCGGCGGCGCCTCCATCAAGGCCATCCGGTCAGCGATCGCCATGAGTGTCCGGACCGACAATTTCGGCAAGAGTTTCAGCAGGGCATCGGCGGCCAGCGCGCGTTCCTGCGGCTGGGCGGTATCGCTGGGCAACGAGATGATTTCAAGCAGCGCCCACGCCATGTCGGCAGCCTGCGCGGCGCTCGGGCCGGATTCGGGCGGCGCGTCACCGCTACTTGTTGCCTGATCAGACTCGTCGAAGGATTGCGCAGGAACGGGCGGCACTTGTTCTGCCGCCTGGGGCACTACCACGGGGTCGGGCTGTGGAAGCGAGAGTTCGCTCGCCGGTTCTCCTTCAATGGCGGGCTGAACTTCTGTTTCCCAAAACCGGTAGTTGTCCGGGCGATCGATTGCCGAGATAGCTTCACCTCCGGACTGAGGCTGTGCCGCGTCATGAGAAGTCGGTTGCGAGAGCGCCCCGGACCCGGTCTCCGGGCTGTCGCTGGAGAACTCCGGAGGCACATCGGCAAATTCATCGAGGGGCTGATAAGGTTGCCTGGGAACACGCCGCTGAGACTGGGCGGAACGCGAAGCGGCGTGCGAGGTCCACCCCATGTCAAACCGCTCCCGTTCGAGAGGGGGATGCCAGCGGGGAGAATCCACTCCAGAAACAATTTCAGGTTGCACCGGAGAAACTGAGCCCGAAAACGGGCCTGACGGAGCGACCGTTGCCACAATCTCCGAAAACTGGGTTTCCGGAGCGATGGTCACCGCCGCTTCCGAAAACGGGATTTCCGAAACACCGGCTGCCGCAACAGGCGGCGCGCGCTCGGCAAACACCGGCCGGGCGGGCGCTCGAACCGGACCCCGAAGCTTTTCGGAGAGTTTTCGAAAGGAGTCGGCGGAGGCGCGGTTGCCGGTCCGCACTTCCGCAATGCGGAGGGGAGCCAGGGCTTCTGGCGCGCCGTAACCGCCTGGCAGCCGCGCGGACGCGATACTTGGGTCGCCTTCCCGCGCCGCAGTGCAGTCCATAGGCGCTTACTCCACACCACCCAACTTGATCAGAATTACATTGGCGGCTATGTAAATTCCTTTAATGCGCCGGGTAGAATACCCCGGCAGTAACGGATCGTTTACCCTGAGGTTGCCCCCGCAAGGGCTTTTCAAACGCGGCTCCGCTTTCTACCTCTCCCTGAGCAAATGCCCCCATTGCCGGGCCTTCCGGGCATATCGAAACAGTGAGCATCAAGATGCCAAAGAGTTCCAAAACCGACGCGGAATGGAAGGCACAACTTACGCCAGAAGAGTTCCACGTTACCCGCCAGCAGGGCACGGAGCGGGCATTCAGCCACGCGTATCATGCCCAAAAACAGCCGGGCACCTACAGTTGCATCTGTTGTGGCGCGCCGCTTTTTTCTTCGTCCACGAAATATGACTCAGGCACGGGCTGGCCCAGTTTTTATTCCCCGGTGGCGCCTGGGGCGGTCAGCGAGCATGACGACAGAGGATTGTTCAGCCGGCGCACCGAAATCAGGTGTGCGGCGTGCGCGGCCCACCTGGGTCATGTCTTCTCCGATGGCCCCAAGCCAACCGGCCTGCGCTACTGCATGAATGGAACGGCGCTGAAATTCGATCCCGAGGCAAGGTAGCGCAATTGCCCCCGGACTTGATCGAAAAACCGCCACGGGCCGCCCGGAAGCCGCAGCAGCGCACTCAGCACGGCATCAGCCGAATTGATAACTTTTCCTGGCTGCGGGCCGACAACTGGCAGCAGGTCATGCGCGAGCCGCAAACCTTGCCGGCTGAAATACGGGCCTATCTCGAGGCGGAGAACCGATATACCGAAGCGGTGATGACCGATACCGAAGAGTTGCAGGAGCAGCTGTTTCAGGAGCTGAAGGGGCGCATCAAGCAGGACGATACAACCGCACCCGCCCCCGATGGCCCGTTTGCATACTACCTCGGCTACCTCACCGGCGAACAACACCCCCGATACTGCCGCAAAAACCGGCTGCTGACATCGCCCGAAACGGTCTTGCTGGATGGTTCGAAGGAAGCCGCACGATCGGACTACTTCAGACTGGGCGCCCTCTCGCACAGCCCCGACCACACCCTTGTCGCCTGGTCCAGCGACCAGAAGGGCTCGGAGTTTTTTTCCATACGGATACGCGACCTGTCGACTGGCCAGGACTTGCCCAAAGTTATCGAAGACACCACCGGAGAAGTGGCGTGGGCCGCCGACAGCGGCTCGTTCTACTACGTTGAAAACGATCAAAATCACCGGCCCTGTCGTGTGTGGCATCATGTTCTCGGGGCCGGCCAGGCGGACCGGCTGGTATACCAGGAGAACGAGCCCGAATATTTTGTCGGAATCGGCAAAACCTTGTCGGGCTCATACCTGGTAGTCTCCTCCCACGACCATGAATCATCGGAAGTTCGGGTCGTGCCGGCATCGGCCCCGCAAAACGACCCCATCGTCATCGCCCGCCGCGAAAAGCAGGTGGAATACGAGGTCGAGCATCGGGAGGGTGAGTTTTTCTTTCTGACCAACCGCTCCGGGGCGGAGGACTTCAAGATTGCGACGGCGCCGATCGATAACCCTGGACCAGGCGCCTGGCGCGACCTCGTTGCGCATCACCCAGGGCGGCTCATTCTGAGCATCACCTGTTTCAGGGATTATCTCGTCCGGCTGGAGCGCCAGGACGGACTGCCGCAAATCGTCGTTCGCAACATGCAGAGCGGCGAAGAGCATTCCATTTCCTTTCCGGAAGAGGCTTATTCCCTGGGTCTTTCCGGCTCGCTCGAGCATGACACGGAGGTCATGCGATTCACCTACTCCTCGATGACCACGCCGGCGAAGGTCTACGACTACAATATGCGGACGCGGCAGCGCCGCCTGCTGAAGGTTCAGGAAATACCCTCCGGGCATGATCCCGCCGATTATGAGACGCGGCGAATTTTTGCGACCGCCAACGACGGAGAAGCGGTGCCGATCTCGCTTTTCTATCGCAAGGGTCTGAAACTGGATGGCGCCGCGCCATGCTGGCTCTACGGTTACGGCGCCTACGGCATCGCCATCTCTGCGAGCTTCAACGCAAACTGGCTTTCGCTTGCCAACCGCGGCTTCGTCTGCGCCATTGCCCATGTGCGCGGCGGCAAGGACCGCGGCTACCGGTGGTACCGCGATGGCAAGCGCGAGAAGAAAATGAACACGTTCCAGGATTTCCTGGCCGCCGCGCGTCATCTGTGCAGCGAGAATTTCACCTCACCCGGACGCATCATCGCGCACGGCGGCAGCGCCGGCGGAATGCTGATGGGTGTTGCGGCCAATCTGGCGCCGGAACTGTTCAAGGGCATCATCTCGGAAGTTCCGTTCGTCGACGTCCTGAACACCATGCTCGATGATACGCTGCCGTTGACGCCGCCCGAATGGCAAGAGTGGGGGAACCCGATCGAAAG
Organism: uncultured Alphaproteobacteria bacterium; assembly: GCA_963780765.1. GTDB lineage: Bacteria > Pseudomonadota > Alphaproteobacteria > Rhizobiales > Aestuariivirgaceae > CAWHQZ01. The sequence goes on along the minus strand of CAWADI010000023.1, from coordinate 99,385 downwards.
CAAATCGGTCTACGAGTTGATCGCTGCGTATTCTCCATACGACAACATTGCGCGCGGAGCCTATCCGCACATCCTCGCCATCGGCGGACTCACCGACCCGCGGGTTACCTACTGGGAACCAGCGAAGTGGGTGGCTCGCTTGCGCGAATGCAAGACCAACGACACCCTGTTGCTGCTCAAGACGCAGATGGGTGAAGGTCACGCCGGAGCGCCCGGCCGCTTCGACCGGCTCAGGGAGGTTGCTTTCGTTTACGCGTTCGGTCTCAAGCTCTGCGGCATGCCGGCGCCGGAAGTGAAGACGCAGCCATCGGTCGCGGTTCCTTCAGCTCGCGAGATGCCGCCGGTCACCGAGGAAGCGGCAGCGTCTTTGCCGTGATGCGCAATCTCGCTGCCCGGCTCTATGTCGATCCGGGCATCTTCGCGCGCGAACGCACCAGCATTTTCGCGCAGACGTGGCAGCTCCTTGGCCCCGCATCGGCAGTCGCCAGCGCCCAGAGCTATGTCGCAGACGAGATCGCGGGGCTGAAGGTTTTCGCCATTCGCGGCCGCGACGGCGTACTGCGCGGGTTTCGCAATGTATGCCGCCACCGCGGCGCGCGGCTGCTTGAAGAGGGAAGCGGCAGATGTCCGGTCATTCGCTGCCCCTATCACAACTGGGCCTACGACGATCTGGGACGGCTGATCAATGCCCCCTGGTTCGGCGAGGACCCGGCGTTCAGGCTGGATGAGTGGCCGTTGACGCCGATTCAGGTTCGAGAGTGGCGCGGACTCCTGTTTGCCGCCATCAGTCCGCAACAGGATCTCGAAGAGCAGCTGGGCGATCTCGTCAAAGAACTCGAGGACGAGCCGATTGAAACCTACCAGCCCGTACGCAGCGAACGAATGGAGTTCAACGCCAACTGGAAAATCTACACCGATAACTTCGTCGAGGGTTACCACATACCCGGCATACACCCGGCGTTCCACGCGGCGATCGATTTTGAACGGTTTTCGACTACCGCCCACGACGGATTGGTGCGCATGACGGCGCCGCCGCGGGAGGGGCTTTTCTACCGCGGCAAATGGCTGTGGATGTGGCCGAACTGGACCCTGTCGCTGTTCGAAGGCGGTATGAACACTTCCCGCATCAATCCACTCGATCATCAACGCACCGAGCTGATCTATCATTTCTACTTTGCCGACACGGCAAGCAACGCCCGGGCTCATCACGACGACACGATCGCGCGCAATCTTGACGTCGTCCGCGAGGACTTCGGTATCTGCCTGGAGACCCACAGGAACTACGAGTTGGGCTCGTACACGCCGGGCCCGCTGTCTCCGCGCCACGAACAGGGGGTCGCCTACTTTCAGCAGCGCATCCGAAACGTCATCGAGTGCTAAGCTGGCGGCTGCGGACACGTCCAGTTGTATTGCAGCGCGATAGCGGTTATCGAATCCACTTCGCCCCGATCGTGAGGATGCCCTCCAATGGTGCAGGCAACCGCAAAGTCCCGGAGCCGCGACATCGCCCCGGTGGAAGAGTTCGACTGGCAGGATCCGCTCGATCTTGAAAGCAGCCTGCGCGAAGACGAGCGCATGATCCGTGACAGTGTGCGCGCCTTTGCAGCCGACAAGCTGATGCCGAGGGTGCAACAGGCCTTTCGCGACGAGCACTTCGACCGCGCGATCATGAACGAGCTTGGCGCGCAGGGACTGCTCGGCGTCATGATACCCGAAAGATATGGCGGGGCGGGACTTGGCTACGTGGCCTACGGCCTGGCGGCCCGGGAAATCGAACGGGTCGACTCCGGTTACCGTTCGGCCATGAGCGTGCAAAACTCCCTGGTGATGCATCCGATCGCCACCTACGGAACCGAGGCGCAAAAGCACAAGTATCTTCCAGGCCTGGCAACGGGTGAGCTCGTCGGATGTTTCGGGCTCACCGAGGCCGATGCCGGTTCTGATCCGGCGGCGATGAAAACGCGCGCCAAACGGACACGCAACGGCTTCGTCCTCAACGGCTCGAAGATGTGGATCACCAACTCGCCGATCGCCGACATTGCCATCGTCTGGGCCAAGCTGGATGAGGAAGGCATTCATGGCTTCGTCGTCGAACGCCGGGACGGCGGGCTGGCGACACCGGCTATTCGAGGAAAATTTTCACTACGGACGTCGGTTACGGGCGAGATCGTTCTCGACAATGTCGAGATCCCGTCCGACCGGCTGCTGCCCGGCGCCAAGGGTCTGAGCGGCCCCTTCGGCTGCCTGAACAAGGCGCGCTACGGCATCGCCTGGGGTGCCATGGGTGCCGCAGAGGATTGCTGGCACCGCTCCCGGCAGTACACCCTCGATCGCAAGCAGTTTGGCCGCCCTCTGGCCGCCAATCAGCTGGTGCAAAAGAAACTCGCCGACATGCAAACCGAAATCGCGCTGGGACTGCACGGCGCCCTGGCCCTTGGCAGAGCGCTGGAGGCCGGTCGCGGCGCGCCGCCGGCGATCTCGCTCATGAAGCGCAACAACTGCGGCAAGGCGCTGGAAATCGCCCGCACGGCGCGCGACATGCACGGCGGCAACGGCATATCCGACGAATTCCACGTCATCCGGCACATGTTGAATCTCGAAACGGTGAATACGTACGAAGGCACGCACGACGTGCACGCGCTCATCCTTGGACGGGCTCAAACGGGGCTGCAGGCCTTCATGTGACGGGCGTCATTACCATTGCGCGGGAGGACCCGCGCCAGCCGGCGGTCGCCCGACTGGTGCATGAGCTCGATGAGATGTTTCGCCGGCTCTATCCGGCAGAAAGCAATCATCTGATCGACGTGGAACACTTGGCGGCGCCAGACGTTCATTTCTACGTGGTGCGGCGCGACGACGAGGCGCTGGGCACCGGCGCACTTTGGCACCGCGATTCCAGTTATGGCGAAATCAAACGCATCTACATCCAGCCGCGGGCGCGCGGCTTGCGGCTCGGGCGCGCCATGCTGCGCCGCCTGGAAGACGACGCCCGGCAGTCGAGCCTGCCGCTGTTACGGCTGGAGACGGGAGTCTTCCAGCCCGAGGCGCTGGGGCTCTTCTTCGCTGAAGGTTTCGTCCGCTGCCCCGCCTTTGCGGACTACCCGGAGCAAGACCCCTTTTCCATCTTCATGGAAAAGCGCCTTGCCTGACCGGCGGCCGCGGCCTTTGTTGCGCAAGCGTTCCCAACCGACTAGATAGCTTCGGCCCATTCTGGAGGACAACATGGCTCTCGAACTGCCCGCCCTGCCCTATGCTTATGATGCGCTCGCTCCGCACATGTCGAAAGAGACGCTCGAGTTCCACCACGACAAGCACCATCAGGCTTATGTCACGAACGGCAACAATCTCCTCAAAGACTCGCCGCTTGCCTCGAAATCCATCGAGGACATCTGCCGCAAGGCCTATGCGGAGAAAAACGCCGGCCTCATCAACAATGTCGGCCAGCACTATAACCACATCCACTTCTGGAACTGGATGAAGAAGGGTGGCGGCGGCAAGCGCCTGCCGGACCGGCTGCAGAAAGCCGTCGAAACCGATCTCGGCGGCTACGACAAGATGCGAACGGATTTTGTGCAGGCGGGCATGACCCAGTTCGGTTCAGGCTGGTGCTGGATCGTCGTCAAAGACGGAAAGCTTGCCATAACGAAGACGCCCAATGGCGAGAACCCGCTCATGCACGGGGCGCATCCGGTGCTGGGCTGCGATGTGTGGGAGCACTCCTACTACATCGACTACCGCAACCTGCGCCAGAAATACCTCGAGGCATTCGTCGACCACCTGGTCAACTGGGAGCACGTTGACAAGATGTTCTCGGCAGCGCGCTAAGCCGGTTGCCAGCGGCTATTAGCCGGGCTAATAGTCGCTGATGAAGCTCAGCAGCTGGCTGGAAACGGCTGGCCTCAATCAGTCGGAACTTGCGCGGGAGCTTGGCATCACGCAAGGCCGGGTCTCACAGCTCCTTGCGGGAGCCAAGCCGTCATTGGAGCTCGCCGCGCGCATCCAGTCGATCACTGCGAACAAGGTGCGGCTGGGCGATTTCGTGGAGTTTCCCGGCACCAGCGCCGCCGGGATTGGCGAGAGAGCCGCATTTGATGCAGTGGAAGACGCCATTGCGGCAATCGCGCGCGGGGAAATGGTGATCGTCGTGGATGACGATGACCGGGAAAACGAGGGCGACCTGGTTGCCGCGGCGAGCAAGATCAGCCCTGAGCAAATGGCGTTCATGATCCGGCACACGAGCGGGATCGTTTGTGCCCCGCTAACGGCAGAAGATGCAAAGCGGCTCGTTCTCGATCCGATGGTGGCCATCAACGACGCGCCGATGGGGACGGCTTTTACCGTGTCGGTCGACTACAAAGTATCGTTGACGACCGGCATTTCCGCCGATGAACGATGCGCAACCGTACGCGCGCTCGCCAACCACAATGTCCAGGCTGCCGATTTCGTGCGCCCCGGACACGTGTTCCCCCTGGTCGCCAAGCGCGGCGGCGTGCTCATGAGGTCAGGCCATACCGAGGCCGCCGTGGATATTGTCCGGCTCGCCGGCGAACCAGCGGTAGGCGTCATTGCCGAGCTGATGGACGACCGGGGATCGGTCATGCGCGGCCCCGAAATCGTCAGCTTTGCCCGGCGGCACGGTCTGAAGATTATTTCAGTCGCCGATCTCATCGCCTACCGTCAGTCACGCGAGCGGCTCGTCGAGCAGGTCGCCGTGTTCGATGTCATAGCACCGGTCGGCAGGGCGCGCGGGATTGCCTATACCACGCCTTTCGACAGCGTTCAGCATCTGGCACTCGTCTATGGCGATATAGGGGGCGGCCAGAACATTCCCGTCCGGCTGCACCGTGAGGACCTGGTGGAGGACGTTTTCGGCGCGCGCGGCACGCTGAATGCGGTCTATGATATCTTCAAGGCGGAAAAGCGCGGCGTTCTCGTTTACCTGCGCGAAGGTACGGCCGGAGTACCCGCCGCACGTCTCGGCGAAAGTCCAAAGGCCAGCACTGGAAGCTCGGCGGCACGCGAGCAGGCCTGGCGGGACGTGGGTCTGGGAGCCCAAATTCTCCGCGACCTCAACGTGCGGTCCATCAAGCTCATCGCCAGCCGTAACCGCCACTACGTCGGAATTTCGGGCTTCGGCATCGAGATCGCCGACACTATCCTCATTGACGTCTGATGGGTCTGGCGCTGAACGGGCTGGTAGCAAAGGCCCCCGTTCGTCAAGGAACGGGATGCAGACGCCATGGCTAAAGCGGACACGAGCGAGCGTAAACCCCGCAAGCGCGCGAAATTGCCTCCGGTTCTGGCGGGTTGGCGTGAATATGTTCATTTGCCGGAACTCGGCATCGGCCCGCTCCGGGCCAAACTCGATACTGGTGCAAGGTCAGCCGCGCTGCACGCCGAGAACATCACTGTTTACATCAAGAACAAACAGCCTCGCATACGCTTTGACGTTCCCGCCGAAACCGGTTCGCGACGGGTGAAGCGATGTGATCTTGCGCTCGCGGACGCCCGACGGGTCAAGAATCCCGGCGGCGTGAGCGAGCTCCGCCATGTCGTGGAAACGCAAATCCGCCTCGGCGGAAATGTGTGGGTCAGCCACATTACGCTGACCGACCGCACAGACATGGGGGTGCCGATGCTGCTCGGCCGCACCACCATCAAGAACAGGTTCGTCATTCACCCGGGCCGGTCGTTCATGCTGACGCGCGCCCACACCGGCAAACCGCCCGCGCCTGCGAGAAGACCATGAAAATCGCGCTCCTGACCCGCAACGCGAAACTCTACTCCCATCGCCGGATCATGGAATCGGCGGTCGCGCGCGGGCACGAAGTGGTGCCGATCGACTATACGCGCTGCTACATGAACATCACCTCGCGGCGTCCTGAACTGCGGCATCAGGGAGAAAACCTGACGGGGTTCGATGCAGTCATCCCGCGCATTGCCGCATCCCACACGTTCTACGGACTGGCGGTCCTGCGGCAATTCGAGATGATGGGAGTGTTTCCGCTGAACGAATCGGTGGCGATCGGACGCTCACGCGACAAATTGCGCTCCCTGCAGATCCTCTCGCGCGACGGCGTCGGGCTGCCGGTGACTGCTTTCGCCAACGATGCCGGACGCACCGATGAAATCATCGACCTGGTTGGCGGCTCGCCGGTCGTCATCAAGCTTCTTGAAGGCACCCAGGGCATCGGAGTGGTGCTTGGCGAAACCCATAAATCGGCCAAGTCCGTGATCGAGGCCTTTCACGGAGCGCAGATCGCGATTCTCGTGCAGCAGTACATCCAGGAGGCCGACGGCCGCGATATTCGCGCCCTGGTAGTCGGAGGCAAGGTCATTGCGGCCATGCAACGGACAGGGGCAGCCGGCGAGTTCCGCTCCAACCTGCACCGCGGAGGACACGCCGATGAGATAAAAATCACCCCGGAGGAACGCAAACCGCCATCCGGGCGGCCAAGGCCATGGGCCTCAACGCGTGCGGCGTCGACATGCTCCGCGCCAAGCATGGCCCGGTTGTCATGGAGGTCAACTCCTCTCCGGGCCTCGAAGGCATCGAACAGTCAACGAGCGTTGATGTCGCCACCACAATGGTGGCGTTCCTGGAAAAGCACGCACGGCCGGGGCGAACGAAAACGAGAGGCACGGGCTGACGGCAACCCGGACCTTCCAGGCTCTCAAGTCAACGGCGCAGAATGCCGCCCAAGATGCCGCGGACGATGGCGTTGCTCATCTGGCGCACGACAATGGTGCCGACCTGGCGCCCGACACTGCCCGCCACATTCTTCACGAAGCGCTCGGTCGCGGTCTCGCGACTGCGCGGGACGTTCGCGCCCCGCTGGGTAGAAGCGGTCGGCGTTCCGCCGCCCGCTGCCGGCCGGCAGGCGGCGCCCCGTTGCGCGAGGCGCGCCGCGCCAGCAGCTCGGCGGCGGATTCGCGATCGACGGTTTCATCGTACTCGCCACGAACCGGGCTGGCGGCCAGGATCGATTGGCGCTCCTCGGCAGTTACGGGCCCCAACCTTCCGCAGGGTGGGCGAATGAGGGTGCGCTCCACCATGGTGGGAACGCCCTTCAAATCAAGAACCGACACCAACGCTTCGCCCTTGCCGAGCTCGGTGATGACTTTGCCGGTATCGAACTTCGGATTGGGCCTGAACGTGTCGGCGGCGGTCCGTACCGCCTTCTGCTCGCGCGGGGTGTAGGCGCGCAGCGCGTGCTGAATCCTGTTGCCGAGCTGCGCCAGGACGCTCTCCGGAATGTCGAGCGGGTTCTGGGTGACGAAGTAGACACCCACACCCTTTGAGCGCACCAGCTTGACCACCTGCTCGATTTTTTGCTGCAAACCCGGGGGAGCATCGGCAAACAACAAGTGCGCCTCATCGAAGAAAAACACGAGCTTGGGTTTGTCCGGATCGCCGACCTCGGGCAGTTCCTCGAACAGCTCGGAAAGCAGCCAGAGCAGAAACGTGCCGTAGAGCTGCGGCGCGTTCATCAGTTTGTCGGCAGCCAGGACGCTTATGTACCCCCGGCCATCGCTGTCCAAACGCATGAAGTCGCGGATGTCGAGCGCCGGTTCGCCGAAGAAGTGTTCGGCGCCCTGCTCCTCGAGCACGACAAGGCGACGCTGGATCGAGCCAATGGTGATCGTCGAGACACTGCCGTAGCTGGTCCTGATTTCCCTGCCGCGCTCGGCAAGATTGGACAACAGCGCGCGCAGGTCCTTGAGATCGAGGAGGGCGAGCCCCTCCTCATCGGCCAGCCTGAAGGCAATGTTGAGGGCACCTTCCTGAGCCTCCGACAGACCCATCAGCCTCGACAGCAGCAGCGGGCCCATTTCCGTCACCGTCGTGCGCACCGGATGACCCTGCTCACCGAACAAATCCCAGAAGATCGTCGGCGAGGCGCCAAACGTGTAGTCCTTGAGGCCTACCGCCTTGGCGCGCTCAAGGAGAAAGTCCTTTGGCTCGCCCGGCATCGAGACCCCGGCAAAATCCCCCTTGATGTCTGCCGTAAATACCGGAACTCCATGCGCCGAGAAGGCTTCGGCCATGATCTGCATGGTCACTGTCTTGCCGGTGCCGGTGGCGCCGGTAATGAGACCATGTCGGTTGGCAAGCGGCAGATAGAGGAACTCGGGCTTGACGCTCTTCCCGAGAAAGATCGCGTTGTCGGCCATGCGCAAACTGCTTCCTGGAGTTGTGAACGGCCGCTTGGCGGCGTTCGATGTCGTGCTGCTATAGATTGCGGGTTGAGACAAAGGAACTGAAAAAATGCAAGAGCTTATCGATCGGGTGGTGAAGGTGACGGGCCTCGACGCCGCCCAGGCGGAAAAAGCGGTTGGCATCACGCTCGTCCCTCATCAGGAGGCAGGGCAATCCGGAGAAAGTCGACCAGCTGTTCGCGAAGCTTCCCGGCGCTGAAAGGCTCGCGACACAGCCATGACAAAGCGGGCCGCCAGGGCGGGCTTTTCGGCACGCTCGGCGGCCTTGTCGGTGGACCGCTGGCGGCCGTCTCGCAGCTGAAGGCGGCAGGTCTTACCCTGGACCAGATCAAGGCGCTCGGCGCCGAGCTCCTCGACTACGCACGAGAGAAGGCCGGGCCGGAGATCGTGCGGGAGGTCGACCGGCTCGATCCCCGGCCTTTCCGGCTACGCCTGAGGAAGCGAAACCTTCACGCCTTTGCCCATTGCTCGCGCAGGAAGTTGTGTCCGAACACGTACACCTCCTCGCGGGTCGGCGAGAAATCGCGCCAGACGCGGGTGGCTGCAGCGAGCGCAGGCAGCGCTCTGCCGAACGCCTCGATCACAAACCAGCCGTTGTATCCAGCCTTCTTGAACTCTCTCAGTGTCTCTGCCCATGGGACATGCCCCTTGCCGGGAGTGCCGCGGTCATTTTCGGAAAGATGAACGTGGTTGATTTGCGCAAGATGCGGCGCAATGACACCGACCGGGTCCTTCTCCTCGATGTTGGCGTGGAACGTATCGTAGAGGAGACCATAGTTCGCAGCGCCGACGTCGCGAACAAGCCCTGCTCCATCTTCTACGGTATTGAGAACATAACATTCGAACCTGTTGAGCGCCTCGATGGACAGCTTAACGCCGAGTCCGCTCGCATGGGCGGCCGCCTTGCGGTGCACTTCCGCGGCGTTGGCGCGTTCCGAGCGGGTCGGCGGCTCGCCGGAAAACACGCCAAGCGGCTGATGAAAGGGCCCGCACAGGACTTCGCCGCCGGCCGCCGCGAGGCAGTCAATCGCCCACTTGATGTGGCCGAGGGCGGCCTCGCGCACTTTGGGATCCGAACTGGTGCAGTCGCGCGCCGGATCGGGCATCACCGTCACCGCCGTGCAGCGCAGGCCATTATCCCTGATCGCCTTGCCAAGCTGACGGAAATGCTCGGGCGTGCCTTCGAAGATCGGCAACTCGACGCCGTCATAGCCCAGCTTCTTCAGCGTCGCGAGCAGCGGCAAATGCTCGTCGGTTACATGCCCGCACCAATACAGCAGATTGAACCCAAGCAACATCGCATCCCTCCTCACAGAACGGTTCTCATGGCTTTTTACTCCGCACAAGGGTCCCCGAGGATGCGGAATCCGCGCACGCTGGGAACTGGCGCGGCGGCTCAACCCGCCGCTATAGTGTGAAAGTGCAAGTCGTCAGAAACGATCGGAGATACTGACATTGGGCGTAGCGTATATCATCGGCACGTGCGACACGAAAGAAGCCGAACTTCTCTACGCAAAAAAAGAAGCTGAACGGGCGGGCGCCAGAGCCCGGCTGGTCAACGTCTCGACGCGGGGTCGATCCCAAAGGCGGATGTCCCGGCGTCCACCGTAGCGAGCCATCATCCGGGGGGAAAGACGGCTGTCCTTGGGCTTGACGACCGCGGCGCCGCAATATCGGCGATGGCGGAAGCGCTGGTCCGCTACCTGACAGGCCGGAGAGATGTCGGCGCCGTGCTGGGACTGGGCGGCTCGGGCAATACCGCCATCGTTACTACGGCGATGCGGTGTCTTGCCGGTCGGTGTTCCAAAACTCATGGTTTCTACGCTTGCGGCGGGTAATTGCGCCCTTTGTCGGACCCACGGATATCACCATGATGTACGCGCGTCGATTCGCGGGGGTAAATGCGATTTCGCGTAAGGTGATTGGCAACGCCGCCCATGCGGTCGCCGGCATGGTGCTGAATCGATTCAAGCCCGAAAAGCGGACAAGCCCGGTGTAGGGCTCACGATGTTCGGCGTTACAACGCAACTGCGTGACCCAGATCCGCGAGCCCATTGGAACCCACCCTGAATGCTTTGTCTTTCATGCGACGGGCACGGGGGGCCAATCGATGGAGAAGCTCATCAATTCGGGCCTGCTTACCTCCGTCATCGACATCGCCACGACCGAGGTAGCGGATTATCTCTGCGGGGGCATCTTCCTTGCACCCCGGATCGCTTCGGATCGGTGATTCGCACCCGCGTCCCCTACATGGGTTCAGTCGGCGCCGTCGACATGGTAAATTTTGGAACTCGGGAGACGGTGCCAAATTCGAGGGTCGTCACTTCCACATCCACAATCCGCAGGTCACACTCCATGCGCACAACGCTGAAGACAATCATGCCGCCGGGTAGCTGGATTGTGCACGTCTGATTGGATGAGCGGGCCGGTAAGGTTCCTGCTGCCGCTGCCAGGGCGTTTCGGCCATCGATGCGCGGGAAAGCCTTTCCATGATCCGCAGGCGCGACGATGCTCTGGTTGCGGCCATTCGCCGGGGATGGAGGCGCGCGGGCAATCGCAGGCTTATCGAAGTGGATTCGAACATTAACGATGTGGCCTTCGCGGCCGAAGCCATAAGGCAGTTCGGGGGATAGTCTGACGAGGTCTCATGCCGAAATTCGAACGCGCCGCACTGCTGGAAAAATTTCGGGCAATGGTTGCACGGCGGCAACCGATCATCGGCGGCGGCGCCGGCAGGGGTTGTCCGCCAAATGCGCGGAGACAGGCGGGGTCGACCTCATCGTCATCTACAATTCCGGCCGGTATCGCATGGCCGGGCGCGGCTCTCTGGCGGGGCTTCTTGCCTACGGCAATCCCAATGAAATGGTTCAGGAGATGGCATAGGAGGTGCTGCCCGTCGTCAACAGAACGCCGGTCTTCGCGGGCGTCAACGCAACCGATCCATTCGCTATCATCGATCTTCTGCTCGACCGCCTGAAAAAATTCGGTTTTTCAGGCGTGCAGATTTTTCCGACCGTGGGGCTTTTTGACGGCATCTTTCGCCGCAATCTCGAAGAGACCGGCATGGGCTACGGCCATGAAGTCAACATGATACGCATGGCCAACCGGCGCGATATGCTGACGACACCCTATGTGTTCTCGGCGGAAGAGGCGGTGGCGATGACTGAGGCCGGCGCGGACATCATTGTGGCGCACATGGGCCTGACCGCCGGCGGCAAAATCGGCGCCACTACGGCATTGAATTGGCCGACTGTCCCGACCATCGACGAATGGGCGGAAGCGGCAAAACGCGTGCGCAACGATATCATCGTCCTCTGTCACGGCGGCCCGATCTCTTCGCCGGCGGACGCCGAATACATTCTGAGGCACAGAAACACGTGCACGGCTTTTATGGCGCGAGTTCCATGGAGCGGCTGCCGACCGAGGCCGCGATCACCCAGCAAACCGAGGCTTTCAAGGATATTTCGTTCTAGGGAGAGAAAATGGCCCGGGCCTACGCGAGCGCTATCATCAAGGCACCGGTCGAAACTTTTGGAGCATCATCCGCGACTTCAACGGCTCTGCCGAGCTGGGCGGCAAATATCGTCCCTTTAGGATCGAGGATGGTCTCCTCCCGATGTCGTCGGCTGTGTGCGTTCCTTCCACACCAAGGATGGCTCGCACATCCGCGAACGCCTGCTCACCCTCGATGATTCCCGCCACACCTTTACCTACAATTTCGAAAAGCCCGCCTTTCCGGTGAGGAACTATCTGGCCACCGTTCACCTCATGCCGGTGACCCATACCGACACGACCTTCGCCGAATGGGAAGCCACCTTCGACGAGGCTCCTGGCGATGAGGGAAATATGGGAAATCATTTCGAAGGACGTGTTTGCCGCGGGCTGGAAGTCACTCAATGCCAAGATCAGGCGTGAAAAACCAAGAGGCCCGATGGCGCTGTGCGCTGGAAAGCCTGGCACCCAACAAGGTGTGGACGTCACGCGTGATCAAGGCCCCGTCGAACAGGTATGGGCGAAGATGCGGGATTTTGCCGGCATGGGTAGCTGGCACGACGAAATCACCAGGATGCACATGCTGGGGAGGGTTCGCTCCGACAAGGTCTCGGGAGTAAGAGACTTCTATTTTGGCGACGATCATCTGGAGGAGGAGCTTCTCCACCTCTGCGATCTCTCGAGATCGTTCTCCTACCGCATCATCAAATGCGAAATTCCCTGGCTGAACTATGTTTCCGGTCCGCGGCTGTGGCCCGTCACCGCCGACAACACGACTTTTGGCGTCTGGACCGGCGATTGGGTGCCTCCCTCGCGACGACGTCGTTCTCATTCCGCGAACGGAAGAAAACGTCTACCAGAGGGCATTTGCGACCTTGGAGAAGAAATTCTTCGCAAAGAAATCGTGATCAGGGCCCAGCCGAAAGGACCCTAATCTACGTGGCCGAGACTGAGCCCGCTGGCCCGATCAAAGCATTTCAGTTTTTTGGGATCGAAACCGAACCTCACATTGCCATCGATGGTGAGGTCGGTTGCGGCTGGAACCGTTGCTCTGAGGAGCTGATCCTCCACCCGGAGCGTCACGATCTTTTCGACGCCGTGATTTTCCACGTCGTGAACTTTTGCTTCAGTGGCCTCCTGAGGACCCACCCTGACATCCTCGGAACGAATGCCGATCATGACCGCACCATGGTTGTTGTGGCCCTTGACCGGTGCCAGCAACTGCACTTTGCCCGACATCGCTAGAACGCGGTCGCCTCGCAGCTCGCCGGGAATGAGGTTCATTGCGGGTGAGCCGACGAAACTCGCGACGAAAACATCATTGGGCCGGTTGTAATCTCGTACGGCTTGCCGACCTGAACGATCCTGCCGTGGTTGAGGACGCCGATCTTGTCACCCATCGACATTGCCTCGATCTGGTCGTGGGTTACGAACAGGAACGTCGCACCAAGCTTGCTTTGCAAATCCTTCAGCTCGGCTCGCAGCGCTTCCCGCAGTTTCGCATCGAGATTGGAAAGGGGTTCGTCCATCAGGAAGGCGCGCGGCTCGCGCACGATCGCGCGACCGATCGATACCCGCTGCATCTCGCCGCCCGAGAGCCGGTCGGTCTTGCGGTCGAGCAGATGCTCGATGCGGAGCGTTTTCGCTACTCGTGCAATCCGGTCACCGATTTCTGCCGAAGAGTATTTGCGCGCCTTCGATTTTAGCGGAAAGGCAAGATTTTGCCGAACCGTGTAGCGTGGATAGAGCGAATAGTACTGAAAGACCAGGGCGACATCGCGCTCAGCGACACTCCATTGGCGCACATCTTCATCGCCGATCTCGATGGTGCCGCCATCCGGCTGATCGAGTCCGGCGATGAGACGAAGAGTTGTCGTCTTGCCGGCGCCGGTAGGTCCGAGGAGGACGAAGAACTCGCCATCGGCAATATCGAGAGACAGGCCGTCGAGTGCGGTCTGCGCGCCGAATTTCTTGCTGACGTTGTCGAGCCTAATATGCGCCATTACCGAGCCTCACGTGCAGAGATTCGCCCGTCTCGGTATTGAAGAAGTGGGTCTGCGCCGCATCGAGCTTCGCCCACACCCTGTTCCCCGCCCTGGCAACGAAGCCGCTGGGCGTGCGCGCCCGAACTCAGTTGCGGGCCCACCCTGAGGTGAACGATGTCGTAGGCGCCCAGCGGCTCTATGACACCAACCTCGACCGGGATATGCCCTTTCGCCTGAGTCCTCGAGAGCAGAACGCCTTCCGGCCGGAAACCGACGGTAATGTCCGCGCCGGCCTTGTTCCTTCGTGCTATGAGGGTCGGCAGCTCCCTGGGAAAATCGAACGCAGCAGCACCCTCTCCGAGGACAAGCCTGATGGTCTTGCCTTCGGTGCTGATCGTCGCCCTCGAAATATTCATCACCGGGCTGCCGATGAACTGGGCGACGAAGAGATTGGCCGGGCGATGATAAACCTCGTCGGGTGTGCCGACTTGCTGGAGGATACCGTCGTTCATGATGGCGATCCGGTCGGCCAGCGACATAGCCTCAACCTGATCATGCGTGACATACACGGTCGTCGCGTCATTCTCGAGGTGCATTCGCTTCAGCTCGGTTCGCATCTCCTCGCGCAGCTTTGCGTCGAGGGCGCCAATTGGTTCGTCCATCAGGAGGGCTTTCGGACGCCGGACCAGCGCCCGTCCTATGGCAACACGTTGCATGTCACCGCCGGCCAGGGCTGCGGGACGCTTTTTCAGCAGGTGTTCGATCCGGAGCGAGCGGGCAACCCGGCGAACCTTGGCGTCGACCGTATTCGTGGCTTTCCTTGGTCGGCCCGCAGCGGAAAAGCGATGTTCTCAAATGCGGTCAGGTGCGGGTAGAGAGCAAAGAGCTGGAACACGAAAGCGATGTCACGGTCGCCGGCTTCGAGCTTCTGAACCGGCTTGCCATCGATGAGGATTTCACCCGAGTTGATCTCCTCCAGCCCGGCAATGACACGCAGGGTCGTCGTCTTGCCGCAGCCGGATGGTCCGAGCAAGACAACGAACTCCTTGTGCCAAATCGTGAGATTGAGCTTCCGTATTACCTGGACAGGACCGAAATATTTCTCGATATCCCTGAGGGTTATCTCGGCCATGGGCCACTCATCAATCCTGCGTTGGGGACGGCTTGACCTTCGAGAAGATACTAAAACCGATCAATCCAGCGAGGATAATAGTCACGCCATAGCTATGAAGCGTCAGGTGCCATGGCTGGCATAGTGCGACGATGCCGAGCACCATAGTCCAGATGGACGCGGGCTCGAGGTATTTGGCGCTCATTTCTCGAAACGTCATCGCGGCCACGTCTATTTCCGTATCGCACCGAAGGTAACGCCGCGCAGGAGATGCTTGCGTAACGCGAAGGTGAAAATCGCCACCGGCACCAGGAAGAGGAACGTACCTGCCGCGATCGTCGTCCAGTCGGTCAGACCGGAACCGATCTGCGCCGGGATGAAGGGCGGCGCCGTCTGGGCGCGGCGGTTCGTCATCATCAGCGCGAAGGCATATTCATTCCACGCCGTGATGAAGCAGAACACTGCGGTCGCTGCGATGCCTGTCGCCGCTTCGGGCAGGACAATCTTGAAGAAGGCCTGGAGACGGGTATAGCCGTCAACCAGCGCAGCCTCCTCATATTCCTTCGGGATCTCGTCCATGAATCCTTTCATGAGCCACACCGAAAAGGAAAGGTTGAAAGCCGTATAGAGAACGATAAGGCCAATGTGCGTGTCATTCAGGCCCACGGCGCGATACATGAGATACATGGGAATCGCAACGACGACGGGCGGCAACATTCGGGTAGACAGGATGAAGAAGAGCAGATCGCTCTCGCCGGCGATCCTGAACCTCGAGAATCCGTAGGCGGTTATCGTTCCGAGCGAAACGGCGATGGCAGTACTAGCCACGGCGACGATGAGACTGTTGAGAAATCGATTGGGGTACTGGGAAAGCTGCACCCTGGGACCGACACGCAGCAGCCGTTCGCCGCCATCGTAGATGCGCTGCTCGTACCATGGTGCTTTGTCGTACATTACCGGATCGACTGGCTTGGTGAGTTGGACCCGCTTGACGAAGAGCTTGATGAAAGAGGTGATTTCCGGCTCGAAGAGGACCGTTGGCGGGACTGTTGTTGCGAGATTTCGCGGCTTGAAAGCTGTCGAACCGATCCAATACAGCGGCGACAAGAAGATGAATGTGATCACCAGGACCGCCGCGATGGCAACGCGGTTGAAGGCTCTCTGGCGAGGCGATCTTACCGCGGCCACGATCAGCGTTCTTTCACCTTGTTGAGATACTTCACGTAGATGTTGGTGATCGCCAGCACCATGATGAGGACGATGTAGGCGAGCGCGCACGATCTGCCAGTTTGCCATTCCTGGAACGCGAACTTGTAGAGCTTGATCGAAATCAGTTCCGTCGTCGGTTGCGTGCTCATGATATAGGCGATGTCGAAGGTCTTGAACGCTTCCATGGTGCGGAAGATCAGCGCGATGAGAAGCAGCGGCATGACCAGTGGCAGCGTGATGCGCGTGAACGAGTACCAGGTTCCGGCGCGGTCTATCGCGGCGGCCTCGTAGAGGTGCTGCGGGACCGCCGACAGGCCGGCAAGGGCGAGCAACATCACGAACGGCGCCCACATCCAGATATCGGTGATCGCGATCGCGTAGAGCGCGATCTTCGGATGGAAAGCCAGGCGAGATCGCCCAGGCCGAGGGCGTAGTTGAGCGGGCCCCAGGATGGATCGTAGAGTAGGCGCCAGAAGAGACCGACGACGGCCGCCGACATCATCATCGGCAAGAGCAGCAGAGTGGTGACGAGACCTTTGTAGGGAAAGGCGCGGTTGAGAAGGAGCGCCATGCCGAAACCGACGAGCATCTCGCCGAAACCGAGATGATTACGTATTTGGCGCTGACCCAGAAATTGTTCCAGATAGAACGGTCGCTGAGCAACTCCCTGTAGTTCTGCAAGCCGACGAAGTTGGCTGGAGCGTCCACTGACGCGCGGTAATCGGTGAAGGATGACCGAGCGAATAGATCAACGGAAAAATGTTGAATACGATCAAAAACAGGATCGTCGGAATGATGAAGGCATTGCGGATGGTCAAATCGCTCCACCCGCGTGCTCGCGGCCCGTGAGACCGGATGGAGACGGGTCATATGGACCGCGGCCAAAGCTTCCTCCGGTCAAGCGTTCTGGCGGAACGGAGCCGGAGGAGACTCGCCCCTCCTCCAGCAAAAGGGGACCGGGCACTAGCCGCCGCGGCCGTACTTCTGAACGTCTCAGCCCAATCCTTGGCGACGCCGTCGAGCGCCTCTTTGGCGGTTCCCTGGCCATTCACGACAAAGGGACCGATGCGGTTCTTCATCTGGCTCAAGCAGCTCGCCATATTCCGGCACCGCCCAGAAGTCCTTCACCATGAACATGGTCTGGTAGAAGGCCTCGTTGTAGGGCGTCGCCTTGCGGAACTCGTCCGACTTCAGCACCGCCGCGCTGCAGGTGTAGCCACCGAGTTCGCCCCACTTCTTCTGGGTCTCGTCCTTGATGAACCATTGAGGAACTTGAACGCCGCCTCCTGCTTCTTGGAGTAGGAGACGATCGAGATGCCCTGGCCGCCGAGCGCCGTGTCTGCTTGCCGCCCGGGCCGGCGGATTGGCGAAGTAGCCCGTGACATCGGCGTAGGGGTTGGTGGCCTTGTTGGCGAGCGCCGGGAAGAAAGCGAAGTAGTTCATGTCATCGCCGCCAGGTTCTCGGTAATCGCCTGGTTGTTCTCTAGGAAGAAGGCGCTTGCCCCAGTTCGGTGGCGTGAACTTGTAGAGTTCCCGTATACATTCCAGGGCGGCAACCGCTTCGGGCGAGTTGACGATGCCGTGGACTTTATAGGTCGCGTAGTCGCCAAGTTCGCCGCCATAGCTGAACAGCGCGTTTTCATAGCCCATCACGAGCGCGTCGTAGGGATTCAGGTGTAGATCGCTATGCCGTAACGCTTCTGATCCGGGCGATAAAAGAACTCGGCGATGTCCCGCAGCTCCTTGTAGGTCTTCGGAACGTCGAGGTCGTAGCCGTATTTCGCCTTGAAGGCTTCCTTTTCCTTCGGGTCCTCGAACCAGTCCTTGCGATACGCCCAGCCGTCAGCGTCGCCTTCGAGTGGGATCGCCCAGTACTTGCCGCTTTGCTCGGGTACTCGGCATAATACGTCACGGTTGCCGGAGCCATCAGCTCGGCGACCTTGTGTTTGGCGAAGAAGTCGGTCAGTTCGACATAGTGGCCTCCGCTCGCTCCGGCGCCCAGCCACTGGGAGTCGCCGACGACGAGGTCGTAGGCATCACCCTTGGCATTGAATTCGGCAAAGGCCTTGGTCTGGAAATCACTCCATGGCGTCGTCTGCACCGTGACCGTCACGCCAGTCTCGGCGGTGTACAGATTGACGAGTTCCTGCAGATAATTCGCAGGATCCCATTCCGCCCAGAAGATGGTCAATCCTCGGCGTAGGCAACAGACGGCGCCCCTCCCGTGAACATCAACACGGCGCCCGCAAATAAAGATGTCAAAGTTCTTCTGAGCATACGTCTTCTCCCTTGGTTGAACAGTCGCTGTTTACGTCGAGTTGGTTTCCTTCCTGATTTGAGACTATCTCGTCTCTTCCACTTTGCAAGTATCGCCGTTACTACGCCTTGCGCTTCCCAGCTGCCGGTGCGCGCCGACTTCAGCACAGCGTCCGTCACGAGGTCGGTGGCGAGCGCGTCGCGGAAGGTCGGCGCGGCGCTCTTCTTCGTGCCGATGCCCGCAAGGAAGTCCGCAACCTGGTGAATGAACGTGTGCTCGTAGCCGATCTGCAGGCCCGGCACCCACCAGTGTTTCATGTAGGGGTGATCGCCGTCGGTGATGTGGACGGAGCGCCAGCCGCGCAGCCGGCCTTCGTCGCGGTGATCGAAATACTGCAGGCGATGGAGGTCGTGGAGGTCCCAGAAAATCGAGGCATGCTCGCCATTGATTTCGAAGGTGTACAGCGCCTTGTGGCCGCGCGCGTAGCGGGTTGCTTCGAAGGTCGCCATAGAGCCGTTGCCAAAGCGGGCGAGAAACGCCGCCGCGTCGTCGATGCCTACCTTTTCGACCTTGCCGGTCAGATTGTGATGGCGCTCCTTGATGAAGGTCTCGGTCATGCCGCACACTTCGTCGATGCCGCCGTTGAGCCACATTGCGGTATCGATGCAGTGGGCAAGCAGGTCGCCGGTAACGCCGCTTCCGGCGACCTTGACGTCGAGCCGCCACAGGGCCTGGCCGCCTTGCGGCAGATCCGCCGCGATCGTCCAGTCCTGCAGGAACTTGGCGCGATAGTGGAAAATGCGGCCAAGTTTGCCCGCGTCAATCAGCTCCTTGGCAAGCGTCACCGCAGGAACGCGGCGGTAGTTGTACCAGACCATGTTCGGCACATCCGCCTTCTCCACCGCTTCCACCATGCGGCGCGATTCCGAGGCCGAGCGGCCGAGCGGCTTTTCGCACATCACCATCTTTCCGGCCGCCGCGGCGGCAACGGCGATTTCGAGATGGGTGTCGTTGGGACTGGCGATATCGATGAGATCGATGTCCTTGCGGTCGAGAAGTCGCCGCCAGTCGGTCTCGTGGCTTTCGTATCCCCACTGGCGGGCAAAGGCCTCGACCTTGTCGCGGTCGCGCGCGCAAACGGTCTTGAGCACCGGCGCGAAGGGCACTTCGAAGAAATTCCCCACCTTGGCAAAGGCATTGGAGTGGGTCCGGCCCATGAAGCCGTAGCCCACCATCCCCACATTCAGTTTCTTGCGCGACAATTCTGTTCCCGCCCGGCTAGCGCCGTTTCCGGCGAAGTGGAATCACTTCGCCGACAGAAACTGCGCCAGATTCAATGCTGGAGCATGTTCTTATCGGAAAAGTGTGTACACTTTTCCGGAACATGCTCTAAGCCTGCCAGCCATGCGCGTCGCGAACCTTGATCATCGCGGCGAGAATGTCGTTCCAGGTCTGTCGCTGCATCATCACGTCATTGGAGAACATGCAGCCATCCCAGCAAATGTGCTGGAAGGCCTTGGTCTGCTTGCCGCTGCCGTCGCGCAGCCAGTACCCGGCATCGTGCGCGATGTCCAGCTTGCCGGCCGGGTCGTCGGGAAGACAATGGCGACCGGTCTTGTCGTGCGATCCCATCCCCTTCACCGAGGCATCGTTCTGGGCGACATGGAAATCAAAAGTGTAGGGCCGCAGCGCGTCGGTCATGGTTTTCAGGGCAGCTTCCAGCACGGCCCGGTTCTTCCAGTCGAAATTGTCGGGAAGGATGCGATGCTCGGGCGCGTTGTAGCCCAGGGTGTACAGCAGCGTGTGCGCCATGTCGGCCTGGAACCCGAGGGTCTCCGGGCGGTCGGTTTCCTCGAACAGGTTGAGCATGTGGCGCCAGCTGTGCATGCCGCCCCAGCAGATTTCCCCTTCGGCCGCCAGACGCTCGCCATGATCTTCGGCGACCGCGCAGGCTTCGCGGAACGTCCTGGCGATGAGCTTGGTGTTGGCCTTGGGATCCTTGGCCCAGTCGTGAACGCTCGAGGCGGAATTGATGCGCACAACCCCGTACTTTCGCGCGCCGAGATCGCGCAGCCTGGAGGCGATGCGGCAAGCCTTCCGCACCATGGTTACAAACCGTTTGCGGTCTTCGCTGCTACCCATCGCCGCGCCACCACCGACCGGCGGCCAGACCGGGGCGACGACCGAGCCGATCGCCAGGTTTCTCGCCAACGCCTTGTCAGCGAGCGACCTGATTTCACCGTCATCGGCATCGATCGGGGTATGCGGAAGTGCGAGAAACAGATCGATGCCGTCGAATTTCTCCCCATTCACCTCAGCCGTTGCGGTCAGTTCGATCATCGTATCGAGATCGATCGGCGGCTCGGAATCCGGGCCCTTTCCGACGAGACCCGGCCACATCGCATTGTGAAGTTTCGGGAAGGTTTTGGCTGCGGACATCAACACACCTTGCACAACAGCAATCGATGTTAGCCAGTTTCAGAATGCATTGTCTATCGGGGCGACGCGCATTCCGCGGACGTGCGTCGGCAACCGGCCCCGCAGACGCGCCGGACGAAGGCCGCCGCAGCGCGCCGCGTCCGCGCACGCACGGCGAAGGATGGCCCATCTGGCGTAATCTTGCTCGCCCATTGCCGCAATGAGCCGGCTCTCGAGGGGCCCCTCGATTTGATTGACGTCATAGGCCAAGACCTCTGCGAACCGTTTGTTGCGGTCCTGCGCGGAGACGTTCTCCAGGCCCGCCCGGCGCATCAGGACCTTCATGCGGCTTGCCGTCAGCATCGCAAAATCAAGCTTCCGAAGCGCAAGGTAACGTACGAACTCGGGCATCCTGTGCGCATTGCGGTGGGCCAGCCAGTCAGAGGCGGCGAATGCGCCGCCACGCCGAAGCACCCTGGCGATCTCGCCAAACAGGCCCGCCTTGTCATTGATCTGGAAGATCGAGTCTTTACTGAAGACGACGTCGAAGGAGCCGTCCGCGAACGGCAGTGGGCCCGGCTTTACCAGCTTCAGCACAATCGCGGTCGCAAGGGACTCCCGTTCGACTTGGCGCGCGGCGTGCTCGAGCAGACGAGGTTCGACATCGATGCCGACAACTTCCCGGCTGCCCAGCTCGCGGGCCAGCACGATCGCGGGTCCGGCCGTTCCGCAGCCGATGTCGAGAACGCGCTTGCCCCGCAGATCGAGGCCGGCCACGATTTCGCGCACCGCTTGCGGCCCACCCGGCGAAAGGAATCCCTCACCCCAGAGAATGTGCAGGCGATCAATGACCGCATCGGGAAACTGAGCACCATCGTTCATGGCTGGCCCATGCTCCCTAGCCGTCACTATCGTCATTCTACGACACAGGTGAAACGTCCTGCCAATTCCCGCCTCGGGCGTCCGTTGGAATATTAAGCATCGGCGAGATAGGTGCCCACTTGTGAGGAGGGAGAGTTTAGCTTGCGCGAGGCTTTCGCGCTCACCATTGTGGCTAATCCCCATAGCGACATTCATGAGCTGTTCTTCCATCTCCCTTAGGATCTCAATCTGATCGTGCGCGCGGCCTATGTTCGCAGCTGGCTCCGCTTCTTCAGCTGTTCTGGGCTCTGAGTTTAACGCAGGCTCAAGGACAGCCGACTTGTGCGTGTCACGCTTCGAGGACATTGCGAGAAGGGGCGCATCGCCATCGTCGAGATGCGTAGCGGTTAGGTCTGCATTTCCTTCCCTCAGATTTTCTTATCTTTAGTCCTTTCAGCGGCTATCGATTGGGATTTTTTATAGTCTCGTGAGATTATTCCTCTGGCCGGCGAGACGAGTGTTCGTTTTCTCCTTTTTTTTACGTACTTTTTTTTTCACTTTCTCTCTTTTTTATGTTGTTTTTTTTTTTTTTTTTTTTTTTTGTTTTTCTTTCTTTCTTTCCACGTTTTTTTTTTTTTTTTTTTTTTTTTTTTTTTTTTTTTTATTATTTACTCTTTTGTATTTTCAATACTCGCTGCCATTTTACTGGGCGGCTCCATGAACACTTGCAAAATCTCCAACGCCCGTGCGTAAGATCCACGTTCTGCCAGCGACCTCATCGATGAAGCTTTTGCGCTCGCCCTTGCAGGCTTTTCGCAAGCTGCTTGAAGGCTTTTCTATAAGTTTTTTATATTACTCCTTTTATACTTTCTTTTCAATTATACTTGATGCCTCTTTTTTCTTTTTTTTTTTCTGTTTCTTCATTTTTCTAAGTCATTTTTTTTTTTTTATCTCTTTTATTTTTTGCGAGTTCGATCTGCCAGCGCAGGCGATACAGACTGAGCACGTCGCGGGTCGGGAAGAGCCTGCGAGGCAGCGATGTCAGGATGAGAATGTATTTCGCCGCCTCGAGGCTGCGTGGGTCTGGCTTCTTGCCGCGTTTGCCGGCCTCCTTGCGCAGTCGCTTCTGGGCCTCTTCGGCCTCCTGCGAGGTCTTGCGACGCATGACCAACCGCAAGATGAGCGGCGGCGCGGCGGCCAACTTGGCGCCCGGCTGGACGGCCACCCGCACCTCGCCCTCTCGCTTCTTCAGCCTGGCCAACGCCGCGAACATCTCGAATGGCCTGCCGTCGGGCTTGCGCAAGGCGAGCGCGTTCCAGCCCATTCGCATGAGCGGATGGGCGCCCACATCCATGAGCTCCCGCAGATCGCGGTAGCGGGCGTAGCCGCGATCCACCAAGCCGATGTCGTTGGCGGCGAACCGGAAGCGGGTCAGGCTTTCGGCGCCATGCTCGTCGGTCAGCTCGAGCTGATCGACCTGGCCGCTGGCCAAGTCGTAGCCGGCGTGCAGCCGCCATGTGGTGCCCTTGGCTCCCGGCGGGCAGATCGAGGTGGCGTCGATGGCGCGCAACCGATAGCCCGTCCAACGCCCCGCCCGCGCCGGCATGGGAGCTTGCGCGGCCAGCAGATTTCCCAGGACGTCTTGGCCCAGCCAGTCCGCCGCATGGGCGAGCCGATGCAGCAACGCCGGATTGGACAGGCTGGCGATCCCCATCGCCGCGGCCCACCCGCTGCACTCGCGCAGCGACATCCCGCAACCGCCGTAGCCGAGCGCCAGACGCAACAGTGTCTCGGCGTCCTTCACGCCCCGCGGGCGCTCGAAAGCACCGCGGGCTCGCGCGCTCGCCTCCAAATCCAATCCACGCGGCAGCAACCTCAAGAGGTCCGGCCACTGGCCGCGAATCAGCGATGGTTCCTTCATCGCAATCTTAAATCACATCGCCATTCCGCACGCTACCCACCTATGTTAGCGCCTATGCCCCTAACCCCTCCCCACAAGGGGGAGGGAAATTCTGCTACCGCATGTTGCACCTGATGTGTCATTCTTCAGTGAATCCTGGTACTAGCCGTCACTTTTAGGCCGTGGCGGCACCTTGACCAGAGCTTCACCTTCAAGAACGACAACGCCGTCGACTGAGCACCTGCACGACAGCTTTACCTTATGTCCTGGCGCGATCAGCTCGCTGACGACGACGCTTGCCTCCACCGTGTCGCCGATCCGTACCGGAGCCCGGAAATTCAATGTCTGCGACATGTAGATGGCGCCGGGTCCCGGCAACCTGGTGCCGATCAGCGCGGAAATCAGGCTGGCGGTATAGAGGCCGTGGGCAATGCGCGAGCCGAACGGGGTCTTGGCTGCGAAATGTTCGGAAAGATGAATCGGATTGCGATCGCCGGAGATCTCGGCAAACCCTATCACGTCGGATGACTTGACCGTCTTGCTGTAGTTTTCACGCATGCCGACGCTCAGGTCTTCGAAATACAGCGTTCTGGATGGCGGCAGGTTCAACGAAGACTCTCCTAGGCGTTCGACAACCACGGCAACAGGATGAGCGGATGATTGAGCCAACCGAGCCAGTCGTGATTGAGGAATTGCCCAACGTAGATCAGCGCGACGAAAAAGGTCCACAGCGCAAGCGCGACCGTGCGCGCAACCGTCCCTGACACCCAGCGCTCTGTGGCACCGATCGCCCGCGTCACCTGCCCACGGCCGGTCTTCGTGCGACAGGTTTGAGATCGAGTTCCCCGATCACGGCTTTTTCGTTCTCGGGCATTTGATGCACGGCAATTCTTCCCGCGACGGATGCGGCAACGACCCCACGCGCGTAGGTCCTTGCCGCGGCCGAGCGCAGCCAAAGCAGAAGAAGAAGCAGGACAAAGGCGGCCAAAAGATCGTAGCCGGTCGCCGCAAGGTTCCAAGCCTCGGCGCCGACATTCAGTGAAGCCAGGATATTGCCCAATGCGAGCGGCGCGGCCTTGACCGCGGTGAAAACCGCGCCGGCGATCAAATAGCGCAGCGCCAGCCAGAAGACAGCCAGCCGCTTCGCGCGCAGCACGGCACGAACGGCGCCAAAATCATAGAAGCGCCGCCAATCCGTTGCCAGCGCCTGACGCGCCTGGGCCACGGGCACGTGCGTCATGGCGAAAAGGAACCAGGCTAGCCCCAGAAGTGACACTCCCGGGCCAACCACTGCCTGCTCGTAACCCTTGTTGAAGGAGTTTTCCCAGCCGCCCCACCAGGCAAGGAGCCACAAGGCGCCTGCAGGCAGCACGAACACCGCCGCATTCGCAAGTCCGGCAACTCCAAACCGCAAGTTCTCCCACAACGAACCACCGAGAGCCCTGGCACGCAACCTCATGCAACCGGCAAATCCTACCTCGGGCGAACGCGCCTGGCGCAGAAGTTGGCCTGCGTTCTGGGCAAGGATCCAGCGCGGCCAGCGTTCGTCACCGGCGAGCACAAGCGAAGTCGACGCAAAGGCCTCGAAATTGGTCTGGCTCCCGCTCAACCGATGAAGCTCGCGGCACGTGCTCCGGCGCATCAGCCGCATGAGCCAGCCCGCAACCAGAACAGCAGTGAGTGGTGACAGGCACAACAACGTGCCGACGCCGATGGCCCAAATTCGATGCAGGATGCGCCGCCCGACGCCCGGGACGGCCGTCCCTGCCGTCACCCGAATACCTCCTCAAGGACAGGGCCCTCGGTCACGTTGGTGGCCAGTCCCATCGTGCGGCCGATGGTGGCGGCAATACTGATCTGGTCGACCGGGCGGTCCACCACCTTGCCGCGTGGAATGCCGGCGCCGAACACCAGGGCCCAAATCTCATGGGCCGATCGCGAGTTGAAGTGGTGCTGACAGGAAACCTGCAGCAGCGGGTTGTTGTCGCGCCCGCAGTCCGGCACGACGACGAACACAGTGTTGTCCCTGTAGAATGGATCGGCCGCAGCGGTGGCGACGATCTGTCTAATGCCGTCATCGATGATGGAAATGGCGCGCGTGTAGTGACTGAGATTGCCCCAGTGCACATAGTCCGGGTCCTGATAATTGACCATCAGCAGACGCGGCCGCAGTTGCTGCATGGCCCGGACGGCGAGTTCAGTCAGCAGCCTGTCGCCGCGCGGATTGACCAGACCGGAATCGCCGTAATAGGCGCGCCACTTGTCCCAGAAAGCCTCAACCTGGCGCGGTTGGCGGGCGGACTCCGTGCCGCGATAATTTCTTGCCTCGAGTTCGGCGAGCTTGCTGCGCGCCGCTTCGACCTCTTCCTCGGTGAGTTTT
Source organism: uncultured Alphaproteobacteria bacterium (assembly GCA_963780765.1). GTDB lineage: Bacteria > Pseudomonadota > Alphaproteobacteria > Rhizobiales > Aestuariivirgaceae > CAWHQZ01. Next base: position 73,552 of record CAWADI010000023.1, on the reverse strand, counting down.
CCCTCCTCGAGCTGCCGGCGCAGGAGATGCAGTTTGAACCAGTAGAGGCTCAGCGTCGTCGAACGATACCTCACGCCGTAGAGATGATGCTCGCTGAAGGTCAGGAAGTCCTCATTGGCGCGGTCCTCGCCGTTGACGATCAGCGTTTCGTGCGGCGCGACGGCAAAAGCCTTGCGCAGGTACTCGAATATCGTCGGAGCCTTGGGTTCGAAGCGCTCGGAGAACAGCCGTGCTTCGATGTCCTGATAGCGATCATAGCGGCCGGTGAGAATGTAGAGCGTGCCGTGCGCATGGCTTGTCACCACGCCCTCCTGCGGGGAAATGCGCATGTCCTTGTAGAATACGCCCCGAGGCAGGAGCTCGTGGACGAGGAAGGGGCTGTAGCTGGTCGCCGGCTCGATCGTCTCGGCGCGGCGCACGCCCCCACCAAACCGGATCACGACCACGTTTGGTCCGCGGTAGTCTGGCCGCGAGGCAGCGACGGACGCCGGTGAACCGGACAGGACCAATGCCGAGGCTACGAGACCCCCCGTCACACGGCGCCGATCGATCCTGAGCGACATGGCCATCCCCTGCCACCGAACGATCCAGTGTGCCCAACAAAGGATGACCGAAACATGGCGCTGCAATCCGGTTTCATTGCACTCCCCGCGCGGTGGCGCGTAGTATTTGCCGCGCCGCAATGCCGGCGTCAGGATCGACAAACCCATGGCCGTCTTCCCCCTCGCGAGCGAGTTCCCGCCGGTCACCCGGGAAGACTGGCTCGCGAAGGTCACGGCCCAGACAAACCGGGTGAGCTACGAGCAGTTGCGGTCCACCAGCGAGGATGGAATCGTCATCGAGCCGCTCTATGAAGCAGGAGTGGGCCACCAACGCTTCGAGAGGTCATCGCCCGACGGCCGCTGGGTGGTGATGCAGCGCGTCGATCACCCCGTCCCGGCAAAAGCCAATGAGTTTGCCCTCGACGATCTCGAGGGCGGCGCCACGGGGCTTGCTCTCACCTTCAGCGGCGCTGCTTCTGCCAGGGGGTATGGCGTGGCCGTCGATCCCGTGCCCCAAATCGCCGGGGCACTCAGGAACGTCCCATTGCACGCGGTTTCCGTGCGGCTCGAGCCGGGGTCGTACGCGAGGGGCGCGGCGGACGCCGCGCGACGCCTCGTGGCCGCGCGAAGTCTCAATCCGCAAGCGTTGCGGCTGTCGTTCGGAGTGGACCCGATCGGTTTGCTGGCGAGTGATGCAGGCGCGCTGCCCTGGAAAGAGGCCGGCCGCCAGGCGAGCCAGCTCATCGGCGAGTTGGCGGCGGAGTTCCCAGGACCGTTCATGGAGTCAGACGGCAGGCCCTACCATGACGGCGGCGCTACGGAAGCACAGGAACTCGGGATCGTTCTGGCGACGATCCTCGGCTACTTTCGGGCACTCGAAGACAGCCTGTCCGGCGAAGCGCTCCCCCACGCCGTCGGCGTGACGCTGTCTGCCGACTGCGACCTCTTTCTCGGCATTGCCAAGCTCAGGGCCATGCGCCAGCTATGGCGCAGCGTCCTCGGCGCCTCTTCCCTGCCGGCCACACCGCTCATGCTGCATGCCGAAATCCTCCTGGCGAATGCTGACCGCACGGGACACCACCATGAACCTGATGCGGGCGATGGCTGCCGTCTTTGCCGCGGGGCTTGGCGGTGCTGACAGCGTCACGGTGCTGCCGCACACGCTTGCCCTCGGGCTTCCTGACGGATTTGCCCGCCGCATGGCCCGGAACCTCCAAACCGTGCTCCTCGAAGAGGCGCAGCTCCATCGTGTCGGCGACCCGGCATCGGGGTCAGGCTATGTGGAAGCGCTGACCCAGGCGCTTGCCGGCGAGGCCTGGGGCATATTTCAGAGCATCGAGAAGCGCGGCGGCATGGCGGCAGCCCTCCACAGTGGCTACGTCCGCAACATGATCGAGGATGCCAACCGCTCGCGAGTCGAGCGCGTTGCAACTCGCCAAAAGCCGATCGTCGGGGTGACCGATTTCGCAGACCCGGCCGACCCGTCTCCCGCCGTGCTCGACGTGCCGCGCCCAGGCTCGCCCCGTGCTGGTCATTCCTCGATCCCCGCAACGCGATTGTCGGAACCCTTCGAAGCGCTGAAGGCAGGCGAGCTCTAGGCCATGTCGCAGTTTCCGGACTTCAGCGGCATCGCGCTCGCGAATATTCCTCAGTCACCCGGCAATGAAGTGGGGAAGCGGCCGGCATGGGTGACACCCGAAGGCATCGATATCCGGGCTGGCTACACCGCGTCCGACCTGGCCGAGGCGGATTTCCTGCGCACCTATCCCGGCTGCCCGCCTTTTCTGCGCGGGCCCTACCCGACCATGTACACGACCCAGCCGTGGACGATCCGCCAGTACGCAGGCTTTTCAACGGCCGAGGACTCGAATGCGTTCTACCGGCGCAATCTCGCTGCAGGCCAGACGGGCTTGTCGATCGCCTTCGATCTGCCCACCCACCGCGGCTACGATTCCGACCACCCGCGCGTCGCCGGCGATGTCGGCATGGCCGGAGTGGCAATCGATTCCATCTACGACATGCGCATTCTGTTTGACGGCATCCCGCTCGACCGCACGACCGTGTCGATGACGATGAACGGCGCGGTGCTGCCGATCCTGGCTCTCTATATCGTGGCGGCCGAAGAGCAGGGGGTGGCTGCGGCCAAGCTCGCCGGAACCATTCAGAACGACGTCCTCAAGGAGTTCATGGTTCGCAACACGTACATCTATCCACCCGGACCATCGCTTCGCATTGTGTCGGACATCCTTGCCTTCGCGGCCCGGACCATGCCGAAATTCAATTCGATCTCGGTCTCCGGCTATCACATGCATGAGGCCGGTGCCACGGCCGATCTCGAGCTTGCCTACACGCTGGCCGACGGCATCGAGTACGTTCGTGCCGGCCTCGCCGGCGGCCTCGACATCGATCAGTTCGCGCCGCGCATTTCCTTCTTCTGGGCCACCGGCATGAACTTCTTCATGGAAGTGGCCAAGCTCAGGGCGGCCCGCATGCTGTGGGCCAAGCTCCTCAGACCTTTCAATCCCAAGGATCAACGCTCGCTCGCGCTGCGCGCCCACTGCCAGACATCGGGCTGGTCGCTGACCGCGAACGACGTCTTCAACAACGTGGCGCGCACGTGCCTCGAGGCGATGGCCGCGACCCAGGGCCACACGCAGTCGCTGCACACCAACGCGCTTGACGAGGCGCTGGCGCTGCCAAGCGATTTCTCGGCTCGCATCGCCCGCAACACACAGCTCTTCCTGCAACTGGAGACCGGCACCTGCCGGGTGATCGATCCGTGGGGCGGCAGCTGCTTCGTCGAGCGGCTGACCCTCGATCTCGCGCGCAAAGCATGGGAACACATCGAGGAGACGGAAAGGCTCGGAGGAATGGCGGCGGCAATCGCCCAGGGGCTGCCCAAGCGCCGGATCGAGGAAGCGGCAACCCTGACCCAGGCGCGCATCGAGGCGGGGGAGCAGACCGTGGTCGGCGTCAATAAGTATCGTACCAGCGAGGAGGCGAAGATCGAGATCCTCAAGGTCGACAACGCAGCCGTCCTGAAACGGCAGATCGACAAGCTCGCGAGGCTGCGTGCCGAGCGTGACCAGAGTGCTGTGGAGCGGGCGCTCGGCGCGCTCGCCGAAGTTGCGCAGAGCGGCCGTGGCAATCTCCTGGCAGGCGCGGTCGAGGCGGCTCGCCACAAGGCGACGGTCGGCGAGATCACCCAGGCGCTCGAGCGCGTGTTCAATCGCCATGTCGCGCAGGTGCAGACGGCGAACGGCGTCTATGTCCAGGCTCTGGCCGGGGCCTCCCATCTGCTCGATCGCGCGCGCTTGATGGTTACCGCTTTCCGCGAGGCGGATGGCCGCAAGCCGAAGATCCTGGTGGCCAAGATGGGCCAGGACGGTCACGACCGCGGGCAGAAACTCATCGCTTCCGCCTTCGGCGATCTCGGCTTCGAGACCGTTACCGGCGAGCTCTTCGCAACACCCGGCGAGGTTGCGAAACGAGCCGACGATGAAAATGTGCACGTCGTCGGCGTCTCGTCCCTGACGGCAGGACATCTCACCCACATTCCGGCCCTGAAGAAAGCGCTTTGCGCGTTAGGCAGACCGGAGGTCCTGATCGTGCTGGGCGGGGTGGTTCCACGAGAGCATTTCGAGGAACTGAGGAAGGCGGGCGTCAACGCCATTTTCCCTCCCGGCACAGCCGTTCCGCAGGCGGCCGAGGAACTGATCGACAAGCTCAACCACAAACTCGGCTACGCGCAAAAAGAAGCGTTCAGGTGAGCGCCCCCATCGTCATTGTGGCGAACGCTGCAAATCCAGGCAGAGTTGCAGGCTTGGTCCAACGAGTCGGTCAAATTTGCGACGTCCGCTCCAGTCTCTTGCAGCCGAGCGCCGAGGGCGGCAGGGCGGCTCGTGTCCGGTCAGGCAGGGCGGCATGTTGGCCCGCCCGTGTTTCTACCTGCCCCGTGACCACTCCTGCCGCAACACGTGACGCAAATGGGGACTTATCTGTCAATTTCTTCGAGAAATCGCGCCCTTGAGGCCACAAGGTTGCCCAGATTGCTCCCCATATGAGCGCCCAAACGACTAGAAGTGGGGAAAACCTTGAAACTCAACAGTTTTCAGATGATCGCTTCGAGTGTCGGGGCCCTTGGTGGTCTGGCCCTCGGAGCTTACCAGGTGTTTGGCCCATTCAATGCATCGAACAACGCACAGCCCCCTCAGGTCAGCGTTTCCGTCGACCAGAATGGCAAGGCAACGACAGCGGCGAAGCAGGTGACCGCCGCCAGCAGCGCGCAGGTCACCGATGCGGGCAAGCTTTTGAACAACATGCGCGCCTCCCTCGGCCTCATTGCCAATAGCTATGCCGATGAAGTGAAGAAGCCCGGCGCCCATCAGAGCGGGGGTCTCGTCCTCGCCTCGACGAAGGAAACCGCGACGGCGCTCAACGAGCTTGATGGCGCCATCAAGTCGAAAGATACCAAGAAGATTTCGGGGTCGAGCAAGAACGCGACCCGCTCCATCGGCAAGCTGCAGACGAACTACGCCCTTGCCGCCACCAAGCCGAAGCGTGCCGAGACCGGCATGAAGACGCTCAACAGCAACTGGAACGCCTATGCTGCGCGCTACATGGTGCAGACCGACCGCAAGATTTCCCAGAGTGCCACCGAGACGAAGAAGTTAAAGAAGCGGGTGCGCAACCTTGGGGCCCGCGTCGATGAGCTCGAGAAGCGTACGCGCAACAACGAAGCCCTGAACCGGGAAGTGATCCGGGTCCGCGAGCGGCTCGACTACCAGGGTTATGACTATGAGGGTGAAGAGGATTACGCGGGCCTCCTGATCACTCTCGCTTTCATTGACGGTGCGTTCGAGGCCCTCTCCATCTCTTCGCAGTACTACTATCCTGAGTACTATGACGACCTCCGCTACGATCCCAAGGAGTATGGCGTCGCCGATGCCTACTGGGACCGCTACTACGACGGCTACTACGATGGCCGCGATGATGCGTGGTTCGAGGAGGACTATGCTGTTCCGCAAGTCGTGGTGCTGCAACCCGATCCGGTCATCATCCAGTATCAAGAGATCAACTACACGCAGATCGTCAACGTCACCAATGAAGCTGCGGTTGCCTACAAGGCGCTGCCGGCTGAGGAACTGACGAAGTCCAAGATCGAGCCGGTTGCCAACGGTGTTGTATCGGATCCCCAGGTGATCAAGGCTATTGCCACGGCGGAGCCGGCGGCGGCAGAGCCTGAAGCCGCAGCAACAACAAAGCAGGATGCACCGGCAAGCGCGGAACCTGCAGTCGAGGGGCAGCAGCCGGCTGCAGATACGGCAGCCACCGACGAGCCATCTGCTCAGCCTGAAGCATCAACAAAGACGGACGCGAACGAAACGCAGGCTCCGACCGCCGAGACAACAACCGCAACGGAAGCTCCGGCGCTTGATCAGCCTGCAGCAGGAGAACCCGTCGCCGCTCAACCGGCCGCCGCAACCGCTGCTGAGCAACCAGCCGCAGAGGAACCAGCCGCCGAACAGCCGGCAGCTGAAACATCGCCCGAGCAGCCGGCGGCAGAAGAACCTGCTGCACAAACCGAACAGCAGGCAACGCAAGAACCAGCCGCTCCCGCGGAGGAAACAACAACCGAAGCACCACCTGAAGAAACCGCGGCCCCCGCCGAGGAACCGGCGGCGGAAGCGCCTGCAGAAGAAACCGCACCCGCGGTTGAAGAGCCTGCAGCCGTAGCGCCTGCGGAAGAAGCCGCAGCACCCGCCGAGGAGCCTGCAGCCGAAGCACCTGCTGAGGAACAGGCATCACCGCCTGAAGAAACCGCCGCCCCGGGCGAAGAGCAGGAGGCCGAACAGCCCGCGGACGATGCAGCTGCTGCTCAGCCTGCAGCGGAATGCGGCGGTGAGGGCAACCCCTGCCCTGAGCAGCAGTAGACCGAGGCTCAGGCGAGAGGCTTTCTCGCCGCTCGGATCATGCCCTCAACCAGGCACTGCCTCGATCCTGCCAACCGTGGTCATGCGCCAGTTGTGAAGCTCGACCTCGGTAAAAGCAGCGAGCGAGCGGCGCTCTTCCGCCGACCAGACATCGAGGCGCGCCAGCACCGCAGCCGCGGCCGTTTCCGCTGCGCGGCTTGCGCCGTCGTCGCATTTCAGAGCGAAGCCGATCCCGGCATGGGGAACAGCGCCGCAGAACACTCCCTCAGCTCCCGTCTTGACGAGCGCCCGGGGCACCGCAGTCATGAGTTTCGTGCAAAAGCGGTCGCTGCCCGCCACCATGAATGGATGGTGTCGCATCGCAGTCACGATGCGCCGCGCGGCCTTTACGGCGGGCATCGCTCAGCGTCGCGCCGGAGACGAAGCGCTGGAACGCGAGCGCCAGATTGCGCAGCGGGATCGCCCAGGTAGGCACGGAACAGCCGTCGATCGCGCATGGCGCCGCTGCGATATCGACAGCGCACAGGTCCGCACAGCATCCCTGCGATAGTCCGCTGAACGGCGTGGCTCGGGTCGATGTAGCCCTTCGGCTCGACGCCCAGCGCCAAGGCCAGCGCAAGCATGCCGGCGTGTTTGCCGGAACAATTGTTGTGGGCCGGCAGGGGCTCAGATGCAGCAAGCACCAGTTCGCGCATCGTCTCCCTGCGGCGGGGCCAATGGGCGCCACACTCCAGCTGATTTTCGCCGAGCCCGGCCTTGGCGAGCATTGACCGCAGTACTCGCAGATGAGCGGTCTCGCCGTTGTGGGACGCGCAGGCGAGCGCCAGTTCCTCGTCGAGGAAGCCAAAGCGGCCGGCAGCGCCGCTCTCGATGAGCGGTATCGCCTGCAACGGCTTGATGGCGGAGCGTGGAAAGACGGCGGCGTCGATGTCTCCGGCGCTGTCAATCACTGTTCCTTCGGAGGAGATAACGGCATAGGCGACGCGGTGGGTGCTCTCCACCCTGTTGCCGCGCATGACCTTCACGAGCACCGGATTCGACATGGCATATATCCAAAAGCAGGAGCGCAAGCTTAGCGCTTGCCTGAAACATCCCCACATGAATAGTGGGCGATGATGAATGCGCCCGACACTCCGGCCCAGCACATGATCGACCTCAGGCAGCGCCGGGCGATCGTCACCGGAGGAGCGGCGGGCATCGGCGCGGCCATCAGCGTCAAGCTGGCCATGGCTGGCGCACGAGTCGCAGTCGCTGATCTCGACGCTCAGGGAGCGGCGCAAGCTCGCCAAAGAGATCGGCCGCGGTGCGGCGGCTTTTGCCGTCGACGTGCGCAGCCGCCAGAGCGTGGAGGCATGTTTCCACGCAGTGGAGCAGGCGTTCGGCGGCTACGATATTCTGTGCGCCAATGCCGGGGTGTCGACCATGAAGCGGGTGGTGGATCTCACCGATGCGGACTGGGACTTCAACTTCGACGTCAACGCCCGCGGGGTTTTTCTTTGCAACCAGATTGCGGTACGCCATTTCCTGGATGCGCCGGCGCAAGGGGGTCATCGTGAATACCGCCTCGCTCGCCGGAAAGTCCGGCGCACCGTGGCTCGCTCACTATTCAGCGAGCAAGTTCGCGGTCATCGGATTTACGCAAGGGTTGGCGCGCGAAGTGGCCGGCGCGGGCATTCGCGTCAATTGCGTCTGTCCTGGGTTCGTGCGCACCGCCATGCAGGCGCGCGAGCTCGAGTGGGAGGCGGAACTGCGCGGCATGACACCCATGACGGTGCTGGAGGACTACGTGGCGCAAACGCCGCTCGGCCGCATCGAGGAGCCGGAGGACGTGGCCAACGCCGTGCTCTATCTTGCCTCGGATCTGTCGGGGTTCGTTACCGGAGAGGCGCTGAATGTGACAGGCGGCGTGCGCATGGATTAGCCCTTCATGAGAAAGCTTCTGCGAACGGCGCTTCCGCACCTGGTCCTGACACTATTCTCGCTGGCGATCCTGCTGCCGCTCCTGTGGATCGTGCGCGTGAGCCTCACCGACAAGCTCACCGCGTACCGGATACCGCCGGAAATCGGCACCTTCGGCTTCATGAACTATATCGAGGTCTTCGCCGAGTACCGGTTTGTCACCTGGTTCGCCAACAGCCTCGTCGTGGCGATCGCCGCCACGGCGATCTCGTTGCCCCTGGCGACCGCCATGGCCTACGCTTTCGCGCGTTTCGAGACCGGCGGAGGCCCGCTCCGGCTCGGTATCCTGGCAAGCCAGATGCTGCCTCCGGTCATTCTGGTCTTGCCGCTCTTCGTTCTCTTCCTCGTAGCGGGACTGATGCAAAGCCGGCTGGCGCTCATTGTCGCCCACCTCACCATCGCCCTGCCCTTCCTGTCATGGATGCTCGTTTCCTTCTTCCGGGGCGACGTGATGCGGCTGGAGGAAGCCGCCCGCGTGGACGGGGCCAGCCGCTGGCAGGCATTTCGCATGATCGCGGTGCCGGTGGCGGCGCCCGGAATTCTTGCCGCGGGTCTGCTTGGCTTCATCCTGAGCTGGAACGAATTCCTGTTCGCGCTGGTGCTTTCGGGACCCGGACACGCAGACCCTGCCGGTAGGCCTGGCCAGCCTTGAAACCCATGCCGGCGTTGAGATCGCGCCGCTGGCGGCGGCCACTGTCGTTTCACTGATCCCGGTGTTTGCGCTTTTGCCTTTTTTGCGCAAGCATCTGATCAAGGGGCTCTCGCTCGGGGCCCTCAAATAAACCTGGGCGAATGGGAGGAAAGAGATGCTGAGAAAAATCCTGCTGGCGTCGGCAATCGCCGCCGGCCTGTCGGTTCAGGTGCGGGCGGAATCCGTCAACATCCTGATGGAAGGCGTTCCCGACACCGAATACGTGAAGACGTTGCTGCCGGAGTTCAAGGCCGCAAGCGGCATCGACGTCAACCTGGAAGTCGTCAACTACGCGGAAATGCACACCAAGCTGGTGCCGCAGCTGCTGGCGCCAAAAGGCAGCTACTCGGCGATCGTCGTCGACTTCTACTGGGTCGGCGAATTCACCAAGGCCGGCTGGCTGCAGCCGCTCGACGACCGGATCAAGGCCGACGGCATCGACACGTCCGTCTATATCCCCAAGCTGATGGACCTCGTCGGCAAGGTCGACGGCGTGACCTACATGCTGCCCTTCTACAATTATGCGATGGGTCTGCTTGTACCGCAAGGACCTGCTCGAAGACGCGAAGAACCAGGCCGACTTCAAAGCGAAATACGGCATGGATCTCGCAGCTCCGAAGACCTGGGAGGAATACCTCAAGCAGGTCGAGTTCTTCACCAGGGACGGCATGCACGGGGTGGTGAACCAGGGACTGAGGCCCGACCCTATCGCCATGGAATGGTCGAACTATCTGTTCGCCAACGGCGGCGAGTATCACGATGAAAGCTGGAAGCCGACGCTCAATACCGAAGCCGGCGTGAAGGCGGTCGAACAATATGCGACCAACATCAACAAGCACGGGCCCGTGGGTTCAGCGAGCTTCTCCTTCGACGAGGCGTTCAACGTGATGGCGCAGGGCAAAGCCTACAGCTACATCACGTACAATTTCTTCCGCCCGGCGGTGGACGATCCGAGCAAGTCCTCGGTTACCGGCAAGGTCGAGATCATGGCGGTTCCGGGCCAGACCGCCGATAGCGGCGGCAGCCTCAACGGCGCCTGGGGATGGGCCATTCCGAAATCGAGCCCCAACCCGGATGCGGCATGGCAGTTCATCAAGTGGGTGGAGTCGAAGGAGATCGCCAAGAAACGGGCGCTGCAGGGCGGCTCGCCGACGCGTACGGACGTGTTCGACGACGCCGAGGTGGTGGCGAAATATCCCTACGCTCCGGCGCTGAAGCAGATGCTGCTGACCAGCCACAACTTTCCGGTGTTCACCTACACGCCGCAGCTCGTGGAAGTGCTCGGACGCGAATTGAGCCTCGCGGTCGCGGGCGAAAAGAAGGCGCCCGACGCGCTGGCCACGATCGAGGCCGAGATGACCGAGCTCGCGAGGAAGGACGGCAAGCTCAAGTAGCCGAGCCGCACCGTCGTCAACGGTGAGGGTGCTGCGCCGCCTCATTGGATCCCCTCTTGCGAGGGGATGACGATCTTGTTTTGTCGCGCGCCACCAAGTCGTCATCCCCGCGCCAAGCGGGGATCCAATTGTGAGCCTCAACTCGCCTCAACGCCGGCAATGCTGTCATCATGTTGCTCGTCTTTGGCATCGATGAAACCGACAACTCTGAGGATGACCGTCGCTCTATCGGATCCTCGGCCTGACGCGGGGATGACGGGCTTGGTGGGGCGCAACACAAGAATGATGAAGGGTTCGGTGACGTGCAGTCGCAAACTGCTCTAGACGCAGTGACGGCCCGGGGATCGACTGCGCTCGGTCGTCGGGACAGCCTCTTCGGCTGGCTCATGACCGCGCCCGCTCTCGCGGCGCTGCTGCTGGTGATCCTGTTTCCGGTGTTCTGGGCGCTGTTCACCAGCGTTCACGAATACACGCTGCTGGCGCCCAACTTCGATACCTTCACGGGCCCCGAGAACTACGGCAGGGCCTTTGCCGACAAGGAATTCCGGCACACGCTGGGGCTCACGGCGTTTTTCGTCGCGGCGGTAGTGGTGCTGGAGTTCGTGCTGGGCTTTCTGGTCGCCCTCATGCTCAACACGGTCGAGCGCGGCAAATCGATCTACTATGGCATTCTGCTCTGCCCGCTGTTGATGAACCCGGTGATCGTCGGCCTCATCTGGCGGATGTTTCTTCACCCGAGCCTCGGCATCGTGAACTATCTCCTGAGCACCATCGGCGTGCCGCCGGTCAACTGGCTCGGCAGCACTTCCGTGGCGCTGTGGACGATCGTCATGGTCGATATCTGGCATCAGGTATCGTTCATGGTCGTGTTGCTCCTGGCCGGCCTTGCCGCCTTGCCGCGCGAACCCTACGAGGCAGCGAGGGTCGATGGCGCGTCGGTCGTGCAGAGCTTCCGCCACATCACCCTGCCCCTGATGATGCCGGTGATCGTGGTAACGCTCCTCATCCGCCTGATCTTCGCGGTCCGGACCTACGATCTCATCTACATCATGACCAGGGGCGGGCCGGGTGTCGCCACCGACTTCGTCAGCTACTTCATCTACCGCACTGCTTTTGTGAGCCTGGATGTCGGCAAAGCTTCGGCGATGTCGATGATCCTCATGATGGTGATCCTGCTGCTTACCGGCTATCTCAACCGATACATGCGCTCGCTGGCCTGAGCCGCATGGCTGCGATCCTGCTCGATCATCTGTCGAAGACCTACGCGAACGGCGTCCACGCGGTGAAAGACGTCTGCCTCGAGGTGGCAGACGGCGAGTTCATGATCCTGCTCGGCCCGTCGGGCTGCGGCAAATCGACGACGCTGCGAATGATCGCCGGCCTCGAGCCGGTGACTGCCGGGACGCTCTCGATCGGCGGGCGGCGAATGAACGACGTCGATCCCGCCGACCGCGACATCGCCATCGTATTCCAGAACTATGCGCTCTACCCGCACATGACGGTCGCCGACAATCTGTCGTTCGGCTTGCGGCTGCGCGGCGTACCGGGCCACGAAATCGCGGCGCGCACGGGGCGCATCGCCGACATGCTGGGCATCGGCGAGCTTCTCGGACGCAGGCCGGCACATCTCTCCGGCGGGCAGCGCCAGCGCGTCGCGCTCGGCCGGGCGCTGGTGCGCGAGCCGCAGGCCTATCTGCTCGACGAGCCGCTGTCCAACCTCGACGCGAAGCTCAGAAGCTCGATGCGCACCGAGCTGATCAAGCTGCACCAGCAACTCGGCACGACGATCGTCCATGTCACCCACGATCAGGTGGAAGCCATGACCATGGGCCAACGCATCTGCATCATGAAGGACGGCGAAATCGTGCAAGTCGGCGCGCCCATGGAGGTGTATCGCAATCCGGCAAACACGTTCGTGGCAGGATTCCTCGCCAGTCCACCGATGAATTTGCTGCCGGGGCGGTTCGGCCAAGCCACCAGCGCCAAACTGGTCCTCGATCGAGCGGAGATCGTCCTGTCGTTGCCGCGACCGCTGGCCAGGGCATTCGCGAGCCACCGCGGCCGGGAAGTCATCGCGGGGATGCGGCCCGAAGATTTCCACTTGCGCGCCGATGCAGCTCCCGTGCCACGCCGTCGTCCACGCCGTGGCAGTAGCCACGGAGGTTCTGGGGCCCGAAGTCATCGTGGTCGCCAGGCTCGGCGAGACGCGGGCCGGAAATCTCGATCCGGGCGCCCGCGCGATTTCATGGCGCGGCCGGGCGAAGGGCTGACCTTTTATTATGACACCAGCCAGATCCAGGTGTTCGACGCCGCGAGCAAAGCCGCGCTCGCGCGTCCGGCCGCCATTTGAACAGGGAGCAGAGAGGATGCTCAGGGAGACGTTCGGGATCCACAAACCCATCATCGCCATGGTGCACCTGTCACCGCTTCCGGGCTCGCCGCTCTACGACCCGAAGGGCGGCATGCAGAAGATCATCGATGGAGCGGCCGCCGACCTCGCAGCGCTGCAGCAGGGCGGTGTCGATGCCGTCATGTTCGGCAATGAAGGAGACCGGCCTTACCTGCTCAAGGCGAGCCCGGTAACGATGGCGGCGTTCGCTTTCGCGGTCGGGCAGCTCAAGGGGGTGATCAAGGTACCGTTCGGCGTGAACTACCTCTGGGATCCGGTCGCGACGGTGGCGCTCGCGGTAGCCAGCGGCGCAGGCTTCGCGCGTGAAATCTTTACCGGCGTCTACGATTCCGACATGGGCCTGTGGTCTCCCGACGCCGCAACGGCGCTGCGCCTGCGAGCCGATTCAAATCGTTCCGATCTCAAGCTCATGTTCAACATCAACGCGGAATTCGCCTCGCCGGTCGGCCGGCGGGGCATCGGTGAGCGGGCGAAAAGTGCGGTCTTCTCTTCGCTTGCCGATGTCATTCTCGTTTCCGGTGCGATCACCGGCCAGGCGGTCGAGACATCGCAGCTGCGCGAGGCCAAAAAAGCGGTCGGCGAAACGCCGGTGTTCGCCAACACCGGCGTCAACATCGACAATGCGAGCGAAATCCTGAAGATCGGCGATGGTGCGGTCGTCGGCACCCATTTCAAAATCGACGGCGACACCTGGAAAGCCGTCGATCCGGCCCGCGTGGCGAAGTTCATGGAAAAGGTGCGCAAGCTCAGATAGCCGCAGCATTTTCGAGCGCCCTGCCCGGCGACCGAAATGCAACTACACGCGGGTCGAGCCGAGCAGATTCCCGCCAAGGCTCGGATGACCTATCGTCCGGTCGCCGATCGACATTGACGAGCGCGGTCTTGCCGGCCGCGAGTGCCCGTTCGAAAGCCGGGCGAAACTCCTCAGGTCGGGCGACGTGCTCGCCATGGCAGTCCATCAGCTCGAACATACGGTCGTACCGCTGGTCCGGCAGTATCTCGAACGGATCGGTCCGGCCTTTCAGGAACGGCATTTCTTCGAAGCTCGGTCCCCAGGAACTGTTGTTCCACAACACCGCGACGACCGGCAGGTCATAGCGGCGCGCTGTTTCGAGATCGAAACCGCTGACGCCAATACCGCCGTCGCCGATGATGAGCACGACCTGTTTTCCGGGCCGCGCCAGCTGAGCGCCGATCGCCATGCCGACGCCGTGGCCGACGGGTGCGAGCGGACCGGCATCGAGAACCTGGCCGGGAAAGCGGGCGTGGAACCATTGCGACATCCAGCCGCTCATCGTGAAGCTATCGATCACGACCGTTGCGTCCGGATCGATTACCTCACAAATCTCGCGCGCAACCCTTGCGGGGTGAATTGGTGTGTCCTCGTGGTGCTTATGTTCCTGCTCGACGATGGCCCGATCATAGTTGGCACGCACGTCGGCAACCTCCTGAACCCACTCGGATCGACCTTTCTTCCAGTCATTGCCGCGCGCGGCGGCGGAAAGCTGACCGAGAACGAGTTTCGCATCGCCGACAATGGCAACCTCCGCCGGCACATGAAGGCCAATGCGCGTCGGTGTGGCGTCAACCTGGATGTAGCGTGCGGAGTCACTCCAGGTCGGTGCCTCACCGAACTTCTCGCCGCTCCAGAAGCGGAAGCCGACCGCCAGTACAGCGTCAGCACGCCCGGTAAACGCCTTCTTCCATGGACCCCGGATGGCAAGCGCATGATCTTCCGGCACGGCGCCCTGTCCGGTGCGCCGGGCATATACCGGCATTCCGGTGAGTTCCACGAATTCGCGTAGCTCTGCCGCTGCGCCTGACCAGAAGATTCCGTCACCTGCTGCGATCAGGGGGCGCCTGGCGGAAGCGAGGATCTCAATCGCCCGCGCGATGCTGCGAGGGTCCGCTGCCGAGCGGAGCTCGCCTGGCGCATAGACTTTCGCGCCGGAACGTTGACTGCTCTCCAGTCCGCCATGGTAGAGAATGTTCGTCGGGATTTCGACCAGTGCCACGCCCTGGGGCGGGCTCGTCGCACTGCGAAACGCCTGCCGCAAATCGACTTCAATCGTCGACCAATCGAGCACGCGTTTGGTGAACTTCGAGAAAGAACGGCACACTTCGCTGCCGTAGGCTTCCTGAAACGAGCCGAGCCCGTCCTCGGTTGTCGGGTGCTGGCCGGCAATGCACACCACCGCGCTCCCGGCGAGACCTGCGGTACAGAGGCCGGTTACGGCATTGGTCAGTCCGCAGCCGGCTGTGACACAGCAGACGCCGGGCGTCGCGGTGGTTCGCGCCCAGCCGTCGGCCGCATAGGCGCATGACTGCTCGTGGCGCATGTGGATGAGCCGTATCCCATGGCCGCGCAGGGCAGCAAGGATCGGCCAGGTGTGACCGCCGTTCACTGCAAATAGATATTCCACACCTTGGGACTTCAGCACTCTTGCGACCAGGGCACCCCCGTCAACCTTCGCTTCCGTGGCCAGAGCAGGTTGTCCAGCTCCGATGCCAGCCAGCGTTGCGCCAGCCGTTTTCCCCATCACGACGCCCGAGAGAGCATCGATCGCATCGCTCCGTTCCGTCATTGCTCCACCCCACTCGCTCATTGCTTCGCGTACCTGTTGCGGAGAACCCGATGCAGAACCTTTCCGGTGGCGGTCCGCGGCATCTCGTCTTCGACAATGAAAGAGACCGATCTTGGTCGTTTGTATCCGGCAATCCTGTCCTTGCACCAATCCAGGATTTGGGATTCGGACGCACTTTGATCCTGGTGCAAGACGACCACTGCATGAACCGCCTCTCCCCACTTTTCGTGGGGAACACCGATTGCAGCGACGTCCTTGATCTGGGGATGAGCGCCGACAACCTGTTCGACTTCGGAGGGATAGATATTCTCCCCGCCGCTGATGATCATGTTGCTCTTCCGGTCGGCGAGATAGTAGTAGCCGTCCTGGTCGCGACGGGCCATGTCACCGACCGTGCAATAGGCACCGCGGAAGGCCTCGGCAGTCTTCTCCGGAGACTTCCAATATCCCTGGAAAGCGTACGGCGTGCGCGAATAGAGTTCACCGACCTCGCCGTCGGCAACCTCGTTACCTTCTGAATCGAGGAGCCTGATCTTTCCAGTACCGAGGCACTCGCGGCCAATAGAGCCGAGCTTGGTAAGCTGCTCCTCGGGGCGCAGCAAAGTCACCCACCCCGCTTCCGTGGAACCATAGGCCTCAAAGAGCCGGGATCGCCTGAAGTAATCCATGATCGCCAGCTTGGTGTCCTGGCGAGCGGGCGCGGAAGAGACGAGGAGTTTGATGGCGCTCTCGAAATTGAATCGATTCTTCACGGAGGTGGACAATCCAAGCATCATGATGAAATGCGTCGGCACCAGCGAGGTGAAGGTGAATTTATCGCCGGCGAGCGTGCTCAACAGATGTTGCGGCTCGAAGCTCTTGCGGTCGTAAACACAGGAGGCTGCCCCGCAGGCGGCAAATACGTGGGCGAAATAGAGAGAGTTGGCGTGGCACATCGGCATTACCAAAAGGCCCAGATCATCGCGGTTGAAACCCCAGTCAACCTGCAGGAGATAGGCCACCAAGACGAAGCTGCCGCTGTCGCGGATGACACCCTTGGGCTTGCCGGTGGTCCCGGATGTGTAGAGAAGAGCATAGGGATCGTCGGATCTGGTTTCGATCGCTGGCTCGGAGCTCGCGCCCGCCGCGATCAAGTCCTCATAGGACCTGTATCCCGCAGGCGTTCTGTCGCTGCCGAAATGGATGTATTTGTCCTCGGCGATCAGGCGCTCGGCGCGGATCGCTTCAACGCGGTCCAGGAGATCCTCCTGAACGATGACGGCCTTGGCTTCCGAATTCTCGACGATGTACCGGATCTCGGAGCCAATCAGCCTGAAATTGATCGGCACGACGACGAGGCCCGCTTTTCCGACTGCCGCATAAATTTCCATCCATTCAAGACAGTTGTAGGCGAGGACGGCAATCCGATCTCCCCTCCCGAGCCCTAGTCCGACGAGCGCATTGGCCAGCCTGCAGGACCGATCATTCCACTGGCGGAAAGTCAGGGAGCGTGCGAGATCGCGGGCGCCGACCTTGTCCGGAGACAGGTAGGCATTCATGGCGACGATCTCGCCCAAGTGGAGCAACTGCCTCATTGGAGCGATCCGATTCTTTTGATCGCAGCGCACGTCCGAGTCCGCCTTGTGTGAAATGCAGCCGGCGACGGGCTAGCCAGCCACGTGATCGCTGATCAGCGCGTTGACCTTGCCGGCCTCTTCCATCTGTACCATGTGCCCGGCGCCTTCAATGATCGCGACCTTCGCACCTTCCGCATTGGCGGCATGGGCGGCAGGAATGATGCTGTCGTGACGGCCCCAGACGACAAGGGTGCGAATATCGGCCGGCCACGCAACCGCCCGCTGCCGGCCATCCGGGAAGGCACTGGCGGCAATGCTGGCCAGCGCCTTCGAAACACCGTCAAGTCGCTTGTATTTCAGGATGTCATCGATCATCTGGCGGCTGGCCTTCGAAGAATTGGCGAACAGCTTTTCGAGCACCGGCTTCAGGTCCCGCCTCGAGGTGCCGCCGATGAAGCCAGCGACGTAGTCCATGTTGATGTCAGGGCCGAGACCGGCGCTGGAAATGAGGCACAGTGAGGCCACCCGGCCCCGGTCAATATTGGCGACCGTCATGGCGATGGCGCCGCCCAGCGAATGGCCGACGAGGTGCGCACTGGCGATGCCCAATGCGTCCATGAAGGAAATGACCGTGCGGGCGAAGCCCTCGAGGGATGCATCCGCGAGCGCCTTTGTCGATTGACCGTGACCGGGAAGATCGAGGGCGTAAACAGTGAACCGCTGGCTGAGCGCGTCGATGTTGAACAGCCAGTTGTCGAGATCGCCGCCGAAACCGTGAATCAGGATCAGGTTGTCCGCCCCGCTGCCGCGCCTGGCGTAGCGCAGCCTGCCTGCCGGCACCTCCACGAACTCATATTGCGGCCCGGCCTCCTGGTCATCCTCCTCGGCGGGCGGAGTGACGTAGGACGCGACGAAAGCGTCGATGTCCGCCTCCGGCACCGTCTCGTCGGCGATCACCCCGAGCAGCGCCTTGACGGGATAGGTCGTGTTGGCCTCGCCGACGCGACGGCGCAGCACTCCCCGATCGGCGGATTCGACCGCGCCGGCGATCTTGTCGGTTTCGACCTCGAGAATGGGCTCGCCGACCTCGATCTTCCGGCCGGCCTCCACGAGCCAGTCGGTTACCTTGCCCTCCTTCATGGCAAGGCCCCACTTCGGCATGATCACGGGGATGATGCGGCGTTCGCTCACCGGACGGGCCTCAGTTCGCCATCGTCCGGTCGACCGCTTCGGCGATGCGGGCGGCGGTCGGGATGTACAGGTCCTCGAGGGAGGGCGAGAACGGCACCGGCGTGTGCGGTGCGGTCACCATCCGGATGGATGCCTTCAACGCCTTGAAGGCATCCTGCGCCACCTTGGCGGAAACGTCGGAGGCGATCGAGCAGCGCGGGTTCGCCTCATCGACGCAGACACAGCGGCCGGTGTTCTCGACGCTCTCCAGCACCGTATCCCAGTCGATGGGCGACAGCGTCCGCAAGTCGATGACTTCGCACTCGACGCCCCGCCTGGCGAGATCGCCGGCCGCATCCATGGCCCGATGCACCATCATGCCATAGGTGACGATTGTGCAGTCACTGCCTTCGCGGGTGACGTTCGCTTCGGCAAAGGGGATGGTATAGGACTCCTCCGGCACCTCGGCCTCCGTTGCATAGAGGCTCTTGTGCTCGCAGAAGATCACCGGATCGTTGTCGCGGATGGACTGGATCAGCAGTCCCTTGGCGTCGTAGGCGTTCGACGGGCAGACGACCTTGAGCCCCGGAATATGGGTGAAGAGCGGCGTCAGCATCTGCGAATGCTGGGCGGCGGCCCGGAAACCGGCGCCGACCATGCAGCGGATGACCAGCGGCGTCTCGGCCTTGCCGCCGAACATGTATTTGAACTTGGCGGCCTGGTTGAAGATCTCGTCGAAGCACACGCCCATGAAGTCGATGAACATGAGCTCGGCCACGGGACGCATGCCGCAGGCCGCGGCACCCGCCGCTGCGCCGATGTAGGCTGATTCCGACAACGGCGTATCGAGCAGCCGGCCCCGGTGTTTGGCGTGCAGACCCTTGGTGACGCCCAACACCCCACCCCAGGCATCCTCTTCGCCGTCGGCGCCGGCTCCGCCGACGATATCCTCCCCCATCACGATCACCGTCGGATCGCGCGTCATTTCCTGGTCGAGCGCCTCGTTGAGAGCCTGACGCATGCTGATCTTGCGAGCCATATCCTGTTTTCTCCTTGTCGATCAGTAGGCGACGTAGACGTCGTTCATGAGGTCGGCCGAAGAAGGGGCCGGCGCCTCCTTGGCGTACGCCACCGCCTCATCGATCAGGTCGATCACTTCCTTGTCGATGGTGTCGAGCTCGGCGCGGCTTATGTCGGTCGCCTGGAGCACGCGGTCGGTGAACATCCTGATGCAGTCCTTGTTGGCGCGGATATCTTCCACCTCGCCCTTGCCGCGATAGGTCTGCTGGTCGCCCTCGAAGTGGCCGAACATCCGGATCATCTTGCATTCCAGGAGCGCCGGGCCGCCGCCCTCGCGGGCGCGCTTGATGATTTCGCCGGCCGCTTCGTGGACGGCGAAGAAATCGAGACCATCGACCGTCACCCCCGGCAGACCGAACCCCGCCGCCCGGTCAACATAGCTGTCGACCGCCACCGCATAGTCGCGCGAGGTCGATTCCGCATAGCCGTTGTTCTCGACGACGAAGATGGCGGGGAGATTCCACACCGCAGCGAGATTGAGGCTTTCGAGAAACATGCCCTGATTGGAGGCCCCGTCGCCGACGAACGAAATGCCGACACCGCCGTCACCCCGGTACTTGGCGGCCAGCGCTGCCCCGCAGGCGAGCGGCGCGCCGGCGCCCAGGATGCCGTTGGCCCCCATCATGCCCTTCGACAGGTCGGCGATATGCATCGAGCCGCCCTTGCCGCGGCAGGCGCCCGTGGCCTTGCCGTAGATCTCGGCCATCATGGCCTTCACGTCGACGCCCTTGGCGATGCAATGACCATGGCCGCGGTGGGTGGAGGCGATGCGGTCGCTGGCGCGGAGGTGCATCATGATTCCCGTTCCCGCCGCTTCCTCGCCGGCATAGAGATGGACGAAGCCCGGGATGTCGCCTTTGGCGAACTCCGTATGCACCCGCTCCTCGAACTCGCGGATCGTGCGCATGGTCCGGTACGCCTGCAGCAGCTGCGACCGGTCGAGCGCCGGAGCTTCGGACTTCCGCGGTGCGGCCCGGCGCTCAGGCTTCGCCCGGCGCGCGACTTTGGCCACGCGCTTCGGTTGCGGCCGCTTCGCAGCTTTGCGCGCCGGCGGTTTTCGGGTTGGCTTTTTCTTCTTCACGGCCATTGCCTTCCTCCTCGAAGAGCTACCTTACATCACTGCTGCACCCGCATGAGACCGCGCCTGGCGGCGTAGTGCATGCAGGCGCTGACGTTCACGGTGCGGAACGCATCGGTTTCCAGCATGATCGATATATCATCGTCTGGCGAGAACGAAAGCTCGCGTTCGCCATCGAGAGCGATCGTGCCGGCGGCAGTCTCCGGAACGACGGACTTCCCCGGCGGCAGCCGGGCGTACCTTCTGACACCGATGCCCCGCACGTAGCCGGGGGCGATCGGCGTATCGAGCATGATCCTGGCCTCGCGGCCGGTGGCGAGCTTGACCTGGAGGCCGAACTTGTCGGCCCGCGTCACCGGGCGCAGCAGTCCCGCAATGGCCGACATGCCGATCGCCTCCGGGTCGGCGAAAGTCACGAAAAGCTCGCGAAAGGTGTCGGTGCGCCACAGGGCGCGGGCACCGACGAAGCGCTCGGCCACCACCGCGGCGTTGACGAGCGCGATCTCGCGCGCGCCGCCCACCCGAACCACCAGCTGCTTGTTCGCCTGGAAGGCAATGCGGCGCGGGATCCTGTCCATAACCGCGAGGCCCACGGCAAGGCCGGTGATTGTCGGCTCGCGATGCTCGGGGAAGGCGTTGTTGGTGCCGGTCGAGATGCCGGCGATCGGGACATCGCCGCAGGCAGCGACGACAGCGCGATGGGTGCCGTCGCCGCCCAGCACGACGATGGCCGCCACGCCCTGCTCCTTCATTTCACGGGCGGCGCGCACGGTATCGACGACCGTGCCGGTGATGCGCCAGTCGAGGTGACGGACTTCGGGGAAGTCGGCCGCGCGCTGGTTTTCCGCCCGGTCAATGCCGCGGCGCACATGATGCCGGATGCCGCCGTTCTCGGGCATCATCACCACTTGCTCGACCCCGCACGTCTTGAGACAGGCGAGAACGCGCAGCACGATGTTGGCCCGGTCGGTGATCTGGAGGGCGGTGGCGTTGGCGATCACCCGTCGGATGTCGCGCGCCGACACAGGATTGGCGATGATGCCTACCACCGGACCCGCCATGGAAACTATGCCGCCGCGGCTTCCTTGGGCGGTGCCATGGCGCCGGTCATGATCGCGACGGCATCCGACATCGAGTACTTTTTCGGATCGATGATGGCGATGCGCCGCCCCAGGCGATTGATGTGGATGCGATCCGAAAGCTCGAAGACGTTGGGCATGTTGTGGGAGATGAGCACGATCGGCAGCCCCCGGCGTTTCAGGAGCAGGATCAAGTCCAGCACCTTGCGCGATTCCTTGACCCCCAGCGCCGCCGTCGGCTCATCCATGATGATGACCCGCGAGCCGAAGACGGCAGCCCTGGCCACCGCCACGCCCTGACGCTGGCCGCCGGAAAGCGTTTCGACCAGCTGGTTGATGTTCTGGATGGTCATGAGCCCGAGCGAGGACAGCACTTCGCGCGCCTTGCGCTGCATCGCGTCCCGGTCGAGAGCTCGGAACAGTCGCCCGACAAGGTCGGATTTCTTTACTTCACGGCCGAGGAAAATGTTGTCGGCGATGCTCAACGCCGGCGATACAGCCAGAGTCTGGTAGACGGTCTCGATCCCCGCCGCACGCGCCTCCAGCGGCGAACGGAAGTGGACCGGCTTGCCGTCCATCAGCACTTCGCCGTGGTCGGGGGCGAGGGCCCCGGTCAGGATCTTGATCAGCGTCGACTTGCCGGCGCCGTTGTCGCCGATGACGCCGAGGATCTCGCCCGGCAGCAGATCGAAGTCGGCGCCGTCGAGCGCCACCACCCGGCCAAACCGCTTGGCGATTCCGCGGGCCTGGAGGACCGGACCGGCAAGCTCAGCAGTCACGCCGAAACCCTCCGGATCCATTGGTCGAGTGCGACCGCGACGATGATCAGCAGACCGATGGTGAATTCCTGCCACAGCACATCGGCGCCCGCGAGCACCAGCCCGTTGCGGAACATGCCGACGATCAGCGCGCCGATCAGCGTGCCGAAGATCGATCCGCGCCCGCCGAACAGGCTGGTGCCGCCGATGACCACAGCCGTGATCGAGTCGAGATTGGTCGTGCCGCCGGCGAGCGGCGTCACCGAGCCGACCCGGCCGATCAGCGCCCAGCCGGCAAGCGCGCAGATGAACCCGGCAATCGAATAGACCGCAAACAGGATGCGATTGGTGCGGATGCCGGCGAGGCGTGCGGCGTCCTCGTCATCACCGGTGGCATGTATGTGGCGCCCGAATGCCGTGCGGTTGAGGATGTACCAGAACACGAAAAAAAGCCCGATCATGAAGATGGAGCCATAGGTGGGCCGGGCTCCGTAGAAGCTGAACGGCGTGCCCAGCCATTGGAGGAAAGGTGCCGCCGCCTCGACATCCTGCGACCGGATGGTCCTGCTTTCCGAGTACAGGAGATTCATCGCCAGATAGATGCTCCAGGTGCCGAGCGTCACGATGAACGGGGGCAGCCGCAACAGCGTAACCAGCAAGCCGTTGACGGCGCCGGCCATCGTGCCGGCAAGAAATCCGCAAGCCATCGCAACAGGAGTAGGCAGGCCGAAATCAACCGCCACGCGGCCCATAATGACCGAAGCGATGACCATCATG
Source organism: uncultured Alphaproteobacteria bacterium (assembly GCA_963780765.1). Classification (GTDB taxonomy): domain Bacteria; phylum Pseudomonadota; class Alphaproteobacteria; order Rhizobiales; family Aestuariivirgaceae; genus CAWHQZ01. Next base: position 50,540 of record CAWADI010000023.1, on the reverse strand, counting down.
GCCCCAACCGAGAGGTCGATGCCGGCGGTCAGCACGATGAGAGTCTGGCCGATGCCGACGATGCCGATGATCGTCACCTGCTGCAGAATCAGCGAAAAGTTGTAGGGCGCATAGAAGCGCTCGCCGACGACCAGACTGAACGCCAGGATGCCGAGCAGCAGCACGATCAGCGGCACCATCGTCGGATTGGCGTGGAGCAAGTGTTGCACCCGCCTGAGGACGGTCAGCTTTTCTTCGTCGAAGGCAGCCGGAGCCTCCGGGCCCGGCTGCACGCGGTCTGCTTCCGCCGTCGTCATGGCCGGGCTCGGCCCGGCCATCTTCTTGACGCCGCCATTGCGTGAAGAACATTCGTTGATAGCGACGGCGGATCCAAAAAGGATGGCCGGGTCAAGCCCGGCCATGACGAGAGAGGTGTGAATCTCATAGGGTCGCGAGCACTCATGTCAGAGATGGCCGGGTCATCCCCGGATCAAGTCCGGGGACGGCCATGACGAGAGAAGGGCGAATCTCAACCCCAGCAGAGCTTGAGGCCCTCGGCGGTGGTGACCGACTCGATTCCCTCCGCCGGCTTGTCGGTGATGAGCTTGACGCCGGTGTTGAAGAACTTGAGGCCCGGCGACGGCTCGGGTTTCTTGCCGTTCTTGGCGAACTCCACGACCGCCTCGACGCCCTTGGAGGCCATCAGCAGCGGGAACTGCATCGAAGTTGCGCCGATGACGCCTGCCGCGACGTTCTTGACGCCCGGACAGCCGCCGTTGACCGAAACGATGAGAATGCCGGCATTCTCCTTGCCGGCAGCCTTGATCGCCTGGAAGGCGCCAGCCGCCGACGGCTCGTTGATCGTATAAACGACATTGATGTTCGGATCCTTCTGCAGAAGGTTCTCCATAGCGGTGCGCGACGGCTCCTCCTGTCCGTTGCCGAGGCCATGGCCCGAAATCCGCGGATCGTCTTCATCGCCGATCTTGTTGGGGTCCTTGGGGTCGATGCCGAAACCGGTCATGAACCCCTGGTCGCGCTGGACGTTGACAGTGGCCTGGTTGATATTCTCATCGATGAATGCGACGCGGGCGTCCTTTGCCTTGTCGCCAAGCTGGGCCTTGGCCCATTGGCCTATCAGCAGGCCGGCCTGGAAGTTGTCGGTGCCGAAGGTGGCGTCGGCCGCGTCGATCGGGTTGAGCGCGGTGTCAAGCGCGATCACCAGCACGCCGGCCTCGCGCGCCTTCTTGACCGGCTCGACCATGGCGTTGGTGTCGGACGGCGTCAGCAGAATGCCCTTGGCGCCGGCGGCGATGAGATTCTCGACGGCATCGACCTGGCTCTGATTGTCGGCGGCACTTTCGCCGGCAAAGGCGCGCAGCTCCGCACCCAGCTCCGTGGCCTTTTCCTGGGCGCCCTCCTTCATTTTCGTGAAGAACGGATTGACGACGTCCTTGGTGATCAGACCGATGATCGGTTCTTCGGCAAGTGATGGCGATACGGCCGCAAGGCCAAGTACCGCCGCGCCGAGCAGGGCAGACTTGAATGCAGGCAATTTCATGGGACTCCTCCCGTTTTAATCACTTGGATGATTGGGGCATTGCGCCCGCGGCCTCGCAAGGAAACTATAAAAACCGCAAGCCACCAAGAGTAGGAAGCAAAATGCGTCGGCAACGTGGCAACAATGGCGAAATCGCGGACGCCATGTCGAAAATTCAATCGCCGCCCCAGCGACGGTCATTCCTCCAATGTGGCGAAGTTTGTCATGGCGAGTTGTCGCTTCTGCTCGGCAACCGTAGGATCGGCTGGGTCGGAAGCAAAATCGGCCGGTAACGACCGGCTCGGGAAAGGAGACCCTGATGAGGAAGCCTTCTCTTGACCCGCCGAGGTCGGGGCGTCTGCTGCTGATGTCCGCCGCGGCGCTGGCCATCGGCGTCTTTGCCGGCTGGCAACTCCGCGCCCTTGGTCCCGCAGCAAACGCCGCGGAGGATCTGGAAGCGCTGGCCCGTGCGCAAGTGGAACGCTTCTACGCCGGGACCGCCGGCAGTGCGCCGCTGGCCGAGATCCTGGGCGAGGGCTTCCAACTCATCCGCACCGACGGCACGCGCTATGACAGGTCGGGCTATCTCGCGAACCCGGCGTCGCTGCAGACCTACGAGTTCGACGGCTTCAAGGCGACCCGGACGGGCGACGCCCTCGTCGCGACCTTCTTCGCGAGCTTTCAGGGCACGGTCGAGGGCGTCCGTTACGATGTCACGCGCTCGCCGCGCCTCGCGGTCTTCACGCTGGCCGACGGAGACTGGAAGCTGCAAGCCTTCGCCAACCTTGGATTCGGGAGCGTGGTCGATCCCGAGGCCGAGGCGCGCAAGGCAGTCGATTCGTGGCTCGGCGCGGTCGCGAGCGGCGAGAAGGAGCGGCTTGGCCGCGTGCTGGCGCCCGAGTTCCAGATCGCGCGCGCCGACGGTTCGGCCTACGGGGCGGCCGAGTATCTCGAGAGCGACCTGCCGAAGATCGCCGGCTCGCCAGCTGTCGAGAACCTCGTTGCAACCGGCTATGGTGACCTTCTGGTGACCCGCTATGGGCTGACGGTCGATGAGACGATCGGCGGCAAGGTGGTGGAGGCGCATGCGCCGCGGCTCACTGTCTTCCGCCGCAGCGAAGGAGCTTGGCTCGTCGTGGCGCACGCTAATTTCGCGGAGGTGAAACAGTAGGGCCACGCCCGGCTCATTCACGCGAAGACGCATATTGGCACGAACTCGGACCCGCTAAATTTCGCGGCAATCTTCCGCTCAGCGAAAGGACCTGCAATGGCCAAGAACACGATTTGTCTATGGTACGACAAGGATGCCGAGGCTGCTGCTCGCTTCTACGCCGAGACCTTCCCCGACAGCGCGGTGGGTGCCGTCCACCGTGCACCCAGTGACTACCCGTCCGGCAAAGAGGGCGATGTGCTTACGGTCGAATTCACAGTCGCCGGAATACCCTGCATCGGCCTCAATGGCGGTCCCGCGTTCAAGCATAACGAAGCCTTCTCGTTCCAGATCGCCACCGACGATCAGCAAGAGACCGATCGGTATTGGAACGCCATCGTCGGCAACGGGGGCCAGGAGAGCGAGTGTGGTTGGTGCAAAGACAAGTGGGGCGTCTCCTGGCAAATCACGCCTCGCGTGCTGACAGAGGCGCTGACGGCCGGCGGTGATGAAGCAAAGCGTGCGTTTGATGCAATGATGGGCATGAAGAAGATCGACATCGCCGCGATCAAGACGGCGCGGCGCGGCTGACGTTCCTATGTTGACCCATCGAGGAGTTTGCGGGTCTTCAGCGCCAACTCCTCGATGTTGAACTGCTTGGTCACCCAGAGACAACGCTGGCGAAAACGGTCATCGCGGCTGGCGGAATTGAGCCCAATCAAACTGCTGCAAGAGCAATGGCCGCTCCTAGCGCGACTCCGCAGGGTGCATTCAAAGCCGCATATGTTGACCCGGCAGTATGGTCGGATCGTCGATTACTGGTTGGCCGGCATTGGGCTGGATCGAGACGGTATGGGACGCACTCGATGAGGCGGACGAAGGCTTCGCATCCTTGCCTATTATATAACTGGGAGGTTGTCGGTTTCAGCTGGCGATCTTCCTCGCATCCTGTTCGAACTTCTCGAAGATCGGCGCTGGTTTTGGCCCATCGAACATGCGCTGCGTCAAAAGAATAGCCGTGAGATTTTGCGCAGGATCGCTCTGCGGCTGCCGCCTTCACAAACGGGCGATTGCATCTGTCGATTTCAAGCTACCTCTTTCGACTAATCGGCGAGATAGGGAATGGAGAGGACTGAGCCATGAGCGTCAGATTTCCAGGAGAGTCAGTCACATACAGGGCAGCGCGCGACCGGTTGCTTGAGCAGGAGGTCGCATTGCGCCGCCATGATGGAAGTAGTGGCTGTCACGAGGCGTGAGCTGCCGGCCGGCATGTGTCGGCGAACCGGCACAACGCTGCTCGACTATTAGTCCGGCAATCCGGCCTTGCGCATGCCGTCCCTGAAGTGAGCGCTGTTCAACGGACTCCAGGCGCCCTCACGCTCTCTGGACAACGAGAACCCAGGCTTTAGTTGCAGCACTCCGGCAACGGCCCGAGTCGCTTCTTCCATCTGCCCGAGCTCGGCGTGGCACGCAGCGAGGCTCGCGAGAACCCAGGTATCAGGACGGGTTCGATGTTTGAAGGCCTCAATCGCATCCCCGTAGCGCCGGGCCATATAAAGAACGCTGCCGAGATCCATCCAGTACCACTCGGGATGATGAGGATTGAGCCTCATTGCCTCGCGAATTCTGGCGATTCCTTCCTCGGCTCGCCCGCACACGGCGAGCGACACGCCATAAGATGCCATGATGTTCGCATCATTCGGATTGAGCGCCAGAGCGCGCACATGTTCCAACTCCTCGCCGGCAAAGTCGCCGCAGTAGCCCAGGATCATTCCCAGCAATCAGTGGCATCGCGCATCGTCGGGATCCAGCTCGACAGCTTCCTGGGCCATGGACTTCACCGCCAGCAACGTCCCGGCTGGGGCCCCATCGTATCCGCGCAACACAAGCTCGGCGAAAGCACGATAGGCTCGCGCCAGGCCGTAACCGCGATCGAGATCGATCGCCCGCTGAAACAGATCGACCGCACGTTGGTTGTCGTCTGGTCCATAGCCGCGCAGATGCTTGATACCGCTGAGGACGCATTCGTAGGCACCGAGAGCCGGCTGGCGGCGGCTTTGCTCGACCAATGAGCTCTCCGCACGGCCATGCAGCGTTGCCACGATCGCGGCCGTGATCCGGTCGGGCACACTCAGCACATCCGCAGACGCGATATCGAATACGTCGCCCCAGGTCTGAGCCCTGCTCGACGTATCGACCAGGCGCACCGTGATGCGAATGCGGTCGGCTTGCCTTTGCAGGTTACCGCGGACAACCAGCGTGACACCAAGACGCCTGCCGATTTCGGCAGTGTCGGAAGTGAGCTTCGCAATGGTCGACGATGAATGCCGGTCAATCACGAACAGCGAACGGAAGCGGCCAAGGCCCGTAATGACGTCCTCGGCAAGCCCTTCGCAAATCGTACTCAGATTTTGCATCAACACTGATATTGTCAAAGGGCATCACTGCCAGCGACGGGCGTTCTACCGGCTGATCGCGGGACGTTGTGGACGGATGGGGATCGCCGCTCGGAGCCAGCCGGTCCGTCAAGATGTCGCGGTAGAGCTGCTCAGTCTCGAGATCGGGCGGGACGCCCAGGTCCCTCATAAGCGCATCCCGGCAATTTGCGTAGAGCTTCAGAGCCCCGGTTCGATCGCCCCGGTCGGCAAGAACCCTCATCACCGCGCGGCAGATCGGTTCTCGAAGGCCATCCCGCGCCAGCAACTGGCGCCCCAGAGCCACCACATCGTCGGCGGTTGCGTCCGGCAAACGCGACTTCGCCAGGCGCTCGACAGTCTTGCCTGCCAGGTCCTCGAACCTCTGCCGCTCCGTCTTCAGCCACTGCTCGAACTCCGGCGAAGGCGCATCGATGCCGGCCAGAAGCTCGCCGCGGTACAGTGCAAGGCTACCGTCGCCTGCCCCGGCAAACCTCAAGGCGTCAACTTCAAGCCTGCCTGGATCAAGCACTACGGAGTCGCGGCCGGTCGTCAGCGGAGCAATGCGCGCTGTGCGAAATGCTTGCCGAAGCGATGCCAGCGATTGCCGAAGGCTGTCACGAGCCTGTGCTTCCCCACGATCGGCCCAGAGCAACCCGGCGAGCTTGGCGCGCGGCTGCGGCCGGGCGTCTTGCAGAGCCAGGTAGGCGAGCAGCAGACGGTCCTTCCGCGCCGATAGGACAACCTCCCCGCCGTCGCCCGACTGCAAGGCAAAACCACCCAGGAGTTTGAGACTGCACTCGGCCAAGCTCGGCTTTCCAGGAAACTGGGACCCGCCATTACAACGAATTCACGGAGTTTTCACGCAAGAAGCGGCATCGGCAGGGATCAGTTCACACATCGGACCCTCCTGGCTTTGCGGTCTCCTTCCATCCTTCCCGGACCGAACGCACTCTGAAGGAGGAACGAACGATGAAATCCCTGGGATTGGCTTGGCTGATGCTGAACAGGCTCCAGGAGCAAGATGCCCAGGCGATGCGGGCGCAACGGATGTCGAGAAGCAGCTACAGCGAAGATGTACTGTGGCGCCGTGAACGAGATGGATTGCGGGATTCAAGCGCACCAACCGGCGCGGCCGGTCGGCCGATCGAGCCGGCGATGCACGCTAGCAGGCAGACATCCAATTGACGGGCTTATGGAAAATGCGCTGATTGCCTGTTCGTCTCGTCTGCAACAGAAAAATGCGGTTGCAGACGATTTGTCGCGCGCGGGCAGTCGGGAGTGGTTGGGAGTTGTTGCCGGCCCCGTTTTGTGCCTACCGTATGCGGGCAGTAAGTACGGGGAGAGGCCACCATGTACGAGTCAGCGCTGGAGCACGCGGTTGCGGCTGCCAACGGCATCTTGAATCTGCCGCAGGGTGAACTGGCCGCGAGAATTTCCGACATGATGTCACGCAAGGAGCTGCACGCAACCGTCTGCGAGCTCAACGATCTACTTGCCACCCCCGGCAAGGGAGAGCTTGCAGCCCAAGCCCTGGACAGGATCGGTCTGTCGCTGGGCGGCTAGTCCGCCAGCGCACGGCGCGAGGCGAGGATCGGAAGTACCGGGGTGAGCGTCGAGTTCCTGGTCACGTCGCTCATTGTCGTCGTCTCGCCCGGTACGGGCGTTCTCTACACCCTGGCAGCCGGCCTCTCGCGTGGAGCACGCGCGAGCTTCGTGGCAGCGTTCGGCTGCACGCTGGGCATTGTCCCGCACATGGCGGCTGCAATCCTGGGACTGGCGGCGCTGCTGCACACCAGCGCCCTCGCCTTCCAGGCTCTCAAATATCTGGGCGTCGCCTATCTCCTGTACATGGCCTGGAGCACGCTGCGGGAGCACGGCGCCTTGCGGCTGGAGAACCGGGTCTCCGCCCGTTCAGCGGCACAAGTGACCGTGACAGCCGTACTGATCAACATCCTGAACCCGAAGCTGTCGATCTTCTTTCTGGCGTTTCTGCCTCAGTTTGTTACCGCCGGCGATCCGAATCCGCTCTCGCGCATGCTGGCACTGAGCGCCGTCTTCATGCTCATGACGTTCGTTGTCTTCGCAGGTTACGGGCTGTTCGCCGCGTCCGTCCGCGACCATGTGATCTCGCGCCCGCGGGTACTCACCTGGCTCCGCCGCACCTTCGCTGCCGCGTTCGTCGCGCTCGGGGCCAGGCTGGCATTCGCTGATCGCTGAACCTCCGGCGGGGCGCCAGGAGCATCGTCGTGGCAAATTATCGGTGATGCAGCTGCAAATTATTTCCATTCAGGCAACTGACCTCGCGCTCATGCGCGATGCGGTCGATCAATACTTTGGCGGCGAACCCATAGTTTCGCCATCCGGGCCTTTTTACCTTGGTGCGTTGAGTGGCATCAAGGCAGTGCGACAGAACGAGACCGTCGGCTTCGCCTGCTATGATTTTTCCGCTGATGTTTGCGAAATTGTTCTTCTCGTCAGTCTAACCAAGGGCAAAGGTGTCGGAAGTGCGCTTGTCGCCGCCTTGCAGGCGAAAGCGATGGTGCACGGATGCCGACGGCTTCTTGCCTTCACGAGCAATGACAACCTGGAAGCCCTGAAGTTTTATGAAAGGTGCGGCATGAAAGTTGCGGCTATTCACGGAGATGCCGTGGCGAGAGTACGCCAATACAAGCCGGACATTCCAACGGTTGGAGCGAATGGCATTCCGCTGCGAGACATGATCGAGTTGGAAATGGCATTGCCGCTCGGCGAGGATTGAACGCCCCGGACTACAGCAAGCGCGGCTCGAGAGGTTCAAATGGCCGGCAGGGCGCGCGGAACGAGCGCGAGCCTTGCCTCTTCATCCACCACCTCCAGCAGGCGCCGGTTGAGCCCGTCGGCCTCGGCCGGAGAGTTGCCGATCGCCACGGCGCCAAACCGACCGTTTTCGGCCAGCGTCGCCAGCATGTGAAAGATGACCCCGGTCTGACGCGTCTGGTCGAAATGCAGCCGGTGGCGTACCGCCATGTCGAACAGATCGTCGGGCGCCAGTGCCCGGTACGCCAGCGATTCCAGATGGTCGCTCGCCACAAAGTACTTCTTCTGCCCGTTGGCGGCGATGAACAGGCCCTGGTCGGGATCGTAGACGCCGTCGGTAAGAAACTGGAGAGTCAGGAACGGATGGGTCGTGCCGCCCTTGCGCAGGTTGATCTCGATTGCATAGGGCTCCCAGCCGCCGTCGCCGCGGCGAGCAACCACGAAGTCAACTGCAAACCGTCCGAGAACACCCTCCCGAAGAAGCCTTTGGCCAACCTTCTTCGCCTCGCGCATGATCAGCACCGCGTATTGCTGATCGGCGGGGAAGCGGCATCCGAGATAACTCTGCCCGCCGGGTCCGCCAAGAAGCTGATCGTGGGTGGAAAGCAGCTCGAGCTCGCCCAGCGGCGTCACGCGCATTTGCACGCTCGGGCTGCGGATCTCTTCGCCGGTGATACGTTCCTCGACGATGCCGCCACGGCTCGCCAGCTTGTCGCAATAGCTTGCGTAGCTCATCCCCGGCAATTCACAACGCAACCTGCGAAACCGCTCGCCGACGGCCGCCCGCTCGTCACTTTCGCCCGGGGCCGGCAGCCCGCGCAGGTCGACCACCGCGTTGCCCTCGCCGGAAATGGCCTCGTTGAGCTTGACGATGACCTCCGAGACCTGAGGACGTTGTCGCCGGATCTCCTGGATGGCGGCGATTGTCGCAGGTTCGGACCACAGGTCGCCGATGCCGAGCGGATGCGGCACCCCTTCATCAGCGAAGAGGCGGCGGCCACCGGTCTTGGTGCCGAAAGACAGCAATCTCGGGTCGGCGCCGTACATGGGGATGCCGAGGCGAAGCGCCAGATCGCGTTCCAGGTTTGTGGTGTTGTAGGGAACGAGGTGGGCCCGGTCGGGGTTCGGAATCAGGCAGCGGATGCGCTCGATGAGGTGCGGCCGCTCGAGCAGTTTGACGGTGAGCGGCCGCGGGCTGCGGTCCTGCGGCGACACGAAGAACAATCGCGCGCGGGCGTGGCTCGCGATCACTCCCGGGAGCAGGCCCAGATAATAATCGACGGTGCTGGGCAGGATGGACTGCGAGGTGACATACACCAGCCGGGCGCGCGGCTGGCGCAGCAGCAGCAGCAGGAACAGGAAGCGCTCTTCATAGGCCTGCACTGCAGCTCCCCTGACGTCGAATTCCGCGGTGATCGACGGCACGACGACGATGGTCTGCTCGTCCTGGTTCAGGGTCCGGATCGAGGTCCATAGCGGCACGAGTTTTCGCTGCAGGCGCTCGAAACGGCTCGCTGCTTCCTTGGGCGGAATGGCGAGGTCGGGGATCGGCAGGTCGGGAATCGTCGACAAGGCGGCAGGTCCATAACAGGCTTTAGAGGCTCAATCTAATCGCATATCCCGAGCAACTTACCAGAGTCCGGCCGTGACGTTGAGGCCGTCATGCGATGGCCAGTACGACATGCCCGACGATCTCGCCTTTGCGCATGCGGTCAAGCACAGCATTGACGTTGGCCAGAGGCTGTTTCTCAACCACCGATTTGACGAGGCCGCTGGCGGCAAAGGCCAGCGCCTCGTTGAGATCCTGCCGGGTGCCGACGTTAGAACCGCGTACGGTGAGCTCACCGTTGACCAGCGCGGAGATGGCCAGGCGAACCCGGTCCTTGGCGCCGACCGGGAGGCCGATAAAGGAAACGACGCCGCCGGGGCGCAGCACGCCGGTCGCCTGCTCGAAGGCCTGCGGAGCAACGGCGGTGATGATGGCGCCATGGGTTCCGCCCCTTCTCCTGAATGACCCGACCCGGATCGGCGTCGCGGGAGTTCACCAACACTTCGGCGCCGCATCTGCTGGCGAGATCCAGCTTGTCGCCGGCGATGGCGACGGCGGCAATGCGCAATCCCATGGCGCGCGCATATTGCACGGCGAGGTGCCCGAGCCCGCCGATGCCGATCACGGTAATCCATTGCCCCGGCCGGGCGCCCGTCCGCTTGATGGGGTGGGATCATGCTGTTTTACTATCTGCCGAGTTCGCCTTTTGCCCGCATGGCGCTGGTCTTGTTGCGCGAGTTCGAAATCTCCGCTGTTGAAGAGATAATTCAGGACTTTCCTCCGCCACCCGACTACTTCGGCAGCGACTAGCGGGCGGGCGGCGAAGATGGCGTCCGACCTTCGACTTCGTGCTGCCGTCGGCAAGCTCGATCCAGGTCGGCGCGTGGTCGCTCGCCTTCTTCCAGCCACGCACTTCGCGGTCAACGTCCGCGGCGGCGAGGCGGCCGGCGAGCGACGGGCTGAGAAGCAAGTGATCGAGGCGAAGCCCCGCGTTTCGGCCCCAGGCGTTCCGGAAATAATCCCAGAAGGTGTAGATGCGCTCGTCCGGGATGGAGTTCTGCGCAGCGCGTCGGTCCAGCCTTGTGCGAGAAGGCGATGGAAGGTGGCCCGAACCTCCGGCCGAAATAGGGCGTCGTCAAGCCAGCGTGCGGGTTTGTAGACGTCGAGTTCGGTCGGCATGACGTTGTAGTCGCCTGCGAGCACGACCGGGGCTCCACTCGCCAGCAACTCTGCGACGTGCGACGCCAAACGCTCGAACCAGCGGAGCTTGTAGTCGAACTTTGGACCGGGCGCCGGATTGCCATTGGGGAGATAGAGGCACGACACGAGTACGCCATTGACGGCCGCCTCGATGTAGCGGCTGTGGGCATCGCCAGGATCTCCAGGCGGCAGGCAGCGGCGGGTCTCGATAGGGTCCGCGCCGCGCGCGAGAATAGCGACGCCATTCCAGCTTTTCTGCCCGTGCCAGATCGCGCCATAGCCGGCGTCCCGGATTGCGTTTTCCGGAAATTGCTCCTGCGGCGCCTTTTATTCCTGCAGGCAGACGACGTCGGGCTTGGCCTCGGCGAGCCAGCGCAACAGGACGGGCAAACGGCCGTTGACGCCATTTACATTGAAGGTTGCGATCTTCATTCGGTTGGTGACCAACTCGTTGACCAAATAACGCTAGCCGCGTTTGGCCTAGGCGCGTCTCGAGCCCTAGCAGGCTGCTGAAATAGTTGATTCAGTGGAGTGATTTTCTCCGGATACGGACCAAGTCGTTATCGATTGTCCGCGCCTTGCGCGGCTTGGCAAACAGATTTTGCTCATTTTCGGCTCGAACTCTCAACTCCGGACAAACTCATCCCACAGCCGCCAGAATGTTGCGGATGCGGACGAGATTGTAGGCCGCTGCGGTGAGCACGAAGAACCACTCGACCAGCTTGCGCCCGCAGTGTCTGGTCTTGCGCATGACACCCACCGTCTTCATCCAGCCAAAGGGTTCCTCGATCCGCTTGCGGCTGATCTGGCTGGTTCGGTAGCCGGGATGGCGCGTGGTCCGCGCATCGATCGCCGAGCGGCGCCGCTTGTTGTTCTGGGCGACATGCGGCACACAACCCTGTTCACGGCAGCCCGCGACGAAGGCGGCGGTGTCGTAGTTCTTGTCGGCGCCAACGGTGCTTCCCGGACCGGCATTGCCGGCGATCATGTCGAGGGCAGCTTCGCGCTCGGCAGTGCCGGTGGCCTCCGTCAGCTTGGCATCGACGATGAGACCATGGCGGTTCTCGGTCATGATGTGGCCCATATGGCACAGCTTGGCCTCCTTGCCTTGACCCTTGCGGAACAGCCGCGCGTCGGGGTCGGTCGTGGAAGCGTGGGTTTCATTGGATCTCTTCTCGCCATGGAAGTCGCGCTCGCCATTGCGCCCACCCCCTTGCGCGGGCGGCTTGCGGCCATCCTTCGGCACAAAGCTCTTCATGCCGGCCCACGCCTCGATCAGTGTGCCATCCACCGAGAAGTGCTCGCTCGACAGCAGCCCGCGCACCTGGGGCAGATTGAGGACCCCGGTCATGAACTTGGCGGCAACTTCGCCGTCAAGAAGCCGGTCGCGGTTCTTGCAGAACACGGTCGCGTCCCACACCGCATCATCCATCGACAGACCCACGAACCAGCGGAACAGCAGATTGTAGTTGAGCTGCTCCATCAGCTGCCGCTCGGAGCGCACACTATAGAACGCTTGCAGCAGCAACGCGCGCAGCAGCCGTTCGGGCGGGATGCCCGGCCTTCCATCTCGCGCGTACAGTCGCGCAAATGTCCGCGACAGACTGTCCAGCACCTCGTCAACCAGCGCCCGGATCGGGCGCAGCGGATGGTCCGCAGAAACCCGCCGCTCAAGATCCACATAGCTGAACAATTGTGCCGGCCGCTCGTCAATTCCGCGCATCGCCTACCCCTCGACACTCGCGAATCAATCGCAGAGAATCATGCCGGCACGGAATCACATCCAAACCGTCTCGAAAACAGACTTTTTCAGCACCCTGCTAGTCTTACTGAGTCAGAAAGTCGCGGGCGGGGCGCGATCCGACTCAGATAAGCGGAGAGATTCAGACATCGGCGGAAGGGGGCTGATATGGATCTCCGAGCGGCAGACGACAGTAAATCGCGGTTTTCGGCTTATGTCGAGGGGCTTGTGAGGGTGATTGGTCACGCCGACCGTGCTGGGCCTTTGCGAGACTATTGCGTCGGCCTGATGATGCCGTGCGAGCGCAAGAGCGTCGAGCCGATGGCGGCGGTGACGGCGCCTGGTCGGACGGCGGCGCAGCATCAGTCGCTGTTGCATTTCGTCGGCAACGCGGCTTGGTCGGACGAGAAGGTCTTGGCCAAGGTTCACGAGATGGTGTTGCCGGCGATTGAGCGTCACGGTCCGGTTGAAGCGTGGATTATTGACGACACCGGCTTTCCGAAGAAGGGCGGGCACTCGGTTGGCGTGGCACGGCAATATTGCGGCCAGCTCGGCAAGCAGGATAACTGCCAGGTTGCGGTGTCGCTGTCGCTTGCCAATCACCATGCAAGTCTGCCGGTGGCCTACCGTTTGTATCTGCCGGAAGACTGGGCGGGGGACAGCAACCGTCGGCGCAAGACGGGCGTGCCTGAGGATGTCTGCTTCAAGACCAAGCCCGAGATCGCGCTTGAGCAGATCGATGCGGCCTGCAGGGCTGGCCTTCCTCGCGGCGTGGTGCTGATGGACGCGGGGTATGGCTGCAAGACTGACCTGCGCGCCGGCATTAGCGCGCTGGCGCTGTGCTATGTCGCCGGCATCCTGCCGCAGACGTCTGTGTGGGCATTGGGTATGATGCCGCTGCCGCCGAAAAAGTGGTCGGGTCGCGGGCGACCGCCGAAGCTCATTCGCCGGGACGACAGGCATCAGCCGCTCTCGGTCAAGCAAATCGCTCTCGGCCTGCCAAAGCGCGCTTGGCGTACGATCAAGTGGCGGGAGGGGACGTCCGAGCGACTGTCCTCGCGCTTTGCGCGCATGCGCGTTCGTGTCGCGCATCGTGATTACAATCTCACCGGCATCCGGCCAGAAGAGTGGCTACTGATCGAGTGGCCAAAGGGCGAGGACGAGCCGAGCAATTACTGGCTCTCAACGCTTCCGCCAGACATCGCCTTCCGCTCGCTGGTTGACATCACCAAACTGCGCTGGCGCATCGAGCGCGACTATCAGGAACTCAAGCAGGAGGTCGGGCTCGGACATTTCGAAGGGCGCGGATGGCGCGGATTTCATCACCACGCCACGCTGTGCATAGCAGCCTACGGATTCCTGATCTCCGAGAGGGAGAGGATTCCCCCCTGTGGACCTCGTTCCACCACGTTGTTCAAGAAACTTGCGGTTCCCGACGGTTATCGACCCAGGGGCTCCGCCGCTGCGACCCGAACGCCATATTCCGAACTCCGTCGCAACCATGCGCCGGCGATTAATCATTGCAATGGTCAGGACTCTGTCGCGATGCCCCTGCACTACGCAGTAGACTAAGGCTTCAGAGCAGCGACAGGAACGAGCCTGGAGGTCAGATCCCCTCGCGGGCAACATATTTTGTGTCGTCGCCCCCTGCTTCCGTTCAGAGTCGAACATCAAACCGTCTCGGCCGATATCAAACCGGTCTCTGGCGGCGCCACCGGTACGGGTACGGATACCGCAATGTGTAGGGCAGAGACTTTCGCCAAGATACGGCACAACTTGCCCCCAACACGCGTATCGTCCAAGCTAGAGACTACTTCGTTCCCCGCTAAACCACCGGAATGTCGCAAGCTTTCTACCGTGACGGACAGATAACGTAGAGACTGAACCGGTTGGCTGGGGCGCCAACAGTCATATTGCTACAATTACTTGATGTATTTCAGCGACTTAGCTAAATATGCAAAGCCGAGATACCGACAAAAATACCGCCATCTTTGATTGCTGACGGGGGGTTTTTTGTGACCTCTGGCGACGCCTCGCTGAACCTGTTCAGTCAGGTTTCAGTGCTGCCAGGAAACATTCGCTCAACCATTTCGGCAACGCTTTCCCCAGGAAGTAGGAAGCGACGGAGGCTCCACACAAATTGCGCATCGGCGGCTTTGTCATAGGCCTGAGCACGTTCATCCAGCCGATTGTAGGTTTTCCAGCGCATCCAAGGAGGCTTTGGCGGGAACTGCCAATCTGCGTATTCCTCCTGCCATTCAGACGGTCCTTTTCTGAGCACGCGCTTGGCCGCCTGTGCCGCGCCATGCTGATATCGAAACTGTGGCGCCAGACGCTGAGATCGATATTGCAGGCGGTAGCGGAAGCCCCAGCGCGAGCGGAAGCGCTTACCTCCTGGAAGCTGATAGAGCACCCTGCAGCGGCGATTGCTGGTAGGACAGATGAAATACCAGCGATAACCTCCGAATGGCTGAGGGCGGCGCTGGAGGTAGAAGACCTCGTCTATGTCCTCAAGCTCATCGTCATATGCCGCTTTGATATTTGATCCGCAGCTTGCGGCAATTAGGCTGATGGGGCGCTAAGCGGCATTCGGTTTCGACAGTGAAACCGCCCGTCCAGACGATACGAGTGTTCCACTCGCAGCCGTCGGGCAAATTGCGGTCGCCGAAAATATCCCGGATCGTGATCCGGCGGCAGCTTTCAACGACCGGCAGCCAGCCTGGCTTTCCCATTTTATCGAAATCTTGTGGCTAACTGAAAACGTCTCATTGAAATCGTTGCCTTTTCTATTCTGTGCACCGCCACCCGCTTGTGTCTCCGCTCACTCCTCAAGAGCCAGTGCTGCTCCCGGTGGCGAGGCTGCGATCTGCAAAATCAAGAGGGAGCTTGTCCGCCAAGTACTGCAAACTGGCTGTTTTTGAACTTTAAAATTGTCCCTCACGCACCATCGGCAAGGCGCACGTAAGGGGTGGCCACGCTCCGCGAGAATATCGCGCGCCCGCAGCGCCGCGCCGATTCGCTCCACCGAGAATCGAGCCCCGAATTTCTTGCATGCGCTCAAGTCGCTTAAGACTATTGACGTGAAGCCCAGCCAGCAAAGCGAGTTCATTTTTGGGTCAGCCCAGCGAATGCACGAGCCGCCGCAACATGGCGGCCACTAGTAAACGATGCTCGATAAGTCATTGCGCTGCTGCCGGCTCTTCCTGGGGTTTCGAATAACTGCGCCTAGTCACCGCCGTCCTTGTCATGGAAGAAATCCCCTAGAAGACCTATTCGGCCGCTTCCGGTTTGCCACCTGGTATCAATTTCAGCGCAACCTCGGATGGGGGTAAATCAGGTTGCCGATTGGTGGATAAGTCGATAAAAGACGCCTCACACTTCTTGCTCGGTGAGCCGCGCTTCCCCCATCTCCTTTCTGTTCGCCAAGGGCAATCTTTGCTCAGTGAATCGAGAACTGCGTCCAGCTTCGCTTCGGCACCGAACTTCGCGGCGAGCCTCGCCAATCGATATGCACCCTCGCGCTTGCATTGGGCGCAGCCGATACGCACGAGAACGTAGGGAAATGCCGAAAGTCGGAGCATCCCTTAAGTATGGAACAAAACAAGAACCCGTCAAGGATTACTCGATAGCTCAGCGCCACGAGTTCACGAAAGACGACTTGCCGCACTTCGCCAGTCCTCATCGCACAAGGAACGAACACCTGAAGGAGGAGTGCAAGAGATCAGAAAGTTTTAGCCCAGCTTCGACCCGTGCAATTAGCACTAATGCGAAGTGACAAGCGGGGCTATTTTTCGGCTGCTTTTGGGTGCAAAGCAGACTGTCCCGCCGCTCCAATGAGGAGCCAACTCTGACCCAAATGCGCGACATTAAGCACACTAGGTGAACTGACCAACTGGTACATAATTGCTTTCAGGCGGCATCGACGGTTCGATCAACAGCCATTCCCTTGTCACTCAAATCACTTTCATAACGCAACGCACCGCGGCCATGCTGCCGCCGGGTGCGTAATGTGACGCTAGTACGCCGCGGAGGAAGTTTCGACCGGATAACCCGCATCCTTCCAAGCTGGGAAACCGCCAGCGAAATAGTAGACTCGCCTATAGCCCCAAAGTAGCGCCTTGGCGCAAGCGTAAGTTGATCTGGGGCAGTACTTGCCAAAGCAATAAAATACGACTTCATCATCCGTATCGACAAGCTGCGAAAGACTTTCCTTGGACAAGCCGTTGCTCATTTCGAGGTTTGCCGAGGAGGGGATGTGCCCCACGCCAAAGCTGTCGGCACCGCGCACATCGACGAAGACGACGCCTTGTGTGTGCAGGGCTTTGGCCTTCGCGACATCGATCTTGGTGGCGCCCTGAACCTCGTATTCTCCGCCGCTGTTGCGGATCAAGCGTTTCAAGTCAGCATACGCGATGTCGGTTCCGGCACCTTCGGGGACACCGGCCTTGCGCAGTCCTACATGCAATCGCTCGCGATAGTCCTCGTCATAGTCAAAAATGTTTCCGTACCACCAGTAGCCCACCTCCTGCACGGTCAGCGGGGCCGAAACCATCTCGTTGTATTTCTTAACCGCGGCTTGGGCGTCTTCCATGCGCCCGAGATGCCCGTAAATGATTGCGAGGGTCACGTAATGTTGGTCGTTGTCCGGTTGCCGATTCACGGCGCGCGCGATGAATTCAGCCGCTTCCTCATAGCGCTCTTGATGTAACAGCGCCTGTCCCAGGACGGTCAGATAGTCCGGCTCATACTGGGGGTTGAGACGCATAGCTAGCCGGACGGCTCTTTCTGCTTCCTCGGCCCGGCCGGTTGCATTCAAGATTCGGGCTCTGCTGATGTGCGTATTCGCCTCGTTGGGGCTAAGCACCAAGGCGCGGTCAATCTGTGCTAAGGCTTCTTCGTAGCTGCCCTGACGGGCGAGCAATTCGGCGGAAACCGAATAGGCTAGCGACGTGGGATTCTCCAAAGCTTTGGTAAGATTTTGGTGCAGCCCGGCGTACGCACGTTCGTACTCGAGCCCCACAGCCGGTTGCCAGTACAGTGTAACAATTCTCCAGTAAACCGCCGCCAGCCCAGCGTAGGCACGACTGTATCCCGGATCGAGCTTGGTCGCTTGTTCAAAAAAAGCGATAGCTTTGGCGGCTTCTTCCTTGGTCTCCCGACGATAAAGATCCCAGCCTTGCAGGAAGGCGTCATAGGCTTGGGGTACGTTGGTCTCCGCTTGCGTCGACCTGGGTACGCTCTTCACTCGTTAGGTTCACCGCAAGACCTGCAACGATCTGTCGAATGACCTTGTCCTGCAAGGCAAATACTTCGTTCGCTGACCCATCGTAGCGCTCGGCCCAGAGATGGCGGCCGGTTAGAGCATCGATAAGCTGGGCGTTGATCCGCACCATATCGCCGTCGCGCCGCACGCTGCCCTCCAGTACGTAGCGAACCCCCAGATCTTCTGCGACCTGCTGCACCTTGGTTGGCTTGTCCTTGTAGGTCCAGCTTGAATTACGGGCGATGACAAATATGCCGGAGAGCTTTGAAAGATCGGTGATCAAGTCTTCCGTCATGCCGTCGGCGAAGTAGCCTTGTTCAGGATCGGCACTGAAGTTGTTGAATGGCAGGACGGCAAGTGACGGCTTGTCTGGTAGCGGTTGAGCCATGCGCTCCACTGAAGCCGGTTCGAATTCGGGCGCCCAGGGCTGCCACCATGCCAATCCCCCGAGCGCCAGCACGGCAATGGCAAGCGCCGCTGCCGTGTGCCACGTGTGAACGCGCGGGACCTTCACAGGCACCTCGACCAAGGGTGTGATCAGGGCCGTCGCCTTATCGTCTAGAACCACGCGATACACTGTCACCGGCTCGCTGATGTTCTTGACTTCCTTCTCGCCCAGATGCTCGAGTTCGAGGTCCAGCTTGCCCTTGATCTGGTTGTAGACGTTGCTGGCGAGGCAGATCCCGCCAGGCTCGGCCAAGCCTTGCAGGCGGGCCGCAATGTTCACGCCATCGCCGAAGATGTCGTCACCCTCCACAATGATGTCGCCGATGTTGATGCCGATGCGGTAGAGGAGCTGCCGATCCTCGGGCACGCCTGCGTTGCGCTCCCGCATGGCGCATTGGACTTCGATGGCGAAGCGCACAGCGTCCACGACGCTGGCGAACTCCATCAATGCGCCGTCGCCCATGAGTTTGACGGTGCGCCCGCGATACTGCGCGGCTTTCGGCGTAAAGAGTTGCCGGTAGTGGGCCTTGAGTGCGGCGAGCGTGCCTGCCTCGTCACGGCCCATGAGACGACTGTAGCCGACGATGTCGGCGGAAAGAATCGTGGTAAGCCGACGTTCCTCGCGCGGTTCTATCGGAACCACCTTTCTGCCCGGAACGGACTCGATAGCGCTCTCTGGTGGAGCGGATCAAGTCTAAGCCGATATGCCCCAACTGACTAGGGCGTGATCGCTCGCGGTTTGTTGGTACGCGGAAACCGAATACGCGAGTGAACAACCAATACCGCTGATCGGAACAGCGGCACTTCGTAGTTTGGCACGAACGAGAAGTGACGAGCGACGCTATTTACGGCCGCTTTCAGGTGGAGATCGACTGGCACGTAGCTCACACAGAACCGCAGCGTGTTGCTGTCTTAAGGACTGATGGGATGATATAGTTGGGCTGTGAGGTAGTTGTCATGTCGGACATCGCCTCTTGGCTGAGCCGACTTGGGCTAGACAAGTATATAGAGCAGTTCATCGCGAACGAAATTGATCGGGACGCGCTCCGGCATCTTAGCGACAATGATCTGAAGGAGCTGGGTCTGCCGATTGGCCCGCGTCGCAAGATCCTAGCGGCGATTGCGGCACAGGTCGAGGAGACTGACAGGGAAATCGGGCTTGCGGTCGCCCCGCAAACAGCCTCGCGGCGGCCTCAGGCCGAGCGGCGGCAGTTGACCGTCATGTTTGTCAACCTGGTAGGCTCGACCGAGCTGTCACAGAGGCTCGATCCCGAGGAAATGCGCGATGTCATTGGTGCCTACCAGAGCACGGTGTCGGTGGAGATCGCTCGATACGAAGGCCGTGTCGCCAAACTCATGGGTGATGGTGTTCTCGCTTATTTCGGCTGGCCACAGGCGCATGAGAACGATGCAGAACGGGCGGTTCGCTCCGGTTTGGCGGCCGTAGCGGCAACCGGCAGGCTAACGACACCGCACGGCGGCAGACCTCTTGCGGCGCGCATTGGCATCGCCACTGGTCTTGTCGTGGTCGGTGATCTGGTCGGCGAAGGATCGGCGCAGGAGGAAGCCGTAGTCGGCGAAACGCCTAATTTGGCGGCACGCCTGGAAGCCTTGGCCGAGCCGAACACCGTTGTCATCGCTGACAGCACACATCGGCTGATTGGCGGATTTTTTGACATGGTTGATCTCGGTCCCCGGGACCTTAAAGGATTCACGATTCCAGTTCGCGCTTGGCGCATTGCAAGTGAAGCAGATACCGAAGGCCGATTCGATGCATTGCATGGCGTTGCAACTCCGCTGGTGGGTCGGGCAGAAGAACTGGAGCTTTTGCTCCAGCGTTCGCAGCAGGCGTTTGCGGGAGAGGGCCAAGTGGTTCTGGTGTCAGGTGAACCGGGATTCGGCAAGTCGCGGCTGGTGGCCGCGCTGCAGGAGCGATTGGGCACTCAGCCACATGCACTGTTGCGCTATTTCTGCTCGCCCTTTCACGTGAATAGCGCGCTACACCCGGTGATCAAGCAACTCGAGCGCGCCGCCGGACTGCATCGCGACGATAGTACCGACATGAAGCTCGACAAACTCGAGGGCATGCTGCGCCGGGCCGTCACAGAGGTCACCGAGCTAGGCCCCTTATTCGCAGAGCTGCTTTCAATCAACACAGCCCATCGCTACGCGCCAGTGAAAGTGACGGCCCAGGCACGAAAGGCCCTAACCCTGAGCGGGCTTATCGAACAGCTAAAGGAAATCGCGGGACGCGAACCCGTCATGATGCTCATTGAGGATGCGCATTGGATGGACCCGACGACCAGTGAATGGCTCGACATGGTGATCGATAGTCTTCAGAACCTGCCGGTGTTTCTGGTCGTCACCTTTCGACCTGAACTTAAACCACAATGGACAGCGCTCTCGTATGTCACTTCACTATCCCTCGGCCGCCTTGGGCGCGAAGAGGGAGCAGCGATCATCAACCGTATAGCTAGCGGCAAAATTCTGCCAACGGAGATCAGAAACGAGATCCTGGCTAGGACAGAAGGCGTCCCTCTGTTTGTCGAAGAGTTGACCAAGACTGTTCTCGAGTCTGGTCTCCTCCTTGCCGTCGGCGAGCACTACGAACTGTCGGGTCCCTTACCTCCCTTTGCTATCCCATCGACGCTGCAGGATTCGTTGATGGCTCGCCTAGACCGCCTCGATGTGGTCAAGGAAGTGGCTCAGATCGGAGCTTGCATCGGCCGCGTGTTTCACTATCCGCTGCTGGCTGCTGTGACTGGTTACGACGAGGCACGGCTTGGAGGCGCCCTGCAGCACCTCGAAAATTCGGAGTTGGTATTTCGACGCGGTGACCCTCCTGAGGCAAGCTACACATTCAAGCACGCACTGGTGCAGGACACTGCCTATCAGAGCTTGCTCAAAAGCCGGCGGCAGCAGTTCCATGCGGCCATCGCGTCTTCGATGCAGTCGCAGTTTCCCGAGGTTGCCGAGTCCGAACCAGAAACACTGGCGCACCACTACACCGGAGCTGGCCTTGCCGAGCAGGCGGTTCCTTTTTGGTTGAAAGCTGGACAGCAAGCCCAGAGACGGTCAGCGAATCCCGAGGCGGTGGCTCACCTCAACAAGGGACTCGAGCTAATCGGAACCCTGCCTGACTCTGAGGACCGCCTGCGGCAGGAAATTCAGCTTCAGTCTGCGTTGGGCGTAACCATGATGGCAGCCAAAGGCTGGAGCTCGCCAGATGTTCTCCAAGCTCTTTCCAAGGCCCGAATACTTTGCGAAGAGACTGGGTGACAAAGACCAGCTTTTCGTCGCGCTTTGCGGTGAGGCCGCTTATCATATGATTTCCGGCAATCTGCGCGCATCAGACGAGCTCGGCCATCAATGCCTGGAGCTCGCCGATGCTTCAGGCGATCCCAACCTGCTTCTCGAGGCGCATCATCGGCAATGGGCTACCACGTTTTTCATGGGAAACTATGCTGCCGCCGAAGCACATACCGAATTTGGCATCGCCACCTATAATCCTGATAAACATCATTCCTTGACCTATATCTATACCGGGCACGATCCGGGTGTCTGTTGTAGGAATTACTCTGCAGAGATACTCTGGCTTCGTGGCTATCCTGATCAAGCCCTGGCCCGCTCCCGAGAAGCCGTCGCGCTGGCCGAGCGAGTGTCTCACCCGTTCAGTAGAGTCTTAGCCCAGGCAAACTTAAGCTACGTCCATCTCTTGAGGCGCGAGCCTGAGGAGGGTCGTCGATGGCTAGACAAATGGATCGCAATGTCAAAGGAATTCGGCTTCCCGCATTCGATCTCCATGGGCCGGTTCCAAATGGGCTGGGCACTTGCTGAAGGGGGACAGACGGCAGAAGGCGCCAGGGAGATGCGCGAGGGCATTGCAGCCATCACGGCGACCGGCTCGGCAAATTACCTGCCGTTTCTGCTCTCGATTCTTCGCGCGAACCTGTGGCGAGTCAGGAGAGATAAGTGAGGGACTCGAAATATTGGAGAGAGCGTTAGGAATCGCCCAGTCTGGCGCAAAATGTCACTTGGCTGAGTTGCTGCGCACCAAGGGCGAGCTCATGTTGCGGCGAAATGCGTACGATGGTTCTGCTGAAGGTTGGATCCAACAGGCCATGACATTAGCCCAAGATGAAGAAACGAAATCACACGAGCTGCGAGCGGCTCTTAGCCTTGCTGATTTTTATCGAGTCGAAGGACGCCATCTACAGGCACGTGACCTGCTCTCGCCGGTATACAATTGGTTTACTGAGGGCTTTGATACTCGCGATCTCATCAATGCAAAAAACCTTCTTGAGCAATGCAATAGAACACTCGGGCAGTGATGTCATACGCAGATTGTCTGTTTCGATTCTATAATTGCGTGTGGGCTGTGCCGCGTCGAGTTTTGCAACACAATCCACCTCGAAGCAGACACTTCCCCGCCAATCTCCCCGTTCGCGCGGCGGCTACGGCGCTACCTGCGGGCGCGCCGCCGCGCTCTCTGGGTCCGCCTACCACATGGTAGATATCTATATGGGGCCACGTGGTGAAGCCATGAGTTTGTCCGCTGGTGTCCGATGGCTTCACCAGAGAGCCACAAATCGGCAATATTATTTCGCGCACGCGTTCAGTGGCTCCGTAGTGAAGCCAGACTGGCTTCGTGGTGAAGCCGTGAAATGAATTTTACCGGCCTGCCAGCGCGTGAACGCCTTCGACGGGATTTCACCTGTCACGTCGCAACGCTGCAGCGTCACCCGGTACTCCGTCGCCCGCTTGACCTTGCATGAGAAGCTGCCAGCCGTGACGATTTCGAGGAAGCCTCGCTCCACTAGCTCTCGAAGCGCCCGCATAGCAGTGGCGCGCGATACACCCAATGCCACCGCCAACAACCGTGCCGACATCGCCAACCGTCCATTGTTCACGCCGTTGTATCGCTCAAGCACCTCGATGAAAGCCGACCGTGCTACCGTATCGAGTGAGCGCCAGGCCGGCGAGCGGAGCAGCCAGTGGGGGAGCATGACGAATCGTGCGGAGCTTCCCCGGCCCCGCCGTCGCTTCCATTTGCTCGACACCTAAGACGCCCTGGCTTGGTTTGCCGCGCGGGGTCGCGCAAGGATTGCGGTTTCGTTCTTCGGGTAGGGTGATAGCCCGGAAACGCTTTCGGCCTTCCTTGACCGCTGCCGCGCGGCAGGAAGTGCCCTCCAGCGAACAAAGGTCGGAGAGGTTGTTTCGTCGTCTCTCACCGTCAGCTTTGCCAGCTGCTTTCGGATGTGCGTGTCAGTTAACGATTCCGCGCGTGCCTTTCTCGACAACTAGAAGCAGCGTTTAACAATAGGTAATACCTTACAGCTTGTTTGGTTCCCTAATGGCTTACGCCTGCTTCGGCGTGCGCCTCAGGACAAACCCGAATCGATGCTATTTGCGGCTGCTTCTCGATGCAAAGCAGACTCTGCCACCGCTCACATGAACAGCCGACTTTGACCCAACCCGGACGTGCGGCACGCAACGCGTCCCGTTTCAGTCTTTTGGGCTGCCGGGATGTCGGGCTTCTATCTGACTTAAGCTGGCTGCGGGTTCGAACTCTGCCACCAGCCGTCGGCCCGCGCGATCGGCGCCCAGATTTTCAGAGCCGCCACTGTCATACAAGCTGCAATGATGGTTTTGGCCCGCCAAGTTGGAATTATTGGTATTCATCAGTCTCATTGACACTGATGCGCGCTTCTTGGGCCGCTGGCGGTGACACAAGCGTGCAGAGATTAGTGTATAAGGAGAGCTAAATCTCGAAAGCGAGAGATCGGTGATCAGTATGGCGATCGAAGCAGAGTCCATGTTTGTGCTTTTGCGGCAAACTGTCGATCCTGCATCAGCCGCCACGATCGAGGGCTTGGTAGCCGAGGCTCCCGACCATAAGTTGGTTCGAATAAATGTGGTTGCACTTGCAACTCAGCAACATCTTGATGAGGAACGAACCATTGCTGCGTTCTTGCATGCAGCAAAGATCGGCATATTCGACATGTCATGGAACGTGCTCTGCCCGAGCTGTGGTAGTGTCCTTGACAGCAACACGACACTGAGAACGATTCGCAGTGAGGATTATTTCTGTGCCGATTGTGCAGAAGGATATGAACCGAACTCTCGACGAAATGGTGGAGGTAACCTTCACAGTAAGCCCTCGCGTTCGACGTGTTGCAGCCCATAATCCTGATCAACTTTCTCCGCTCGAATATCTACGGCAAATTTCCTTTGGCACACACCTCGATATCCCAGCGAACTTTGAATCATTTTTTGACGAGATTGCACTCGAATCGCTGGAGCTGCCCCCCGGCGAACGGGCGATCATATCCTTGCAAATGCCTTCAGGACTTTTCTTCATCGAGGACCTCGTAACTCATTCTGTTCAGTTCCTCGATATCAAGGGGGAACCTACAAAAGAAAAACAACATCTGCCGTTTATAATTGATCGGACCTCGATTCAGCACCCAAAAACTGAAATGCGTCCTGGTCCATTGCGCATCTCGTTTGAGAATCGCCTTAATCGTAGGGCGCTGCCGGTTGTGTTCATCGCAAGCGATCTTTTTCGCCGTATCATAAAGACCCACCGCCCCTTTTTGAGCGCCAAACGACTTCTTTCCAATCAAACGTTTCGCGATATCCACCGCACAGACACTCTGGGTGCCGATCAGCGACTCAAGATTACCAGCCTTACGTTTGTTTTCACGGATTTACGCGGCTCAACCGAACTTTACGATCGAGTTGGTGATTTAGCAGCGTTCGATCTGGTAAAAGCGCATTTCAATATTTTAAACGAGATCGTCGCTGCTGAGGGGGGTGCTGTAGTTAAAACCATTGGCGATGCAGTCATGGCGACATTTCCGACGCCGGATCGAGGTCTTGCCGCAGCTCTCAGCATGCGAGAAGCCATGCGCAATTTAAACCTTGAACGTAAATGCGAGGACCTTCTCCTCAAGATCGGCATTCATCAGGGGCCATGTATTGCAGTTACCCTAAATGATCGGCAGGACTACTTTGGCCAGACAGTAAATATAGCATCTCGGGTTCAGGGGCTTGCTAGCTCGCGCGAAATAATCGCTACAGGCCCTGTTGTAGAGGATGTAAAAGCATCGTGCGTTCTTGACGTGAAGGGGCTTCGACCGATGCCTTACAAAACTCAGCTTCGGGGAATTGCCGACCGCATAAGTGTTTATGCAATCCCGTAGGCATAAAGCCTATCTGCACCGGCGACTGGGAGATGATGGCTGCTTTCCATCTTGAAGCAGACACTTCCTCGCCAATCTCCCCGTTCGCGCGGCGGCTACGGCGCTACCTGCGGGCGCGCTGCCGCGCACTCTCTTTGGAGCGTGTACCACATGGTGGATATCTATATGGGGCTACGTGGTGAAGCCATGAGTTCGTCCGCTGGTGTCCGATGGCTTCACCAGAGAGCCACTAAACGGCAATATTATTTGCGGGGCGCGTTCAGTGGCCTCGTAGTGAAGCCACCGTTGATCTGTAGTGAAGCCGTGAAATGAATTTTACCGGCCTGCCAGCGCATGAACGCTTTGGACGGAATATCGTTAGTCACGTCGCAGCGCTGTAGGGTCACCCCCGGCACGGACGTGACGACCGGCCGGGGCGCTGGTCTCACTTGCTAAGACGTTTGGGATGCGTGAGCGTGAGACCAGTAGAACGCTCATCAGTCTAGAATAGGTTCCCGGCGAAATGATGGCCTCGGTCATTGCCAAATTCTGCAAGGCTGAGGGCCGTGAACTCGTAGCCGAACTTGTCGAGGTCGAGACGGGTAAGGGTTTTGATGGTCTTGAACGCCGACCGAAATTCGCTGCGGTCAGCCTTTCGCACCGCCTGCCTATGCACAGGATATGCGCACGCCTTGGGTCAGGGGTTCTCGTTGACGAAGACACACTCAGGGGGATCAGCGGCGAACGGCGGCAGCGCCGAAGTATACAAGAAGACGGTCGAGCAATACGGGCAGACAATCCGATCGCTCTTGCCCATGTCGAGATAGACATGAGGATGATCGTGGGGAGGAGACGCACCGATGCATGCGAACTGCCTCGCACCGATCTTTATCTCTCGGACGCCCAGGTCGTTTTTGAACTTCGGGTAGCCAGGTCTCTGCATGGCGTTCTATCTGGGCGGCGCCTACTTCTCACTCAGCGGTGTCGTTTATCCAGCCGCCGCTCCAAGGGCCTTACGAGCGGCATGGGGAATTCCACAGCGTCATTGCACTTCCGGCAGCGCTGACCGACTGCCAAGGATCTCCTCAGAGCTGGGTTTTCTTTTGTGTGCGAATGCCTCCAGTGTGTTCAAAAGAGAACAGCCCGTTTGCCCAGTCGAGCGCAGTATACGCTATCGCCGAGGGTTCATCGCAGGCATCGGTGACTGAGAGAAGATGACCCTCCCGCCTGTAACCATTGGAGGCTATCCGTGGCAACCCTGTTGGACGTCCCCAAGCTCGGCACGGTTCTCGATGATGCATACGCAGACCTGTTCGGAGTGGCCCCGCATATCGAAAACGAAAGCTCAACTCGCAATTCGCTCGCCAAGCGGATCGTGGAACTTGCCCGGATGGGTGAAACCGATCCTGAATTGCTCAAGCAGTATGCGATGGCAGGCTTCGCCTTGAGGAACGCATCGACGATCTGCGCCGTCATTTCGCAATCGCGACCTGTCACTTTGGCTCGTCGCTCGCACGCATGATGAGATACCCGAACTCGTCCTTCGCTGGGGCGCGTCCAGCAAAACGGCCAGCTCCCCAAACACCGCGCCGGGTTCCGAGACCGTGGCGATCTGCGTGCCGTCCCTGACGACCTCGACTACGCCTTGCCGGAGAATCAGCAGCAGCCCGTCGAGCCGGCGACCAACACGGATTCTCCGGGCTCAAAGGTCGATACCGGCAGGGGGCGTCGCGCGCAGGGGCGGTCAAGGCTGGCCGTCACCCTTGGCTTGCCTCTGGCTCCGCCGTTTCCAGGCCCACGCCTTGACGGGCCCGAGCATGGCGCGAGGATCAGGACCGCAAATCGTCCGTTTTTCACTGCTGAAAGTGTTGGGTTCCCCAATTGAATACCCTCTGGGCTATGCACTTTCTGGCATAGGTTCATGGATCGTCTTGGCGCTTGCGAACACCTGGGCGTTCGTAGGCGTTCGGCTC
This sequence comes from uncultured Alphaproteobacteria bacterium, assembly GCA_963780765.1. Lineage (GTDB taxonomy): Bacteria > Pseudomonadota > Alphaproteobacteria > Rhizobiales > Aestuariivirgaceae > CAWHQZ01. The sequence continues at coordinate 23,301 of CAWADI010000023.1, read as the reverse complement.
CGGCGACTACAGCGTGATTGACTTTATTGACAGTCTGGACCCGCTTGGACTTGGCTTGGACGCCCGCCCGTTCAAGATGCCCGACCTTACTCCACAACAGCGGGCGGAAGTCGAACGGGAAGTTCGACGCCAACAATTAAATCCACGCAAGGCGACGCTGGCGTGGAGGGCGGCACAACTTGGATTTTGGGACAGCTGTGATGGTAGCCAATCGCTTTCAGTGACGCTGGTCAAAATTGATCACAACCCGCATCCCTGATTGCATGCTTGTCACAAGGGATCCCTTTGCCGTTCTGCAAACCTGGGAGTTGTCGTGTTCCGTTCGCTGTTTAATACTGTAGTGATGGTCCTGCGAGCCGGCGGTAGTCCTCACCCGTCCGCTTCGCCACCCAGCGGACATACGCCCTAGTATCCTCCCAGCTCACGCAAACAACACGATGTTTGCCGGTCTGCTCAAAACCGGGATTGCGGAACGAGCGGCCGGAGGATAGATTGAGCGGGTTCCTTCTCATTGAATTGATCCGATTTTTCGCGTGCCAACGATGGCGCCGGAACTGGCGTCTACCGAGATCTCGGCATCTCGTCGAGCACGGTCAGCCCCATCCTCGGCCGCCTGGGGCTCTGCAATCTTCGGGCACTCGAGCCCGCCGAGCCGGTGCGCCGCTATGAACGACAGCACCCCGGTGAGTTGATCCACATCGACATCAAGAAACTCGGCAGGATCGACGGCATCGGCCACCGCATCACCGGCGATCGCCGCGGCCAGAGCAATCGCCGGGCGTGCGGCAAGGGAATTGGCTGGGAATACGTCCATGTCTGCATCGATGACGCCTCCCGCATCGCCTTCGCCCAGGTGCTGCCGAATGAGAAAGAGAAAGCGCCGTCGCCTTCCTCAAGGCCGCCGTCGCCTACTATCAGAGCCTCGGCGTCGAGCTCGAGCGCGTCATGACCGATAACGGCTCATGCTACAAAGCCTTCGACTTCCGCGATGCCTGCCGCGGGCTCGGCCTGCGCCACATCCGCACCAAACCCTACACCAAAGACCAACGGCAAGGCCGAACGCTTCATCCAGACTGCTCTGCGCGAATGGGCATACGCCAACGCCTATACCCATTCCGATCGTCGAACCAACGAGCTGCCATATTGGTTGCATCGCTACAACTGGCACCGCCCACATGGGTAGCTTGAAAGCCAAAACACCCATCAGCAAACTCGGCCTAACCGAGGACAACCTGTTGAGACTCCACATCTAGTCATCGCGGTCGCCCCTGCCGATGAGATAGCCCGACATCCAAAACCCGAAGAGCACGGCGATGATAACGAGCCCCAAGACGAACTCAGTCATTCGGATCGACGGTGCCGGGCACCATCCAAATGGAATTGCTGGGCTCGGCCTCATAGGCCTCGTCGTCCCAACGGTTAACAATATCGTTGTCAACGTCCTCAACGCCGCTGTGCCATCCGGCGTTAGGAAGCGTCCAATACCAAATCCACATCTCAGCGCCTCATTCCCTTGGTTTCGCCCACCAGGGCGTCCGCAGTTGCCCGGGCCGGCGATAGACTTTCGGAACGCGATCTGCGGCAGCTCTTTCCCGGTGAATTCCAGGCGACTGTCCGTGGCGCTCTTACCGTACGCCTCACGGCTCGCGCTGATGGGTCGCTGCTGGCCGAATTCATGGGTAAATCGGACATCGGCCGCTGGCGCATCCACTCGGGCAAGCTCTGCATCAAGCTCTCGAAGTGGCTCAAGGGTCGCACCACATGCTCGGCCGTAACTGATGAGGTAGGCTGGTACAGAAGCACCGACGTCGAACGGAAAACGACAACTCCCAGGTTTGCGCTGAACGGCAAAGGCGCCAGGGTCCCTTGTGACAAGCATGCAATCATGGATGCGGGTTGTGATCAATTTTGACCAGCGTCATTGAAAGCGATTGGCTACCATCACAGCTGCCCCGAAATCCCATCACACTCCTTGTAGTCAACAGCGTAATCCATAGCTGAAAGTGGACGGCACTGAGGGCAACGGAGAGACTCAAATGAACTCATCACACAAGCACTGCCGGGCCTATTATCCCGAGGCCTTACAAAAAATGGGCTCGGCCTTCGACAAAGCGGTCGATGCTCTTCCGGCAGATTACATGAGTCTGCCAGGCGGACGCCAGGAACTGGCACGTCTCATCATCCGTCTTTTCGACGAGGGAGTAACCAATCCCGCACACCTTTGCAAAAAAGCCTTGAACATGTGCGCACCAACTAGTTGACTAGTATCGGAGCGCGAGGGACGCGGCGACCTCGAGCGCCTTGGACATCAAGTGTCCATCATTCAAAGGAGCCTGTTGGCTTCTGCGGCGATGGGTTGACAGCAACGCCAGCGCATCGCAAGGTTGCGTGCGGCAAAAAAAGATACAGCAAGGGCTCAAGTATTGCTCGATGCTCTTGCTGATAGCGTTCAGCGCATGACTATTCGCGGGATTGCATGGAACGTCAGCTCCACTAGGCATGACGCTCTACGTCTTCGACAAGGACGAGCCGAACAAGTCCAACTGCAATGACGACTGCGCGCAAGAGTAGCCACCCCCCTGGTACTCGAGTTGGCGCGCGACGTGGAAGCGCGAAGAAGCTTCTCAATCCCTCGCTCTTTGCCTGAACATGTGCGCACCGACTACTCGATGGGCATGCTGGATTCCAAATGTTTCAATTTTCCAAGGCCTATCTGACTAATCAGACACGCTCCTAGTTCACGCGATTGAAGACTTAACGGTCTGACGCAGCGTGAATGGCTTATCGCCGTGACACGACCTTCTGTACCGCGGGTCACTGAAGAGCAAACCTTACTCCCCCAGGGTTAGGGGGGTGTCGCCTGCACCTTGACCCACGCCGCCATAGTTAGCTCACGAGAGTTGTTTCGGTCGGGAGCGTTTCGTCTCCGGGCGTCGCCCATCGCATGCGCAACCTGGCGGTGAAGGTTCCGGAGGATTCTGCGGCCCGAGTTCAAGGCGCGCGGCGGATCGTTCAGGCCGCGCAGCTTCATGTCCTCGAAGAAGGCGGTTACCGTCTCGGCATCTTCCTTCGAGCCCGCCATCAGATGCAGCAGAACCTTGCGGCCCTCGGCCGTGAAGCCCCAAGCCGCCAGCACCGGTTCGCGCTTCTGTCCGGGCCGTAAGCGTTCGGCAATGCCGTCGATGAACAGGTAGACGATCTCATATTCGCTCAGGTCCCGCTGGGCGAAGCCCTGATAGTCCTCCCACAACCGTTCACCGAGTTCCGATACCGCGGTTCGCGACAGCAGCAGCCGGCCACTCTCGTCCTTGAAAGCATCCTCGATGTCCCTGACCGACAGCCCGCGCGCCAGCAGCTCGACCGCCAGGTTCTCCAGCGCCTGGGTGTGACCCTTCAGATGCTCGCGGATCCGGGAGCGGAACGGCTCGGCCCGATCGGCGATCTGCGGCGTGGCGTATTCCATAGTTCCCTCCGCCGTCTTCAGCCGACCCGTCCGGTAGCCGTTGCGGTATCCGCTGCCGGGCTCAGCGCCGTGTTCGTAGTAATCCCGCCTCAGCGCATCACCAGCCTCGCCCTCCAGCGCTTCCTCGACAATCAGCCGCGTCGCCAGCTTCACCAGCTCATCCTTGCCGGAGGCGGTGGACAACTTCCCTTCGATCAGCGCCGAAAGCTCTTCACGAGTCCGCATCGATGCAGGTATTCTGTTCGCCATGGGGTGCCTCCTTTGCGCGGGCCAGCCAGCCCGGTTTTGATTCGCAAACAAAGGATGCACCCCTACCGATTTTCCAGCGAGTTTAGGACTTCACCGCATGGCAGTGTCCGTTTTATGAGTTCACGGCATAGTTAGTTGAGGCTCGTAGTAGGCGGCGTTCTCGTCACGTCAGGGCGCGTTGGTTTACCAGTCGGAAGTTCCACGCTTCAGCTTCGGCCCAGCCTGGAACTGCTCGGCGCTAAGGTCGAGGTCGCGAGCGCGCATGTGGTCAATTTTGAACAGCGCAGTCAGCGCGAATTGGACAAAAGGCGAATAGGAACGGCATTTGTATCCAGGCGATACGTTCGATGCAGACATTTCCGGGCCAGTGCAGCCCCGAGCGAGTGCGCGCGCTTCAGCAAATTTTCGATGCAGTATGGTTGGTGGAGGTACATACCGGCGGCCGCCGTCCGAGCGTGGCGCTGCGAAACGAAATCGCCCGCCGCGTGGCGGAGCATGCCGGCGACGCCGAGCTGGATGCTGACGAAATCGAGCGAGCAGTACTAGCTGCACTGGACACCAAGCCGGAACACAGCCTGCCTACGCTCCTGTTGACCAGGTATCGACCGCGGCGCGCAGCCTGAACTACGCCCAGGCGCTCGCGCCCATCGCCGGCGGTCGAGCGTCAAGTCTTAAAGAAGGCAGGATGTCAACCGTCGTCGGAACCGTCATTTTCAGATCATCTAGGCACACAGTTGCGTGTTAGCGATCGCCGCCAGGGAATCTACCGCGGAGAGCTCGGCTGGAGATGCAATCGGATCGATTGCCAGTAAGTCTGCTCCTCGGCCCACAACTCGGGAGGATGCCATGAGTGGTCTGCTGGGACTGGTTGCCGGTCCGGTTGACACATGCCGATGATCGAACGCTCGGCAAGGTCGCCAACGGCCTCCTGATAGGCACCTTGATCATTGCCTTGCTATATGCCGGGCGCGTTGCCTTCGAGCCTCTGGCAATTGCAACACTGCTCGCCTTGATTCTCACGCCCGTCATCCTCCGGTTACGGCGATGGGCATCTGGAAAGGCGCCCTCCGTTCTTGTGACGGTGCTCCTGACCATCGCGGGTCTCGGGATGCTCGGCTATACGATGAGCAAACAAATAGCCGACCTCGCGGATGATCTTCCCCGATACGAGGCCAATCTGCGCGAGAAGGCGCGGGCGCTGCCATATCTGTCTGCCGAGGCTCTCGACAAGGCCTCCGGGACGCTCGAGCAGCTGGAAAATGGAAATCGCCGAATTGGATCAAACCAGCGGACCGGCAACTTAACCCTCGCCGCCTGGCGAGAAGCCTCTTCTGGTCGAAGTACGGGAGCGCCAGCGGAGCATTTTTGACTCGTATCGCGCGGTTGTCGGACCCTTGATTTCGCCCCTGGCAACGACCGGTCTGGTAATCCTGTTCCTGATCTTCATCCTGTTGCAGCGGGAGGACATCCGCGATCGGGTTCTGCGGCTGGCTGGAACCAGGGACCTCCAACGAAGCACGCTCGCAATGAATGACGCGGGAGCGCGATTGAGCCAGTTTTTCCTCATGCAAGCGGCTCTCAATGCGTCGTTCGGTGTCATTATCGGCATCGGCCTTTGGGTGATTGGCGTGCCGAGTTCGGCGCTGTGGGGAATTTTGGCCGGGCTGATGCGTTTTGTTCCCTTCATCGGATCCTCATAGCGGCCGCATTTCCCGTCGCGCTGGCAGCAGCGATTGATCCGGGATGGACCATGGTGGTGGCGACGGTCGCCTTGTTCCTTGGGCTGGAGCTTGCCGCGGGAAATATCGTCGAACCGATGGTCTATGGCCACAGCACCGGGTTATCTCCTGCCGCCGTGGTGATCGCGACATTGTTTTGGACGCTGCTGTGGGGGCCGATCGGGCTCCTGCTCTCAACGCCGCTGACCCTCTGTCTGGTCGTGCTCGGAAAGCATATCGAAGCGCTTTCGTTTATTGACGTCGTGCTTGGCGATGAACCGGCTCTGGCGCCCGAGGAAAGCTTCTATCAGCGCGTTTTATCTGGTGATGCCACAGAAGCGGCCGAACAGGCTGAAGAACAGCTGAAGGCAAAGGCGCTGTTCGACTTACTGATGACAGCGTTCCGATGAAGGCGCTGGCCCTCGCTCAGACCGATGCTGCGGAAGGAAAGCTCAGCCCGCAAAAGCAAATCGACATCCGGGATACCATTGAGGAAATTGTCGAGGACCTGGCTGACTACGCCGACGAGGCACCGATGAGTGCCGAAATACCAAGCCCCGGAGATTCCGCAGCCCAGGAAGCTGAAAACGTACCTATAACCCCAATCGTCGGAAAAGACGGACTGGCATCTGACTGGCAGATCCCTTTCCCGGTGCTGTGCGTCGCAAGCCGGAGCCCGTTGGATGAGGGTGCCTCCTTCCTGTTGGCCCAGCTCCTGCAGAAGCATGGGCTGGACGCTCGGGTGCAACCGTTTTCAGACGTAAGGGCTGCTAAGGGGTTTAAGGCGGACGTCCCCGATGCACGCGTTGTGTGCCTCTCTTATTTCGGCTCAACAGCCAGCCCGGCTCACGTGCGGTATCTCATCCGCCGATTGAAGCGAATCATGCCCCAGGCCAAGTTTCTCGCCGGCTTTTGGCTGCTGGAAAAGGATAGCTCGAAGGCTGAAGACTGGAGAGCCTCTGTGGGTGCGGACTTCGTTGCGACCTCGCTGGCTGAGGCGACAGCGCTTTGTGTCAAAGAAGCGATGCAGGCCGCAACGAATGAGACCAAGCCTGGTATCGGCAATATTGCTGAATTCTCCGGCGTCACCGCTCGCCCGCTCGACAGGGCCGGCGCAGATCGCGGTCTTGCAGCAGCAATATAACGCCAACAACCTGTTCCAGCTGGACCTCAAGCTGCTCTAACGGCTTGTCCTTCGCTAACGATCCGTTTTGTTGATCGAGACCGGTATTAAATCTAGAAGCTCACTGCCCCGGGTGCGAACGCCGGGGCTGTTTTGGTCCCTTGGAACTTTCGAGCGCAGCCGCGTTAGGGGCTTTAAGAACACCCGCCGTCCCCCCGACCACCCGCGGGTGTCGCCAAAACTGCCCCGGCCGGTATCCCCTCCCGTGCGGGGGCTTTCATTTTGAAGGCCCTTGCAGCCCCGCTGGTCGGGGCGCTTCTCATTCCTTGAATGATCCGGAAGCGGCGGTCACGACCCGATTTGCCAGCTCGGCCTTGATGGTCGTGATCCCGGCCACGGCTCCGGTCACGATCGTAGCGGCAACGAGGACCATCAATATGCGCCTCAAGAAGCGGGCATCCGCGTCGACCATCGTCATCTGTTTGTTCCTCCACTTGGTCTCTTGTTGGAGCGAACCTATGCCAGCAACAATTACCCCCGCCCTAATGGCTCGTACATCTGCGGTTAATACCCGACCCGCTGGACCCGCCGGCCTTCTCATTTCCGCTCGCTCTGAAAATATTCGGCACCCAAATTGCCACCCAACTCGCCGGAACAGTCGGTGCGTTCCATCAGCCTGTTCTCCTGAGACCGTCATAGCGGGCACAATCGGCGGCGGGGGCATGGCGCAGGACGAGAGCGTCCGGGGTCACGATCGTGATCGGTGCCGGCGGGTCGCGCCGGCGCGCCAGGATGTTGCGGATCGCATCGCTCGAACACAGGCCCTGGGCGAGTGCCTCGGCACAGGCATTCTCGACCGCGGCAAGCCCGTCGGTGATGACGGCGGAGAGGATGTCGACCATCTGCCGGCCTGCGTCATCCGTCGATCCGAGCCTGCGGCGAACCCGTTCGAGAGCGCCGGGCAGAACCCAATTCTTGAACGGAGCACCATTGCGCAGCGCTCCCGGCTTGCGCGCCAGAACCGGCACGTAGTGCCAAGGGTCATAGACCGTGTGATTGCGTCCATAGCAGCGGGCGTGCTCGCCTACGACCTCGCCGTCCTGGCGGATCACGATGCGGTCGGCATAGGCATGGACCTCGACCGGCCGGCCGACTGCCTTGGCCATCACCGAGTATTTGTTGTTGTCGAAGCGCACCACACAGGTCTTGGACACCGCGGCTGGGACCGCGTGGAAACCGTCGAAGCGCCCGGCATAGGGCACGAGCCGAGCTCGCTCGCGCTCGAACACCGACCAGACCGTGTCGTCGCGCAACTCGGGATGCGGATGATGCTGGGCGTAGGCGATGCACCGCTCGATCAGCCAGGCATTGAGATCATCGTAGCTCTTGACCCTGAGCCTGGGCGTGAAGAACCTCTCGCGCACCAGTCCGACCTGGTTCTCAACCTGGCCCTTCTCCCAGCCCGAGGCCGGCGTGCACGCCACCGGTTCGACCAGATAATGCCCGCACATCTGCAGGAAGCGGCGATTGTAGAGACGCTCCTTGCCGCTGAAGATCGCCTCCACCGCCGTCTTCATGTTGTCGTAGATACCGCGCGTGCAGGTGCCCCTGAAGAAGGCGAACGCCCGGTCATGGGCGTCGAACACCATCTCCTAGACTCTCGCGCGGATAGGCGCGGACGAACAACATCCGGCTGTGACACAGCCGGACATGCGCCACCTTCACGGTCGTCGTCACCCCGCCGAGCACGACGATCTCGTGGCTCCAGTCGAACTGATAGGCTTCGCCCGGCGCAAAGCTCACTTTGAAATGCCGGCAGAAAACCGCCAGCGGATGGCCGACTTCTATGCCAGGACGTTTGGCTGGCGAACCCGGCAGATGGGTGAGGACATGGGAAATTATGTCCTGGCCACCACTACGGAAAGCGACGAGAACGGTCCCAAGAAGCCGGGCGCCATAAATGGTGGCTTCTTCACAAAGTCCGAAGATATGCCGGCTCAATATCCGTCCGTCGTCATCGCCGTGGACGACATCAAGGAATCCATGAAAAAAGTGGCAACGGCAGGCGGCAAGGTACTGGGCGAGCCGATGGAAATACCCGGCGTAGGCCAATACGTCTCGTTCTTCGATACGGAAGGCAATCGGGTGAGCATGTTGCAGCCCACGCCGAGCATGGCGGCTCGACCGAAACCACTCCACGCGTGAAGCCGCAGCAGAGCCGACCATTCAGGCGAATACCATGACGGCTGAGCCGGTTGCATCGATGGCATGCACCCGGCTCCGCTTGCCCGCAGTGCGATAACCACTATTCGCGCGAACCGGCAGAGAGGGCGCAAGGTCAAGCCGCTGCCTGGCCGTCCTTGATTGCAGCTCGCATCCGTGCCCTCAGCTGTTCCGAAATGTGATCGAAGCCATGCGTGGCGCGGGCGTGCTCGGCGGCCTTCATGATCACTTCCCCGTCACTCTCGCCATGAATGACGAAGGTGCAGCCGGGAACAACCTGGCCACATTCGAGAATCCTGTTCATCGTTCACCTCCTTGTTTTCCGGGGTTGGCTACGATCAACGGTGCATTCCGAAGGAAGTTCACTCCCGTGGTCCGCCGGCGGATCAGAGCCTTGTAGCCTCAACTCGGTTGACCAGAATTCCGATTCTTTGAATCAATATTGCTTCGCGGTGCGCTCAAATTCGTTTTGCAACAGTACCGGCACTCCTCGGACATGTCACGCACCGCCGTTGATGGCCAGTTTGATGGCCCCTAACCTGCTGGAAGCGGAGTTGGTGTCCCCACGCACCGGGCGCTGCTGGCCAAGAAAGCCAAGGGCAGAAGATCGAGGTGCCGGCGATCGCCACGCCGGCCCAGGCATGTGATCAATATCATGGACGCCGTTAAGAAGAGCCTGAGGGCCGAAGCACCATCCACGTTTAGTCTAGTGACAAAACCAAGGTTACACCTGGCCCGAGAAAGCGCCTCACGCGATAAAATTCCGCATTTCACGCGTCAGGGAACAAAACAGCGGTCGCGGCCGTACCCCTCAGCAAGGGCGGGCATCGTCAAAAGCCAAAGGAGTCTACCCATGAAACGAGTCCCACAGGCTGTTTCGACTTCTATCACAAGACGAAGCGTGGTCGCAGGGCTGGCGGTGACCGCCGCGGCGACGGCTGTATTGGCGGGGGCGGATAACGCGTACGCGCAGGATCCTGAGAAAAGTCTGTACGAGCGGCTGGGGGGCGTCTTCGCCATCGCAGCGGTGGTGGATCACTTCAGCGACGCTGTCGTGAAGAACCCAATCGTCGGTCAGGAGTCCAAGAATCCGCAGCTGCGGGAATGGCACACCAAGAATCTGGGAAGGCTGCCCGGCCTCAAGTTCATGCGGACGCTGTGGGTGTGCAACGTTGCGGGTGGGCCCTTCCAGTTCACGGCCACCAAGCCCGGCACGACGCCACTTGGCCTTGAGGAGGCCCACCGGGAACTTCGGATCTCTCCCGCAGAATTCGATGAGGTCGCAGCGGAACTCGGACGCACCCTGGACTTCGTCAAGGTCCCGGAACGCGAGAAGGCCGAAGTCCTGGCAGCCTTCGCCGCCCACAAAGACGAGGTCACTGCCGGCTACGTCGCGGCCCCTTAGCGCGGCTGGGGCATCCCAATTCCTGATTGCGACGGCACCATCCTTGGCCTTCTCTACCTTCAACTTTGGCGCAGGCGCTTCCTTCTTGCGTTCTGCAAAGAAACTCTCGACCAACGCAATTCCATAGGCGTTGAGATGTAAGGTTCCTTCGCCTTCGTGGTGTGCTCGAGGCCGGCTTTCGGACCGCTGGACTTTTTCATCATCGCTTTCGTCATTCATCAATTCAAGGTACCGCCTGGCCGCCTGCGCGCCCCGCGATGTCGTCGGCAAAGCCGTGGTTCACATCACGATGTTTAGCCTCATCGAGGCGCACGGCGACGACAACCTCGCGCAGCCGCGCTTCGGGCTTGAGCTTCCAGTAATCGATTGCGTATCGAGGTGCCGGGACATTTGCGATCTTTCCCGCGTCGATCTCGGCCAGGTACTCCGTGTAGCTGACGATAGCCTCCTCCTCAAGATAGCCGACGAAGCGGTGGGCGACACGCGGCCAGAACAGGTACGACAAGAAAAACAGGTTGAAGAACACGCCCTGCGCAAGGATGACCAGAAAGCGCTCAAACCAAGTAGGCTTCGCCAGGTGGATGAAGATCATGAGGTGTGCGCGCTCGTTCTGCGCTTCATCCAGGAGCGTCTTGATCCAACCACGGTCGTCTTCGAAACGCCGCAAACACTTGAGGTGCGTCAGGGCGCCACCGACCATGCCTGGAACTGCGGCCACTGTTTCGAGAATGACGGCGCGGTGGCCGTAACGGCGCCGGAAGAACGAGTCCGCCAGGAATCGCAGGAGCTGCACGCTTCCATGGGCGAACCGGTCGGCGAAATCCACCGGCGTATGGTGATAGACGCGTAGCCGGCGTTCGGGCTGGTCTTTCCGCGTCATCGGTTCCACTCCGCTTCGCTGCTCAATGGGCCTCCTTACCGCGCCTAGTCTTTCTCGACCTGCTCGTAAACCTGTTTCGTTCCGAGATAAACGCCCTGCACAGGCAGGACGCAGGAGAAGATCAAGCGCGAGGCAAACGAAGGGGATATCGGTGAGAAGGCCGTCACGAAGAGCATCTTCGCCGCGAACTTCGTATATGCAGTAGGGTAGGAACATGCATCCACAACGTCCACAATCTCAGATCGGCCGTCGACTTGAACAAGTCTCGCAATGGGCCACGCACTGGACCGGGAGTTCTTGGGCCTTCGCGCTCGCAGTCTTCGTGATTGTCACGTGGCTGATCACCGGGCCGCTCTTTGATTTCTCAAACACCTGGCAGCTCGTCATCAACACCGGAACGACCATCGTCACCTTCTTGATGGTCTTTCTCATCCAGCGCGCTCAGAACAAGGACGCCCTTGCCATCCAACTCAAGCTCAACGAGATTGTTGCCTCGCTCCAAGGCGCCAGCAATCGACTCATCGATATCGAGGACCTAAGCGAGCGCGAACTTGAGACTCTACATCGGCACTACCAGCAACTCGCGGTGCTGTCGAAGCGAGAGCACGACCTTTTCAGCTCGCACTCCGTGGACGAAGCGGAGCGACGCCACCACAAAAAGAAGCGCTAAGTCGGTCGCCGGAGCGAATTAGCGCGCAGCGGTGGCGATGTCGCCGAAATTGCAGCACTGGGAGATGTGCTTCCGGGGCATGGCTTTGTCCAGAAGTCGACGCTGACAAACAGGGTCTTGTTCGAACTTTCAATCTGCCGCTGGCGCTCGGCGATCTCGCGGTGCTTTTTGTCGTACATGTCCCGTGTAATTCGCCACGACTTTGTTGTGCCGGTAGCCGCCCGCACCTCGACCGCACCTCGCGTCTGGCTTCAAGGGAAACTGGAAAATCGCTACTATTCACGCCGATTCGTGAGTCATCTCTGAGGAATGTCGGCTGAATTCAAGGAAGCAAATCATGTCGCTCGGAACCATCCTCGTTATCATCCTCATCATTTTCCTGCTCGGTGGCTTCAGTGGCCGCTTTGGCGGCTACGGCTACGGCTACGGTCACCGCGGCGTCGGTCTCGTCGGTGTCATCCTGCTCATCATCGTCATCCTGCTTCTCACTGGAAGGCTTTGATCTGAGAGGCCTGAAAGCGGCTGAAAGGCCAGGTTAGGTCGCAGTGGGGAAGCTTCAGGGTTATCCGGGCGCGAGCTGCCCCTCGTCCAGGCGGCGAAAATCATGCCGTCTGCAAGGCCAGCATTTCGAAAAAGCCGATGAATGAGAGCGCGCCGCAAGGCGCGTTCTTTTGCATGCTTCATATCCACGCTCGGCATCAGTCGCGCCCGTAACCGCCGATGATCGGCAGCACTTCACCGGTGATGTAGCTCGAACAGGACGGAGCGGCGAGGAAACGAAAGCCGGAGCAATCTCCTCAGGCTGGGCGGCGCGTTTCGGTCACCGGCCGGTCGCTGCTGGCTCGTTCGTCGTCTTGCCAGCCTGAGCGGACGAGCGCGAAGAGCGCGGCTTTGCCCGCCGCGTCGCGGCACGGCTGCGTTTGGTCGTTCCCTTTCGGCGCGCCCGGCTGGTGTTCCATGACGGCGACTGCGCCGAGAGCATGGCAGTGCTCGTGGGCATTAACGCTCCCAGAACAAGGCCGACGCCGATGCCGATCACACCGATGAGCAGCGGATTCTTTTCGACCATCAGCTGCAAACTGCGCGGGGTCTGTAGAACCATGTCTCTGGCTCTCGGCAGCGACTGCGATAGCCCGCTCGCCATGCCATATGCCGAAGTCACTGCCTGACGACCGGCACGGAGCGCCTGCTGCGCGCTGTTTCCGAGACCGTTGAGGTTGCGGGCGAGGGAATACCGGCCATTGCCGGCGCGGGCGTTGCGAGACGATCGGCGACCGGTTTTGCCTCGGCTAGGTGTTGTCATGCTTCTGCTCCTTTACTGGGGTTTATGGGACCGACGGGCACGAGCCTGCACCCGGAACTTGGGGGGCCCCGCCGGCGAGTTGAGACAGTGCTCCGGGAGCTTGTTGCCATGCGCCACTTGCTCGCCGCCGCAATGGTCGTGCTCGCGACCGTGTTTGGTTACCCCGCTCGAGCCGAGGTGCTGATCGGAGTTGCCGGCCCGATGATGGGAAAGAACGCCTGGTGGGGCGAGCAGATGCAGCGTGGAGCGGAGCTGGCCGTGGCCGACATCAATGCCGCGGGTGGCGTGCTCGGCCAGCAGGTGCGGCTTATCACGGCGGACGACGCCTGCGACCCCGAGCAAGCAGTCGCAGTCGCCCGGAAGTTCGTCGACGAGGGAGCGATCTTCGTCGCCGGGCACTATTGTTCCGGCGCCTCGATCCCGGCATCCGATATCTACGATGCGGCGGGCGTCCTCCAGATTTCGCCCGTGTGGACGAATCCGATGTTGACCGAGCGTGGCCGTGCCAACGTGTTCCGCGTCACTGGCCGCGACGATGTGCAGGGCGCCGTAGCCGGAAACTACCTTGCCGATCACTGGGGCGACAAGAAGATCGCAATTCTTCACGACGACACGACCTATGGCAAAGGTTTCGCCGATCTGACGAGAAAGCAGTTGCACGACCGCGGCGTGACCGAAGCGGTCTACGAGGCGTACGTTCTGGGGAAGAGCGACTACTCGGCCGAGATTGCCGCGTTACAAGCGGCAAATATTGATGTGCTGTTTATCGGGGATCCCGGCTGACAAACATAGCGAGGCCGCCTGACGTTGCGAGCCATTGAGGCTACACTGGGAACGATGATCCAACTGCGTTTAGTGGCTATCGCCTTGGCTGCGCTCGTCGCCACGGCAGCCGAGGCTAAGGTTTTCGAGTGCGTGATCTCGGAAAAGTACGTCTGCGATAGCAGTCGTGGGTGCGGCCAGGTCCACAACGACATCGTGGTGAAGCTCGACTTGACCCGGCAGACGTACTCGCGATGCAACTCCAAGGGATGCGATACGTTCGATGTACGGCTCTCCGAGTCAGGAGCATTTGCCGTGATCGACGTACCTGGCCGGGGCATGTTGGCAAAGCTTAGCAATGATGGATCAGACTTCATGGAGGTGGCCACGATCGAAACGCAGGCCCTGATCAGCTTCGGCAAGTGCAAATAATCGGGTTCCCGTTTACTCGGGGCTCTGGATCGCTGCAATTGCTGGCATGGCGGCCGTTGGTGTCGCCCATGGATCGGATAGGGGTGAACTGCGAAATCCTGGGGTCCTGTTCCCAAGTCGGAATTCATGGGACGATAGGTAAGCCGGTAATTCCCTGTCTCGGCCGGTATTACTTACTCAATGGATGAGGTTGAACTCGGTGGCCGCGGCGAAATTCATCACGCGGCGCGACCTAACGGAGCAGACCAGTAAACCCTACTCAAGCACGGCAGTGATCCTTCGCCGCCGTCGCGTCTCGATCGCTCTCGAACAATATGCCGTGCCCTTGTTTTGGTATTGTCGCTCCAGCGGCCGAGATGCCAGTTGGGAATGTCTTGGTTCACCACCAGCGCGTTTAGCCGACCGCCAGCAGCGTTGGGCCGAGGAACACGCCGATGAAGCCGAAGGCGAGGACGCCGCCGACGAAGCCGATCTCGATCGCTCTCGAACAATATGCCGTGCGCCTTGTTTTGGTATTGTCGCTCCAGCGGCCGAGATGCCAGTTGGGAATGTCTTGGTTCACCACCAGCGCGTTTAGCCGACCGCCAGCAGCGTTGGGCCGAGGAACACGCCGATGAAGCCGAAGGCGAGGACGCCGCCGACGAAGCCGAAGAGGCCGAGAACGACGGGCAGGTTGTTGGTCTTACCGAGGACATAGGGCCTGAGGACATTGTCGATGCTGCTGATGAGGAGCAAACCCCATGCCGCGACGAAGATGGCCCACCAAACGGTTCCCTGAACAAGGAGCCACAGCGCCACCGAGCCCCACAAAAGCGGTGGGCCCACCGGCACGAACGACAGGACAAACATAAGGAAGCCGAGCAATAGCGCTTGAGGCACACCGGCGATCCAGAAACCAATGGCGGCCAGGAGGGCCTGGGCGAGCGCCGTGCCGATCAGGCCGTAAAGGACGCCCTTCACGGTCTCGCCCACGATCGTGAGCAGGTGCCGGGCGCGGGGCCCGGCAAATCGTTCGGCGATCTTGTGCACGTAGGCTGCCATCTGCCGGCCGTGGCGGTAGAAGAAAAAGGCGATGAATACACTCAGACCGAGCTCGAGAAGGCCAACGCCGAGCACTGCCCCGCTGGCTACTGCGATGTCGGCGGCGGGGCCGATCAGCCTCTTGAGCTCAATGATGAAGGCGGGTGCGTTGTGGGCCACGCTCTGCCAATAAGCAGCGAGGCTCTCGCCAACCACCGGGAGCCCCGCGACCCAGCGCGGTGGCGCCGGTGGGCCCTGCTCGAGAACGCGCGTCGCCGCCGTGACCAGATCGCTTACGCTGACCGCCAGTGTCATCACGATGATGGTGAACGGTGCGACTAGGCCGAGGGCAACCAGCAATTCATCAGGGCGGCTGCCAACCCCCTGCGTGCGCCGAGGGCCCGCTCGCACCACCTGTAGATGGGCCATGTGGAGAAGCATAGGACCGCCGCCCACAGCAGGGCATCTGTTCGATCGGCTTGCCGAGGGGCATCATGACTTGTCAGTCCTGCTGCGGCCCAGGCCCCTGCCCACGTGTCGTCAGCACTCAGCATAGCAGTTTCCAGCTCACTCGGCCGGTCGCCCGCGACTACGGCAACAACAACGTCGCCCGCAAGGCGATCAGGCACCTGAAGCTCCTCACGGTCAACAGGGCGGCCCAGGGATTGGCTGTATCCTGGCCGGGACGGAAGCGGCCCGATCGACGTGAATTCGGCTGGTCGTTCCGCGTGCGTCGTGGCCGGTCTCGGTCTCCAACAGGAGACCTCAGTAAATCAAGATTATTTGCGGCTGCCGAAGGATCAGTTCGCGCGGCTCAAGCCGCTTCTGCCGACCGATACGCGAGGCAAGCCTTCAGGAATGGCAGACGGTCGTTGTCCTTAGTTACTCTTGCGCGGATCGTCGGCCGGATTGAGATAATCAATGGCCGTTGGTCCGGTTCCATGAAACTGGATCAGCGTATCCTCGTTGATCATCACATAGTGGGCCATCCCCTTCGGCACGAGCGCGTAACCGCCAGCCTTGACCGCTTCTACCTTGGTCTCGTCGAATTTGTCGCCCGTTCCAATATTGAATTGCCCGGAGATCACGGTGACGTTCTCGGTATTGGGATGAGTGTGCGGCATGATCTTGAAGCCGGCTGGCACTTTTAGGCGCACCACGTAGGGGCCTTCTTTGGAAGGATCGCCATTGACAACCGCCATTTCTGCGCCCTTCGCCAGAGCTGCCGGGGCGCTCCACGTCAATTGCTCGGGGGATACGACCGTGTGATGCTCCCCTGCTGTTGCAATGAGAGGCAAGCACAGGCTGAATACTCCAGCTAGTAAAGCGACGCGGTTCATGGGCGAAACTCCTCCATGTTCGACGGTTGATCGGTGTCTCGCGCGCAGTGGCGAGCGATGGCACGGCCCGCCCGGAGTTGCGTAGATTAGATAAGGTCGCGCGTGGCGTCAGAGCAAAATTGAACAGGGTAGGAATGTGAAGCACCCAATTCAATAGCTCGCAGCGCCAGGAGGGCTCGCCGTACTTGACAGTTCCTCGATTGCTTTGAGTATCTAAGTCCACGTCCGGCAACCGTCCAAATCGCCTTTTGCTCGCACCTTATCGGCTCGTTGCGCCGCGTGAAACTTCGCGTATTCCGCCCCATGCTGTTTGATGAGCCGGTTAGCGGTTCGGTAGATGTTGAGATCGGAAACCATAGCGGAGGGACGATACCGCCTAACCCCACCACCCGACGGATTAGAACATGGAAAAGCCATCGCCCCCGGCGGCGTAGATGCCCGCCGGAGGTTGGCTTCCTTGACCAGCTTGTTGCGCCGCATCGAGGGGAAAGATGCCACACTCCCAGCGTCTGATCTCGGAACCGTCCCGTGTCGCCTGCGTTAATTTACAGGAGGAGCGCCACATGCCCATCGAGCAATATTTCGTGGTCAATCACCAGGACGAGTGGAAAATCAAACACAGCGGCCAACATTCGAGCCCCTACCACAGTCAGGCCGAAGCTATCAAAGATGCCGTGAATCGGGCAAAGGCCTCCAGTGGAGGCGGCAAAAGTGCCCAAGTGCTCGTCCAAGGCGAGAACAACTCGTTTCGCACTGAGTGGACCTACGGCAACGATCCTCATCCTCCCGCGGGGTGAACGCGGCCCACTTCCACTACTGCTCGTCGCGCCGCCTCAAACCCGCATACTTATATTTTCGTATTTGCGGCATCTCCCATTGTGGTTGGGCCTTTCATCCGTATCTAACAAAGGCGGATAAGACCAAATAATAATACAAGTCGTCTCGCAATCTTTCAGTAAGTTAGTAACTCAGATCGAACCTGAATTGGTCCCGATAACGGACAAATGTGCCCGCCGGTAATTCCTGGCCAAATTTGCGGTTTAACCGAAACTCAGGTTCGGTTTCTCAAGAAGTTCCGGGCCAGTGTGCCGTTCTATACAGCCGAGGGAAATCTCTTTCCCTCCGCTCCTTGAAAGGAAAAATCATGAAAATCTCCCCGAACGTTAAGCCAGCCGCGTGGGGCGCGGTCGGCGGAGCAGTTGCTCTAGCTATCATCGGATTTAGCTGGGGCGGCTGGGTCACCGGTTCCTCGGCAACAATCATGGCAGATAAACACGCCAACACCGAAGTGGCGAACGTTCTGGCACCGATTTGTTTTTCGCAGTTCAACCAGCAGTCAGGTTCGGAAGCAAAATTGGTGGAGCTGCAGGGCATCACGAGCACCTATGAGCAGGCCTCCTTCATCGAAAAAACCGGCGCAGCGACGATGCCCGGCAGCGACAAAATGGTTAAGGGTGTCAGCCAGGCATGTGCTGAACTGCTCATCTACTCCTAACTTGTTGTCCGTGAACTATTCTCAACCTTCTGATCGCGTATCCTCATGCCGGAGAAGCCGGTGTTCTCGGGGGACCGGATCAATACTGGAGACATCGGCGAGGCCCAGATCCGTCAGTCAACCTGGTGGTAAAAACTCGTCGCTCCTCATCGATCGGTTCGTCTTCAACGAGGACGGCTCAGCGAAGAAAGTGGGCATCAATTTCGTCAAGGGCGCTTTCCGCTTCATCAGCGGCAGCAGCAACAACAGGCCTATGCTCTTCGCACGCCCAATGCGACGCTCGCCATCCGCGGCACCATGATGGACATTGTCGTGAAGTGATCCATTCAAGGGTCAGAAGCGCCCACACAACCGGCACATGAGCAGCTTCACACAGCAGTTTCAATCTTCAGCATCAAGGCCAGAGCCGAACGCAAAACGCAGCAAATCAGCAGCTCGTCGGCAAGAATTCCGCACGTCCAATCTTGGCAGACGCACTGGCCTTAGAATAGCGATCGTTCCAGAAGCTTTTGGCAACGCACTGAAATCACGCATCGCCGCGCCTAATTAGTTAGCGCGAACCAATATCCAAGCAACGACTGTTGTGATGGCTGAACGTTTGGTCTTATGAGGCCTGGCGGCGTTCCAAAGATGTAATCGCGGCGATGACACTCCCCCCGAAAGCGACCGTCGTGGCCGCTGCTCTTATTGGAACATCTGATCGAGATGGTTTTAACATTCAATGCAGCACGTCGGGACGGCGATAGGCGGCGCCCGGCGTAGTTGAGACCAGGCTCATGCCCGAGGAACATTCTGTATATAATTGACCACTAGTTTCCGGCGCGCGCGTGACGGCCGGCCAGCGCGGATCACCTTCGATCTGCTGCGGCTGATCGTGTAGAACGACGCTCAACAACGAACTGTGGACTTCCAGGGTGCCGTTGTAATCAATGAAGCCCAATTGCCGAAATCTGTTCATGAAATAGCTCACACGGGACCGCGTGGTGCCGATCATCTCCGCGAGCGTCTCCTGGCTGACCTTCGCGATGATCGGTTCGGGTCTGCCTTCCTTGCCAAAATTAGCTAGTAACAGAAGAGCCCGTGCCAGGCGCTTCTCACTCGAATTGAACAGTTGATCGACCAAGTCCTCTTCGACGCGGATGGTCCGCGCCAAAAGATGCGATAGGAACATCTCGGAAAATGCTGGCTCGTCATGGAGGACGCGGATAATGGCCGCCTTCTCCAGCCGCATAATCTCGCATTCCGTTATTGCCGTAGCTGTCGCCATGCGTCGCGGCTGACCGGCCAGGCAACCTTCGCCGCAGAATTCATCCTGCCCCAGGATAGCGACGACCGCTTCCTTCCCTTGCTCGGAAATGACGGTGACTTTGACCTTGCCGTCCTGAATGTAGAAGACAGAATCTGCCAGATCTCCTTGTGAGAACACGATTTGATTCACTGGATATTTGGCGATGTCCTGGCAGCCAATAAAGTCCTTGTAATCATCCTACCTTCTCCTTCGTGTGAAACCGTTCTGGATCGTCTCAAACCTTCATCGCATCGTCCTTGAGTCTCGAAGGATTTCTCTCACCGAGCAACGCGCTTTGCAAATCCGCTGTGCGACCTGCTCGCGCGTCAATTTTCTACCGCGCATAAGCGGATCGAGGTCGCGCCAAGCCTCATCCAGGACCCGGCTGAGCATTCCGAGAACCGTATGGGTAAAATGAGATCGTTCGAAGTCTGACATCGCAATCCTCCCAGTAACCGTTACAGGCAGAGTCTTGCCGCCCTCGGTCACTCGGCGCCTGATAGCACCCATCGGTGACGACTAAGTTAATGCGCCCCTTTATGCGTCCGCGGTCTGCGACGCGATACACCGGTAAGTGGCGCCTTTTACAAATCAATAGCTCGCAGCGGCCGGCGCTTCGCAGCGGGCGCAGGCCATGTGCCTGTTGACGAACCGATGGACGAACTCGTATGCAAGACTGCGGTTTGACTTTAATCATAGGTAATCAAAGGTAGTCGGACGATGCCTCGTGGAGGTAAGCGAGAAAACGCAGGGCGCAAGTTGGGTCGGTCACCATGCGCACGAGTGAGATCGCGGCAGCTCAGCTGGCGAGTGGCCAGCAGACGCCCCTTGACTACGTCCTCAGCGTCATGCGTGACCCGACGGCCGCATCAGAGCGACGAGATCAGATGGCGTTCTTCGCTGCCCCGTTCTGCACCCCCGCCAGGGCGTGCTGCCGGTGCCAGCCCAGCCAGAGCAAAAAACCATTGAGGGCGACACCATCGAGCTGGTGAAGTTCCACAGGTTCCGGTACTTGGAACCCAAGAGGTTGACGAATGACAGCGATGCTTAAGATCGGCGACACTGTCAGCCTGCGTCACGACCGGTTCAGCCAGGGCGGCCTTGCGCCTCCAGTCAGGCTGATGACTGTGACCGAGATGGTCGAGCTAGATACCGAGCAGCTAGTTACCTGTGTCTGGCACGATCGCCACGGCAACCTGGTGGAGAGAAGTCGCTGCCGGTTGACGCGCTGCATGTGTGGACGCCTGAGGGTGCCGAGCCTGCCAACAAGCGCTGGTCCGACGATGCCAAGCTGTTCGATGGCCCACCCCCCGAGCCACCACCCGAGAAGGTGACCAACTACACGGGGAAATTCTGATGAGCACGCCGCTCATGTTCTGGGTGATGGTGGCGCTTTCGGTGGGCCTCCTGGCTGCCGTCGGCACCGGAATATGGATGACCTGGTGAGGCGCTGATGGACTGGAGCTGGGAACCGGGCCGTGAGTTCTGCGACTGCTGACTGCTAGCCGCGGCTGACACCGATACCCGACCTATGCTTAGGTATAGCTTTACTTCCGCTCGCGGTGTGCATGAATAACTTCCGTACAGGCTGTCGTTGAAGGCGGTCGGACTGCCCCCGCTAATCCGACCGCTGACGGCCGTACGCGTCGGCTTTCCCCTCCCGACGCACAGCGCTAAATGCGCCGAGCGCCCGGCCCCCGACTGGGCGCTCGTTCATTTTGTGGGGCTGAACTGCCCTGCAGCGCCTCTCTGGCGCAGTCAAAACCTAAGTAACCGTGCCTTACAGTAAACTGCTCGCCTTCTTCACGAGGCGCGGGTGTATCAACCAGGCTCGCGTGTTCCTTGAAATGGTCAAGGCAGCGCCACAATTCCCTTCCGCTTTGCAAGGTCATATTCGCACCAGAAGCTGAGAGGCTTGCAAGGAGGGAGGGAAAGCTGAGCCGTGTCTTTATGCGGGGCGAGGTCGGCGATGAGCACCGATCCTCGCCCCATCGATGCACGAGACCATAGCCGACGGCCAAGACCCAGAAGGGGGCGGCCTTCGGGTCGCCTTTCTACTTTTGACCTCGCAGCCCTAAGCCCTCATGCCCTACGCGGCACTCGCTTCTTCACCGGCGCCGGCGCCTCCTTCAGGCTTCTCTTGAGGGCGTCCATGATGTTCACGACCTTGGCGGGCGCAGGCTCGGCCTCCGCTGGGATCTCGATCTTCTGGCCTTTCGCCTTCTTCTCGATGAGCTGGCGCAGCTCGACCGCATAGCTGTCCTTGTACTGTTCCGGCTTGAACGGTTTCGCCTGTCGGCTGACAAGCTGCGTGGCCAGATCGAGGAGTTCCTCGTCGTACTTGATCTTGTCGAGCCCCTGGAAGTAGGGCGCTGCGGACCGTAGCTCGTCGGCATAGCGAATGATATTGACGTTGCCCCCAACTTTTATCCAGTGGTGACTAGATGTCCGGCGGTTTGCTCTCCTCTTGCACAATCGGAGCAACGGGCCAAGGCGCGCAGCCATCGAGTAGCGCAGCGCCTTGGCCCGGTTGCGGTGAAAAGTGGCCGCATAGGCAGCTGGCGTCGATAAACTGCTTCATATCGATCGTCTTCTTCGACTCGAGCCGAATGGCTTGGACTTCCTCTGGCTCGAGCGTGACATAGACGTTGGGCTCCACCTGGTAGCCCTTCACGATGTCGGCTTCATCGATCTCGCCGGTGCCGGGCACTACCTTCTGGTAGCGCACCCGTTTGCCCGAGGGCTTATGGATATGGTTGAAGGTGATCTCGCTCTTGCTCTCGGTCGTCCCTAATAGGTGGCCACCCCCCACTTACCGACGGTCGCCACTGCACACTCCTCGTGGGCTAAATCTGAGGCCGCCACCACATCGCAAAAAGGACATTCCGTCGGGCCAGTGCTGCCGCTAACTCATCGACCGGGTGACCGCCGAGATTGACATCGACGATGGCGGCATCGACTTCCGAGTTCTCAACAGTGTCCATTGACTGTTCGAGAGTTCCAACCGGCCCAACCACGATGCAGCCCGCGTCATTTAGAGTCGCCTCTAGCTCCATTGCGATCGTCGGTTCGTCCTCAACCACCAAGATACGCCTACCCTTAAGCATCTAGTTCCTTCGTCTTTAGCAAATTTGATCGCTCCACCGGAGTCGGCCTTGGAGATCTCCCAACGCTCGGGCAGCTGTATGTCAGTAACCGTATTCGGGGCAGCTCATGTCGAACTTGCTGAGCACTGCACCCACATGTAGGCACAGGCAAACCTGAGGCGCAATGGCGCGGCGACGTGTTTTGCGTCGATCGCCCATTGGCCGAGGGACTTGCCGCGGCTGCCGTCGCCGATGGTTTAGAGATCAGCGGCGAGGCTGGAATAGTTGGCGACGACGAGGAAGCCGACGAGTGACCCACCGTGGCGCAGATAATTCCAATTCGGCGCGGAGCAAATCCGATGGCTACGATCACCTAAGATGCAGGTAAAGAAGTCCGAGTACGCGATTTATGGCAGAGAAGACGATTTCTTGTTCCTTGAAAAGAAGGGAGGTGCCAGTGATGCGGCTGCTGTTTTCAATATGAATTGGTTCGGGAAACCGTACGAAGTAGAAGTTAGATCCGATGATCACGCACGGGGTTTTTTGAATTCTGCCACGGGCAAATTGCACATTGAGACAAGGTATTACAAAACGGCGAGTGGCCAAGGGGTTTTAGGTTTCTTCAACTGGATGGCCTCAGGCAATGAATACGAGTTCGGTTGGTCCCTAGACGCCGATTGTAGGAAAGCCGAGAACTCATTCCTTAGCGTCTAATGACCTGAGCCTGCAAAAGCGAAGAGAGCGGCTTTCCTTTTTTCTGTGCTGCCAAGAAACATCCGCTCTGGCCCGCGCGCGGCGGCTACGGCGCTACCTTCGGGCGCGCCGCCGCGCGCTCTCTTCGGTA
>CAWADI010000022.1:0-168368 GCA_963780765.1 uncultured Alphaproteobacteria bacterium | reverse complement strand
GATGCGTTCCGGGTGACCTATGTGCTCACTGCGGGTAGAAGCCGACGCCGCAGGTCAGGTCACCGATTTTCGTGACCAGGCTCGTCTTGGCCAACGGCTCCTGGGTGCCGGGGCGCGGCCACTTGTAGCTGACCTCGTTCACTTTGCCTTCCTCGCCTGCGCCCATGATGAGATCGCCGATCGACTTGCCATCGACGTCCTTGATGTCGCGGACCTGCTTGCCGAGCAGGCTTGGATCCACATGCGCACTGATGATTCCATCGGCGTTGTTGCAGAACGGATAAAGGTCACGGTCGCGGAAGTTGTCCTCGCCCTTGTTGAACTTGGCGGGCGCCGCCGCCGGGTCCGTCTTCACCGCCTCGATCACCCGGTCGAGCATGGCGCGCGCTTCTTCCGCGGTTCCGAACTCAGCGGCGGGTGAAGGCAATGAGAAAAAGACCAGTAAGGCTGCGCTGGCCAGAAACTTCCTCAACATCGGTGGTCCTCCTTGTGACGTGTTCCCATTCTGGGCCGCCGCATCGGCAAATTGTGGCGAGCGCGGTCTTGCCGGATGTCAACTGCGTGTCAGCCACGATAGCATCTGAATCCACAAGGTTCGATATCCTTCCCAGGCACAGAACTGCGGCGAGAGCCAGTGCGGGCCGATGTCGGAAGTCCACGCTACGGTGCGGCCGAGGCCCGCCTCGCCCGCCACGAGCAGAGGATGTCCGCCCTCCTCTTCCGGAAGAGCCGCAATGAGCTCGACCGGGCGGTCGCGGCGCACCGTCACCTCGTTGACCCCGATGACCGGTGGCCACGGCCCGCCGATGCCCCGCACGATCGGGTGCACGGGATTGCCGATCACCGGAACGGCACCCTCAGGGATTTCCACCCGGTCGTCATGGGCAAGGCAGGTGACGGGCAGCACATCCTCGACCGGCGTCCGACGCCAGCGGGCGCGCCCGTCGATGCCCTGGAAGCTGAAGTAGCCGCCGATCATGACCAGACCTCCTCCCGCCAGGACCCATTCCTTCAGAAGGCGGAGGCGATTGGGATAGGTCTGCGAGCGCAGCCAAACGTCGGGATGGAGGAGGATCGTGTTCGACCCGATGTCGGAGAGGATCACCGCCGCGTAAGCCTGCAAGGCCTCGAGACGCGCCGGAAACTTCTCCGCCGCTTCGTGGGCGGGCATATAATGGAGGTCGAAAGGGCTGTCCCGGAGCGCCGCGACCAGCGGCTCTGCGCCGAGATGGAAGGTGACGCTGCCGAACTGGTCAAAACCCTTGTAGTGCGTGGCTGCCGATACCCAGCTCTCGCCGGCGAGAAGAACTTTCTTGCGCTGCATATCGTGCCCTCTTCAGAAGGGGTGCGTCACAATCGGAGCGTATTTGATACCATGGAGGAAGACATGAAACCGTTTACGGCCATTGCGGTCGCGATATTCGGGCTCATCGCGCTCATGCATGTCCTTCGCCTGGCCCTTGGCTGGGAGGTCACGGTGGGCGGAACTGCGATTCCGATGTGGGTCAGCGTGGCCGGCCTGGCGATCGCCGTCGGTCTCGCCTTAATGCTGTGGCGTGAAAATCGAGCCGACTCGAACGCCTGAATAGCTACCTGACGCGATACCTGTTCGCATAGTGCTTGCCGAGAATCCTGCGCGTCTGCTCGCCGAGCCTGTGGTTTCCCGTCGCCGGCTGCTTGCCGCGGACCTGTTGCGGCTTCGGCCGGCCGCTGCCGAACTTTTTCTTCCTCGGCATCAGGCGCCCCACTGAATCTGGCTCGCGTGAACCGCACCACATCCGATAGATAGGCGAAGAAAACAAATCGTCATGTATGGACGGCCCCGACGTTGCAAGGTGTTTTGAGCGCGGATGAATGCGAGAGCTTGCGGTCATGTATCCGACCTTTGTTCGCGGCTAGTATCGCCGCCGGTCATGATGGAATGTGCGAACCGGGTTCCATTCATCCCCACGGGCTTGAGGCTCCTGACGATTATCGGATTGTCCCGGTTTGCGGTGTGCTCCGCTTGTGCCATCCTGCGATCTTCACCTCTGCAAGTTCAAACCGCTCATCTTCGAGAGTCCTTTGACCTTTTTTGAGCTGACCGATCATGCTGACTTGGGCAGGTGACGGGCCGGCTCATACACTGTCTGCCGTGCCAGTAACGCCCAGGCGATGCGGGCCATCTTGTTGGCCAGCGCCGCGGTGGCGACATTGATGTGCTTGGTGCCGACGATCCGGCGCGCCCATTCGGAGAGCTTGCCGGGCTTGTCGCGTCGGGCGCTCAGGATCGCCCTGGCGCCGTGGATGAGTAGCCGGCGCAGATAGGCATCGCCGCGCTTGCCGATCGGTCCCAGCGTGACCTTGCCGCCAGTGCCGCTGATCCGCGGCGTAAGTCCCACCCAGGCGGCAAAGCCGCGGCCCGAACGGAAGGCTTGCGCTCGGTCTCCGACCGTCGCGACGATCGCCGAGGCAATGAGCGGGCCGAAGCCCGGGATTCCGCCAGCCGGCGAGTTGCCGGGTTCTGCCGCACGCCTCTCCTGATCTCTTTGTCCAGCAGAACAACGCGCCGGTCGGCCTCGAGCAACTGCTCCAGCTGCAGCCCGACCGCCAGCCGCATGGCCTCGGGCAATCTATCGAGTGCCTGCGGCACCAGCTGCACCAGCTCGGCAATCCCCTTGCGCATCACGATCCCCAACTCGGCCAGATGCCCGCGGATGGCATTGGCCAGCATCGTGCGCTGGCGGATCAGAAGCTCGCGCGTCCGGTGCAGCATCAGTTCGGCCTGTTGCTCCTCGCTCTTCACCGGCACTCGCGGAACCGCAGGCCGCACCACCGCTTCGGCAATCGCCTCGGCATCGCGGCTATCGCTCTTCGACTGCTTGACGTAGGGCTTCACATAAGAAGCCGGCATCAATTTCACCGTGTGGCCCATGCGCTCAAACCGACGGGCCCACTCGTGAGCCCCCGAACATGCTTCCATTCCGATCAAACAGGGCGCCAACGTGGCGAAAAATCTCTCAACCTGGCTCCGCCACAAACGCCGGCGCACAACACAGCGTCCGTTGTCGTCATTGCCGTGCACCTGAAAAACGTGCTTTGCCAAGTCCAGACCGATCACTGTAATCTTTTCCATGGGCGGCTCCTTCGAAGTTTCGATTCCACACGAATCTACTCTGGCACTTCGATGCCGATTCGAAGGGGCCGTCCATCCCATCATCCCCGCGCCAAGCGGGGATCCAATACGACGGCGCAACCTCCTCACCGTTGCCAATCTCCGTCAACGCGTGATGGCCGGATGATAGCAGCATGTCGTCCTTCAGGCGCATCGAGCTCACTATTGGATCCCCGCTTTGCGCGGGGATGACGTTTGGTTGAGGCGGTGCCGGATAACGGCTCGTGGCTGCGTCCACATTGGAGATGCGTGCATATGATACCGGCCGGCGCCGGAATGATGAAGAAAATCGCATCTCGATTTCAAGTTGCAATTGCGACCGGCATGCCGACTGCCAGGCCGAGCTCGCGGTCTGCCCGTCCCTGGTTGATGGCGATTTCTGCAAGCCCGTTCGAGTTCGCATACCAAAAGGCCGCACCCGGCGGTCGGTCGCCGAAGGTCGTCACGCTCCAGCACCCGGCCCGCTGCGGCAATCCTGGCATCGGGTGAAAGCATGGCAGCTCTGAGACCGGTCATGGCGTTGCCGAAGTGATCCACGCAGACGATCTCCGCGAGGTCATCCGGCCAGTCCGGATGGCGATCCGCGGTGTCCCGGCGCGGGCGGCCGGGTGGCGGCTCGCCCCGCGCCAGCATGGCGGCGACCGGTGCGAAGAGGTCGCGCCCATGGAAACTCGCCGACAGACGCTCCGGCCTCCACTGGATGTCCCAAGTGCGCGCCCGATCGCTGCGGCACCGGATGAGTTCGAAGATGCCGTGCCGGGGCCGACAAACCATCGGCCACCCGCCTCGACCACGAGCGGCGGCCGCGTTCCGCCCACTCCGGGGTCGACGACGCACAGGAATATGGTTGCCTCGGAAAACCACTCGGCATAGCCGGCGAGCAGTACGCCGAAGCCCTGGGATTGCCGGCCGGCGCATCGGCGAACAGGTCGACGACACGGGGATGCCCGGCGCCCTCTCGTGCAGCACCGCCTTCATCTGGCCGGTATAGGGGCCATGCAAGCCGAAATCGGTGAACATAACGATCATGGGCATGAGACCTCCCACTCTGAGACCTTTGGGCGGAATCGTCGCACCTTCAAGGACGCGCGCAAGCAGTCGCGATAAAATGCGGTAGGTTGCTGCGATGCTGCGCACCCTCGTCATGACTGCCGCGTTACTTCTCGCCGCTCAGCGCGCCGAGGCGGCAAGCGACTGCCTGGCCATGGCGGGACTTGCGCCGCGGGTGCAGACGGTGGCGCTCACCGCAGAGGAAGTGCAGCTCACCTTCATCGGCCATTCCACCTTTGTCATCGAAAGTGCCGGCGGTGTCACCATCGCCACCGATTATGCGGGCTTTGCCGGCGGCGAGACGCCCGAAGTGGTGACGATGAACCGCGCCCACCCGACCCACTACACCGACACGGCCGGATCCGGCGATCCGCCACGTGCTGCGCGGCTGGAACACGCAAGGAGGCCCCGCCCGGCACGACCTCGCCATCGGCGATGTCCGCGTACGCAACGTCACCACCGATATCCGCGGCGGCGTCGCGGGCCGCATCCCCGACGGCAACTCCATCTTCATCTTCGAGGTGGCGGGGCTGTGCATCGGCCATCTCGGGCATTTGCATCACGAGCTCCCGCCCGAGACCATCGGCGCCGTCGGCCGGCTCGATGTGGTGCTGGTGCCGGTCGACGGCGGCTATACGATGGCGCAAGCGTCGATGCTGGAAGTGCTGAAGACGCTCAGGGCGCGCATCGTCATTCCGATGCACTTCTTCGGACCCGCGACGCTCGCCCGCTTCATCGCGGCGGCGAGCGCCGAATTTCAGGTGGAGATGGCGGCTTCGCCCGTCGTGGTGCTGACGGCGGCCGCGCTGCCCGAGCGGCCGAAGCTGCTGGTACTGCCGGGGCACTGACAGACCGCGACGCCGGCGGTGTTCCCAACTCGCCGGCTTATGTTCTAGTGTTGCTGACCGCTCCTGACGTTTCCTCACCGTTCCTCACCGCCAACCAGAGAAGGACCTTTCCGATGTTGACCGCAGCGGCGCGCCTCGCGCCATCCAATCTCATTCGCCTCGCCGTGCTCGTGCTGACGGCGGGACTGCTGGCGGGCTGCGGAATCAACAACATCCCGACCTACGAGGAGCAGATGAAGGCCGGCTGGAGCGAGGTGCTCAGCCAGTACAAGCGGCGCGCCGATCTCATTCCCAATCTGGTCGAGACGGTGAAGGGCTACGCGATCCAGGAGAAAGACGTTCTGACCTCGGTCGTGGAGGCCCGCGCCAAGGCGACGCAAGTCCAGATCCCGCCGGACATCCTCACCAACCCGGAAGCCTTCAAGGCCTTTCAGGAGAGCCAGGCCCAGCTCTCGGGCGCGCTCGCCCGGCTGCTGGCCGTGGTCGAGGCCTATCCCGATCTGAAGTCGAGCGCCAACTTCCTCGCCCTGCAGTCGCAGCTCGAGGGCACCGAAAACCGCATCGGTGTCTCGCGCCGGGACTACATCGATGCCGTTCGCGTCTACAACACCGAGCTCAAGACCATTCCCGGCCGCTGGTGGGCGGCCTTTCTCTATCCCGACGCCAAGGAAGCGCAGACCTTCACCATCGAGGAAAAGGACACGCAGGTGCCCGAGGTGAACTTCGGCACGGACGGCCCTGCTCCTGCCCCTGCTCCTGCCCCTGCCCCCCCTGCTCCTGCCCCTGCACCTGCTCCCGCCCCGGCACCTGCTCCTGCCCCGGCACCTGCTCCCGCCCCGGCACCTGCTCCGCCCTGCTCCTGCTCCTGCTCCCGCCCCTGCTCCTGCCCCGGCACCTGCTCCTGGCAACTAAGACCAACGTGCTTTGGCGCATCGGAGGGCTGCCGGCTGCCGCGGCGCTGCTGCTGGCGCTCGCCGTGTTTGTCGCGGCCGGCCGCGCTGCGCCCACGTTCCCGGAGCTTACCGGTCCCGTCGTCGATCAGGCCTCGATCATCGATGAAGTCACCGAAAGCAGGCTCGACCGCGAGCTCAGGGCCCTCCAGCAGGCGTCGGGTCAGCAGGTGGTGGTCGCCACGGTTCCCAGCCTCCAGGGCTACGACATCCGCGACTACGGCAATCGCCTGTTCCGTCACTGGCAGCTCGGCGACAAGGACCGTAACGACGGTGTGCTGCTGCTCGTGGCGGCCGAGGACCGCAAGATGGCGATCGAGGTCGGCTACGGTCTCGAAGGGACGCTCACCGACGCCATCTCGAAGATCATCATCGAGTACTCCATCACTCCCCGCTTTCGCGACGGGGATTTCGCCGGCGGCATCGCCGAGGGCGTCGACAAGATCATGCGGGTGCTCAAGGGCGAGGGCGAGGCCGTGGCGGCCGAAGCTCCCCGGCCCGCGAGAAATCGATCTCGAAACCCTGCTCATTGCGCTTTTCCTGCTGATGATCGTGCTGATCCTCATCACCCGCAGCGCCCGGGGCCGCGGCATCGTGCTGTCGGACGGCAGCGGCGGGGGCTGGTCGAGCGGAGGCGGCTGGTCCGGCGGCGGGGGCTGGTCGGCGGCGGCGGTTATTCGGGCGGGGGCGGCAGCTCCGGCGGCGGCGGCGCATCGGGGAGCTGGTAGGTGTCCGGGGAATTGCTGAGCGAAAGCGAACAGGACCGGATCAAATCGGCGATCGGGGCCGCCGAGAAGAAGTCGGCGGGCGAAATCATCGTGGTCGTAACGCCCGGCCTGCGACGACTATCTCCACGTGCCGCTGCTGTGGGCGGCGCTGGCCGCGCTCGCCGTGCCGCTGCCCCTCGCCTGGCTTACTTCGCTCCCGGCCGCCGCGATTTACCTCGTCCAGCTCGGCCTGTTCGTGGCCTTAAGCCTGCTGCTCAGCATCCGCCCCATCCGGCTCGCCGTCACGCCGGGGGCGCTCAAGCGCAAGCACGCGCACCGCACCGCCCTCGAACAGTTCCTGGCCCGCGAGCTGCACACGACCCGGAGCCGCACCGGCGTGCTGATTTTCGTCGCGCTGGCCGAGCGCTACTGCGAAGTCATTGCCGACAAGGGCATTGCCGACAAGGTCGAGCAGCACTTCTGGAACGAGCTGATCGCCGCCATGATCGCCAGCATTCGGGCGGGACGGTTGGGCGACGGGCTTGTCGAAGCGGTCGAACGCTGCGGCGACATCCTCGCCAGACACGTGCCGCCTTCGGCCCGCAACCGCAACGAGCTGCCCGATCACCTCATTGTTCTGGAGGGCGCGCTAAGCACGTTCGGCAAGAGTGTGCGGCCTGCCGTCACGACACCAAGACCAAAAAAAGCCCGGTAGCTTTCAGTTCTTCCTGAAGCGGCGCCGCAGCCAGGAAGCGAGCCCGGTGGCGCCGAGCGCGCTGGCGAAGCCAATCACCGCCGGGGGCAGCGGCACCTCGGGGGGAGGCGGAGGAGCATTTTGCCTCACCGTCCACGAGCCGTACAACCTCGCAGTGCGTACCTGTTCTTCGGGTGTGCTCAGGTTAAAGGCTGGCGTCGTATCGCTACCGAAGCGAAGCAGATTGAAGGTAAAAAGCGCGCCGCCCAGCGAGATCGGGCTCGAGAGATTCGCTACACTGACGAGATCGCTTGAACAACCCGCTCCCGAACAGGAATTGGGTGTCTCGGTATGATCGAAAAAGAAAAGCAGGCCCACACCCGGAAACACCGAGGTGCTCGAACCGTCGTTGTAGGTCAATGTGGCCGTGAGGCTCAGCTGCGCCGAGTCGATGCCGGTGGTCGCCCCCAGCAAGGGATTGTTGGTGTGGCGGAAGGTCCCGATCTCGAAGAGCGTGTCCGTTGGTATCGGAGAAAATGTGTCGGTTCCGTCGAATTGGAACTGGCTGCGAACGCTTGATCCCGTGACACCCCATCCCAGGTTGGCGGTATCATTGCCGGCCGTATCCTGCGTTACGTTGCCACCGATGACGTTGATCCAGTCGGCGTTCACGATTTCGAATGTAAGTGTAGCCGCCTCGACCGGTGTTGCGAACAACTGCAACACGAGTGCGGCAACGCCGACCCTCGACGGACGAAACATCCTGCGCCCCCGCATGCAGTAACAATAAAAGACTCCAGCGCGTAAATCGCTTCCACGCACTGGGACCCCAGCGGGTAACAGCCGCCGGGTGACAGAAAAGCTTCGTTCAGGAATTCAACGCGTCAAGCACGTTTGGCGATTGCGCCCCAGACGAAGAGAACGATGATCGCCCCGACCACGGCGCCGATCAGGCCGGCTCCCTCGCCTGCCGAATACCATCCGAGCGCCTGGCCGAGGTAGCTCGCCACGACCGCACCCACGATGCCCAGGATCGTTGTCATCACGAAGCCGGAAGGCTCGTTGCTGCTGCCCGGCATGATGAATTTTGCAATCACTCCGGCTACCAGACCGATGATGATCGTCCAGATAATGCCCATGTTGACTGATCCTCTGATTGTCGGCTGTCGGCAGCCGAATTGCCCGCAAACGACCACCCATGACACACTTCGTACAAAATCGAATCATACACCAGACGCCCTTGCGGAACAAATCCGAGTATCGACAGTTCCGATCTTTTTGCGTGGAAAGTTAGTAAGCGAAGGAGGAATGAAAATGGCCCGAGGAAAGCCGTCCATGGTGGCGCTGTTGGGGCTGCTTGCAGTCGCCGGCTATCAGAACCGCGAGAAAATCGCCGAAATGCTGGCCGGCTGAACCAGAGCAAGGGGGCGGGCGGAGGTGCCGGGCCGGGCGAAGCGGGTGGAGTGCTGGGCGGTCTCGGCGGTCGCCTGGGAGGCGCCTCGACCGGCAGCGTGCTGAGCGGCGGGCTGAGCGATCTCGTTGATCAGTTCAAGAAAAATGGCCAGGGCAAAGCAGCGGAGTCCTGGGTCAAGGATGGGCCAAATCAGCCGATAGCACCCGATCAGGCTCGAAAACGCCATCGGCCCGGACATCCTCGACCAACTGGCCGAACAAACGGGGCTGTCACGCAAGGAGCTGCTTTCCCGACTGTCACAAAGGCTGCCCGAGGCGGTCGACAGATATACGCCGCAGGGCCGGATTCCGACCGCCGAAGAAGCTGCTCCGCTACTAGAAACCGTTCCGCCGCTACCATGCCGTCATGGCCGGGCTTGATCGCGGTCAAGCCCGGCCATGACGAAAATAGGCGAGACATGCTCCGCCATGTCAGAGTTCGATTACCGGCTTGAAGCCGCCCCAGAACATTCTCTTGCCGTCGAACGGCATGGACTTGGGGTCCATGCCCGCAATGCGCGGGTCCTTCATCACCTTGGCGTTGATGCTGTCGCGATGCTTGCGCGACTTGTACATGATCCACGAGAATACGACGACCTCGCCGGGCTTGAGCTTCACGCTCTGCGGGAATGAGGTGACTTTCCCGGTCTTCACATCGTCGGCTACACACTCGACATATTCGAGTGCGCCATACTCTTTCCAGATGGTTCCTGCCTTGCGGGCCATCCTCTGGTAGGCGGAGAGATTCTTTTTCGGCACCGGCACCACAAATCCGTTGACGTAACTCATGACAACCTCATTGGAACGTGAGCATGAAATGTGAATATAGGATCGCGGGATCCAAAATTGAACCCTGACGGCACATTCCTCAGCGCACGAAGCCGATTTGTTGGAAACGACCGCGCATCCGGGTGACGGCGCTCGCGACCACTGATCCGTCTTTGCTTTCGAGGCCGTCGGCAATCAGCTCCGCAAGCTCCGGCATGTCCTCGGGTCCCATGCCCCAGCGCACGATTTCCGGCGTGCCGAGCCGCAGGCCGTTGAGGTCACCCTCGACGGGCTCAATGGGCAGGCCGATGCCGCAGGAGAGGATGTTGACGGCCCGGAGCTTCCTGGCCGCTGCCTGGCCACCGCCAAAGCGCCGCGCTTCGAGGGCGAATTGATGCGAGCCCGTGGCGCCCCGTGCGGTCTGGAAAACCGGCGCGCCCGCTTCTTCCAGCGCAAGGCTCAGGGCGCGCGCCGTCGCCACCATGGCTTGCGCATAGGCACGGCCGTACTCGCGCCAGTCGAGCAGGGTGATGGCGAGTGCAGCGGATTTCGCGGCGTCGAAATTGGCGGTCAACCCGGGGAAGGCGATCGCATCCAGCCGTTCGGCGAGCCCGGCGTCGTCGGTGACGATCAGCCCGCCAGCCGGCCCGCCCAAGCTCTTGTAGGTACTCATGGTCATCACGTGCGCGCCGTCTGCAAGCGGATTGGGCCACACCTTGCCGGCGATGAGCCCGCACTGGTGAGCGGCATCGAACAGCACCCGCGCGCCAACCTCATCGGCAACCGCACGAACGGCGCGGACCGGATGCGGGAAGAGGTTGAGGCTGCCGCCGATGCTGATGAGCTTCGGGCGCACCCGCCGCGCGAGAGCAGCGAGGGCTTCCACGTCAACGCCGTAATGGTCGCGGTCAATCGGCGCGGAATGAACCTCGAGACCATAGAGGCCCGCCGCGCCGGCCGCATGATGCGTGACATGGCCGCCGACGGATACGTCGGGAACGATGATGCGGTCGCCCGGCTGTGCCGTCGCCATGAACACATAGAGATTGGCGAGGGCGCCCGAGGCGACGCGGATTTCGGCAAAACGGCAGGAGAAATCTCCGCGCACAGCGCCGCCGCAATAACCTCGATCTGCTCGAGTGCCTCCAGCCCCATCTCGTATTTGTCGCCGGGGTAGCCGAGTGAAGGCCGTGAGCCGAGGCCACGGGCGAGCAGCGCTTCGGCCTTCGGGTTCATGACATTGGTCGCAGGATTGAGATTGATGCACTGCCGCTCGTGAATTTCGCGGTTTTCGGCGACGAGCGCCAGGATGCGCCGCTCGATAGCATCGGCGTCCGAGCGCGGCAGGCCGGCGGCGATCCTCCCGATCAGGTCTTCACAGCGGGCGGGCACCCAAGGTCTTCTCGCCAGAGCGGTCATGCGGTTCAAGGTTCTGCGGTTGATGGAATGCTGGCGCAGCGCGGCCAGAACGCGCTATCTCCGTCCGCTGCGCTGCCTGTTTTTCGCGCAGCCGCTAGCTTGCCCGCTCGACCAGCGCCCTGGTCGAACGCTGGTGGGCGCGAATTTCCTTGATCGCCCGGGCCGCCTTCCTTCGCTGCGCCTGGTCGCGCCGCGAGCTGGCTGAAACGGCGTCCTCGAGTGCATCGTTCACGGCTTGCCGGGTCTCGGCAGCATCGCCTGCGGCGATTTGGGCGCGAAACAGCTTTTCAAGCGTCACCCGGTCCTGGACCTTGCCCAGCACATTCTGGAGAGATTCAAGCGCCGCCAGCAATTTCACGTAGCTCTTGCGCTCCCGTCCGGGCACCGCAAGCGACAGGAAGAACTCGCCCATGTAACGCAGCTTCTTCGCATCCTTGCGGATGTCATGACACTCTTCGGCATCGAGGCGGGCGAGGTTCCTGGCATCGCGGAGAAGTTTGCCGCAGACGCTTGTCAAGCAGCCGGCGCGCCAGGGCGGGCGCCGGGGCGGGTTCGCGCTGCAACCACTGCTTTCGCCACGGGCCGATCTCCAGCCATCTGACGAAATCGAATAGGAGCGCCCGGCAGCGAGGGGAGCTGAGTGCGCTGGCGAGTTCATGATGTGCTTCATCGCGGGCGGCCTCCATGCGCTCCATCATCTTCCGCAAAGCCGCCCCATTGCCACGCGTCCAGCTCGCGCTCCGTTGCACGGCGACGTCCAGATCGCGGGCGTTACCCAGCTTGTCCGACAGCCAGTTGAGTTCCCGGCTCAGTGTTCTTGCCTTCGTGTCCTTCAGCAGGGAACGGAACAACGTCATGGCGGAGCGCAGCCGCCGGACGGCAATGCGCGTCTTGTGAATCCCTTCAACGGGCTCGGGGCCGCCAATGGCAAACTCGTTGACCATGAAGTCGCGCAGGCAGGTCATGCAGATGTCCTGGAAGGCGGCAGGTCCGTCAGAGCCGGGGTCAAGCTCGGGCAAGGTCGCCGGCTGCGGGCGCGCCCAGGCGTCACTGGCCAGCAGGAAACCCCGCGCGCCCTTGCTGAGCAGGCTGATCCGCATCGGGTCGCGTTTGACCAATTCCGTGGCGTAGGAGAAAGAATCCGCTACGCGGCCGCTCTTGATCTCGAGCTCGAGCTCGTGGATGGGAATCTCGGCACCCGAGTCGGTCCTGACGCTGCCCTTGTCGAGGCTCGCTTCAATCGTCGCTCCGTTGCGCTCGACCGCGACCGAGCGGCGATCGACGGTGGTCGTGCAGAAGGCCTTCATTCGGCGGCGCAGCTTCGAGTGGGCGAGCAGCGAACCTTGCGCGACGGCTTGCCATTCCTCAGCCGACGGCCGGTCGTTCCGAATCTCGAGTTCACGCTCGAACCTGGCGATGCCCCGCCCACGCGACGCCTTCACGGAGAGGACCCGCCTGCCCGACATCTTGCGCAATCGGACGCTCAGGCCCTGGGCCTCGAGCTGTCTGTCAGGCGTATCGTAGTAAGTCGTCTCGACGCGAGTCTTCTTGCCACCGGAGATGGCGCGCGCCACCACGGCGGGAACCGCAGCGGCCCCCGTCCCATGGTCCTCCAAGAAGAACTTGAGTTCCGTCTCCCGGCTACTCACCGCACCACTCACCCGGTATCAACCCGCCCCTCTAGCACATTCCGCTGTCATATAACATCGCCTCCGGCCACATGCCCCCAAACCCTGCCAAAGCCCGGTTGCCGGGCAACCTGGAACATGTGAGACACGCGCGTGATCGAAACGATCAGAACCCTGGTGTTGTTCCTGGCGATTTTGGCGGGCGTCGCGGTGGCGGCACGCCGGCTGAAGGTCCCGCCCGCCATCCTGCTCGTCATCGTGGGGGTTTCGTTGAGCCTGGCGCCCGGGATACCGAAGATCGAGCTCGCACCCGAGCTGGTATTGCTGCTGATTCTGCCGCCAGTCATCTACGTCGCTGGCGTCTCCATGAGCTGGCGGGAGTTCTGCTTCAACCTTCGCCCCATCGCGCTCCTCGCCATCGGTTGCGTCGCCTTCACCACCGTGATGGTAGCCGCGGCGGCCCACTGGCTGATCGGCCTCGATTGGAACGTCGCCTTTCTGTTGGGCGCCATCGTTTCGCCACCTGACGTCATAGCGCCGCTGGCGATCCTGCGCCGCCTCAGGGTGCCGCGACGCCTCGCGGTCGTTCTCGAGGGAGAGGGACTCGTCAACGATGCGACCGCCCTCACCTTCTACCGCTTTGCCGTCGCCGCCATCAGCCTGGGGACGTTCTCGATCGGGCAGGCGACGGGGACGTTTGTCATCATCGTCGCAGGCGAGATCGCCTATGGCATTTTTGTCGGATGGCTCGTGCTGCGCCTGCGGCGCTGGGCCGGTGATGCCCGCGTTGAGATCACGCTGGCGCTGATTACCCCCTACGCCGCGTTCTGGGTTCCGGAGCATCTGGGGGGCTCCGGCGTTCTCGCCACGGTCGCGGCGGGGCTCTACGTCAGCTGGAACGGACCCAGGCTCATCAGCGCTGCGACCCGGCTGCAGGGGCTCTTCTTCTGGGATTTCGTCATCTACGTCATCGAGGGACTGGTGTTTCTGCTGACCGGTTCACAGGCGGGGTTTTTGCTGCACAGGATGGATGGTCAGCCGCCCGCTACGCTGCTGGCGTACGCCGCCCTGACGAGCGCCGTGGTCATCGTGGCGCGATTCCTGTGGGTTTTTCCTGCCGCGTATGTTCCACGCTGGCTGGTCCCCGGGCTCGCCCGCCGTGACCCCGCACCGTCGTGGCGCGTGATCTTCGCCCTTGGATACACTGGCGTACGCGGCATCGTTTCCCTCGCCGCTGCCCTGGCGATCCCCCTGGTGACTGCAAACGGCGCGGCGTTTCCCAACCGCGACCTCGTCATATTCCTCACCTTCAGCGTCATCCTCGTGACGCTGGTCGGCCAGGGACTTTCGCTGCCGCTGATCATCAAGGCGCTCAGGCTGTCCGACCTTACCCGCGAGGAGCGGCGTCAGGAGCAAAGCGCCGAGGCGCTTGGGCGCCGGAAAGCCCTCGCAGCCGTAGCCAAGCGGGTGGGCGAGATCGCCAGTGACCGAAATCTTCCGCGCGAAATCGTAGACGCACTCGAGGCAAGCCTTACCGACCGGCTCGCTCAGCTCGAGCTTAGAGCGCATGACGAGGAACAACGACGGGAGCTGGCGAAATTGCGCGAGGAGATCGAGCTGACCCTCATCGCCCATGAGCGCGCCCAAATTCACGAGCTCGAGCGGTCAGGCGAGCTGCTCGACGAGACGCGGCGCCGCATCGAGCGCGAGCTCGACCTGATGGAAGTCAGGCTGCGCGGAAGCAACGCCGAGTAATGTTGAATCTCTCGACCGCGCCGTGATTTCCGCCCCCTCACCCTGCTCAGCGGCTTTGCCGCTTCGCTTCCCTCTCCCCTTCGGGGCGATGGTTTGCTTATGAACCCTCTCCCCATCGGAGAGGCGCCAGCCGGCTTTGAGAAACAAATTCTTCACCCGGGCAACGGCGATTTCCATGTCCTGAAGCCCCGCGTGCTTCCTGATCAGCGGCGGGGGGCCACCGAACCAGCCGATCCGGCGTTCGCCCGCAAGCCGGCCAAAAAGGCGCAGCCGGTCGGCGCTCGTCTCGACGAAGCCCTTTTCGAACAGCCAGGCAACGGGCCGCAGCAACGGCGGCACGGAAGCCGACTCCAGCACATTGCGGCGACACCATTCGGAAACAAGAAAAGTGGGGTTGCGGGTGCGCGGCAGCGCATAGACATAAACGGGCTTCTCGGTCGCGAGCGCGTCGGCGACCATGGAGACGCTGTCATTGGTCACGATGATCTCATCGGCAAGTGCCAGAACCCGCCGGTAAGGATTGTTCGGTGAGCGGCCATACACATGAACGCGGTGCGGCGGGGGAACGCGTCTGAGAAGCTCGTCGGATGCCTTGCGGCTCGTCCTCGGGCTGGTGACGACATGAAGGGTGCCGCCGTGGTGCGCCGCGTACCGGCAAACCGCGTCCGCGAGTTCCCGCGCGGCAGCCCGATCGAGGACTTCGGGAGAACTGGCGCCGCCCACCAGCACGGCGATGAGCGGGCGGGCGCCCGTCAGCCGCACCGCGTCGTCGTCCGGTCTTTCAGGCGCTGCGGTGAGCGGCAGCGACAGTTCGACTACATTGGGCTGCGGCGGCAGATGATACTGCGCGGTCGTAAGCACGAGATCGAAGACAGCGGGATCTCCGGCAGGCCGCCCGAGACAGATCAGCTTCGTGCGGCCGCCGGAGAGACGGCGCAAGCGCTGGGCGATCACGCTCGACATCGCCTCGGCACAGACGATGAGATCAGGCCACGGCGGCGTGATGCGATCGCCTGCATGGGGCCGGAGCAGCAGGGGCGCCAGGGCTGGAATTGGCGGAGGCCGGAAGTGAAGCGTCTTGATCTCTCCCGGCCACGCGAGCGCTTGCAGAAGCGCCTGCATCTGTTCGAGGTCACCGCGGCGACCCTGTGAAAGAAGCCATACCTTTGGCAGGCGAGTTTGCCGGCGGGGTTCCGTCCTCCCCCGCTGTTTCACCGCGGTGCCGGCCATTTTTCAACTCCGCAAAGTAGCGGCGCCGGCCCCAGTTCGCCATGCGCCAGAGCGCCGGTCGCCGCCACGACCTCGTGGTAGTTCACGAGAAGTTTAGCCAGCGTGTCGTCCCAGGCAAACGTCAGGGCGCGCGCCCGCGCCTCATTGCCCATGCGCGTTCGAAGATCGCTGCCGCCGACCAGCGCACCGAGCCGGGTTCGGAAACCTGCTTCGTTCCCGGCACCGACAAGGAAGCCCGTGGTACCCTCGATCACCAGGGATCGGCTGCCGCTGGCATCGGCACAGACCGTCGGCAGGCCGCTCGCCATCGCCTCGAGCGTTACATTGCCGAACGTCTCGCTTTCGCTGGGAAACAGGAATACGTCCGAGGATGCATAGGCCCGCGAGAGTTCTTCGCCATGTAGAAAACCGGTGAAGACCGCATCAGGCAACGCCCCCTTCATGCGCCGCTCCTCGGGCCCATCGCCGACAATCACAGCGCGGAACGGCACCCCATCCGGTTTCAAGGCGGCGAAGATGCGGGTCAGAAGGCCGGTGTTCTTTTCTTTGACGAGGCGGCCGGTAAAGTTCACCACCACTTCGTCATCGCCGATGCCGAGCGACCGGCGCCAGGGAAGGCTGCGCCGGCGGGGATCGAATAACTCGATATCCACGCCGCGCGACCAGATGCGGACGCTCTCGGAGTAGCCCTCCTCGCGGATGATGGCGGCCATCGAACTCGGTTGGCGGATACACCTGCCAGCACTTGCCGTAGAAATGGCGAAGATATCGCTTGCCAAGCGGCTCGAGGCGGCCGAGCCCGTAGAACTTCAGATACTGGTCGTAGCGCGTATGAAAGGAGGCGACGACCGGGACGTTCCATTCGCCGGCCAGCTTCAGCGCCCGGTAGCCAAGAAGGTCAGGCACCGCGATGTGAAAGAGATTGGGCCTGAACTTCTCGAGGCGGCGGCGGGCACGGGCCGGCAACCCGAGCGCGATGCGATATTCGGGCCGGTTCGGAATGGGCAAGGACGGAACCGGCACAAGCTCGCCCGCGGATTCGAAAGCCGGCCTCGGACCCGTGGGTGCAAAAACAAGGACGGCGACGTGGTTCTGCTCCAGGAAGCGGACCAACCGGTTCAGGGTCAGGGCAACCCCGTCCTTGATGTAGTTGTAGTTGCCGGTAAACAGCGCGATTCGCAGTTGCCGGTCATCCGCACTGCCGATTGCTGCATCCGCGTTTCGGTTCATCCACGATTCGCCCGCGCCGTCGTCCCGCGCCGGCCTCAGTGCGCCGCCTTCAACTGCGGCGGCTGCGGACTGCGAGCCATGACATCGAGCGCGTCATGGCGGATATAGTCACGGGCCATCGCTTCCTTCAGCGTTGCGTCGTCGAGAAGCCCTGCCTCGACGCATTCCCGCAGCAAGCCGAAGAAAAAGGCCTCCTGGTTACGGTCCGGATGGCGCGCATAGCTGCCGAGCAGCCCGTGGGCGCCGAACAGGGCCCGGCGGGCCCGCATGATCCAGCCGATCACCGGCACGAATTCGGTCGGCGTATAGTCGACCCGCAGGCCGGTTTTCCATGGCTGGGTACGGCGGCGCGTATTGTGCAGCATCTTGGTCGCCGGCGTCAGCCGGTCGAAATCGTTCCACTCGTCCTCGAAAAAGCCGATGCTCTCGCGCGGCTCCATGAGGAGTGAAATCCAGCTGTGGTAGTCACGCCGGCCATCGAAAAGCTCCGCAAAGCCCTGCTCGACGTTCCAGTGCCTAAGCCTGGAGCAGTCGAGCAACATCACGCTGGTGGCAAAGGCGCCGTTCTTGAACTTCGACCGCCGGCAAAGAATGGCCTTGCCCTGCATGTCACGGGTGAGCAACTCCCAAACGTCGCCGACGGCGAACACATCGGGATCGACCACGAGCGCGCGGCCCTGATACCCCATCAGCTGGGGCGGCAGGAAGCGGGTCAGCGAGAAGGACTGCAGATCGTTTTCCTGCCAGATGCGGCTGACGCCATGGCGGCGATAGGATTGACCATCGCGGGCCCGGAAAAAGGGATAGTCTTCCTGGCGCATGACCGTGACATCGAACTCGTCGGCATGGCGGGAATTCCGCTGCATCGAATAGGCGGAAACGACTGCTCCGATCGACTGCTTGGCATTCGCCTGGATGAAAACATGGGGACGATGTGGTCGGGGTATGTCAGCGTCAGTCATGGTTTTTTTGGAACTACCGTTGGCAGAAGGTGTCGGGTAACGTGCGCTGTGTGACGTCATCATGACATCCAGCAGCGGACTCGAGTTCAAGAGCAGGGAAGAGCGGGGTGTCGCGGCCGAGACTCATGCCCCATGTGAATGCGATTGCTCCTGGTGTCCCCGCGCCCGAATCCGGGCTGCCCCTGCTGTGGATTCTAGCAAGCCCCCACGCCGGCGACAATCGCCAGCTGCTGACGCTGGCGGAAGCCTTGGGCTGGCCTTATGAGCTGAAGCGGCTCGCTTTCCGGCGCCGCGAAGTGCTGGTGCGACTAGCCGCGACGCCATCGCTGGCTGCCGTCGATTCGGCCTCCCGGCGTCTGATTGCCCCTCCCTATCCGGACCTCGTCATCGCGGCCGGGCGGCCGACGGAAGCGGTCGCATTCTGGATCCGCCGGCACGGCAATCCTTCAGCGAAACTGGTATATGTCGGCACGCCCTGGACGATCGACCATTTCGATCTGGTCATCACCACGCCGCAGTATCGCCTGCCGGACCGGGCCAACGTGCTGCACAACTCGCTGCCGCTCCACGATGTCGACCCGCGAAGCCTCACCCTGGCAACAGCGGCCTGGTCGCGACGACTTGCGGCTTTGCCGCGACCGCTGACTGCGGTTCTGGTCGGCGGCAGCAGCGGCCCCTACGTATTTTCGTCCGCTGCCGGCGCTCGCCTCGGACAGGAGGCGAACCGTATCGCCCAAAATGAAGGCGGCAGCCTGCTGGTCTCAACGAGCCCGCGCACTCCGCCCGCGGTCGCGGAGGCGTTGTTCGCCGCCATCTCCGTCCCTCATCACGGTCATCGCTTCCATGCCGGCGCCGGGGAAAATCCCTACTTCGCCTATCTTGCCCTGGCGAAGCGCATCATCGTAACTGCCGATAGCATATCAATGATGACGGAAGCTGCCGCGACGGGCAAACCAGTACTGCTCTTCGACTTTGA
This sequence comes from uncultured Alphaproteobacteria bacterium, assembly GCA_963780765.1. Taxonomy (GTDB): domain Bacteria; phylum Pseudomonadota; class Alphaproteobacteria; order Rhizobiales; family Aestuariivirgaceae; genus CAWHQZ01. The sequence continues at coordinate 149,545 of CAWADI010000022.1, read as the reverse complement.
GGAGAGGAAGCGGGCGATGCGCGCCGAATCGGCCGGCCCCGCCGACGGGGATAAGCTGCCGCCGCCGCATTGGCTGGGCCGCGATCTTTCCAGCACCGCTTTCCGGCTCGCCATGCGTTTTGGTCCGCCGCGATGGTCGCGCGACCTGCGTATCGTTCATCGAGCCCTGACCGAGACCGGCCAGGCGAGCTGGATCGATGATCCAAGGCCGGCAATCCGGTCGCCGCAAACGGGAGAGCTGGAACGCTCCGTCAGCCGTGTGCGCGCCCTGCTGGGCAGCCAGCACGGTGAAAGTCGATGACAAAGGGACTCAAGGTGCTCCCCAAGCCCATGCCTGTCGAGGCTCCTTCGAAGCTAAAAATCCGCAGCGCGCGTGCGGCCGGCCGACTGTGGAGCCGCTTTCTCACCAGGGCCGAACAGTTCGCCTATGATGTAGCCGGGCTGCCGATGGCCACACGGTACGCGTTTCGACGCCTTGCACCATCCGCCGCTCTTTCTCCTGCCCGCTACCTGCACTGGGTGCACAGCCGCACCTACTGGGCGTTTCCGGCCGGCCCAATCAGAGGCCTGATCGCGGCCATCACCTGGCCGGTGGCGCTGATTGTCGCAACAGCACTCTTTACGCGGCGCAACGGCGCTGCCATCCGCCAGCAAACCGGGAAGTCGATCGGCCGGCAATTTTCCGAGCAGCTCCAATTGGCTGCCGGACCGTCGATCGCGCCTTTCTGGTATTACATGTTCGAGCTTTATCGTGACGGCCGGCAGCGAAACGCGGACCTCTATCTCACCGCCCATGAGACGGTAGGCTCGGTCTATTCCCTGTTGCAGCCGACGGACAGATCGGATCTGCTGGCGGACAAGGCCGCTTTCGCGAGGGACTGCGCCAGGTTCGGCATCCGCGCCGTGCCTGTGCATTTTTACCTGTCCAGCGGTGAAGTCGTGACAACGGATGGCGCGGTTCCAGCGCTCCCCGCTTCGGACCTCTTCGTCAAGCCCCGACGGGGCAACGGCGGCCACCACTGTGAGCGCTGGGATTATCTCGGCGAAGACAAGTATCGCAACAGTTCAGGCGAGACGCTCGGCGGAGAAGCGCTGCTGGCGCGGCTCGCGCAGCAGTCGCTGACCGGCGACATGGTGGTCCAGCCGCGGCTCGAGAACCATCCGGAGCTCGCCGACATCAGCAACGGCGCGCTGGCGACGGCGCGCATCCTCACCTGCCGCAATGAGGAGGACGGCTTCGAGGCAACCAACGCGGCATTCCGCATGGCGATCGGCGACAACTGCGTGGTCGACAATTTTCATCAGGGTGGACTGGCGACGGCGGTTGATCTGGAGACGGGCGAAATCGGGCCGGCCTCGGATATGGGGATCAGGCCGGGCGTCGGCTGGAACGAGACCCACCCGGTGAGCGGAGTGCGGTTCGCCGGCCGGCGACTGCCGCTCTGGAAAGAGGCCGTGGAGCTCGCCTGCCGCACCCATGCAGCCTTTCCGCAACTGGTAGTGGCGGGCTGGGATGTCGCCATGCTCGCTGATGGCGCCTGCATCATCGAGGGCAACAGCAAGCCCGACCTCGACATTCACCAGCGCGTGGAGCGCCGTCCGCTCGGCGACCAGCGGATCGCCCGGCTGCTCGCCTACAGGCTGACGAAACACGCCGACGCCGGGGCAGGACGAGTCACGGCGACAACCAGCTAAGCGTTACGGCTTGAGAAAAAGAAGTGGTCGTGGCAGATCAGGCCGGCAGATACCGGCTCCGTCAAAGACTTGAGCGATCTGTTTTGCACGAACAAAAGTGCGGCAGGATGCTGGTGCATGTGGTTCATCATCCCGGTGAAGGAAATATCACGCTGCGGGTGGCGACGGGAACCGAGCCAGTTTTTGCGAACTGATTGCTTGCCGAGCGAACAACCTCTGGGGTTGATTGCATATCTAGATCGCGAGCCGGTGGGTTGGTGCGCTGCTGGACCACGGTCGCGCTATGACGCTCGCGCGAGATGCACGGACTGCAACGGCTATAAGGGACGTGATCCGGACGAGGACGAGGACGTCTGGCTGCTTCCCTGTCTTTTCGTGCGTGAGGATGCACGCAAGTCCGATCTCAGTGAGCAACTGGTAAGGTCAGCGGTTCGTCTGGCAAAAGAACATGGAGCGGTTGCGATCGAGGCGTTTCCCTATTCGCGCCGAAAGCGACAGAACAAGGAGACGCAAGTGGGCTTCGAAGCCGTGTTTTCGACGTGCGGTTTTGCGGTGATCGGCAGGCCGTCCGCGAACCGGGTCGTCATGCGCCTGGAACTTCAGGACGGGGACGCCTGAACACGCCTCCGTTCCGCTGTTCAGGCCTCGTGCCGCGCCCGCCACAGGTCCCAGCGGTTCCTCATCCGCACGCCCAGGTGCAGAAAAGGCTGGGGCGGGAGCCTGCTCGGGCTGCCCAGCGCCTGCATGTCGGCGATGAGGGGATTGTCCTCGCCGCACGCCATGTCGGCGGCGAGCATGCCGCCGATCGTGCCCTTGGTGACGCCGACCGCATTCTGGCAGACGGCTGCCCACACGTTCGGCGCCACCTTGCCGAAACCCGGCGCGTGATTTTGCGAAAGGCACACGAAGCCCGCCCAGGTGTGGTCGATGGTCACCTGATCGAGCATCGGAAAGCGCTTCCGGAATGCCATGTAGTGGTCGCTTCGCACCCGGGCGAGAGCCGCGTCCGGCACCTCGTGGCTCGGCGCATAGATAATGTGATGGCGAACCAGGAACCGGTGGTCCCGCGTCAGGCGCATGGTCGTGGAAACGAATGCGTCAGCCGGAGTGATCCCCCATTCCGCGTCGGGCCCGAGTGCCTGCCGCTCTTGATCGGTGAGCGGCCGCGTGAGGCTCGCGTAGGCGGCAAAGCGCAGGAGATGGCGGGTGAAGAACCCGAACTCGCCGGCGAGCCCGTTGACGGCGAGGATCATCCGAGGCGCGGTGACCGAGCCCTGCGCCGTTTCGAGGGTAATGCCGCCCGAGTAGTCGGCCCTGGTCACCGGCGAATGCTCGTAGAGCGTAACGTTGCCCGGCAAAGACTCCGCGAGACCCCGGGTCAGCGCCGCCGGATTCATCAGAACGCAGCCCGGGGTCCACACCGCGGCGTGATAATAGGAAGTGCCGATTTCGGCGGCGAGCCCGCGCTTGTCGAGCCAGCGCAGCGGCTCGCCGAGGGCTTCGAGCTCACGGGCGAAGGGCTTGAGAATTTCCGCGGCACCGCGCGGGGAGACCGCCGCATGGTATTTGCCGCGCCGCGACCAGTCGCAGGCGATGTGAAAGCGGGTGACCTGCGCCTCGTGATAGTCGATGGCGGCGCGGCTCAGCCGGATATAGCGCGCCGCACCCGCAAGCTCATCGTGCGAAGCCCCGGTGGTGTGCGGCAGATCGATGGCGAAGCCGGAGTTGCGCCCCGATGCGTTCTCGCCGACCTCGTGCGCCTCGATGAGCGCGATATGATCGTGCGGCCGGTTTTCGGCGAGCCGGCGCGCCGCGGCGAGACCGGCAAAGCCCGCGCCCACCACCACCCAGTCGGCGCGCCCGGCCCCCGACAGCGGCGGCCGCGGCGTGCGCGGCGGCAGAATACGGCTCCAGCCGTTGGCGGCATCGTTGCGGGGAAGAACGGCGATCGCAGGCATGCAGTCAATCCGGGATCGGCCCGCCTGCTTTTTCAAAGTGCCGGTCGACGACCCGCTGCAGCAGCGGCGCAAAATCGGCGAAAGCCGGAGTGGCCATATCCGGAACCTTGCCCGCCTCATCCCACAGGCGGACGCGGACAGCTTCCCTGAACCAGGGATCCTTTTCGAAGCCCTCGGACTCCACGCTCGACATCGGTCCGCCCTGCAGCTTCAGCGTTGCGACGGAGGCCGGCGAAAGTTTTGCAAAATAGCTCCTGTCGGTCGCGCAGAGGTAACGTTTTGCGGCCACATGGAGCCTGACGCAGGCCACCACCACAGGCGGAAAAAACGCCTCGAGCAAACGCGCGCCGGCCTCGTCATGCAGGTTGTCGACCCCCTGCTCGATGTAGTCGTCGCCGAACTCGTTGGTGAAATGGCCGATATCATGCAACAGGGCGGCCGCGATGAGCTCGTCGCCGGGGCTTTCGCGCGCGGCGAACACCGCGCTTTGCAGCATGTGCTCCGACATGGTCACGGCCTCGCCGAGATAGGCCTCGGCCCCGCGCCTGGCGAAGATGTCGCCGAGAACGGCGACAATCGTATCGCGGGTCGGCCTGGCGGAGGTCATTGCGCCATCTCCTTCATTTCGCCTTCGATGGCGGCAAGCGTCGACAGGAGCCCATCCCGATCGGCGTAGCATCCCTGCAGCCAGCGCGAGCCTGAGCCCGAAAACGCCCGACGGGCATGGAGAACGCGAGTATTGTCGACAATGAACAATTCTCCGGGAGCGAGCTTGAAGGTTACCGCCATGGCGTCGTCCTCGATCAGCTCGGCGAAGCGGCGATACGCCGCATAAAAATCTGCCATGTCCTCGAACGAGGCATCGGTGACGGCGGCGAGTGAGCGGTTGTTGAAGCGGATCGCGAGCAGTTCGCCGTCGGGTCCAAGCTCGATGATGGAACGCTTGGCGCGAAGCCGCACGCCCGGCGAGCCGGCAAATTCGAAGCGCGCCGGGATGCCGCTCAGCAAATGGAAGTGACGGGGATGCTCGCGTTTGAGCCGCTCGGCTACCTTGAAGCCGTCGACGATCACCGACTCGCCGCCCTGCACCGTATTCTCGAGACAAGCCAGAAGCTGCAACGTCGGCACCGGGTCACGATAGGGGTTGTCGGTGTGTGCCTGCAGTCCGAGATTGGTGTACGCCAGATTGGTGGGATTGACCTCTGCCCTGACGTCGAACCAGCGGCCATAGTTGGTCTCGCGCACGTAGCCGAAGAGCGCTGCAACATTGCACAGAAATCCGCTCTCCGACGGAAGCCCGGTCATCACTGCAAAACCGAAGCGCCGGATTGCCGCGAGCCATCGGGCCAGTGCTTTTCGCTCCAGCCGCGCCTGATCCCAGGAGAGCGTGGGTAGGCTCGACTGCATCGACCCGTCCCAGCGCTCGATGAGGCAATCCGTCCAGCCGGCCTCCCGGTTCTCAACCCGGTCGTAGGCGTGGCGCTTGAGCCAGTCCACGGCAAAGCGCACGGCCTTGTTCTCGGGGGCAAAGGTCAGGCTCAGGCAGTCGCCGGATGCTGAAGCCGCCGCGACCGTCACGGTTTCCGGCTGGTCGAGGATGGTGATCAGCCGCTGGCCGTTGCCCGGACTGCGCGTCGCCGGGTCCTGGGCGTTGTCCCTGAGCCATGCCGCATGGAAGCGCGCCACTCCACCTTCGGCCCAATGCACCGCGACGGCGCGGCCGGCATCAATGACTTCGATTCTCGTCATGGTTCGCTGGTCCGTTGAAGCGCCTGCATGCTAGCTTCGCGCAAAGGTTAGCAGAGCGTTCAAGGATGACACCATGGTGAACATCAAGGAACTGGTCGAGACGGGACCCATCGCCTCGGTCACGGCGCGGCGGGCAGGCGGTCGCGAAAGCCGCCGCCGGCTAAGGTCCGCTCCCGTCGCCTCCTTCCCGGTGCTCACGAGCCGCATTCCGCTCTACGACATCGTGCCCGACGAGGCCATCGAGCTCATTCACGACGAATCCTGCAAGATCCTCGAGGAAATCGGCATCGAGTTCCGCGACGACGAGGCGATCGCCATGTGGCGAAAGGCGGGCACCCGGGTCGAGGGCTACCGGGTGCGCATCGATCGCGCCCAGCTCATGGAGCTCGTCGGCAAGGTCCCGTCCGAATACACCATGCACGCGCGCAACCCGGAGCGCACGGTCACCGTCGGCGGCCGCAACTCGATCTTCGTGCCCATGTACGGGGCGCCCTACGTGCTCGACCTCGACGGCAAACGGCGTTACGGCACCAAGCAGGACCTCTATAACTTCCACCGGCTGGCCTATCTCTCGCCGCAGCTGCATTCGACGAGCTCGATCATCTGCGAGCCCATGGACGTGCCGGTGCCGCACCGGCATCTGCACATCATCTACGGCTGCCTGAGATGGTCGGACAAGCCGTTCATGGGCATCGTTACCGCGCGCTCGCGGGCCGAGGATACGATGAAGATGGCAGGCATCGTGTTCGGCGAGGATTTCGTCAAGGACAACACGGTGCTGACGAGCGTCGTCAACTGCAATTCGCCCCTGGTCTGGGACGTGACGATGCTCGATGCGCTCAAGGTCTACGCGGCGCACAACCAGCCCTGTCTCATCTCGCCCTTTGCGTTGTGCGGCGCCTCGACCTCCGCCTCGACGATCGGCGCGGTGGCGCAGGTCAACGCCGAAGCGCTCGCCGGGCTGGCCTTCACCCAGCTCGTCCGTCCCGGCAGCCCGCAGGTCTACGGCCAGTTCATGCTGGCGGTCGACATGAAGTCGGGCGCACCGATGGGCGGCACGCCTGAGGCCGCACACATGATGATGCTGATGGGCCAGCTGGCGCGAAAGTACAGGCTGCCGTGGCGGACCTCGGGATTTCATGTCGGATCGAAGCTTCCCGATGCGCAGGCAGGCTATGAGGCGAACATGCTCATGCATGCGGCGATCCTGTCGGGCGCCAACTACATCTGGCACGTCGCGGGCTGGCTCGAGGCCGGCCTGTGCGCTTCCTATGCCAAGTTTCTGCTCGACTGCGAGCAGCTCGCCGGCTGGTACAAATATGCGCAAGGTGTCGATGTCGGCGATCTCATGCCGGCGATGGCGGCAGTGCGCGAGGTCGGCCCGGCCGGGCATTTTCTCGGCACCGCGCACACGCTGAGCAAATTTGAGACCGCCTTTTTCATGCCGCCAATGATGGATTTCAATTCCTTCGAGCAATGGTCGGCCGAAGGCTCAAAGGATGCCGCGACCCGGGCGCTCGAAAAAGCCCAAGGCATGCTTGCGGCCTACGAGGAGCCGAAGCTCGACGAGGGCAAGCGCGAAGCGCTGGAGGAATTCATCGCCAGACGCGAAAGGGAAATCCCGGCGACCATCAGTTAGCGTGCTTCAAGCCAGCGCACGAGCCGGCCGGCAGCCTCCACAAGATCCTCCTCCCGCCTGGCGAAGCAAAGTCGCAGGAAGCCCTCGCCGCCGGGTCCAAAGGCCGAGCCTGGTGCACAGCCAACCCCCGATTCATCGATGAGCCGGCGCGATAGCGCAATCGATTCACCTGCGCCTGCAATGCGGAAGAACAGGTAGAAGGCTCCTTCGGGAGGGGCAAACTCGACGCTGGGGACCGCTGCCAGGGCGTCGCAAACGATGGTGCGGCCCCGCGCCGCCCGCCTGATCTGGCTGGCCACAAACCCCTCGCCCTGCTCGAGCGCCGCGATGCAGGCGCGCTGCAGGAACGTCGTCGTGCCGGAGGTGTTATACTGAACCAGGTTCTCGATCGCCTGGCCAAGGAGCTTCGGTGCGATCAGCCAACCCATCCGCCACCCGGTCATCGCCCAGTTCTTCGAGAAGGTATTGCAGAAGATGATGCGCTCGTCGGGATCGCAGTGCTGCAGGAACGAAGGCGGGAGCGCGCCCAGCCGACCGTCCGCCGGATAGAAGAACCGCGCGTAGACCTCATCGGCAATGATCCACAGGCCGCGCCGGCGGGCAAAGTCCCGGATGGCGACAATCTCGGCAACCGACATGACCCTGCCGAGGGGATTGCTCGGCGTGTTGAGCAAGATTGCCCTGGTTTGCGGGCCGGCGGCCGCGAACAGCCGGTCAAGATCGAGCCGCCAACCGCGACCGTCAAACGCCATCTCCACTTCCACGGGCCTGATATTCATCATGCGCAGCGGCGCGGCATAGTTCGGCCAGGCAGGCGAGGGAATGATGATCTCGTCGCCGGGCGCCAGCGTCGCCTGCATGGCAAGCTGAACCGACTGCATCCCCGATTGGCAGACATAGAAGTTTTCCGGGTTCGCCCTAAACCCGTAGAGACGCCCGTGATACGCGGCAAGCGCGTCCCGCAACTGCGGTAGACCGCGCTGCCACGTATAAAAGGTTTCGCCCGCTTTCAGGCTGGCAATTGCCGCCTCGCAGATGAAATCCGGCGTCGGCAGGTGGCCTTCGCCCACCCACAACGGAATGATGCCCGGCTTGCCGCGAGAATAGTTGAACGTTTCCACGATGCCCGAGGGGGGCTCGGCGGAAACGGCGGCATTCATGCCTGCCACTACATCGACGACAACAGTCCTGGTGCGGTCAAGCATGCGGGCCTGCTACCGGTTCTTCAGCAGGTCCCTGATCTCGGCAAGCAACGTCTCGGTCTGGGTCGGAGGCGCCGGAGCGGCAGCTTCTTTCTTCTTGGCCATGTTCATTGCCTTGACGATCATGAACAGGATCCAAGCGATGATGAGAAAATTGACGACCACGGTGATGAAGTTGCCGTAGGCGAATACGGCGCCCTGCTCTCTTGCTGCGGCCAGGGTCGTGGCGGTGACGTTTGGCGACAGGTCCGCGAAGAAGTTGGAGAAATCCAGACCTCCGGTCACCGCGCCAACGATCGGCATGATGAGGTCGTTGACGATCGAGTTGACGATCTTGCCAAACGCAATGCCGATGATGACGCCAATTGCCAAATCAAATGCATTGCTCTTGACGGCGAAGTCCCTAAATTCTTTCCACATCGAAGTTCACCCTCCCTCGCTTCAGGTGCGCGGGAAGTCTTATCCCACTCGCACCTGGCAAGGGAAGCAACAAGGCTGCGGTCTTGACAGCGCAAAGCTCAGCCGCCGTTATCGAACCTCAGTCACACCGGCAAACCATCCCTCATGACCGACCGCAGGACTTCTATCCCGAGATCGAACCCTATCGCACCGGCCGGCTGAAGGTCTCGCCGCTGCATGAGGTCTATTTCGAGGAGTGCGGCAACCCGGCCGGCAAGCCGGTGATCATGCTTCACGGCGGCCCGGGCGCTGGATGCAACCCGACCATGCGCCGGCTCCACGATCCCAGAGCCTATCGCATTGTTCTCTTCGACCAGCGCGGCTGCGGACGCTCGAGCCCGCATGCGGAGCTCACCGACAACACCACTTGGGATCTTGTCGCCGACATGGAGAAGCTCCGCGAGCATCTGGGGCTCGACCGGTGGCAGGTGTTCGGCGGGTCGTGGGGCTCGAGCCTCGGTCTCGCCTACGCGCAAGACCACAAGGAGCGGGTGAGTGAACTCGTCCTGCGCGGCATATTTCTACTTCGCCGGGCGGATCTGCTGTGGTTCTACCAGGAAGGTTGCAACTGGATCTATCCCGACCAGTGGCAAAAGTACCTCGCACCGATCCCGGCTGCCGAGCGCGGCGACATGATGAAGGCATATTACAAAAGGCTCACCGGCTCCGACAAAAAGGTCCAGATCGAATGCGCACGCGCCTGGAGCCAGTGGGAGGGCGCTACCCTCTCGCTGCTGCCGAGTGCTGCCCGACTGGCTCAGTTCGGCGAAGAAGCCTATGCACTCGCCTTCGCGCGCATCGAATGTCACTACTTCGTCAACGGCGGGTTTTTCGCCACTGACGGCCAGCTCCTGGATAACGCCTCCCGTCTGGCGCAGGTGAAAGGGGTGATCGTCCACGGGCGCTATGATGTGGTGACGCCGGTAAAAAACGCCTTCGATCTTCACGGGGCGTGGCCGGCGGCCGACTTCCTGGTCGTACCGGATGCCGGCCACGCGACGACCGAGCCCGGAATCGTCCACGAGCTGATTCGCGCAACCGATGGTTTCCGCTGATTTACCGATCCTTTACCAGATGGTCATGCAGTTTGCGCATGTCGATCATGCCGGTGCTATCGCTTGTCGGCGTGGGCGCCGGAACGGATAATTCGAGCAGGTTCGCTGCAACAATTGTTGCGGCGCGAAAGAGCAGGGGTCGGCCATGCCAATGCTCCAAGTCGTTCGCGACCTCGTATGCGGAGTGATTCGCGGCGTTGCCCTGTTCCTGACCGAGCGTCCGGAGCACAGATCCGGAACAATTGATGCCAATTTGGGTTTCCTTGATGTATGCTGACCGCTAGCATCCGCGGCGAAGAGGTATCAGACAGTGGATTCCTGCTTAAAAATGGGCCAAAGTCCTGGCCGCCTAAAAATAGTCACGGTTCCGTCGAGTTGCCGCCGATGTCGGAAGGCACCTTGGCGCGCATCGATGCGGCGGGGAACTTCATCGACAAGCAAATGTCCCTGATGACCCGGAGTTTGGTCGCGCTGGCTCCTGTCGCCGTCCCGAGCCTGCGTGCACCTGGTCTGCCCGTTCCCGTCGGAACGGGCAGACCGCCCTCTCCACCATCCATGATGCGTTAAACCTGTAGCATCGGGCTGACTCGCGCCCCGAATTGCCGCCAACAAGTCAGCAAATTCGTGCTATCTGAAACTCGGGAACGACGTTCGGGCCCAAATTCAACATCGCGAGCAGGAGCCATGGCTAGGACGTCAGGAACTACAGCCTCTTCCTCCCGAATGTTGCACCGGCTGGCAGAAAACTGGTGGCTGGAGCTGTTGCGGGGCATTGCTGCAATCGTCTTCGGGCTGCTTGCCTTCGTCTTGCCGATAGCAACGCTGTTCAGCCTGGTTCTCCTCTATGGAGCCTTTGCGCTGGTGGACGGCATTTTCGCCATCATCGCCGCCATCCGGGGTGATCGCGTACCAGGTCCACGGTGGTGGCTGGCCGTTGTCGGAGTGCTTGGCGTTGTCGCCGGCCTCCTCACCTTCCTGTGGCCGGGACTGACTGCCCTGATCCTTGCGATCTTCATCGGCGCCTGGGCGCTGGCGCGCGGTGTCTTCGAGATCGCCGGAGCAATCCGGCTGCGCAAGGAGATCGACAACGAATGGCTGCTGATCCTCAGCGGCGTGCTCTCGGTGCTGTTTGGAGCTGCGGTTCTGTTCAGGCCGGGCGCCGGCGCGCTGGCGATTGTGTGGATCATCGGCGCCTATGCCGTTGTGCTCGGGGCGCTCCATGTAGGACTGGCGCTGCGGTTGAGGTCGCACTCGCATGAGCCAAAAGTCGCCGCCCGTTGATCTTCGTTGAGTATATTCACCGGGAACACGCCACTCCCTGGCAGATATTCCGCAAGCTCGGCAACCAGGACTGGTCCGGCGAAGGCGACAAAATGATCGCCAACCTGGGGCGGACGATGCGGCTGGCCCCCGAACCTCACTACATGTGCTGGTGGCAGATCCCTTCGATCGTGCGCATGGACGAATGGGAGGCGCATTTCCGAAAACCGGAGGGGCGACTCTATCTGGCCGAGACGCCCACCAACAAGGCGTTGAATTTCACCCGGTGCGGCCTCTACGACGAAGTCATCGGATCGGGCGAAGTACCTCCGGGGTTGCATCTGGTGGAGTATTTCGTACCCGACCCGGCAGGCCGTGAGCCCGTCAAGCGGTGGTTCAGTGACCGGGCTGGCGGGATCGAGAACGGGCAGTTGACGTACGTGCTGACGCGCGTCGGGATGCTGGCGCCGCCCCCCGGCGGTATCGCCCTGTGGACGTTTGCAAGCTACGCCGAGGCAGAGCCGTTCGTTCGCGCCAGGACGGCGGGCGGTGCGATCGAAATTGTCGAGGCCGGTCTCTACCGCAACTTCGGCGAAGACATTCCGTGAAACGGTTGCGGCGCGGCCTGTTCACGGCCGCGCCGCATAATAGAGTTCAGTTTGCAGAATTCAGTTTGCCCGCGGCACGTCCTTGAGCCAGGTTCCTTCCACCAGGCTCAGATTGGCGTCGAGCCATGCGGCGGCGACCTCTTCAGGTTTCTTCTTCTCGCGGTCGATGGCGAGAATCCATTCGTTTACCATGTCACCCGTCAGCACCACCTGGCTCAGGAACTTGCCGATGGCAGGCGCCCGGGTGGCGAGGGCTTTCGAGTAGCCGATATAGACATTGGTCGGGGGCTGGTCGCAGAGGATCTTGCTCTTCTCGAGCCAGTCGGGCGCCACTCCGGGCTGATAGAAGGTATAGCAGCCATCCGCCTTGTAGCGCGGCGTGCCCTTGTAATCGTCGGTGGTATAGCCGTCGAACTGCGGCTCTTCGAGCTTGCGCAGGTCGAACACGGCGTGAATCCACTCCGGTTCCCAGTAGTAGAACAGGATCGGCTGCTGCTTGGTCATCGCGGCGTCGAGTTGCGCCAGGAAAATCGGCTGTTCGACGGTGTTCGGCGGTGAAATACGGCTCGAAGCCGTAGGATTTTGCCCGACACGAGACTGTGGTTGGTGGCTTCCCAGCCGACCGCGCCGGCCCACCAATCTCCCTTGCCGTCGCCGTCGGCGTCGAACACCTTCGCCATTTCCGGTTTGGCGAGATCGGTGACCTTCTTGATCCCGTATTTGTCCTGCACGAAACCCGGGATGTAGATCCCCTCGACGCCCTGGTAAGGCTTGGCATTAAATAGAATGCTCTCCTTGCTGCCCGGGACCACGTACTTGTTCACCTGCTCGGGAAGGTGCTCGCTCCAGACGTCGGTCAGGATATCGGCGGTGCCGTCGCCGCGATCCATGGCCTCCCAGAGAACGGGCTCGCGCGGCGGCGATCGAGCCTACTTCGGCATCGAGATATTTCTCCATGATCGCCTTGAGCACGTGCTGGATGGCGACCGCACCGGTCCAGGTCTGCTCGCCGATGACCACCTTGGTCTTCGCCTCGGCGGGGCCTGCTGCTGCCAGCAGCAATGCCGCCACCGATAATGCTTGGGCAATACGTCGGATCGACATGATCTGGTTCCTTCCTCCCTGTAGAGCACTCGTTCCTGTGCCCGCGCGCGCTACTTCTGCGTCTCGTGCAGGCCGTCGCCGCGCCCGCGAACAATACGATCAAGGGTCATGGCCATCAAGACGATGGCGATGCCGACCAGGAACCCCTGGCCGATCTGCAGGAAATTGAGCGCGCGGATGACGTCGACTCCCAAACCTCCGGCGCCGATGAGCCCGGCGATGACGACCATGGACAGGCTCATCATGATGACCTGATTGATGCCCGCCAGGACCGAAGGGACGGCGAGCGGCAATTCGACCTTGCGCAACAGCTGATAAGGCGTTGCGCCAAAGGCGAGCGCCGCCTCCTTCACGCCGTGCGGCACCTGGCGAATGCCGAGCGCGGTCAGCCGGATCATCGGCGGCATGGCAAAGATGACGGTGGCGATCACGCCGGGCGGCTTGCCGATCGAAAAGAATGCGACGGCGGGGATTAGGTAGACGAAGGTGGGCAACGTCTGCATGACGTCGAGAACCGGCTCGAGCGCCCGCACTAAACCGGCGGGACTTGGCAGCGAGCACGCCGAGCGGCGCGCCGATGGCCACGCACACCAGCACCGAAGCGGCGACGAGCGCCAGGGTCGACATGCTCTTTTCCCAGAACCCGAAGATGCCGAGATAGGCGAGCGCGCAGGCTGAAAAAGCGAGTACGCCGATGCCGCCCGTCCGCCACGCAACCATGAGAATGAATATCCCGACAACCGGCCAGGGGGTACGGACGAAGGCCGCCTCGATCCCGTTCAGGATCCAGAAAATTGCCACCCGAATGGCCTCAAAAAATGCACCGAAAGCGACGATCGACCAGTTGACGGCCTGGTCGATACCCAGCGCGACGGCCGGCGCGACGGCCGCGGGGGCCGGAAACTGCGACAGGAACCCTGCCAGGCCGTCACCATTGAAGCGAACCAAGCGTCAATGTATAGGCGAAGGCGATTACCGCGGCCGCCAAGTGCGCCGCGCACGAACCGGGTATTCGTTGGTGCCGGACGATCAAGGCCGGGGCTCGACGCGAACCTGCGCAGCGCCAGCCGTATGCCCACCAACAAAGCGCCGCCGGCGCCGAGCAGCAGCAACGACCGCACGTCGTCGGAACCGAGCATCGAATAGCCGAAGCCCAGCAGAACCAGGCCGATGAGCTCAAGGGCGGCGGAAATCAGAAACATCCCCCACCAGCCCCCGTAAGCCGCCCACAGCGGGCCAAGCAGCGCCCAGCGCGCGCTCGGAACTGCTGGCCGGTTTTTCATCGCCCGCGGCCTCGAGCGAGGGACCGCGCAACTCGGCTCGGCGGTCTCGAGGCGTGCGCGGCGTCGCCTCTTTGCGCCGTGCTCCTCCTGCTGCGAGTTTCCAGTTCGGTGGTGGGGGTAGTCATCGGATGGGTCCCTGAATTGCGCGCAGCAAAGCGTCCTTGCGCACCGCCCCGATCGGGCGACCCTTGGCGTTGCGCACCAGGATCGGCAGATTGGTCTCCACGGCAAGATCGATCGAGCGTATCGAGCGTCGCGTGTTCTCGCTGGCGCTTGCCCATGCGTCGCGCGGCGCGGCGCGTTCCTCGAGCGGTCAGCGGCTCGAGGATATCGCCGGCAGTGAGCACGGTGAGACGCGATATGCCGCGCACGAACTCGCGGACGTAGTCGTCCTGCGGACGGCTGACGATTTCGCTTGCGGTGCCGATCTGCACCAGCTGGCCGTCGCGCATGATGGCGATGCGATCACCCAGCCGCATCGCTTCTTCCAGATCGTGGGTAATGAACACCGTGGTCTTGCGCACCGAGCGCGAGAGGGCGAGGAACAGGTCCTGCAGCTGGCGGCGGATCACGGGATCCAGGGCGCCGAAAGGCTCGTCCATCAGCAGGATCTCCGGATCGCCGGCAAGCGCCCGCGCGAGGCCGACGCGCTGCTGCATGCCGCCGGAGAGCTGATCGAGCGATGCCGTCGCCCAGTCCTGAAGCTGAACGAGGGCAAGCTTGTCGCGGGCGATCCGCTCGCGGGTCGGGCGCGGCACCTGCCTGAGCTCCAGCCCAAACGCCACGTTATCGAGCACGTTTAGGTGCGGAAGCAGGGCAAAGTTCTGGAACACCATGCCGATCTTCTCCGATCGCAGGCGGCGCATCTCGGCAACCTGCTTGCGGCCGATGTCCTCGCCGTTGATGAGGACGCTGCCGGCCGTCGGCTCGACGAGGCGATTGATATGCCGAACCAGCGTCGACTTGCCGCTTCCCGACAAGCCCATGATGCAGAAAACCTCGCCGCGCTTGACCGCAAAGCTCACGTCGTCGACCCCGACGACGCAATCGAAGCGCTTCCTCACCTCATCCTTGCCGAGGCCCTCCGAGCGCATGGCGCTCAGCGCCTCTTGCGGGCAGCGCCCGAATATCTTGTAGAGGCCGCGGCACTCGATGGCCGCAGCATCACCGGCAACGGGGTCATGGCGCATGTGCCGGCGCCCCCCTTGTCGCGGCCCGCGCAGGAACCGGAAGCCATTCAGGTCCATGGTCCTGCGCCCGGCGCCGGCGCCCGCGCCTGGCTTCCTGCTGCAGTTCCCAGAGATAGATATCCTGATCGACCTGCATGGTGTGGCGGGCCGATGCATAATAGCGCCCCTGGTGCCGCTTCTCGTCGACCGCGATGATGCGCTGCATGTCGGCGACCCCGGGCAGCGAATGTTCGCCGGCAAGATGCGCGGCGAGCCACTTCGCCTGCCGTTCCGCCACGGCAACCACCGTGATGCTCGATTGCACGAGGCCGAGGAAGAACAGATTGTCGATGCCCGGCACGATCATGCGCTTGTAGAGCGGCAGGCGGTTGTCGCGAATGTCGAGAAAGTCCGGTTCGAAGAACGGAAAGCTGACGTTGTACCCGGTCGCCCACACAATGACATCGATCGCCTCGCGACTCCCGTCGGTGAACACGACATTGCCGCCGTCGAACCGATCGATCCCGGGACGCATGACGATATCGCCCGCCGCGACGTAACCGGGGAACGTGTCGGAAACCGTGCCATGGGATTCATAAAGGCGGTGATCGGGTTTCGGCAGGCCGTAGTCTTCCGGGCGGCCGACCGCCAGGCGGTAGACGGCGCGTCCGAACGCACGTTGCAGCGAAAGCGGCAGCCACGGGGTCTGCTTGCCCTTGTCGGCGGGAACGCCCAGCATGAAACGCGGGAAGATATAGATCCCGCGCCTGGCCGATACGAACAGGCGGCTGGCGATGTGGCGCGGGCAAAGCTCGGAGGCGACGTCCATCGCCGAGTTGCCCATGCCCACCACGAGCACGCGCTTGGCCCGCATGTCGACGGGATCGAACGGATCGCGATAGGAATGGACATGAAGCTGCTGGCCGTCGAACCGCCCGGGATAGGGCGGCGTGGGCCAGCGCGGATTCCAGTGATGTCCGTTGGCCACCAAAAGCGCGTCGTAGAGGCAGACCTCGCCGTTCGATAGTTCGATGCGCCACAGACCATCCGCCAGCCGCCCCGCGCGACGCACTTCCGTGTTGAAGGTGATGGTGCGCTGCAGGTCGAAACGTTCGGCATAGGCCTGAAAATACGACAGCACCTGGGTGTGGTGCGGATAGTGCGGATAGTCTTCCGGAATCGGAAAGTCTTCGAACTGCAGGCGCTGCTTCGAGGTGTCGATGTGCAGCGACCGGTAGGCCGCCGCCCGGCCGTTGGGATTGTCAAATGCCCAGACGCCGCCGATGCGGTCGCTCATCTCGTAGAGGTCGTAGGGAATGGAGCGGTCCCGCAGCGCCTTGGCAGCGACAAGGCCCGAGCAGCCGGCGCCGATGATGCAGCACTTCGGCCGCGACGATGCCCGGTCCAAGCTTTGGCGGCCGTCCTCGCGGAAGGCAGCTGCGGAGGAGGGCGCAATGCGATCCAGCACGATGGCGACCTTACTGCGTCAGGCGTTTCCGCGCAAAGCCGCTCGACGAGGGAGAGCCACAAGATCCGCAAAGCTTCGGCGTGGTCACAAGCCGTACTGACCAACGATCCCCGGCCAATACCCGGATAGGGCTCGATAGACTATCGCGCCGGCCGTCCATACAATCACCGAAAGCCTTTTCACGCGAACCAATGGATAAACAACCGATCCAGCGCCGCCTTGCCGCCATCGTTGCCGAAGATGTAGTCGGTTATAGCCGGCTCATGGAACGGGACGAGACTGCCACTCTCGCTGCGCTGAAGGAACGCCGCAAGTCTGTGCTGGAGCCGCTCGTGGCCCGCCACAAAGGCCGCATCTTCAAGCTCACCGGCGATGGCGTGCTGGCGGAGTTCGGCAGCGCAGTCAACGCGGTGCAATGCGCGGTCGAACTGCAACGCGAGATGACGAGCGCCAATAGCGGTCTTGCCGAGGAACGCTGCATCGTGCTGCGCATCGGCATCAACCTGGGCGATATTATGGTTGAGGGCCGCGACCTCTATGGCGATGGCGTCAACATCGCTGCGCGTCTCGAGGGCCTTGCCGAACCGGGCGGCATCTTGGTTTCCGGAACTGCATATGACTATGTAAGGAATAAAGTGAGTGCAGGTTTTGACGATCTTGGCGCCCAGAGACTAAAGAACATCGCAGAACCCGTTAGCGCTTACCGCGTCACCGGCCGGCCGGTCGCGTCTGCCGCCAGGGCAATCGCCGAAAAGCCCTCCGTTGCCGTGCTTCCGTTTACCAACATGAGCAGCGATCCAGAGCAGGATTATTTCGCCGATGGCTTGGCGGAAGACCTGATCACAGATCTGTCGAAGGTGCCTGGCCTCATGGTCATCGCGCGGCACTCCACCTTTGCTTACAAAGGCAAGGCGATTGATATTCGCTCAGTTGCCCGAGATCTCGGTGTGCGCTACGTCGTGGAGGGCAGCGTCCGGCGGGCATCGGCCCGCGTCCGCATCACGGTCCAGCTGATTGAAGCGTCGGACGCCAGCCATCTGTGGGCCGACCGGTTTGACCGCGACCTGGCCGACATCTTCATGCTCCAGGATGAGGTTGTCAGTAGGATCGTCAATGCTTTGGCTGGCGTGCTACCTGCGCCCCATCCCGTTACCAGACGCCGGACTTCGAACCTTGAAGCCTATGATCTCTTTGTTCGCGGACGGGTGCAGGTGGCGCACTCGCGCGAAAGCAATAAGGCAGCGCTCGTGCTTCTCGAAAAATCGATCGAAATCGATCCGGACTTCGCCGAAGCACATGCCTGGCTCGCGATGGGTCACTACTTCGCCTGGGGGCACGGGGGAGAGGCTGAAGAGAAGCATCGTCCGCTGGCCCGCTCGGCTGCCCGGCAGGCCGTGACACTCGATCACGACGATGCCGTTGCCCATGCGATTCTCGGCTACGTGCTGATCTTCGACGCCCGACTGGAGGAGGCTGCGCGGGAAATTGCAATGGCTCTCGGAATCAATCCGAACCACGCCAACGCATGGGCACCGTCAGTGGATCTGAAGGTTCTCGAGGGACGGCCCGTCGAGGGTATCGAATGTGCGCAAAACGCCTTCCGCCTGAATCCGCACCCGCCTGGATGGTATTACTGGTTTCTCGGCTACGCCCAGTATGCGGCAGGCAATTACGGGGACGCGATCATCACGCTGAGCCACGAGTCCACCCTGCGAACCGCCTCGCAGCGCATCCTCGCCGCGAGTCTTGCCCAGCTCGGACGAATGAATGAGGCGATCGAGGAAGCCCGGAGCTTCGTTGCCCTGAACCCGCGCTTTTCGGTCCGGCGGTGGGCAGATTCTTTCCCGTTCCTGCACGAAGAGGATCGCCAGCATTTTGTCGACGGCTACCTGAAGGCCGGTTTGCCTGCATGATGCTCAGTCGAGCTGACCGAGCAGCTCTCGAGTCGCGCCATCGTATTCGCGGGCGAAATACCTGCGCAACGCGGCCTCAAACACCACTCCTTCCGGCGCGCAAGAGCAAAGAGCGTCATCGACGAGTGAAACTTCAGGTGGTCCGGGTAACCGAAGATCTCCTCGATCGTGCGTCCCTCGATCTCACCGACCAGCCGGGAGCACTCCCGCAGGCGGGGCCCAAGCAGGGGGTGAAGGAGATACGCTTCCGCTTCCTCGCGGCAAGCGATGCCGTATCGTGTCGCCAGCTCGCTGCGGCCAAGCCCCCGGAGCTGAGGAAAGACGAACCACATCCAGTGACTTTGCTTGCGGCCCGCGCGCAGTTCCGCGCATGCCTGGTCATAGACGCCCCTCTGGGCGGTCACAAAACGCTCAAGGTTGAATGGATCATTCATGGCGGTTGCCCTACATCCGGCAGGAGATCACGATGCCCGAAGCAGCAAAAGCCCGTGCGGTCGGTTTCAATCATATCGCCCTTGAAGTCGGCGACATCGAGGAGGCGCTCGCCTTCTACGGCCGCCTGTTTCACTTTACGCTGCGCGGCAAGAGCGACAGTGCGGCCTTCATCGATCTCGGCGACCAGTTCCTGGCGCTGCAGAAGGGGCGCCGCCAGGGCGCCGATGACGGCCGCCATTTCGGACTGGTGGTCGACGACAGGGAAGCGGTGCGCGCAGCGCTGGCCGCCGCCGGCGTCACGCCCCTGCCCGGCCGGTTCCTCGACTTTCGCGATCCCTGGGGCAACCGCATCGAGATCGTAGGCTACGACAACATCCAGTTCACCAAGGCGCCGGAAGTGCTGCGCGGCATGGGACTTTCCCATCTCACCAAGAACGAGAAGGCGAGGAAAGAGCTTGCCGACAAGGGCATGGCGCCGAACTGACTGAAAAACGACCGGTACGATGGCGCGCGTCGTCGGGATCGATCACCTGGTGATCCGGGTTTCGGACTTTGCGAAATCAAAGGCGTTTTACGGCGCGCTGTTCGAATTCCTCGGCTTCGAAATTTCAGACGAATATGAAGATGCGATCGGCTGGACCAATGGCAAAACCCGCTTCTGGATCGGCCCGGCCGACCAGGAAGGCAGGAAACGCCGCCACCGGATCGGCGACATCGGCTTCCACCATTACGCATTCCAGTTGCGCAGCCGCAAGGATGTCAACGCCCTGCAGGCGCATCTTGAAAAGCATGGCGTAACGATCGTCGATCCCGCCGGCGAATATTACGACGACTACTATGCGGTGTTCTTTCTCGACCCCGATGGATTCAAGCTCGAGGGCATGAAATACGGCGAACGTCGGGCCCGGTGCAGCGAGCAGGCGCAAGCGGCGAGCGCAGTGAGCGCGGCGGCCTGGGTAAAGGTCACACGCCCTGATCGGCCTGTTTCTGCTCCATGCTGCGGATGAACGCGAAAATCCGCTCGAGAAACTTCTGGAAGATTGTCAGCACACGGTCGATATCGGCGTCGCTCGGCAGCGTGAGCTTGCCCTGCGGGGTCTTTTCGTTGGCCAGCTTGTTGAGTCGCGCGGTCAGGGCCTCGTTTTCCTCGGTAAGCCGTGCGATCTCCTTGTGCAGCTCCGCGCGGTCGTCCGCAACGGCTTTGCACGACCAGACCTGGGCCGTGTGCGAGCACTGCGAGATCGCTCCGGTTTCGGTGTCGAGGCGCAGATAAACGCCCTGGCCGCCGTCCTTCAGCTCAAAGCGGCCGGCCGATTGCTCGGCGTGGCCGACGGCCGGCGCGAGCAGCAGCGCAACCGCAATCGCCACGCTACGCCGCCCGGCGAGGGGCAGGAGAAAACCGCTCATAGAATCCATCGCCTTTCCTCGCCATGGAGGTGATGTTTTTCGGTGCAGCATAACGTGGTCCAATCCGCCTGGCATAATACCGGCACCTTGCAAGGACGTGCTGGGCGCCGGCGGTGTCAATATAGGACAGCGGGCCCCCGGTGAAAGGGGGAAAGCCGAAACCCAGGATGGCGCCGACATCGGCTTCGCGAACGTCGGTCAGAACCCCCTCCTCGAAACAGCGCGCCGTCTCCAGAGCCTGCACGAGCAGGAGGCGCTCCTTGAGCTCGTCGAAGCGGAACTCTCCGGCGCTCCTGGGAGCACACACCTCCAGAAGCCCGGCCCACAGCACCTTCTTGCTGCCCGAAGGATAATCGTAGAAGCCCTTGCCGTTCTTGCGGCCGAAACGGCTGCGGTTGGCGACCATTTCCTCGAGCAGGCGATCGACCGGCCCGGCGCGGTAGGCCGCGCCCAGGTCGACCCGCGTCGCCTGAAGGATCTTCCATGACAGATCGAGCGCTATTTCGTCGGCGAGCGCCAGGGGCCCCACCGGCATGCCGGCTGCCCGGCCGGCATTTTCGATCAGCGCGGCGGGAACTCCCTCCTCGAGCATGTGCATGCCCTCGTGCACGTAGGTCATGACGACGCGCGAGGTGAAGAAGCCGCGGAAGTCGTTGACGAGGATCGGCGTCTTGCCGATGCGGCGCACGAAATCGAAGCCCTGCGCCACCGCCGCGTCGGAGGTCCTCCGGCCGCGGATGATCTCCACCAGCTCCATGCGGTCGACGGGCGAAAAGAAGTGCAGGCCGAGAAAATTCTCGTGCCGCTGCAAATACTCCGCCAGACTCGTGACCGGCAGCGTCGACGTGTTCGACGCCAGCAGCGCCTGCGGTCCGATTTCCTTCTCGATGCGCGGCAGCACATCGGCCTTTACCGCGCGTTCTTCGAAAACCGCTTCGATGACGAGATCGCACCCCGCGAGGTCGGAGAAAGAGGACGACGGCCGGATGCGGTCGAGGACCTGGCGTTTGTCGTTCTCGGTTGCCCGGCCGGCGATGATGGCTCGATCGAGGAGCTCGGCGGCATGGCGCTTGGCGCGCTCGGCAATTTCCGCCTCGCGGTCGACCAGCACGACCTGCAGTCCGGCACGGGCGCTCACGAAGGCGATGCCGGCGCCCATGAAACCGGCACCGACGATGCCGACCTTTTCGAATGCCGCCCGCTCGGCGGCCTCGGGACGGCGGGCTCCCTTGCTCAGCGCCTGATGGGAAACGAACAGCGAGCGGATCATGTTGCGCGATTGCTTGCCGAGGAGCAGGCTCGTGAAATAGCGCGCCTCGATGCGCAACCCGGCGTCGATCGACTTTACCGACAGCCCTTCATAGACGCAGCTCATGATCGCCCGCTGGGCATCGTAGTTGTCGTAGGTCTCCTTGCGATAAAGCGCGTTGGCCGCCGGCCACAACAGCAAACCTTGCCGGGGAGTACGGCGTGCCGCCGGGCGGCCGAAACTCCTTCTCGTCCCAGGGCTGACGGGTCTTGCCGACGGTGGCAATCCACTGTCTGGCGCTGGCGAGAAGTTCGCTTCTCGCGACGACGGCATCGATCGCGCCGATTTTCAGGGCATAGGCCGGGTCCACGTGGCGGCCTTTCAGCATCAGCTTCAGTGCCTCCTCGGCCCCGATCAGACGCGGCAGGCGCTGCGTGCCGCCGCCGCCAGGCAACAGCCCGACCTTCGCTTCCGGCAGTCCCAGTTTCGTCGCGGGATCGTCGACGGCGATGCGATGGTGGCAGGCGAGCGCCAGCTCGAAGGCGCCGCCGAGACAGGTGCCGTTGATCGCCGCAACCAGTGGCTTGCCGCAGGTCTCGAGCGCCCGCGCAATACGCGACAGGCGGCTTGCCTCCGTCATCAGCAGCGCCGTCGCCTGGGTTTCACCTTCCCTGGTGCGGGCGGCAAGGAACCCGGCCGCCAGCTCGTCGAGCATGGCGAGGTCGGCCCCGCCGCTGAACGCCGGCTTGGCGGAAGTGATGATCAGGCCCTTGATGGCCGGATCGCCGGCCAGGCGCCCGGCAATCCGTTCGAGCTCGGCGAGGGTGGCCCGGTCGATCACATTCATCGACCGGCCGGGCATGTCCCATGTGGCCACGGCGATGCCGTCGGTCCCCAGCTCGAAAGCAAAGCTGCTCATGGCGGTCAGATGCGCTCGACGATGGTGGCGGTACCCATGCCGGCGCCGATGCACAGGGTAATGAGCGCGGTATTGAGATCGCGCCGCTCGAGCTCGTCGAGCACGGTGCCGAAGATCATGGCGCCGGTTGCTCCCAGCGGATGGCCCATGGCGATGGCGCCACCGGCGACGTTGACCCTGGCGGGATCGAGATCGAGAAGCTCGTTGAAGAGCAGCACCATGGAGGCGAAGGCCTCGTTGACCTCGAAGAGATCGATATCCTGAAGCGTCATCCGGGCGCGTTTCAGAACCTTGCGGGTCACGTCGGCGGGACCCGTCAGCATGATCGAGGGCTCGGAACCGATGTTGGCGAACGCCCTGATACGGCCGCGCGCCTTCAGGCCCGCGCGCCGGCCGACACGCTTGTTGCCGAGCAGGACTGCTGCTGCGCCATCGACGATGCCCGATGAGTTTCCGGCATGATGGACATGCTTGATGTTCTCCAGCTCCGGATAACGCTGCACGGCCACCGCATCGAAACCGTGCTGCTCGCCCCACTCGGCGAACGCCGGCTTGAGCGCGGCCAGCGACTGCATGCTCGCATCCGGGCGCATATGTTCGTCGCGGTCGAGGATGGTCAGGCCGTTCCTGTCCTGCACCGGAACCACCGACCTGGCGAATGCGCCACTGGACCAGGAAGCGGCGGCACGCTTCTGGCTTTCGACTGCATAGGCGTCGACATCGTCGCGCGAGTAGCCGTATTTGGTGGCGATGAGGTCGGCGGAGATGCCCTGGGGCAGATAATAGCTCTTCAGCGCGATCGCCGGATCAACCGGCCAGGCGCCACCGGAAGCGCCGATGCCGATGCGGCTCATCGATTCGACTCCGCCGCCCACCGCCATGTCGTGCACGCCGCTCATGATCTCGGCGGAAGCGAAATTGATGGCATCGAGGCCGGACGCGCAGAAGCGATGGACCTGGATGCCGGCGACCGTCTGGGCGTAGTCGGCATTGAGCACGGCCGTGCGGGCGATGTTGGCGCCGGCCTCGGCGACGGGATCGACGCAGCCGAGCACCACATCGTCGACCAGGCGCGTGTCGAGGTCGTTGCGGGCGCGGAGCGAACGCAGGGTTTGCGAGGCGAGCTCGAGGGCGGTCACCTCGTGCAGCGAGCCATCCGCCTTGCCGCGGCCGCGCGGGGTGCGCACATGATCATAGACGAAACAGTCGGGCATCTCCGCAATCCCTACAAAGTGCGTGCAATGAGCATCTTCATGATCTCGTTGGTGCCGCCATAGATGCGCTCGACGCGCGCATCGCGATACATGCGGGCGATCGGATACTCATTCATGTATCCATAGCCGCCATGAAGCTGAAGGCAATGGTCAATGATCCTGCACTGAAGCTCGGTCAGCCAATATTTCGCCATCGATGCGGTGGCGGTGTCGAGCGCTTTCTTCAGATGCTCGCCGATGCAGTAGTTGACGAACACCTTGGCCATGGTGGCTTCGGTCTTGCATTCGGCAAGCACGAACTGGGTGTTCTGGAACTCGATGACGGCTGCGCCAAACGCCTGGCGGTTGCGTACGTAGTCGATGGTGACCTCGAGGGCCCGCTCGATGCGGCCCATCGCGCCCAGCGCGATGACGAGCCGTTCCTGGGGAAGCTGGTCCATGAGCATGTAGAAGCCCTGGCCCTCTTCCATCCCCAGCAGGTTCTCTGCCGGCACCTCGACGCCGTCGAAGAAAAGCTCGGCGGTGTCGTTGGATTTGAAGCCGATCTTGTCGAGGTTGCCGCCGCGGCGGAACCCGCTGCTGCCTTCGGTCTCGACGACGAAGAGGCTGATGCCCCTGGCACCGGCGGCGGGGTCGGTCTTGGCGACGACCACGATCAGACCCGCCAGTTGGCCATTGGTAATGAAGGTCTTCTGACCATTCAGCACATACTGGTTGCCGCGGCGCGTGGCGGTCGTGCGAATGCCCTGAAGATCGGAGCCGGCGGCCGGTTCGGTCATCGCGATGGCGGCGATCGTCCGGCCGTGTGCGAGCTTCGGCAGCCAGCGGCGTTTCTGGTCCTCGGAGGCGTAGTTAAGAAGGTAGGGGGTCGCAATCGAGCTGTGGAGTGCGAAGCCAAGGCCGAGGCCGTCGATGCCGGACCGGGTTGCTTCCTGCGCGATGACGGCGTCATGGGCGAAGTTTCCGCCGGGCCCGCCGAAGCTCTCCGGTACGGATGGGCACAATAGGCCGATTTCTCCGGCCCTCAGCCAGACGTCGCGGTCGACCTGACCCTGACGTTCCCAGCGTTCGTAATGGGGGGCGCATTCATCGTTGTAGAAGCGCCGGCACGTTTCGCCGAGCAACGCCAACTCACCGTTGAACCACTCGGGGTTGGCCACCTGCAGCCCGGTCATCGACTATCTCCGCGGACGCCGGGTCGTGAAGCTCAGCGCTCGTTAGAGCATGCTCCGGAAAAGTGTGCACACTTTTCCGACAAGAACATGCTCCAAGTATTTGATGCTGCGCATTTTCTTATCGGCGAAGTGATTCCACTTCGCCGGAAAATGCTGTAGCAGCCTTCGGGCGCTCCTGACGTTCGCGTAACATGCCGTCCACTATGCCGCAAGTGCGCTCCAGGTCGGCGATCGCCGCCTCCAGCTCGCCTCGCTGCCGGCGCAGAACCTCGAGCCGCTCGCGCATTTTCACCGATGCCACCTGCAACTGGGTGACCTGGCCATCACGCAGGTTGTAGAGGTCAAGCATCTCCTTGATCTCTTCGAGCGTGAAGCCCACTCGCTTACCACGGAGGATGAGCCTTAACCTGGCATGATCGCGGTAGCTGAAAAGCCGCGTCCAGCCGCGCCTGGCAGGCGCCAGCAACCCCTTCTGCTCGTAGAACCGCAAGGTCCTGGGTGTGACCTCGAACTCGCGGCAGAGCTCGGTTATGGAGTAGGTTCGCTCGCGACTCGAGCGGAGCTGGGTCAGTTCGTTCACGCCGCTGTCCTCCAGTGATTTAAATCAAGCTGTCTGACCAATATGACGTTCTGGTAAGAAAATTACATGACCCTGCGGCAGCAGGTCTCACAAACCGCCGATCCCGCCAAAAAAATTCAACCGCCTCCATAGTTTAACGGAAAGTTTACCCAGAAAGTTAACCTTTGAGCAGGACCTGATCCGCGGTCGGGGGGCTGCAATTCCATGATTACTGCCACGCACGATGCGGATTTGCCCGAGAGAGGGATGATGAAGCCGGGGGTGCCTTGGAGCGTCAAAGGCATTGGACCGGAAGCGCGCGAGGCCGCCAAGGCCGCCGCCCGCCACTCCGGAATGACGGTTGGGGAGTGGCTCAACAGCATTATCCTCGATCGGTCAGACCAATGGACAAAGCCGGCGAGCGACCTGCTTCCGGCAGCGACACCGGGGCCGATGCCTTGCACAACCGGCTTGCCTCAGTGGCGGAGCAACTGGAACAGCTGTCCACCCGGCAGCAGGAAACGGCTGCCGGCCGCTATTTCGAGGGCCAACGTCCCTCGCCCCATGACCGCGCATCGCTCTCGGCGCTCCTGGCGCGGGTCGAGGCGAACGAACGCCACGTCATCGAAGCCTTCGAAACAGTGAACGAAAGACTCGAGGGCCTGGGCGAGCGGTTGGCGCAACCGCGCGCGGAGAGTGAACCGCCCGCCGTGGAGGCAATCGAGACCGCGCTGCGCAACATCATCGATCACATCGAGGTCAGCGACCGGCGTACGCATGAAACCTTGCACTCGCTGCAAACGAGGATTGCCGAAGTTGCCACGCAGGCGCGAACGATCTCCGGCACGACAACGTTCCCGACCCGGAGAGTATTCACGAAACTGGACAACCGGGTGGCCGAGCTGGCCGGCAACATGGACGAGTTTCGGCGGGCTTCGGAAACCCTGGCCGAGCGCGCCGAGGCCGCGGCCGCAGAAGCGGCGCGCCGCCAACTGCACGACATCGAATCGCGTATCGACCAGCTCCTTGCCCAGGCGCAGATCGCCATGCGGCAAACTGCCGGAACGAGCGGAGATTTGACGAAGGTCAGGGCGGAAGTCGGCGCCCTTACCCAGCGCATCGACGACATCAAGATCGAAGCGGCTGCCGAGCGCGACGTGCGTGCGCTTCAGCTGGCTGTTGAACGGCTATCAAACCAGGTGGCACAGAGCCCGGCCGAACAGCCGCTGGCGGAGTTCGACCAGCAACTCGCCGAACTCGCGAACCGGCTGGAACAATCCCACCAGCAGCTCGCAGCCAGCCCGCAACTTCAGGAACTCGAGCAGCGCATGCTCGCCTTCGATCAGCGCCTCGCCGAGGCTACGCTGCGCAGGCCGGATGGCCACTCGACGGGCATGCTCGAACAGCAGATGCAGAATCTCGGCGAGCGTCTGGTGGCGACCGAGCAGCGGCTTGCCGGCATCGCCACCATCGAACGATCGATGGATCAGCTCTACCAGGACTTGGACCAGGCACGCAGCCTTGCGCAGCAGGCAGCCGAAGAAACTACAAGCAGGGTGATGCAGCACTTCCTCGACCAATTGCCGGCGAACCCGGCGGCAGCCGCATCAGCGGAACTCGTAGCGCTCGAAGAAGCGCTCGGGGCAGTGCGGCAGGAAGCGCAGCAGAGCGATCGCCAGACCCAGGAGACCCTGCAGGCGGTGCACGAAACCCTTGAGCAGATCGTCAACAAGCTCGCTGAAATCGAAGCGGCGCAAGGTGACATCGTGCAGGCTGCCCAGCCGGCCACCTCTCATGTGGAAGCTAGAGCAGGCCACCCGTTCGTGAACCCAACCGCCGCTCTGCAACCGCAGCAAACCCTGGCCCATGCCAATCCGTGGCCGCACGCGAGCGGTCCCGAGCCTCGATCCGCTCCTCCTGAAGCGCTGGAACACCCGTTTCAGACCGCACAGTTCGCATCCGCGCCGCAAGATTTCTCAGCCGCCACGGGGAACCCTCAGGGACCGACCGCACCAGGCGCAGAGGCCGGCTTCCCGCCGCCGGATGACTACATTGCCGCGGCCAGACGAGCTGCCAAGACGACCGCGAACGCCTCGCGGGCCGGCGCCCACGTCACCGCCAGTGCAACCAAATCAAGGATCGAGGGCGCAGGAAGACTCTTCGCCTTCCCAGCCGCGAAGAAAAGCCGGGTCATCAACGGCGCCGAGGTTCCGGTGGAGGTGCTGGGCAGCATGAGAAAGCGCTTGATTCTCGCTGGCCTCGCCTTGCTCGCGGCAGTATCCGCATATGCGGTGCGCACCGCCTATCAGGACCACGACGGCCCAGCGACCACCACGATTACCGTTCCCGCCGAGAAAGCCGTTGGCGACGGCAGCGCGGCACCGGAAAACGCACCGCCAAGGCCTGCCTCGCCACATTCGCGGCTGCATGTTCCGCCCGGCAACTTCGCGTCGGCGAGCGCCGAGCCGCTGCCGGAAGGGCTCGGCCCGGAGAGCCTGCGAACAGCGGCAAGCAAGGGCGATGCGCGCGCGCAGTTCGTGATTGCCGGGCGCTATCTCAACGGCCAGGTCGTCGCTCGGGATTTCGTTCAAGCGTTCAAGTGGTATGCAAAAGCTGCGGCCCAGGGCCTGGTGCCTGCCCAATACCGGCTCGCGGGGCTCTATGAACACGGGCGGGGCGTGGAGCAGGACAGCCATCTGGCGCTGCAGTGGTATCGGCGGGCTGCCGCAAGCGGCAACGTCAAGGCGATGCACAATCTGGCGGTGCTGCTGGCCGAGCGCGCCAAGCAGTCAGGCGACTACCGGCCCGCCGCCGAGTGGTTGCGGCTTGCTGCCGAGCACGGCCTGCCGGAAAGCCAGTTCCTCCTCGGCATGCTCTACCACCGGGGCTTCGGGGTCGAGGTGAACGCGGCCGAGGCATATTACTGGCTCAGGCTCGCCGCCCTGCAGGGCGACCAGGCAGCCGCCGCCGAGATGAAAACCGTTGAGGACAGCGTGCCGCCGAACGAGCGCCACGAGCTCGAGAGGCGGCTGGCCGCCTTCCAGGCGACGGAAAGGGATCGTCTCGCCAACGTCGTTCCGCTCAGCGACCCCGCCTGGCAGCTGACGGCGGCGCAATCGCCGGCCCTCGCATCGGTTACTGAACTGGCTCGTGTCCAGTCGCAGTTGCACCGGCTGGGCTTCGACGTCGGCGCCGCCGACGGCAGAATGAGCACGAAGACGGCCAATGCCATCCGGCTCTTCCAGCTGCAGAACGGCATGGCGGTCGATGGCGAGGTTGGAGCCGAATTGCTCCAGCGCCTGGAGCAGCGACAGGGCTGAAGCCCGTCACCTCAGGACGTGGCGGGCGACCGGGAAGATCGCGGTGCGCCCGATGAGCCAGGCAGAGAAGGGCCCGGCGCCGAACAGATCCGAGATCGCCGGGTCGCGGACGTTCAGTCCGCCCGAATAGGCGCCGAAGGCGGGCATGATCAGGCGTTGATCGACGAGGCTCGGGAGGAATCCCGCCAATGTCTTGCCGCCGCCCGTCGGAGCGACCAGCAGCACGCTGCGGCCGGCCCGCACATGGGCGAGCAACTCGAGCTGGTGGGAGCGCGGCGTCCAGCCGCGAGAGCGAAACCAGTTCGCAAACCTTGGCGGCAAGAGGCCCGGTTCGGCCGCAGCTTCGTTGTTCATTTGCCGAATATGGCCACGTTGCTTGACAGGCTCGGTGACCGCTGCAACAAGCCGCCCCTCCCATGAACAGAGCCCTCGGCGCGGTCACCCACAGGAGCGTGCTGGCGATCGCCGTCCCGATCATGCTCTCCAACGTGTCGGAGCCGCTGATCGGCGTCGTCGACACGGCGGTGATCGGCAGGTTGCCGGAGGCCTACTTCATCGGCGCCATCGCCATCGGTTCGCTGATCTTCAGTTTTGTCTACTGGGGATTTGGCTTTCTGCGGCTGGGGACGAGCGGGCTTGCCGCTCAGGCTTATGGTTCGGGTGATCAACGCGAGCTCACCGCAGTTCTGTTTCGCGCCCTGCTGGTCAGCCGCCGTCTGCGGTCTCGGCCTGATCGCAGCAGGCCCGCTGATCGAGAAGGTAGTCGCCGGATTCATCCAGGGCTCGGCCGAGGTCGAACACCATGCGGCAGTCTATTTCCGCATCCGCATCTGGTCGGCGCCGTTCGCGCTCGTGAATTTCGTCGTGCTGGGCTGGCTGATCGGCCAGGCCCGCGCCGGACTGGCGCTCGCCCTGCAACTCTACCTGAACCTCTCCAATATGGCGCTCGATGCGCTGTTCGTGCTGCACTTCAACATGACATCGGACGGCGTGGCGCTGGGAACGCTGATCGCCGAGATCAGCGCCGCGTTCCTCGGATTTGCGGTGATCGGTCTGGAGCTGAGGCGGCGCGGCCTCAGGCCCGACCGCGGCGCTGATTTTCGACGCCGCCAGGTTCCGGCGCACCTTCATGATCAATTTCGACATCATGATCCGCACCTGGTGCCTGGTATTTGCATTCTGGTGGCATGCGGCGCAGGGAGCAAAGGCGGGCGACGTGATCGTGTCCGCCAACGCCGTGCTGATCAACCTGTTCGAAGTATCGGCCTATCTCGTCGACGGCTTTGCCTACGCTGCGGAGGCCCTTGTTGGACAGTCGGTCGGAGCGCGCGATCGCCAGCGCTACCGCGATGCCGTCTTCATCACCACGCTATGGGCCCTGGTGGCGGGAGCCCTGCTCGCGCTCGTCATTTACCTCGGCGGGCCGGCGATCATCGACCTCCTCGCCACCAATGCGGAGGTGCGCGCCACGGCAAAAATTTATCTCCCGTGGGTGGCGATTTCGGCGATCGCCGGGGTGATCTGCTTCCAGCTCGACGGCATCTTCACCGGTGCGACCCGCACTGCCGACATGCGCAACATGATGCTCCTCAGCCTGGTGGTCTACCTGGCGGTTTGGTGGATCGCCACCCGGTCGCTCGGCAATCACGGGCTGTGGCTTTCGCTCAACGCGTTCTTCGTCATCCGCGCCATCACGCTGGGGGCGCGCCTGAAGGCCCTGGAAGGCGCCAGTTTTCCGCCCGAGAGCAAGGCCGCGGAGCGTTCCGTCAACGTGTAGAGAGTCCGCGGCTAGATCAAAGCCAGTCCTGGACCCCGCTGCCGGTGAGCCGGCCCACGTTCGTCGATACCCTCCCGGGCGAGCCTCTGCGCCAGCTCCCTGTTCAGCGCCCGGGCAATCCCCGGCCCCTGGTAGATCATCGCCGAATAGAGCTGCAGCAGCGTGGCTCCGGCGCGCAGCTTCTCGTATGCGGTATCGGCGGAATCGATGCCGCCCACGCCGATGAGCGGCAGCTTGCCGGAGGTGAAGTCATAGAGGCGCGCCAGCTGGCGGGTTGCAAGCTCGAAGAGGGGCCGGCCCGACAGGCCGCCGGCCTCGGCCGCATGCACCGATTTGAGCTGCGGCCGGGAAACCGTGGTGTTGGAAACGACCAGGCCATCAATGCCGCCGCGCCAGCGCCACCATCGCAATGTCCTCCAGCTCGCCTTCGCCGAGATCGGGTGCGATCTTGATGAGCAGCGGTTTCGGATCTCCCAGCTTCGCACGCGCTTCGCTCAGGCGGTCGACAAGCGCCTGCAACCGATCCGCGCCTGTAGCGAGCGCAGTCCGGGCGTGTTGGGCGAAGAGATGTTCACCGTGAAATAGTCAGCAACCTCGTTCAGAGCGGTGATGCCTGCGACATAGTCCGCGGCCGGATCGGCAGCATCCCTGCCTGCGCCGATATTGACGCCGAGGATTCCGGTTCCGCCGCGACGCGCCTTCGAGGTGCCGGCGTGCTGCAGCGTGGCCCTGATTGTTGAACCCCAGGCGATTGATGATTGCCCGATCTTCCGTCGAGGCGGAAAAGGCGCGGACGCGGGTTTCCTTGCTGCGGGGACGGCGTGAGGGTTCCCACCTCGACAGAGCCGAACCCCAACGCCAGCATTGCCTCTGCCGCTTCCGCATTCTTGTCGAAGCCGGCGGCAAGGCCATGGGGTTCGGAAACTCGAGACCAAGTGCGGACACCGCGAGCGCCGGATCGCTGTGGAGGTTGCCTCGGGGCAACAGTCCCGACCTCAGAGTACGGATCGCCAAGGTGTGGGCCAATTCCGGATCGAGCCGGAAGAGCAGCGGCCGGAGGCACCAATAGAGCCTGCTCATGGCAATGCGCTCGCCTCGTGAATGCGAGCAGTGCTGTCCTTCGATGGAATGGATCGCCCTTGAACTGTCGTATCCGTTCGGATACAATCATCTACCGTGAACACGCTTATCCGCTCGGCCGTTTTCGACGCATGGATGAAGCGGCTGAAAGACGTCAAGGGAAAAGCGCGAAATCTTGGCGCGGCTGGATGCGGCAGCACTTGGCAACTTCGGTGACTGCGGGTTCATTGCAGAAGGTATCTATGAGATGCGCATCCACTACGGCCCCGGATATCGGGTGTACTACATGCGCGGCGGACAGCGGATCTTTCTACTCCTGGCGGGCGGTGACAAAGATACACAGAAGCGCGACATCAAGGCAGCTCTCGAGATGTCGCGACAAGTGAAGGAGCGACCTATGGCGAAGGTAAAGCTCGCGCCTTTCGATACTTCCGATTATCTCGACAACGAGGAAGTTATCGCCGAGTACCTCACGGCGGCGCTTGAACATCCTAATCCGCAAGCGTTTCTGCTTGCGGTGGCCAATGTGGCGAAGGCGCGCGGCATGACCAGAGTTGCCAAGGATTCCGGCTTGGGCCGTGAAAGTCTGTACAAGGCGCTCGCGCCCGGTGCGAAACCCCGCTACGAAACCGTTCGAAGATTGATGGACGCTCTCGGTATGAAACTGACGATTACCGCAGCCTGAGCCGTTTATATTAGACGTCGCCACAGTTCATTCCCGGGTGCAATTGCAACCTTGGGCAGCGCGAATTTTGGAACGACAATGGCCAGCGTTTCGCCAGTGACGATCCTGTGCATCGGCGGAGCGGTGATCGACCGGGTGCTGGAAACGATCGCGCGCGCCGAGGATCGCCACCTCGAATCCGGTGCGCTCGCGCATCGGCCACGGCGGCGTGGCGCGCAACGTGGCGGAGAACCTCGCGCGGCTCGGCGCCGCCGCGGCGCTGGCTTCGCTTGTCGGCGACGACGCGCCGGGGTGCCGAGCTCAAGGCCGGCGCCGAGCGAGCGGGCATCGAGTCGCGCTTCATCTGCGCACCGTTCCGGGCGCCCGCACTGCGGAGTACACGGCCATATTCCATGGCGGGGAGCTTTTTGCCGCGTTCGCCGACATGGACATTTTCGAGGCCTGGCCGGCCTCGTTGATCGACGAGCTCGTGCCGGCGTTGCGTGCCCATGCCTGGGTTTTCGCCGACTGCAACCTGCCGCCGGCGGCGCTCGCCAGGCTCCGCCAGCCGCGCAAGTCCATCCCCTTCCGCTTGGCGGTCGATGCGGTCTCGGTGGCGAAGTCGGCCCGGCTCGGCGAGGATCTCGGCCATCTCGATCTTCTGTTTCTCAACCGCGACGAGGCCCGGGCCATTGACCGGAACGCAGGAAGTGCTGCCGGCGATGCGGCAACTGCGGGAGCGCGGCGCCGCCGCTGTCGTGCTGACCGAGGGACCGGCCGGCGTTCATGCACTGGCCGACGGCCCGGCTCTCTGGACGGCGGCGCCGGCCGTGGAAAAGGTCAACGTCTCGGGCGCCGGCGACGCGCTGATCGCCGGCACCCTGCTCAGGCTTGCCGAGGGCGCTTCCGCTCGCCGCCGCGGTCGAGTTCGGGGCGGCGTGCGCAGCACTCGCCATTGTCATCGCACGGACGCCGTCGCCGATCCGGATGTCGCGCGAGAACGTGGCGCGATCGCTCTTGCCGCAGGGCGGCGCTGCCGCGTAGCGATGATGCCCATGAGTGATAGCGGCATCAACATCGCCGCCGAGGTCGAGGCGGCCCTGCGCAGCGGTGAGCGCGGTGGTGGCTCTCGAATCCACGCTGATCACCCACGGGCTGCCCTATCCCGCCAACGCCGAGGCCGCGCGTGCGGCGGAGAAGGCCGTGCGCACAGCCGGCGCAGTTCCCGCTACTATCGCCATCCTGCACGGCCGCGTCCGCGTCGGGCTTTCGCCTGAGGAAATGCAAGCCTGGCCGAGGACAAGTCCGCCGAAAAAGCTTCCCGCCGCGATATCTCCGGCCGTCCTCGTCAAAGGCGGATCGGCAGGCACGACGGTGGCCGCGACCATGTTTCTCGCCGCCAGGGCGCAGATCGCCGTTTTCGCCACGGGCGGCATCGGCGGAGTTCATCGCGGAGCGGAAACGACGTTCGACATTTCCGCCGATCTCCAGGAGCTCGGATCGACACCCATCGCGGTCGTGGCCGCGGGAGCGAAGTCCATCCTGGATATTCCGAAGACGCTCGAGGTGCTCGAAACGCTTGGCGTGGCGGTGCTGGGTTACGGGAGCGATGAGTTTCCGGCCTTCTTCGCCCGCGCCAGCGGCGCCAAAGTCGAGCACCGCTTCGACAGCGTAGAGGATATCGCCCGGGTGATCGCGCAGCCACCGCGCGCTCGGGCCTTCCCTCGGGGATCCTCATCGCCAACCCTATCCCCGCGGCCGACGCGCTGGAGCCGGACGATCGTCAACGCGCGCATCGAGCAGGCGCTCGCCGACGCACAATCCTCGGGCGTCGCAGGCAAGGAGCTGACGCCTTATCTCCTCGGCCCGCCTCGCCGAGCTGTCCGAGGGCCG
Source organism: uncultured Alphaproteobacteria bacterium (assembly GCA_963780765.1). Taxonomy (GTDB): domain Bacteria; phylum Pseudomonadota; class Alphaproteobacteria; order Rhizobiales; family Aestuariivirgaceae; genus CAWHQZ01. Next base: position 115,291 of record CAWADI010000022.1, on the reverse strand, counting down.
CACGTTCGCCGCCAACACGGCGCTGATCAGGAACAACGCCGAGCTTGCCGGGCGAATCGCCGTGGCGCTGGCGGCCATCAGCCAATCACAGAACGATCACAAACGCGGGAGGACCAGATCCATGACGGAAAAAATCCCGATCTCGGGGCGGTTTTCGACGCCCATGTGGCGGCGGAGTTCGTCAGCCTCGACGTCGATGCCACCATGGCGACGATGACCGAAACGCCGTACCTCGTCCATGTGCCGGTGCTGACCGGCGGATTTGGCCGGGAAGCGGTTCGCAATTTCTATGAGTCCCATTTCGTCGGCCGCTGGCCCAAGGACACGCAAATTCAGCAGATATCCAGAACGGTGGGCGAAAACAGCATCGTCGATGAGCTGATCCTGCGCTTCACCCACGACATGCAGATGCCGGCGATTCTGCCCGGCGTCGCGCCGACGGGAAAACGGGTCGAACTGCCATTCGTCGTCGTGGTGGGCTTCGAGGACGGCAAGGTTGCCCATGAACACATCTACTGGGATCACGCGTCCTGCTGGTGCAGATCGGATTGCTCGATAAGGCGCTGCTCCCGGTCCATGGCGCCGAACAGGCGCGTCATCTGCTCGATCCGAAACGTCCATCGAATACGCTGATTCACCGGTAATGACTGTTTATAGCCGCAGCGCCCGTCACCCGCGAAGCCAGGTCCGCTTCTTCTCGTTGCGCAGTGCCATTGCCAGCTGGATTCGGCTTCGCCGGAATGACGGTTGCGGTGCGTCAGGCGGCTGCCGGCGAAGCCAGGAGCTTGCCGGCCAGCGCATCGGCGATGAGACGGCGGGTTTCCTCGATGCCGTAGAGCGCCACGAACGGGCCAAAGCGCGGACCCCGCTCCTCGCCGAGCAAGACCTGATAGATGGCGTTGAACCAGGCGAGCGAGACGCCGGGGCGTTGCGGCGTGGCGCCCTTGGCCTTCAGGTCCTGGTAGCGGGGAACGGCCCGGCCGACGTCGTAAAGCAGCGATTGTATTTCATCGCCGGTGGCGCCGGCGGGCAGCGCCGCCAGACCTTGCGACAACTTCTCCAGTGCGGCGCGTTCGACGTCGTCGGCGGCGCGATATGTTTTTCGCCGGCTTCACGAAATCGTTGAAGTAGTTCACCGCGTAGGTCACCAGGCGGTCGAGCGCCGGGTGGGTCTCGGCGGGAGGTGCCGGGCGCATAACGCTCGATGAAGCCCCACAGGATGTCGTGGTCGGAAGCGTTGCAGGCGCTGACGAGATTGAGCAGCAGCGCGAAGCTGACCGGCATGTCGATGGCCGGAGGGTTGCCGGCATGGACATGCCACACCGGGTTGGCGAGCTGCTGGGGCTGGTCCTGCCGCCGGTATGCCGCGAGGTGCGCGAAATATTCATCGGCATGGCGCGGGATGACGTCGAAGTAAGAGCCGCTTGGCCTCGCGCGGCTTGTGATACATGAAGAGCTGCAGGCTTTCCGGGCTGGCGTAGCGCAGCCACTCGTCGATGGTCAGGCCGTTGCCCTTCGACTTGGAGATCTTCTGCCCGTTCTCGTCGAGGAACAGCTCGTAGTTGAAGCCTTCCGGCGGCTCGCCGCCCAGCACCCGGCAGATTTCCGCCGACAGCTTCACGGAATCGATCAGGTCCTTGCCGGACATCTCGTAGTCGACGTTGAGCGCATACCAGCGCATGCCCCAATCGGGCTTCCACTGGAGCTTGCAATGGCCGCCGGTCACCGGCGTCTCGAAGCGCTCGGCTGTTTCCGGATCCCGCCAGACGATGGTGGCGGAGTTGAGCCGGCGTTCCTCGATCGGAACCTGCATGACGACGCCGGTCCTGGGGTGAATGGGCAGAAACGGCGAATAGCTCGCCGCCCGTTCGGCGCGCAGCGACGGCAACATGACGGCGAGCACCGCGTCATAGCTCTCGAGCACGCGCCGCAACGCCGCATCGAACCGGCCCGAGCGGTAGTATTCGGTGGAGCTGGCAAACTCGTATTCAAAACCGTACTGGTCCAGAAAGCGGCGCAGCATGGCATTGTTGTGATGGCCGAAACTCTCGTACTTGCCGAACGGATCGGGTACCTTGGTGAGCTGCTTGCCGAGAAATCGGGCCACCATGTCGCGATTGGGAATGTTGTCCGGCACCTTGCGCAGCCCATCCATGTCGTCGGAAAAACACAGAAGGCGCGTCGGCACATCCGACAGGGTCTCGAAAGCATGCCGGACCATGGTGGTGCGCGCGACCTCGCCGAACGTGCCGATATGCGGCAGTCCCGACGGCCCGTATCCCGTCTCGAACAGGACTTCGGCAGGCATCGCAGCGCGGCGCTCGAAGCGCTGCAGCAGCTTGCGCGCCTCGACAAACGGCCAGGCCTTGCTGTCGAGCGCTGCGCTGCGGAAGTCGCGGAGACGGTTCATGGAGACGGCGTACCTTGCTGCAACACTGGTAATCGGGCGGCCTGAAGCGGTCAACGAGAAGCGGCGCCCGTTCGCGCGCAAGGCTCGCAACCCGCCATGAACATCGAACGTCCCGAGCCGCCACGCGAAGTCTTTCCCTTTCCGGTCGCGGTGCAGAAGGGCACGGGGCTGGCGCGGATCACCGCGCACGGAGCAGCCGAGGAGCTTTCCGCCGCCCAGGGTCTCGCCTGCCTCGCGCAGGAACCGCATCTCGTCTGCCATGCGCCCTACCTCATTGACCGGCTGTGCCTGATCGCGGGTGCGGCCCGCGGCGCCCTGCGCGGCCGCTGCCGCGGTCCGGCATCTCGACGTCGCGGAGCTCTACGCATTCGTGTTGCCGGCCCGCTTCGCCATCCCGACGCCGGCGGGGCTCGCCAGAGTTCTCCACGTTGCTCCGCGGGACGGTGCGGAAGCTCTCATCGGCTGCGCCCGGGAACTTCTCCGCCGGCTCAGTCTCAGCGCTTTTCCCGACCGCAGGGAAACGGCCGAGATCGCCACCTTTCTCGGCCAGACGAATTGGCCGTGGGCAGATCCGGTGCTGAGGGCCCTGGCGCATGGCAATGGTCGCCTGGAGGGCGCACCGTTCGGAACCGGTCTCAACGTCTGGGATCGAATCCCCGAGTGGGAAGATGAGGGTCCGCCGACTCCGGGATCGCATCACGGGGTCGAGGAGGAGGCAGCGCTGGCGGTGCTCGGCCAGCTGCTCGGAGATGATGCCGAAGACCGGCCGGGACAGCGTGCCTATTGTGCGGCGGCGGTGCACGCCTTCGCACCGCGCCAGAAGCCGCACGAAAACAACATCCTGCTCGCCGAGGCCGGCACGGGCCTCGGCAAGACCCTCGCCTATCTGGCGCCCGCCCAAGTGTGGTCGAAGCGCAACGGCACGCCGGTCTGGCTGTCGACCTACACGAAGAATCTGCAGCGACAGCTCGAGCAGGAAACAGCCCGCATGTTTCCCGATCCAGAGGAGCGCCGCCAACGCGTCGTCGTGCGCAAGGGCCGCGAAAACTATCTCTGCCTGCTCAACATGCAGGAGATCTTCGGCCGGCTGACGGGGCGGAACGCCACGACGGCGCTCACTGCGGCGCTGATCGCGCGCTGGGCCCGCTACAGCCGCGACGGCGACATGGCGGGCGGAGATTTTCCGGCCTGGGTGATGAGCCTCATGTCCGAGGCACACGACACCGGACGGCAGGTGACACCGCAGAGCCTCGGCCTCACCGACCGGCGAGGCGAATGCATCTATTCGGCCTGCCCGCACTACCGGCGCTGCTTCATCGAACGCGCGCAGCGTGCCGCGAGCAAAGCCGACATGGTCATTGCCAATCATGCCCTGGTCCTGCACCGGGCCGCGGTCGACTACGCGCTGGGCGTTGCTCCGGGCGAAGAAACCGACGGTGACAGCCACGTCCGCAGGCTGGTGTTCGACGAAGGCCATCACCTCTTCGATGCCGCCGACAGCGCTTTCTCGGGCCACCTGACGGCGCTCGAAACGGCCGAACTCAGGCGCTGGATCCGCGGCCCCGAAGGCAGAGGCAGGCGAGGCCGCAGCCTCGCCGACCGCATCGGCGATCTGGTGGCCGGCGCTGAAACAGCCGAGAAGCTCATCGATGAACTCGCCGACAGGGCGCGCGTGCTCCCGGGCCCCGGCTGGCAGCAGCGGATCCAGGCAGGATCGCCCGAGGGCCAGAGCGAGCTCTTTCTGTACACTCGTCCGCCAGCAGGTGCTGGCGCGGGCCGACAACGCCGGCGGTCAAACGCTCGAGACCGATTGCCACCCGCTGGTCGACGGCCTCGACCGGGAGGCCGGGCTGCTCTCCGCGGAGCTTATCGAGTTGCAGCGGCCGATGCTGGCGCTCGCAGCACAGCTCGCTAAGAAGCTCGATGCCGAGGCGGGGGAACTGGCCAGCGCCGAGCGGGCGCGCATCGAGGCGGTCGTCCGGTCGCTCAAGCGCCGCGGCGAGCTGAAGATCGGCGGCTTCGTCCACATGCTCGACCGGCTGATCGACCGGCCGCATCCGTCTTTCGTGGAGTGGTTCGCAATCGAGCAGCAATGGGAGCGCGAGATCGACGTCGGCCTGCACAGCCACTGGATCGACCCTACCGAGCCGCTCGCGGAAACCGTGCTCAAGCGCGCCGACGGCATCATCATCACCTCCGCGACGCTCAAGGACCGGCCGCCCGAAGCGCCCGACGACTGGCAGAGCGCGGAAATGCGCACCGGCGTCGTGCATCTCCCCTACGGCGTCCGCCGCATCACCCACGACAGCCCCTATGACTATCCGCGCAACGCGCGCATCCTGATCGTGAACGACGTCAACCGGGAGGACATGGACCAGGTCGCGGCCGCCTATCGGGAGCTCTTCATCGCGTCCGCGGGCGGCGCGCTCGGGCTGTTTACCGCCATCTCGAGGCTCAGGGCCGTTCACAAGCGGCTCATCGAACCCCTGGCCCGGCGCGGACTGTCGCTCTATGCCCAGCACGTCGATCCGATCGATACGGGCACGCTGGTCGACATGTTCCGGGCGGAGAAAGATGCCTGCCTGCTCGGCACCGATGCGGTGCGCGACGGGGTCGACGTGCCGGGCGATTCGCTGCGGCTCATCGTGCTCGACCGGGTTCCGTGGGGACAGCCGACCATCCTGGAAAGGGCCCGGCGCCAGGCCTTCGGCGGCATCGCCTATCAGGACATGATGGTGCGGCTGCGGCTGCGGCAGGCCTTCGGGCGGCTCATTCGCGGCGAGAGCGACCGCGGCGTTTTCGTCGTTCTCGATGCCCGGCTTGCAACGCGCTTTCTCACGGCGTTGCCCGCCGGCGCGCCTGTCGTGCGATGCGGACTCGTCGAGGCCATCGAGCAGACCGAAGAATTCCTGGGGCTTGCGTCTGCTCCAGCGTGCTCCTAGCTAGAGCACCCTTCCGAAGCTCGAAGCAGGCATTTGATCCCACATGGCAAACACAATCGATACCCACCAGGCGCTGATCTACGTCATGGTGACGATGAGCGGCGTCGACGGCCACATCGGCAACAAGGAGCTGGCGCACATCGGCCGCATCGTGGAGCGGCTGCCGGCGTTTGCTGACTTCAATCTCGAGCGCCTGACCTCGATTGCGCAGGAATGCGGCGAAATCCTGCAACAGGAAAGCGGCGGTCTCGCAGCGGTCTTGGGCCTGGTGAAGGCCGCCCTGCCGAGCCACCTTTACGATACGGCATTCGCGCTCGCCGCCGAGGTGGCGGCCGCCGATCTGATCGTTGCCCGCGAGGAGATGCGGTTCCTCGCCATGCTGCGCGATGCGCTCGGTCTCGACAAGCTGGTGACGGCCGCGCTCGAGCGCGGGGTCATCGCGCGCCACCGCTCCGTTTAACGGCATCCGAGGTCGAAACGGAAAACTGAGCGACGGATCAGAACGGGCTTAGGGGAAAATATTCCCGGAAGATCGAGGCGAACTTGCCCGATGTCTGAAGCCGGTCGAGCCCGTAGTCGAGGACGTCCTTCAGCTCGGCGTTGCCGCGCTTGACGGCGATCGCCATGCCGTGGCTGAAGAACTCCGGATCGTTGTAGGCGCCTTCGGCAAAGCGGCAGCAGTCCTGCGAAGTCTTCGCCCGTCAGCCAGAACATGATCTGCAAGCTGTCGCCGAAATAGGCGTCGATGACCGCGCCGCGCAGGGCGGTGAACGCTTCGGCGCTCGTGGCAAAGGGGCGGATATTGGAGCGGGAGTAATATTGCATGACCCAGGCTTCATGCGCCGATCCCTTGACGACGCCGATGCGCTTGCCGGCGAGGCTGCGCGTGTCCGGCGTGGTCAGCGGATTCTGCTTGCGTACGGCAAAGCGCGCCAGCGACCGGTAGTAGGCGTTGGTGAAGTCCGCGGTTTCGACTGTATCCTCGGTGACCTTGACGCCGGCGATCACCGCGTCGACCTCGCCGCGCTCCAGCGCCGGCATGAGATCGTCCCATTTCTTGGTCGTGAACTCGCAGGCGAGCTTGAGCTCCTGGCAGATGGCGTTGGCGATCGCCACGTTGAACCCGTTGAGGGCGCCCGTGCTTTCCTTGAAGCTGAACGGCGGGAACTCGTCATCGACGGCAAACCGCAGCGACTCGACCGCCTTGAGGTCAGGCAGCGGCTTGGTCCGGTCGATGTGCCGGAAGAGCGGCACCGCATAACCTGTGGGCGCGCTGGCCGCCTTCGTATCCGGCGGAACGGCAGGCGTCGCCTTCCCGGCTGGCGGTGAAGCCGTTTCTGCGGGTGCTTGCGGTGAGACCTGTCCAGTAGACGTTTCGGGCGCCCCTTGAGGTGCCGCTTCCTGGGCCAGCATAGCAGAGGCTACCGCAACAGCCGCTGCGAGGGCGAAGAGCAGCCGAGCAAAACCGGTGGCGAGAAACGCTGTCGGCATGTCGATGACCTGAGTTCTGGAGCGGGCGATGGGGATCGAACCCACGACATCAAGCTTGGGAAGCTTGCGTTCTACCACTGAACTACGCCCGCATGCCCCATGGATAGTCCGACATGATCCCAAGGTAAAGTCACCCCTGGTCGCTTATTCTCGCCCGAACGGAATGACCGATCGTCATGCGATGATCCCTTTTCAGAGGAGATCGCCGCGGGTGCCCGCAAATGGGCTCCCTTCTTGAGGCTGAAGGTTGTGCTGGACCTCCGATTTGCGAAAGGCAGTGCCGACCTAATTGATCACATGCGCCGGGCAAGGGACTCGGCCGCCGAGCTCGTCATCATCGCTGGGCATCGTGATGAAGCCGTCAATGCGCGACTGGCTGCTCGACAGGTGGGATGGATGCCGCGCGCATTCTTCGCCACGGTCGGCCCCGCCTTGCCCGAATGGCGGGATGTCATGGGAGACAACGCCGAGGGTGCTTTCACGACCTCGCACTGGGAGCCTCATGAATCGATCACCTATCCGCGCTCGCGGGATTTCACGTCGGCGTTCCGACAGCGATATGGCGTCGATCCCTCCTACCACGCGGCAACGGCCTTTGCCGCCGGACAAATCATGGAAGCCGCTCTGGCGCAGGCACTGAACCTCGATCGGGAGGCAGTGCGTGGCGCCCTGTTCGATCTGGATACCTACAGTGTTATTGGTCGTTTCGCCGTCGATCATACGGGGATGCAGGTGAAACGGCTGGACGTGATTCTGCAGTGGCGGAACGGGCGAAAGGAGATTGTCTGGCCGGAAGAAGTCCGTTCCGCTGAGCCGGTCTTCGGAAAGTCGCCCCCGTGAACCGTTTGCTTCCGGTCTGCAGTCCGTCGTGCTGATCCCGGTGCTGGGTCTCATGATCGTGGCCGGTGTGGTGTTGTATTTCATGGTCCTGCGGACCGTTGGCGACTTTGCCGATGCCAGCATCCGGGCCAATCTCAACTCGTTGGCCCGCAGCGCCTTCGCGATCGCAGATGCCGAGGTTGACCGGCAAAATCGTGAGGGACGCGCCGGAGATGAGCAGGCCTCACGGCTCCATCAGCTCAACGCCCGCATGCGTTTCGAGGATTTTGCCCGTGAGCACGAAGTTGGCATGATCGTAGAAGTCGACGGCGTCGCGGATTTCGTGAGCGGGATGGAGATAGGGGATTCCCAGGAGCTGCTGCCAAGCGCTCTTGCCGTCGGTGCCCGGCGACTAACACTGCCGAACGGGCATGAGACCTACATACGTCCCATTGCATTCGCGCCCTGGAATTGGCGCCTCGTCCTGGTCAAGGATGCGACCGCCTTCGAGGAGCTGATTGCCAAGGTGCGGTTCATCACCATCGGTTCAGCCGCAGCGCTGCTGTTGATCACGTCGCTGCTCGTCGTTTGGCTTCGCCAGGTCCTGGTGCGTCCGATCTACGGGATCGCCAGGGATTTCGCCGCGGGCCGCGCACCCGGGTACAAGGGCCTCAAAGAGCTGCAGGTCCTGTCGAGCAGCATCGGCGGCATGATGGACTCGCTCAAGGCCAAGACCCTGCATCTGGAAACTACGCTCGAGAGCATGTCCGACGGCATCTCCGTGTTCGATGCCGACATGCGCCTCGTCGCCTGGAACGAGCAGTATGTGCGGCTCTACCACTATCCGCCAAATCTTATCCGCTCCGGTGTCAGCTTCACGGACATCATACGCTATAACGTGGACCGGGGTGACTACGGGCCCGGTGATCCCGAGGCGCAGCTCGCCAGGATCGTCGAGCGGGCTCGAAACCTGGACCCGCCACGTTTCGAGATCGACCGGGCCGACGGGACCAGCCTGGAGGTGCGCCGCGCTCCCATGCCGGATGGCGGGTTCGTGACGACCTTTACCGACATCACCGACCGCAAGCGGATGAGTCGCCTAAGGCGTTTCTTGGCGCCTCACGTTGCGGAGTCGGTCATCTCGAGCGGCGATGATCGCATGTTGCAGAGCCATCGCCGCGATGTGGCTGTCGTGTTCTGCGATCTGCGTGGCTTCACCGCTTTCGCCGAGGCCGCCGAACCTGAGGAGGTCATGGAGGTTCTGAGCGAGTACCACGCCACGCTTGGTGAGATCATTCATCGTTTCGAAGGAACGCTGGAGCGCTTCTTGGGTGATGGGCTCTTGGTCCTGTTCAACGATCCGATCCCATGTGCAGACCCGGCGGCGCGAGGAGTGAAGATGGCCGTTACCATGCGCGACTGCGTCAATGAGCTCGCGCAGCGATGGCGCAAACGTGGTCATCAGCTGGGATTTCGGCATCGGCATTGCCAAAGGCTACGCGACGCTCGGGCAAATCGGCTTCGAGGGCCGCTTCGACTATGCCGCCATCGGCACCGTCACAAACCTCGCTGCCCGTCTGTGCGCCGAAGCAAAGTCCGGCCAGATCCTCATCAGCCAGCGCGTGCTTAGCGAAGTCGAAGACATCGTCGAAGCGGTGCCGTCCGGCGAGCTTTCGATCAAAGGCCTAACAAAGGCAGTCTTGACCCACGACGTGCGCCGGCTAAAGGGCTGAGTGTACGTTTGGGTCGCTGCCCAAAAACGCCGCAACGCGTCGCGGCCAGACCTTGCAGCTGAAGGAATACCGCGTGACGCTCCAGCGTTGCGACGTGCCTAAGTTGAAATCCCGTCGAATGCATTCGCGCGTTGGCAGGCCGTCAAACGTCATTTAGCTTCGCGTTTCGCAAGAGAAGGCTCTCGCAGAAACTTGACGGTTGGCAACCGGTTGAAGCTCAACTAACAATGAGTGCTTCGGATGAAGCGGTGCAACTGGCTGAATGTCGAGGGATAGCGATGCTGCAACTGCTTGGCGCGCTGGCGCTGTCGATCGGTCTCGGTCTGGTTCTGGTTCCTGCCAGGGCGGCGGAGTTCATCAACGTCCTGACCGGGGGCACGTCCGGCGTCTTACTACCCGCTCGGGGTCGCTCTTTCGGAAATTTACGCAGATGGCATCGAAGGTGCCCGCACCCAGGTCCAGGCCACCAAAGCCTCGGTCGAAAACCTCAATCTTCTGCAGCAGGGCAAGGGCGAGATCGCGTTTGCGCTTGCCAATTCCGTCAAACTCGGCTGGGAGGGCAATTCCGAAGCCGGTTTCCCGGCGAAGCTCGAAAAGCTGCGCGCAATCGCCGCGATCTATCCCAATTTTATCCAGATCGTCGCCAGCAAGGACTTCGGCATCAAGACCCTCGCCGATCTCAAGGGCAAATCGCTCTCCGTCGGCGCCCCTGCCTCCGGCACCGAATTGAATGCCCGGACGATCTTCGCTGCCTCGGGCATGAGCTACCAGGATCTCGGCAAGATCGAATACCTGCCCTTTGCCAAATCCGTCGAGCTCATGAAGAACCGCCAGCTCGATGCCACGTTGCAATCGGCCGGGCTCGGTGTCGCCTCGATCCGCGATCTCGCCACTTCGGTGCCGATCACCATCGTCACCGTTCCCGCTGAGACGGTGGAGAAGATCGGCGCGCCCTATTCCCCTGCCACCATCCCGGCCGGCACTTATGAAGGTCAGCCCGAAGACGTGGCAACCGCTGCCGTCGGCAACCTTCTCGTCGCGCATGACGGTGTCCCGGAGGAAACGGCCTACCAGATGACCAAGCTCGTGTTTGACAATCTGGACAAGCTCGCTGCCTCGCATGCGGCGGCAAAAGGGATCAAGCTCGAAAATGCGCTAAAGGCTCTACCAATTCCGCTCCATCCCGGCGCCGAACGTTACTACAAGGAAAAAGGCATTCTCAACTGAGGGCCTGGCCAGGCGAAACGAGAGATCGCCCGCGCCGTATTATTCGTCATGTGCGGGCTTGACCCGCGCATCGCCAAACGATGCCGTGTGATCCTCAGTGTCGCACACGAGGACGGCCATGATACGAGGAAGGTGGCGCTCATGACGAAAAAACTTGTGAATGTCGTAGCCGCGGCACCCGAGGAGAAGACCGAGCCTGAGGGCGAGATCGTGAGGGATTGCCACCCGGCTTCGGCGAGGGGCTTGCCGGGGCGCGCCGCGTTCGCTATAGCGATCGCTTTTTCCCTCTTTCAGTTATTCATGACCTCCTATGGCACGCTGCCGAGCCAGGTGCAGCGCGCCATGCATGTGGGCTTCCTGCTGCTCCTCGGCTTTGCGCTTCTCGCCAATCTGCGCGCCCGTACCGCGGCTGGCAAAGCCGTTTTCTGGATCCTCGGAACTCTCGGATTTGCGACCGGCGTCTACCAATGGGTGTTCTACCTTCCGCTGATTCAGCGCAGCGGTTTCCTGACGCCACCTCGATCTCGCCCTCGGCACCCTTCTCATCATGTTGGTGTTCGAGGCGGCGCGACGGCTCATGGGCCTGCCGCTCACCATCGTCGCCGGCGTCTTTCTTCTCTATTGCTTCGCCGGCCAGTACCTGCCCGATCCTTTCGTCCATCGCGGCTATTCCTTCGATCAAATCGTCAACACCTTCGCCTTCGGCACCGAAGGGATCTATGGCACGCCCGTCTATGTGTCGGCGGCCTACATCTTCATCTTCGTGGTGTTCGCGGCCTTCCTCGAGAAGGCGGGCATGATCGACTTGTTCAACGATTTCGCTCTCGGCCTGGTCGGCGGCTGGCGCGGCGGCCCGGCGCAGGTGTGCGTTCTGTCTTCGGCGCTGATGGGCACCATCTCCGGTTCGGGTGTGGCCAATGTGGTGGCAAGCGGCCAGTTCACCATTCCGCTCATGAAAAGATTCGGCTTCCGCGCTGCCTTCGCCGGGTGTGGAGGCAACATCCTCGATGGGCGGCCAGATCATGCCGCCGGTCATGGGGCCGTCGCCTTCATCATGGCGGAGACGCTGAACGTTCCCTATTCAGACGTCGTCAAGGCCGCCATCATTCCAGCTTTTCTCTATTTTGGCACTTGCTTCTGGTATGGTCCATCTCGAGTTCGGCAAAGCCAGACTCAAAGGCATGGACAAGGCCACTCTGCCCAATCCGTGGAACGCGGTGCGACTGCACTGGCCGCTGGTGCTGCCGCTCATGGCCTTGGTCTATCTCCTGTTTGCCGGATATACGCCGATCTTTGCCGAACGATGGGGCTGGCACTCACGATCGTGCTCATCCTCGGCACGCCGCTTGCCGTGCTCATCAGCCCTCTCGCCTTGCGCATCTTCTTCTGGTCGCGCTCGGCCTTGCCGCCGCCGCCTTCCTGAAGTTCGGTATCAATGTACTCGCCCTTGTACTGGCAGTGCTCGTTTTCGCCTGCCTCTTGTTCAGGGCGGTCGCGAGACGCTCATCGTCTGCCGTCGACTCGCTCGCCGAAGGGGCGAAGAATGCGCTGCCTGTCGGCATCGCCTGCGCCATCGTCGGCATTATCATCGGCACTCTCACCCTGACCGGCATCGCCTCGACCTTCATTCGCGCCATCATCGACATTGGAGAGAACAATCTCTTCCTGTCGCTGGTGCTCACCATGGTGACGTGCCTGGTGCTCGGCATGGGCATTCCCACCATTCCCAACTACATCATCACCTCCTCGCTTGCCGGCCCCGCCCTGCTCGAGCTCGGCGTGCCGCTCATCGTCAGCCACATGTTCGTTTTCTATTTCGTATCATGGCCGATCTGACGCCGCCCGTCGCGCTCGCCGCCTTCGCGGCGGCGCCGATGGCGTACATCGGCATGAAGATCGCCGTGCAGGCGAGCAAGCTCGCGGTCGCCGGCTTCGTCGTGCCGTTCATGGCCGTCTACACACCCTCGCTGATGCTGCAGGATGCGGGGCCGATGGCGGCGGCGTTGGGCTATCCGGCAGAGGTCGCATATGTGCTTCTCAAGGCCTGCCTTGCCGTTGGTCTGTGGGGCATGGCAACCGTGGGCTTTCTCGCCACCCGCACCGCCCTGTGGGAGCGCATCCTTGCCGCAATCGCCGGAGTCAGCCTGGTTGTGGCCCTGCCGGTGACCGATGAGCTGGGCTTTGCACTCGCTGCCCTCTTGATCGGTCACCATCTCTGGCGGGCGTGGCGGATGCGCCGGGAGGTGGCGCGCCTCATGAGCCTCTGCTGATTTTTGCGGATCAATGCCCGCGCGCGAAGTAAAGTGGCGACACAGCCCGCACGTCCGTATAGTTCCGCCGCCCATGTACCAAAAAGTCACCCACGACATAAAGATCACGGTGCAGCCCGGTTTCCTGGATGACCAGTCGCGGCCCGACGACGGCTATTTCGTCTGGTCCTATACGATCACCATCGAAAACCTTTCGGACGTGGCCGTCACGCTCAAGACCCGCTACTGGCGCATTACCGACAGCACCGGAAAGGTCCAGGAAGTGCGCGGCGCCGGCGTGGTGGGCGAGCAGCCGACGCTTCGGCCCGGCGACAGCTTCGAATACACCTCGGGCGCGCCGCTTGCCACGCCATCCGGTTTCATGGTCGGATCGTACCAGATGGAGAAGGACGGCGGCGAGGCCATCAATGTCGATATTCCGCTGTTCTCCCTCGACAGTCCGTATGCGCCGCGGCAACTGCATTAGTCGCGATCATGCGCCCTGCCCGGCCACGCCGTGACGCCCTCTGACGCAACCCGCGAACTGCTCGGGCGGCTCGTCGCTTTCGATACGACAAGCCGCAACAGCAATATCGGCCTCATCGACTTCATCGAAGACTATCTGGACGGGCACGGCATCAAAAGCCTGCGCGTCGACTATGAACCGGGCCGCAAGACCAATCTCTATGCCACCATCGGGCCCGAAGGGCCGGGCGGAATCGTGCTTTCCGGGCACACCGACGTGGTGCCTGTCGACGGCCAGGACTGGAACAGCGACCCCTTTGCGGCGACCGAGAGGAACGGCCGCATCTACGGCCGCGGCACCGCCGACATGAAAGGCTTTCTCGCCGCAGCGCTCGCCGCGGTGCCCCGGTTCAAGGCGAGCGCGCTCAAGCGCCCGATCCACCTGGCGATCTCGTGCGATGAGGAAGTCGGCTGCCTGGGCGTGCGGCCGCTCATTGCACACCTCAGCGCCCATCTGCCGAAGCCCCTGGCGGTGATCGTCGGCGAGCCGACGCTCATGCAGGTGGTCGACGCCCACAAGACCGTGCGGTCATACCGGACCGAAGTGACCGGCCATGAAGCCCATTCGAGTGCCGCGCATACCGGGGTCAACGCCATCATGGTCGCGGGCGAGCTATTGGCCGAGCTCAACCGCCTGGCTGCCGAGATGCGGACGCGGGCAGATGTGCGCGGCCCCTTCGACCCGCCGTACACGACGGTTCACGTCGGCACCATAACGGGAGGCACGGCCAAGAACATCGTGCCGCGCCGATGCTCGTTCGCCTGGGAAACCCGGTTGATGCCCGGGGATGATGCCGATGAGGTGCCGAGCCGTCTGGCGCGTTTCGCCGAGCGCCTGCTGCCGGCAATGCGCGAGGTCTCGGAGGACACCGGAATCTCAACTCGCAACATAAACTCCGTACCCGGTCTCAAACCCGACCCACGGTCACCGGCGCTCGAGTTGGCGCTCGGCCTGGCGCAGTCCAATCAAACGTCCGCGGTGTCCTACGGCACGGAAGCGGGCCTTTTCCAGGAAGCAGGTATTCCGGCCATCATCTGCGGCCCGGGGTCGATCGAGCAGGCGCACAAGCCGGATGAATTCATCGCCGTCGGAGAGCTGGCGCGCTGCGAAGCGTTTCTCGACAGGCTCGCCAGGTATTGTGCGAGCGGCGCGTAGAGCGGACGTTTCCTTTTTTGATAAAACAAATATAGGGAACGCCGCGCCCAACTCTCTCTTCGCGCTTCGATCGTCCGGCTACTGCGCCAGGGCCGAATCCTGCGGCTCGACTTCCGATGGATCGAACGGGTAGCGGGTCGAGCAGAACTCGCAGGTCACGATGATGCGGTTGCCCTCGCGCATGTGCTCGCGTTCCTCGACAGTGAACCCGCGCAACAATCCGGCGACGCGCTCACGCGAGCAGGTGCAGTGGCGGCGGACGGGTACCGCTCGATAAACCGTGACCCCGCGCTCGTGGAATAGCCGGTAGAGCAGTCTTTCCGGCGCCAGCATCGGATCGAGCAGCTCATGATCCTCCACCGTTTCGACGATGAGACGGGCCTCGCGCCATCGGTCATCCTCGGGTACGGCCTCCTCCAACCCCTCGGGCGCATCGCCCGAGGAAAAACGCAGCGGGCTTGCGGGCCCGTGCGCCGGCAGATGCTGGATCAGAATTCCACCTGCCCGCCAAGTATCGGCCGCCCCGGCACCGCGACCCATGAGCGGTCCGGCGGCAAGCTTCACTCGGGTGGGAATTTGTTCGGAACGCTCGAAATAGGTATGCGCAACCGACGTCAGCTCGCGGCCCTCGAGAGCGACGATGCCCTGATAGCGCTCCATGTCGGAGCCCTGATCGATGGTCATCGCCAGATGCCCTCCACCCAGCAGAGTTCCCGGGGTGGCGCCCTGCCCCAGCGAGCGCACGCGGTCGGCATCGAAGCGGGCGTAGCCGCGCATGTCGCCGGGGCTCGTGAAATCGGCCACCAGCATGTCGACAGGTCCGTCGGAGCGCGCCTGCAGGATGAACTTGCCGTCGAACTTGAGCGCTGACCCGAGCATCGCGGTCAGCGCCACCGCCTCGCCGAGCAGCAGCGAGACGGGACCCGGATAGGCGTGTCGATGCAGAATGTCATCGACCATGGGCCCGAGGCGGACCAGCCGTCCGCGCACGCCAAGCGGCTTCACCTCGAAAGGTTGCACCAGATCGTCGTGCAGATTTCGCGTCAAACGAGACGTGGCGCCGCTCACCGGGGACCCTCTTCAACTCAGCTGCCGTCGAGACAATGCAGCAGAATGCTCTTCTGTATATGGAGGCGGTTCTCGGCTTCGTCAAAGACCACCGACTGGGGGCCATCGATTACTTCGGCGGTGACCTCCTCGCCGCGATGCGCGGGGAGACAATGCATGAAAACCGCCTGCGGCTTGGCGCATTTCATGAGCGGGCCATTGACCTGATAGGGCATGAGGAGGTTGTGCCGGTTGGACGAATCGACAACGTTCATCGACAGCCACGTGTCGGTAACGACGCAGTCGGCGCCCGACACCGCCCGATATGGATCGTCGGTGACCACGAGGTCGACCTTGTTGGCCCGCGCCCAGTCCTGGATTGCCGGCGCCGGGGCCAGCTCGCGCGGGCTCGCCACGCGCATGGCGAATCCGAATTTGCCGGCAGCATGGATCCAGGAGTTCGTGACATTGCAGCTGTCGCCGGTCCAGGCGACGGAGAGGCCTTGCAGCGACCCCTTCTTCTCCTGCAGTGTGAGCAGGTCCGCCATCACCTGGCAGGGATGCGAGGCGTCGGTCAGGCCGTTGATGACCGGCACCGTGGCATGTTCGGCCAGCTCCAGCAGCGCCTGATGGGATGCGGCGCGGATCATGATGGCATCGACATAGCGGGACAATACGCGCGCGGTATCGGCGATGGTTTCGCCGCGGCCGATCTGCATTTCCTGCGCCGACAGCATCAGCGTGTCGCCGCCCAGCTGGCGCATTGCGACGTCGAAAGAAACCCGCGTGCGCGTCGACGGCTTGGCAAATATCATGGCGAGCAGTCTGCCGGCGAGCGGGTGGCCGGCTTCGCGTTCGCCGCGCGCCTTGCCCGCCCTCGCCTCCTTGATGGCGCGGCTTCCGGCCAGCATCGCCGACAGGGCGCCAGAATCAAAATCGGCGAGGTCGAGAAAGTGCCGCGGCGTGCCCATGGCTCGAATGTATCAGGCGATCGCCGCTGCCGGCGACCTGGCCAGCGCCCTGCAGGCCCGCTGCAGCCGATCGGCTGCCTCGTCGACCTCGGCCGGCGTGACGATGAGAGGCGGAAGCAGCCGCACGACATTGTCGCCAGCCGCGATCGTGAGCAGATGCTGGTCGTGGCAGGCGGCGATGAGGTCGGAGTTCTTCACCCGGCATTTGATGCCGGCCATCAGCCCCTGCCCGCGGATTTCTTCGATCACGGCAGGATTCTCGTCCTTCAGCCGCGCCAGCCTCTGGGCGAGTTTCAGTCCGCAGACGCGCACGTTGTCGAGAAACCCGTCGGCCAGCACGACGTCGAGCACGGCGTTGCCGACGGCCATGGCAAGCGGGTTGCCGCCGAAGGTGGAGCCGTGGGATCCGACGGTCATCCCGGCGGCGGCCCTGGCGGTGGCGAGGCATGCACCCAGCGGGAATCCGCCGCCGATGCCCTTGGCCACCGCCATGATGTCGGGCTCCACGCCGCTCCACTGGTGGGCGAACAGCCGCCCGGTACGGCCGATGCCGCACTGCACTTCATCGAAAATGAGCAGCAGGCCGCGGGCATCGCACAGGGCGCGCAGCGCCCTGAGCCTGGCCGGCGGGACCGACCTGATCCCGCCTTCCCCCTGGATGGGCTCGATGAGGATCGCCGCCGTCGCTTCGCCGATTGCGGCGTCGAGCTGATTCTCGTCGTCAAGCGCCACCTGGTCGAAGCCGTCGACCGGCGGGCCGAAGCCTTCAAGATGTTTCGCCTGGCCGCCGGCCGCGATGGTGGCAAGGGTGCGGCCGTGAAAGGCGCCTTCGAAGGTGATGATGCGGAACCGGCCGCCATCCTTGTTGTGCCAGTGGAACCGGCGCGCCATCTTGATGGCGCATTCGATCGCTTCCGCACCCGAATTGGCGAAAAATACCGTATCCGCGAACGTATGCTCGATCAGGCGGAGGGCGAGTTTCTCCTGCCCGGGAATCCGGTAGAGGTTGGAAGTGTGCCAGATGCGCTGCGCCTGCGCAGTCAGCGCCGCCACCACGTGCGGATGGCAGTGGCCGAGGCTCGACACCGCTACTCCGGCGCCGAAGTCGAGATAGCGAGCGCCATCGGCGGTGAACACATAGGCCCCTTCGCCGCGCTCGAAAGCGAGGTCGGCACGGATGTAGGTCGGCAATACCGGCGCGATCATCGGAGACTGGCGCTCCAAAATGAAATGCGCCACCGGTCGGCGGCGCACTGACGAAACGCACTTAATATATGCGCCTCACCAGCGGGGTCAACGAAGGCGCAGCAAGCAGCCGCGGGAACATGGCCAACTGAGTCAGAACGTCGCATGGATCGCCGAGTTCCACTGCCTGTTAACCTTCTCTTCGAAAACGCCCGCGCGAACGAAGCTGGGGAAAAAAGTCACGCGCTGTTGCAGTGTGTTTTCGACCCGTTGTAGACAAACGGTCGCTGGATACAAGGTCTAGCGATTTCAGTCAGTTGCCTGAGGGGGACGCGCGTGGGCAATCGCCCGCGAACCTAGGGGGATTCCAAGGTGACGATCGTACAAGACCAACCTCCAGCCATCGAGAAGCTGTCGTGGACGGAGGAGCGGGTAGAACTACTGAAGAGGCTCTGGAACGAGGGGCTGAGCGCGAGCCAGATCGCCGGCCGCCTCAGCCACGGGGTCACGCGCAACGCCGTCATCGGCAAAGTGCACCGCCTGGGACTGTCCGGCCGGGTAACGCCGCAACGGTCGGCGCGGCCGCGAACCCGCCGGACACGGGAGCCAACCCATCCGGGACGAACGATCCTGCCGACCGCCGGCGCCACGGCGCTCAAACCGGCCGAGCCGCGCCCAGCCCGTCGCCCGTCCGGAACCGGAACCGGAACCCATTCGCCTCATCGACATCCCGAAAGGCGAACGCATCAACATCCTGATGCTGTCGGATCGCACCTGCCGCTGGCCCATGGGCGATCCCGGGACGGAAGATTTTTTCTTCTGCGGCCATTCGCCGAAGGCGAGCGGCGGGCCCTACTGCGAATACCACGCCCGGCTGGCCTATCAGCCGCTGCAGGATCGCAAGCGTCATAGGTCGGCTACCGGCTGAAGAGCCGCTCGCGCCGATCTGCGAGCGGCGCGTCTGCTATCTTTCGAAGCGCTCGTCGAAGGCATAGCCCATGCCGCGGACGGTGCGGATGGGATCGCGCTCGCGGCCGCGGCTCAACGACTTGCGCAGCCTGCCGACATGCACGTCGACGGTTCTCTCATCGATGAAGCTGTCGCGGCCCCACACCGCGTCGAGAAGCTGGGCGCGCGAATACACCCGTCCCGGCGACTGGATCAGATGCTCGAGCAGCCGGAACTCGGTCGGCGAAAGATTGACGTCGCGGTTGGCGCGCGCCACGCGCCGGGTCTTGCGGTCGAGCGTCAGATCACCCTGACCGAGCAGTTCCGACACCGTTTCGGGCTTGGCGCGGCGCAAAATGGTGCGGACCCGGGCCATGAGCTCCGGCACCGAAAACGGCTTCACGACATAGTCGTCGGCGCCGGTGGCGAGTCCGCGCACCCGTTCGCTCTCCTCGCCGCGCGCGGTGAGCATCAAAATCGGGATGCGGCGCGTGTCCGACCGCGAGCGCAGCCGGCGGCAGATTTCGATGCCGGACAGGCCCGGCAACATCCAGTCGAGGATGATGAGGTCGGGCTGCTCCTCGGCCACCATCATCTGCACCTCTTCGCCGGAAGCGGTGCCGCGCACCTGATAGCCTTCGGCCTCAAAATTGTAGCGAAGCAGGATTTGCAGCGGTTCTTCGTCTTCGACGATGAGAATCGATGTCGGCATCGGTCCGTTACCTGTCGAGAGTGCCGACTTTCATGACGCTCGTCTTGTCCTTTTTCGGGCGTTCCTCCGTCAGCGTCTTGCCGTTGATCAGATAGTAGATGTTCTCGGCGATGTTCGTGCAGTGGTCGCCGATGCGCTCGATGTTCTTGGCGCCGAACAGGAGATGGGTGCACATGCCGATGGTGCGCGGGTCCTCCATCATGTAGGTCAGAAGCTCGCGGAAGATCGAATTGTACAAAGCATCGATGTCCTCATCGGAGCGCCAGACGTCGAGCGCCTTGGCCTCGTCGCGCTGCGCATAGGCGTCGAGCACGTCCTTGAGCTGACCCAGCGCCAGCTTGCCCATGCGCAGCAGGCCATTGACGATCCGGCGCGGATGGTTCTCGGCGATCGCCAGGGTGCGTTTGGCGATGTTCTTGGCGAGATCGCCGATGCGCTCCAGGTCGGAGGCGACCCTGATCGCCACCATGATGTCGCGCAGGTCGCTCGCCATCGGCTGTCGCTTGGCGATGACAAGTATCGCCTTCTCCTCGATCGTCAGCTCGAGGGCATCGATCTTGTCGTCGGCGGTAATGATGCGGTCGGCGGCCTCGGTGTCGCGTTTTGCCAGGGCCTCGATCGCCCGCGCCAGCTGGTCTTCCGCCAAGCCGCCCATCTGGGCCAGCATGGTCTGCAGCTCGATCAGCTCTTCGTCGTATTTCTTGTAGATGTGCTCGGTCATCGGAGGCTTTCTCTCAGCCGAAGCGGCCGGTGATGTAGTCCTGGGTGCGCTTGTCCTTGGGCGCGGTGAAGATCTGATCGGTTTGCCCGGTCTCGACAAGCACGCCCAGATGAAAGAACGCGGTGAGCTGCGACACGCGGGCGGCCTGCTGCATCGAGTGGGTGACTACGACGATGCAGAAATTCTGCCTGAGCTCTTCGATGAGCTCCTCGATGCGCGCCGTGGCGATGGGATCGAGCGCCGAGCACGGCTCGTCCATGAGGATCACTTCCGGATTGACCGCGATGGCGCGCGCGATACACAGCCGCTGCTGCTGGCCGCCTGACAGGCCGGTGCCGGGCTCGGCCAGACGATCCTTTACTTCCTCGAACAGTCCGGCGCGCTTCAGGCTGGTTTCGACAACCGCTTCGAGATCGGCTTTCGATCTGGCAAGACCGTGAATGCGCGGCCCGTAGGCGACGTTTTCGAAGATCGATTTTGGAAACGGATTGGGTTTCTGGAACACCATGCCGACGCGGGCCCGCAACAGGACCGGGTCGAGGTCAGGGCCGTAGATATCCTCGCCGTCGAGCTCCATCCGCCCGGTTATGCGGCAGGAAGGAATCGTGTCGTTCATGCGGTTGATGCTGCGCAGGAAGGTCGACTTGCCGCAGCCCGACGGGCCGATAAAGGCGAAAACGGTCCGGTCCGGAATGACGATGCTCAGGTCCTTGATCGCCTGCTTCTCGCCATAAAAAATATCGACGTTGCGAGCGGTGATCTTCACGGGCTGGTTGTGGACGGCGGGCGCCTGGGCAGCTCCCGGCGCGGTCACAAGTGAGGATGCATCCATGCAGGGCCTTTCCTGTCCTACCAGCGGCGCTCGAAGCGCCGGCGTATCAGAATCGCCGCCGCATTCATGATGAAAAGGAAGATCAGGAGAACGATGATGGCTGCCGCCGTCTTCGCCTGGAAGGCGTTCTCCGGCAGGTCCGACCACAGGAATATCTGAACCGGCAGCGCGGTGGCGGCGTCGGTCAGACCGGTGGGGATGTTCACGATGAACGCGACCATGCCGATCATCAGCAGGGGTGCGGTTTCGCCGAGCGCGTGCGCCATGCCGATGATGGTGCCGGTCATGATGCCGGGCACGGCAAGCGGCAATACGTGATGAAAGATCGCCTGCTGGTGCGAGGCGCCGACGGCCAGGGCTCCCTCCCGGATCGACGGCGGGACGGCGCGAAGCGCGGCGCGGGCCGCGATGATGATGGTCGGCAACACCAGCAGGGCAAGCACCAGGCCGCCAACGAGCGGCGCCGACCGGGGCAGGCCGAAGAAATTGAGGAACATGGCGAGCCCGAGGAGCCCGAAGACGATCGAAGGCACGGCCGCCAGATTGTTGATGTTGACCTCGATGATCTGCGTGAGCCGGTTCTTGGCGGCGAACTCCTCGAGATAGATGGCCGCGGCAACGCCGATGGGAAGGCACAGGACGAGAGTGACCAGCAGCATCAGCGCCGAACCGGCCAGCGCTCCCCGGATGCCGGCGAGCTCGGGTTCGCGCGAATCGCCCGAGGTCAGGAAGCGCCAGGCGAAGTTGCGCTCGATCAGGCCGCGGTCCCTGAGATCTTCCAGGTACACTGCCTCCTGATCGCTGATGCGCCGGTTCGATTCGGGCACGGTGAAACGGATGGCGTCCCACTTGCCGGGATCGACGGGACCAAGCGACGTCGGCGCCAGCAGCGGCTCGGCGACCATCTTGCCGGGTTCGATTGCGCTCAACCCGGAACGCGCCGCCATTGGCCCTGACGATATCGCCCGTTCTGAAGCCCAGTTTTTCCGGCTGAGAGAGCGACAGATCGAAGCGGTCGCCGTTGGCGGCGACGGTCAGAGCCGCCTGTGCCAGCCAGGTGCACGATGCCGGTCTGGCGTGCCCTTGAGATACTGGTCGGCATCGTCGGAGAGCAGGACCGGAACTTTGACTTCCTGGGAAATCAGCGAGGGGTTGGCGACCACCATGGCGCGCAGGCCTGCGGCCGCACCCGAACTC
Organism: uncultured Alphaproteobacteria bacterium; assembly: GCA_963780765.1. Taxonomy (GTDB): domain Bacteria; phylum Pseudomonadota; class Alphaproteobacteria; order Rhizobiales; family Aestuariivirgaceae; genus CAWHQZ01. Next base: position 93,126 of record CAWADI010000022.1, on the reverse strand, counting down.
AGCAAACCGCCCAGCTGCTTTCGCTCGGCGCGGCTGGTGGCCTGCGGGAAGAGCGATCTGAATCCGGTCGCGGACGAGCTTGTCGAAGTCGCCGCCAACAATCACTTTCGGGTCTTTGGTGTCGTTGGGATCAATGGCCGCCCGATCCACGGAGACGCTCATCAACAGCTGGTGTTCGGTGAAGGCAGGCAGCGCCTTTGCGCAGAATGTCGACAAACAGGAGCGCACGAGGAACACCGCGGTCACGCACAGCGCGACAACGCCGTAGAGCCGAAACCGGCGCTCGGCGCGGTAGCGCCGGGCAAGCAGGGAACTCGCGGAGATCGGTTGGCGGGCGGCCAATGTGGCGGTGTCTGTGGTCATGTCACTCGTATTGCTCGCGATATCTCTGGACGATCCGCAAGGCGATGTAGTTGAGCGCCAGGGTGAAGAAAAACAGCACGAAACCCAGGGCAAACGCGGCGAGGGTTTTTGCCGAGTTCGAACTCCTGGTCGCCGACCAGAATCGTCTTGATCTGGACCGTGAAGGTGGTCACCGCTTCGAGCGGGTTGAGGGTCAGGTTGGCGGCCAGGCCCGCCGCCATGACGACGATCATCGTTTCGCCGACGGCCCGCGAGATGCCGAGCATGAAAGCCGAGACGATGCCCGGCAGTGCCGCCGGAATGACTACCTTCCGGATCGTCTCCGACTGGGTTGCGCCCATGGCATACGAGCCGTCACGCAACGATTGCGGCACGGCATTGATCACGTCGTCGGAAAGCGAGGAGACGAAGGGAATGATCATCATGCCCATGACGAGCCCGGCGGCCAGAGCCGATTCCGAAGCCACGTTCAGCCCGAGCGCCTCGCCCCAGCCGCGCACGAGGGGAGCCACCGTCAGGGCGGCGAAAAATCCGAGAACGACCGTCGGGATGCCGGCAAGAATTTCCAGCACCGGCTTGGCGATCGGCGCGCACCCTGGGGGTTGCATATTCGGCCATATAGATCGCCGAGAGAAGCCCGAGGGGGCCCGCCACCAACATGGCGATCGTCGTGATGAGGAAGGTGCCCGCCACCAGCGGCACGATGCCGAAGGCGCCCGAGGAGCCCACCTGATCGGCCCGGATGGCAGTCTGCGGAGACCAGTGCAGGCCGAAGAGAAACTCGACCGGCGATACCCTTTCGAAAAAGCGCACGGTTTCGAAGAGCACCGAAAAAACGATGCCGACGGTGGTCAGAACGGCAACCGCCGAACTGGCGAACAACAGGATCTTCACGAAACTTTCGACGCGGTTGCGGGCCCGAAACGCCGGCGAGAGCTTGCCGTAGGCCCAGGCAAGGGCAGCAGCGGCAGCGGCAAGGCCGGACAGAAGCACGATCCAGTGGCCGACGACAGTGGCGCTGGTGAAGCGCTGCGCGGCGGTTTGCAGGGCAGCCGTCGGCTCGCCCTGGATACTGGCCGGCGAGCAGCATCTCCAGGTCGCGCAAGGCGGCGCTGCGCTGCAGATCGTCAGCGGCGATACCGGCATCGAATGCCGCAAGCGCGCTCCACTCGGCATAGCGGCCGACGAGCAACGCACCGAGGCTGAAGATCGCAAGCAACGGCACCAGGGCCGCGATTGCGAGAAAATAGCCATGATATTGCGGGCGCGAGTGAAGCGAGGTCTCCGCTGCCGCCGGCGAGCGCTCTGGCCCGCGAATCGCCCAGCAGGAAACCACCGGCCACCAACGCGACAAGGCTGAGAAAATACAGGACGGTCACGCTATTCTCGTTGCGAAACGAGTGCGGCTCCGCCGCCATGGCGGAGCCGCTTGCCGGTATGGACTCGAAACTACTTCAGCTCGTCGCCCTTCAATGTCTGAAGGGCAGTCACCGCCTCGACGACCTTTTCATGGCGGTCGCGCGGCAAAGTCACCAGCCCTTTTTCGCCGAGATAGCCGTCTTCGCCGGTCGCCGCGTCCGAGACGTACTCCAAGGCGAACTTGTCGAGCCCCGGGACTACGCCGACATGCGCCTTCTTGACGTAGACGAACAGTTCCCGCGACGGCTTGTAGTCGCCCGAAGCGATCGTCTCATAGCTCGGGGCGACGCCATCGACGGCGACGCCCTGCAGCTTCGACACGTTCTGCTCGAGGTTGGAGTAGCCGAACACGCCGAACGCGTCGGGGTTTGCTTCGAGCTTCTGCACGATCACGTTGTCATTCTCGCCCGCCTCGACGTACGCGCCGTCCTCGCGGACCGACTTCCACACCTTCTCGAACGCCTTGGCGTCGGCTTCCTTCAGCTTTTTCAGGGACTCGATCCCCTCGGCTCCCTTCTCCATGAACAGCTCGTGCATGGAATCACGCGTGCCCGACGTCGGAGGAGGTCCGAGGATTTCGATCTTCTTGGCGGGCAAGCGAGGCGTCGATTTCGCTCCACGTCTTGTAGGGATTGGGAACGAGCTTGCCGTCCTTGTCCGGCACCTCCTTGGCCAAGCGCCAGGAACACCTGAGCTGCGGCTGAGCTTCAGCGGCTCGGTGGCCTTCGAGTGGGCAAAGGTCAGGCCATCGAAGCCGATGAGGATTTCAACGATATCGGCAACGCCGGCCTTGTTGCAGGTCTCAAATTCGCCCTTCTTGATGCGGCGGGAGGCATTGGTCGCGTCGGGATGATCGGCGCCAACGCCGGCGCAGAACAGCTTCATGCCGCCGCCGGTTCCGGTCGATTCAACCACCGGCGTCTTCATGCCGGACTTCTGGCCGAACTGCTCGGCAACGGCAGTCGTGAAGGGATAGACGGTGGATGAACCGACGATGCGGATCTGGTCGCGGGCCTGCGCCTCGGCCGCCAGAGCAGCCAAGCCGGCCAGCAGCGATGTCGCGAGCAAGTGGGATTTCAGTGTCACAAGACAACTCCTTTTCATGAGAGGGGATCAGCAACACGAGGATAAGCAGCAGTGATGAGGCTTATGTGACACCAAAACTACAGTAACATGACAGCTCAAATTGCTGATTTTATTTTAGTTTTTGCAGAGTCAGCGCTTATCGTCGCAGGTGCTGCGGGCAGCCGGAAGCTGAACCGTGATCCCTTGCCCAACTCCGAGGAGATGGAGAGCTTGCCACGATGATGGTTGAGGATGTGCTTGACGATCGCCAGGCCAAGCCCGGTGCCGCCGAGCGAGCGGCTCTCCTGCACGCTTACCCGGTAGAAGCGTTCGGTGAGGCGCGGAATGATGTTCGCTGGCGATGCCCGGGCCGTAGTCAGCGACGCTTGCCTCGATTTCGCTTTGGCTGGCAGGCGCGGCGGCGATGTCGATGCGCTTGCCGGAACCCGCATACTTGATGGCGTTCTCCATCAGGTTCTGCATGACCTGCATCAGCTCGTCGCCGTCGCCGATCACCTTCAGGCCGGGGGCGACGTCGAGGTTGATGGCCACGCCGGCCTGGCGGGCCATTCCGGCCAGAAGCTCGCTTGCCTGGTGCACCACCGAGGTCAGGTCGACGATGCCGGTCGGCCGGCGATGGGCATTCAGCTCGATGCGGCTCAACGATAGCAGATCGTCGATCAGCCGCGTCATGCGCCCGGCCTGTGAGCGCATCATCTCGAGAAACTTCTTGCGCGCAGCGGCATCGCTGCGCGCCGGACCCTGCAGCGTTTCGATGAAGGCCAGCAGCGAAGCCAGGGGCGTGCGCAGCTCATGGCTCGCGTTGGCCACGAAATCGGCACGCATGCGTTCCAGTTGCTGCTCGCGCGTGAGATCCTTGAGCATAACGAGGACCAGCGGCGTGGAAGGATCACCGCCCCGGCTCGGGCAGCGGCGAGCGGTGAGACGAAGGCGTCGAACCGCCGCTCGAACGGAACCTGCAGTTCGAACTCCGCATGGACCGGGAGAGCAGTCTCGGCAACCTCCGCTACCGCAGCGAGGACGGCCGGCGATCGAACGGTAAGCGAAAGCGGCTTGCCGGTGAGCTTGGTGCCCAGAACCTCTTCGGCAGGGCCGTTGGCAGCAAGAATGGCGCCCTGAGAGCTCAGAACGAGCAGCGGGTCGGGCAGCGCCCGCACGACCCCCTCGAGGACCTGCGTCCCGGTCGCGGGCTCCACTGCCGCACGCGGGCCGCCCGGCTGATCTCGTTTTGTCGTCCGGCGCCAGATCATGCGCGACGATCAGGGAGAGGTGACTGTCAACATCGGCCGTTCATATTACACTCCGCCGTCAAGATCACGCGGGCATCCGCCATGAATGAACAATCCGATATCCTTCCCATCGACCAGGGCATGCTTCGTTTCTACAAGGAATTGAACGAAGCGAGCCCTCCGGAAGCAGTATCCTGGCCGCTCGAGCGGCAGCGCCGAAGCTGGGAGCAGGTTTGCAAGTCCTTCCGCGCCCCACGGCCGGCGGGCATAAGGTCGCACGACGTCGCTCATCAGGGATAGCGGCCACCCGCTCCGGGTGCGCGTCTATCGCCATTCGGACGGTTCGAAGCGGCCCGGCGTCATGTACATGCACGGCGGCGGCTGGGTGCTGGGAAGTCTCGAGACCCACGACGACATGTGCGCCGAGATCGCCCACGGTTCCGGAGTGACCGTGGTCGCGGTCGACTACCGCCTCGCCCCGGAGAATCCCCATCCCGCTCAGTTCGAGGATAACCTCGCAACGCTCGACTGGATGCGCAGCGATGGCGCCGACTTCGGCATCGATGGCGGCCTCATCGTTGCGGCCGGCGACAGCGCCGGCGGGCAGATGTCGGCCTCGCTCGCCATGTACCTGCGCGATGAAGGCCGGCCGCCGCTTGCCGGCCAGGTCCTGATCTATCCCGTGCTGGGAACGGATCTTGCAACCGGATCCTACCTGCGCAACGCGAAGGCGCCCTGCCTCACGCGGGAGGAGATGGTCTACTACTGGAACGCGGTACTGGGACCGCCTGGCCACGCGAACTGGTCGGACAAGTACATCATACCCGCTGCAGGAGCGCGATTTCCGCGGCCTGCCGCCCGCCTTCATTACTGCCGCAGGGCACGACCCCCTGTTCGACGAAGCCGTTGTCTACGCCGAGCGTCTGCGCGCGGCGGGCGTTGCCGTCGAGATCAGACGCGAGCCCCGTCTCGCCCACAGCTACATGCGCGCGCGCCATGTGTCGAAGCCGGCGATGGCGGGATTTCTAGCCATCGTTGCCGCCGTCCGTGACCTTGCCCACCATGGCCGACTGCCTGGCGGCGGAGAGGCGACATGATCCTTGGGTGCATTGCCGACGACTTCACAGGCGCCGGCGACCTCGCCAACATGCTGGCGCGCGGCGGCATGGCGACGACGCAATTTGTCGGCGTCCCGGCACGGCCGGCTCGGGCCACCTGCGAGGCCGGCGTCGTGAGCCTGAAAACTCGCTCGGCGCCCATCGAGCAGGCGACGGGCGAGGCGCTTGCCGCGCTGAGGTGGCTCAAGGCCCAGGGCTGCCGCCAGTTCCTGTTCAAATATTGCTCGACCTTCGATTCAACCCGCGAAGGCAACATCGGCCCGGTCGCCGAAGCCCTTCTCGATGCGACAGGGGCGCCCATCGCCGTCGTCTGTCCGGCGTTTCCCGCCACCGGCCGGCGGGTTTTCCTGGGCCACCTCTTTGTCGGAGATCGGCTGCTCTCCGAAAGCGGCATGGAGAAACATCCGCTCACTCCGATGACCGATCCGGACATCCGGCGCTGGCTTCGGCACCAGACGCGCGGCGAGATCGGGCATGTGCCCCACGCCATCGTGCGGGCAGGCAGCGACAGGATCGCCGAGGCACTGGAACGCGAGGCGGCGGCCGGCCGGCGGCTCGCCGTTGTCGACGCAATCGACGACGACGACCTGCTCGCCATCGGCAGAGCGCTGCATCAGGCGGTCCTGATCACCGGTGGTTCCGGCATCGCACTCGGCCTGGCGGCGAACTTCCGCGCCGCCGGGTCGCTCGGCGAGGGAACATCCGGATGGGCGCCGGTAGCCGGACCGGGCGTCGTGCTGTCGGGAAGCTGCTCGCGTCAATCCGTTGTACAGGTCGCCGAATACATGAACACCCATCCGGGCCTGAGGATCGAGCCCGCGGCGCTCCTGAACGGCCTGCAGACGCCGGAGAAGGCTGCCCAGACCCTGATGGCGATGATCGAACGCGAGCCCATCATCTATTCGACAGCCAAGCCGGAAGAGATTCTTGCGGTGCAGACTGCGCAAGGGCAGGACGCCGCTGCCGGCGCCATCGAGAAGTTTTTTGCCAAGCTTGCGGTCCTGCTCGCCGAGGGGGGAGTGGATCGGTTCATTGTTGGCGGCGGTGAAACGTCCGGGGCAATCGTCTCCGCGCTGGGTGTTTCCGAACTGGCGATCGGGCCCCAAATCGATCCCGGCGTGCCGGCGATGACCACGCAGCGCGGCGGCAAGCTGCTCGGGCTGGTGCTGAAGTCGGGAAACTTCGGCGCCGCCGACTTCTACCGGAAGGCAATGGCGATCGCGGCCGGGCAGTTGCCATAGAACATTTGATTCTGCGCATTAGCCGCTGCGCATTCCCGGGCGGCATGCAACGCCGGAAAATCAATCATTTGTGGACCTGCGTCCCAGTCGCCATATCGGTGCGCATGAGCAAAATCGAACCCTATCCAACGCTTGCAGCCGAAAGCATGGCGAACGCGACAGCGTCGGCTCTGCATCCAGCTTGGCTCGTTGCTCCGCGCTTTCCTGCTGCGGCGTGCCGAACGCCGGTGCGAGCGGCTTGGCTTGTCCGAGTTGCAGTCCTTATCCGACCATCTGCTGCAGGATATCGGCCTGACGCGTCATGAGGTGGCGTTTGCCTGCACGCTGCCGCCGCGAAACTCTGCCTGACTGGCGGAGCATCATGCGCTGCTTTTATGTTAGTCCCGTCAAGACCCGCGGGCCGCGGGGCGGCTTGCTCTCCCCGGCGTCCGTTTTTGCCTCCTGGAGCAGCCACTGCACAAAGGCCTCTACGTGGGGTTTGCCTTCGGCCGCCGACGACTTGACGATGTAGACGATGCGCGATTCGGCTACCGAGGTGTCGAACGGGGCAACCAGCGCTCCCGACTGGAGCAACCCATGAAGCAGCGGGCTTAAACCCACTGCTACGCCCTGACCGTCCACCGCGGCCTGGATCATCTGTTCGTACTGATTGAAGTACAGCGCGCCGGCGGGTTGCAGATCATGCACGCCGATGGCGGCAAGCCACGACTCCCAGTCCACATAACCCCTCTGTTCACCGGTTTGAATGAGGTGGAGCAGCACGTGGTGGCGCAAGTCCTGGGGCTTCGAAAGCGGAAGAAGCTTCGGACTGCATACCGGCAAGGCTACGTGGTCGAAGAGGCGGATAGCGCCTTCCGGAGCCGCATCCGGCTTGATGTAGCGGATCGCGACATCGAGCAGGCTGCGTTCCAGATTGAGTATTTCGACCGTTGCAGAGATGCGCACGTCGATGTTCGGATGGAGCTTGCGAAAGCGCTTCAGGCGCGGAATCAGCCACAGCGACGTGAACCCTGTGCTGGCCGTGATAGCCAGTTGCTGGTTGCCGGCGCCGACCCGAATCTTATCCGTTGCCTGCTGCAACCACTCGAGCAGTTCCGACGCCACGCGATACAGCGCCCGGCCTTCCCTGGTCAGGGCGAGCTCCCGCGTTCGCCGTTCGAAGAGCGCCACGCCAAGGTCCTCTTCCAGCGCCTTGATCTGCTTGCTGACCGCCGACTGCGTGATGAACAGCTCGTCGGCGGCCCTGGTGAAACTCAAATTCCGCGCCGCCGCCTCGAAGCCCGAAATGAAATTCAGCGGCGGCAGCCTGTAGCGTTTCGCAGCCATTCCGAAAGCTCATGCGGCAAGTGAAAATCGATCGTTTGTGGGCCGGTGCGCCGGCAACTAAATCATCGTTACACACTAACAGACCGCGGATGGCAGCACCATCCGAAGGCCAGCAAAGGAGAGAAGTCAATGTCGCACGTCGAAAACTCATTGCTGTCAGCAAACCGTTTCGCCAGCCGTTTCGGGCACCTCATCGCCAAGACGTGGGCGGCCTATGCCGCGGCCAGAGAGCGGCAGGCTTCGATAGCCGCACTGCACGCCCTGGACGACCATGCGCTGAAGGATATCGGCCTGCATCGCAGCGAAATCGAGCGGGCTGTCTACGGGGCAAACGGACACGATCTCGAATGAGCCGGCGAGGCTCGCAAGACGCCGCTCGCGGGCGTCGATGAACCAGGAGTGCTTTCCATGTCATTTCGCACCAGTCTAGCAATCGCGGCAAGCGCGCTGTTGGCGCTTGCCGCCCTCACCGCTCCCGCCGGGGCCGCCAAGGTGTGCGGCCCGCGCGACAAGATCATCACCGAACTTGGCGAGCGGTTCGAGGAAAGCCGCAAATCCCTCGGTCTTGCCGGCGGTGCGTCAGTGATTGAACTCTACGTATCGCTCAAGGGCAGTTGGACCCTGGTATCCACGGATACGAAAGGCGTGGCCTGCCTGATAGCGGCAGGCGAGGCCTGGCAGGATGCGCCAGCGGCGGTCAGCGGCCAGGACTCCTGACCCCGCCGGCGTTCCCTTCCGACGTTTCAGACTCTCACGCCTGGCCGCCCGCCGTGGCCCTGGCCGTATCTCGTTTCAGATTCCGGTAGCCCGTCGTGGCGAGCAGCGCTGACAGCGCGGTCAATTCCGCTTCCCGCAACTCACGCATCGGCGGCAGGACCCGGCGCCAGGCGGGTTCATCCAGCAGGTCGCTCAGCGCCCACTTTACGGTCGCCACGAACGGATGCCTGCCGAGTGCATCCCGTATCGCGACAGCCTGGGCGAGCGCGCGAGTTCCATCGGCGTGCCCGGGACTTCTGCAGAACGTCCGCACCAGTGGCCCGGTGATGTTGGTCGTCGCGGAAATGCAGCCGGCAAAGCCTGATCGTTCTGCCTCCGCCAGGCCTGCTTCCGAACCCGGGAACACATCGAAGCCGGGAAGGCGGCGCGCGAGCTCGCGCGCATAGGCGGGCTCTCCCGAGCTGTCCTTCACTCCAACTACGGCGTTCGGGAAACGGTCATGGAGCCGCACGACCGTATCGATCGCAAAGGGGAGAGCTGTGTTCTGGGGAAAATGATAGAGATAGAGGCGAAGTCGCTCGCTGCCCGTCCGCTCGACCACAGCGCGCACGTAGTCCACGAGCGCCATCTGGTCGACATTCTTGTAATAGAAGGGCGGCAGCAGCAGGGCGCCGGCATAGCCAAGGTCGCGCGCCGCGGCAGTGAGCCGGACGGCATCCTCGAGTGCGGCCGCACCCGTGCCTACCATGACCCGATCCAACGGAAGGCCGGCCGAGGCCACAGCCCGCATTGCCGCCAAACGCTCGTCCACCGAAAAAGATGTCGCCTCGCCGGTCGTGCCGAGCAGATTGATGCCGTCGCAGCTCCCCGGTCCGAGCAACCACCAGCAGTGGCGGATCAGTCGATCGAAATCGATCTTGAGGTCATCGCGCAGCGGCGTGGGGCTGGCGGCAACTACGCCGCGAAGCCGGTTGGTGACGGAGCGCTCGCCTAGAACACTTGCGGGCAAAGCACATCCATCCGCGGCTCTTGGGCCCGAAGGCAGGCATTCGCCGGGAAGAATCTAGGCAGCGAGATACTGGGCGTCGGATTGATCAAGCCGCTTTCGGATCCGAGTGATGGCGAAGTCATTTTCGGGCACACAGTTTGCCGAAGTCAGGTATTCGCCGGCCTTTACCGGTCTCGAGACCCGCGCCGCCTCAACGAGGCCGAGCGGCATGGCCGCACTCCGCCGCGCCTCTTCCCAGGTCATTGCCCAACCGCGATAGTCATATTCGCCGATGCGCCCAAGCGTGTCGCCGGGCTTCAGATCCCGCTTGGCCACTGCGACCGCTTCGGCGACCGGCACATCGAGCGGCTCAATGTCAGGCCGGCGGTGAAGCACCGCACGCGCCGCCGACAGCGGCGTTTCGAGACTGGTCAGATGAAATGGACGGTAGAGGGTGAAGAACGGCCCCTTGCCAACCTTGAGATCGACCATCCGCTCGAGCACGCGCGGATGGCGGGTCTCGACGATACAGAAAACTCCGGGCGCAACGCCCTTGCCGATGGTGTAGTCGACGACACCCGACTTCGACAGAACGCCGCCGTGGTCGAGCGGGCAAAGCACACCGGCGAGCTCGGCGATGGCGGCGTCTGGACCGTGCATTCCCGGCTTGTCGGGTACCAAGCCGGTGGCATTGGCGATGGCGGTCATCTCGATCATCGTCTTCGAGCCGTCCACGAACTCGACCAGCATGCGGGCGTTCATATTGCGGGCGCGGGCCTCGTCCTCGTATTCGGCGGGCGTGGCGTCGAACTTGAGCGCATTGTTCTTCCCCTTGCCCGCCGCGACAACGTTCAGCCCGAGGGTGCGCGCGAAACCGATGAGCTCGACGGTTGCCGCGGGCTCGTCCCCGGCAGCGCCGGTGTAGACGACCCCGGCCCGGCGCGCTTCGGCCTTGAGAAATCGCCCGATGGTGATGTCGGCTTCGACATTCAGCATCACCACGTGCTTGCCATGTTGCATGGCGGCCAGGGCAAACGACGTTCCCGTGTTGGGGTTGCCGGTGGCGTCGATCACGACATCGATGCCGTCGGCCGCCGCCAACGCCTCGAAGTCTTCAATGATGGCGATCTTGCCGCTCTCGATGGCGCGCGCGATCGCAGAGGCGCTCCCAGCTTCGATGATGTCCTCATCGGCGTGGCCCGCCATCAGCGCCGCGGCTCGCGCGGCTCCGGGCCGCCGCTCGAACACGCCGCCGATGCGCATGCCGGTCATGAGCGCCACCTGGACCACGATATCGGTGCCCATCTGGCCGGCTCCGGCAAGGCCGATGTTTATCGGCCCGTGCTGTTCGGCACGTTCGCGCAGCTGCGCCAATAGAGATGTTGACATGCAAATTCTCCGACGATCAGGGCCGCCCCCCGAGAGCAGTGCCAAGTATGGTCGCAAAGCCGCTGGCCGCACAAGGGAGCGGCCCGGCGCAGCGTTTCGGGTGCTCGCTGGCCATCCTAGTTCTGACGCTCGGCAACGTAGTGCGCCGCGGCCTTGAGCATCGGCGCGCCCGCCGCGAAGGCTGCGAGCGCCGCCTCGGCCTCGGCGACAAGCGTTTTCAGATGGGTTCGCGCCCTTGCCGGGCCCAATACACCGACCAGCGTCGCTTTGCCGGCCGCCGCATCCTTGCCTGCCGATTTCCCCAGGGCCGCCGCGCTGCCCTCCACGTCGAGCAAATCATCGGCGATCTGGAAGGCCTGGCCGAGCGCGGAGCCATAGCGGTCAAGCGCCTGCTGCTGGTCGGACGCGGCTTTGCCGAGTACGGCTCCGGCATGACAGGCGTAACGCAGCAGGGCGCCAGTCTTCATCCGCTGCAGTTGGGCGATCTCCTCTTCCGCGAGCGGCTGCGGGCGGCCGTCGGCGAAGCGGCCCTCGGCGGCAAGATCAAGCATCTGGCCACCTACCATGCCGCCAAGACCCGCCGCCCGCGCCAGCGCGGAGACGAGCTCGACCCGGACGGTCGCATCCGGATGCGTTTCGGAGCGCGCAAGGATATCAAACGCGAAGGTGAGCAGGCCATCGCCAACCAAAATTGCCGTCGCATCGTCATAGGCGGTGTGCACCGTGGGCCTGCCGCGCCTGAGCGCGTCGTTGTCCATGGCCGGGAGATCGTCATGCACCAGCGAATAACAGTGAACGCACTCAAGGGCGGCGCCGACCAGCAAGGCCCGCTCGCGCGGCACATCGAAGAGAGCCGCGGTTTCGATCAGCAGGAACGGCCGCAGCCGCTTGCCGCCGCCGAGGCTGGCGTAGCGCATGGCTTCGAGAAGCCTCGCCGGACGAGCGATTTCGCCCTCACCCGCCTGCGGGCCCAGCAGCCGGTCGAGAAGGCGCTCGGTGTCCGCCGCCGCCGCATTCAAGCGCGCATGAAACATTGTGGTGATTTTCTGGCGGTCCGTCACGATCTCACCATCATCAATCGCGTGTTGCCCCCCGGCAATCAGACGTATAAGCATGGGCCGCGATTATGCTTTCTATCTCCGTCGCATGGCCTGTCAAAATCGCAAACATGGTTTACGCCGCGGCCGCCATGCCTGCCTTCCAACTGATCCGGTGACGAGATATGCGGTCGATTGTCGTACGAACGATAGATGCATGTACGCGTCATGCCTGGGTGGTGATCCTCGCCGCAGTTCTGCTCACGGCCGCATCGGCGATCTACACCGCTCGGAATTTCGCGATTACCACCGACATCAGCCAGCTGATCGCGCCTGATCTCGACTGGCGCCAGCGCGAGACCGCATTCGAAACCGCGTTCCCTCAGCGCAACGAGACCATCCTGGTGGTGGTTCAGGCGCCGACGCCCGAACTCGCCAGGCAGGCGACCGACAGGCTGGCCGAGGCGCTGGCCAAGCGCACCGATGTCATCGTTTCCGTCCGCCGCCTCGGCGGCGGTTCCTTCTTCGAGAACAATGGGCTCCTGTTTCTGCCCACCGAAGAAGTGGCCCGCTCGACGCAACGGCTTGTGGAGGCCGAGCCACTCATCGGTACGCTCGCCGGCGATCCGAGCCTGCGCGGCGTCATGGAGGGCATCGGCCTGGCTCTGCAGGGCATAGCCGTCGGGAGGCTGAAACTCGACGACGCCGTTCGGCCGATGAACCTCCTTTCCGAAACGGTCGAGAACGTGCTGGCCAAGCGGCCCGCCAGCTTCTCGTGGCGCGTGCTGATGAGCGGCAAGCCGCCGGCACCCAGGGAGCTGCGCGGTTTCCTCGAAATCAAACCGGTCCTTGACTTCAGCGACCTTGAACCGGGACGGGCGGCGTCGACGGCCATCCGGCAGACCGCGACCGAACTGAATCTTGCCGACGAGCTTGCCGCCAGCGTGCGTCTCACCGGCCGGATTCCGCTTGCCGATGAAGAGTTCGCAACCGTGAAAGACGGCGCCCTTCTCAACACCAGCCTGACCATATTGGCGGTGCTCATCATCCTCTGGCTCGCCTTGCGCTCAGGGCGGATCATCGTCGCAGTCTTCCTGAGCCTCATGGTCGGCCTGGCGATTACCGCCGCGCTTGGCCTGCTGATGGTCGGCGCGTTCAACCTTATCTCGGTCGCCTTTGCGGTCCTGTTCATCGGCCTCGGCGTCGATTTCGGCATCCAGTACAGCGTGCGCTACCGGGCCGAACGGCACGAGCGTGACGAGCTGCGAGCCCGCACTCCTCGGCACCGGCCAATCAATCGGGGCGCAGCTGACGCTTGCCGCGGCCGCGATAGCCGCCGGGTTTCTGTCATTCCTGCCCACCACCTATCGCGGCGTGTCGGAACTCGGATTGATCGCCGGCATCGGCATGGTGATCGCCTTCCTGGCCAGCATCACTCTCCTGCCCGCGCTGCTGGCGATGTTCAACCCGCCCGGCGAACCCGAACCAGTGGGGTTTGCGGCGCTGGCGCCCGTGGACCGGTTCCTCGAGCGTCATCGGGTGCCGATCCTAGTCGCCGCCGGCATCATCGTCCTTGCTGGGCTGCCGCTGCTGTTCTTACCTGAGGTTCGATTTCAACCCGATCAATCTCAGGAGCCCGTCGGTGGAGTCCGTCGCGACGTTTCTGGAGCTCAGGAACGACCCGGCGACCGGCACGAACTCCATCGACATTCTGGCACCCTCGCTGGCCGAGGCAAACGCCATAGCCGCGCGGCTGGCGAAACTGCCCGAGGTGTCGCGAACGATGACCCTGAACAGTCTCGTGCCAGCCGATCAGGAGCCGAAGCTGGAGCTCATCGGCAAGGCAGCAGAAGCGCTCGCGAGCGCACTCGATCCCGAGCAAGCCCTCCCTGCGCCGGACGATGCGGAAAACGTTGACGCGATCACCGGGATAGCCGAGCGGCTGACGCAAGCCGCGGGCGACAGCTCCTCACCAGGAGCTGTTGCCGCCAAACGGCTCGCCGCCGCGTTATCGCAACTCGCGAGCGCCGGCCCCGAGATGCGCGCCGCAGCGCATGCAGCGATCGTTGTGCCACTGGAGGTGGCGCTGGGCACGCTGCGCGCGAGTCTTGCAAGCGCAGCCGGTCAGCCTCGAATCCGCTGCCGCCCGAGCTCAGACGCGACTGGGTCACTCCCGACGGGCGGGCGCGGGTCGATGTGTCTCCCAAGGGGGATCCCAACGACAACGAGGTGCTGCGCAGCTTCGCGCGCGCCGTACTGGCGGTCGAACCGCGCGCCACGGGCACGCCGGTTTCGATCCAGGAGTCCGGCCGCACGGTTGTCGGTGCTTTCATTCAGGCGGGCTGCTGGGCGCTCCTGACAATCGCCCTGCTGCTCTGGATCACCTTGCGAAGGTTGGGCGACGTGCTGCTGACCCTCATGCCGCTGTTGCTTGCCGGAATGGTTACGATGGAGGTGTGCGTTCTGATCGGCCTGCCGCTCAACTTCGCCAACATCATCGCTTTGCCTCTGCTCCTTGGCATCGGGGTGGCTTTCCAGATCTATTACGTCATGGCGTGGCGAGCCGGTCAGACCAAGCTTCTGCAGTCGAACCTCACCCGCGCCGTGCTGTTCAGCGCCGCGACCACCGGCACCGCCTTTGGCAGCCTGTGGATGTCGAACCATCCCGGCACTTCCAGCATGGGAAAGCTGATGGCGTTGTCACTCCTCTGCACAATGGCAGTAGCGGTGCTTTTCCAGCCCATGCTCATGGGTCGGCCGCGGAAAATCGACTGATCGACGGCTGGTCACTCGACGGCCGGCGCTGGTATCGGCTCCGTCTGCCTCGTCCATTTTTCCCCGCCGCAGAACAAGCCTCCGAGAACGCAGCCCTTGATCCGCAAGACATCCGGGGAAAGGAGACTGATCGAGGCGAGGTAGTTCTTGCCGTTTTCGGCATTGTATACCTGCCCTTCCCACCGGTTTTCGGATACCGGTCTCATCGCCAGCAGGATCGGCAGGCCGACGACGTTGACATTGCGTTTGGCAGGGTCAGGATTGTTCTTGTCCGTGCCGGGATTCTTGACCCAGGCAATGGCACCGCAGAGCGCATCGTCGCACGGCGTGATGCGGATCACGGCCGCGCCGCCCTCGGTGAGCCAATCACCCGTCGGATCAGCAGCCTGCGACGGCGTTGCATTCAGCGCCCATGCAAATACTGCCAAGCTCACCAATACCAAAGATATCGCAGATCGGTTCATACTTCAGCACCACAGATTGCTGTCGTTGGCATTTCGTGCGGTGCCTAGTTTGAGCAGGTTAATGACAACAATATGTCCACGGCCTTGCGGCGTCGATCGGGCGGCTGTCGATGCGGCGGGAAGTTTGCCGTTTGCCGCCGGCGAATGCGGGCGCGTAGTATTCACGGCCACCCATCTCTCACCCGCGGCCCAAGGCTGCGAAGCAAGACGCTGACTTGATCTACACCATTGTCGCCTGTGCCGGCCTGGCTGCCTGGCTTTATCTGATCGTGGCGCGCGGCGGCTTCTGGCAAGCCTCGGTAGTCGAAGATTGCGCCATGCCGCGCGAGCCCGTCGGTCTGGCCGCCCGTCGTCGCGGTCGTTCCGGCGCGCGACGAAGCGGAGCTGATTGCCGACAGCCTGAGCAGCCTGCTCGATCAGGAATACCCGGGCCGCTTCGCGATCATCCTGGTCGATGATCAGAGCACTGATGGGACAGCTGCCGTCGCCAGGGCAGCGGCAGCCCGCCGGCCCGAGCGCAGCCTCACCGTCCTGCCAGGCCGTCCGCTGCCGGGCGGGTGGACCGGAAAGGTATGGGCCATGAAACAGGGTGCGGACCATGCCGAACGCCTCGCGGACCCGCCGCGCTATCTGCTGTTCTGCGACGCCGACATCGCTTTCGCGGCGGACGCTCTGCGGCGGCTCGTTGCGCGGGCAGATGCACAGGGACTGGCACTCACATCACTGATGGCGAAACTCCGATGTCAAAGTGCGGCGGAGCGCAGCCTCATTCCGGCCTTCGTGTTTTTCTTCCAGATGCTCTACCCGTTCCAATGGGTGAACCGGCCGGATCGCGCGATCGCCGCGGCGGCCGGAGGCTGCATGCTGGTAGGCCGGCGGGAGCTGCAGGCGGCAGGCGGCTTTGCGGCGATCCGCGACCAGCTCATCGACGACTGCGCCCTGGCGAGAATCCTGAAACGCGTCGGTCCGATCTGGCTCGGCCTCACCGAACGTGTACGCAGCCTGCGGCCCTATCCGAGCGTGAGCGATGTCGGCCGCATGATCGCCCGCTCCGCATACGAGCAGCTCGGCCGCTCGCCGCTGCTGCTGGCGGGCACCGTGGCGGCCATGGGCGTCACCTACCTCGCGCCCCCGTTACTCGCGCTTTTCGCCGTCGGGCGAAGCGCGGTTCATCGGCGCCGGAACCTGGCTGTTGATGGCGCTCACGTATCAACCCATGCTGCGGTTCTACCGCGTCAACCCTTTGTGGGGAGGCTTGTTGCCACTCATCGCCGGCGCCTATATGGTCTTCACACTTTCTCCGCCTATCAATATGCCAGCGGCAAGGGCGGATACTGGAAGGGACGGGTGGGGGCCAATGCATCGGAACTCGAATGAGAGATGCTGCCGAATTGCGATCCGGCAAAGGTCACCGGGATGAGAACTTTCCGGTCGCCTCACGCCTGATCCATCCCCGTCATCGTCCCGCGGTATTGGCATTTTACGAGTTCGTGCGCACGGCCGACGATGTCGCCGATCACCCTTCGCTGCCCGAGCGCGAGAAGCTGGATCTCCTCGCCCGTCTCGAAGATGGCCTGCTCGGCAGGACCGAGGCAACGCGCGAGGCGGCTGGGCTGCGCACGGCCCTTGCCGAGCGCGAGCTTTCGCCTCGCCACGCCCAGGACTTGCTGGAGGCCTTCCGCATGGATGTCAGCAAGTCCCGCTATCGCGACTGGGACGAGCTCATGAACTACTGCAGCTATTCGGCAATGCCGGTCGGACGCTTTGTGCTCGATGTCCATGGCGAGAGCCGCGATACCTGGCCCGCATCCGATGCGCTGTGCGCGGCTCTGCAGGTAATAAACCATCTTCAGGATTGCGGCCGCGACTACCGGCAGCTCAACCGCGTGTACATGCCCCAGGACGTCCTGGCGCGCCACGGCGAGCAGGTCGAGGCGCTGGGCACGAACAAGGCTTCGCCGGCGCTGCGGGGTTGCCTCGACGAACTATGCGATCGGGTGCGCGTGACTCCTGAGCGACGCGAAGCCGCTGGCGACCCTGGTCACCGATCTGCGGATCAGCCTCGAAATTTCGGTTATCCACCAGTTGGCGCAGGTGCTGACCGAGAAGCTTTCGCGACGCGACCCGCTCAGCGAGCGGGTGCATCTGACGGCGGCAGGCGCTGCCGGCGTTGGCATCCTCGCCATTGCCGGCGGCCTCACGCGGCGAACGGCGCGACGGGCCATGCGCGACCAGCACGGTCGCTCCAGGCTGAAGGGTTCGCATGACGGTAAGCGAACCAGCGGCGCCAAGTGCCGCCCGGCGGGCAGCGGGAAGCACGTTCTACGCGGCGATGCGGATTCTGCCGCGTCCGCGGCGTGAAGCGATCTTCGACATCTACTCGTTCTGCCGGACCGTGGACGACATCGCCGACCGGCATGGTCCGCGCGCCGAGCGCCTGGCAGAGCTGAAATGCTGGAGAGACGAAGTCGAAGCAATGTATCGTGGCGCCCCTTCAGGCCGGTTGCGCAGTCTCGGCGGCTGCGGTCGCGAGGTACGGACTTGACCGGGAGGACCTGCTCGCCGTCATCGACGGCATGGAAATGGATGTCATCGCGGATATCCGCGCTCCGGACCTCGCGTCTCTCGACCTCTATTGCGATCGCGTTGCGAGCGCCGTCGGACGGCTGTGCGTGAAAATCTTCGGCATGGCGTCGGCGGAGGGAAGGGAGCTGGCCCATCACCTGGGCCGGGCACTGCAGCTCACCAACATCCTGCGCGACCTCGATGATGACGCGGCGGTCGGGCGTTTGTACTTGCCGCGCGAAGCACTGCGGGCTGCCGGCATCGCTACCACCGATCCGCCGACGGCGCTTGCCGACAACCGGCTCGCGGCGGCCTGCGCGCCGGTGATCGAACGCGCCCGCGGACACTTCCGTCATGCCGACGCCGATCATGCACCGCTGTCCGCGGCGGATCGTACGCGCACCGAGGATCATGGCGGAGGCCTACAAGCTGAAGCTCGACGGCTTGATCCGCCGCGGATGGCGGCCGCCACGGCGGGCCGTCAGCGTCAACCGCCTCGGACTCATGTGGATTCTCGCCCGTCACGCGATCCTCTGAATGACCAACCCGGTCGTACACATCGTCGGCGCCGGACTTGCCGGCCTCGCCGCAGCGGTCAGGCTCAGCCAGCACGGCACGCCGGTCGCCGTGCACGAGCTCGCCGCACATGCCGGGCGGCCGCTGCCGATCGTTTTTCGACCCGGGGCTGGGAATGACGATCGATAACGGCAACCACGTGATTCTGTCCGGCAACCACGCCGCGCTCACCTACCTGCGGACCATCGGCGGCCATGGCCGGATGATGCGATGCGGGCAATGCTGAATTCCCGTTCGTCGACCTCGCCTCCAACGAACGGTGGTGCCTCAGGCCCAACAACGGCAGCCTCCCATGGTGGATCTTTGACCGTAGCCGCCGCGTGCCCGGCACTCGTGCCGCCGACTATCTTTCGGTGACGCGCCTGCTGCTGGCAGCGCCGGACCGCCCCGTCAAACAGGCGATCTAGCTGCACCGGTCCCCTCTATACGCGGCTGTGGCGGCCGTTGCTGCTGGCGGCTCTGAACACCGAGCCGGCAGAGGCCGCTGCGGGCCTCGCTGCGGCAGTGCTGCGCCAGACGCTCGGGCGTGGCGGCCGGGCCAGTCGGCCGCTGATCGCCGTCGATGGATTGTCGGAAGCGTTTGTCGCCCCGGCTTTGCAGTTCCTGCAGGCACGCGGCGCATCGATACGGTATGGTCGGCGGCTGCGAGCGCTTGACTTTCGGGGGGCAGGAGGTCCAGGGACTTGACTTCGGTGACGAGTTGGTGCGCCTGGCGCCCGGCGACAAAGTTGTGCTTGCGCTTCCGCCATGGGTCGCAGTATCGCTGGTACCCGACTTGGAGGCGCCGACCGAGCACCGCGCCATTGTAAACGCCCATTTCCGCGTTTGCCCGCCGGTGGGATTGCAGCCGATGATCGGCGTCATCAATGGAACGATCGAATGGATCTTTTCCTTCCGTGACCGGCTGGCCGTCACCATCAGCGCCGGCGACCGGCTGCTCGAGGCGGACGCGCGAGACGCTGGCTTGCGCGTTGTGGCGGGAAGTGGCAGCGGTAACGGGCATGCAAGGACCGATGCCGCCATGGCAAATCATCAAGGAGCGACGGGCCACCTTCGCGGCGCTGCCGGAGGAAAACAGCAGACGGCCGGCGACTGAAACGCGATGGGCCAATCTGGCAATCGCCGGCGACTGGACGCAAACCGGCCTGCCGGCGACGATCGAAGGAGCGATCCGCTCGGGCAACCGCGCGGCGGAGCATTGCAGCGGGCGGATGTCGCAGACCATGACCGGTGCCACGAGCAGTGCGCGCATCAGCGGCGCCGCGGCCTGGATGCCCTCAGGCGCTTCAGGTCCCGACCTTGAGCAGAGCATTCAGAAGTGCGACGCAGGCACTCCTTGATCGTCAGCAGCCTGACGGACATTGGGTATTCGAGCTTGGAAGCGGATGCCACGATTCCCGCCGAATATGTGCTGCTTGACGCATTTCCTCGGCGAGACCGCCGACCCCGGTCGCGAAACCAAGATCGCCGCCTATCTGCGCCGCATACAGGCGGCACACGGCGGATGGCCGCTGGTTGCGGACGGCGAGTTCGACATGAGCGCCAGCGTAAAGGCGTATTTCGCCCTCAAGATGATCGGCGATTCTCCCAGCGCCGAATCACATGCAGCGCGCGCGCGAGGCAATTCTTGCCCGTGGCGGTGCCGCCGCCAGCAACGTCTTCACGCGCATCCTGCTTGCCCTCTACGGCGTTCTGCCCTGGCGCTGCGTGCCCGCCATGCCCGTCGAGATCATGCTGCTGCCGAGCTGGTTCCCGTTTCATCTCGACAAGATCTCATATTGGGCGAGGACGGTCATCGTACCGCTGCTGATTCTTCAGGCTTGCAAACCTGTGGCGCGCAATCCGCGGGGCACGCGCATCGACGAAATTTTCACCCGGCCGCCGGAGCAGGAGCGCCGGCGCCCACAAGGCGCCGCACCAGAAATGGCTATGGTTCGGGCTCTTCAACGCCGTCGACGCCATCCTGCGCGGCCTTGAGCCTCTCCTGCCATCGGGTCCGCGCCGGCGCGCAATCGAGGCGGCGGTGACCTTCATCAGGCTGCGACTCAACGGTCGCGATGGCTTTGGGGCAATTTTTCCCGCGATGGCGAACGCGGTGATGGCGTTCGATGCCCTGGGCTACGCCGAGACTCACCCCGACAGAAGCATGGCGCGCGCGGCGATTGAAAGGCTGTTGGTCGAAAACGACGAGGAAGCGTATTGCCAGCCCTGCAAATCACCTGTCTGGGACACCGCGCTCGCCTGTCATGCCCTGATGGAAACGGGTTCGGAGGAAGCCGCGCGGTGCGCAGCGCGCGGCCTCGATTGGCTCAAGCCGCTGCAAATGCTCGACACCGTCGGCGACTGGGCAGTGCGGCGCAAAGACGTAAAGCCCGGCGGCTGGGCTTTCCAATACGCCAATCCGCACTATCCGGACCTGGACGACACCGCGGTGGTGGTGATGGCGATGGATCGAGCCGCTGTCCCGCGCTTCGATCACGCCGTAGCGCGGGGGCGCGCCTGGGTCGCCGGTCTGCAGAGCCATAACGGCGGCTGGGGGGCCTACGATGCCGACAACGTTTACGAGTATCTCAACAACATTCCGTTCGCCGATCACGGCGCCCTGCTCGATCCGCCGACCGCCGACGTGACCGCTCGGTGCCTGTCCATGCTGGCCCAGCTGGGCGGCACAGCCGCAAACCGATCCCGCCATCGCCAGGGCCGTCGAGTTTCTGCGCCGCCGCCAGCGTCCCGACGGCAGCTGGTATGGCCGCTGGGGCATGAACTACATATACGGAACCTGGTCGGTGTTGTGCGCGCTCGCCGCAATCGGTATGGATCGGTCGGCGCCGGAAATTCGCAAAGGCGCCGACTTCCTGATATCGATCCAGAACGCCGACGGAGGTTGGGGCGAAGACAGTGCGAGCTACAAGCTTGACTACCGTGGCCACCGGCCGGCGCCGACGACCCCGTCGCAGACAGCCTGGGCGCTGCTCGGCCTGCTTGCAGCGGGTGAGACGGACCATCCGGCCGTCGAGCGCGGAATCGACTATCTGATGCGAACTCAGAACGCCGATGGAACCTGGTCACGAGCGCCATCATACCGCGACCGGGTTCCCGCGCGTGTTCTACCTGCACTACCATGGCTACGCGACAGTACTTTCCGCTATGGGCGCTGGCGCGCTATCGGAACATGAAGGCAGGGAACGCGGGACCTCCCGCGCTCGGAATGTGAACGCGACCGCACACTTCCGGCCGGTCATCGCGGTGACCGGCCTGGCCTTTGAGGCCCGCATTGCGGCCGGCGCCGGCGTAAGCGTCGTTTGCGGCGGCGACCGCCCGACGCTGGAAAGGTTGCTCAACGATGCGGCCAACCAGCGGCATCAGCGGCATCATAAGCTTCGGCATCGCAGGCGGCGCTTGCCAGGGACGGCTTTCCCGGCCGTTGGGTGATCGCCAGCGGCATCGTCACCGATACGTGAGCGATTGCCCACCAATCTATTGTGGTCGCGAAGCCTCAAGCGAGCACTGCCGCAGGCAACTGAAGCGGACATTGCCGGGGTTGACGCTCCGGTCGCCGATCCCAAGGCCAAACGCGCTCTCCATGAGCGAACCGGCGCGGCGGCCGTCGACATGGAATCACACGTCGCGGCGCGTATGGCGGCCGCTCGCGGCCTGCCCTTTGCGGCATGCCGGGTAATCGTCGATCCCCTCCATCGGGCGCTGCCGCCGGCGGCGCTCATCCGACTGCGCCCGGGTGGTGCACCCGACATCGCTGCCGTGCTCGGCTCCGTGCTGCGGCGGCCGGGTCAGTTGCCGTCGCTGCTACGCATTGCAGCCGATGCCCGCGCCGCACGCGCGGCGCTACAACGCGGCCGCCGCCTGCTTGGTGCGGGACTTGCTTTCCCGGATTTCGGCCTGCTTGAGCGCGACGTGGCGGGAGAATACGAACTCGGCCGGGCGCTGCCGGCTGAGTGAAATCTCCGGCGCCATCGCTCCTTCGGTCCGGATGCCACGCAGGCCTGTCGCCAGGGCCTTCAGAGGGTGGGCGACGGCATCGCGCACGGCACTGGCCTCATAGCCGCTGTGCACCATGCAGTCGGCGCACTTCTCGTAGTTGCCGGTACCGTAGGCGTCCCAGTCGGTTTCCTCCATCAGTTCACGGAAGGTCTTGGCATATCCTTCACCGAGCAGATAGCAGGGCCGCTGCCAGCCGAAGACCGTGCGCGTGGGATTTCCCCACGGCGTGCAATGATAGGTCTGGTTGCCCGCCAGGAAGTCGAGGAACAGGCCGGACTGGCTGAACGACCAGGACTTGCCGCCCCGGCCGCGGCGCAGGATGTCGCGAAACAGCTGCTTGGTCTTCTCCCGGTTCAGGAAATGCTGCTGGTCCGGTGCGCGTTCATAGGCATAGCCTGGCGACACGGTGATGGCGTCGATGCCAAGCGCTTTGGCGTTGTCGAAAAAGGCGGCTACCTTTTCCGCATCGGCATTGTTGAACAGCGTGCAATTGATGTTGACCCGAAAACCACGCTGCTTGGCGGCGCGGATCGCGGACACGGCGCGCTCATAAACTCCCGACTGGCATACCGAGCGATCATGCATCTCCTGGTCGCCGTCGAGGTGCACGGACCAGACGAAGAACGGACCCGGCTCATATTGATCGAGCTTCTTCTCCATCAGCAGGGCGTTGGTGCACAGGTAGACGAACTTGCGGCGCGCGATGATTCCCTTGACGACCTGCGCCAGCTCCCGGTGGAGCAGCGGTTCGCCGCCGGCGATGGAAACAACGGGAGCGCCGCATTCGTCGACCGCACCGAGGCACTCGGCCAGCGACAGGCGCTGGTTCAGTATTTCGTCCGGATAGTCGATCTTGCCGCAACCCGCGCAGGCGAGATTGCACCGGAACAGCGGCTCCAGCATGAGCACGAGCGGATAGCGCCGGCGGCGCGCCAGATGCTGCCGGAGGACATAGGCGCCGACCATCGCCTTTTGCAACAACGGGATACCCACCGCAAACTCCTTATTGCTCTCAATGACGCCAAGGGCGCGTGCTAATCAACGTTGGCGAGATCGCCTGGCAGGCGAAACTCGGTCTTCTCCTCGCGGCCGGGCAACGTCGCGACTTCAACCGTACCGATACGGCGCAGCGCGGCGATGACGTCCTCGACCAGGACTTCCGGCGCCGAGGCCCCGGCGGTGATACCGATGGTGTGTGCATTACGCAACCATTCCGGGTCGAGTTCACTGCCATCGGCAATGAGATAGCTGGGGATGCCTGCTTCAGCACCGATTTCGCGCAGCCGGTTCGAATTCGAGCTGTTCTTGGCGCCGACCACCAAGATCACGTCGACGAGTTCGCTCAACTCGCGCACTGCAGTCTGGCGGTTCTGGGTGGCATAACAGATGTCTCGCGTATCGGGGCCGACAATGTCGGTGAACCGCCGCTGCAACGCGGCAATGATGCCGCGCGTATCGTCGATGCTCAGGGTTGTCTGCGTGACGTAGGCGACCGGCGCATCGGTCGGGAGATCGAGCTCGTCGACGTCGCGCTCCGTCTGGACGAGATAGACCGGATCGGCGATCTGGCCCATTGTGCCTTCCACTTCGGGGTGGCCTGCGTGACCGATAAGGATGAGAATCCGGCCCCGGGAGACGTACCGCTTGCCCTCGTTGTGAACCTTGGTGACCAGCGGGCAAGTAGCGTCGAGCACGGGCAGGCCACGTGCCGCTGCCTCGTCCACTACCGCCTTGGGTACGCCGTGGGCGCTGAAAATGGTCACCGCGTTCGGGGGAATCTCGTCGAGGTTCTCGACAAAGCGCGCGCCCTTCGCCTTGAGGCTCTCCACGACGTGACGGTTGTGGACGATTTCATGGCGGACATAAACAGGGGGTCCGTACTTGCGCAAGGCGCGCTCAACGATTTCTATCGCCCGCACCACTCCGGCGCAGAAACCACGCGGTTGTGACAATATAACCTTGAGGCTGGCCGGAGCGCCGCCTGAAGCCAGCGGTGCGGTTGACAAAGTCGCCATCCGATTGCTCATCCTCACGCGACCTGCTCGCCCATGCCGGCTGCCGGACGGCCCAGCGCGTCCATCGCCTTGGCGGCGATGCCGGCGGCGTCCAGCCCGGCAATGGCGTACATGCGATCCGGACTGTCGTGGTCGATGAACACGTCGGGAAGCACCATCGATCGCACTTTCAGCCCGCGCTCGAGCATGCGGTGCTCGGCCAGAGCATGCAGAACGTGCGAGCCAAAGCCGCCGATCGATCCTTCCTCGACGGTGATGAGCACCTCGTGCTCGCGAGCAAGGCGCATGAGGAGATCCGTGTCGAGAGGCTTGGCAAACCGGGCGTCGGCGACCGTCGTGGGCAGTCCATGCGCCGCCAGCTCATCCGCCGCCTTCAGGCACTGGGCCAGGCGGGTGCCGAACGAAAGCAGCGCCACCTTGTGGCCTTCCCGCATGATGCGGCCCTTGCCGATCTCCAGGGGAACTCCTTCTGCAGGGAGCTCGACGCCGACCCCCTCCCCGCGAGGGTAGCGGAATGCACATGGCCGGTCGTCGATCGCTACCGCCGTCGCAATCATGTGCATGAGTTCGGCTTCATCCGCCGCCGCCATCACGACGAACCCCGGCAGGCAGCCGAGGTAAGCAACGTCGAATGATCCGGCATGTGTCGGGCCATCCGCACCGACCAGACCGGCGCGGTCAATGGCAAAACGAACCGGCAGACCCTGGATGGCGATATCATGAACCACCTGATCGTAGGCGCGCTGCAGGAAGGTGGAGTAGATCGCCGCAAATGGCTTGAAACCTTCCGCGGCAAGCCCGCCCGCAAACGTCACGGCGTGCTGCTCGGCGATCCCGACGTCGAATGTACGTGATGGAAACTCCTTGGCAAACAGGTCGAGGCCGGTGCCGGAGGGCATGGCGGCAGTGATGGCGACGATCCGGCTGTCCTTGCGCGCCTCCTTGATGAGGCTTTGGCCGAATATCTTGGTGTAGGAGGGAAGATTGGATGCGCCCTTCACCTGCGCTCCCGTGGCGACATCGAATTTCACCACGCCATGATATTTGTCGCCGGATGCTTCGGCGGGGGCATAGCCTTTGCCCTTCTGGGTAACGACGTGGACCAGAAACGGTCCGTTGCGCGCCTCGCGCACGTTTTTCAGCACCGGGAGCAAGTGGTCCAGGTTGTGACCGTCAACCGGGCCGACATAGAAGAACCCGAGCTCCTCGAACAGCGTTCCCCCGGTCACAAAACTGCGCGCGTACTTCTCGATGTTGGCAACGCGCTCCAGGTACTTCGGCACCCGCTTGGCAAGGTTTTCGCTCGCCCGGCGGATCGACCGATACGCCGGGCTCGAAACCAGACGGGCGAGATAGGCCGACATCGCCCCGACCGGAGGGGCAATCGACATGTCATTGTCGTTGAGGATGACGATCAGGCGCGAATCCATCGCACCGGCGTTGTTCATTGCTTCGTATGCCATGCCGGCCGACATGGAGCCGTCGCCGATGACGCAGATCACGTTGTGCGATTTGGCTTCAAGGTCGCGGGCGACTGCCATGCCGAGGCCGGCCGAGATCGATGTCGATGCGTGGGCGGCGCCGAAGGGGTCGTAGTCGCTCTCGGCGCGCTTGGTGAAGCCCGAAAGCCCGCCGCCTTGCCGCAAGGTTCGGATGCGATCGCGACGGCCGGTCAGGATCTTGTGGGGATAGGCCTGATGGCCGACGTCCCAGATCAACCGGTCGCGCGGGGTGTCGAACACGTAGTGCAGGGCGACGGTGAGCTCGATCACCCCAAGCCCGGCGCCGAGATGGCCGCCGGTTACCGAGACTGCTTGAATGGTCTCGGCGCGCAACTCGTCCGCCAACGGCTTCAGGTCACTCTCGTCGAGACGACGGACGTCGGCTGGTTCCTTGATCGCGTCAAGCATCGCAACTCACAACGTTATGAAAGGGCAAACCCCGCATCAATGTGGGCAACAATGGGGCAAATCAGCATGGAATCCAAGCGGGCTTTCCCTCTAAGGTTATTTGCAACGCACAACCAGCAGTCGTGGTTCCACACGCGCCCCGTGAACAATGGATGGCGCATTGTCAAGCAATAAAGGCACACGACAGAGTTGCAGACCGCCCGCCCATGGTGCGCAAGTCCCGGCTATCGGGGCGCATTGAACCTGTTTTCTTCCAGCCAGGCCAATGCGCGCTCGAGCGCGGGTGAGACGGGACGCGGCGCATAGCCAAGCTCGCGACGCGCCTTGCCGATGTTCAAGGGGCGCGAACGGAGCGCCAAACGCACGCCCTCGGTGGTCGCGGCCGGCATTCGGTGCGTGACATTGGTTGCCAGCCATTCACCGGCGATGGCAGCCGCCATGGCCAGCTGCGGAGGAATCCAGAACTTCACCGGTTTCTTTCCGGTCAGTTTCTCGAGCACGGCAGCCAGTTCTTTCATCGACATGTTGTCGCCGCCCAGGATGTAGCGCTCGCCGATGCGGCCGTGCTCAGCGGCAAGAATCATGCCCTCCGCCATGTCGCGCACGTCGGCGAGGTTGAGGAAAAAATCGAGAGAAACCGGCAGCCGGACGTTCAGACAGCGCGCCAGCATGGCGGAGGGGGGTGTCATCCGCCAGTCCCCGGGTCCCACGGGAAGGGTAGGATTGACGATCACGACCGGAGTGCCGGAACGAGCGGCCGCCATGGCGGCCTGCTCGGCGAGGTACTTCGATCGGGTATAGGGGCCGGCCATGTCGGCAGCCGTCAGGGATATCGACTCGTCAATCGGCTCACCGCCGCTACCGGACGGCAGCAGGATCGCCTCCGTCGAGCAATGGACGAGGCGCCGGATCTTGCTGTCGGCAGCTGCTGCAAGGACCATTTCGGTTCCCAAGCGGTTCACGCGATCGAAATCCGCGCGGGCGAGAGTCCACAGGTGGGCAATCCCCGCCAGATGAAACACATGGTCCATTCCCTCAAGGGCGCGCCGGACGCCATCCCGATCCAATATCGAGCCGGGCACGAACTCCGCTTCGCCTGTCGCGTGGCCCGCATCCGCCTGGTCGTAAACCCGGACGAATTCGCCGCGTGCCGCCAGGGCCTGGACAAGATGCCTGCCGATGAAGCCATGACCACCCGTAACCAGGACTCTTGTCATCAGCCGCCACTCCGGTGCCGACGCCCTGCAACCTTATTTGATACTGCGATTTGACTTTGCGAGAATCACTTGGATCGTCAACAATCACTGCCGACATTGGTTGTATCAAGTGGCGTACAGACTTCGAAAACAGCCACGAATTGAGGGGGCGATGGACAGAGAGCAACTGAGCTCACTCGCGGCGCGTGGACGAATTTCCCGCCGCGAATTCATGCAGTTGGCGATTGCCGCCGGCTTTACGGTGCCGGCAGCTGCACGGCTGTTTACATCCGCTGCGCGGGCTCAGGCCAAGCGCGGCGGATCATTCAAGGCCGGAATAGGCCACGGTTCGACCACCGATACGCTCGATCCTGCAGCATGGACCAATACCTTCTCCGCCAGCATGGGGCTTGGGATCTTCGGTGCGGCTCTGACCGAAATTGACGCCAAGAACGCCGTCATTCCCCATCTGGCGGAAAGTTTCGAGCCGGCCGATGGAGCCAAGAAATGGGTCTTCAAGCTGCGCAAGGGCCTGACCTTCCACAACGGCAAGGACGTCACCGCAGACGATGTGGTCGCTACCTACAACTACCACCGCGCCGAAGGATCGAAGTCGGCGGTAAAGTCGGTTCTCGATACGATCGACGATGTCAAGGCGGACGGTTCGGAAACCGTTATCTTCATGCTCAGCAGCGGCAGCGCCGACTTTCCCTATATCGCCAGCGACTATCATCTGCCGATCTACCCCGCCAAGGAGGGCGGCGGCATCAGCTGGCGGAAAGGTGAAAGTGCCGGACCTTATGTACTTGACGCCTTCGAGCCCGGCGTAAGAGTGAAAGCCAAGCGCAACCCCAACTACCACAAGAGCAATGCCGCCTGGTTTGATGAAGTCGAGATGTTGTCGATCGTCGACGTGGCGGCGAGGAGCAACGCCCTGACCGCCGGCGACGTTCACTACATCGACCGCTGCGATCTGAAGACGCTCGACCTGCTCAGGCAGGATCCCAACATCAGGATCACCGATCTTACGGGCTTCGGCCACTACCTGACGCCGATGAATGTGACGGTGCCGCCGTTCGATAACGCCGATGTCCGGCTGGCGCTCAAGTGGGCGGTAGACCGTGAAGAAATCCTCAAAAAGGTGCTCCTCGGCCATGGCACCGCAGGCAACGACAATCCGATCGCGCCAACGATGAAGTTCGCCTCCAATCCCGGGCCGGTACATACCTATGACCCCACCAGGGCAAGGTTCCATCTGGAGAAGGCCGGGCTCTCGTCGCTCAAGATCGACATCTCGACCGCCGACGCGGCATTTGCCGGGGCCGTCAACACGGCTGCCCTCATGCGTGAGCAGGCCAGGGCCTGCGGCATCGAGATCAACATCGTGCGCGAGCCCGACGACGGCTATTGGGACAACGTGTGGATGAAGAAACCGTGGTGCTTGTCCTACTGGGGAGGACGGCCGACCGCTGACTGGATGTTTACCACCGCCTACGCCGCGGACGCGGCGTGGAACGACACCTTCTGGAAGCATCCGCGCTTCAACGAGCTGCTGATCGCGGCGCGCGCCGAAACCGATGAAAGCAAACGGGCCGGGATGTACGCCGAAATGCAACAACTCACACACACCGACGGCGGCATCATCGTCCTCATGTTCAACAATTTCGTTTCCGCCCATTCGACGGCTGTCGCCAATAACGGCGAGATCGCCGGCAACTATGATCTCGACGGAGGCATGATCTTCGAGCGCTGGTGGATGGCCTGACGTCGAGCTGTGCTCGACGATGGCGGGTCACCGCTACGCGCCATAGCTCGACCTTTCCGATACCAAGCCCTCCCCGCAGACGGCCAGGGCACCGAGTCCAGGTTAACGGCGTGTTGGCTGTAGAATATGGAGCAGGTATTGCGGGTCCCATGAGGCGCGTTTGCGGCGTCTCTTGATGGATCGTTTGTCTGCGGCTTGGCGCACCAGGTTGAGGGCGAAGTGGCGGACGACGGCCATATTCTTGGCGCCATGTCCGATCCGTAGTCGGGACTGGTCCTCGTTGAAGGTCATGTCGAGGGTCCAGTGAAGGTTATTCTCGATGGCCCAGTGGCTTCGCACGGCCTCGGCGAAGGCTTTGGCCGATAGGGCGCGTGAGGTGATGTATGATCGCCGTTCGGTCTCGATCCTGTCGCCTCTTTCTATGCGGCTTTCGACCATGGCGACGGCTCGGAGGTTGGGGAACCGGGGGGCGCCTGGATAGGAACGCTCGGAGGCGATCCAGTTAACGGCGCGCGAGACCGTGTGGGCTCGCAGTTCGAGCCTGCCGTGATCCTTGTCGAGGGTCTGGCACTTCTCGACCTCGTGGGAAGGAGCTGTGTCGAAATAGCTTTTGATATCGGCATGCAAGGTCGGCTGGTTGTCCTTGACGGCCAGAAGATAGTCGGCCTTGGCGTCGAGAATACTCTGAGCGATATCGGGATTGCATCCCATGGCGTCGATCGACACCAGGGCGCGGTCGACGTCGATGCGTTCGAGAAGGGCCGGAATGGCGGTGATCTCATTGGATTTTTCCTCGACCGCCTCTTGGCCCAGCACGAGCCGGCGGGTGGTGGCGAAGGCGGACACCAGATGCAGGGCCTTTTGGCCGGTCTTTCGATTGTGGCTGCGGCGCGAAGTCTTGCCGTCGATGGCGACGAGATCGGGCCTGTCCGGCCAGCATTCGGCGACCCACGACGAAAAGCAGGCGGCGAACAAGTCCGGGTCGATCCGGTTCATGACCGTGCGCAGCCAATCGGCGCATGGAATGCCGTAGTGAAACTCCGCAAAGCCGCGCAAGAACCCCAGATGCGCTTCGCCCCAATCGACGATGTCGTCGTAGTCGTCGCCGCTCGCCACCGTCCCGCAGACGACCAGGAACAACACCTCGCGCAACGGATATGCGACCTTCCAGGATTGTCGCGTATCCTTGATCGCCGCCAAGTGATCGAGCAACACGCGCAGCTGTGGCTTGGGCGATAAGGCTTCCATGAGACCCTCCCGAATCGGATAGCCTCAGAGAATCATCTCTCCAAACCCAGCGGAAGAAGCCTTCGCCCACCGTCAAGCCCAATACCGCGTTAACCTGACCTCGGTGCCCTGGCAGACGGCAAGCCGACATTGACCTCCAGCGCTTGGCGTGACACGCTAGCCCGAGCTTGGCAAAGCAGACAAGAAGTCTGGGAGGATGTCGGTACGGCCGTGACGCCCCCAGGGCACCGGGCGGAAACGTGGCTTCCTCAAGAGCATCAATATTTCTGACATGAGGGAGGTACAGCTGATGTCTGAACACAAGTTCAAGCTTGACGCCGCATCGGAGCTCGTTGCCCGCGGCAAACTATCCCGTCGCGATTTCGTGCAACTCGCGCTGGCTACAGGCCTGAGCCTGCCTGCGGCAAATGCCTTGTTCGTCAGAGCCGCCCGCGCCCAACCCAAAAAGGGCGGCTACGCCAAGTTCGGGCTGGCGCACGGCGCCACCACCGACGCGCTTGAACCGGGCAACTACCTGGACACCGGAACCCAAGTGCCGTTCTGGGGCTCGATGTCGAACAGCCTCACCGAGGTGAACGCCAAGGGCGACATTGTAGGCGATGTCGCCGAAAGTTTTGAGCCCTCCGACGGTGCCAAGAAATGGGTGTTCAAGCTGCGCAAGGGCCTCACCTTCCATGACGGCAAGGAGGTGACCGCGAACGACGTGGTTGCCTCCTTCCGGCACCATACACGAGAGGACTCGAAATCCGCTGCCAAGTCGCTGCTGGCGCCCGATCGCTGACCTCAAGGCGGACGGAAAGGAAACCGCGGTGTTCACGCTCTCCGGCCCCAATGCCGACTTCCCCTACATCGTCAGCGACTATCACATTCCGATCATGCCGGCGAAGGACGACGGCAGCGCCGACTGGCAGTCCGGAGTGCGCACCGGCCCGTTCATCTTCGAATCATGGGACCCGGGCGTGCGCGCCAAATTGAAGCGCAACCCGAACTACTACAAGGAAGGACTGCCCTACTTCGACGAGGTCGAGTTCCTCAGCATCACCGATGTGGCCGCCCGCACCAACGCGCTCACCACCGGTGAGGTGCATTGGATCGGCCGCCCCGATCTCAAGACGCTCAACCTGCTCGAGGGCAATCCCGACGTCGCGATCACCGAGGTCACCGGTTACGGCCACTACGTGTTCCCGATGCATACCGACGTGGCACCCTTCGACAACGTCGACGTGCGGCTCGCGCTCAAGTGGGCGATCAACCGCGAAGAGATCGCCAAGAAGGTGTTCCTCGGGCACGCCACCGCGGGCAATGACAACCCGATTCCGGCAGTCGTCAAGTTCGCCATCGACCCGCAGCCCAAGTTCGCATACGACCCCGAGAAGGCCAAGTTCCACTTGCAGAAGGCCGGGCTGACGTCGCTGAAGGTCGACCTGTCGGTGGCGGACGCGGCTTTCAACGGCGCCGTAGACGCGGCCGTGCTCTATCAGGAAAGCGCCAAGGCAGCGGGTATCGACATCAACGTCGTGCGCGAGCCGGACGACGGCTATTGGGACAATGTGTGGCTGAAGAAGCCCTGGTGCGCGGGCTACTGGAGTGGCCGTCCGACCATCGACTGGATGGTGACCACGGTCTATGCCGCCGGCGCCGCCTGGAACGAGACGCGCTGGAACAATGCGCGATTCAACGAGTTGCTGGTGGCCGCGCGCGGAGTCACCGACGATAGCGAACGCGCGGGCATGTATGCCGAAATGCAGCAACTCATTCACGACGACGGCGGCGTCATCGTCATGGTGTTCAACAACATCGTCGAGGCGCATTCGAAACAGCTGGCGCACGGCGATATCGCGGTCAACTGGGAAGCCGACGGTCTGAAGATCGCCGAGCGCTGGTGGTTTGCCTAAAGGCTCGACGTGCATATGCTGCTGGGAGGCCGCGACCCTGCGGCCTCCCGCCGGAACTGGATAGATGCAAACTCTGGTGCGACCGCACGCTCGGAATCGGAGTTTCGTCCTGACTCCTGCGCAGGACGAGGCGGGAGGCGAGGGGCGGCCTCCTGCGGTCGCCATACAACCGCCGGACCGGCCATGAACGCTATCGTCCGCACGGTGTTGCAGCGGCTCGCGCTGGGAGTCGTAACGCTGTTTGTAGTCTCGGCCATCATTTCGCTGGCGGTCGAACTGCTGCCGGGAGACTTCGCCAAGGCCATTCTCGGCCAGTCGGCGACACCCGAAACAGTGGCAGCCTTCCAGAAGGAGATCGGCCTCGATCGGCCGGCGAGCGAGCGCTACATCGAATGGATCGGCGGCGTCGTCCAAGGCGACTTCGGGCAGTCTTATGCGGGCGCCGGCAGCCTCGGCGGTCACCAGCGCATGGTGACCGACCTGATCGGGCCGCGGCTGTGGAACACGCTGTTTCTGGCGCTGACGACGGCGATCATCGCCGTGCCGCTGGCGCTGGGACTGGGCATCCTGGCGGCCCTCTATCGCAATACCTGGTTCGACCGGGTGACCAACGCCGTAACGTTGACGACGATTTCCTTTCCGGATTTCTTCCTCGCCTACATCCTGATGCTGCTTTTCGCGGTGAAACTGCGGATCTTCCCGTCGCTCGCCAAGATCAACCCGGACATGGGGCTGCTCGAAAGCCTGGAGCGGATCGCCCTTCCGGTCATGACGCTGACCCTGGTGATCGTCGCCCACATGATGCGCATGACCCGGGCTTCGCTGATCAACCTGCTTTCCAGCCCCTATATCGAGATGGCCGATCTCAAGGGCGTGCCGCGCCGGCAGATCATTCTTCGTCATGCACTGCCCAACGCCTGGGCGCCGATCGCCAACGTCATCGCCTTCAACCTCGCCTATCTGGTCGTCGGCGTAGTCGTGGTCGAGGTCGTCTTCGTCTACCCGGGCATCGGTCAGGCGATGGTCGATGCCGTGCGGACGCGCGATTTGCCGGTGGTCCAGGGCTGCGCCCTCATTTTCGCAGCCACCTACATTCTCCTCAATCTGACCGCCGACATCATCGCGATCTGCACCAATCCGAGGCTTCTGCACCCGCGATGAGCGACGCCCCGACCATCCGCACGGGTACGGTCGCGGCACGACGCACGCGCCGCGCAATCGTCGCTGCGGCTGCTCAAGACCGCCCCGGCCAGCGCCTGGTTCGGAATGGTGGTCATCGCCTGTTATGCGTTCGTGGCATTGTTCGCCCCGTTGATCGCCCCTTACGGGGAGTCGCAGGTGGTAGGCGATGCCTACCTGCCGTGGTCGCGCGAGCATCCGTTCGGCACCGACCAGCTCGGCCGCGACATGCTCACCCGCCTGTTCTTCGGCGCCCGCAACACCATCGGCATTGCGCTGATGACGGTGCTGTTGTCGTTCGCGATCGGCGGCACGCTCGGAATCCTGGTGGCGATCTTCCGCGGCTGGTTCGACCAGCTGCTGAGCCGGCTGGTCGACGTGCTGATGTCGATCCCCGAGCTGATCTTCGCGCTGGTGCTGCTGTCGATCGTCGGCCCCTCGGCCATCAATCTCATTCTGATCATCGCAGTGCTCGACTCGACGCGGGTGTTCCGGCTGTCGCGCGCGGTAGCGATGAACGTGGCGGTCATGGATTTCGTCGAAGCGGCGCGGCTGCGCGGCGAAAAGACCTCCTGGATCATGTTGCAGGGAGATCCTGCCGAACATCCTGCCGACCATGGTGGCCGAGTTCGGCCTGCGCTTCTGCTTCGTGTTCCTCACCATCAGCGCGCTGTCGTTCCTCGGGCTCGGCATCCAGCCGCCTACCGCCGACTGGGGCTCGATGGTGCGCGAGAACGCGACCCTGATCAACTACGGCAACATCACGCCGCTCTTGCCGGCCGGAGCCATCGCGCTGCTCACCGTCGCGGTCAATTTCGTGGTCGACTGGTTCCTGCACAAGTCGAGTGGATTGCGCGATGAACATTGAAAAGCCCGGCGGCGCAGCCCGTGAGAAGGGCAAGGTACTGGTCGAGATCACCGATCTCAGGATCGAAGGCTACAGCGACGATGCGTGGCACGAGATCGTCAAGGGCGTGAGCCTGACGCTTGCGCCGCGGCGAAGTTCTGGGATTGATCGGCGAGTCGGGTGCCGGAAAGTCAACCCTCGGGCTCGCCGCCATGGGTTTTGCCCGCCCGGGCTGCCGCATCAGTTCCGGCAGGATCGTGTTCGACGGCATCGACCTCAGGGCGGCCAGCGACGCGGACCGGCGGGCGCTGCGCGGATCGCGGATTTCCTATGTCGCCCAGAGTGCGGCGGCGGCATTCAATCCGGCCCATCGGCTCCTCGACCAGACGATCGAGACGGCGATCGGCCACGGGATCAAAACCCGGGCCGAGGCGGAAAGGGACGCGCGCGCCCTCTATGGCCGGCTGCGGCTGCCGAACCCGGACAGCATCGGCGACCGTTTTCCGCACCAGGTATCGGGCGGCCAGTTGCAGCGCGCCATGACCGCCATGGCGATGGCCTGCCGGCCCGACCTCATCATCTTCGATGAGCCGACGACGGCGCTCGACGTCACGACCCAGGTCGAAGTCCTGGCGGCGATCCGCGACATCGTCGAACAGTTCAACACGGCGGCGATCTACATCACCCACGACCTGGCGGTGGTGGCCCAGATGGCGCACCGCATCATGGTGCTGCGCTACGGCAAGGCTGTCGAGGAGGCAACGACCCGGACAATGCTCAAGTCGCCCCAGGACACCTACACCAAGACGCTGTGGGCGGTGCGCAAGCTCGCCAAGAAGGAAGAGCCGGGCCACGACGTCATTCTGCGCATCCACAAGCTCGATGCAGCCTACGGCAAGGGGACGATCAAGGTCCTGGATAACGTGACGGTAAGCGTGCCGCGCCGCCGCACGGTTGCCGTAGTCGGTGAATCGGGTTCCGGAAAGTCGACCCTGGCGCGGGCGATCACCGGCCTCCTGCCGCCGCGTTCCGGCGAGATCTATTTCGACGGCAAGCCGCTGCCGGCCGCCCTCGGCAAGCGCGACAAGGAACTGCTGCGCCGCATCCAGATGATCTATCAGAGCCCGGATACCGCGCTCAATCCGCGCCAGAAGGTGCGCGACATCATCGGCCGGCCGCTGGAGTTCTACCTGGGACTGAAGGGCAGGGCACGCGACGACAGGATCGGAGAACTGCTGCAGCTGATCGAGCTTGACGAGAGGTTCGTCGACCGGCTTCCCGGCGAACTGTCGGGCGGACAGAAGCAGCGTATCTGCATCGCCCGGGCGCTGGCCGCCAATCCCGACCTCATCATCTGCGATGAGATCACTTCAGCGCTCGACCAGATCGTGCAGGAAGAAATCCTCAAGCTCCTGCTGCGGCTCCAGAAGGAACTCGGCGTCACCTACCTGTTCATCACCCACGACATCGCCACGGTCAAGGCCATCGCTGACGAGATCGTGGTCATGCACCAGGGGCGGGTGGTGCAGCAGGGACAGAAGTCGAAGGTGCTGTCGCCGCCGCATCCCGCCTACACCGAGCTTCTGCTGTCCTCGGTGCCCGAGATGGACCCCGACTGGCTCACCAATCTTCTGGACAAGCGGAGCAAAGCGTCAACTGCGGTGAGCCCCAACGCGGGCTGACTGGTGCGGTTGAGCGGAGCCGCAGGTGAGCGTTCAAGCGCCGCCGGCCGCCTTGCGCAGTGCGGCGATGTTGGCGCCATAGCGTTTTGTGCCGCCGCCGAAGACGAACGAGCCTGCCGCCAGAACGTCGGCTCCCGCCCTGACCGCCTGCGGCGCGGTCTCGGGAGTGACGCCCCCGTCGACTTCCACGCGTATCGGCCTTGCACCGACCATTTCGCGAACCCGCGCGATCTTGGCGATCATGGCCGGAATGAAGCTCTGCCCGCCGAAGCCGGGATTGACGGTCATCACGAGAACAAGATCGATGCGGTCGAGGACATGCGCGATCGCAGTTTCAGGAGTAGCGGGGTTGAGGGCAACGCCCGCTTTCTTTCCGGCGGCCCGTATCGCCTGGAGAGAGCGGTCGAGATGCGGCCCCGCTTCGACATGGATGGTGATGATGTCGGCGCCGGCGCCGGCGAAGGCATCGATGTAGGGATCGGCGGGGGCGATCATCAGATGCACATCGAGTGGTTTTCCGGTCACCCTGCGCAGGGCGCCCACGACCGGCGGGCCGATGGTGATGTTGGGCACGAAATGGCCATCCATCACATCGACATGAATCCAGTCCGCGCCGGCGCCGTCGAGGGCACGAACCGCGGTTCCCAGCTCGGCGAAGTCGGCCGACAGGATCGACGGAGAAACGATGATCGGCTGCGCCAAGACGGGTCCGCCGGTCCGGCGCTAGAGCAGCTTGCCCATGGCCGCGGCAGTGTCGGCCATGCGGTTGGAGAAGCCCCATTCGTTGTCGTACCAGCTGAGGACCCGCACCAGCGTGCCGTCGATGACCTTCGTCTGGTCCATGGCAAAATTGGCGGAATGGGAATCGTGATTGAAGTCGATCGAGACGTTGGGCTCCTTCGTCCAGTCGAGAATGCCCTTCAGCTGCTGGCTGGAAGCACGCTCGATGGCGGCGTTGATCTCGCCCGCGGTGGTCGGCCGGCTGGCCACCACCTTGAGGTCGACAACCGAGACGTTGGGTGTCGGCACCCGGATGGACACGCCGTCGAGCTTGCCCTTCAGCTCCGGCAATACCAGGCCGACAGCCTTGGCCGCACCCGTCGAGGTCGGAATCATCGATAGCGCCGCGGCGCGGGCGCGATAGAGATCCTTGTGCATCGTGTCGAGGGTCGGCTGGTCGCCGGTGTAGGCATGAATGGTGGTCATGAAGCCGCGGTCGATGCCGACCGCATCGTGGATGACCTTGACCACCGGGACCAGGCAGTTGGTGGTGCACGACGCGTTGGAGACTACAACATGGTCCCTGGTCAGCTTGTCGTGGTTCACGCCGTAAACGACGGTGAGGTCGGCGCCTTCGGCCGGCGCGGAAACAAGCACCCGCCTGGCGCCGGCTGACAGATGCGCCGCTGCCTTGTCCCTGGCGGTGAAGAGGCCGGTACACTCCATCGCGATATCGACGCGGAGGTCTTTCCAGGGGAGTGCGGAAGGGTCCTTGACGGCGGTGATGCGGACGCGCTGGGGACCAACGACGATGTGGTCGCCGTCGACCTTCACCTCGGCGGGGAAGCGGCCATGCACGGAGTCATAGCGCAGGAGATGGGCGTTGGTTTCGACGGGCCCCAGGTCGTTGGCGGCCACCACCTCGATATCCTGACGGCCGGATTCGACGATGGCGCGCAGTATGTTGCGCCCGATCCGTCCGAACCCGTTGATCGCCACACGCAGCCCCATTCACACCTCCTGATCAGTCAATTCCGTGCGCTCTTATAGACGATGATCGGGCAAGTTGAAGCCCCCGCCATTGACCGGCCCCTACCCTTCCCCTATCTCACCGACGATGCCCAGGCGCGAGATAATTCAGCTTCCCGATCCCTTGTTGAAGACGGTGTCGAAGCCCGTCGCGAACATGACCGACGACGTGCGCCAGCTGATGACCGACATGCTGGAGACCATGTACGCCGCGCCCGGTATCGGTCTGGCGGCAGTGCAGATCGGCGAGCCGAAGCGGGTCGTGGTCGTGGACCTCGCCAAGGAGGACGAACCGCGCAATCCGCAGTTCTTCGTCAATCCGGAGATCACATGGTCCTCCGGGGAGACGTCGGAACACGAGGAGGGCTGCCTGTCGATCCCCGAGGTTTTCGACACGATCGCCCGCCCGTCCGCCGTCACGGTGCGCTTTCTCGATCGCGAGGGTAACTCCCGGGAGCTTGACTGCGAGGGCCTCCTCGCCACCGTGCTGCAGCACGAGATCGACCATCTGAACGGTATCCTGTTCATCGACCATCTCTCGCGGCTCAAGCGCGACCGGATCATCAGAAAGTTCACCAAAGCGGCAAGGCGCGAGAAGGCCGACGCGTGAGCTTGCGCCTGGTGTTCATGGGCAGCTCCGAGTTCGCCGTTCCCACTCTTCTTGCCCTGATCGAGGCCGGCCACCAGGTGAAGGCGGTCTATACGCGGGCACCGCGCGCCTCGGGTCGCGGCATGGCAGAGCGGTCAACTCCGGTCCATCGGCTGGCGCTCGAGCGCAACATCTCCGTTCGCACCCCGGCAGGTTTTGCCGGCGCGGCCGAACGGGCGGATTTCGCCGGGCTCGAAGCCGACGCGGCCGTGGTCGCGGCTTATGGAATCCTGCTCGGCAAGCCCATTCTCGAGGCGCCCCGGCATGGCTGCTTCAATGTTCATCCGTCGCTGCTGCCGCGCTGGCGGGGTGCGGCACCCATCGAGCGGACCATTCTTGCCGGAGACCCAAAGAGCGGCGTCACCATCATGCGCATGGATGAAGGCCTCGATACCGGTCCGATCTGCCTCAAGCGAACGTACGCACTCGACGATATGACGACGGCGAGCGAGCTTCACGCGCGGCTGGCGGCGGAAGGCGCGAAACTCATGGTGGAGGCTCTGGAGCGCCTGGAGCAAGGCACGCTGCGGTGCCAGCCGCAAGGCGAAGAAGGGATCAGCTATGCCGGCAAGCTCGGCAAGGCGGAAGCGCAGATCGACTTCGCCCGCCCTGCCCGCGACGTGCTCCGTCATATTCATGCCTATTCCCCCCGGCCCGGCGCCTTTACCGAAGGCCAGATCGGAGGCTGCGAAGCTGAGGTTGAAGATCCTCAAGGCGGAGTGCGCCACCGGCGACGGCACGCCGGGCACCGTCATCGACGATGATTTCGCAATCGCCTGCGGCAGCGGCGCGGTAAGACCATTGCTCATCCAACGGCCGGGAAAAGCGGCCCTGGCGCGCCGCGAATTTCTGCGCGGGCTGGCGATCGGCCCCGGAATGCGAGTTGGCTGAACATCCCGATGCGCTACCGCATCCTCATCGAATACGACGGCACGCCGTTTGTCGGCTGGCAGGCACAGGACAACGGCGCCAGCGTGCAGTCGGCGATCGCCAGAGCGCTGAAGGAACTCACCGGCGCCGACGCCAGGGTGCAGGGCGCCGGGCGCACCGATGCCGGCGTGCATGCGCTCGGACAGGTGGCACACTTCGATCTCGAGACCGCCTGGGACGCGCTGCGGCTGCGCGAGGGATTGAATGCGCTCGTGCGGCCCCACCCGATTGCCGTTCTCGATGTCCAGGAGACAGGCGGCGATTTTCACGCCCGCCATTCGGCCACCCGGCGGCAGTATCTCTACCGGATTCTGAATCGGCGGGCGCCTCCGGCGCTCGAGACCAACCGCGTATGGCATGTCAAGCAGCCGCTGGACGCCGACGCCATGCACGCGGCCGGCCAGCAGCTTGTCGGCCGGCATGACTTCACGACCTTCCGCTCCTCCGAGTGCCAAGCGGCATCGGCATTGAAAACGCTCGACCGGCTCGACGTTCGACGAGCCGGCGATGCGATCGAGATCGTCGCGGAGGCGCGTTCATTTCTCCACAACCAGGTGCGCTCCATGGCAGGCACGCTGAAGCTGGTGGGCGAAGGCAAACGCCTGCCGAGGTTCGTCAGGGAGATCCTCATCGCCAAAGACCGCGCCCGGTGCGGACCGGTGGCGCCGCCGCAGGGTCTCTACCTGGCCCGAGTTCGACTACGACTAGACAGAAAACTGCGCCAGGAGCACCCGCCACCCACTCAGCCTCCGAAAGTCCTCGTTGTAAAAAAGTAGGTAAACTCCTACCCCCGAGCGATGGCCACATCGCGAAGCACGTTGGCTTCGAGCTCCATGTCCTCGAGCCGGTTCTTCACCACATCGCCGATGCTGACGATGCCGACGAGGGTGCGATCCTCCACCACCGGCATGTGGCGCACCCGGTGCAGCGTCATGACCCGCATCACGCCGGCGATGGAGTCCTCCGGCCGACAGGTGAGGACATTGCGGGTCATGAACTCTGCAATCGGCAGCCCGGCCACAGCGGTTCCGTGACTGCAGAGGCCGTGGACGACGTCGCGCTCCGATATGATGCCGTTGATCGATCTACCATCATCGCTCACCACGATGGCCCCTATGCCTTCGAGCCGCATGCGCTTGGCGGCGATGTCCACCGCCGTATGGGGTGGCAGGGTGACGACCTTCGATCCTTTGACATCGAGGATATTTTGAACCGACATGGGCGAAACTCCCTTGTACCGCCGGAATAGTAACACAGCCGGCCAAGGCGCGTAGCCCTGCACGAAACGACTAGGGTCGGAACTCATTAGTCTTTCCGCGCTGATACGATAGCGATTCTCTTGCGGGAGGACTTTGCCGGCATTACCGGTCAGCTCCGATTTCACTCCGGCAGTCCGGCCTTGAGCATGCCATTGAGCAAGTGCTCAAGATCGGCGGGACTCTTGAAATGCTCAATCTGGACGTATCGGCTTGCGGTGAACGCCGGGTCCATCCTCAGCACCTCGGCAGCCGCAGTTCGAGCCTCCCCGAAGCGGTTCAGGCGCGCATAGCAGGCGGCAAGGTACGCATGGTCCCACACGTGAAGGTCGCTCATGCGGCCGAGTGCCTGAATGGCGTCCTCGTAGCGTCTCGCCTGCATCAGCGCGATGCCGCGCAATTCCCAGAACCAATTGGGCGGAAACGGATCCCGACGCATCGCAACGTCCAGAATCTCCAGCGCTTCGTCGGCCCGACCCACGCGGGCCAGCCACCACGCGCGCAGCATCGCAATCTGAACATCAGTCGGATTCAGGGCAATCGCCCGATCGAAATGCGGGCCCGCGACATCGAGCCGCCCATGGTGCGTCAGGACGAAGCCCATCATCGTATGGCACCAGGCATCGGCGTCGTCGAGCGATAGCGCCCTGCGAGCGGATAGCAGTGCCTGCTCCATGTGCTCCGCTTGCCTGTCAAGCCAGTACTTGGTTAGCCAAGCGTTCGCCCGCCACGCATGTGCCTGTGCAAAGCCGGGGTCGAGCTCGACGGCACGCGCGAAATAGGGCTCGGCTTTGACGAAGTCGTAGCGGTGCGCCCACTCTCGCCCCTGCAGAAAGTAATCGTAGGCCGCCCAGTCCTTGGCCGGCATGCGCCTGGATTGCTCGGCACCGGCGGCGGCGACGCGCCCTTCGAGAGTTGCGGCAATGGTGCGAGTTATCTCGTCTTCGACCGCGAACACGTTCTCGGCGTCGCGGTCATAGCGCTCGGCCCACAAGTGGCTCTCGGTCGCGGCGTCGATCAGCCGGGCCGTGAAGTGAAATCTGGAACCGGTCTTGCGGACGCTGCCTTCGACGACGAACCGGACACCGAGCTTCTCCCGCACGGCGGCGATATCGAATGAGGGACCGCGAAATTGAAAGCAGGAATTGCGGGCGATGACCAGCAACGAGTGATACCGCGACAGCTCGGTGATGATGTCCTCGGTGATGCCGTCGCTCAGATACTGCTGCTCGGGATTTCCGCCGAGGTTCGTGAACGGCAGCACGGCGATCGAGGAGCGCTCCGGCAGCGCGGGCCGTTTGCCGCGACCCGGCTCCGGGCCGGGTGACGGCGAAACCCAGGGCTTGACGGTCCTATCGCGCCGGCTGGCTCGGATCGAGCGAACGAGGTCCTCGGTCTCCTGCTCGGGCGCAACGCCAAGCTCGCCCGACAGCTCGCGGCGGCAGCGCTCATATTGCGCGATCGCCGCGTCGTGGCGTCCCTGCATCGCATAGAGCCGCATCAAGGCCCGGTGAACCTGCTCCCGCAGCGGATCGAGGGCGAGGAGTTTGAGCCCCCAGCTCAGCGCCTCCTCCGGTCTTCCGCCGTGTTCGGCCCGTTCCATCAAGCGCGCATAGATGCTTGAGGCGAGCCCGCGGAAGCGCTCGCGCTCGGCCGCGAGCCACTGTTCGAAACCCGCCTCGCCGACCGACAGGCCCTCCATCAGATCGCCACCGATCAGCTCGGCGGCGTTGCGAAGCGCGTCGTCATCCCCGGAATCAGCGGCAAACTCGAGCACCTCGGCATCGATCCAGGCCGTCCCCGGTGCAAAGGCGACGGTCTCCCTGGACGCTACGATCGACTGCCGGAGCGACCCGGAAAGGGCGCCGCGAAGCTCCGAGAGCGTCTGCCGCAGGCTCGCGCGCGCTTGGCTTTCGCTGCGCTCGCCCCAGAGGAGGCCGGTCAGGACGCCGCGGGAAACCTCGGTGTCCCGGCGCAGGGCCAGATAACCGAGGAGCGCACGGGCCTTCTTCGAGGCGATAGCCACGGGTCTGCCGTCATTCGCGATGGCAACCGGCCCCAAAAGACGGACGCGCAGGCGGCCCGTCTGATCCTCAGCGGACCGCAATTGTCGATTTTGCGCTGGATTTACGTTGCCCACGACGTTCGACCTACGACCGCAGCCCAGTCTCCCTTTCATAGCGCAGAGGAGACAAGGCAATGTACGACGTTAACCCACTCGGCCCGCTGATGCACCTCAGGGAGCTGGACCGGCAGGCCGTCCGGAAGCTTCGCCCGGCGCGAGGCAAGAAGCAGGACGCTTTCAGCGTCGCCAGCGTCGGTGCCGCGATAATCGCGCTCCTGCGGCGCCGTCAGACGGCAGGCATTCCCCGGCGTGCGGCAAGACAGAGCCAGGGCACTACACCATCGTTCGCGGTCAAATCAGACTACTAGCGAACGATCAACCACGCGGTTGGGCTACGACCGCCACATCTCGGCCGACGACCTTTTCGAGGCGGAGCCAGCCGGGAGTCAGATTCGGCCATAGACAATGCCGGTTGCCACGACCGCTAACCCTTCTCCCGGATGGGATGTTGGGACGGGTGAAGGGATGATACAGTTAGCTCTGAACAAGGGAACAAGCATCCTGTAACCCGCGTTCTTACACGTGACCGTTCTCGATGTCCTCGCGTGCTATGCGTACTCTCATTGCTTGCCTGCTGACAATTGCACTAACTCCGACAGCAACTGCGGAGCCTCGACGCCTGATCACTATCGCTCATGAATTCCATGTGAGTGAAGCGGGTGGCGAGACCATAAAGATCCTCAAAGCAATGAGTGAAGCCGAGGTGAAGGCAATTGTAACCGCGGGATGCACAGCACTGGCTCATGGCTGCGCCAAAGGGGTTCGCCAGATAGAACCAGCAGCAAAGGTGCCCGGGACGGTCATCGCGGAGGGAGAAAACGTCTATATTACCGGACAGGTCTTGAAGCAGCAGGACGACAAATGGTGGGGCATCTATGCTGCCCCGAAAGGATATACGGCCTGTCGCGCGGCACTCAGCAAAGCGAGCCTCACAGCAGGAACCGTCTTTGACACGACAATCAAGAATCAAACCCCAATCAAGGGGCTGTTGTTTCATGCCGTGGTTCCACCTGGAACACCCGACAAGCCCAGCTCGGTGCATGCTTACTTTCTGGTGCAGTATGTTCCGATCGGCACTGAAGGCCGGCTCGGGTGCATGTCAGACGGGTCGAACCCCTGGCGGTGTGCCGGGTCCAGGGATTGCCAGAGGATTGTGGGGTCTTTGAACTAGCAGGGTGCTGAAAAAGTCTGTTTTCGAGACGGTTTGGATGTGATTCCGTGCCGGCATGATTCTCTGCGATTGATTCGCGAGTGTCGAGGGGTAGGCGATGCGCGGAATTGACGAGCGGCCGGCA
Organism: uncultured Alphaproteobacteria bacterium; assembly: GCA_963780765.1. Classification (GTDB taxonomy): domain Bacteria; phylum Pseudomonadota; class Alphaproteobacteria; order Rhizobiales; family Aestuariivirgaceae; genus CAWHQZ01. The sequence goes on along the minus strand of CAWADI010000022.1, from coordinate 49,093 downwards.
CAATTGTTCAGCTATGTGGATCTTGAGCGGCGGGTTTCTGCGGACCATCCGCTGCGCCCGATCCGGGCGCTGGTTGACGAGGTGCTGGACAGTCTGTCGCGGACATTTGCGCGACTGTACGCGCGAGATGGAAGGCCGGGCATCCCGCCCGAACGGCTGCTGCGCGCGTTGCTGCTGCAAGCGTTCTATAGTGTGCGCTCCGAGCGGCAGCTGATGGAGCAGCTCAACTACAATCTGCTGTTCCGCTGGTTCGTGGGTCTGTCGATGGATGATGCGGTGTGGGACGCGACCGTGTTCTGCAAGAACCGCGACCGGCTTCTTGACGGCGAAGTTGCCGCCAAGTTCATGACCGGGGTCCTCAATCTGCCCCAGGTGCGCGGGCTGCTGTCGAGCGAGCACTTCTCGGTGGATGGCACACTGATCGAGGCGTGGGCCGGCATGAAGAGCTTTGTGCCGAAGGATGGCCGCAAGCCGCCCGCGCAAGGGGGTGGGCGCAATGGCGAGCGCGACTTCCATGGCGAGAAGAGATCCAATGAAACCCACGCTTCCACGACCGACCCCGACGCGCGGCTGTTCCGCAAGGGTCAAGGCAAGGAGGCCAAGCTGTGCCATATGGGCCACATCATGACCGAGAACCGCCATGGTCTCATCGTCGATGCCAAGCTGACGGAGGCCACCGGCACTGCCGAGCGCGAAGCTGCCCTCGACATGATCGCCGGCAATGCCGGTCCGGGAAGCACCGTTGGCGCCGACAAGAACTACGACACCGCCGCCTTCGTCGCGGGCTGCCGTGAACAGGGTTGTGTGCCGCATGTCGCCCAGAACAACAAGCGGCGCCGCTCGGCGATCGATGCGCGGACCACGCGCCATCCCGGCTACCGAACCAGCCAGATCAGCCGCAAGCGGATCGAGGAACCCTTTGGCTGGATGAAGACGGTGGGTGTCATGCGCAAGACCAGACACTGCGGGCGCAAGCTGGTCGAGTGGTTCTTCGTGCTCACCGCAGCGGCCTACAATCTCGTCCCCATCCGCAACATTCTGGCGGCTGTGGGATGAGTCTGTCCGGAGTTGAGAGTTCGAGCCGAAAATGAGCAAAATCTGTTTGCCAAGCCGCGCAAGGCGCGGACAATCGATAACGACTTGGTCCGTATCCGGAGAAAATCACTCCACTCAGTCGACTATTTCAGCAGCCTGCTAGTCTTACTGCGTCATGAACGACTTCGAGACGGGGGTCTCCGGATTTGAGTTGCGCAGCAGGGGCATCGCGACAGAGTCCTGACCATTGCAATGATTAATCGCCGGCGCATGGTTGCGACGGAGTTCGGAATATGGCGTTCGGGTCGCAGCGGCGGAGCCCCTGGGTCGATAACCGTCGGGAACCGCAAGTTTCTTGAACAACGTGGTGGAACGAGGTCCACAGGGGGGAATCCTCTCCCTCTCGGAGATCAGGAATCCGTAGGCTGCTATGCACAGCGTGGCGTGGTGATGAAATCCGCGCCATCCGCGCCCTTCGAAATGTCCGAGCCCGACCTCCTGCTTGAGTTCCTGATAGTCGCGCTCGATGCGCCAGCGCAGTTTGGTGATGTTGACCAGCGAGCGGAAGGCGATGTCTGGCGGAAGCGTTGAGAGCCAGTAATTGCTCGGCTCGTCCTCGCCCTTTGGCCACTCGATCAGTAGCCACTCTTCTGGCCGGATGCCGGTGAGATTGTAATCACGATGCGCGACACGAACGCGCATGCGCGCAAAGCGCGAGGACAGTCGCTCGGACGTCCCCTCCCGCCACTTGATCGTACGCCAAGCGCGCTTTGGCAGGCCGAGAGCGATTTGCTTGACCGAGAGCGGCTGATGCCTGTCGTCCCGGCGAATGAGCTTCGGCGGTCGCCCGCACCCGACCACTTTTTCGGCGGCAGCGGCATCATACCCAATGCCCACACAGACGTCTGCGGCAGGATGCCGGCGACATAGCACAGCGCCAGCGCGCTAATGCCGGCGCGCAGGTCAGTATTGCAGCCATACCCCGCGTCCATCAGCACCACGCCGCGAGGAAGGCCAGCCCTGCAGGCCGCATCGATCTGCTCAAGCGCGATCTCGGGCTTGGTCTTGAAGCAGACATCCTCAGGCACGCCCGTCTTGCGCCGACGGTTGCTGTCCCCCGCCCAGTCTTCCGGCAGATACAAACGGTAGGCCACCGGCAGACTTGCATGGTGATTGGCAAGCGACAGCGACAACTACCTTTTTCGGTCGATCTCGCCGCGGACTTTTGACTGAGAATCCGGAGCGGCGCCAAACGCAGCTGCAAACCGCTCGCGTGCATTTTGAGCTATCCGGGCGGGCGGGCGAAATAATCCTCGAGGATCGCAAGATAGGCGCCCTTCAGGCGGGTGAGGTCGCTGATGGCGATGCGCTCGTCGGTCTGGTGAATCGTGGCGTTGCGGGGCCCGAATTCGACGACCGGGCAGAAATCCTTCACGAAGCGCGCATCCGAGGTGCCGCCGGAAGTCGAGGGTTTCGGGGCGAGGCCCGTTGCGCGCTGCACGGCGCCGGCGACGAGGTCGACGAATGGGCCGGGCCTGGTAACGAAGACATCGGCGCCTTCGCTGTAGCGACAACTGAAGCTGCCGCCGAGGTCCTTTCGTACGGCGGCAATCTCGGCATCGATCAGGGTTTTCAGGCTCGCCACCGAGTGCGCGTCGTTGAACCTGATATTGAGGCTGGCCTGCAGCGCGTCCTGGAATGACGTTGCTCGCAGGATTGCCGACATCGAAGGTCGATACCGCAAGCGTGGAAGGCTCGAAGCTGGCCGTTCCGTCATCGAGCTTCATGTGCGCTAGCCGGTCAACGAGCCGCGCGAGCTTGGGGACGGGATTGTCAGCCAGGTGGGGATAGGCCGCATGGCCCTGTCTGCCGTCGACGGTGATGGCGACGGTGATGCTGCCGCGGCGGCCGATCTTCATCTGGTCGCCGACAGCGCTGAGCGAGGTGGGCTCGCCGACCAGGCAATGCGTGGCAGCTCGCCGCGGTCCTTAAGCCACTGCAGAACCTTGGCAGTGCCATTGATGGCGGGCCCTTCCTCATCGCCGGCGATCAACAACGAGACGGAGCCGGCAAGCTGCCGGCCGCTCGCCGGCAACGAAGTCGATCGCCGCAGCGACAAATGCCGCGATCGATCCCTTCATGTCGCAGGCGCCGCGGCCGTAAACCTGGCCATCCGCGACGGCGCCGGCAAAGGGGGGATGGCGCCAGCCCGCTTCGTCGCCGGGTGGCACGACATCGCTGTGACCGGCGAAGCAGAAGTGCGGCAGCGCATCGCCGAACCTGGCAAAGAGATTTTCAACATCCGGCGTGCCGGCCTCGCTGAAGCGCAAATGCTCGCATCGGAACCCGTGCGGCTTCAGAAGTGCCTCGAGAGTGGTCAGGGCGCCGGCTTCAGCAGGCGTTATCGAACGGCAGCGCAGCAGAGCCTGCAGAATCGGAACGGGATCGGTCAATGCATGGCGCCGCCGTCAGCCGGCGCCGGCCAGCGGGTCGGGTCCGAAACGGTTGGGCCCTTGCGTGCCGACAAGGCAGCCGCATTCGACCAGCAGCCAGATGCCGCCGAGGATGGGAATGAGCAGAATGAGCGACCACCACCCCGACTTGTCACGATCGTGCCAGCGCTTGGCGTAGACGGCGAGCGCGCAGTAGAGGAGAGCGATGCCGACGAGGAAGGTAGCGAGACCGGACAACAGTCCCATCTGCGGCAGGCTGCTGCCTTCGACATACTGGTAGCCGAAGACCGTACCGATGAGCATGTACATGACGATCTGAGCAACAATCAGCAAAGCAACTCCGGCCCAGAACTTGCCCCGGTTGATGCGCCCTTCGAAACTCGTCAGAAGCCATCGCCAGTCCATTTGCCCACACCTCCTAGTGACGCAGAATCTCATTGATCGAGGTCTTGGCCCGCGTTCTCTCGTCGACCTTCTTCACGATCACCGCGCAATAAAGCCCGGGGCCCGGGGCCCCGTCCGGAAGGCTCGCGCCGGGAAGACTTCCGGAAACGACGACCGAATACGGCGGCACACGGCCCATGTGAATCTCGCCGGTCGAGCGGTCGACGATCCTGGTCGAGCTGCCGATGAATACACCCATGGATATCACCGAGCCTTCGCCCACAACGACGCCTTCAACCACTTCCGAACGTGCGCCGATGAAGCAATTGTCCTCGATGATCGTGGGGCCGGCCTGCAATGGCTCGAGAACGCCGCCGATGCCCACGCCACCGGAGAGATGCACGTTCTTGCCGATCTGGGCGCAGGAGCCGACCGTTACCCAGGTGTCGACCATCGTGCCCGCGTCCACGTAGGCTCCGAGGTTGACGAACGACGGCATCAGAATGGCGCCGGGCGCTATGTAAGCCGAGTGGCGCACGACACAGTTCGGGACGGCGCGGAAGCCCGCCTTGCGGAACCTGGCTGCCGACCAGCCATCGAACTTCGAGGGGACCTTGTCCCACCACCTGGACTTGCCCGGACCGTTGCCGATCAGCGCCATGTCGTTCAGTCGAAAGGACAACAGCACCGCTTTCTTCAGCCACTGGTGAGTGATCCATTGGCCGTCGCGTTTCTCGGCCACCCGGAGTTTGCCCTGGTCAAGAAGAGCGAGGGCGGTTTCGACCGCTTGCCTGATCTTTCCCCGGGTCTTGACTGACAGGCGGTCGCGATCCTCGAAGGCCTGTTCGATGACCGACTGGATTTCGGCGGACGACATGGGAGAGCAAATCCGGCGGTGGGAAATCGGTGCCAAGCTACTTCATTTTACGGTCAAGTGGAATCACCTCGTCCTCGGCACCATTGACAAGTCAATGCGGGAGAGAAGCCGCGATATCCTGCAGAAATCCGCCCAGATCGTCGGTCACGTGATGAATGAAGGGCTGCGCGGCGGGCTCGCCCAGCCGCGCGTTGACGATGTTGCCGTCGTGAGTTGTGCGGCGATTGCACCAGCACCGTGGTCATGCCGAGAGCGTGCGGCGTTTCGAGGTTGCGGGCGATGTCCTCGAACATGGCGGCCCGTTGCGGCGCCAGTCCGGTCCTGGCGATGAATGCCCGGTATGGCTCGGGCGCGGGCTTGGGAACGTATCGTGAATGCACGATGTCGAAGATGTCGGCGAAAAGATGCTTCACGCCCAGCCGGTCGAGAACACGCTCGGCATGGTAGACGGTGCCGTTGGTGAATATGAGCTTGCGGCCGGGAAGCATCGCCAGAGCCGCCGCAAGCCTGGGGTCGGCCATGACGACCGAATGGTCGATGTCGTGCACGAAAGCCAGGAACGATTGCGGATCGATTTCATGGGCATTCATCAGCCCGCGCAACGTCGTGCCGTGCTCGTGGAAGAACGCCTTCTGGATCCGCCTGGCCTCCGGCAGCTCGATATCGAGGAGGGTCGCCACGAACGCGCCCATCCGCTCGTCGATCTGGTCGAACAGCCGGCAACTCGCGGGATACAGGGTGTTGTCGAGATCGAAAACCCAGGTTTCGATATGGCCGAAACCGCGGCTCATACGCCGGTTCTCGAGATGCGGGTGCCTACTCCATGGGGCGTGAACAGCTCCAGCAGCACCGAATGCGGCACGCGCCCGTCGAGGATGATGACGCCTTCGACCCCTGCCTCGACGACGGCGACGCAGCTCCTGACCTTCGGAATCATGCCGCCGGTAATGACGCCGGAAGCCACGAGCTCCGGCACCTCGTCGAGCTTCAGCTCGCTGATCAGCTGCTTGTTGCCGTCGAGCACGCCGGCCACGTCGGTCAGGAGCAGAAGCCGCTTGGCTTGCATCGCCGCGGCGATGGCCCCGGCAGCGATGTCGGCGTTGACATTGTAGGTCTCGCCGTCGCGGCCAACGCCGATGGGCGCGATGACCGGAATGGCGTCGCTGTGAATGATGGTGTTGAGAACGCCCGGATTGACAGCGGCGGGCTCACCGACGAAGCCGAAGTCGAGAAGCTCGGACCTGGCCGGTCGCCGGATCGGTCTTGGACCTCGTGAAGCGCTCGGCGATCAGCAGGTTTCCGTCCTTGCCGGAGATGCCGACGGCCTTGCCGCCGGCCTGCTGGATGCCGGCCACGATCGCCTTGTTGATGGAGCCGGCGAGCACCATCTCGACCACTTCCATGGTCGCCTTGTCGGTTACTCTCAGGCCGTCGACGAATTCCGACTTGACCTGCAGCTTGTCGAGCATGCGGTTGATCTGCGGGCCGCCGCCGTGGACGACGATCGGGTTGATGCCGCACTGCTTGAGAAGCACGATGTCGGAATCGAACTTGCGGGCCAGATCCGGAGTCGACCATGGCGTTGCCGCCGTATTTGATGACGACGGTTTCTTCATCGTAGCGCTGCATGAACGGCAGCGCCTCCGACAGGATGCGGGCGGTTTCGGCAAACGAGGATTCGGCGGCGTGCGGTCGTCATGGGCGCTGCCTATAGCATTTTCCGGCGCTGTGGAATCGCTTCCTACGGCGATCTACGGCGCGCCAAGCATTGCGATCTCGGCGCGCAGTTCGGCGAGGCCTGCGCCCTGCTCGGCCGACGTGACATGGATGTGCGGATGGGCCGCCGGCCTCCTGGCGATGGCCAGGCGCGTCGCCGACAAGGCGCGCTCCAACTCGTTCGGTTTCGGCTTGTCGGCCTTGGTCAACACGACCTGATAGCCAACGGCCGCAGCATCGAGAACGTCGGTTATGCTCGAGGTCAGAAGCGGCAATCCCGTGGCGGGCATCGATGAGCAGGAAGACGCGCCTGAGGCCTCGCCGCGAGCGCAGGTAGCCGGCAATGAGCCCCTGCCAGGCGCCCGACAGCCGTTTGGAGGCCCGGGCATAGCCATAGCCCGGCAGGTCGACGACGGCGAGCCGCTCGTCCTTTCCGAACACGAAGAAGTTGAGCTCGCGGGTGCGCCCCGGCGTGTTCGAGGCCCGGGCGAGAGTACGCCGGCCGGCGAGCGCGTTCAGAAGCGAGGACTTGCCGACATTGGACCGGCCGGCGAAGGCCACCTCGACGGGAAAGGCGGGCGGCAGCTGCTCAAGGCTCGCGACCCCCATGAGAAACCGCACCGGGCCGGCGAACAGAAGCCGTCCACGCTCGATTTCCTCCGCGTCGAATTCCGGATCCGCCGGCGGGACTGGCAAAATTCCTCAACTCGTCGTCTTGCGGTTGAGGAACGGCAGGCTTTGGCGAACGTTGCCGAGGAAGTCGATCTGACGCCCTGACGCTTCATGATCACCGACTGCTGGGCGATCGACAGCAGATTGTTCCATGCCCAGTAGATCACGAGGCCGGCCGGAAAAGCGGCCAGCATGAAAGTGAAGATGATGGGCATCCAGTTGAAGAGCGATGCCTGGATCGGATCGGGCGGCGTCGGATTGAGCCGCATCTGCATCCACATGGTGATGCCCATGATCAGCGGCCAGACGCCGATCATGAGGAAATGCCGGCGGATCCCAGGGGATGAGGCCGAACAGATTGAACAGGCTGGTCGGGTCGGGAGCCGAAAGGTCCCTGATCCAGCCGTAGAACGGCGCATGGCGCATCTCGATGGTGACGAACAGGACCTTGTAGAGGGCGAAGAACACCGGGATCTGGATGCAGCACCGGCAGGCAGCCGGAAACCGGCGATCACCTTCTCCTTCTTGTAGAGCTCCATCATCTCCTTCTGCAGCGCCATCCGGTCGTCGGGATACTGCTGCTTGAGCCGCTCCATCTCGGGCTGCAGCTTCTTCATCTTGCTCATCGACTCGTAGGACTTGTTGGCGAGCGGGAAGAACACGAGCTTGACCAGGACCGTGACGATCAGGATCGCGAGGCCGAAATTGCCGACAAGAGCGTGGATTTTCGCAAGCAGCCAGAACATCGGCTTGGTCAGAAAGGCGAACCAGCCCCAGTCGATCATCAGGTCGAAGCGGTGAATGCCGTAGGCCTCGCCATAGGCCTCGATGATGCTCACCACCTTGGCGCCGGCGAAGATCCGGTCGTCGGCGACGGCCTTGCCGCCGGCAGGCACGACGAGGCCGTCCTTGGCCAGGAAAGTTCGACTGAAAGGTCTCAGTGCCGTTGGCATTCTGAAAGTGGAACGAACCCTCGATCTTGGCGTCCTGGGGCGGGATCACGGCCACGGCCCAATATTTGTCGGTGATGCCGAGCCAGCCGCCGGTCGAGGGCTTGGTGATGCTGTTTCTCCTCTTCCATCAGGTCCGCATAGTCGACTTCGGTCAGCGTCTTGTCGAAAACGCCGAGCAGACCCTCGTGGAGGAGGTAGTTGTTGGTAGTGACCGGAAGACCGATGCGGAGAACCCGGCCATAGGGATAGAGCGTCGCCGGCTGAGCTGTCAGGTTCTCGATTTCCTGCGAGACCGTGAACATGAACTTGTCGTCGACCGAAAACGTCTTCCGGAACAGGAGGCCTTCACCGTTGTCGAAGGTCAGCGTGACCGGGGTTGCAGGGCGTGAGCTTTGCGCCGGCAGGGGCGGTCCACACCGAGGCCGGAGTCGGCAGCTTGATCTGCGAACCGGGCGCCGCGCTGAAGCCCGTGTCGGCCGCATAGGCATCCTTGGCGCCGAACGGTGACAGCAGCACGATGGTCGGGCTGCCCGGCTCGACCGTTTCGCGATAGTTCTTGAGGCGCAGATCATCGAGCTGGGCGCCCTTGAGATTGAGCGAACCTGAAACGGCGGGAGTAGTCGATGGGAATGCGGGCGGATCGGGCCAACACCTCGTCACGGGGCGCCAGCCCACCCGGCACGGCTGCCGGCTGACCGGGGGCGGTCGGGGCCGGCGGCTGGACCTCAGCCGGCGCCTGCTGCTGCGCTCTGCTGCTGCTGTTGCTGCTGCTGTTGCTGAAGTTGCGGACCGGAATAGAGGAACTGCCAGGCGAATGATGACCAGGGTCGAAAGCACAATGGCCAGGATGAGATTCTTGTTGTCGTTCATCGATGATCCTGCGGCGCCGGGCTCGCCGCCAACCTCAGAGCCTGCCGCACGTGCGGCCCGGTCGTGCGCGTGGTGAAGATAGTCGAGTGCGGTCAGGATGTCTGCGACGAGTTTGCTGAACTCACGGCCGGCGGTGCCCGCACGCCCCACAAAGACATAGTCGAAGCCGGGCCTGAGGCAATCCCCAGCCGCGATCCGTACCGCCTCCTTGAGCCGGCGGCGGATGCGATTGCGTTCGACGGCCGCGCCAAGTTTCTTCGTCACCGTAAATCCGGCCCGCGGCGGCGCCATGTCGCGGCGGTTGCGGACTCTGAACGACGGCGCCGGTGGACGCCCGCGACAGTCCCGCTGCGGCAGCGAGAAAATCCTGACGGCGCAGGAGAGGCTGCATCGTGCTCGCTGCCGGTCTTGGCAGATTTTTCGAGAACGCTGCGACCCTGCCGGGTTGGACCGGCCATCAGGCCGAGAGGCGGGTGCGCCTCAGGGCGCGGCGGCGGCGCACGACGCGGCGTCCACCCTTGGTGGCCATGCGCGCCCGGAAGCCGTGGCGGCGCTTGCGAATGAGCTTGCTCGGCTGATAGGTGCGTTTCACTGCGCATGTTCTCCGTCTTCGTTCGTGGAGGCGATCCGGTCGGGTTTCCTCGTATATGGGCCGTCAGGGCGCATCGCTCAAGGAACGATTGATTGCGATCGAAGGATCGCGCGAGGCTTATAGGGTAACGCGGCCCGGCAAGTCAACGCGACCGCCGGCTCCCGTCACGCCGCATGAAGTTCCATCACAAGCGCTTGAAGTCCACTCCCCACACCGGTAACCCGGGCCATGTGTAGGGCCGCGACAGGAAGTGCGTGATATGATGTCTGTCCAAGGTCGTGCCATGAAGGTCCAACACAGCGAACGCGGGCGGTGCGCAAAAGGCAAACGGCCTGGCGCGCTGGGCGCCACTGGCGGTCATCGTAGCGGCGGCGTGCTCTCGCCTATGGTTTTGGCCTGCATCGGTACCTGACGCTCGATGCGATCGCCGAGCGCCATGGCGCCCTGCGCGCGTTCGTGGACAACAGCCTTGCTCCTCAGCATCGTCATTTACGTTCTCATCTATGTCGCGGCGACCGCGCTGTCGCTGCCCGGGCGCGGCGATCCTCACGATTCTCGGCGGGTTTCTGTTCGGCTGGGCCACCGGCGGAGCGGTTGCGGTTGTCGCGGCGACCCTCGGCGCCAGCATCATCTTTCTGGTGGCGCGCTCGTCCTTTGGCGATGTCCTGGCGAAGAAAGCCGGGCCGGTCCTGAAGAAGATCATCGACGGCTTCACCGAAGACGCCTTCAACTATCTGCTGTTCCTGCGGCTGGTTCCCCTGTTTCCGTTCTGGCTGGTCAACATCGCCCCGGCACTTGTGGGCGTGAGGCTCAAGACCTTCGTCATCGCGACGTTCATCGGCATCATTCCCGGAACTTTCGCGTTCGCCATCCTGGGATCGGGACTCGACAGCATCATCGCCGCGCAGACGACGATGTACCATGCAGTGCGTCGCCGAGAAGGCCGCCGCAGACTGCATGCTCTACTACGATCCGGGATGCGCTGCTCACGCCGCAGATCATCGCTGCCTTTGTCGCGCTTGGAGTCGTGGCCCTCATTCCGGTGGCGCTCAAGCGGCTGCGGGCGCGGCGGCAGGCGACCTGAGCGCGGTTCCATGGACAAGCTCGAGTGCGACATCGCGGTCATCGGTGCGGGCTCGGGAGGGCTGTCGGTCGCCGCCGCGGCCGCCCAGTTCGGCCGCAACGGTCGTGCTGATCGAGCGCGGCAAGATGGGCGGCGACTGCCTGAACTACGGGTGCGTGCCTTCGAAGGCGCTGCTCGCCGCGGCCAAGCGCGCCCAGCACGTGCGGGCAAGCGAGGCCTTCGGCATTGCAAGTTCGGAGCCGGTGATCGATTTCGCCAGGGTGATGGCGCACGTGCGCGGGGTCATTGCGGCCATCGAGCCCAACGACAGCCAGGAGCGATTCGAAAAGCTCGGGGTGACCGTGATCCGCGCCCAGGCCCGCTTCCGGGATGAGCCGAACCGTCGAGGCCGGCGGCCGGGAGATCATCGCCCGCCGGTTCGTCATCGCCACCGGCTCGTCGCCGGCGATCCCGCCGATCCCTGGGCTCGAGGCCACGCCCTATTTCACCAATGAAACCATCTTCGACAACGAGGTGCTCCCCGCTCATCTGGTCATCGTCGGCGCAGGACCGATCGGCCTCGAGATGGCGCAGGCCCATCGCCGGCTCGGCGCGCAAGTTACCGTCCTCGAAGCCTTCACGCCGCTGGCGAAGGACGATCCGGAGCTTGCCCATGATCGTGCTCGAGCGCCTCGCCGCGGAAGGCATCACCATCCTGTCCGGCGTCAGGATCGCCGAAGTGCGCAAGACCGAATCCGGTGTCGCCGCGGATATCGAGGAGAAGGGATCGAAGCGGACAATCTCCGGAAGCCACCTGCTCATCGCGGCCGGACGCACGCCGAACATCGCCGAACTCAATCTCGAAGCGGCGGGAATCGGCTACACCAAGGCCGGCATCACCGTCGATCGTGGACTGCAGAACATCGAACCGACGGGCGTACGCGATCGGCGATGTGGCGGGCGGGCTGCAGTTCACGCACGTGGCGAACTACCATGCGGGGCTGGTGATCAGGAACGCGCTGTTTCGCCTGCCGGTCAACAACTCGACCCATGCCATTCCCTGGGTCACCTATACCGACCCTGAGCTTGCCCATGTCGGGGATGAGCGAAGCGGAGGCGCAGCGGGCCGGCCGCGACCCGAGGGTGCTGCAAATGGCCTTTCCGTGAAAATGACCGCGCCCAGACGGAGCGCGAGACGCATGGCCTCGTCAAGGTAGTTCTTGATCGCCAGGGGCCGTGTGCTCGGGGCCAGCATCGTCGGCGCCAATGCCGGAGAGCTCATCCTGCCCTGGGTGCAGATGATCCTGGCCAGGCGCAAGATCAAGGCGATGATCGATCCGGTGTTTCCCTATCCGACCCTTTCGGAGGCCAGCAAACGGGCAGCGATGTCGAATTTCGCCACACTTGCATCCAACAAGTGGGTGCGGCGCGTAGTTGATGTGTTGGCGGCGTTCGGATGAGGACCGAGGAGCTTGCAAAACGACGGGACAACGGACGAGTTAAAGCCCTCCGCGCCCGCTACAAGCGCTGCGGCCGTCACTGTGGCGCGGCCTTTCCGGCAAGGTGCTGGTGCTGACCGTGCTGTTCGTCATGGTCGGCGAAGTACTGATCTTTCTGCCTTCGATCGCCAATTTTCGCATCGCCTGGCTCAAGGAACGGGTGGCGACAGCCGAGATCGCCGCGCTGGCGGCCGAAGCGGCTCCCGACGGCCGGATTTCCGACAAACTTCGCCTGGAGCTGCTCAAGGGCGCCAAGGTCAAGGGCGGTGTCGCTCAAGCGCAACCAGGTGAACGAACTCATCCTGCGCGACGACAGCAGCCGCACGATCGAGCGGACCTACGACATTCGCCGGCGCCAGTGGCTGGCCTGGATTGTCGATGCTTTCATGGCGCTCGCCGATCGCGGCAACCGGCTCATCGGGGTGATCGACATTCCACCCAACATGTCGGGCGAATTGATCGAAATCGCTCTCGATGAAGCGCCGCTCAGGGCCGCCATGTTCACCTACGGGCGCAACATCCTGATCCTGTCGATCATCCTGTCGCTGATCGTGGCGGCGCTCATCTTCGTCGCGCTCAATGCCGTGCTGGTCAGGCCGATGCGGCAGATCACCATGAGCATGCTGGACTTCTCGTCGAATCCCGAAGACCCCAAGCCTGATCATCACGCCGTCGCGGCGGCGCGATGAAATCGGCATCGCGGAGCGCGAGCTTCATCACATGCAAAGCGAGCTGTCGTCGGTGCTGCAGAACAAGAACCGGCTCGCCGCCCTGGGGCTGGCGGTGAGCAAGGTCAGCCACGACCTGCGCGGCATGCTGTCCTCGGCGCAGCTGTTGTCCGACCGGCTGGCGATGATCAACGACCCGACGGTGAAGAAGCTGGCGCCCAAGCTGATCGCCTCCCTCGACAGGGCGATCGCCTTCTGCGTCCAGACGCTGAAGTTCGGGCGGGCCCAGGAAGCGCCGCCGCGCCGCGAGCGGTTCAAGCTTGCGCCGCTGATCGATGAAATCGTCGAAACCGTCGGCCGCCCAGGCCTCGAGCCGTATCGTGCTTTACAATGAGGTGCCTGCCGATCTCGTCGTCGACGCCGACCGCGACCATCTCTACCGGGTTGTCATGAACCTGACGCGCAACGCCGTTGAGGCGCTGGAGTCGCGGCCCGACGACTGCCGAGGGGGCAGACGGCGTGGTGCGGTTCAGGGGCCGGCGCGAAGGAGCTTCGGTCACGCTGGAAATCAAGGACAACGGACCGGGCGTGCCGCAGAAGGCGCGCGACCACCTCTTCGAGCCCTTCCAGGGCGCCGCGCGGCCGGGCGGCACCGGTCTGGGCCTCGCCATCGCCAGCGAACTGGTGAAAGCCCACGGCGGGGAGATCAAGCTGGTGCACGCGAGCAGCGAAGGAACGGAGTTCTGGGTCATCGTTCCGGACCGTCTGTCGGAGGCCAGAGCGGGCCGGCGCGGCGAAAAACTCGATCCTCCGGCGGCGTAGCGGACCCCAAGCGTTTGCGGATCAAACCCGCGAGGGAGCGCTCTCGGCAATCCCCAGTCTTTCATGGTCCGGTGAGCCGCCCTACTATCGCCCGTCCGCAAAGCTCCGATTGTATCGTCGGCATCAGCCGCATAGCCCATGAACGCCATCACCAAGGGGCCGCGCAATCTCATCACCGACGTCGATGGCTTGCGCGTCGGCAATGCCGGCGATCAGCGCGCGGTTTCCGGCGTTACGGTGCTCCTGCCTGACCGGCCGGTCGTCGCCTCGGTCGACGCGCGCGGCGGCGCGCCGGGTACGCGAGACACCGATGCGCTCGATCCCGCCTGCCTCGTCGACGCCGTGCACGGCTTTGCGCTGTCCGGGGGATCGGTCTTCGGACTTGAAGCCGCGTCGGGCGTTGCCTCATGGCTCGCCCAGCGTGGAGTCGGCTTCACTTTCGGCCCGCAGCCGATGCCCTGCCCGGTCGTGCCGTCGGCGATCCTGTTCGACATCATGAACGGCGGCGTCAAGGACTGGGGCCTGGAGCCGCCCTACCGCAAGCTGGCGCTCGAGGCTTGCCAGGCGGCGGCCAGGGATTTCGCGCTGGGAAATGCAGGGGCGGGGCTCGGTGCCGTCGCCGGACGGTTCAAGGGCGGGCTCGGCAGCGCATCGGCGCTGTGGAGCGGCTTCACCGTCGGTGCGCTGGTGGCCGTCAACAGCATGGGCTCGCCGGTGGTGCCCGGAACCAGCGATCTGTGGGCGGCAGACTACGCCCTCGACGATGAACTGCCGCGGCCCTCCCGGGTCCGGCCGTCGGGCCACACGCTGACCGAAGGCACGAAATTCGAGCTGAACGATCCGCCGCTGCCCGGCAGCAGCACCACGATCGCCATCGTGGCAACGGATGCGATCTTGACCAAGGCCGAGGTCAGGCGGGTGGCAATCATGGCGCAGGACGGCATGGCGCGTGCGGTGCGTCCCATGCACACGCCCTTCGACGGCGATACGGTGTTCGCGCTGGCGAGCGGGCGCAGACCGCTGCCCGAGCCGCGGGCGCACGCACTCAGCCATCTTGGATCGATTGCCGCCGATACGCTCGCCCGCGCCATCGGCCGCGGCGTGTGGGAGGCTTCGAGCCTCGGTACCTGGCTCTGTTATCGCGACTATTTGCGCCGGCGGCTGTGAGCGCTGGTGCAAATGCACCAGATTGCCAGGTGTCAGCCGCTCGCTTGCCATCGCAGCGCCAGCGTACTACGTAGGCGGCGTTTCGCGCCCGTAGCTCAGCTGGATAGAGCACCAGACTACGAATCTGGGGGTCAGGAGTTCGAATCTCTTCGGGCGCGCCATATTTTTCAATTACTTAGCGTTACTTTGTGGTTTCATGATTTGTCGTGGCGTCCACATGGCGTCCACCGCTCAAAAATAATTGCGGGCCAAAGGACTGGATTTGTTCCTACACCATCCGGGGTGGATCGCCGCCGATGCGCTCAGTGTCCACCCGCCGCAACGTTAGAAGTCATGGACCGGCAGCAAGGACAGCCCATAAAGTGGACCGCGGTCATTGAGGGCAAGATTGTGCTTCGTCCGTTGAGAGTGTCAGGCACCTTGACCGACGAGAGAGCCGCGCAGCCAACATCAGCCTCTCCGTTGCAACTTGCTTTCACCTCGGCTTCACCCAACCTGCATAGTGCTCTCCGGTGCAACTTGCTTTCACCTCGGCTTCACCCAACCTGCATAGTGCTCTCCAGCACTTTGATAACGCTCGTGACTGGCCCACTCTCTGGTTGGCCTTCGAGGCTCTGCAGGAAGAGTTCGGAGGACGTTCGAAGATTGTCGCGCCCGGGTTTACCCGAAAGGACATGAGGCGCGTCAAGGAGCCACCCGCGGCGATCGCGGCGCCGCGCGGGCCACGATGACTCTTTTCCGCGGCTCCTGAGAAGATGTGTGAACCCGATAACGCTTGGCGCGGTTTTGGTGGGTGCGAGAGGTGCCTTCAGTTGTCAAGGAAGCTCCTGAGCTTGCGCGACCGCGAGGGGTGCTTGAGCTTGCGCAGCGCCTTGGCCTCGATCTGGCGGATGCGCTCGCGGGTCACCGAGAACTGCTGGCCGACCTCTTCGAGCGTGTGGTCGGTGTTCATGCCGATGCCGAAGCGCATCCGGAGCACGCGCTCCTCGCGCGGCGTCAGCGAAGCCAGCACCCGCGTCGTCGTCTCGCGCAAATTGGCCTGGATCGCCGCGTCGATCGGCAGAATGGCGTTCTTGTCCTCGATGAAGTCACCGAGATGCGAATCCTCCTCGTCGCCGACCGGCGTCTCGAGGCTGATCGGCTCCTTGGCGATCTTCATCACCTTGCGCACTTTCTCGAGCGGCATCGAGAGCTTTTCGGCCAGTTCCTCGGGCGTCGGCTCGCGTCCGATCTCGTGCATCATCTGGCGCGAGGTGCGCACGATCTTGTTGATCGTCTCGATCATGTGCACGGGGATGCGGATGGTGCGCGCCTGATCGGCGATCGAGCGGGTGATCGCCTGGCGGATCCACCAGGTGGCGTAGGTGGAGAACTTGTAGCCGCGCCGGTATTCGAACTTGTCCACCGCCTTCATCAGCCCGATGTTGCCTTCCTGGATGAGGTCGAGGAACTGCAGGCCGCGGTTGGTGTATTTCTTGGCGATCGAGATGACGAGGCGAAGGTTGGCCTCGACCATCTCCTTCTTGGCGATCCGCGCCTCGCGTTCGCCCTTCTGCACCATGGCGACGATGCGGCGGAATTCGGGGATCTGCAGGCCGGTATCGGAGGCGAGCGAGTGAATTTCCTCGCGGAGCAGCTTTACCGTGTCCCTTTCCTCCGCGACAAAGCGCCGCCAGCCGAACTTCGACAGCCTGGCGATCCGCCTGACCCAGTTGGGGTCGAGCTCCTCGCCCTGGTATTCCTTCAGGAACTCCTCGCGTGGAATGCGGTAGGTCTCGGCGAGCCGCATCAGGCGGCCTTCAAGCGAGATGAGCTGCTTGTTGATGCCGTAGAGCTGGTCGACCAGGGCCTCGATGCGCGCCGCGTTGAGCGACAGCGACTTCACGTCGGCGATGATTTCATCGCGGAGCTTCTTGTAGCGCCGCTCCTGGGAGGTCGACAGTGCGGTCTTTTCCGCTACTTCCTGGTCCTGAAGCTTGCGCAGCGACTTATAGGTCTTGGCGATGCGATCGAAGGTCTCAAGCACCTTCGGCTTCAGCTCCGCCTCCATGGCCGCCAGCGAAACGTTGTTCTCCTCGTCGTCTTCGTCGGGCTCTTCCTCGACGCGCGGGGTATCGAAATCCTCCGGCGACAGCACGTCCTTGTATTCATCGTCGCGAGCCCTGGCCCGCTGCATGAGGGCCATCCGCCGCTCGCGCGGGCTCTCGGGCCGGCGCGGCTCGATTTTCTCGATGGGTTTTTGTGCTTCAGCGGCGATCGCCTGCACCGGTGCGGCCTTGGCGTCGGGACCGGCGTAGGTGGCCTCGAGGTCGATGATGTCGCGGAGCAGGATCTTGCCTTCGTTGAGCTCGTCGCGCCAGATGATGATGGCCTGAAAGGTCAGCGGGCTTTCACAGAGGCCCTGTATCATTGCCTCGCGGCCGGCCTCGATGCGTTTGGCGATGGCAATCTCGCCCTCCCGCGACAGCAGCTCGACCGAGCCCATCTCGCGCAGATACATGCGGACCGGATCGTCGGTGCGGTCAGCGGGGAGAGATTCCCGCTCGACCTTCATGGGCACGGCTGCCTCCGGGGCCTCGGCTTCCGCCGGCGCCTCCTCGGCCTCCTCTTCGGCATCGACGACATTGATGCCCATGTCGGCGAGCATCGCCATGGTGTCCTCGATCTGCTCGGAGGACACCTGCTCGGAGGGCAATACCGAGTTCAGCTCATCATAGGTCACATAGCCGCGCGCCTTGGCGGCCTTGATCATCTTCTTGACCGCCGCGTCGGTAAGATCGAGCAGCGGGGAGTCCGAAGTTGTCCCAGCCGGGGCTTCCGGTGCTTCGGGTTCTTCCTGATCTCCGCCCTGCGGTTGCTCCTCGTGGGGCACGCGTATGGGTGCACGCTGCACACCAGGCTTCATCTTCAGCCCTGCCGGGCGCGCCACTGCTACTTTCGCCATCGATCCTTTCTTTCATGGCCCCGTTTTCGGAGCCCTTTGAGGGGTCGCGCTACCCATACCCTGAGTTGCGGATGCGACGGCCTCGTCGAAACCTTCACAATCCACCGCACGACGAAACCCTCAGGCTACCGGTCCTGAGGTCTCCCGGAAGCCTCTCCAAACCGGTCAATCTGGGCTTCCTCGCCGCGGCCGGAAGCTCGCTGTTCGAGGATCCCATTGAGTTTCCTCAGGTTTTCTTCCGAAGGATTTTCGGCAAGCTGGGCTTCCGCGGCTTTGAGCTCTCGGTCGAGCGTCACCTTGCGGTGCAGTTCAACCATATGGCGGAACCCGGTGCGAACATCCTCGGCGGCCGCATCCGGCTGCACAAACCACTCCCTAAGCCTCTCGAATTGGGCATCTATCTGCTTAAGGAGCGGCCCGAAGCCCTTGCGTGTCAGTTGGTCACGCAAAACGGCTGCGTCAAGGCTCGCCTCAAGAGCGGCGCGCGGACCACGGTGACTCTTTTCCGCGGCCCCGAACGTTCTAGGTTCAGCAGACACAGACATGGGAGCAGGCCGATGAGCCTCAAGGACAAGACCATCGTAGTGACCGGCGGCAGCCGAGGCCTGGGCCTCGGGCTCGTCGAGGCCCTGGTGGACCAGGGCGCCAAGGTGACCGTCGTGGCGCGCGACCAGGCCGCGCTCGCAGCGGTGGAGCAGAGGCTCGGCGTCGCCGTGATCCCGGCCGACATCACCGACAAGGGGGCCGCCCAGCGCATCGTCGCTGACATCCGCCCCGAGGTCCTGGTTCTGAACGCCGGCGCGACCCCGCGCATGGGGCCGCTCGACCAGCTGAGCTGGGCGGACTTCACCGCGCCGTGGGAGACCGACGTGAAGGCCGGCCTCTACTGGATGCAGGCCGCCCTCCACCTTCCGCTCGCGCCGGGCGCCCGCGTCCTCGTGGGCTCCAGCGGCGCGGCGCAGCAGGGCTCGCCGCTCTCGGGCGGCTACGCCGGCGCCAAGCGCATGCTCTGTTCATGCCAAGTACGCCAATAGGATCGCCGAGCAGAAGGGGCTGGGCATCCGCTTCCAGGCGATCGTGCCTCTGCGAGCCTGAGACTGCGATCGAGTACACCGCGCGCGCCATGCGCCTGAGCCCTCAGGACCCGCAAATTTTCTCTATGCAGACCGCCACGGCGTTCGCCCATTTCTTTGCGGGCCGCCCCGAGGAAGCATATTCGTGGGCGGAAAAAGCGGTGCGAATGCAATCGAATTTTTACATCGCGGTTTGCATCGCCGCGGCCAGCGGCGCACTGGCTGGAAGGCCGGCAGAAGCGGAGAAAGCCCTAGCGCGCCTGCGTCAGATCAATCCGGCGCTGCGCATTTCCAATCTCAAGAATATGTTTCCGATCCGGCGACCGGAAGACTTGGCCAGACTTGCAGAGGGACTGAAAAAAGCCGGCTTCCGGAGTGAAAGGAATTCCTTCGCCCAAGTCTCGCGAATGTCTGGAGTGGGTCGATCAAGGCGCTCGGCACGATCGGCGCCCTCTTTCCCCGCGGTTTCCTCCTTTGGAGGTTTTCGTTACGCCGGCCACCGGAGCACGCGGCATCGTTTGCGAGTGGCCGGCATCCAGGAAAACCTTCACAATCGCGTCGAATTCTACGATGTCCGTGACATGTCCGGTTAGCGGGTAATTCCGGAAATGCTGATTCGCTGCTGATGGCGTCGCCCCTGCCGAAACAGAACCGCAAGGTGCCGATCTCCTTCAGCCCTATTCTTTACCGAGAGCAAAACTTGGTCGAGCGGTTCTTCAACAGGATCAAGCAATGTCAGCGAGAGCGTTCCAGCTCTTTTACGATGGACTGCAGCGCTCGGCCGGCCATTACGGACCGCCCTTTGATATCGTAGATGCCCGTTGTGCGGGGATCTGTATGCTGAAGCACGCCGCTAGCGATGCCCATTTGATCTCCCTTGAGAATGGCAACCGTGTGCACGGCAGAATGGCGGAACAGATGCGGGCTCACCGCCACTCCGAGCTCCCGGCGCGTCACTTCGGTGATTATGGTTCCCACGTAGGTGTAGGCCAGATTGCCGCCTTTCGTTGAAACCCAAAACGCGGAACCGGGGTTCTTGAAGAAGCCGCGCCAGTGGCTGAGCCAGCGATCAATCGCGGCAGTTAGAGCTGCAGGTACGGGCCGCTCGTCAGGTCGCCTGGATTTCGTTTCCTCGGCCGAGAACAGCATCCACCATTCGCCATTGATTTTTCTGAGGTGTCTGTCGACCTCGAGAAATGCGTAGTTTCCCAGGCGTACCGTGCAGACAGAGAGCAGAGCGACCATCAGTCCATCCCGGTAAAGTCTGGCACGGCGCAGAGTCGTCATTCCAACTGCTTTCTCCGCCCGCTCCATGAGGTCGAGGCCCAAACGCCACAGCCGCCGGCTATCGACGACACGGTGCGCTCTCGACCGGGGCCGCGCCTGATCCTTCAGCTCCCGCTCGATGAGACGCAACCAGCGGAAGTCTCTGGCGGGATCGAGAATTTCCGCCACGCGACGAATGCGGCTGACGTAGGCGTGGCGCGTGACGGAGCCTACCCGCGTTTGCAGCTCCGCCAGGAAGGCGTCCATCGTCTCCGGCACCACCTGTGCTGCCGGAGCGGCATCATGGACCAGACGTCCGGTGCGCCGGCAAAAGTCCAGGAGATAGCCATAATGCCGGGTGCAGGTTTTCTGGCTGCAGTGATTCATTCCCGACGCTGCTCCGCCCGGCCTCAGGCGTTCTGCCGGCCGGCAGGCTGCGAGCCAGGCTGCACGGTCGTCAGGAGGCCATTGGCCTACGGCCAGCGCTTGATACTGATTACCCACGGCGACCATGCCTTCGAACCGTGACAGCCGCAGAATGCTGCAGGGGACCGTCGAGTTCGGTGACAAGGGCCCCAAAGAGTCGGGTTGAGCCGATGGTCTCGAGGCCGACGTAGAAGGCTATGGTGGTCCTGAGGCTCTTGTGCCCGAGTACCTGGCGGACGAGTTCGTAATTGCCCGGGTATCGTTGAAGCAAAAGCGCGGCGGCGCAATGCCGGAATTGATGTGGCGTCAGTGCAATGCCGAGGCAATCCCATAGCTTCTTCGAGATTTGCAGCCCGAACGTATCTGAACCTTTGCCGTTCTCTGCCACGCCAGGGAACAGGCAGTTGTGATTGCGTCCCCGCATCAGCACCGGGCGGTGGTTCATGATGTAGCGGTCGATCAGCTCGGATGTGAGATCGTCGAGCTCAAAATCGAGATCGATGTCGTTCTTCACGTCATAGCGCTCGAAGGTAAGAAAGTAGCCTTCGCCCGGCCCGCCGGGGCGGACCAGATGGGTGCCGATCTCGATTTCGGAGAGGTTCTCCATGCGAACTGGTGCAACGACCAGAATGCGGATGGCGATCGCCAGCTGGGCCATGACCGCGGAGGTCACGGGCGAGGTCTTGCGCGAAGCGTCGGCCTGCGCCATCAGCCGGCCCGGCAACTGCACGACTTTTCCCCACTGGCCGCTCAGCAGCACGTCTCGGACCACGGCGCGGTTCTTTGGAGTGAGCCCGCTGGAGCGGTGGCGCTCCAGGATACGGCGCATGCCGTCAAGCTTGCCCAGTTCCTCGGGAGAGAGGTCCGTTTCCGTCCGGGCGATGTTGAAGAACCTGTCGCCGAGAT
The DNA here is from genome assembly GCA_963780765.1 of uncultured Alphaproteobacteria bacterium. GTDB lineage: Bacteria > Pseudomonadota > Alphaproteobacteria > Rhizobiales > Aestuariivirgaceae > CAWHQZ01. Next base: position 27,707 of record CAWADI010000022.1, on the reverse strand, counting down.
CGATGGTGGAGGTGGAGGGAAGCTTGCCGTTCCGCTTGCCAGTAGGCGTCGATGATGGCCTCGGCCCTGTCTGGTCGCAAAAGGTCGCCCAAGGATTGCAGTTCGGCGAGGGGAATGCCGATGCTCACCGCCATTCGAACGGTGGCCATCGAGCACGCGCTTTCTGACCTCGATGGTAGAGGGAGAGCAGGCCTTCATGAGGCGACCGTCTCGGCTCTCATGCGGCTTCGCCAGGCGCGCGCAATACTGCTCGATGTCCTTGCGCAGCCCCACAGGGAAGTCGGCCCATGCGGGCCCCTCATGAGATTTCAGTCGCGCCGGCTCTGTCAGCGTGACTTTTGGCCAGCCCGGCACGCTGTCCCGGCAGGTATTCCAGTAGCGTACCAGCAGACGCTCCTTGTGCAGCTTGAACTTCTGGAAGCCGGTGTCGCGCCGGTACTGGGCATAGGCTGCGACATGGGCATCGGTCACGGCTTCGGCAGAGACGCCGAGGCCCGTGAGATACCGGAAGAACGGCGACAGCGTGTCCCTGACATGGCGGTCGGCGACTTCATTCAGGAGCAGCCGGAATTCCTCCGACATCGGCGCATGGCGTGCCGAACCGAGGGTCTGCCGGTTGAACCAACGCAGCGCCGCCTTGGCATTGGCGCGGTGATTGGCAAACGTCTTGCTGTTTACCCCCAGCCGTTCGGGGTGGAGCTTCCGCACCAGCCCGCTGATCGCGGCGATGCGGGCGGGAATGGTTTCGCGGGGCAGGCCGAGATATCCGGCGAGCTGCCTGAGGCTGGTGGCCCAGTAGCGCTTGGTGCTGTCGTCAAGATCGATGGCGGTTTCGATCGCGCGCAGGGCATCGGCAAACGAAGGTTCGCCGATCACCAGGACGCCCGTGGTGGGCGGGACGGCGACGGTCATTGGGAAGTCCTTTCGTTGTACTTCATAGGACAATTGTGGATGTCGTCTTCCATTACAGCGAATTGGGAACCCATGGCAAATGTATAATTCATCAATACACTCATGTATTATCCCAATACACAAACTTATATTGATTAATCTTAGCCCTTCTTGTCCATTGTTTCCCGTTTTGCCGGTTGCGGATATTGGGAAGTACTGTCAAAGCGGCGACCGCGCGCCCAGCCTTCAAGAGAGATTCTTTCGTAGAGGACTTTGCGCGGACCCATGCGCATGAAGACCGGGCCGCCGCCCAGGCAGCGCAACTTGTCCAAGTACGATTTCGAGCACCGCAATACATATGCAGCCTCCCGCACCGTCAGCAGTTTGCTGTCGGGATTGGGCGCCACAGGCTGGGTAGCAGGCTTCGTTTTCGGGTGTTTGGTTGGGGCCTCGGTTGGGTGCTTGGTGCAGGCACCCTCACCGGTGCTGGCACTCAATGGAACCGAGGGCGGTTTCGAATCCGACTTCATGGCACTTCGAGCTCCTTGGTTGGAGGGAAATGCCTTCCTCAGTAAGAGGCTTGGTCACAGCTTTTTATGCAATAAACTGGGTGAGCCCCACTTTTCGGCCTTTGAACCCAGCTTTCTTACGTATTTTCCGCACTTTCTGTACCATCGTTCGTACCGTCAGCGAGGAACCGGCTCGCAAGGCATGCGGACGCACGACAGGGAGCAAGAGCTCCAAAAACTCATGGAAGGGGCCGGTTTCGCCATCATCTGTCGTGCGCGAAATCTTTCCACCGTGACGCACGAAGATTTCTCCCAACTGTTCGGCAAGACCACTCTGCAACTCGTCCCTGGTTCGACCTCCTCTCTTTTTGCCGGCGGCTGACTTTTTGCCGATCAAGTTTCCGCAGTGCCTTCACGGCAGCATGCCTTATGCCTGATGGCGTGGGCGCGGGCCCCTGTCCGGACTCGTATAACGCAACCGCTCTTCGGTTTTCTCTTGATATGCCGGCATAAGCCCCGAGGAGGTGGTAGTGAGCTTCTGGATCTAACGTATCGATGCTTGGCAGAAACCTATCAGGGTCGCTGGCAAAGCGCTTTATCGTGTCCCTTAACTGGTTTGGACTGCGCAACGGAAGCGCGGAACACGTCAGTACAAATTTCACAAGAACACTCGTGATATCGCTTATGAGAGGATCGACGTCATCCTCATCCACTTCGACGCCACATCTTTTCTGAAGAAGCGCAAGAATTTCCGACCGCTTGCTCGCAACATGATCAGAGATTCGGCCAATTTCATCTGCCACCTGCATCGGCGCATGTTCGAAACGAGCTTTGTATGTGGTTGGCATTGGGTGATCTCAGAAATAGCGATCTAGTTTTTCGCGCCGTAGCAACTTTACACGCTGGGTCATATTCGCGCCCACAGTCGGATTTGTGACTTCCCGCCCGGCTCTGGTCTTCAAATCGTCCAGTCTCAAGGTAAGGCGCCAGTATTTGCAGTCGAATCTGCTTGCGATTAATAGCCTATCCGGTTCGGTCGTCAACACATGCAACTCTCACAAACGCTGCTATTGGCGCTCACGCATCGGCGTCACCATTTCCGCTATCGGGCGGACAGCAGTCGTGGCGCAGATGCTCTTCGATGGCTGGTAATCTTCGCCGCCGATGTGGTCGGCTACTCGGCGCTCATGGAGCAGGACGAGGCAGGCACCTTCGCTCGAGTTAAGGCGCATCGGAAGGAGCTTTTTGAGCCCGAGATCGACCGGCATCACGGCCGGATATTTAAGCTGATGGGGACGGCCTTCTCGCCGAATTCGGCAGCGTTGTAGATGCCGTCGAATGCGCGGTCTCACTGCAGCGCGGCCTGGCCGAGCGCAACGCCGCGGTTGCCCAGGATCAGCGCATCGATGTACGCATCGGCATCAATCTCGGCGAGGTGATCATCGAGGGGGAGGACCGCCTCGGCGAAGGCGTCAATGTAGCGGCGCGGCTGCAGCAGCTCGCCGAGCCCGGCGGCATCTGCGTTTCGGGCAAAGTGTCAAAGGAGGTGGAAAAGAAGCTGGCCTTCGCCTTCGAACCGATGGGCGAGCACCGCGTGAAGAATATCACCGAGCCAATCCTAGCGTTTCGAGTGAAGCTCGACGGAGCGCCACGACGCCGCGCTGCGGGCAAGCTGCCGGTCGGCCGAGCGACGCCCTGGGCGGCGGCGTTAGCGATCATCGTGGCAGCAGCCCTTTCGTGGATTGTGCTCCAGCAGACGAATAGGCAGTTAACGCCGGTCGATTCCTCGACTGTCCCTTCCATTGCCGTGCTCCCCTTCGAGGATCTGAGCTCCGGTAAGAGCCTCGGGTATCTCGGCGACGGGGTGGCCGAAGACATTATCACCATGCTGTCTGGCTTCCCGGACTTGGCAGTGGTCGCGCGCACATCCTCCTTCGCTTACAAAGGAAAGCCCCTCGATGTGCGACAGATCGGCAATGACCTCGGTGTCGACTATGTGCTCGAGGGCAGCGTGCGCAAGGAGGGCGGAAGGGCCCGCATCGTTGCTCAGCTTATCGACGCAATGAGCGGTGAGCATGCGTGGGCCGAGCGCTTCGATAGGTCGGGAACCGATCCCTGGTCTCTGCAGGATGAGGTGGCCGGCAAAATCGTCGGGTCCTTAGCAGGAGAGAGGGGCATGATCCGCCACGCGGATTACCGCAAACCGCTTCGCGGCTGATCTCGCGCAAGCGGGCCTGCCGGAGAAGTAGAGGATGTAAGGGTCGCACTCCTCGAATGGCCGCTTATGTGCTATGTGCAGGTTTCTCGGACGCCTGGATGACGGCCTATCCACGCGCGCTGACGGCAGGCGTCCGAGAAGCGCCAAGGCACGAAATCGCGGGAAGTGGGGGCGCCGACGGTGCAGCGGGCTCTATGGGGATTTAGCGGCGGCGGGCATCGTGGGGGTGGTGGATCGGGCAGGCCGAAGTAGGCGGGGCCTCGATCTGGGAAGCCGACCGGGGGTTGCTGGACGCGCAGGAACGGCGTCGAGGCGGTGCTTGGCGCTTGCTGTGAGCCAGGGATGAGGCGCGACAGGGCGAGCGGGATTGCCGCCGGGCGATGAACGGCGTCGGAGACGAGTGGCTTTGCGGCGAGCGATCCGAGCAGCCGTCATGACGTGTCGATGCCGATCGGCGTCGGAGCAGGCGTCGGCCGATATCGTGGCTCGCAGCCGCGCGCGAAGACCTCGATGACGAGCATGCGGCCGCCGCAGCGCGGGCAAGGGCAGGGCAGCACGCGCGGCTCGTCCGCTGCTGCGGCCTTCTCCTCCTCAGGTTCAACGACGCGCGGCCGAGCGCCGAGCAGCTCGCGGGCGCGGGTGATGTTGGCGGCGCGATTGCCATTGGCGAACAGGCCATAGTGGCGGATGCGGTGGAACCCCTTGGGCAGCACGTGCATCAGAAAGCGGCGGATGAACTCGTGCGGTTCGAGCGTCATCGTCTTCCACCGGCCGGGCCCGTCGATGCGGTAGTCCTTCCAGCGGAAGGCGACGCCGTTGTCGTCGGCCGAGACCAGGCGGCGATTGGAGATGGCGACGCGATGGGTATAGCGCGAGAGATAGCGCAGCACCTGCTGAGGCCCGGCGAACGGGTCCTTGGTGTAGACCACCCATTCGATCTTGCGCAGCGGCGCCAGGAACCTTTTGAACGCTCGTCTGTCGGCGAGTGCCGCGTGGTCGCCGAAGAACCTCAGCCGGCCTTGCGCGTGGGCCTTGGCCAGCATCGCCAGGAACCGCCCCTGGAACAGGCGCGAGAGCACCTTGACATGCACGAGGAAGCGCGGCCGGCTGGCGATCCATCGCGAGCCGTCCTCTGACAGCCCGCCGCCCGGCACGATCATGTGCACGTGCGGATGATGGGTGAGAGCGGAGCCCCAGGTGTGGAGCACCGCGATGATGCCGATGCGTGCGCCCAAATGCTTGGGGTCGGCGGCGATCGCCAGCGTGGCTTCGGCCGAGGCCTTCATGAGCAGGCCGTAGATCACCCGCTTGTTCTGATAGGCGATGTCGCGCAACGGGGCCGGCAGCGTGTAGACGACATGAAAATAGCCGACGGGGAGCAGCTCGGCTTCGCGGTCCGCGAGCCACTCGCTTCGCCGCCGCTCCCTGACACTTCGGGCAGTGCCGGTTGCGGCAGCTGTTGTAGGCGATGGTCGTGTGCGCGCAGGCGTCGTTCTCGCAGCGCGCGACGTGCCCGCCGAGCGCCGCCGTGCGGCAGCGCTCGATCGCACTCATCACCTTCAGCTGGTCGAGGCTGACGTGACCGCGGTTGGCCTCGCGCCAAGCGGGGCCGTGGTCGCGGAAGATATCCGCGACCTCCAGAGCCGGCCGGACCATGCGGGCGGCGCGGTTACGCCGGCTTGGGCTTACCCCTCTTTCTCGGCCGCTGGTGCGCGCCGCCGAGCTTCGCGAGCGGGCTCTCGATGGCAGCGATCCGGCCTGTTGCCACGCGCGTGTAGCGCGCCGTCGTGTCCAGCTTGTCGTGGCCGAGCAGAGCCTGGATCAGCCGGATATCGGTGCCGCCCTCGAGCAGATGCGTGGCAAAGCTGTGGCGCAGCGAATGCAGGCTGATGCGCTTCCTGATGCTGGCAGCATCCGCCGTCTCATGGAACAGGCGGCTGAGCTGGCGCGTCGTCAGATGCAGTCCGCGTCGGCGTCCGGGGAACAGCCAGCGCTCCGGTGGCGGCACGCCTGCATCGTAGCGGGTCGGCCGCCCCTTCCACCATTGCCGCAGCAGCGACAGCACCTCCGGCGGCAGCATGACGTGGCGATCCTTGCGACCCTTGGACTGCACGATGCGGATGATCATCTGCGCGCTGTCGATGTCGCCGGCTCGCAGCCGAACGATCTCGCCCGCCCGCAGCCCGCAGCCATAGCCGAGCGCCAGCATGACGTGGACCCTGAGATTGCCCGACATGGCGAGCAGCCGCTTGGCCTCTTCCGGGCTCATGACGAGCGGCAGCTTCTGCGGCTCCTTGAGGTGGTAGACCTCGGCGGCGAGATCGTGCCGCCGCAGCGTGACGCGGAACAGAAACCGCACCCCGGTCATGATCCGGTTGCGATTGCAGATGCTCAGCCCGCTCTCGACCAGGTGCAGCTGGAAGCGGCGAACGTCGTCGGCTGTCGCCGTATCGGGCGAGCGCCCCAGGAATGCGGCGAACCGCCTGCAGCTGTGGATGTGGCTTCTGTGCGAGTGCGGCCCCAGCTTGCGGGCAGCCATGTCCTCGATCATGCGCTGGCGCAGCGGGCTGACGGTGGTATCAGTGCTCATGGGGAGCTTCTCCTGAGTGAGGTTGTGCCAAGACCTCGATCCTCAGGGCGGGGCTCCCCACCCCGCTATGACCTCTCAACCGGCTACCAAGCCCTCCATCGCGCACCCCGCGCAGCGGCTATCGCGGCAGCGATTTAGTGCTTTGGCACGAACGCGAAGTAACGAGCGGCGCCATTTACTTCCGGTTCTAGGTGGAAAGCAGACCCTCCCGCCGCTCAAATGAACAGCCGACTTTGACCCAACTCGGACATTCCGGACTATTCCATTAGCTGAACTTCCCTCAGCAGCCACGCGGGAAGCCGGTGGCTAATTTTGCTTCTCACGATTAGCTATGCACTCGGGCAGGCGTTCCGGCTTGGCCACGCGCAGATCGGCCGGAGACTTGGCGCAGGGTGGGAAGCCGGCGAGGCGCATGGTTTCGATAAGATGTGGACCCAGGTCGCCGGCCATGCTCTGCCCATAGACATAACTTTCGATCGTCAGATCGGGAACCCGCTCAAGAACTTGGCGCACCGTCTCCTTGGCCTCTGCCGTGCGTCCAAGCGACGCGAGAGAGCCGGCACGCGCCACCCAGCTAAAGTCCCCGTGGTTCTCTGCGTCAGACGCTCAAGCATTTGCAACGCATCCTCATATCGACCCGCCGCGAAATAAGTCCAGCCGAATATCTGAGCAGACCAGGTCGGATAGTTCGGGTAGAGTCGAACTGCCTTGTCGGCCATCTCGGCACCGCGTTTGGCCTCGCCCAGATTGGGAGCCCAGCCGGCGTAAAACGCCAGGATCTCGAACGCATTTGGCGCCGCCCGCAAGGAGGTGTCGAACGAAGCCTTGGCGAGCTCGAGCTCACCCCATCAGCGTGCGCTGATCCGAGCACGGAATGCGCCTCAGCGTCACTCGGATCCAGCGCAACCGCGCGTTTGGCCGCGTCCATCCCTGCCTTCATCGCGGTCTCAGCGTCTTCGATCCCGAATAATCTTGAGAGGTCGTGCGAGTGGTATAGTTCAACCCAGGCGCGGGCGAGCCCCGGGTCCAGCTCGACGGCGCGCGTGAGCAATCGGATCAATTTCCTCGATACTTTCGGGCGTCAACTGCTCGATCTTCTCCCCGCCGAGAAGATACAGTTCGTAAGCAGTCAGGTTTTCCGGCCGTTTTCGATGCGCCAAGTTGCGTTCGGCGCGTAGGACCAGCCCCGTACCGCCGCCGAGCTGGTTGGCGACTAGTTCGGCGATCTCGGTCTGCACTGTGAAGATGTCTTCGGTCGGCCGGTCCCACCGCTCGGACAGAGGTGGGTTCCTGATGCCACGTTGAGCAACTGTGCGGTGATGCGGACCCGTACTTCTTGACGCTGGATCGAGCCTTCCAACACGTAGCGGACATTGAGTGCCCGGCCTAACTCCCGGATATCCACGGCCTTGCCCTTGTAGACCTCGATCGAGTGGCGGGCGATGACCTCAAATTCGGGAAAGCGCGCGAGGTCGGTGATGATGTCCTCGGTAATGCCGTCGGCAAGCCGTCCGGTACTCTCCTCGCCGCCGATCTTGTCGAACGGCAAGACCGCAATTGACGACCTGACCCTCGCTGGCTCAGACGACCAGAACTGCCAGCCGATGACAGCCGCCAGTACAAGCGCGAGCAACGCTGCGAGAGCCGCCAGGCTCCTGCGCGGTACTCTGCGAAAAAATGCTCGGCCCGATTGTGTGCCATTTGGACGGATGCGGTATACGTGCACCGGGCGCGGATATTCTTGACTCGCTGGTCGCCCAGATCTTCGTAGCTGAGATCGAGCTTGGTCTCGACCTGGTCGAAAGCCTGTTGGGAGATGCAAATCCCGCCGGGTTCGGAGAGCCCCTCCAGGCGGGCCGCAATGTTGACCCCGTCGCCATAGATGTCCTCGCCCTCGACAATGATATCGCCTAGATGCACTCCGATCCGGAGGTCGATGCGACGCTCCTCGGCTGTTTGGGCGTTGCGTTCAGCCATGCCCCTTTGAATGGCGAGAGCGCATTTGACCGCGTCAACCACGCTGGCGAATTCGACAAGCGCGCCATCACCCATCAGCTTGACGATGCTTCCGTGGTGATCAGCGATTCTGGGGTTGATCAACTCCTCCCGATGACCCTTGAGCGCGGCAAGCACACCCACTTCGTCTGCCTCCATGAGGCGTGAGTAGCCGACCACGTCAGCTGCAAGAATCGCGGCGAGACGGCGCTCCACATCACATTCCTTCGGCACGATGGTACTGCTCGTGTATAGGAAAACCATAGTGGCAGCGAAGTGCGCGAAAGGTCATCTATTGACGCTATGAACGGCCCCCGTGACCATCATGGCGATGAGCCAAGTTGCGGTGCGAATGTCGCCTGTTGGCACGAACGAGAAATCGCGAGCGGCGCCATTTGTGGCTGGTTCCAGGTGGACAGCAGACATTCATGCGCATCCATGGCATGGCCGAGTTTGACCCACATGAGACATTGCCGTGCCAGGTTCGGCCTGGAGCACGGTTGCTACTTGAGGTGATGTCGAATGAGTGTCTTTGCTGCTCTGAAGCTGCAGTCGAATAGCCGCGATCGCCGTGGACCAGAATTCAACGAGATAGCGCCTTCTGAAAGCAACCAGAACCGCAGGTGCCCGCCATGTTGCATGCTCCATTGACCGTCAGAAGCGTTACGGCACGCCCTGTCGTGCTGAAGTTGAAGCGCCCCGTCGTCGCCCGCATTGCCACGATCACCGACTGGCCCCTCATCCTGATCGACCTCCTGACCGAGGAGGGGATCATCGGCGCAGCTATCTCGAGCCCTACGTCGTGAAATCCATGCGATACCTCGTGCCGGCGCTCGACGATCTCGGCGCGATGCTGAAAGGCCGCCTGTCGCCGGTCGAGCTATTCGAGGCGGCACGCAAGTCGCTGCATTTCGTCGGCTATGAGGGCTTGTCCATGATCGCCGCTTCCGGTCTCGATATGGCGGCCTGGGATGCTCTGGCGAAGGCTGCGGGTCAGCCGCTTTGCGTGCTGCTCGGCGGACGTCGGTCCGGTGAATCCTACAACAGCAATGGGCTTTGGCTGAGAGAGCCGGCAGCGGTCGCAGCCGAGGCCCTCGAGCTGCGGGAGGAGGGCGGCTTCACCGGTCTCAAGCTACGGCTCGGTCGCGAACGCATATGCCGACGATCTCGCGACACTCGACGCCGTCCGCAAGGCGGTCGGCGACGAACATGCACCTGATGGTCGACTTCAATCAGGGGCTCACCCTGGCGGAGGCTCTTCAGCGCTGCCACATGATCGATGACTATGGCCTCGCCTGGATCGAGGAGCCGATCGTCTATGACAACCTCGATGGCTACGCCCAGCTCGCTGCCGAACTGAAGACCCCACTGCAGATCGGCGAGAACTTCTACGGCCCGCGCGAGATGCACAAGGCGCTTCAGAAGAAGGCCTGCGATCTGGTCATGCCGGATTTCATGCGCATCGGCGGGGTGACCGGCTGGATGCGGGCTGCGCGATCGCCGGGGCCGCGGGCATACCCATGTCGACCCATCTCTACCCGGAAATCGCAGCTCACGTCATGCGCGTCACGGAGACGGCGCACTGGCTCGAATGGCAGGACTGGGCCGATCCAATGCTCGAGAGCCCTATGCGATCAAAGCGGGCTGCTGCATATTCCTGACGTGCCGGGTGTCGGCCTCGAATGGAACGAGGACGCCGTCGCGGCCAATCTTGCGTGAGTATTGCCGAGACGTATCGCGATCTCATCGATGCGCAGCTCCTGCAGACTTTTACCGGCGCGCCACTCACGAGAATATTGAGGAGCCGCCTACCTCCGGGCGATCTGATCCTGCAAGCTCCCGTGGTGCTCGATCGCCTCGCTCTGGCCGAAGCTCTGAACAGTTCAAACACCTGGCGCATTCCTCGACCTCGGCGCCCCCGTCGAACGGGCCGCGCTTGAGCCACTCGATCGCCTCTCCTTTCGACTTACACTGCCAATATCCAGTAGCCCGCGATCAGCCCCTTGGCTTCGTCGACCGGCCCGTCGACGACGGTGCGCGGGTTCCCATCGAACCTCACGCGTCCCTCTGGAGGTCGGCTGGAGACCATCCCCCGCCAGCATCACCCCGGCCTTCACCAGCTCCTCATTATACTTGCCCATCGCCGCAAGGGTCTTCTCGTCGGGAAGGACGCCTGTCTCGGATTTCTCTTGGTTGCCTTGACCAAAACCATGAAACGCATCGTCGTTCTCCTCCTTGTTAGCCCCTACACTACAAGCTCGTAGAACGACGCTCGGCTACTTCGACAACGACGCCGATCTTTTTTGACAGCCCTGATCGGAGAACGTGTATTGTCGATTGAAAAACTCTAGTTGCCGGCGTTCCATCTTGTGCCACGTGAAACGCTAGGCAGACTTTCGCACGACGGACTCGGACCGTGGAAAGCAGACTGCCCCACTGCTGGCTTTTCGGTGGAAAGCGGACTGTCCCGCCAATCAATTGGACAGCCGACTGTGACCCGTGCCTCAGCGAATTGGGGTCGACCATGGCAAAGATGCGTGCAGTACAGATTTCCAAGGCTGGCGGACCGTTCGAACTGGTGGAACGCAATATTCCTGAGCCAGGCTCGCGACAGGTCCGCGTCAAGGTTCAGGCCTGCGGCGTTTGCCACAGCGACATGTTTGTGAAGCTCGGCACCTTTCCCGGCATCACGTATCCTCGCGTGCCCGGCCATGAGGTTGTCGGCATCGTTGATGCCGTCGGCGCTGATGTGCCGAGTGGAAAAATGGACAGCGAGTGGGTGTAGGGTGGTACGGCGGCCATTGCGGTTATTGTCGATCTTGCCGCAAAGGGCAATTCGTTCTCTGCCTAAACAGAAAGATAACCGGCATCAGTTTCGACGGCGGATATGCGGACTATATGATCGCGCCGTTCGAGGCGCTTGCTCTAGTGCCGGATGGGCTGGCCGCCGCGGACGCCGCACCGCTTCTATGTGCCGGCATCACGACATTCAATGCCCTGCGCAATGGCGGGGTGCGGGCGGGCGATACAGTTGCAGTGGTCGGGATCGGCGGGCTCGGCCATCTCGGTGTCCAGTACGCCGCCAAGATGGGCCGCAACACCGTGGCGATCGCACGCGGGAGCGATAAGGAAGCTCTGGCCCGCAAGCTCGGCGCACATCACTATATCGACAGCACCAGCCAGGACGTGGCGGCGGTGCTCACCGCTCTCGGTGGGGCGCGGTGATTCTCTCAACCGTGACCGACGCCAAGGCGATGAGCGCCGTGATTGGCGGCCTCTCAATCGACGGCAAGATGATTGTGGTCGGCGTTTCACCGGAGCCGATCGAAGTCCCGCCGTTTGTGATCGTTGGCGGCCGCCGCTCCGTGCAGGGTTGGCCATCCGGCACGTCGATCGACTCCGAGGAGACCCTGGCCTTTAGCGCTCTCGCCAACATACGGCCGATGATCGAAACCATGCCGCTGGAACGCGCCGCGGAGGCCTACGAGCGGATGACGAAGGGTGATGCGCGCTTCCGTATGGTGGTGACGACCGGCCTTTAGCACCCTTCTCATTGATCCTTCCCGATGTGATTTCCGAACTATGAGCGAGGTCCCCACCATGACAATGTCAAACGCATCAATTCCGGTATTCGAGATCGGCCTCAGCGCGCTCTCGGCGCTCCTCGACAAGGCCGAGGCCTATGCCGAAGCGAAGAGGATCGATCCCACGGTCCTCCTCAACGCGCGCCTGTTCCCCGACATGTTGGCATTTACCCGTCAGGTGCAGATCGCTTGCGACCAGGCCAAAAGCTGTGGTGCACGGCTCGCCGGCGTTGACCCGCCAAGCTATGAGGACAACGAGAAGACTATGGCCGAGCTCAGGACGCGCATTGCCAAGACGGTCGCTTTCGTGAAGACGCTCGACGCCAAGAGGATCGACATGGCTGCCGACCGGGAGATCACCTTCCCACTCGGCCCCAACAACAAGGGTCACATGAAAGGTACCGACTACCTCAACCACTTCGCGCTACCAAACTTCTACTTTCACCTCACCACCGCCTACGACATTCTCCGTCACTGCGGTGTCGAGATCGGCAAGCGTGACTTCCTCGGTGCCATCCCGATGAGAACGACGTGAGACATCGTGAGAAACGTCTGGCCGCGGCATACTTCTCGCGGTGCTGCCCGTGCCCGAGCCGGCCGTGGGTAGATTTCTTGCATGAGAAAACAATTTCACTTGGAATGGAGAGCGCTCGCCCGAGCCGAGACGAGCATTACGCTGAGTTTGCCGCAGGAGGCTTCCGATGAACGTACCGCTGGTAGTCCGGCGCGAGGTCCAGATCGCGGCGCCGCCCGCGACCGTTTTCGCGTTCCTCACGGATCCGGAAAAGATCCTGCGCTGGATGGGCACGGAAGCGACGCTGGAGCCGCATCCCGACGGCCTCTACCTCCTTAACGTCAGCGGCAAGGACATCGCCCGCGGCCGGTTCACCGAGGTCGTCCCGGTCCACCGCCTCGCCTACAGCTTCGGCTGGGAGGGGCGCGAAAAGACGCCACCGGGATCGAGCCTGATCGAGATCGACTTGATCGACCAGGGGGGTGGGACGCTGCTGCGCATGACCCATAGCGGTCTGCCCGACGCGGAGGAATGCGCCAGCCACGAGGAGGGCTGGACCCATTACCTCGGAAGGCTGGTCATCGCCGCCGCCGGCGGCGATCCGGGGCCCGACCCATGGAAGAAATCGTGACGACGAAGCTGCAACGAGGGCGCCTATTTGCAGGTGGCTGGGCGTTCTGCCGGATCGTCGCACGCGGCGTTTTCAGTCAAAGCTGGGCTGCCGCAAGGACGATTGGTACCTTGTGCATCCGGGGCCCCGGCGATAGTCCGTTCTTGTAACTCTGGAGCCTCAGGGAACTCGGCACAGATTTCGAGTTCGTGCCCGTCAAACTGCTGGCTGGGGAACACCGCACGCACCGCGCAGTGGCTGGTTGAGTCGGAGCATCAAGGATGAACTCAGCGTTACTACAGAATTTGGTCGCCGGAACTGGCTCGAGCAGCCAGTTCATTGGTGGGCTCGTCGTGGCTCTGTTGTATCTAGTGATCGGTTTGCTCGGCGCCATTGGAAGCATTCTTATCTTTCGGCGAATCTTCCAAGGAAGATGGGAACAGATATTCTGGACCACTTTTCTTGTCGTGATTGCCGCCTTTTACATAAGCTTCGCTGCCTATTTCGGGGCCTCAACTCATGCCTGGCAAACTGAAGTAGCCGGCGTAGCCGTTTTCCTTGTTTGTGCTGCGGTTGGGGTGTTTTCCCGATCTGCTATTGCTGTTGGCTATGTCATGCATGGGCTCTGGGATCTATCCCATTGTCTGTCTGGCTCTTCATTTGCCGGTCTGTCGCTAACAGAAATCCCACTAGGTTACGGTATCTTTTGCTCAACCTACGATTTTGTCGTCGCGTGTTATCTCATGATAGGTGGCACCGCATGGCACGAGTTGGGCAAGTTCGACCCTTTCTTCTGGCGGCAGCTCCCGTAATCCCGAGCTCATGGTTGGCATTTTCTAAGGCAACTCGATAACTCGCCCATTTTCCGCATTAGGTACGCACGCATCGATCCGCAATGGCCAGTTTTGGTTATTCCAGCAGCACGTACTCGTTAGCTAGTGAACAGCCGACTTTGACCCGAAGGCGACATATAATGAACCAAAACTACATCCAGGCCTAATCACAAGTCGGCATCGTGGAGAGCCGACGCGCTGGCGCTTGGGGATCAACATTGAGCTGGACCTACCAGCCGGAAGCGGAGTTATCTGAACAGCTAGATCGGCACGTGATTTAGCTGGTCTGGGAAAGCTTATCGAGCATGTCGCGAAGGGCTGCCGTAGCTTGGTCGCGCTCGGCAGCCGACATCAGCTCGGGCTCGATCTCCACCCTGAGATGCGGCAAGTCGGTGCGAATCGCGCCACAGCTGCCAGCCAGATTGGCCTTGAGGTCAACGGCCCGATAGGTGGCGACCGGATAGGCGAGGCCCTTGACGCGGATGTGCCCCTGCTCCTCGCAATGGATCTCGTCCCTGACGTGCGCATGGGTCTCGTAGGAGATCAGCACGCTCCCCGGCGGTGCCTCGTGCTCGAGGCGCGAGGCGAGATTCACGGCGCCGCCGATGATCGTGTAGTCCATCCGATCCTCGCTGCCGAAGTTGCCGACGGTGCAATAGCCGGTATGAATGCCCATGCGGCAGCGCAGCGGCATCTCGATTCCGACGTTGCGCCAGACCTCGCCGAGCTCGCCGATCCGCCGCTGCATGGCGAGCGCCATCTTGACGCCGGCGAGCGCGTCCTCCTTGACGCCGCGGGTCTCGGGATCGCCGAAGAACATGACGATCGCATCCCCGACATACTTGTCGATCGTCGCGCCGTAGTCCGCGGCGATCCGCGACATTTCCGTCAGATAGTGGTTGAGAAGCTGCGTGAGATCCTCCGATTCCATCTTGTCGGTGATCTCGGTGAAATCGGCAATGTCCGAGAAGCACACGGTGAGCTTCTTGCGTTGGCTCGCGATCCTGCCGTCCTGCTGCCCGGTGAAGATCGAGTTGTAGACCTGCGGCGCGAGATACTTCGCCAGTTTGCTCGAAAGGGCCTCGAGAGCTGCGGATTTCTCGGCGAGGTCTTCCGCCCGTTGCTTCAGCTCGGTGATGTCCGAGAAGACCGTCACGGTACCACCCTCCTCGGTGCGCCGCTCGCTGACCATGATCCATCGGCCGTCGCTGCGTTGCTGCACATGCGGCTCGCCGGGATTGCGGTGCCGGTTGAGGCGCTCGGCGACCCATTGGTCGACCCGCCCTTCCGCGTCCTTGATGCGACCGCGCTCGGCGGCACGCCGGATGATGCTCTCGAAGCTCATTCCGGGTATCGGGGCGACATCCATGTCGGCATAGAGGAGACTGCGGTAGCACGAATTGCAGAGGACCAGCCGATCCTCGGCGTCAAAGCAGGCGAAACCTTCGGAGATGCTCTCGATCGCGTCCACCAGACGGCGTTCGCTGCGGATGCGCGCCTCTTCGGCCTCCTTCTGCTCGGTGATGTCCGTCATCACCGTGACGGTGCCGCCGGCCGCCGCGCGACGGCGCAGAATGCGGTAGATCCGACCGTCCGGCGTGCGGTCCTCGAAGCTCTTGCCGGAAGGGTTGCGCAGGCTCTCCACGCGCTTCGCCACCAGGGCGTCGACGTCGCCCTCGCCGTAGTAGCCGTGCTCGGCCAGATAGCGCAGAAACTCGGGATAGGGACGGCCGGGCTGAAGCAGTTCGTTCGGCACCCGGTACATCTCTCGGAAACGGTCATTGCAGATGACGATGTTCAGATCGTCATCCGTATAGACCAGTGCGCCCGGCATGTTGTCGAGCGCGACATGGAGCTGGGCTTCCTTGTGGGCCAGAGTTTGCTCAGCCTCCTTCTGCTCGGTGATGTCCGTCATCACCGTGACGGTGCCGCCGGCCGCCGTGCGACGGCGCAGAATGCGGTAGATCCGACCGTCCGGCGTGCGGTCCTCGAAGCTCTTGCCGGAAGGGTTGCGCAGGCTCTCCACGCGCTTCGCCACCAGGGCGTCGACGTCGCCCTCGCCGTAGTAGCCGTGCTCGGCCAGATAGCGCAGAAACTCGGGATAGGGACGGCCGGGCTGAAGCAGTTCGTTCGGCACCCGGTACATCTCTCGGAAACGGTCATTGCAGATGACGATGTTCAGATCGTCATCCGTATAGACCAGTGCGCCCGGCATGTTGTCGAGCGCGACATGGAGCTGGGCCTCTACTCCAGTCGGCTGGCGATCGACCGGAATTATGTTCCCTAACCGTGCCACGACTGTCGCCCCTCACACACAGCAAACTGCTCGGATGACTTTGCCGCCCTGATCCTAGCAGAGCGGCTCAGCGCAACTCGATGCTGCCACCGATAGGAGCACCTCAGCAAGGGAAGGTTTCGGCCGGGCCGGGCGGCTTTGTTCGGCTCAGCCGTCAGCTCCGGACGGAGCGATGGCTACTGCCACGCACGGCCAGGAAGTGATCCGGAAAGAGCCTCCATTGGTGGACTGTTCCGCAGACCTTAGCACCAAAAATGAGGGGGCGCTCTCACTGGTTCACCGACTACGAAACCTCCATTGTACGGCCGTTGCGTGAACTTGCCCTTAGCCGCGAGATTCGCTCCCGCTATAGTCGGAAGGATGGAGGGGCCCGTGCGTATCGATCAATGCAACAACATCAAGGATTTTCGTTCGATTGCAAGGCGGAGACTGCCGGGCCCTATCTTCCACTACATCGACGGCGCGGCGGACGATGAGGTCACGTATCGGAGAAATACCGAAGCCTACGAGCGGTGCGATCTGGTGCCCAACGTTCTCGCAGGTGTCGAAGGCATCGACATGTCGACAACTGTCATGGGTCAGAAGTTGAACATGCCCCTGTTCTGCTCACCGACGGCGCTTCAGCGGTTGTTCCATCATGACGGTGAAAGGGCGGTCGCCAAGGCTGCCGAGAAGTTCGGCACCATGTTCGGCATTTCTTCCCTGGGGACGATAAGCATCGAGGAGATCGGCTCTACCATCGGCACGCCGAAACTCTTCCAATTGTACTTCCACAAGGACAGAGGCCTGACCAACAGCATGATCGAGCGGTGCATCGCCGCAAATTTCGACGTTCTGGCACTGACCGTGGATACGATCACGGGCGGAAACCGGGAACGCGATTTGCGGACTGGCTTCACTTCGCCCCCACGCTTAACGCTCCAAAGTCTACTTAGCTTCGCCCTGCACCCGAGATGGTCGTTCAACTATTTCACGCACGAGAAGTTCGAGTTGCCCCAACTGAAGGCCTACGTGAAAGAGGGTTCGAACATCTCCATTTCTGTCGGCGACTATTTCAGCACGATGCTCGACCAATCGATGAACTGGCAAGATGCTGCGGATGTCCGAAAGAGATGGGGCAAACAGTTCTGTCTCAAAGGCATCATGAGCGTTGCGGACGCAAAGCATGCCGTGGACATCGGTGCGACGGGAGTCATGGTGTCCAATCACGGCGGTCGTCAGCTCGACGGGTCGAGGAGCCCGTTCGACCAGCTTTCCGAGATCGTGGATGCTGTCGGTGATAGGATCGATGTGATTTGCGATGGGGGCATTACCCGTGGCACCCACGTTTTAAAAGCCCTCTCCGTCGGCGCGAAAGCTTGTTCGGGAGGGAGATTTTATCTGTATGCCCTGGCGGCCGCGGGTCAGGCCGGCGTCGAAAGAGCCCTTCAAAATCTCCATGCCGAAATCGAACGCGACATGAAGCTGATGGGCTGCCGGTCGGTCGACCAGTTGAGCCGAGACAACTTGAGGTTCAGGTGAGCGCCAGCGAGCCTGGACATAAGCAGCCTGCGCCCGACGGCATGAAATGCATGGGCAACCCGTGCCCGTTTCTTTTGCTTGTTGAGAGTCCGGTTTTGGCACGAATACGAAGTGACGAGCGGCGCCAATTACTGCCGGTTACAGGTGGAAAGCAGACTGTGCCGCCGCTCAGAGGAACAGCCGACTTTGACCCATTGCAGAACAATTGGACCCGACACTGAACCCTCGGTAAACCGCCGCCTATTGAACCACGCCGAACAGGGACCATTCGCCAGGGATACCTTTCAGCGAATGCGTGCCCTCGTCACTGAACATGATTCCGGAACCGACAACGAGATCCTTCACCGTACTGGACACGAGAATTTTGTTTGATGAGGCCTTGCCCGAGATACGCGACGCAAGATGAATGGCAAGGCCACTCAGATCGCTTCCGCGCCGCTCGCATTCGCCGGTGTGCAAGCCGGCACGCATTTCGAGGCCAAGTCGTTCTAAGGCCTGCCTGATTGCCAGTGCGCAGTGAACAGCTCGCGACGGACCGGTAAAGGCGAGAACGAATTCATCCCCTGTCGTGTTGATCTCCTGACCGCCGAAATTTCGCAGTTCTTGTCGAACGGCGGCATCGTGAGATTGCAGGAGACCCTTCCATTTCATATCTCCCATCGCAGCGGCTTTCTCGGTCGAACCGACAATATCTGTCACCAGCACGGTCAATAGCACCCGGTCCGTTGACGGAACGGCTCGTGCCCCCGTCAGAAATTCCTGGATTTCCCCGATCAATCGCTCCTGGTCTCCCCACCACGGAATATGATCCTCGCCGGGGAGCTCGATCAGCTTGGCACCGGGGATGTGCTCAGCGAGATACCGGCCTTGGGCAAAGCTCACCCACTGATCCCCCGTTCTATGAAGCACCAAGGTTGGAACCCGAATTGCTGGCAGCAGCTCTCGGACATCCACCGCGTGGTCCTGATACGCCAACGCCTTGGTGGCGGATAGGCTCGCCGAGTATCGGAGATAAGCCCCGAACCAGGAACGTGCAGCTTCATCCTTGGCCACGCTGGGCGCGCCATGTTCGAGATCGAATGGACCACCCCAATCCCTTTCCACATCGTTGACCCACTTTTTCGTATATTTCTTCGACCGTCAGTCCCCATGGATAGTCTGGTGCAAAATCACCCTTCGCGTAACATCCAAACAGGACAAGCGCGGCTGTTCGCTCGGGATGAGTTGCGGCGAACATCAAAGACATGTAGCCGCCTTCGGACACGCCTAAGAGAGCGGCCCGCTCCGAACCCACGGCATCCATCACGGCGCGTATATCGTCCACCCGCTCTTCGAGAGTTAAAGATCCGACATCACGGTCAGACAATCCCATCCCGCGCCTGTCGAACCAGATGAAGCGCGAAAACGAACTCAGCCGCGTTAGGAAACGCGCATAATCGGGATTTTCCAGTGCATACTCTACATTGGTGATCCAGCCTTGCGCATATACGAGATCAATCGGGCCGCTACCCAACACCCGGTATGCAATCGATACGTTGCCGCTCTTGGTGTACTGCGTGCGCGGAGGCATGTTGTTCTGGAGCGCTAAGCCAAGACTGCTTGAAACCGGATAATATATCACGGGCGGTGATCGAAATATTTCCGGTTATGGCACGAATGCGAAGTGACGAGCGGCGTGATTTACGGCTGCTTCCGGTGGAAAGCAGACTATGCCGTCGCTCGAGTGAACAGCCGACTTTGACCCACTGCAGACATGTCGCGGTGCTGCGTTCCTCTGCGGCCGTAGCAGAACTACTACCGTTCTAGCTACTGATCCGCTCCATCGGCTCGCGCCCGTGCGATGAATTTCGCAGCAACCGCCTTACCCAGTTCAACGCCAGCCGCGTTGTCCATCTGGTAGTGAATACCGGCCCAGATGCGGGAGTCTCCAGCTTCCTTGCCTATCTTGCGGATAAACTCCGCACGACTGGGAAACAGGTACGCAAGGATTTCACACCGCGCTGTCGAGAGAGTGGAGTGGTTCGATGGATAACTTGGGAAGTTGGGAACGGGAAACAAAGGAATTATTTTGGGGTCCAACTGATGCGGACGGAGATACCAGTAGGTGAACTTCCCGTCATTGCTGGCAATAAGCGCATCGAACAAAACCGTACCGAGCAGTGCATAGGCCCGAGCAGCACGCGGCGGGTTCTGATCGGTCTTGTCCTCGAACATCCACGTGCTGGCATAGTCAAAGAAACCGGTCATTACGCCGGTCGGGCTTTGCCAGTGGAACGCTTTGTAGTTGGTCGTAAAGGTTCGCTCGAATTTTCGTACTTCCTCCACCTCGGCCTTGGCGGCTTCCGATTGACAGTCCGGTGGTGGCGGCGGCCGAAACTCATTGGCGGCCGCCAATAGGATCGGCTTCCAGTTGGGCATGGTTACGTTGCCGGGCTTGGTCCCAGTCCACTTGCACGGGCCGGTCGGCACCGAGCCCGTCCACACCGCGTCGGATCCGTCCGCCTTAGCCTTTGCGATCACCTGCTCGGCTACTTTTCGCCCGAGTTCCAGACCGGCACTGGTGTCGCTTGGAAATTGGACCCCTGCTTGAACGCGCGAATAGGCCGCCTCCTCAGCCATTGCCTGCAATGACTGAGCGTCCTTTGGAAGGAAATAAGCCAAGACTGCCGCGGCAGCTCCGGCGACTGCGGCGTGCTCAGATGGATAAGACGGACTGCGTGGCGTTGCCACTGCAGTTTTCAGCGTGGATCTTGGTCGGCGGGACGCAAGCGGCTGTAGAAGTATTTAGACTCCCAAGCGGCAATCGTGGCGTCGTAGATCGCCATCGTAAGATACGCGTTAATGCGGTTTGGAAACGGAAAATCCTTCTCTCCCGCCGCAAAACGGCTATTGACTACTCCGATCCATCGGTAGCCTGGCGAGCCTGCATCCCAGAACCTGATCTTGTCGGCGGCCTGCGGATCGCTCTTTGCCAAGATGTCTCGCAACTGAACCAGCTCGGCTGCAGTGGCCGTCTCGTCTGGAGGCGGGGGCACCCGGAAGTCCTTGCCTGACGAGATGACCCACGTTTTCCAGGTTCCGGCATTTGATTCGATTTGGTCGGATTGAGCGAGCGCCAAGTTCGCTGACGCGAGGACGATAGCGAAAACAGCGCTGAAAAATAGACGCAACATGTGGACCTCCATTCAGGCGATGCGGATGCGGCGCGTCACCTGGCCATTGCTTTCCCAGTACGTGTGCTTTTTGGCGATCAAGGGATCGTCCATGGCCGGTTGAATTTGCCCTGTAGCATCGATCGCCCGCGAGGTGATGGTGTGTTCTCCGGGGGAGGGATTTGCCCAATCGAAGGACCAAATCTTCCAGGCGTGTTCGGCCTCCTCGCTGTGATCGATGGTCGCTAGTGCCCATGGCGCCTGGTCGATTTGCACTTCCACCCGGTCGATCGGCGCCCCCCAAGCTGCCCCGATGATCCGATAGTCTGCGTCTTTCCGGGTGACCTTTGCGGGCGCGGACTTTATCCGGGCTCGGCCGACCGAGGTCTCGGTCCACACGGTCTCGCCGTTGTGCTCTTCCTCCCGGATGGTGACATAGTCGCGGGCCATCAGCAGGCTCATGAAGCGGGTGTCGCGAACCTCGATGCGCTTCAGCCACTTGACGTTGGCGATCCCGTACCAGCCCGGAGCAATCAGCCGCAGCGGGAAACCATTGGGCGCCGGCAGGGTTGCTCCGTTCATTTCATAGCAGAGGAGATTGCCGGGGTTCATCGCGTCGGCGAGCGACATGCTGCGCGCGAACTCCTGTTGCATCTTGATGTCGCGTATTGCGACTTCGCCCTTGTCGGTGCCGAAAAAGACAACCTCGATGCCATTATCCAGGACGCCGGCCTCCTCAAGGATTGGGGCGAGCGGGGTACCTGCCCAACGGGCATTACCGATGCCGCCGGTGAAAAAGGGGAAGCCATGGTTGCCCGAGCATTCCACGGTGAAAACGACCTCCTGGCGCGGGCGCGCCTTGATGTCAGCGAGCGTTAATTTCAAGGGCTTCTTGACCAGTCCCCCGATCTCGAGGGACCACGTCTTCTCGTCAATCGTTGGTCGATTGAAATGCGAGATGCTGAAGAACTTTTCGTTTGGAGTTATCCAGCTATCCAGATCCTCCCAGACAAGCTGGGTCTGGATCCCTACCGGATCGGGATTTGCCGTCGGCTGATCGAGCCAGGGAATAACTTCCTCGCCCGGCCGCGTCGGAAAAGCGTAGGCCAGGCGCGAAGCATAAAGGCCCGCAATTCCGGCGAGAACCGCACTGCCTTGAACGATAAATTCTCTGCGTCGAAGATCAGGCATGTTTTTCCCTCCCAGATGCTCCGGAACGGGCTGCAGCGCGCCTTCGGCCGCAGCCTGAGCACGGATCAGCGCACGCCATCTCACCACACCCGGAATGTCCCGAGTGAGGTCAAGCCTCAGCGGCGCATATCTTAAACATGTGAAGTACCGGACGCTCTTCTACTGCGTTCCGTGCGTTGAGATTGCGCCTATGCAAAGAGAGAGTCCATAGTCATTCCCTAGTCATGGAACGACGTGCGCAGCCCCTGAGTTTTCGGCAGCAATCGGCGGGAGCCCAAGGGCCGACCAAACAGTCTGCGAGATCAAATATCGCGGAATAAATGCAATTAAGAGGCCGTATCACCGCCTCGGCGGGTAGGCAATACACTTCGACCCTGTAATGTCCGAGTCTGGCACTAATGCGAAGTGACGAGCCGCGACTTTTACGGCTGCTTTCAAGGTGGAAAGCAAACTTCGCCGCCGCTCGAGTGAACAGCCGACTTTGACCCATTGCAGAAGTCTGCTCACGGCCGTCCTTGTGCCCACGCTTCTAACAGCATACGTCCGGAGGGACAAATCGGCGGTGTTGCGAATTTTGGACAATCTGAAAACGCAGGAGCGTCGGGAAGTCTAGTGGTGCGGCGCTGCGCGGTGCGCAGCCGAGGCCGAGCTCTATGCCCTGTCCTGAGCGCCAGGGCATCGAGTCGGACATCGTCCAGGACGCCGGCGCCTTCACTTCTCGTCGCGGCCGAAGACGCAGAGCAGGCCAGGAGGAACTCGCAGCTGATGATTCGAAAATCAGGGCGAACCGGCCGAGAAGAAACAGGTCCGTCCGGCGCCGCCCAATCTCGAAATCCTGCTAGTGTACTGGGCGATCCTGTTGTTGTTCTTCGCGGCCGACCGTCGCGACGGCCTCTCCGTCCAGTGGCTGGAGATCGGCGCGGCCCAGGCGGGCTCATCCGCGCCGGCGAATGGTGGCGCACGGTGACGGCGCTCTTTCTGCACGGCAGCGGAACGCATCTCCTGAGCAATCTCGTCTTCGGCACCGTCTTCCTGCTGCTCCTGTCCCGGGTCCTCGGT
The DNA here is from genome assembly GCA_963780765.1 of uncultured Alphaproteobacteria bacterium. Classification (GTDB taxonomy): domain Bacteria; phylum Pseudomonadota; class Alphaproteobacteria; order Rhizobiales; family Aestuariivirgaceae; genus CAWHQZ01. Next base: position 4,744 of record CAWADI010000022.1, on the reverse strand, counting down.
CCCGGCATGACCGCGTTGGCCGTGGTGGCGGCAGGGGCCGCCGGCAACGCGTTGAACGCCCTGGTCAGACCGGCCATCCACACCTCGATCGGAGCGTCGACCGCGATTTCGCGGCTGTCGGCCTGCTCGCCGCGCTGCGGCAGAACTGGCGGCCGGGGCGCATGTCCCCAGGTTTTCGCGACTGGGTTCCGCTCGCCGGCGGCGTGATGCTGCTGGCGCTCCTCGGATTCAGCGAAGGGCAAACCGACATCCTCGCCCATGTTTTCGGGTTTGCGTCGGGCGTGTGTGTCGGCTCGCTGCTTGGCGTGGCTCGATCGCCGTTGGCCGGAGGACCGGCCGGCGCAGTTCAGATCCGCCTGGGCGGCCGGCGCGATCGTGGCGCTCGCCTGGCTTTTTGCGATCCTGGCACCGCGGTAGGAGCGGCCAGGAGTTGCCAGCAGCGCCATTAGCTGGAAAGCAGACCATCCCGCCGCTCACTTGTCACTGCGGAAAAGTCAGGTACGAGGTGGAAGTACATTTCCCGCCTCGCCCGCCGGGTTAAAGCCGTCACCGCCCAGACGCTTCCTCTGAGCCGCTACCGGCAAAAGCACGGATCCCGGCGTTCAACATCGAGGAGTTCGTCCGGGCCGCGGCAATCGGCGATGGCGATCGGAGAGCAACCGGCCTCACGCTCCGGCTCCGCATCGTTGTGTACGACTTCCTCGTAGCGGGAGGGGCCCGCCGGCAGGCGGCGCCAGCCGATGTCCCGCAGCAGGTGGTCCGGCAGGGATTCGAACGCCCTGCGGGTGGCCTGGCGCGAGCGCCGGGAGCGCCAGGCCGCAATGGCACCAAAAAGCACCGAGCGCCGTGCGGACTTGCTGCTGCGGGTCGTTTCCATGGACGATCTCTTCTTCAGCGATGGGATGAACATGGATGGCAATGCCGCTGTATGGTCGCAGGGGTGGACGCTAGATCGACATGTGCGAGGTAAGTCCTGAAGTCCCCGTGTCAAGCGTACCTGGCGCAAAAAGCGCTGACCGCCCTGTCAAAGTGCGAGTACGGCAAACTTCAGCGCGGCGGCCACCACATTTTCGACGCTGCCGCCATCCCGTTGCCTCGGAGATCTCCCCAATCCGCGCATAGTCGCGACCTTGGTCTGGTCAGCAGGCTTTTTCCGGAACATGCTTTAGGCCCGCCTCGACTTGCGACAACGGGGTTCATAGCTTTCCGCGCGGACGTCGCCGCGAAGTTCACGGTCGCTATTCCCTGTTACAACTGAGCAAGCCTAGTTTGGGGCAGTGCTGCGAGGGGAGGGGGCAAGGGGAGTAGCTGAGAGCACACTGACCACCTGAGCGACTCCGCCCTCGAAGACCAACGGCAGTGTCGCCTTTCGGACGCGGCTTTCGCGAAAGCCCGCGGCATCGATTGTATCCTTGATGACCTGAGGATCAGACCAACTGGACGGTGCCAGGGCCCGGTCGGCGAGATCGCTGGGAACGCTGTCACGCAGCGCCGCGTGGAGGGCTGCATTGATGGGATCGTCCTCAAGCCGGCACCACACGGCGACCGCCAGCCGTCCTTCCGGCTTAAGGGCGCGCCGCATCTCCCGCAGCGCGGCCAGCCGGTCGGGAAAGAATTGCAGGCCCTGTTGGCAGACTACGACATCGAACACCGCGCTCTCGACGGCCAGGGGGGCTGCCGGGGATTCGATGTAGGTTATCGGCGCGGCATCCAGCGGAGACGGTTTCGACTTGGCTAGGTCGAGCATCGGGCACGAGATGTCGGTCGCAACTACGCGGCCATCCGGGCCGACCCGTTGTGCCGCGAGCCGCGCCACCGTTCCAGGGCCGGTGGCCACGTCGAGGACGACCGCTCCTCGATCTACATCGGCCTCGTTGAGTAAGAGCTGCGCCAATGGCCCAAACATTCGCGGCACCAGTATCTCGTCATAGGCTCTGGGGACAGCATCATCCGTGTACTGGAACCCTGTGGTTTCGCTCATCACTGGTACATTGTTTCTGACGAACGATAGTGTCTAGATTTTTTTTTTTTTTTAATACAGGTCGCTTGGTTCGGTTCTCTACCAAATGCGAAGTGACGAGTGGCGCTATTTGCGGCTGCTTCTCGATGGAAAGCAGACTTTGCCGCAGTTCACAAGCGACAGCCGACTTTGACCCGAAGCTGGACTCCGCCCGGTCAGGTGGGTCGTCTGACCTCGTAGGTAAGAGCGGGCTGGAGATTGTCGATCGCATCAACAGGTTCCGGCGGTCGCCACATGAACAATCGAAAAATCATCATTTCTGGAGTGACGTCGATGATCGAAAAACCCGTTCTTCTCTGTCGCAGGGAGTGTCTCGTCCATTGTCACCAATTCCGATGGCGAACTTGCGATCAGGACATTATCGAGCGGAGGGCGCTTGATCACCTGCCGCGTCTCAGTCGCGACGTCGCCCTGTTCACGCGTTAGCGGCTCGTTGCTCATGACAGCGCTATCGTACCGGAATGAGCGGGATGCGGATTCCTGCCCCAGTTCGCCGCCAGGGTTTCAGAATCCGGAGTTGCCAGGGCCTTCACCAGGGACTAAAAGAACATCAGATGGAAGGAAAGCTACACCATCCCCCTCCTGACACCATTAAGATCGGAACTCTACGATTGGGCCCCTGAGCGACCTCGAAAGCCGGACGTTCTATCGTCACTCGGCCACCAAACCTGCCGCTCACGGTCAACGAGGAAATCATACCGGCGGTCCCCGATCTCGAGCCCTTGAGTGGTTTTCCAAGGAAATGGCTCAGCACCGATCTCTGTTATTGAGACGCCAGCAGGGTGCACCACCTTGCCAAAGTTGCCGGGCGTCGCGACTTCGTCGGGAAGCGGCTTGTCCTGGTTATCGTTGGTCGGGCCGTGATCAGCCTGCTCGAGTAAGCCCCAAATCAAACCCGCGATAGCCCCAGGCAATCCAAAACTCAGTCCAGCGACAAACTTCAGGAACGGAGCAAAGATTGTCGAGCCAAAGCCCTTGGGCAGGGGCGGCAACTCCTCAAGGCCGCCACAGTTAAACGACACAGCGGAAAGCGATACGTCGTGAGAGCCGACGTTACCAGAATTGATATAGAGTCCATGTGTGCCCTTGCCCACGAGGATCTTCGGGTGGTCGCCGGTGCGAGTGGTTTTGGCCCAGCGGGCGACTTGCATTACGCAACGCGGCTCTTCAAAAAGGAAAAAGGTGGAAAAGTGGTCCCACCTGCGACTAGCGGGGCCGGCCAACGGCTGCTTAGTCCAAGGAACTTCGGCTCGATAGGGGTCATTCCGCGACTTGTACGCTCCAGGAGCACAGCAATACAGGCCCATTCGCCACCGAATCCCGCGTACTCTCTGGCTTCGATGTTGATGCAGCCTCCACCGAGCGGTTCATCGTGGGCCGGGAAGAACAGATAGTAACAGAGGAGGGCAGGGTTCTTTAGCGAATGGAGGAAACCCGCCGACGCCAATCTTTCGCTGTCGTCCGTCTTCGGGAGTAATCTCTCAAGCCGTTCGGTCTCGTAGAGCTCGCTGTGATACCAGAACTTGCTGTCACGAAGCTCCTGATTGATTTCGTATGCCTGAGCGACGAATTCTCTGTTGGCATAGGGGTTCTGGCTGGCTTGCGTAACACCGGGCTGAGGGGCATTTGTTTTGTCGAGCCAGCCGCCCAACTCGAGAAACCTCTCCTCGCCGTTGACATGGATCAAATTTGGGGAATTGCCTAAGAATGTCCCCCGGCTCGCGCGGCAGTGCTGCGATACTGCCTCGCTGGATCAGGGGCTGCCGTGGAAACGGCGAGCCCTTGCCACCCCATGAGTTCCTTCTGGTCGATCGGGTTCTCGGCGCGCCAGAGGGCACTCTGCTCGAGGTATCGCTTAGCGTCCGATGGGAAGAACGTCTCGTCCTTGTGGAAGAAGAGAATTGGCTCGAATTTCGCGACAGGCTCTCCGCGGTCTTCAAAAACTCGGTGGTTTGACGACCGTCGCCGGTACCTGAAGCTCCAGCGCAGCGACCCCTACCGCATTCGCCGTCGTTGCCCAACTCCAACCGACCGTAGTGTCCAGAGCCGGCTTGTCCTGGGTTGCGAAACTGCCGTCCTTGCCAGCAGGCTGATTGACGATGACTTCATGGATCTTGGTAAAGCCAGCCCCGGGATTTCAGGGAATCTGGCGTGCAGAGCATTACCGCTCCAATGGTCGGGTTGTTTGCATTGACGAACGGCCCTAGCGGTACCGAGATACTCGTACCGGACGCCGGCGCGCTCGCCGATTGGCCAACGGCGTTTGCGCCGCCGTTGGCGAGATCAATGCCGTCGTAGGCGAAGACAGACCAGGCGACGATGTCTTGGTTCTGGCCCGGGAAGTTAAAGGTAATCGGGCCGGTGGCACCGGTACTGCCGGTTATGCCCCGGAAGCAGGTCAAGCGCCGGTCGCTCAACGCCGCCATCGTCACGTTGCTGACGACCTTCGACCAGGCAATGCCCAGGCCAGAGATGGCCGGCTCTACGGCGAGCAAAGTGGCTGTCGCTGCGTTGGAGACGAAGACCAGCACCAGCCGGTCCGGTGGCACGACAACGTTTGCCGTCGTGCCGGTAATAGCGCCGGGAGTATTCGTCCGGCCGCTCGTCAAATCAATCCGCGCCATCCTGGACCTCTCTGACTACTAGACGGACTCGGAGGACGGTACGCGGGAGCCGAGAGCCCTACCCATCGTCGCCAGAAGCCGGCCAACCTGCGGGTCACAG
>CAWADI010000021.1:65000-244027 GCA_963780765.1 uncultured Alphaproteobacteria bacterium | reverse complement strand
GCTGACAGCCTATCGCAGTCCAGCGGCGGCCTCCTATATCGTATTGCGCAAAGCAGGAGGCGCCGTATGCGGATTGAGATGCGCGTCGAGCGAAACGGCAGGTCAAATTTTCGAGCTGAGTATTATGCGGAAGTGGGGTTGAGTTTCGCCGAATACGCTAAGATGGCTTTGAAGGAGTTCCATCGGCAGCACCCGGAAGTATCGCTGCTTGATGATGACGTTTGGCTCAAGTTCGATAAGGTTCGATAAGTTATGCGAGCTCGCCAGCCGCACCCAGCAGGGCCGGCCCGGAGCGGTGCTGATTTCGCGGCGATCCAGTCGATCGGAACTGCGCTTCGATCTTAAGCTGTCCGAGATCGCGCCTTCCAGACGACGTTGTCTTCGAAACGGCGAGAAGGACGTGCGCTGTTCGCAGTCAGCTCACATTCGATTTGACTGCGGGTCGTGCAGAAAGTGTTTCAACGTCCGCTGGGCGGCGACTGGGACTCAACAGGCGTTGCTCGGCTGAAGTACTTGAAGAATTCCGAATTCGCATCGAGGACCAGCGTCGTGTTCGCACCACGCAAGCTTTTCGCGTAGGCCTGCATCGAACGATAGAACGAAAAGAATTCTGGATCTCTGACGAACGCGTCGGCAAACACCCTGTTCCGCTCGGCATCGCCGCGACCCCGAATGATTTCTGATTCACGGCTTGCCTTGGAGACGAGCTCAACCAGTGCGCGATCAGCCTCGGCGCAAATCTTGATGCTTTGAGATTCGACCGATAGCACGAAGTTTGGCCGCCTCGGCAAGGCGCTCGGCCGCCATACGATCGTAAGTGTCCTGCAACACCCCGGACAGAAGATCGGTCCGCTGGATTCGTACGTCAATCACCTCGACGCCCAGCGATATCGCCTCCGCACGCACCTGATCGCGGATCTCCCGCATCATGATCGGGCGATCGAGGCTCAACGCAGCGTCGAAAGTGCGACGGCCATAGGTCTGCCGCAGCGCTGCATCCAGTCGGGTTTCGATGCGCTCTTGCGCGCGTGCCAGCGAGGCGCCGACCCTTTCCCGGAACGCTCGCGAATTGACGACCCGCATCACTGGCGATGGTGCCAACCTCATAGCGCCTTCCATCGGCCACCTGCACGGTCCTGTCCGGGCTCGCGAAGAACACGACCCGATCTTCGATCAGGATGTGTTCCTCGACGAACGGAAGTTTGAAATAGAGCCCGGGCTCACTGAGTTCACGCCGGATTTCGCCAAGCCGTACAACAAGCGCCTTCTCTCGTTCATCAACGATGAAAACCGATGAATAGAGCAGCACCAGGGGTGACCAAATAAGGATGACGCTAGCGGATTTTGACGCGTTCATTGACAGCTGGCTACGGTCCTTCGGCCGACTTTACTATGTAGCCGGTGACATTCAAAAGCTTCTCGCGAAGAAGTCGTAGTTGTCATACTCGGCGCGGCTCGCTTGGCGGCGCTCTCGATCACGTACCAACGGTCACACCTGAGCAGGGCTCCAGCATCGTGCCCGCACCATTCGAAGGCGCGAATCACCTGTGGAGGAAGATACCACCCAGAGAATTGTCGATTGATCTGGTAGCTGACGAGCGGCTCGGCCGGGTGACCGGAGGGCCGGAGCCTCGTGACAAAGGTCGCCTTGGGCGCGGAATACGCGAAGTTTCACGCGGCGCAACGAGCCGATAAGGTGCGAGCAAAAGGCGATTTGGACGGTTGCCGGACGTGGACTGAGATACTCAAAGCAATCGAGGAACTGTCAAGTACGGCGAGCCCCCTGGCGCTGCGAGCCATTGAATCGGGTGCTTCACATCCTACCTGTTCAATTTTGCTCTGACGCCACGCGCGACCTTGTCTAATCTACGCAACTCCGGGCGGGCCGTGCCATTGCTCGCCACTGCGCGCGAGACACCGATCAACCGTCGAACATGGAGGAGTTTCGCCTGAACCGCGTCGCTTTACTAGCTGGAGTATTCAGCCTGTGCTTGCCTCTCATTGCAACAGCAGGGGAGCATCACACGGTCGTATCCCCCGAGCAATTGACGTGGAGCGCCCCGGCAGCTCTGGCGAAGGGCGCAGAAATGGCGGTTGTCAATGGCGATCCTTCCAAAGAAGGCCCCTACGTGGTGCGCCTAAAAGTGCCAGCCGGCTTTAAGATCATGCCGCACACTCATCCAATACCGAGAACGTCACCGTGATCTCCGGGCAATTCAATATTGGAACGGGCGACAAATTCGACGAGACCAAGGTAGAAGCGGTCAAGGCTGGCGGTTACGCGCTCGTGCCGAAGGGGATGGCCCACTATGTGATGATCAACGAGGATACGCTGATCCAGTTTCATGGAACCGGACCAACGGCCATTGATTATCTCAATCCGGCCGACGATCCGCGCAAGAGTAACTAAGGACAACGACCGTCTGCCATTCCTGAGGGCTTGCCTCGCGTATCGGTCGGCAGAAGCGGCTTCAGCCGCGCGAACTGATCCTTCGGCAGCCGCAAATAATCTTGATTCATCTCCTGTTGGAGACCGAGACCGGCCACGACGCACGCGGAACGACCAGCCGAATTCACGTCGATCGGGCCGCTTCCGTCCCGGCCAGGCTACAGCCAATCCCTGGGCCGCCCTGTCGACCGTGAGGAGCTTCTCAGGTGCCTGATCGCCTTGCGGGCGACGTTGTTGTTGCCGTAGTCGCGGGCGACCGGCCGAGTGAGCTGGAAACTGCTATGCTGAGTGCTGACGACACGTGGGCAGGGGCCCAGGCCGCAGCGGGACTGATTTGTCATGATACCCCTCGGCAAGCCGATCGAACAGATCCTGGGAATCGGCGCCCTGCTTCTGCTGGCGATCGGTTGCGCCATAGTGCTCTGGCCCTTCCTGTCAGCCCTGCTGTGGGCGGCGGTCATATGCTTCTCCACATGGCCCATCTACAGGTGGTGCGAGCGGGCCCTCGGCGGCCGCAGGGGGCTGGCAGCCGCCCTGATGACATTGCTGGTTGCCCTCGTCCTGGTCGCACCGTTCGCCATCATCGTGGTGACACTGGCGGACAGCGTAAGCGGCCTGGTCACGGCGGCGACGCGCGTTCTCGAGCAGGGCCCGCCGGCGCCACCGCGTTGGGTCGCGGGGCTCCCGGTGGTTGGCGAGAGCCTCGCTGCCTATTGGGAGAGCGTGGCCCACAACGCACCCGCCTTCATCATTGAGCTCAAGAAGCTGATCGGCCCCGCCGCCGACATCGCCGTAGCCAGCGGGGCAGTGCTCGGCGTTGGCCTTCTCGAGCTCGGTCTGAGTGTATTCATCGCCTTTTTCTTCTACCGCCACGGCCGGCAGATGGCAGCCTACGTGCACGAAATCGCCGAACGATTCGCCGGGCCCCGCGCCCGGCGCCTGCTCACGATCGTGGGCGAGACCGTGAAGGGCGTCCTTTACGGCTTGATCGGCACGGCGCTCGCCCAGGCCCTCCTGGCCGCCATTGGTTTCTGGATCGCCGGTGTGCCTCAAGCGCTATTGCTCGGCTTCCTTATGTTTGTCCTGTCGTTCGTGCCGGTGGGCCCACCGCTTTTGTGGGGCTCGGTGGCGCTGTGGCTCCTTGTTCAGGGAACCGTTTGGTGGGGCATCTTCGTCGCGGCATGGGGTTTGCTCCTCATCAGCAGCATCGACAATGTCCTCAGGCCCTATGTCCTCGGTAAGACCAACAACCTGCCCGTCGTTCTCGGCCTCTTCGGCTTCGTCGGCGGCGTCCTCGCCTTCGGCTTCATCGGCGTGTTCCTCGGCCCAACGCTGCTGGCGGTCGGCTACAGCCTCTTCCTCGAGTGGAACGCGGCCGAGGTCGAGGAGCGCAGGCACCCTACGCCGGCGCCTTCGGATGCAGTCTGAGTTTTATGGGTCGTGCACCCTAAGACGGGTGTTCACCAAGCCGGCAGCAGACCCGAGCGAAGAGCTTTCATAGATGGGGGCAACGTCAGCCGGAGTGAGTTGAAGCCGCCCGGCCTTGACCACCGCGGACGGTGCCGATCTCCTATCGTGCAAATATGAGCATGATCACCACGAGCGGCCATCGCCATCGACCTGTATCGCAAGGCGAAGGGGGGCCCCGATCGGCCTCGCTGTGGGCCTTGCGGTGAAGCCAGTCGGAGAGCCGGATGCGGTAGCGCCGCACGTCCGGTTCGATGAGCGGGGATGGGAAACGGGGCGTTGCCGTATGGCTCAAGCTACCGCGTCCGTCCTCGACTCTACCGTCTCGTCGTTTTGCTGCGGTGCAACGCTTGGGCAGAAGTCGAAGGTTGAGCGGACCCTCCACGGACATAGTCGAGTTGACGCTCATGACCCCCTAACCGGACATTCGACCAATGTAGGATGGCGCTCGCCGGGAGCTTTGCGATCGCGCCAGCACCGCACCCAGCAGGGCCGACTTCAACTTGCTCTGGATATCCACGATGATTACCTTTCGATGCATTGGGAAAGAGTTTTCCCCAACCTTGAGAGAGAGGAGAGCTGGCGTCATGGACCCCAAAGAACTGGCGGCATATCTCAAGAAAAAGCAGGATGAGGCGGCGAGCAAAGGCGATGCCACTGCGCGGTGGGAAAAGGGACAGCGGGAGGAATTGCAGAAGCGAACGAAGAAGGGGAAAAGCGCTCTCAAAAATTCTGTTATCCCCTATCTGCAACGCATACAGGCCGCTATGCCGCAGGGGCAATTCGGTCTTTCGCCATCAGGCGATGGCGTGACTCTCCTCGTCCATGGCGGTTCCTCTTATTCAATCGAGGTTCCTTTCGACCATGTCCTGATAAGAAGGATTCATCCTGATCCCAGGAAAACGGAAAATCTCAACGACAAACTCGGCGTAAGAGATATTTCTGATTTGACTGAGGCCAAGCTTGGCGAATTGGTCAAGATGGCAATCGATGAATTATTCGCTTGATGGGGCTCTTCGCCTACTGAGGATAACCGACGACACGGCGGCAGCAGGCTCGCAGCTCGGTGTGGGCGGCGGGACAGTCCCTTGAAACAATCAAGTTAATCAAGATATCAAGGAATCAAGATGCACGGCGGAAGACGCACCGGAACTGGCCGCCCACGTGGGGCCAAGCGCAAGATCACCGAACAGATCCTCAGGACAAGGCAAACGGTGGCCGACATAGACATGACGATTGCAGCGGAGCGTCCGATTCAGGTTGTGAGCAATTTTGACCAGCATCACTGAAAGCGATTGCCTACTATTCCCAGCTGTCGCTCACGATGCTCCGAAAACTTCACCGCAAAAGGCGTCACGGTGCCCTCGCGATGGCGGCCGCCTTCGCCGACGGTCGCCGGGAGAACGTCGCGGTCAAGCTGCGCGAAGCTGCAGACGCGACCTACGACTACGGTCAGAGCCTTGATGATTTGCCGCACTTGCGCGGCTACGTGGAAGAGGCGGCTCACGTGCTTGCCGGGCTGGGCGATTATGTTTCGGATGTCGAGATCACCAACATGTTCGATGACCTGCAGTCATTTGCCCGCCGCCGCCCCGCACTGGCGTTTGGCGCCGCGCTGTTGGTCGGCGTGGCGGCGAGCCGCCTGATGCAGTCGGACGGGCGAGGACTCAGGCAGCAGCCGGGCGCGCGAGGAGGCCGGCAAACCGGACGAAAGGCGCGCGGCCGGGCATGACCGACACCCGAGGCTCCTCCCGCTCCGAGACCGTCGAGGAAAGCACGCCCGAACTTCTGCGTCTGGCGATGCACGATGCTGCTAGGCTCCTGCGGGCCGAGGGCCAGCTTCTGGCAGCGGAAATCGATGCCAACCTGCGCGGTCAGTTGTCGACGATGATCGTGCTGCTCATGGCCGCCGGCCTGGCGATTACCGGGGTAGCGTTTGCCGCCGCAGCCATCGCGGCCTTTCTCGCCCCGCATGTGGGCGGCTCCGCGATTGCCTACGTCATCGTGTCCGCGGCAAATCTGCTCATCGCCCTGGTTGTCTTCCTCGCGGCGCGAAAACGGCTTTCCGTAGCTGCGCTTGTCCCCACACGGTTTCTGCGCAGCATCAGCAAAACCGGTTTGAAGGTTGGGGAGAAGATCCATGGATAAGCTTGACCGGCTCGAGGCGGAAGCCAGCCGGCGAAGCACCGCTCTGGCGAGAGCGGCAACAACGCGTCTCGCGCGCCGGTTCACGCTGCTCCGGCTGGCTGATGAAGCGTTGGGGCGCCTGGGGTCCGCCAGTGAAGTCGTGGGGCGTACTTCGCTCATTGTGCACCGTCATCCCATTGTCGCTGCCGCACTCCTCGTGAGTGCCCCGTTTCTTGGCTGGCAGATCCTGCACAGCAGCGGTTTTAACAAACCCACAAGCTCCCGGAGCACTGTCTCAACTCGCCGGCGCCCCCCCCAAGTTCCGGGTGCAGGCTCGTGCCCGTCGGTCCCATGAACCCCAGTAAAGGAGCAGAAGCATGACAACACCTAGCCGAGGCAAAACCGGTCGCCGATCGTCTCGCAACGCCCGCGCCGGCAATGGCCGGTATTCCCTCGCCCGCAACCTCAACGGTCTCGGAAACAGCGCGCAGCAGGCGCTCCGTGCCGGTCGTCAGGCAGTGACTTCGGCATATGGCATGGCGAGCGGGCTATCGCAGTCGCTGCCGAGAGCCAGAGACATGGTTCCACAGACCCCGCGCAGTTTGCAGCTGATGGTCGAAAAGAATCCGCTGCTCATCGGTGTGATCGGCATCGGCGTCGGCCTTGTTCTGGGAGCGTTAATGCCCACGAGCACTGCCATGCTCTCGGCGCAGTCGCCGTCATGGAACACCAGCCGGGCGCGCCGAAAGGGAACGACCAAACGCAGCCGTGCCGCGACGCGGCGGGGAAGGCCGCGCTCTTCGCGCTCGTCCGCTCAGGCTGGCAAGTCGACGAACGAGCCAGTGGCAACCGGCCGGTGACCGAGGGTGCATCGCGGCGAGTTACCGACGGTCAAGGAAGAGAACCCAGTGCAACAGATCGAAGTAACCCTGCCGAGAGCCAAGCCGGCGTTTGTTCGGGAAAACGGTGCTCGCGCTCTTATTACCCGCCCCACGCTTTTTGGGTGTGACGAGCTGCGGGGCACGGTGATGACATTTGGCTGTGATGAGGAAATCTTCGGCGAAGGTGAACCGGCAGACTACGTCTGCAAGGTCCTCGATGGCGCGGTAAGGAGGTATACGATCTTGAGCGACGGCCGCCGCCAAATTGGTGGCTTTTCCTTTGCGGGTGAAATATTTGGCCTACAACACGGTGAGAGGCATACCAGTTCCGCGGATTTGCTCGGGGATTCACGGATCATGGTTACAAAACGCAGCAGGGTACTGAAATGTGCAGGGCGCAACAGTGATGTCGCATACCGTCTCTGGTCGGTCACGGCTCATCAGCTGCGGCGCTCCGAGGCCCATGCTTCGCTACTGATGAAGACCGCCCGCGAGAGGGTGGCTGCGTTTCTTCTCGACATTGCGCAGCGGCTGGCCAAAGACACTATTCAGCTCCTCATGTGCCGACAGGATATCGCTGACTATCTGGGCCTCACTATCGAAACGGTGTCCAGATGCCTCTCGCAACTATCCGAAGCGCGCGTCATCGAGCTTGCCGGTTCGCGCCGGATCACATTGCGGAACCGGCCGGCGCTTTGCGAGCTCAATGGCTGATCATACGGAGGGATATTCCACCGCCTTGGACGCCAAGCCCGAGCAGGGCCGCCCGACGTTGCTGAACAGGTGGTGGCGAGCGCCGCATGCCGCCCGCGGCTGAGTATCGCCGGCACCCTCCGCCGATCACGCGGTCGTACATGGCAGGACCTACGCTACCGACGGGGGCTAGTCGATCATCGAGGCGCGCCCGCACGTTAAGCATCTGAGCCGGCGCGGCGAGGCCGGGCACCGGCTCGGCATCGCGGAACGCAAACGTGGGAGGGTGTGCAAGACGCTGCGATCCATTCCGTCCTGAACCCGTTCGCTTCGCGACTCTCCTTGGCTGGCGAAACCGCTACCAGGATGCGCGTCGGACGCTTAAAGTCGATGCCCGGAGATTCCTCTAGATCGCGCTTTGCAACGCGCGATCCAGAAGCTCTTGGGCGGAACGAGGTAGTTCCAGTTCGAGGGCGGCCGATTGCCCTTTTGGCGACATCCAGGTTCTGCGCAGGATGTCGATCACCTGCACGTCATCATGTTTCGGTGCAAAATCAGCGAAATAGTCTTCAAGGAATACAAGGCAAACGACGTCTTCCAGGGCCTGAGCCTCGGCATCGTATTTCAGCCGCTCCTTGCGGATGAGCGATTGCGTGCGGGCAACAGACTCGCTGTCGTAGCCACACTCCGCCATGAGCTGGCCAGCGCGAACGGCGTGATATTCTTGCAGATCCGTCCGCCAGCGGAGATAACCAATACGACCCTCAGGGTATGACGAGCGCGGCGACGTCCAGCGCTCTATATGTTGCGCCCGCGCGGCAATCTTGAGCATCTCGGAGGCGTCGGGAAAAATCCGATCGAGCATAGCGCTCATGCGACGTGAATAGATAATTTCCGAAGGCTCTCGGCGACCGTTCACGGTCACTTGGTCCGGATCGGAAGCATTGGCGACATCGATCGCGGCAATGACTTGAGCGAAGCGGTCGATCATGACTATCTTTTGCCGTTTTCGTCGCGGGTTGCCCTGCCGTTTCGCTCAACGCGCATCTCAATCCGCATACCGCGCCTCCTGCTTTGCGCAAAACATATTAGGAGGCAGCTGCTGGATTCGATAGGCTGTCAGCCATCAAGTTCCAACCTGAGACGCTACCCGCCGGCTTTGGCAGTTGGATCGGCCGTGAATGCAACAACGCCATTCCATGAGCAAAATTCGCCCCATCGACGCGAGCAGCGTGCCTTTGTACCCGCCGCGAGTGACGCCACCACCGAAGCCTCTGAATCTGCCAAAGTCCTTCGTAAAATTTCTCCGCAATCCGCTGCTGACCATACCGGAGTCCGTCTATCACGAGCCCTCGTTCTTTTGCGCGGCCTCCCTGCCATCGTCTAGGTGACGGATCCGGCCCTAGTTAAGATCGTATTGGTCGACCACTGCGACCACTTCCCCCAGGACCGCTCCTGCGGCGGGTGCTAGGCGGCTTATTCGGCAACAGTATTCTGACGTCGGAAGGGCGGGACTGGCGCTGGCAACACCAGACAGTGGCGCCTCTCTTTCGACATGGCGAGATCGTCCGATACGTGCCCGCCATGGTTGCGGGTGTGGAATCGGCGATCAAGGCATGGCGTGCTGCACCGCCAGGCTCAACCCACGCCATTGATGCCGACATGCTGCGCGCGACGTACCATGCCATCTCCAACACATTGCTGCCAGGCAGCGGCGCCCTCATTGGCGAAACGATGAAACAGGGAACTGCCGACTTGTTGCGCGCTGACGATTGCTTCCGGCGTTTTTACACAGCCAGGGTCAAAATCGGTTGTGCATCAGCGCCGCGAGACAGTCTGGTTTCCACAGCTGCTGTTGGTCTCGATTGAGCCGTCGCATCGGTTGTGGTGCACGTCGGCCGTGAGAACCGCTCGCCCGATTGTGTCAACATTCAGGTCAGCGTCGCCGACGTGCTCAGCCACGCGGCGGGCGATTTCGTCTCGCAGCGCCATGGTCGGGCGACGGCTGCCGGCGTGTATTTCCACCAACCATACTGCATCAGAAATATTCTGAAGCGCGCGCACTCGCTCGGGGCTGCACAACTCCGGAAACGTCTGCATTGAATTTCTCCTTTGGCCACAGAGGGTCACAGAGGCCGGACGTCACCGATCCAGTAGTCTCGTGCGAACTGGGCCCTTTCTCGGCACAGACTTGCCAACGCAACTGACTGTCCAGAGGGCGCTGCTCAAAATTGACCACACCCGCCTTTTGACCAAGTCTCCACAGGGCATGAGGGCGACGAGTTTACCAGGGGCTAGTTCGTGTCTAGCGCTCCGCAGAGAGTATCGCGCGCCAAGTGACCATGGGACGACACAAGAAATCGGACTGTCGGCAGTGAGGAGGCCCGGACAAAGCTTGCGAGGGGACCCAAGCTCTATCCGGGTCCTCGGTTTACGCCCTTCGTGGCCAATTCCTGACCAGGCCCCGGCAATACGCATACACACTAGCGAAACGTCATCAAACTCCATGTCCGATGCCTGCGTCTGTGCAGAATTGCACACCCCTGTGGAAAACAGTGAACCCACAGCACATCGGAATAGCCTGTGCGCCAACCGGGATATTGACCTCCAAATGCTCCACTGGACCACTGCTGGAGGGGGTCCGCAGGTTGTGATCAATTTTGACCAGCGCCCTTGAAAGCGAGTGGCTAAAATCACGACGTCCCCCCAATCCGGTCACGTTCTCCTGGTTATCAGCGTAATCCATAAGCGAAAGTGGACGTGACGCTTGGGGGATAAGCGGAGGCACTCAAAGATGAACTCATCAGAGAAATACTGCCGGGCCTACTATCCCTGGGCGTTGCAAACAATGGGCCGAGCCTTCGACACGGCGGTCGATGCTCTTCCGGCAGACTATGAACGCCAACAAGAAGCACGTCGGGAGTTGGCGCTAGTGATCATCCGTTCCTTTGACGAGGGAATAACGAATCCCGCGCACCTTTGCAAAATAGCCTTGAACATGTGCGAACTGACGAATCGATCAATATCAGGATCCGAGAAAGCCCGATCCGGGATATCGATTTTCACCTCGCAACACGAGGGCCAAACGATTCCGCTTGTGGCCTAAGAGGTAAGCTACCCGGAGCAGATCGTGAAAATTCTCAAATCCATACACCTTTTCGTTGAAGTCATGGGTGCGAGCTTGGAGAATGGACTCCTGCACGTTCGACCTCGTGCGCGAGATCCCGGAGGTGATGAAACCACGGGTGATCCCGATCATGAGCACTCGTAAGGTCCTCGAGGTCAAGCCGACAAAGGTCGCTGCCTGAGGCTCCTGCCCGGCGAAATATTAAGGGAGCGCCCCAGGTTTTGGGGCGCTTTCGTTTCTCACGAGCCACGTCTGATCCGAGATGTGCGGAGTAAGAGAAGCAGTCCCCTGATGACATCGCCAGAAACGCGCACGCTTCAGAACCCTATGCGCGGGCGGGTCGTCCTTCTATTCAAGATTGGTCACGAGTTCTTCGATAAGGCCTCGCACCGTCTGCCGGCTGCCGTCCGTGCGGACCTTGTCCCGGGTTCGAAGAGCGAGCTTCTCGTAGCTGCCGGTCGGTACTTCCACGCATACTTGAGTAAGCTTCTTGTTGGGCGGGGGAGCAAGCAAAGCCGTGCCGGCCATCGCAGCAATCACGATGGCCAGCACAGTGATCGGTGGGGACAGAATGCATCAAAGCTCCTTTCACTCGGGCGATAGCCAAAAAGGCAAAGCGCTGGATCCCGGTGCCGTAGCGCGAAGCTACGCCACGCCTCCGTTTCCTGAAAATGAAAAAACCCGCGCGTGGCTCAACGGGCATGAAACTTAACGGCTGCCAGTTTATCGAATCCAGCAACTGCCTCCTATATGTATTGCACAAAGCATGAGGCGCGGTATGCGGATTGAGATTGCGCGTTGAGCAAAACGGCAGGTAAATTTTTCGAGCTGAATTTGATACCAAAGTGGGTGGAAGTTCGCCGAATACTCCAAGATTGCTTGGAGGAACTGCAGCGGCAGCACCCGGAAGTATCGCTGTTTTGAGGATGACGTTTGGCACAAGTTCGATAAGGTTCGATAAGTTGTGCCCAAAGCAAAAGGCGAACGGCGAACAACAGACGTGGCGCATCGGAAGTATAAAAATCGAGAAGGTGGTAAGGCTTAGCGGGCTTCAGAACGGAGTGATCTAGCCAACGTATTTGCGAAATAAATCGGAGGAAAGCATGCCCGTCTCCGTTAGTTTTACCTTGGACGATAATTCTGGCTTTCTCGGTTGGCGCAGCCGCAATGGCAAGCCAGACCTATCGCTTGAAGAAGCCAACGTTATCGCTGCCGCTGAGACAGCGGCGGCTTTGCGCTCAATTGCGGCCGCCATTTCCGAGCTGAGTGAAGAGATCAGGGACAAGCGGCAGCGGCTCTGACTTGCGGCGAAGCGGCGAGCGCCATCCTACGTCCGTCGAATGTCCAGGTATCGCAGCTGCCAGAGCTCTGGAAGCGACAACAGGGCTGATATAGATGACAATGCCCAAGAGTTTTGAGTTTTACTCGTCCACTTCTGGCATGCTCGACAGCGTCCTGGATGACGCGTGGCAGGAAATGGTGAGCAAGAGCGATCCGAGAGCGCTCGGCAAGACTTTGACCCGCGAACAGGTCGCCAAGCGGATCAAACTGAGCGCTTTGCTTGGGGAAAGAAATCCAGCCCGGCTGGAGTACGACGCAATGGCCACGCAAGGCTAGGGAGTTGCCGAACCAGCAACGCGCGACGGCACGAGAGTTCGCTTCCTACCTAACTTGATCCTGAAAAGGCGGTGTTTTCGGCCGCCGCACCTTGAAACCTTAGACCGCATCCGAAGGCGCTGGTGCGGGGTGTCTCCGCTCCTTGCCTCGGCCGCGCCGCGACGAAGATGCCCCACCAAAAGGTTCCCTGGACAAGGAGCCACAGCGCCACCGAACCCCCACAAAAGCGGAGGGCCCACCGGCACGAACGACAGGATAAACATAAGGAAGCCGAGCAATAGCGCCTGAGGCACGCCGGCAATCCAGAAACCAATGGCGGCCAGGAGGCCCTGGGCGAGCGCCGTGCCGATCAAGCCGTAAAGGACGCCCTTCACACGGTCTCGCCCACGATCGTGAGCAGGCGCTGGGCGTCGCCGCCGTGACCAGGTCGCTTACACTGTGTGCTAGTGCCGCCACGATGATGCGAACGGTGCGACCAGGCCGAGGGCAACCAGCAATGTCATCAGGGCGGCTGCCAACCCCTTGCGTCCGCCGAGGGCCCGCCTCGCACCACCTGTAGATGGGCCACGTGGAGAAGCATAGGATCGCCGCCCACAGCAGGGCAGACAGAAAGGGCCGGAGCATTATGGCGCAACCGATCGCCAGCAGAAGCAGGGCGCTGATTCCCAGGACCTGTTCGATTGGCTTGCCGAGGGGTAGCATAACCAAAATCAGTCCCGGTGCGATCTGATCAAGTCCCTGCACAAGCGGGGTGGGGAGCGAGGAAAAGCGAGATTCCCGGCTGACAAACATAGCGAGGCCGCCTGACGTTGCGAGCCATTGAGGCTACACTGGGAACGATGATCCAACTGCGTTTAGTGGCTATCGCCTTGGCTGCGCTCGTCGCCACGGCAGCCGAGGCTAAGGTTTTCGAGTGCGTGATCTCGGAAAAGTACGTCTGCGATAGCAGTCGTGGGTGCGGCCAGGTCCACCACGACATCGTGGTGAAGCTCGACTTGACCCGGCAGACGTACTCGCGATGCGACTCCAAGGGATGCGATACGTTCGATGTACGGCTCTCCGAGTCAGGAGCATTTGCCGTGATCGACGTACCCGGCCGTGGCATGGTGGCAAAGTTTAGCAATGATGGATCAGACTTCATGGAGGTGGCGACGATCGAAACGCAGGCCCTGATCAGCTTCGGCTCGTGCAAATAATCGGGTTCCCGTTTGCTCGGGGCTCTGGATCGCTCCAATTGCTGGCATGGCGGCTGTTGGTGTCGCCCATGGATCGGATAGGGGTGCAGCTGCGAAATCCTGGGGTCCTGTTCCCAAGTCGCGGAATTCATGGGGACGGTAGGTAAGCCGGTAATTCCCTGTCTGGGCCGGTATTACTTACTCAATGGATGAGGTTGAACTCGGTGGCCGCGGCGAAATTCATCACGCGGCGCGACCTAAAACGGAGCAGACCAGTAAACCCAACTCAAGCACGGCAGTGATCCTTCGCCGTCGTCGCGTCTCGATCGCTCTCGAACAATATGCCGTGCCTTGTTTTGGTATTGTCGCTCCAGCGGCCGACATGCCAGTTGGGAATGTCTTGGTTCACCATCAGCGCGTTCAATTTTATAGCGAGGCGATTGAGACCCCGAAGCCCTGGCGGGTTGACGTCGAATTCAGTTTCAATCACGGTTTCCGTCCTTCAATCTGCTCCAAGGCACTCTTTTAGAGTAGTTCCATCAACGCGACATGTGATCAGAAGTCCGTACCGTTCATTCAACGCCCAATTGCCTGAACCGCGTGTCTGGAGGTGAACGGAAAGCAATCTGAGACCCGCGATAGTCTTTCATGGCCAGAGTCATATCCATCCAGGTTGCGGACTGCACGCTGAAGCATCTCGCTTTCGCTGGAGTCTCTTTTTTTGTGCTTATCGAATGGCTTCTCGGGCTTCCCCAGCTGCCCTGCGGTTGAAATGTCTCTGTGGGGCTCCGTATCAAGATATTGACTTCGCTGTTCAAGATATTCACTTCGCGGTTCACGAGTTATCGCTAATACTCCTTTTGGAAAGCCGGCCAGTTAGCGATTGCGGCCAAGCGGCACTGGGCGTTCGTGTCATAGGGTTTTCGCTGCGGTCTTTTTAGGCCCAGAGAATTGCCGCTGAGCGGCTAGCACACTAAATGATGCTTACAACCTTAAATGGTGCTTACAACCTTAGCTTTCAAGGTGAATCTCCTTGACAGCCCAGTTAGTTGCAGGCCGGCCTTCGCGCTTGAGATCGGCACGATGCCGGGCACCGTCATCAGCCGCTCGCAGGCCTTGTCTTGACAGGCCAGCCTTGCTCGCTGGAAGGCCTTCAATGCTCTCATCCAGCCGGCGCCAGTCTCCTGCCAGGTCCTCGATGACGCGCAGGAGGTAACATTATTCGCGAAGGCTACGCAGAATACGAGCGAGGCGGACTCCAAATAACAGACGCTGGGCGGGCCTATCTAAAGAAAAGGAGGGGCTAAGGGCAGCGCACGCAGCTTGACGTAAGCCCAAGTGCTCGCATCCTTCACCTAGTGCGAGTCCAACCCCCGCTGCCGAGATCGTGGCCAGCAAGTCATCAGCTCGGTGCGCCGCGTGAAACTTCGCATTATTGGCCGCGTGCTACGAGTGGCCGAATACACGCGCATGGCACTAAAGAAGCACGAAAACAATTGTGCCACTTGCTGCGGTCAGGAACATCAACGCGCCAAAGACTTTTTTCAGGAACTCAACATCAGGCGCAGAGATCCCGATGCCAATGGAACTTTTCATGGCGGTCCCCCTGGGCCGTGGGTCTCGCGCCAGTGGCGAGCGATGACATGGTAGGCCCGGGTTGGAGCAGATTAGGCAAGGTCGCGCGTGGCGTCTGAGCAAAATTGAACGCTTTCGCCGAATTAGGCACAAGATCTGAGCGGGTGCATGCCCTAAATGCCAGTGTGGTCAATTTTGACCAGCGCGGATGGGGTCGATCTCCTATCGTCCAAATATGAGCATGATCACCACGAGCTGCCCGCGAACGTGGCGGGCGACAGCTACTGGCATCGATACCGATGTGGACAGCTTCAACCAACTCCCCGACGTACCATTAAGTTTTCAGTGCGCTGTTTGTGGCGACCAGCATGTATGGCGCCCGTCGCAGGCCTGGCTTGCGCACGAGCCTCAATTCTGGTTCGTGAACGAGCCTCTAGTTATGTGCCCAGTCTGACAACACGGTCAGTGCGATTTCTTGCGTCGCGCCCTAAACTGGCTCGGCGCGCGATGCTCTGCATGGCTTCTGCGTCCCTGGAATAGTGCCTCTGGTGCGGCTGAGCAATTTTGATCAGCTTCCAGCTGAACAAACGAGTATTGTTAGAGTAAGAGACACCCGCCCGCCCCCCGACGCGGGTGTCGAGAAAGCAGCCCCGGCCGGTATCCCCTCCCGCCGGGGCTTTACTCATATTTCAGCTCGAGTGGGCTCGAAACTGGTGCGGGCAGATGGCCGCCACGCTCGCTGCTGCCGAGCGCCGCCTACGGGAGCAAAACTGATGGTCCCGACGGCGAACTAAGCGAACTTTGGTGGGGGACGGAATGGCCGGTGGGCCATTGCCGGCCTTCTCATTTCGTCGGCGCCCCGGGCGGCGCTGGTCGGCGCTTTTGAGTGGCCGCACCGAGCTGGCGCGGGCGCACACTACGGCGAGGTTCGGCACAAATGACGACCTGTTCAACTTCACGACGGTCGGCTATCTCCGCGGCTATCTCACCCAACAATGAGTTCTAGGCATTTCGAACCTCAATGAGGTTCTCACGCAATCATGCGAGCCTGCCGGCTGACGTGCTTGAGAGTGTCCGCTCTCGTGGCGCTTATGGTCGTCCATCCAAAGACGGCCTTGAAGTCCTCCTCAGTATCAAACCATACCGGCCCCGAGTGTGAGCGCCTAAATGCAACCATTTCTTGCATCCGGGCCGTGATCCCGTAGCCGGGCTTTCTGCCAGCTCCTTGGTAGGCTGACGAAGTCGAGTTCGAAAGGACATCCTCATAACGCCAGTCGGCGGCCGAGGCGCAGGAACAGCTCTGTGCCCAAGCACCATGCGCCGTTGATCAAAAGTGCGAAGGCCAAGACGCGCGAGTTCATCAATGTGCTGCTGTCGATGCAAGCGCAAGGTAGGCACGACGGAACGAACGTGCAACGCTGTATCGCCGGTATCGCGAAGTCTCGCGCTGCAATTGAGGTCTCATATGAGCAGGTTCGTCGTGGTGGTCTTCCCGAATGAAGCGAAGGCCCACCAAGGGGCCCACCTTCTCAGAGATTTTCACGCGAAAGGCCGCAACACGCTCCACGGCTGGGCGATCGCCGCGAAGGACTCCGACGGAAAGGTGTCGGTGAAGGAGAGCGCCTACGAATGGCCTCGCGGAACAGCGGTCGGTGCTCTGATCGGCGGTTTAGCTGGTTTGCCCGGCGGTCTGCTCGCGGCCACGATTGGAGCTGCCGGAGGAGCGTTATTTGGTGCCTCGGCCGATCTGGTCCATCGCGGTGCAGGTAGAGAGTTTGTTGAAAAGGTGTCGCGTGAATTACTGCCGGGTAAAGCCGCGATTGTCGCCGAAGTCTCGAATGGCAAGGTGAATGATCTCAATACAGAAATGGAGGCGATTGGCGGGGTCGTGTTGCGCGAGTAGTGGCACCATCCTCGCTGGTAGAGTTCAACCGTCTCCCGCGCGGCCGGTGATTTCTTTCATGGATCGATTGCTCTCGCGCGAAGACGCCGACGTATCGAACGCCGTGCCCCAAGTCCCCTCAAGCTCACAATCAGCCAGCTACCGGCACGCGCATCAGTTCCTTCTGAACCTAATCCTTAACGACAACTGAGCAGCCTCGTAGGTTGGTCTCTGTTCCAAATTCCTTGGCTATCAAAAACGCATGTGCTTTGGCTTGCTCAACGGTTGGGAAGCTCGTTCCCTCCTCATCTGCAACTATCTCGCGATCTCCATCGAAGATCGGCTCGCATTCACCCGGAGGCCCGCCGTCACCCCGTCGAACTTGGCGTACCGGCAAAGTCGAGAGATTTCTTTGTCTGGGGACCAAATCGCCTCCCCGCCCGCTGTTCGGTTATCGCTTCAGCCGTCCTGCCACCATAACGATATTGGCATTCCGCTTGTCATTTGGCGCACCGCCACCTGCTCTCGATCCTTGGGGTGAGGCAGGCAGGTTGTGGGGGTCCATTCGATCTTCCGGTGAATCATTGATGTCTTGGCGACTCCGTGAGAGTTCGCAGTTAGGCTAGATGGCAGTAGCGTCCCGCCGCGCACGGTCTAACGAGTAGAACAATCAGTCGGGTCATCTTGTAGGGACGAAGGTGGAGGCTATATGCATGATGTAGTTTGAGTGATGCTCATTCAAATTATTTTTTACTCAATTGGAGTTAAACCCATATGACCAATGTTAGCTCGAATACCAGTTCACCGAGTACAGAACCAAGACAGATGCTGCTCAAGGAGATCGGCGCAAAGTGGCCCAAGTTCTCCGCCGACGAGTTGTCTGCTCTGAAGAGCAAAGACGACCTCATTAGCCAGGTCGTCGCGAAGTACAGTCTTGAAAAAGGCCAAGCTCAGCGCGATGTTGACGCTTTGATGAAGGACCGCCGGATCTAAGGCGGCGCCTGCCGAATTGGCATCGACCCGGGGCCGCCATGGGCGGCCCCGGGTCTTCGAGACAGGCTACTTACGAAAACAGACAGCCAAGCCGGTGAACCACCGGTTCATGCTGCAACCAATCAAGATGCTCGCCAAGAGAAGTTCTGGACAGGCGCGATGAATTGGGCAATCGGAAAGCTCGGAACCTCATTTCTCAATGTCAGCAAATGGCTGCAGCGCCCGGCAATCTCCGGAACGCAGCGCCCTGCTGAGCGACCGCTCGCTAAAGGATATCGGTCTGGCGCGTTTTGACCTTCGCTACGGGTTCATCCGGCGCGACAGGTAGTGGTCTTTGAGACTTACAGGTAGTGGTCTTTCAGACTTCACGAAAATCAATGCCATGGTGCAGCAATGGCCTTGCTTTGCCTTGCGCTCCCGCCTGGCGAGCAAGGCGGTCAGGCGGGTTTGGGGTTTGGGGCTCGGGTATTCGTGCATTCCTGCGCCACTGTCGAAACGCTCGCTGTCATTGGCCTGCCCTCTCGTGGTCGCTGCGCCTTCAATGCGCACGAGTCAGGTCTTCAACCCGCGCATCGTATGCTGGTCACCGCAACCAGGTAGCTGACAATCAGTTCGCTGTGGCTTTGAGGAGCAGTTCAGCACATGCCAGGCTGACACCCTTAACCACCTTGTCGCTGCCGGGCATGATCGCCGCGCCGTTTTTTTCCATGAAGGAAGCCTGCTGATAGGGGCTCGTGATGCCCTTCAGCTCAACCAATTTGGCTTCCGCACCTGGCTGCTGATTGAACTGCAGGAAACAAATCGGCGCCAGAGCCTTCGCCACTTCGCTGGTGGCGTGTTTATCCGCCAGGGTGGTTGCCGAGGAACCGGTGACCCAGCCGCCCCAGCTGAATCCGATGATGGCGAGAGCAACTGCTCCGCCGACCGCGCCCCACGCGGCTGGCTTGACGTTCGGAGAGATTTTCATGACTTTTCCTTTCGAGGAGAGGGAAAGATTTCCCTAATCCGAATCCCAAATCTACAGCGCAACGGAGCATGCTGCTGTACAGAACAGCACACACCGCGCGCTCCTCAAGAAACCGAACCTGAGTTTTGGTTAAACCGCTATTTGGCCAGGATTACCTGGTGGGTACACAGGATTACCTGGCGGGCACACAGGATTACCTGGCGGGCACATTTGTCCGTATTCGGGACCAATTCGCAGGTTCGATCTAAGTACTCAGCTTATTGTAAGATGCGAGACGACTTGTATTCTTGTTCTGGTCTGATCCGCCTATGGCCGGAATGGCCGACCGAAGGCGTAGCACATCGCTGAAACGGTCGGTTCGAACAGTATTCAAGAAGGCCAGCCGTATTGCGAGATGAACAGGGCGGGAGTTGCTCCCGCCCCTGACTGGTGTCAAAGCTCTACTTGGCGATGCAGGTGTCGGCCGTCTCCGGCGTGCAGACGTCGAGACCGGTATAGGTCGGATCGGCCGGTGCCGCGCCGCCGCCCTTCATTGCGTTGAAGGCCTGCATGGTCTTGTAGCCCATTTCGAACGGCCGCTGACCAACCTGGCCGAGCGACAGACCTTCCTTCATTTGGTCGATCTGCACGGGGAGTGTGTCGGCAACGACCAATGCGAGCGCCTTGCTGGCGATCTTGTCCTTGTACTTTTCGACCGCGGCGCGGTTGGCGTCGGGGACGAACTGCGGGAAGCCGCCCGTCGGGATGAAGGCATCGAGGTTGGGGTTCTTCGCCATGATGTCTTCAAACTGCTGCACCGAACGCGGGAAGTCGTCGTCGGTGTAGAGCGGGCAGCCGTCGATTTCGGTCCAGCCGTTCTGTCCGGTCAGCCGGTCGCCTGGGGAAGTGGCGGACTTCACGCCGGACAGCGTGTCGCGGATGCCCTGCATGCGCTCGTTGTGATTGGCCGCTGCCGCGCCGCCCGACTGGATGCACAGGGACCCGCCGCTCGGCTTGATCTTCTGGGCGAGCTTGGCCAGGTTGACGCCGATCTCATAGTTGTGCGTGCCGATATAGGCAGTGCGCAGATCCTTGTTTTCGGGAAGCACATCCGCGTCCCATGTCAGGACCGGGATGCCCGCATCTTTGGCGGCCTGCAGGGCGACAGCCATGGCCGCCGCGTTGGCTGGTGCCACCGCAATTCCGTCAACCTTCTTGGCGACCAGGTCCTGGACGATCTGCACCTGTTCTTCGCCGCCGCCATGCTCGCCGGGTCCGATGTACATGCACTCGAAGGCACCATTTGATTCCGCTTCGGCCTTCTTGCAGCCGTCACGCGCCTGATCGAAGAACGGATTGTTCATGTTCTTGGGCACAAGGGCGAAGGTGTACTTCGTCTGTGCTGATGCAGCGCCGGCGACGGCAAGTGCGCCGATGGCGACGGCAGCGGTCAACAGATATTTCCTCATCATCAATCCTCCACTTTTGCTACTGACGTCCGGGCGGGGATCCGGCCGGAGTTTCTAGCGGGCCCTCCGGGGCAGGAACCTTTCCATGAGCGCGCCGAGAAGCGATTTGCCGCCTGTCTGCATGCCAAGAAGGACCGCGAGAATGATGAAGGCGCCGACGAACGCGCCCTGCCAATTGGAATCGATGCCGGCCATCAGAAGTGCGTTGCGGATGACCTCGAGAAGCGCCGATCCGACCACGGCACCGTAGGCGGTACCGGCCCCGCCCATGAGATTGGCGCCGCCGATCACCGTCGCGGCAATTACGCGCAACTCGTACGACTGACCCATGGCGTTGATGGCCGAGCCGGAGTAGCCGAGGATGAGTAGCGAGGCGACGGAAGCGGTGAAGGCTGAAAACACGTAGGCCTGGAACTTGATGCCGTCCACCGGAACGCCGGTCAGCCGTGCGGCCTGCTCGTTGCCGCCGATGGCGAACAGGTGTCTGCCCCAAGCCTTGAAGTTGAAGACGTAGCCGACCACCAGCGCCAGTATGACCATGGTCCAGAAATGCGAAGACAGTTGCGGAATCCAGTCCGGCACCCAGTCGTCGGGCGCTTGGCGTGGAAACTTCGCCTGGCCGATCGCTTTGACGATCGGCGCATCGGGACCGAATTTGTAGAGCATCTGGTTTTGCGAGAAGACGATGGCCAGGGAGCGGGCAATAGACATCATCCCGAGCGTTACGACAAATGACGACATGCCTACGTAAGCGACGAAGTATCCGTTGACGGCACCGCAGGCAAGTCCGGCGATCAGTCCCATAACGAAGGCGACGTACCAGGGATACTCCCAGGTCAGGAACAGCCCCGCAACGATCGCCACCAGTCCCATGATCGAACCCACCGACAGATCGATGCCGCCGGTAATGATCACCACTGTCATTCCCAGTGCCATGATGCCAAAGGGCGCGAAGTTGCGCGTCATGTTGGCGAAATTGTTGACCGTACCGAAACTCGGTTCCGTCATCGCCATGCCCATATAGAGGGCGAGCAGCGCCATCGTCACCCAAAACGCCTGCGTGGTGATGACGCGCTGGAGGAAGGTTTGTTCCCTGATCCCCACGACGTCGGCGATTGCCGCATGCCCGGTTTCGGTCGCGGCTTGCGAAACGCTACGCTGCACGGATCGCTCCCGTGATTAGCCCGGTGATTTCCTCGGGCGAGGTGTCGGCGGTCGGCTTGTCTGCCACCTTGGCGCCCCGCCTCAGGACCATGATCCGGTCTGAGACCGCAAACACGTCCGGCATGCGGTGGCTGATCAGCATTACTGCCACTTTCTGCGCCTTCAGGCGGCGGATCAGATCCAGCACTTCTGCAACCTGGCGCACCGAGATTGCGGCAGTGGGCTCATCCATCAGGATGATCTTGGCGTTGGACAACCTGGTGCGGGCGATTGCCACCGCCTGGCGCTGGCCGCCCGACATTTTTTTGACAACGTCGCGCGGCCGGGTTTCCGACTTGAGTTCGCGGAAGAGTTCGCCGGAACGGTCGATCATCGCCTGCTTGTCGAGAACCTGGAAGGGCCAGCGGCCCTTATTGATCTCACGGCCGAGAAACACGTTCTGGGCGGCCGTCAGATTGTCGGCGAGTGCGAGGTCCTGATAGACGACCTCGATGCCCTTCATGCGGGCTTCGATCGGTTTGTAGAAGTGACAGATCTCCCCTTCAACCGCCACTTCGCCTTCGCTTGGCGGAAAATTGCCGGCTACGAGCTTGACCATGGTGGACTTGCCGGCGCCATTGTCACCCATGAGGCCCACGACTTCGCCTGGTTCGACCGAGAAGCTGACGTCGCTCAACGCCCTGATCGCCCCGAAATTCTTTGAGACGCCGCGCACGTCGAGCAACGTCATATGTTCCTCCCAAACGAGCGATTTCGCTTCTTCGGCGTAATGCGCAAGCGTTGAGGCTAATCGGTGAGCCGCCAACAAGGCAACAGTTTGTTGCACTATCGCCTTTCCGGGCGGGCTATGAGGGTGACGCGACCGCAGAAGACAAAACGATGCCAACCCGACCACCGACCTCGGGATGCAGCGCCGAGGAACCTCGAGGAATGGCCTGCCAGAAGGCTGTAACCCGAAGGTTGGAGTCTCTCGCCGCCGACGCTACGCTAATACTGTAGTGCTCTGCGGCAAAATCAGTGCCCCTTGATCTTAGCCTCAAGGCGCATGATTTCGTCTTTCAACCTGAGTTTTTTGCGCTTGAGATCGGAAATCACCAGGTCATCGGTGCTCGGATGGGCGAGTTCATTTTCGATCTGCATTTCCAGCGCTTTGTGCTTGGCCGTCAATTCACTTAAGTGCGCCTGAAGCGACGACATTAAGGCCTCCACCTTTAAGATGGTCACACCGAAAATATGGCACAAAACCCGGTTTTTGTCGAACCTGAGCGTGAATGTGTCGTGGATCCGGCGGTGTTTCAAGGCTTTGCCTTGCGAACCGCCATCAAATCGCGCCACAATGAACGGCTGCGAAGAAGAGCGGCCATGGAAGTCGAAGCCGAGGACGAGATTCGCGCCAAACTCGCGGACCTGAAGCAGCAGCATCGCGACCTGGATGCGGCAATATCCAGCCTCCAGGCCAGCGGATCGGGCGACCAGTTACAGCTCCGGCGCCTGAAGAAGCAGAAACTGCAGCTAAAGGACCAGATACAGAAGCTGATCGACAAGCTCATTCCGCCGATCATCGCCTGAACCGTCGAACCGCCCTTTGATACCGCATGCCGAAAGCGAGCGCCCCCAAAGTAGCCATCATCATGGGAAGCCAGTCCGACTGGGAAACCATGAAACACGCCTCCCTGACCCTCGACAGTCTCGGCATCAGTCATGATTGCCGCGTGATCTCCGCCCATCGGACGCCGTCGCGGCTCTATGACTTTGCCAGAAACGCGCAGGGAACCGGCTTCCAGGTGATCATCGCGGGGGCCGGCGGAGCGGCGCATCTTCCGGGCATGACTGCGTCGCTGACCGCGTTGCCGGTGTTTGGCGTGCCGGTTGAAACCGCTGCCCTCAAGGGTCAGGACAGCCTGCTTTCGATCGTCCAGATGCCGGCAGGCATTCCGGTCGGCACGCTCGCCATCGGCCAGGCCGGCGCAGTCAATGCGGCACTGCTTGCGGCAAGCGTGCTGGCGTTGAATGACCGGGGCATTGCGCGAACGCTCGCCAAATGGCGGGCCCGCCAGTCGAAGGCAGTGGCTTTGAAGCCCCGGATCGATGCCCGAAGCGAAGCCTGAACGACCCCTCCCGCCAGGCTCGACGATCGGCATCCTCGGCGGAGGACAGCTCGGGCGCATGCTGGTCAACGCTGCTGCGCGCCTTGGTTTCCGGTCCCATGTATTTTGTCCCGAGCCCCGCAGTCCTGCCTTTCAGGTGACCGACATGCACACGCAGGCATCCTATTCCGATTGGCCGGCGCTCGAGACGTTTGCACGCTCGGTGGACGTGGTCACCTACGAATTTGAGAACGTTCCCGCCGCATCCGCGGCTATGCTGGCCGGACTCGTGCCCGTGCAGCCCGGCCCGTTGGTCCTCGAGGTTACGCAGGATCGATTTCAGGAAAAGTCGTTCCTCAAAAAACTCGGCCTGCCGGTAGCCGACTTCGCGGAAGTTTCTTCTCGCCTGGAGTTGGAGCGTCAGGTGCGCCTGCTCGGTTGCCCCTGCGTTCTCAAGATCCGGCAGATGGGCTACGACGGCAAGGGGCAATTCGTGATCCGACAGGAATCCGATCTCGCCGAGGCCTGGCAAGCGGCCGGCGGCGCCGCGGCAGTGCTCGAGTCATACGTCGCGTTTGCGGCAGAGCTCTCGGTGATCGTGGCCCGGGGCAGCGATGGCACGTTGCGCGTCTTCGACATTGCCCGGAACCGCCACGAGAATCACGTTCTCCACACCTCCATCGTGCCTGCCGGCATTGGCCGCGCGACCGCGGATGCGGCCCGCCGCATCGGCACGACCATAGCCGATGCGCTCGAATACGTCGGCGTGCTCGCGGTCGAACTCTTCCTGGTTCGCGACGGCGGCGCGGAAAGCCTTCTGGTCAATGAGATCGCACCGCGCGTCCATAACTCCGGCCACTGGACGATCGATGCCTGCCAGTATTCCCAGTTCGAGCTGCATATTCGCGCGATTGCCGGGTGGCCGCTTCCCGAGCCCACGCGTCATGCCGATGTCGAAATGGTCAATCTCCTGGGCGAAGACGTGCTTCTGTGGCGTGACTTTGCCGGCCAGCCCGGGTTGAGCCTGCACCTCTACGGCAAGGAGGAGATCCGGCCGGGTCGCAAGATGGGCCATGTGAACCGATTGAGGTCCAGGTGACGGCACCTCTCGACAGATTGGCCTTCTTCTGCTACTTGGGCGCCCACGTTGGAGGGCCATCGCCCTCCGCTTGATCTTCTGGCCGCGTGCCTCGTTCTCGGCAATGCCGTCACAAGACCTTGCTTCACTCGAACGCGAAGGTTTGGCTAGTGCAGGTTATTGTTCGCGACAACAACGTCGATCAGGCTCTCAAGGTACTGAAAAAGAAAATGCAGCGCGAAGGCATTTTCCGGGAAATGAAGCTTCGCGGACATTACGAAAAGCCCTCCGAAAAAAAAGCCCGCGAGAAAGCTGAGGCAATCCGCCGGGCGCGCAAGCTGCAGCGAAAGAAGCTGCAACGCGAGGGCCTGTTGCCGGCACCCAAGAAAGTCGAGCGCCCTCTGAGCCGCGGCCGGCCGGGAATGCGGCCCACCTAATCCCAGCTGCCGCTGGCGCGAGCCCTTACCCACGCAAGACGATTGGTGATTGCCCGGTTGCGCGGCACTCCCCCCGATGCTCGCGCTCGTCAGTTTACCGCCTAGCTCGACTTGACGATCTCCTCGACCATCTTCTTGGCGTCGCCGAACAGCATCATGGTGTTGTCGCGATAGAACAGCGTGTTGTCGATGCCTGCGTATCCGGAAGACAATGAACGTTTGACGAACATCACCATGTTCGCCTTCCACACCTCGAGCACCGGCATGCCGTAAATCGGTGATGCGGGGTCTTCCTTGGCCGCCGGATTGGTGACGTCGTTGGCCCCGATCACGAACGCCACGTCGGTGTTGGCGAACTGGGAATTGATATCCTCCAGCTCGAAAACCTCATCGTACGGAACGCTCGCTTCGGCGAGCAATACGTTCATGTGTCCCGGCATGCGGCCGGCGACGGGATGGATTGCATACTTTACCGTGACGCCAGATTTTTTCAGATGGTCCGCCATTTCGCGCAGCGCGTGCTGGGCCTGCGCCACCGCCATGCCGTATCCGGGCACGATGATGACCGAGCTCGCGCTTTTCATGAGAAACGCCGCATCTTCCGCCGAACCGCGTTTGACCGGTTTTGCCTCCGCTCCTGCGGCGGCGGCGGAAGTTTCGCCGCCGAAGCCGCCGAGAATGACGGAGAAGAACGAGCGGTTCATGCCGCGGCACATGATGTACGACAGAATGGCGCCGGAAGCGCCGACCAGCGCCCCCGTTATGATCAGCGCCGAGTTGGCGAGCGTGAAGCCGATGCCCGCCGCAGCCCAACCCGAATAGGAGTTGAGCATGGAGACCACCACGGGCATGTCGGCGCCGCCGATGGGGATGATGATCAGCACGCCGAGCAGGAACGAAACCACGACGATGATCCAGAACAGCACCGGCGATCCCGTGCTGCAGAACCATGCCGTCACCGCCAACAGCAGCAATCCCAGCCCCAGGTTGGCAAGGTGCTGGCCCTTGAACACAATCGGCGCTCCGGAAACGAGGCCCTGCAGCTTGACGAAGGCGACGATCGAGCCCGTGAAGGTGACCGCGCCGATCGCCACTCCCAGCGACATTTCGATGAGGCTGCCGGTGTGGATGTGCCCGTTCTCGGCGATGCCGAAGGCGGCGGGCGCGTGGAGCGCCGCCGCAGCCACGAAAACCGCCGCCAGGCCGACCAGCGAATGGAATGCCGCAACGAGCTGCGGCATGGCGGTCATGGCGATGCGCCGCGCCGTCACCATGCCCACGCTGCCGCCGAGGGCGAGGCCCGCGACGATGAGACCCCACGCAAGTCCCGAGGCGGGCGGGGAAGCGACCAGTGTGGTCACGATGGCGATGGCCATGCCGGCCATGCCGAGCAGGTTGCCGCGCCGCGCCGACTCCGGGTTCGACAGGCCGCGCAGTGCAACGATGAACAGTGCCCCGCTTGCCAGGTAGAGCAGCGCCGCCAGGTTTCCCGACATGCGGGCCTACTTGTCCTTTTTCCTGTACATCGCCAGCATCCGGTGCGTCACGAGAAAGCCACCGAAGATGTTCACGGCGGCGAGCGTGAGGGCGATAAAGCCGAAGATCATTGCAGCGGGCGAGCCGGAGGCGACGGCCCCGGTCGCCGTCGCCAGCAGCGCCCCGACCACGATCACCGAGGAAATGGCGTTGGTCACCGACATCAGCGGCGTGTGCAGCGCCGGCGTCACGTTCCACACCACGTAGTAGCCGATGAAGATCGCCAGCACGAAGATGGCGAAAAGATAGACGAACGGGTCGATGGTCATGGCTGCTGTACCTCCGGGTGGAGCGCCGAATGGATGATCTCGCCATCGCGCGTCAAGGCGATGGCCCGGATGATCTCATCGTTCCAGTCGATTTTGAGCGAGCCGTCTTCGGTCACGATGAGATCGATGAAGTTCTGAAGGTTCCTGGCATAGAGCGCGGAGGCGTTTCCCGACAGCCTGGACGCGAGGTTGAGATGCCCCATGATGCAGACGCCGCCGTGCTCCACCGTCTCTCCGGGCCTCGACAAGGCGCAGTTTCCACCGCGTTCCACTGCGAGATCGACGATAACCGAACCGGCTTTCATGCTTTCGACCATTTGCCGGCTGATCAGCTGCGGGGCTGGACGGCCGGGGATGAGAGCCGTTGTTATCACGATGTCCTGGCCGGCGATGTGATCGGCGATGAGCTTCGCCTGCCGCTGGCGATCTTCCACCGAGAGTTCGCTGGCATAGCCGCCTGCTGTCGCTGCATCTTTCAGGCCTTCGACGAAGATGAACTTGGCGCCGAGGCTCTGCACCTGTTCGGCGACGGCGGCGCGAACGTCGGTCGCCGAGATGACCGCGCCGAGGCGCCTGGCGGTGGCAATCGCCTGCAGTCCCGCCACGCCCGCGCCCATGACGAAAACCCTTGCCGGCGGCACGGTGCCGGCGGCAGTCATCATCATCGGAAATGCCCGGCTGAACTGTGCGGCAGCGTCGATCACCGCCTTGTAGCCGGCGAGGTTGGCTTGCGACGAGAGAACGTCCATCGACTGCGCGCGCGAGATGCGCGGCATTAGCTCCATCGAGAACAGGGAAACGCCGAGTTTGGCGAGCGCGCAGAGCCCCGTCCCGTCCCCGTAGGGATCCATCTGTCCGATGATCAGTGCCCCTTTCTTTACCGCCTGGAGGGTGTCGGCATCGGGGCGGCGCACCGTCAGAATGAGCTCGCAGTCCGCCCAGGCAGCAGCGGCCTCGCCGATGCTTGCCCCCGCCTTCAGGTAAGCTTCATCGGAAATGAAGGAACCGCTGCCCGCACCCTTCTGGATAACGACCCCAAGGCCCTTTCTGACGTAGGCCCGCACCGTGTCGGGGACGGCGGCGACGCGCGCTTCGCCGGAGGCCGCCTCAGCGGGAATGCCGATTTTGATGGTCACAGAAAACTACGAAACGTTG
Organism: uncultured Alphaproteobacteria bacterium; assembly: GCA_963780765.1. GTDB lineage: Bacteria > Pseudomonadota > Alphaproteobacteria > Rhizobiales > Aestuariivirgaceae > CAWHQZ01. The sequence goes on along the minus strand of CAWADI010000021.1, from coordinate 215,900 downwards.
ACCGCGGTGATCAGCCCCAGCACGACAAGGGCGGCGAGCGAAAACAACCAATTCCTTTTGCCCGAGCGGATATCGATCGTGATCGCAGCAGTACCGGCGAGCATGGTAGCCCACCCGAGCACCGTCGACATGGATTCGCCGAAGGCAAAGTTGATGAGCGCGGCCAGCGCGAATGCAGCTGCCAGAATGGCGGCGACCACGCCGGTCAGAAACGCCGCGTAGGTATTCTCATGCTCGGCGATATCGTGCGCCGGGACCGGATCTTCAGCCATCGATGCCCCGCTGGGTGGTTTGGGCGGCGCAAGCTATCCCGCTGCGGGCGGCTTCGCAAGCAGCCCGCACACGATCACAAACCTGCAGCGTCCAGCTCCCGCCGTTGCGCCTGCTCCACGCGGCTCATGGAAAAGTCCGCCAGCGCGTCGTGGAACAGCTGATGGAAGTTGAGTTCGGCACGCAGATGGATGAAGACACCGCCGAGCCCGATAGCCGCCCGGTCCATGAAGACGAATTCGCGCGGGATGGATACCGGACCTTTTTCTCTCAGGGCCTGGTGCACCTTGAACGCCTGTTTGCGGCCATATTCCGCCGGGCTTGCGTCTCCGGCGATGGCCCGTACCCGGTCCTCAAGCAACGGTCCGTAGATGAACCGCGCCCAGATATTCAGGATGTCGATGAGCTCCGAGCTTAGCCCCTTGAAACCCCAGGTTTGGTAGGCGTGAGCGATCTGCTCGCGGTCGTTGCGCTGCAGACCGGTGTACAGATCGACAACTCCTGCCACAAAGCTCGGCGGAAAGATGCGGATACACCCGTAGTCGAGCAGGTTGATACCGCGCGGCCCGCCATCTTCCCGAAACACCGTGTAGTTGCCGAGATGTGGATCGCCATGGATGACTCCGAAGCGGCAGAACGGCAGCCACCATGCCCGGAACAGGCTGCGCGCGATAAGATTGCGTTGTTCCAGGGGCGCGTCCTTGAAGGCCAGAAGCTTGTCGCCGTTGAGCCAGCTCATGGTGAGTAGGCGCCGGGTTGAGAGCTTTCCGCTGACGCGCGGCACGCGCACAAGTGGTTCGTCGTGAAGCATCGCGCTGTAGAGGCCCATGTGCCTGGCCTCGCGCTCATAGTCGAGTTCCTCGCGCAGCCGAGCCCCTATCTCCTCGCCGATTTCGCGCGAGTCGATGGCCGTATCCATCCGCCGGTGCAGTGCCAACAGCAGATTGAGTTGCGCTAGGTCGGCCTCCACCGCCGAATCCATGTCGGGATACTGGAGCTTGCAGGCGAGTGCCGAGCCGTCGTTGTCGCGGGCCCGGTGCACCTGGCCCAGCGAAGCGGCGGCCGCCGCCGCGGTTTCGAACGCCTGGAATCTGTTTTGCCACCCGGCGCCGAGTTCCGCCGCCATGCGCCGGCGCACGAAGGGCCAGCCCATCGGCGGTGCGTGGGCCTGCAGTTCGCTCAGCTCCCGCGCATATGCCGGAGGAAGCACGTCGGGAATGCTGGACAGCAGCTGCGCCACCTTCATCAACGGCCCCTTGAGCGAGCCCAGGGCGTCGCGAAACATGCGCGCCTCATTGCTCGTGCCGGCACTGGCGCCCAACATGCGGCCGGCTGCAACTCTGGCGACCGCCGTGCCGAGGCCGGCGCCGACATTGGCGTAGCGCTGAACGCGCGCCGTGAGCCGGTTGTGCTCGCTGTCTTTGTCGCGCCCGCTCACCGGTCCGCCCGGTCGAGAGCTTCGATCTCGTCGATAAATCCCTCGATCATGGCGAGCCCCAGCGCCCAGAACGATGGTTGACTGGCATCCAGGCCAAAGGGTGCCAGCAACTCCTTGTGATGTTTGGTGCCGCCGGCCTCGAGCATGGCGAAATACTTGCCGACGAAACCCTCGCTCGCCTCGCGGTACCGCGCAAACAGCGAATTCACCAGGCAGTCACCGAACGCATAGGCGTAAACGTAGAACGGCGAATGGATGAAATGCGGAATGTAGCTCCAGAAGGTCTCATAGCCCGGTCCCAGCCGAATGGCCGGACCGAGGCTTTCCGCCTGGACCTCGAGCCACAGCTCACCCAGCCGGTCGGCGGTCAGCTCGCCTGACTTTCGTTCCGTGTGGACCTTGCGTTCGAACGTATAGAACGCAGTCTGCCGGACCACGGTGTTGAGCATGTCTTCCACTTTCTGGGCCAGCAGGGCCTTGCGTTTGCGCACGTCCGTCGTGCCCTTCAGCACCGACTGAAATGTCAGCATCTCGCCGAACACGCTCGCCGTTTCCGCCAGTGTCAGCGGTGTGCGCGAAAGCAGCGGCCCCTGCCCCGCCGCCAGAACCTGATGCACGCCATGACCAAGCTCATGGGCAAGCGTCATCACGTCACGCGTCTTGCCCTGATAGTTGAGCAGCACGTACGGGTGAGCCGACGGAACCGTCGGATGCGCGAAGGCGCCGGGGGCTTTACCCTGCCGCACCGGGGCATCGATCCAGCGGCCGTCGAAAAACCGCAGGGCGATTTCCGACATCTGGGGATCAAATCCGGAATATGCCAGGAGCACCGTTTCGCGTGCGTCGGCCCACGGCACGGCGCGCGTGTCCTCCTCCGGCAGCGGCGCATTGCGATCCCAATGATCCAGCTGCTTCTTGCCCAGCCACTTGGCCTTCATCGCGTAATAGCGGTGCGAGAGCCGCGGATACGCCGCCCGCACCGAGTTGACGAGGGCCTCGACAACTTCCGGCTCAACGCGGTTCGAAAGATGCCGGGCCGCGGCGATGTCCTTGAAACCACGCCAGCGGTCGGAGATCTCCTTGTCCTTGGCGAGCGTGTTGGTAACGAGCGTAAATAGCCGCAGATTGGCCTTGAAGGTGTCTGCCAGAGCATTGGCTGCGCGCCTGCGACGCGTCTCATCGGGATCGAGCAGCAGGTTGAGGGCAGGTTCGAGCGTCAGCGATTCACCCTCGACCTCGAACCGCAGCCCGACCATGGTTTCGTCGAACAGGCGGTTCCAGGCGCTAAACGAGGTCACCGACTTCTCGAGAAATAGCTGTTCAAGCCTGTCGTCGAGTTGATAGGGCCGTTCCTTGCGCAGGTCGTTCAGCCACGGCTCATAGCGTCTGAGGGCGGGCGACCCGAGGGCTTTTGCCATCGCTTCATCGTCAATCCGATTGAGCTCGAGCTCGAAGAACAGCAGCGAGCTGAAGATGTCGGTGATCCTCTGGTTGACGTCGCCGTAGAATTTCGCCCGCCCGGGGTCGGTGGTATTTTCGACATAGTAAAGTTGTGCAAACGAGCCGACCCGTCCGAGCAATTCGTCCAGCGCTTCATATTCAGCGATGATCCTAGCGAGAGCGTCGCCGGCCGAACTGCCGGCGGCGGTTTCGCCGAGCTTGCCCTTGAAACGGCTCTGAAAGCTCTCAGCATCGGCGGCCGCCTTCTCCAGATCACGCGCCAACTGGGGTGCATCGGGGCCGGGGTAGAGATCGGCGAGATTCCACTCGGGCAGATCGCCGAGAGTTGCAACGGAAAGCGACATGCAGGGCTCCTTGTCTCCGCGTCGCTCCGCTTCGCCGGAGGGGACGCTGCCCGCCTCATATGAAGTCTTTACGGAACCGCGACAAGCCTTGCTGGGGCCATGAGTATCGCTTTGATTGTGCCGTCTCTTAAGTACCCCTTTACGCTTGCCTGTCACTGTTTGGAAACAACGGGCGGGATGGTCGGGGCGGCGCCGCCACCCTCGGCTTTGAAGGACAGGGTTCGGAGGGAAATCAGCAGAACAGCATGGCTCCTCCCAACGTATTGATCGTCGAAGACGATCCCGCGCAGCGCCGCATTCTGGAAGAAATGATCAAGCGCATGGGCTTTGCCGCCTCTTCGGCCGAGAGCGGCGCCAGGGCGCTCGACCTGCTGGCCGGACCGCGCGGCTCGGGCTTCGAGCTTGTGTTGCTCGACCTCGTCATGCCGGGCATTGATGGTCTCGAGTTCCTCGACCGGCTGCAGGCCGTGCGCGGCCATCTGCCGGTCATCGTACAGACAGCCCAAGGCTCGATCGACACCGTCGTCAAGGCCATGCGGGCAGGCGCCGATGATTTTGTCGTGAAGCCGGTCTCTCCGGAACGGCTCAGGATATCAATTCAGAACCTTCTCAAGGTGACTGCCCTCACCGAAGAGGTCAAGCGGCTCAACGCCAAGGTTGGCAGCGCCCTCACTTTCAATGAGCTCATTGCTTCCGGTCCCGCCATGGCTGGTGTCTTGCGTCTCGGCCGCCGCGCCGCCCAGTCGAATATTCCCGTGTTGGTCGAAGGCGAATCCGGCGTCGGCAAAGAGATGATCGCTCGCGCCATCCACGGCGAGAGCACCCGGCGTGGACGCGCGTTCGTGGCCGTGAACTGCGGCGCCATACCGGAAACCCTGGTCGAAAGCATTCTTTTCGGCCACGAGAAAGGTTCGTTTACCGGCGCCAGCGGCAGGCACGTGGGAAAATTCCAGGAGGCCGACGGCGGCACCCTTTTTCTGGATGAGGTGGCCGAGCTTCCCCTCGACATTCAGGTCAAGCTGCTGCGCGCCGTCGAGCAGGGCGAAATCGACCCGGTCGGTTCACGCAAGCCCGTCAAGATCGATATTCGCCTTGTTTCCGCGACCAACCGGGACATGATCGAGATGGTCAAGCAGGGCCGCTTCCGCGAAGATTTGTACTATCGGTTGAACGTTTTTCCAATTCTGCTGCCGCCTCTGCGGCAGCGGGTCGAGGACATACCGCAACTGGTGGATCACTTCATTACCCGGTTCGCTGCCGAGGAAGGCCGCAAGGTCAAGGGAATCGATCCGGCCACTGTGACGATGCTCAAGGCCTATGGCTGGCCGGGCAACGTCCGGCAACTTGAAAACACCGTATTCCGGGCAATTGTGCTGTGTGAAGGCAGCGAACTGGGCGTCGACGATTTTCCCCAGATCGCCTCCCTGGTCGAAGGTTACGAGGCGAAGGTGCCTCCGGCTCCTGTTACGCGCGCCCCGGCGGTGCCCGTGCAAGGGCGCGCCGCCGTGATCGGCGCCGTCCTGCCGCAATCGGCAGGCGATGTCGTCAGCGACGGCATGGCCCTCGGCATTCCGGTCGTGACGGCCGGCGGCCACATTCGCAAGCTCGACGAGATCGAAGCCGACATGATCCGCCTGGCGCTGCACCGCTATCGCGGCCAAATGTCCGAGGTTGCCCGCAAACTGGGCATCGGGCGCTCGACGCTCTACCGCAAGATGCGTGAACTCGGCCTCAATGAGGCGAAAATGTAACACCTTCCGTCAATTGGGCCGGGACAAACCAAAAGCCATTGTCAGTGGGCCTGGGTATCACTAGCTTTGTTGGTAGCGTGGAGTCTGATGCATGAACGGCCTTCGACGATCAGCTGCGGCCCTTATCGGCGCCGGGTTTGCGGCACTGGCAGTGGCCAGCCCAGCGGCCGCGACCAAGGCCGAAGATGCCGCCAAAATAAATAGCAATATCAAGAACTTCACCGATAGAGACGATCTGGAGCGAGAAGCGGGCGCGTCGGCCCAGGGAACGCGATGTTCGCTGGTTCTTTTCGTTCGACGGATACGACGGTTATGAGAGCGACGATCCCTCCGTCCGATTCTTCGCGCCGCGGTTCTCCAGACGGGGATTTCGCAGGCCGGACGGCGCTGTCACCACCTATAAGCAGAAATCGCCGGATTCCGGTTTTGCCAACTATGTGCCGCCGAAGCTCGTCAAGCTGCACGATCCCCTGGCTGACGCGGTCAAGCCTTATCGCGTGCTTGCTGCCAGCGTGCTGCAGGAACTGCGGAACCCCGAAACCTCCGTCCGGGTGAGTGAAAGCCACCGCAGCGCGATCGTGGCCTTCTACCGGGGCTCGGGCGTTCGAGCCGATGTGGATTACCTCCGAGGGTCTGACCGACAAGGCGAGGCGCGTACTCGCATACTTCGCCGAAGCGGACCATGAAGGTCTGAATGCGGCTGACTACCTTCCGGCAACACTCGGGTCATTTTCTGACTACGGTGCCGCTTTCAGGGGTGACATTGTTCATCTGGCGCGTCTGGAGCTGGACCTCACTGCGATGACTCTGCGCTACGCGCAGCATGCCTACGGCGGCAGGATCACCCCCGGAAAGTTGTCAGGTTACTACGACCTGACCCCGCCGCAACTCGATGCCGCCTCGGCATTGGCCGAGTTGTCCTGGCGGGTCGTGCCTGATTTGTACCTGGCCAGCCTGCATCCTGCTCATCCTTCCTATGCCGTGATGAAATCAGCGCTGGCCGACCTTCGCAACAAGACCGAGGTCGAAGACAAACCGATTGCGACGGGTGCCCGAGTGAAGATGGGCGAAAGGGATGGACGGGTGCCTCTTGTCCGGGCGCGTCTGAGCAAGCTCGGCCATCTCAAGCAGGCCGAAATGCCGAAATTCGGCGCCGATGGCGTCAAGGCCACCTACACCCCCACGCCTGACGATGCGCCAAAGGTTTTCGCGGAGATCGCTGCGAGCGAGGTTCTGGACAAGGACCTTTCCAGGGCCATCGCGGCCTTCCAGAAAAGCCGGTCAATCAAGGTAACCGGGCGCATCGACTCCACGACCATCACCGCTCTCAATCAGCGCCCCGACGGCAACAAGATGCAGAAGCTGCTCCTCAACATGGAGCGTGTGCGCTGGCTGCCGCGGGAGTTGGGCCTCCGCCATATCCTGGTCAATCAGGCGGCATTCGAACTACGCCTGATCGAGCGGGATCGCATTACCTGGCAAACCAAGGTGATCGTCGGCAAGCCCGAGACACAGACCTTTGTGTTCAGCGACGAGATGGAGACGGTGGTCATCAATCCGTACTGGGGCGTGCCGCTGTCGATCATTCAGGGCGAGATGATGCCGATTCTGGCCGACGATCCTTCCTATCTCGACCGCGAAGGCTATGAGGTTCTCACCCGCGACGGGATTCAGGTAAGTTCGCGGGCCGTCAATTGGTGGGCATACGGATCGAAACTGCCGTACGACGTTCGCCAGCCGCCGGGCCCGAACAACGCACTGGGCTATGTCAAGTTCCTCTTTCCCAATGCGCACGACATTTACATGCACGACACGCCGACGCGGAAACTGTTCGGAGAGACGAACCGGGCGTTCAGCCACGGTTGCATCCGGGTGGAGAACCCGCGCGAGTTGGCGGTTCGAGTGCTGGGATGGAGCCGCGAGGAGGTCGATGCCGCGATCGAAACGGGTGCCAATCAGGACTTCGACCTTGAGCAGAAGATTCCCGTCCACATCAACTATTTTACTGCCTGGCCCGACGCCAACGGGAAGATCGGCTATTTCGCCAACTCCTACGGGCGCGACGGCCGCCTGGAAAAGGCATTGAATACTTCGACGGTTGCCGCAAACTGATCGTTTGTCCAACGGAATGTCCGGCTGATGGCGTTAAATTTGCTGTATTGCCCACGAAATGCCCGGAATCGGGCTAATAAAGGAACGCTTAAGGTTCTTGGCTGATCATCGCCGCGGCAATGAATGCCTTACGCCACGGCAAGAAGTTTTGGCTTGTCAACGCAGGCACTTCGCCTCATAATTCGAGTCGGGGTCGGGTTAAGTCGGGGAATACCTGGGGAGTTCGGGGTTTCTTCGGTTTGTGTGAGTTGGGTAGGAGTGGGGAACTATCTGTGTCGGGACACCACAAACCGTTGCCATCACGCCTGAAGAATTTTGCCTCAGCCTCGCTTCTGCTTGCTGCCTGCGCGTCCCTCTCCTGGGGGCTCTTTGCGGCGCAGTCGGTAGCGGCTGGCGAGACGCGTACGCTGAGCCTCTATCACGTTCACACCAAGGAATCGCTCGTCATCACCTACAAGCGCAACGGCCGCTACCTCCCCTCGGCGCTTGAAAAGATCAACTACATCATGCGCGACTGGCGCAAGAACCAGACAACCGCCATCGATCCCAAGACCGTCGATCTGATGTGGGAGTTGCACGCCGATCTCGGTTCGAAGGCGCCCATCCACATCATCTGCGGCTACCGGTCGGCTACCACCAACGCGATGCTGAAGAAAATCGGCCGCAACGTCGCCCGGCAGAGCCATGCATATCGGCGGCAAGGCGATCGATCTCTATTTCCCGGATGTTCCCGTGGCCAAGCTCCGCGGCAGCGCCATTGTCCGGCAGGCAGGCGGCGTCGGCTATTATCCGCGCTCGGGAGTTTCCGGCTTCGTCCATATCAATTCCGGCAACGTCCGCTACTGGCCGCGTCCGAACGCGACCCAGATGGCCGAGATCCACCGCGACTTCCGCAAGACCGTGGGCGCGCGAGCGACCAACGGCTATATGGTAGCCCAGGTCGAAACCAGCCCGGACGCTTCCGTCACGAAGGCCACCGGTGCGGTGCAGGTCGCGGCCGCCAGCTTCGGAGCCGAGGATGAAGCAGAAGAAATGGCTGCTGTAACCGCAAGCCTGCCCAAGAGCGGACGGGGCATTGAACTGGCGTCGGCATATCCCGTGCCGCGGCCGCGAGCCCGCCCGATCGAGGTGATGTTCCTCGCCAGCATGCAGGTTGAGCCCGCTTCAGCGCCCGCCACGACGACCAACTTCGGCAAGCGTCCGCCGCACTTCGAGAGCTTGGGTGACCTAGCGTCCGGCGAGGACGTCCTTGACACGGAATTGAGCCCGACCAACAGCACGGCCAAGGGAAGCCTGGCCGGCTTTGCCACCACCACCAGCAGCAGCAGCACGATGAGCATGGCATCAGCGGCCGGGGCGACCGACAATCCGTCCTGGTGGCCCGAACGGTGGCTCTTCGATACCGATAGCCTGATCCGCCGCGATCAGCAGCTACCGGCGCCGCAAGTCGTGAACGTCGGCTATTCTGCACCCGCACCCGCCGAAGTACCGGCCCAGACCATGATCATGGGCGATGGCATCGGCGAGTATCTGTCAAGCGTGGAAGCCCAGTCTGACGACAGTGGCGGCCAGGTGATGAGCTCCGGCAAGTCCGACATGCTGATCGTGAACCGCTCGACCAAGAGCGACAACCTTGTGCCGGGGGCGGGCTACGATCAGTTGGGCAGCGCCATCGACGTTCTCGATGACGGCGCCGCTCCGCTACGGATCGAATAGCTCACCGAAAACGCCGTTGGGACCAACAGGCGGTCCTCTCCGTACCCGGGCGTGCGCTGCGGGCTGAACTCACCGAGGTCGACATCAACCTCCAGACCACGACCAGCACCTACGACCGGCTGCGCCGCACCATCCGGCGGGATCGGCTGTTGGGCGACCTCACCAGGACCGGTTGCGTCAATATCGGCGCGCCCACTACCCGGCACATCGAGATGCGGCGGCCGGCGACGATCGGCGAAATAAGCCTTGCCCGCAAAGTGTATCGCAATCTCTCGTCGAACTTTTTCATAACAAATCAGTACTATTTGGCATACGGGGTCAGGTTCTTGGAATTTTTCCGACCATCAGCGCCAGACGGCAACATGTGGATGGGTGGGTGGTACGCCGCCGACTACTCGGTGCTTGGGCCACGGGCGGTACACCTGTTCATGCACGAGATCGGGCATGTCGTGCAGTTTCAGGAGGGCGAGGACGTTTTCGCCCAGGGACGGAGAACCCTGCTCACTGGCGGCTATATCGGCGGTCGCGCATATCGATACTTGGACAGGAATGGCCGCCTCGCAAATGCTTTCTGCAGGCTCAATTTTGAAGCCCGCGCCGAGCTGGTTGCCGACTATTTTTCCCTTGCTGAGAAGGGCGACTAACCTCGGCGGCTTGAAATTCACGAGAAGAGTATGAAGAAGCAATTCCAGGCAAATACCACTACGCCTGATCAGACATGAGTTAGGGACACTCACGCGGTGCCTCCCATGCCGAGCGCGCCCAGGTAGAGATCGAGCATCGCCTGCTCTTCCTCGCGCTCCGTGCGGTCCTTTCTTCTGATCATCAGCACCTTGCGCAGGATCTTGGTGTCGAAACCATTCGCCTTGGCCTCGCCATAGACTTCCTTGATGTCGCCGGCGAGCGCCCGCTTTTCCTCCTCGAGCCGCTCGATGCGTTCGACGAGGCTGCGAAGCTGCCCGCTGGCGAAGCTCGTTTTCGTGTCCATTCGGTCGATCCTCGCGAGTTTCAATGTTTGTCGTGATGCTTCGCCGGGCTGCTCGTCTGCTCCGGGGAAGCAGGTTTCTGGTAGCGCCGTTTCCATTCTTCGTAGGGCATGCCGTAGATGCGGGCACGAGCTTCCTCGCGCGCGATGGGGATGCCGCGCGCCGCCGCGGCATCCTCATACCAGTTCGACAGGCAGTTGCGGCAGAAACCGGCAAGGTTCATGAGGTCGATGTTCTGCACATCGGTCCGCTTGCGCATGTGCTCGACCAGCCGGCGCAGCACCGCGGCTTCAAGCTCGATGGCGGTGCGATCATCAATGGCGTTCATGGGGCTTCTCCGAGGCGGCAGCGAGCGTGCCGGATAGCATTTTCGCGGCTGGGCTGCATCCCTTTCCGGCCACCGGCAAGGTCTTGCCAACATGTCTGCGGGTGAGGCAAATAGCCAAAAGCGCCTGCCAGCGGTTTGGCAGTAGCTACGATGCAACGGGAATGTCTAACCTACCCCGACGACCGATCGCATGTGGGTTGGTCCGGGTGTGAAGGAGGAGGCATCTTGAGAGAATGATCGGAAAAATCCTTGTTCTGGCACTGCTGCTGCTGGCACCCGCCTTACATTCAACCCCCGCCCGGGCCGATCTCAAGCTGTGCAACAACACCCCAAACCGCGTCGGCGTCGCCTTGGGCTACAAGGACGCCAAGGGTTGGGCCTCGGAGGGCTGGTGGAACATTGGCGCCAATGCCTGCGAGACGCTGCTGAAAGGCGCTCTTATCGCCCGTTTCTACTACATCTACGCGGTCGACTATGACAAGGGCGGGGCCTGGGGCGGCAAGTCGTTCATGTGCACGCGCGACAAGATCTTCACGATCCGCGGCATCAAGGACTGCAAGGAACGCGGTTACCAGAAGACCGGCTTTTTCGAGGTCGATACCAAGGAGGAAACCGACTGGTCGGTTTCGCTCTCGGGCGAGAAGACCACGGAGCCGCAGGTGCAGTGAGGCGAAATCGCCGGGTCAAGATCGTCGCAACGCTTGGGCCGGCCTCATCCACTCCCGAGTTGGTCGAGAGCCTTTTTCTGGCCGGCGCGGACGTCTTCCGCGTCAACATGAGCCATACCTCTCATGACGACCTCCTTCGTTTCTGTCAGGTGATCAGGTCGGTCGAGGCGCGGCGTGGCCGGCCGATTGGCATCCTCGCCGACCTCCAGGGACCGAAGCTGCGCGTCGGCACGTTCATCGACGATGAAGTGCAGGTGGCAGCCGGCGACACCTTCACCTTCGACAACGACGACCGCCCGGGCGACAAAAGCCGGGTCTATCTGCCCCATCGGGAGATTTTCGAGGCGGTGAAAGCAGGCGACAGCCTGCTGCTCAACGACGGGCGGGTACGGGTCGAGGTGACCTCGGTATCCCCGGCCCGGATCGCGACGCGAATCATCTTCGGCGGTGTTCTTTCGGCCCGCAAGGGCATCAATCTGCCGGATACCATTCTCAACATGGCGGCTCTTACTCCCAAGGACCGGGCCGACCTCGAGCTTGCTGCCAGCACCGGCGTCGACTGGATCGCCCTGTCGTTCGTGCAGAGGCCCGATGACGTCGCCGAGGCGCGTAAGCTGGTGCGCGGACGCGCCGGCGTCATGGCCAAGATCGAGAAGCCTTCAGCCCTGGCGGCGCTGCCGCAGGTCCTCGAGCTGGCCGACGGCATCATGATCGCCCGCGGCGACCTCGGCGTGGAGTTGCCTCTCGAACAGGTGCCCGGCCGGCAGAAGCAGATCACGCGCGCCGCGCGCCGTGCCGGACGGCCGGTCATCGTGGCCACCCAGATGCTCGAATCCATGGTCCATGACCCCGTACCGACGCGCGCCGAAGTCTCCGATGTGGCGACCGCCGTGTTCGAGGGCGCCGATGCGGTGATGCTTTCTGCGGAATCGGCTTCCGGCGCGTGGCCGGAAAAGACGGTAGCGACCATGGACAAGATCGCCCAGGCGGTGGAGCGCGATCCACACTACCGGGACATCATTCGGGCCCAGCGCACCGATCCCGAACCGACCGCGGCCGACGCCATTTCCGCCGCCGCCCGCGTGGTCGGCGAAACGCTCAAACTCGCGGCAATCGTCTGTTACACTGCTTCCGGATCGACCGGCCTCAGGGCCGCGCGTGAACGCCCGGACCTGCCGATCATCGCTTTGACACCCAACGTCTCGACCGGGCGCCGGCTCGCGCTGGTATGGGGGCTGCATTGCGTGCTGACCCCCGACGCCGTGGACCTCGACGACATGGTGTCGAAAGCCTGTCGCATCGCTGCCGAGGAAAATTTCGCAGCGCCCGGCCAGCGGGTGATCATTACCGCCGGCGTGCCCTTGCGGGTGCCCGGCACGACCAACATGCTGCGCATCGCCTTCGTCGGCGACAGCACCGAGGCTGCCCGGTAGACGCACGCTACGTCCCTTCCCCTCACCCCTGCTCAGCGGCTTCGCCGCTTCACTTCCCTCTCCCCTGCAGGGCGAGGATTATCAGCGCAGCCCTCTCCGCATCGTCGGCAAAGGGGAGAGAGCGAACTGATTCACGCGCGTGGGGACGTGCGGATAACTCGATCATTGTGGAGAGGGTTAGTCTGAGATCCCCTGCTCGACCTCGTGCTCGAGGTTTTTCACCGCCTCGCGGATATTCGACATGTTGGGGTTGATGGCCAGCGCGTCGCGGAACGCCGCCAAAGCACCCTTGGCGTCACCCTGGTCGCGCCGAATCATGCCGAGGCCCGACAGCGCGCCGAAGTGCCGCGGCTCGAGCTCGAGAACGACGTCGATATCGGCCAGCGATTGATCCAGTCGGCCGACGATGTAGTTGACGGTTGCCCGCTTGTTCCAGGCTTCCGCAAACTTCGGCGCATGATCGACGACGACATCGAGGATATCCAGCGCCCGGTCGTAGCGCTGCGCATTCATGCTCTTGACGGCCTGTTCCAGCAGAAGATCGGCGGTCGCGCCCCCGGAACGCATCCACATCTGCCAGATCAGCTGCTCGACGGTTTTTCCTTCCTCCTCGGTCTTGGCCGATCGGAGGCGGCCGAACAGCCGGTCGAGGACTTCATTGCGCTGGCGGGCGCGATCGGCATCGGTGAGCGGTGCGGTGCGCGGCGCATCTTTGTCGCTCTCCCGAGCCCCCTGGGCCCATACGGGTGCAAGCCCGGCGACCAGCAGCAGGGACAAAGCCAAAACGGCGCGACGCGATACCATGGGCAATTTTACCGCGCTCCTGACCCGGCGGCAAAGCGAAACGCCGCTCCTCCTCGAGGAAGCGGCGTCAACATGGTGTGACCAGGAGTGCCTTGCGGGCGGGTCTTATCCCTGGCGCGCCTTGAAGCGCGGGTTGGTCTTGTTGATCACATAGGCTCGCCCCTTGCGGCGAACCAGGCGGTTGTTGCGGTGCCGCTTGATCAGCGACTTGAGGGAATTTCGGACTTTCATGGCGTTCACCGGAGGCGTTTCTGGTTCGGCCCGGAAAATAGGGATGGCACTGTCGCGTGTCAACTTGCGCATCCCCTCGAAAGGATGCTCAATCGTGGCCCGCGGGAGACGGCATGGAGTTCTATCTGACAGCGGCGGTTTTCGCGCTCGCCATCCTCTTCGCCGGCCTCATGGCATGGGTTGAGCGGAGGCCGCGCGCCGCCATGAGTCCGCGCCTCATCCCCACCACGCCGCTGTTGCTGATCGCGGTCCTCGTTGCGGTTCTTGCCGGCTCCCACCTGCTCAGCATGGGGGCATCCAGCACGGCCGCTTTCCGCGGCCTTAGTCTAAGCATGGCGAACCCGTGCATCATTACGGTGGCCATCACCGGTTCGGTCCCCGGCAAGAAGGATAACCCGGCCGTGCCGATCTCGGTTGCCGAGCAGGTCGAATCGACGGCGGAGGCCTTCGCGGCGGGCGCCTCGCTCGTGCACATTCACGTCCGCGACGACGATGGCAACTCCAGCTCGGAACCGCACCGCTTCGCTGCCGTCCAGGATGGCATTCGCCGGCGCTGCCCCGGCATCATCATCCAGTTCTCGACCGGCGGTCGCGGCAGGCGGCCGCAGGAACGGGGCAGCATGCTGCATCTGAAGCCCGAAATGGCCTCGCTCGCCACCGGCTCGGTGAATTTTCCCAATGCCGTCTACGAAAACTCGCCTGATTTCATCGCCGGCCTTGCACGCTCAATGCTTGAACACCGCGTGAAGCCCGAATGCGAAGTATTCGATCTGGCCATGCTCTACAACGCCGCGAAGCTGGCGAAGGATGGACTGATAAAGTCGCCGGTGCATGTTCAATTCGTGCTCGGAGTAACGAACGCCCAGCCGGCGCGCCGGGAGATTCTCGAGTTCGAGGTGAGCGAGCTTGGCAAGATCATGCCCGATGCCACCTGGACGGCTGCCGGCATCGGACGTTACCAGCTCGAAGTAAATCGCTGGGCACTTGAGCTCGGCGGCCATTGCCGCACCGGGCTTGAGGACAATGTGCGCTTCGACTCACGCCGGCTCGCCGCCAGCAACGCCGAGCTCGTCGCGCGGCTTGCCGGCCTCTGCGCCGAATACGGCCGCCGGCCGGCGACGCCGCGGGAGGCCAGAGCGCTCCTCGGCCTCGATCCCGGCTGATCCCGGCCGGCGGTTGCGAACGTCGAAGAAAATGGTTCGCTACTTCAGGAGAGATGGGCAAACGCTCGCGGAGCAGCGGTCCTCAAGCAGCGCGCTGCGCGCATCCCATTGGCTGGCTTCATTGAGCTCTTGCAGGAACTGCACCCCGCCGGCCTCGTAGAGGGCGACCGGCAGGCCGTCCTGGAACAACAGCCGGTTGCCGGTAAGCGCCGCAACCTTCGGCCCCGGAACAAGCACCCCGGCGAGGTTGAGCGGATCGGCGCCCGACAGCGAGATCCACGCGCCGGAGCCTTTTTTCCGCCGGACCTCCCGCAGCAGGCCGACCGCCTCCGGCATTGCGAAGTGCTCGCCTGGGAAGCCGGCAACGAAGCGGCCGCCGCGGATTTCTCCGCGCGCTTCGAGCCGTCGATAGACGCGCAACAACTCCCGCCATGGCGGCAGCGATGCGGCCTCGCGTTCGAGCAGGCGCCAGAACACCACGCCGTAGCGGCGCAGCAGCGTACGGGCGATGTGCTCGACGGGTGTGATCTCACCGTTGCCCGCCGCAGCGCGGCGCGCCAAGGCCCACCTGCCGGCACTGTTCATGTTACTGCCGCGCCGGCGGCGGGCCCTGGATGCCGGCTGACGGCGGCTGGCGGGAGCGAGCAATGCGCGCAGGCCCCCGAAGCCATCCGAACTCACAAGGCCCAGCGCCACCAGCTCGGCAAGGGCCTCTTCCACCTGCGCCGCCAGCAGCCGCGTGCCATCGACGAGCTCATCGAAGAACGATGCGCCATTCTCCCGGATGAAGTCGGCAACCGTCTCGGCATTGGCGGTCAGCGGCATCGGCTTGGCGCCTCCGGGACGCGACTTCCAGAGCGGCGCAGTGCGGCGCGGCAGCAAAGCGATGGGCGTGGACCTGACCGGCCCGGCACGACGCTCCTTGCCGTTGGCGTTGCCGTTTCTCGATCGAAGCTGAGCCCAACTCACACGTCCGGCAAGGCATTGTTCGTCGAGCCACGCCGGGTCATAACGGGCAAGGCGCACCGGCAGGATCTCGGTTTCCCAGGCGCCGGCCGGAGCTTCGAACCCCTCCAGCTGACTGACGATTTCAAGGAGGGCCTCGGGTCCTTCCATGCGCGCCTCCGCCGTCACCCGCTGCCATTCGAACAGGAAGCGCATGAAATCGCGCGCCGCCACCGGCTCGATTTCAGCCCGCAGACGCTTGACGGTATAGTGATGAATGCGCGCCAGCAGCCGGCGCTCGCACCATTCTTCCTGCGCAGCGCCGGGATTGAAGCGGCCGCGCATGGCGAAGCCTTCGGTCTCGAGGGCCAGCAGTGCAGCAGTGACTTCCGCCTCGCGCAGTCCCAGCGGGCTCGAGAGCGCAGTCACGGTCACCGGTCCCACCCCCTCCAGCCGGCCGCGCACCAGTTCCACCAGAGCCTCTTCCGGCAGCCATGCGCGCGCGTAGGCCGCCGGTGCGGCGATTTCAGGCTCGAGAGTGATCTGCCGCCACAAGGCTTGAAAGTGCGGCAAGCGTTCTGCGGCGATCCACAGATTGGCGGACGGTGCAGTGAGAGCCGCGCTACCCGCTTTTCACGCCCAAGCTGGGCGAGCCACTCCGCCCAGTCCGCTCGCGTCTCTGTTTCGGTCAGGAAGCCGAGCCAGACCAGCGCATCGTGCAGCTCGTCGGCGTTTTCGGGCTCGGGCCAGGCTTCGGCACGTACGCGACTGATCGCGTCGGCGTCGAGCCGGCCGATTTCCGAGGCCTTTTCAACATCGAGCCATCGCCTGCTCATCACCGCCTGTGTCCGGCGCTCTTCGAGCGGCGCGTCATCGAGATAGGCATAGGGGCGCGCCGCCAGGACTTCGAGCGCCAATGGCGAGGGTTCCGTCAGATCGCGGGCGACCACGGACACTTCGCCCGTCTCCAGCCGCTTGAGCAGGCGTTCCAGCCCGTCGATGTCCATCGCTTCCGTCAGGCAGTCGGCAACGGTCTGGTTCACCAGCGGATGGTCCGGAACCTCGCGTTCGCCGGCCAGGTTCTCGGCACAGGCGATCTGGTCGGGAAACACGGTCGCGATCAGGTCCTCTGCACCCATGCGCGCAAGTTGCGGCGGCACCTTTTTGCCGCCTCGGAACCGCGGCAGCGCCAGCGCCACCGCGCTGACCCGGCGCCAGCGTGCAATGAACATCGGCGCGTCCAGCATCGCCTGAATCAGCACCTGGCGCACGCTTGCCGCATTGAGGTAGCGCCCCACCTCGGCGAGCTCGAAACTGTGGGCGGCGGTGAGCGACAGCACGATGTTGTCCTCGGTGGCCGCGGCTTGCAGCTCGAAGTTGAACTTGCGGCAGAAGCGCTTGCGCAGCGCCAGTCCCCAGGCCCGATTGACCCGGTTGCCGTAGGGCGAGTGAATCACCAGCTGCATGCCGCCTGATTCGTCGAAGAAGCGCTCGAGCACGATCGTGTCCTGCGTCGGCAGGCAGCCGAGTGCGGCGTGGGCCGCGCTCAGATAGTCGGCAAGCTGTTCCGCAGCGGGGCGGACGACGCTCCGCCTCGTTCATGAGCCAGTCGAGCACCTGCTGGCCCTGCGCATCCGACTTCAGCCGCTGCGCCGCCGCCGCGCGCAAGCGCGATACTGCCTGCGAGAGTTCATCGCTGCGGGCCGGCGCCTCGCCCAGCCAGAATGGAATCGTGGGCGGCGCACCCTCGGCGTCCGCCACGCGCACGACGCCGCGCTCGACGCGCAGGATGCGGTAGCCTCTGTTGCCGAGCTGGAACACGTCGCCGGCCATGCTCTCGACAGCGAAGTCTTCATTCACCGTGCCGATGACCTGCGCTTCGGGTTCGAGCAGCACCTGGTAGTCGGCGTTGTCCGGAATGGTTCCTCCCGAAGTCAATGCCGTAAGTCTGGAGCCGCGCCGGCCGCGCAGGAGGCCGTTGACTGCGTCATGGTGGATGAGCGCACCGCGCCGGCCGCGCCTGCTGCTGATGCCTTCACTCAGCATGGTGACCACTTGCCCGAAATCTTCGCGGGCGAGCTCGCGGTATGGCCACGCTCGCCGCAAGAGGTCGAACAGCTCATCTTCCTTCCACTCGCGCGCGCTCACCTCGGCGACGATCTGCTGGGCCAGCACGTCGAGTGGCCGCTCCGGGATCACCAGGCAATCGAGCTCGCCGCGGTTGGCGCTGTCGATCAACGCTGCGCATTCGACAAGATCGTCGCGCGACAGCGGAAACAGGCGCCCCTTGGGCGTGCCGTTCGACGGCATGGCCCGAGCGGCCGACCCGCTGCAGCAGGGCGGCGATGGACCGCGGCGAACCCAGCTGGCAGACGAGGTCGACCTCGCCGATGTCGATGCCCAGTTCCAGCGAGGCGGTAGCCACCAGCGCCTTGAGCGTGCCCTGCTGAAGCCGCTGCTCGGCGGCGAGTCGGTGCTCCTTGCTCAGGCTGCCGTGGTGAGCAGCCACCTGATCCTTGCCCAGACGATCGAAAATCTGCCGGGTCACGCGCTCCGCCATGCGCCGGGTATTCACGAAGATCAACGTCGTGCGATGCGCCTGAATGAGTTCGGCCAGGCGATCGTAGACCTGGGTCCAAACCTCCGCCGACATCACCGGTTCGAGCGGCGAAGCGGGGACTTCGACAGCCAGGTCGCGCCTGCGGCGATGACCGGTGTCGATGATGGCGCAGCGGGCTTCTGCCTCTCCCTTGCCGCGGCGACCCGACCAGAAGGCGGGCTACCGTTTCGATGGGCTTCTGGGTGGCCGACAGTCCGATCCGCTGGATCGGCCGGCCGCAGAGACTGACCAGCCTCTCAAGCGAGAGCAGCAGGTGGGAACCACGCTTGCTGGAGGCGAGAGCATGAATCTCGTCGACGATCGCGGTTCGCGTCGGTTTTCAGCATCGCCCGGCCGGATTCGGACCCGAGCAGCACGTAAAGCGATTCCGGCGTCGTGACGATGATGTGCGGGGGAAGGCGCCGCATGCGGTCGCGCTCGCCTGCGGACGTGTCGCCGGTGCGCACCGCGGTCCGGATTGCGATGTCGGGCAGACCCTGGGCGCGCAGCGCCGCGCGGATGCCGGCGAGCGGCGTCTCGAGGTTGCGCTGGATATCGTTCGACAGCGCCTTGAGCGGCGAGATGTAGACGACCTGGGTTTCGTCCTTCAGCCGGCCCTCGAGGCCCTGACGCACGAGTTCGTCGATCGCCGCCAGGAACGCCGCCAGCGTCTTGCCGGAGCCGGTCGGCGCCGCGATCAGCGCATGGCCGCCCGACTTGATGGCGGGCCAGGCTTGTGCCTGCGCTGGCGTCGGCTCGGCGAAACGGCCGCTGAACCAGGCGGCCACCGCCGAATGAAACGTGGTGAGACTCATGGGTTGGCCTGAACCTTGGCGAGCAGTGCTCGATCAGTATCGCAGTTGCCGGCAGGGCCCGTACTTGCGGGCCAGCGGCGGCTGCCTGGAAATCTTTGCGAGAGTCGGTGAAGGATTCTTCCTAACCAGCTGCAATAAGTCAATCTTTCTCGCTCTTCCCGGCCATACGGCGCCACCGTGCCGCGTAGCCGGCGAGTTGAGGAAGATCGATTCGCCCGGGCGCCCGCAGGTCGACCTCTACACTTCGCCCGCGCTCGCCATGCCCGGCCAATAGCGCCGCGCCGGCCGCGGTGCCATAGCGGTCGGTGGTGTAGACCGTGCGGCGTCCCGGGCGCAACGCTGCAACCAGCGCCGGATAGAGAGGATCGCTTACGAACGAGCCATCGAGGATCGCCAGGTTGTTGTCGCCCAGGGCATCGAGACACGCATCGGTCACGAGGGCGACATAGAGGAGCGCCAATGCCCGTTGCCGGCGTGCCGATTGCGGCTTGGTTCCGACGATCTCCCCCCTGCCCGCGCGCTCCGGGAACAGGGCATCGTGGTCGGCGAACGACGGCAACGCCATGGTGCCCTCTTCGACTAGCGCACTGATCTCGCCTGGTTCGGCGCCTTGTTCGGAATTGCCGCCGGCCAGTGCGGCAAATTCCCGGCCGCCCATGGTAAGCGCCCCGGAGAGCGGCCGGCCCTCGACGTCGGCGTTGCACTGCCGCGTTGCAGAAACCATGAATTCGTTCGGCCGTCTGATGTGCCCGAGCCCGACGATCCATGTCCCCGTGGAAACGAGCGCGAAGTCGGTCAGTCCCGCCTGCTGAAAGCGATAGAAATTGGCGCTGGAGTTGTGGATGCCGCACAGGACGGCGATACCCTCCGGCAACCCGTGTCGCCGCTGAAGCTCTGGCCGGATTGGGCCGAGGGTATGCCAGGCCGGTGTCGGCTGCGGCAACAGGCGGCGCCAGCCCCGGTCCTCAACGATCGCCAGGAACCGCCCCTTGCGCACGTCCCATAGATGGGATTGCGCCCCAAGGTAGGTGACTTCACTGGCGCCCACACCCGTCAGCCGCCAGGACCAGTATTGCGGCCCGCCGAGGAAATGATCCGCCCGCGCCACCGCCTCCGGCCATCCTGTCTCCAGGAAGAGCAGCTGGCGGGCAAGATGGGCGAGGCCCGGCATTACCGTACTGCCGCGCTCCTGAAGGGGCCCGGCGAGATCGTGATAGCGGCGATCAAGCTCTGCTGCCGGCACATGTTCGTAGTCGATCATCGGCATCAACAACTCGATCCCCGCCGACGAGCGCGCCGAGAGAACCGTGGGTCGTCACGACCAGGCTGGCGATCGCGTGCCGGCGGGCGAGAGCCCGAAGCTGGTCGAGCAGCCAGCCTTCCAGCCCCTCGGCATCGGGATGGAGATAGGGCGGCCCGGGCAAGGAATTGTTTGCCGCAGCGACGGTCTCGACGATCGTTCCCTGGGTCGTGGCCACCGACAGCCTGACGTTGGTCTTGCCGATGTCGAAGACGGCGATGTGATTCATGGCGCCTGCCGCTATAGCATGTCCGCTGCGAGCTGCATCCTGTTCGCGGGATCCGTAGTTGCAATCGGTGGTGAGATTTCATGAGACTCAAGGAAAAGATTGCACTGATCACCGGCGGGGCGCGCGGCATCGGCCGCGCCGTCGCCGAGCGCTACGCCAGGGAAGGCGCCCGCGTCGTCATCGCCGATCTCCTTTTAGCGGAGGCGAAACAGACGGCGGCCGCTATCGGACCGGCAGCAGTCGCCGTCGGCGTCGACGTCAGCCGGCGGGATTCACTGGAAGGCATGGCGCATTTCGTCGATCGCGAGCTCGGCGCGCCGGATATTCTGGTGAACGGCGCGGCGATCTTCAACATGGCGCCCCTGGCCGAGATCACCGAAACCGACTTCGACCGGCAGTTCGCGGTCAATGTGAAGGGGTTGCTGTTCACCTGCCAGATCGTGGCGGCACGGATGATCGCCGCCGGCAAGCGCGGCAAGATTATCAACTTCTCGAGCCAGGCCGGCCGCCGCGGCGAAGCCAACGTGGCGGTCTACTGCGCCACCAAGGCGGCAGTCATCTCGCTCACCCAGAGCCTGGCGCTCGAGCTCATCAAGCGCGGCATCAACGTCAACGCCATCGCGCCCGGCGTTGTCGACACGCCGATGTGGCAGGAGGTCGACGCGCTCTTCGCCAGATACGAACATCGGCCGATCGGCGAGAAGAAGCGGCTGGTGGGCGAAGCGGTGCCGTTCGGGCGCATGGGCGTTCCGGAAGACATCACCGGGGCAGCCGTGTTCCTTGCCAGCCCCGACAGCGACTACATCGTGGCGCAGACCCTGAATGTCGACGGCGGCAACTGGATGAGCTGACGGCTTTCTCCGCATTTTTAGGCGCAGCGGAACGAGCCGGTCATGGGACCGTCGCTTCGCCGTGCCAGCCGAGGTGGCTGAGAAACTCGCGCGTGCGTTCAACCGTTGCGGCTTCGAATATCTGCCGGGGCGGCCCCTGCTCAATGACGCGTCCCCTATCGATGACGACGACCCGGTCAGCCACCCGCTTGGCGAAATCCATTTCGTGGGTCACCACGGCCATGGTCATCCCTTCATCGGCCAGGCGCTTCATGACGCTCAGCACCTCCCCGATGGTTTCGGGATCGAGCGCCGATGTCGGCTCGTCGAACAGCATGAGTTCGGGCCCCATCGCCAGAGCGCGCGCGATCGCAACCCGCTGCTGCTGACCGCCGGATAGCGCAGCGGGATAATGGCCGGCCTTTTCTTCCAGCCCGACCTTTCGCAACAGGTCGATAGCCCGGGCCTCCGCATCCCCCCGCCCCAGGCCGAGAACCGTCTGCGGACCGATCGAGACGTTACGCAGCGCGGTGAGGTGCGGGAACAGCTCGAAGTTCTGGAACACCATGCCGATGCGGCGTCGCAGCGCCCGCTGGTCGGCCCCGGCAGCGTGAACCGCAACTCCTTCGAACAGAATCCGCCCGCTTTCGATCGCCTCGAGCGCGTTGATGCAGCGCAGGAGCGTCGATTTACCCGATCCGCTTGGACCAATGATGCACACCACCTGCCCGCGACGGATCTCGAAGCTCACGCCCTCGAGCACCGCAAGCGTGCCATACCGCTTCACGACGCCTTCGATTTCGACAATCGGTTTGCCGGAATGTCCCCCTTGGCGCGCGTTCATTCCGCTATCCTGAAGCGCCGATACATCCAGTCCACTAGTTTCGCCTGCGGATATCCCATCAGCCAGTAGAGAGCGGCCATCGCTGTCAGCACTTCGAGAATCCGGAAAGTCTGGGCGCGGATCTGCATCGCCACATAGGAAAGCTCCATGACGGCGATGGTCGATACGAGCGAAGTATCCTTGAACAGCGAAACCCAAGTGCTCGCCAGCGCCGGCAACACCCGGTACACGGCCTGCGGCAGGACGATCCTCGCAAATACCTGGGTGCGGCTCATGCCGAGCGCCAGCCCGGCGTTCCACTGACCGGAGCGTATCGACAGGATGCCGGCGCGGAAGGTCTCCGAGTTGAAAGCCGAAACGTTGAGTGTCAGCGCCACGAGGCCGGTGGTGAAGTCCGGCAGCAGAACGCCGAACGCCGCCGGGCAGCACGTAGAAGACCCAGTACACCTGAAGGATGAGTGGCGTGCAGCGGAAGAACTCCACGAACGCCATCGCGGCATGGCTCACCGGGCGCCAGGGCGAGAGCCTCAAGAGCGCAAGAAGCAGGCCGCCCGGGAATTGCCAGCGCCATGGTGGTGACCGTGAGCACGATCGTCAGCCAGGCTCCAGCGAGCAGACTCTCGCGGAACTGCCACACCACCGACCAGTCGAAGGTCATGACGCGCCTAGTGATGCCAGCCGGCGGTAAACATGGTTGACGCCGCGCGCAACCGGGTAGAGAACGAGGAAGTAGAGGATCAGCACGGCGGTATAGATCTCGAACGGACGGAAGGTCTGGCCGACCAGCGTCTGGCTCTGCCGGATCAGTTCCGGGACTGCAATCACCGACGCGATGGCGCTGTCCTTGATAGCCAGCACTACCAGCGATCCGAGCGGCGGCAGCATGCGGATCAGGGCTTGCGGCAGGATGATCAGCCGTACCGCCTGGGCGGGCGACATGCCCAGTGCCAGCGCCGCCCACATCTGGCGCTGCCGCACCGAGGTCAATCCGGCGCGGATCGCTTCCGCAACATAGGCTCCGAGGTGAAAGCCGAGCGCCAGCACGGCCGCGGTGATCGGCGGCAGCGACGACCCGGTAAGCAGCGGCAGTGCGAAATATGCCCACACCAGGATGACCAGCACCGGAATGGCCCGAACGGTGTCGACATAGAAGCCCAGCACCAGGTCAAGCACGCGGCCGCCATAGGTGCGGCCAACCCCGACAATAAGACCGATGACGAAGCCGAGGAGCAGCGACAGGCCGCTCACCAGCAGCGTCACCAGAAGTCCTTTGGCAAGGAACCGCCAGCTGTCCAGCAGGGGTCCGAGATCGATCGCCATCCCGCCCTCCGCCGCTGCGTTTCAGCGCGCGGTATAACCGCCATCGACGGCGAATGCCTGGCCCGTGGTCCACGCTCCTGCATCGGAGGCAAGGAAGGCCGCAAGCTCGCCGACTTCCTCCACACGTCCGGAGCGTGGGATCGGATGCATCATGCGTCGCGTGCGCAAGGCTGCTTCCGGGTCGGGCTCGAGGCTTGCCACCTGGCGCGCCAGCTCCGTTTCGATGAAGCCCGGGCAGATGGCGTTGGCGCGCACACCCTTGTCGGCCAGATCAAGCGCCATGGCCCGTACCATGCCGATCACCCCTGCTTTGGCCGCGCAATAGGCTACTCTCTCGCGCTGACCGACCAGGCCGTACACGGACGAGATGGCGATGATCGCGCCTCCTCCGGCGTTCACGATCTGGCCGGAAGCATGGCGGCTTGCAAGGAACACCGACACGAGATTCTGGCTGCAGATCCTCTGGAACTCATCGAGGCTCGCCGACAGGATTGACGTCACCCCCGACGTGCCGGAACTGATCACTACCGTGTCGAGTCCATTCATGAACTCGATTGCCGCGGCCGTGACCGCCACGACATCGGACTCGATCGTTGCGTCACCTCGACGAAAACCTGCCCGTCGCGGGTCGGCAAGGCGGCGTGCGGCTTCGACCAGTTTTTCTTCGCGGCGTCCACTCAGGAACACCGCTGCGCCCTGGGCGAACATCGCCTCCGCGCAGGCAAAGCCCAGGCCGGTGCCGCCGCCGTAGACAAGGGCGCGCTTGCCCGAAAGCCGTGCGTTCATGGACCTCTCCGATCGGGCAAAGCTCTGCCCCCCGCTGGGGACGGTCATTTTTTGTTTGGTGAAACTGCGGGCGGTCGGACGGCCGATCAGCCCTGCTTCATCAGCCGCATCTCTTCGGCCTGCAGCTTGTCCTTATGCTCCTCGGCGACGGCGCGCAGCCAATCCCGGAACACCGGATCATCCTTGCTGACCGCCAGCCCGACCTCGTTGGAAAACTCCGTGCTCGTGAGGCAGCCCTCGCCCTCCGGCCACACCGCCAGGCCGGGCACCTCCTTGTTGAGGGTTATCCATGAGATCTTGTCGATGGGCGCGACGTCGGCGCGACCTGACATGATCTCCTCGACCGGTGCCGCCGTCCCTGATCCGGTGACACCGCGTGCCTTCGCCTTAGGGAAACGCTGCGGAACCCAGGGCTCCTCGGCCGCGCCGGTGAAGTAGGCGACCGTAATGTCCTCGCGGTTCAGGTCATCGACGCTTTTCACGTCCTTGAGCTTGGCATTGTCTGTCTTGCCAAACATGCAGATGCTGGAGTTGGAATAGACGATGAAATCCACGACCTTTTTACGCGGCTCGGTCACCGACAGAGGAGCGATCGACATGTCGACCTGTCCATTCTGGACCACGGGCACCTTCGTTTCATGGCTTACCGGTACAAGCTCGAGCTTGACGCCAAGCTGCTTGATGAACTCCTGGACCAGCAGCCAGACCGGACCCTCGTATTGTTCGCCTTGCCCAGTGGTGTTCTCCTTAAGCCACGGATAGCCCGCCAACACGCCCGCTTTCAGGGTTCCGCGCGCCTTGATGGCATCAATGGTCTTGCTCTGGCCGGGCTGCGGAAGCTCGGCGGCGTAGCTTGCGGAGCCTGCGGCGAGACTTGCCGCCGCCGCCAATGACAGGCTCAGGAAGATGGATCGGACGAGATTGCGCATTGGAACGTATTCCTCCCCTTTGCTGGTAGCCGACTGTTTGTTTTCAGAAGCTGCGTCACGCTAGACCAGTTCCCGCAGTCCGACAATATTCCGCCTTTACGAAAGCCGCTGCCCTTCTGCGCTGAGCCCGTCTGCTATTTCGACTATCGCTTCGCGAAGAACGTCGACCAGCCGGTCGATCTCGCCGGTCGTGAGGACCAATGGCGGCGACAGGATGTTGAGATGAGCGAGCGGGCGCACCAGGACGCCGCGCGCCTGGCATGCGTCGGCAATCCGTTTCCCGACGCCGATATCGGAAGGCAGGAGCTCTTTCGTGGCTTTGTCGGCGACACTCTCGACGCAGAGCATGAAGTGACTGCCTCTGACGTCGCCCACGAGGGGAAGGTCGGCGAGCGAGCGCAGGCGCTCCTCGAAGTAGGGGCCGACCCGGCGAACATGCCCGCAGATGTCCTCGCGCTCCATGATTTCGATGTTCTTGAGGCCGGCGGCACAGCAGACAGGATGGCCGGAATATGTGTAGCCGTGCGTGAACATGGCCCCTTTCGCCTGCGGTACGCTCAGCACCTCATAGACCGGCTCGGAAAGAATGGTGGCCGACAGCGGTGCATAGGCCGAGGTCAGGCCTTTGGCCGAGGTGATGATGTCCGGCACCATTCCGAACACCGCCTCGGAGGCGAAGAAGTGACCGAGCCTGCCGAACGCCGTCACCACTTCATCGGCGACATAGAGGATGTCGTTCTTGCGGCAGATGTCGGCGAACCGTGCGTGATAGCCCTGCGGCGGAACGATCACGCCCCCTGCCCCCATGATCGGCTCGGCGAAGAATGCCGCGACGTTCTCCGCCCCCAGTTCTTCGATCTTGCCCGCGAACTCGCGGGCCAGAAACTCGAGGAAGTCCGCTTCCGACATGTCGCCCGGCCGGCGGTAGCAGTTCGGCGAGGAAACGCGGTGAATGAGGTCGCCGCCGACCAGATCGAACCCGGTATGATCGAAGGCCACTCCGGTCAGCGACATGGTGAGATAGCTGCTGCCGTGATAGCCGTCGTGGCGGGTGATGATCTTCTTTTTGGCGGGCTTGCCGAGCCTGTTGAAGTAGAAGTGGATCATCCGCACGGCGGTGTCGTTGGCCATCGACCCGCCGGTGCCGTAGAAGACATGGTTCAGCGATCCCGGCGCGAGCCCCGCGATCTTCGCCGCCAGTTGCGCCGCCGGCACCGAGGTGTGGTGGCCGAACGAGGAGTAGTAGACCATCCGGCGCGCCTGCTCGGCGAGCGCCTGCGCCATTTCCTCGCGGCCATAGCCGATGTTCACGCACCACAGGCCGCCGATGCCGTCGAGATAGCGGGCCCCTGTGCTGTCGACGACATAGGCCCCCTTGGCTTCGGCGAGGATCAGCGATCCCGTCTCCTTGAACGTGGAGAAGTCCGTGAACGGATGGAAGTGGTGATCGACATCCTGTTTGTGGACCACCTCGGCGTCGTACGGTGCGTTCTTGAGCACTTCGTGCGTCTCCTTCTGATCCGGGCCCGCTGCGGACGGGACAGCGACCATCGGCCTCAGCGCCGGACTGGCCTCGAGAAAGCGCCCCAGGTGCAGCCGCTCGCGGCCTTCGCGGGCCAGGAACGCCGCCAACGCCTCGAGCGAATGTCCGAGACTGCGTTCGTCCATGCGCCCGGTGAGATGCGCCCAGCGGAGGAACACGCCGTAGAGATTGAGGACATCGGTTTCGCAGTAGTCGGCGATTTCCTTGATCCTGCCCTCATGGAACAGCGTTTCCACCTGCGAGCCGTCGATCTCCGACTTGCCGGCAAACCCCAGTGCGGAAGCGGAGAGGTCGAGCGAGGTCTTTTGCACTGCGCCATAGTCGGTCAGCTGGTCGAGAAGGTCGCAATGATTGTCGGCCGAGTACCGGTAGCCGTAGGTGGCCGTTCTGGTGCCATCGAACCACGCCTTCGCCTGCACCTTGTGCAGCATCGCCCGGTGCAGCAGCACCGGCATGTCAAAGCCCCGGCCGTTCCAGGTCACGATCAGCGGCTCTCGCCGGCCGATGAAGGTCCAGAACTTCTCGAGCATTTGCCGTTCATCGCCCGTGCCGCAGGCAAGCTTCTCGATCCCGTAGCCGTGGCCGGAGCGCGTGGCCGCCAGCATGCCGACCGCGATCACCCGCCAGCCAATGGGCGGTGGCCATCTCGCCGCGTCCCAGTCGGGCGGCAGGACGGTGCCATCCTTGATGGTCTCGATATCGACTACCGACGACGGTATCGACCATCACCTGCCTGCCTCGACCAACTTCATCCTTCCGACGCCGGGTGGAACCTGATTCCTATACTTAGGTATAAGTTCGCCCATCCCTTTCGATACGAGGTGGAACCAAAGTGCAATAGGCGCAGCGGCGCGATCTTTCTAGCCTGACCCCAATCAAGAACGCTCAATATGAGTAGGGGAGACTAAAATGCGTCGAATGGACCTCAGCATATTTGCCGTCTGCAGCCTCCTGGTGTTGATGGTGTGCGCTCCACCCGCAGCTGCCGCGCCGCCAAAGTTGCTCGCCGTTGAGGAGCAGCCCGGTTACGTGCCATCGGCGAAGGATGAATTGCTGCCTGGCAAATACCGCCCGAAACTGGTTTCCTTCCCGACCAGCCACCCGGCAGGAACGATCGTCGTTCACACCGATGAGCGATATCTGTATCTGGTCGCCGGCAATGGCCGGGCGATCCGCTATGCCATCGGCGTTGGCCGCGACGGCTTCCAGTGGCAGGGATTGCTGAGCATTTCGCAAAAGCAGGAATGGCCGGATTGGCGGCCACCCTCGGAAATGATTGAGCGCCAGCCCTATCTGCCCCGCTTTATGGCGGGCGGACCGGGAAATCCCCTGGGCGCGCGGGCGCTGTATCTCGGCAATTCGGTCTATCGCATTCATGGCACCAACCAGCCAAAGACGATTGGACACGCCGTATCCTCAGGCTGTTTCCGTATGGTCAATTCGGATGTGATCGACCTCTTCGAGCGCGTGTCGGTCGGCGCCAAGGTTGTTGTGCTGCAGACTGCCGCACGGTGAATCTTTCGTTGGGAGTACAGAATTTTCCAGCGCAGTGGAAACACCCTCGCCTAGTCTTAGGGCCTGTATTCAGTTGAGCAAGATGATAGCGGAAGCCAATTGAACTCCGGCGAGAAAGTTTCTGGCGAGTTTGTCGTAGCGCGTGGCGATGGCCCGAAAGTGCTTGAGTTTATTGAAGAAGCGCTCGATGAGATTGCGTTCGCCGTAGAGCGCGAAATCGCAGGCCCGCTTGGTCTTGCGGTTGGCCTTCGGCGGGATGACGGGAGTGATTCCGCGCTCGGTCAGGGCATCAATGAGCGGATCGGCGTCGAACGCCTTGTCACCGATCAGGGCCTCGGGGTCAGCGTTTTCAATCAGCGGTTCCGCGCACGCCAGATCGTGGACCTGCCCTGGCGTGAGCATCAGTTCCACCGGATTGCCGAGAGCATCGACCAGCGCGTGTATTTTGCTGGTCAATCCGCCACGCGATCGGCCGATCGCTTGTTCGCCGTTTTTTTCGAGCCCCCGCGCTATGCTGGTGAGCCCGAACAATGGTTGCGTTGACCATCATGTACTCGTTGTCGGGACCACTGGCCAACAGCTTGAAAACACGCTCGAAAACCCCGCTCTTCGCCCATCGGTTGAAGCGCTGGTAGACAATGTTCCAGTCGCCGAAGCGCTCGGGAAGGTCGCGCCACGGAACGCCGGCTCTAACAGGCTGCTGAAATAGTCGACTGAGTGGAGTGATTTTCTCCGGATACGGACCAAGTCGTTATCGATTGTCCGCGCCTTGCGCGGCTTGGCAAACAGATTTTGCTCATTTTCGGCTCGAACTCTCAACTCCGGACAAACTCATCCCACAGCCGCCAGAATGTTGCGGATGCGGACGAGATTGTAGGCCGCTGCGGTGAGCACGAAGAACCACTCGACCAGCTTGCGCCCGCAGTGTCTGGTCTTGCGCATGACACCCACCGTCTTCATCCAGCCAAAGGGTTCCTCGATCCGCTTGCGGCTGATCTGGCTCGTTCGGTAGCCGGGATGGCGCGTGGTCCGCGCATCGATCGCCGAGCGGCGCCGCTTGTTGTTCTGGGCGACATGCGGCACACAACCCTGTTCACGGCAGCCCGCGACGAAGGCGGCGGTGTCGTAGTTCTTGTCGGCGCCAACGGTGCTTCCCGGACCGGCATTGCCGGCGATCATGTCGAGGGCAGCTTCGCGCTCGGCAGTGCCGGTGGCCTCCGTCAGCTTGGCATCGACGATGAGACCATGGCGGTTCTCGGTCATGATGTGGCCCATATGGCACAGCTTGGCCTCCTTGCCTTGACCCTTGCGGAACAGCCGCGCGTCGGGGTCGGTCGTGGAAGCGTGGGTTTCATTGGATCTCTTCTCGCCATGGAAGTCGCGCTCGCCATTGCGCCCACCCCCTTGCGCGGGCGGCTTGCGGCCATCCTTCGGCACAAAGCTCTTCATGCCGGCCCACGCCTCGATCAGTGTGCCATCCACCGAGAAGTGCTCGCTCGACAGCAGCCCGCGCACCTGGGGCAGATTGAGGACCCCGGTCATGAACTTGGCGGCAACTTCGCCGTCAAGAAGCCGGTCGCGGTTCTTGCAGAACACGGTCGCGTCCCACACCGCATCATCCATCGACAGACCCACGAACCAGCGGAACAGCAGATTGTAGTTGAGCTGCTCCATCAGCTGCCGCTCGGAGCGCACACTATAGAACGCTTGCAGCAGCAACGCGCGCAGCAGCCGTTCGGGCGGGATGCCCGGCCTTCCATCTCGCGCGTACAGTCGCGCAAATGTCCGCGACAGACTGTCCAGCACCTCGTCAACCAGCGCCCGGATCGGGCGCAGCGGATGGTCCGCAGAAACCCGCCGCTCAAGATCCACATAGCTGAACAATTGTGCCGGCCGCTCGTCAATTCCGCGCATCGCCTACCCCTCGACACTCGCGAATCAATCGCAGAGAATCATGCCGGCACGGAATCACATCCAAACCGTCTCGAAAACAGACTTTTTCAGCACCCTGCTAAATCTGTAGACAACCGCGTCAACAAACAGCCGGTTGTCCTCTGCCGTTCCGCCAACGTGGCCTTCGCGGCCCGGCAGAAAGTCCTTGATCCGCTCCCACTGGTCATCGCGAATTGCATAGCGCCGCATCGGTCGGCCCCTCCTTGAGGCCGACCGCCCATGAATCACTCAATGCTTGATTTGGGAATCCCCTAACTGAAGACAGGCCCTAGTCTTAGTCTGGTTCTTCCGCCTTCTCCACCTTGCGCGGCGCGTTTGCAGCACCCGCAGTCAATCTCTCAGGTCTGAATATGACGAGCTGGCTGAGGAGGCCGCTTGTCATTTCGGCGGCATTGTCAGTCAGCCTGACATCGTAAATAGGCACTTTGCTGCGGGTTTGTTGCTCAAGGGAGGCCACATCGAAAGCCTTGTTCACGACAGTACCATCGTTGACCCAAACTGAGCCTATCGGCTGCGCTCCCTTGATCGCATCACGGACGACGACGTTAGACACATCCCTATCGAGAAAGTTCCCAATCGGAACGGCAGTCCAGCGATCATCGGGGACGGGACAGCAGGGAATGTTCCCGCTGACCTGAGCTGCGCTGCCCGAAGGAGGCATGGGAGCCCACGCAACATGCTTGGAGGAGCGGCGCCAATACACCCAGGCAGGCGCCCACTGACTGCCCTGCACCCAGTGCCACCCGATATCCCTTTCGTACCCCCAACGGCCATAGTGATAGGTTGCCCAGCCGAATGGCTCGTCGGAAACCCATACCCAGCCGTAGCGCTTGGTAAATGCCCAGCGCCCGACAGTGTAGGGACGCCAATCCGCCGTAGTGTTGTGAGGCAGCCAGACGTGTCCGTTCTTGTAGGAAATCCAGTTGCCAAATTCCGCAAGCTCGGAAAACTCGGGGACCATCAGCTTCGGCTGGCCGGATCGATCTGCGCCCGTTGCCGCAACGGACGGTTCAGGCACGAGATCCACCTTCGGCAAACTCCCCGTCACCGGGAAACCACTGACCAGAAGGTGCGCCCGGACGCGCTCACAGTAGGTAACTGAGAGCTGGGAAAACCTGCTCTCCCCAAGCCCGGCCCGATATTTCATGACGGCGGTGCAGATATCCTGCTTCGCCAGGCTCCAGGCACGGGCGAGATACGTGGTGCCGAGGGTGATGTTGACGGCGGGCTCTGCGAGCTCCACGGCTGTGCCTTGGAAGCCCAGGAGTCCAGCGGTCTCCGGTATCAGCTGCATGAGGCCGATCTCGCCTGCCGCCCCAAGCGCGCTCGGATCGTAGCCGCTCTCCACTTTCATGACGGCATCGACGAGAGGGAAAGGAACGCCCTGGCGCAGCGCCTCGGCTTTCGCCAGCTCGCGATACGACTCTCGCCTCTCGAAGATTTTCTGGCGATCGGGTATGGCGCTGTTCGGCACGACCGCGGCGGTGGGTGGTGGGAGGACGGCAGCAACGGCGGCCGGCGCGGCAGCGTTCGCTTCGGCGGGTGGCGGTCGGACCGGGCGCGGCAACGGGATGGGAATGAGAAGCGCTGTGGTCTGCTCAGCCTCAGGCAGCTGTCGGATCGGGCGCTGCACCGGAATGGGAGTGGGAAGCGCTGTGGCCCGCTCCGCCTCAGGCGGCGGTTGAAGTTGCGGCGCGAGCTCCGTTGTCGCCGCAACGGCGGCGGGTAGGGTCTCCTCCGGCGCGGGCTCTGCCTTGGCCACCGCCGGGGCGCGGGTTGTCTTAGGCTTGCGTGCAACCTTCTTCGTATGTGTCCTATCTCGCTTCGTATGTGTCCTATCTCGCTTCGTATGCGTCCTATCTCGCTGAGTTTCGCAACTCTTGACGAGACCGCAAAAGAATTTGGCCGGCGAAAAGTTGACCCGACGCGCCGCCGACGCATCGCCGACCGCGGCGAAAGTGATGAACAGGGCGAGAGCAATAGAAAGCGGGTGCGACATTGACTGGGCCTTCCCGAATCCGATTACGGCACGACCTGAATAATGAACGGATATCCGCCAGCGGTTCAAGACTGGATCAAGCGCAAGGGAGGAACGGTGCACGTTATCCCCACCGCGTATCTCCCGGACCGCGAAGCCGCCACTCAAGGTGCTCTCGCACCTGTTCCGGGGGCGGCTCCTGGCCTTGCTGGCCGAGGCTCATGCGCAACACCGCCTCAGCGCGCGGCTGCGAGCCACGATATCGGCCGACGCCTGCTCCGACGCCGATCGGGATCGACACGTCATGACCGCTGCTTGGATTACTCGCCGCAAAAGCCACTCGTCTCGGACGCCGCTCATCGGCCGGCGGCGATCCCGCTTGCCCTGTCGCACCTCATCCCTGGCTCACAGCAAGCGCCAAGCACCGCCTCGACTCCGTTCCTACGCGTCCAGCAACCCCCGGTCGGCTTCCCAGATCGAGGCCCCGCCTACTTCGGCCTGCCCGATCCACCACCCCCACGATGCCCGCCGCCGCTAAATCCCCATAGAGCCCGCTGCACCGTCGGTGCCCCACTTCCCGCGATTTCGTGCCTTGGCGCTTCTCGGACGCCTCCCGTCGGCGCGCGTGCATAGGCCGTCATCCAAGCGTCCGAGAAACCTGCACACAAGCCGACAGATGCCGACGTCTTATCGTCAGGGCAATCGGCCATCATTCTGGCAATCCCGCCTTACGCAGGGCCGCAAAATAGGGCTCTCCCAACGCCGGATCTTTGAAGGGAAGCCCCTTGCGCAAAGTCGCGATCGTGAACCACGGCTCCAGCCTCATCAGCTCCGCTCGCGCTGCTTCGGCTTGGTCCCGCTGGTCGAGCATGATGTGCGCGACGACCTGCAAGCGGAGCAGACCTGGGTTCGGTTGTCGGGCCTTGTGTACGAGATCGATAACCCTTTGGTAGCTGCCAGTGAAGAAATAGGCAAAGGCGAGCGGTATGAGATACCAGTCCGGATAAAACGGATTGAGCCGCATCGCATTCTCGATGCGGCGAATTCGATTCGTCGGCCTGGCCCAAATAGATGTGCAAGCGGCCGAAATCGGCGAGCAGGTCGGCATCGCTCGGGTTGAGGGCGTAGGCGCGCTCATACGCGGCTTGCGCACCGCTGAAGTCCGACTTCGCGCGCAGGACGTCGGCCAGCACCCAATGAGTTCAATAGTCGGCGTCATCGAGTGCAACGCCCTTGTGGGCCAGGTCTTCGGCGATCCGCAGAGACCAGTCCTGCGAGTCGCTCCATCCCCAGCGAGATTCGTGCAGGTGTGCCATCGCCAGGTCGGCGAAGTATCGCGCGCCGTTCGGATCAAGCTCGACCGCCTTTTCGAGCAGGGCGCGTGCCGTTGCGTTGTCTTCCTTCTTTCTTGCCCGCAGGTGGTCCCGTGACCGCAGCCACAGGTCATAGGCCGAAAGGCTCTCCGGCATCTTCCGCTTGGCGCGGTCGCGTTCGACCAGATCGAGCTTCACGGCCAGTTCGGTGACAATGGCCTCGACGAGTTCGTCCTGGATCGCGAACAGGCTTGCGGCATCCCGGTCATACCGCTTCGCCCAGAGATGCGCGCTCGTGGCCGTGTCGATCAGCTGGGCATTGATTTGCACGCGCCCGCCGCCACGCTGGACGCTGCCCTGGACGACATACCGGACGCCAAGCTCGCGGCTCACTTTACGAATCTCGACGCCCTCACCTCTGTAGGTAAAGGTCGAGTTGCTGGCGATGACGAACAAGCCGCTGAACCGCGACAGGTCGGTGATCAAGTCATTGGTGATGCCGTCGCTGAAGTATTGCTGCTCCGGGTCGCCGCTCAAGTTGGTGAAGGGCAGAATCGCAATCGATGGTTTCGAGTGTGGCGTCGTCTCTCCGACTGGGACTTCTTGACGCGGCGCGGCAGGCGGTTGATTTGGTCGTGACGAGGCGAGAGTATCTGGATGATCACGGATCATCCGGTGTAGTGCTTCCGTCTCCGGCGACGGCTTGACGATCAGCTCGCGCCGCAGAACATCGCGGCATTTCTCATATTGCTTGAGGGCGGCGCCGATCTCGCCGGCCTCCGCGTAGCGCCGCATGAGCGTTCGATGGGTCTCCTCACCCAACGGATCGAGTTCCAGCAGACGTTGTCCGACTGAGATCGCTGCCTGTCCCGCTTCGCGCTCCAGAAGGCGCTTTAACACATGGATTGCCAGGCCCCGCAAGCGCTCCCGCTCGCCGCGCAGCCAGTCCGCATAGGACGGATCGGAAACATCGAATCCGTGAAAGAGATCGCCTGCGTAGACAGCCGCAGCGCGCCGCAGATCATCCAGGCCCTCGCTTGCGGCACAACTTTCAAACGTAGCCACGTCGACCTCGACCATCGCTGCGTCGACCGCCACCTTGTCGTGGTCGAATACGAGCGGCGAGATCGCCACGGCATCGAAGTCCCGTCGGAGTTCCCCGAGGGCATGTCGCAAACTGGCGCGCGCCTGCTTGTCTCCGCGGTCGCTCCACAGGAGATCAGCAAGTTCGTCGCGCGTGTGCTGACGGCCGGCCGGCAGTGCCAGATAAGCGAGCAACGCGCGCGTCTTCTTGGCCGCGATCTCTATGGTTTTTCCTGATGCTATCGCGACATGGAAGCCGTTGAGCAGCGTGATCTGAAGGGGAACCACAGGCGTCACCCGACCCGCCATTTTTATCGGACCCGCACGGCCACCGCGCCGGATGTTGGGGCTTTGGCGAACTATTCGCGCGGCGTTCGGGCTCCGACGGAAGATTAGACGCCTTTTTCACGATCTGGAAGCAGGTCTTTCACACTGCGCAGCGTATGAATTCAAACGTCTGGCGAGAGGAGCATCCCATGTTGCAACTCCAGGAAGAGTCCCCGGTGACCGCGGCACGAACGGCGCTGCCCCAAAGTCTGCGCCCGGTTCGTCGCACGGCTACGACGTCCGTCAGCATCCGGTCCACCCTCGACTTAAGCATATCGATATCAGTCCCAGGCTTTTGGCTGCGTTCTTTGCCGATGCGCGGGATATCGACGTTCAAAACCTTCAATACGTTCCGTTCATGCGCTTCATCCTTGCCGGCCGGCTGCAGCAGCGGATCGGCGACGGATTTCGCCAGGAGATCTGCGGCGTCCTGGTCGATCGCAATCACGGCGGGTTTACGCTCGGCGTCGGGGAGACCACGACCAGCGACGAGGACTACGTCAAACTAGCCACAGCCGTTAGCTATCTCGTCGGGCCTGCCAACTTCGATGCCATGTCCGGATCGTACTTCGCCCGTTTCGTCGTCAAGCACACAGACGACAGCGACTCTGTACCTCCGCCAAGCCTATCGGACTGTGACACTGCACACGGACGGTACATATGTTGACGAAGCGACCGATTGGCTACTGATGATGAAGATTGCGGAGAGCCACGCCGAGGGCGGCGAATCTCGCCTTCTCCATCTCGACGACTGGGAAGACCTCGCCCATTTCTCCCGCCATGCCCTTGCCACCCATCGTTTCACCTTCAAGGCTGCTGCATCGAAGAACGTGGACCGGCCGTTTCAGCGACAGATCTTTTGGCGCTACGGAAGCAATATCTGTGTCTCCTATATTGACCAGTTCGTGCAGCCGGAGACCCTCGAGCAGGCCCGCTACCTGTTCGACCTGTCGCAGTCACTGGAGAACTCGCCGGCGGTCAGGGCGCCCCGACTACCGGTCGGCGACCTGATCATGCTCAACAACCGCTTCTGGGTGCACGGCCGCGCGCCGTTTCGAAAGAACGAGCAACTCTATCGCGAGTTGATGCGCATGCGAGGCGTGTTTGCGATCGAATAAATGATTGTTACGACCAACCAAGGTCGGGAAGTCTCGAACAGTGCTTGGCGACCAGCGAGTCTCCAAGATGGTGCTACGTCCAGCGAAAATCACGCCCCATGCTTCATCAATTTCGAAATCCTGCAATGGAGACTGTCATGCACAAGCGTCTGGCAAACCATGCCTTTTTCCAACCGACGAGCTCATAACCCTTTTGCGAGCTGGTATTTAGCATGGAGAAGTTGGAACGATGCCCGCAAGCTTCGCAAATCCCGCAGAAAGCGTGCCGAGATTGTGTCGGAGCTTAAGGACCGGATCCTTTATGACATTGGCGAGAGCGACTGCAGGCCGCCGCGCTCAACATTGCCAATCTGGGATAACAACCCCTATCGGTTTCTAATAGAGGCAATCATGAACCGTGACCCATCCGGACTCGATCCAAGGCGGTGAGAAATCTGGCATATCCTGGCACCGGAGACATCCTGGCAGCCACATAGCACTGCTCATTCGCCAATTTAGAGGCCCTATGAAGCGTTGAGATGTCGGCAAAAGGTCAGACTCGTCGCCCGTCAGTTCGCATTCCAATGGAGACCAAGCTGGGCCAGGCGCTTGCGGCTGCGACGATCTCCTCTGGGTCCCGCATCACAGCCGCCTGCATCTGACATAGGATCACGCTGATAGGAAGCGGGTCAGTTGTTTTTCGCCGGTCCTTCCCGCGACGGTGACGCTACTTGCGAATGCCGCTGGTCACCCAGTATTCGCGCGGCACGCAGATGCCGAGTTCTGTCGGAAAGCCGTCATGGAAGGCGATGAAATCACGCCGCAGTTCAGCCTTACGCGCCTCGCCTAGCGATGTGGCCAAGGCCTTCGTCGGGCCATAACCACTCGAGAACGTGATCCATGCGGCCTCGCCACTCGGCTCGCGGTAGTTGGACACACCCTTCTCGAACTTCAGGTCGAAGGCGCCGCCGAGCAATTCGCGAATGCGCTCGGTCTTGCCCCATTCGAAAGGCGAAGGCGGTGCTGGAACCGGTGGTGGCGGCATGTATGGTCTCATCACTTGGAACATTTTGGCCAGATTGCTGTCCGAGAGCCAGGTGGTCAGGACGATCCGTCCGCCCTTGCGGCAGACACGGGCCAGTTCGGCCGCGGCGGCTTCCGGGCGGCTCGCAAACATGATGCCGCACGTGGAAATCACCGCATCGAAAGCGCTGTCTGCGAAGGGAAGACCCTCTGCATCGCCTACCTTGTACTCGATGGCGAGACCCTCGGATGCAGCACGCTTCGCGGCGGCAGCGATGAGGTCGGCGGCAATATCAACGCCTGTTACCTTGGCGCCGCGACGGGCAAGCGACCGCGAGGTCCAGCCTGTACCGGTCGCCAGGTCGAGGATCTTTTCACCGGGCCTCGGCATGAGGCGGCGCACACAATGCTCGATTGAATCGCTGATGCCCTGGCTGACTTCGTCATAGAGTTCGCCGCCGGAACTCCACACTGCCGCGGGCTTTTGGTTATGGGCCTGGATTGTTGCTCTCATTCTGGACACTCCTGCCGATTGCCAAATAACCGATCTATGGCGGATCACATTGCGACACTAACGGGACAGCGTTTCTCCTGCGTGTCGCTGCTGGTTGATTTTGTGTGTCAATTGTGTCGGGCAAGCTGGTAACAGTGACCGGCATTGTTAGCTCCTCAATGTCGATCAGATGAGGCGACAATTTCGTTCAAGGATGGCGTCCGTATGGGTTTTAGCGCGTAGACCGCAAATGCAGGGAGCTTGACGATCGCGCCGCCTTTGAGGGCGGATCGATGGGCGCAAAGTCCGACGCAGGTCCAGTTGGCGGATTGCTTCGCGTTCGGGAAAGGGTCGCGACGTTCGACGAGCGCCATCACGAATTCATGGGCGAGATGCGGATGCGACCCGCCGTGGCCTGCGCCCTGCGTGAAGCTCAGATGCGTTTTCTTGCCGAGGTCGTAAACCCCCTTGGTCGTGAACTGGCGAATCTCCTTGGGCAGCCGCTTGGCGTAGTCGGGCGCCTTGACTGATTTCGGAATCTTCGGTTCAGGCAGTTTCGCGGTGTGCATGACCAGCGGTTCATGCTCGACGAGCGGCCATTCGACGGAAGCCTTGCTGCCGTAGACATCGATGCTCTCGCGGTACTGCCGCGCCGTATCGAACAGGCAGCGGATGATCCGGGCGCTGACATCGGTGTCCTTGAATTTGATGTGCGCAGTTTCGACGGCGAAGGAGCTGTCGTACTTGCCGATCAGTTCCTTGCGAATCGTGCCGCTGCCGAAACAACTGACGTATTCGGCTGGCTTGCCGATCAGGCCGGCGACCGGGCCGACGCAATGCGTCGCGTACCACATCGGCGGCAGGCCGGGCCAATAATTCGGGCCAGCCGTCCATGTCCTGCTGATGGCTCGCCTGGACGAACTGCAATTTGCCGAGCTTGCCCCCGTCGCAGCAGCTCCTTCATGAACAGATACTCGCGGGCGTACACCACCGTCTCCATCATCATGTATGTGAGGCCGGTCTTCTTCACGAGATCGACGATCTTTCGGCAATCCGCGATGCTCGTGGCCATCGGCACGGTGCAGGCAACGTGTTTGCCGGCCTTCAGGGCCTTGATCGACTGCGGGCCATGGTCCGGAATCGGCGAGTTGATGTGAACGGCGTCGACCTCCGGGTCCTTGAGCAGATCGTCGTAGTCTGCTGTAGCGCTTCTCGATGCCGAAAGCGTCGCCAACGGCATTGAGCTCTTGCGGCGTTTCGCTGGCAGATGGCGTACATCCGGGCGCAGGGATGCCGCTGATAGATGGGGATGAATTCCGCGCCGAATCCGAGCCCGACGATGGCCATGTTGATCTTGCGGGTCATGCGGGCGACTTCCTGGTTCCGCTCAGCCAAGCCAGCGGGCGATTTCGAAGACAGCCATCGGCCGGTGAAAGCCCTTGAGCGGCAATTCGCCGAGCGGGCGCGCCTCGATCAGCGGCTCGATGGTGAGGAACGCACGCTGGCTTGCCAAAATCTGGCCGGCCTTGGCCTCGTCGCACAGCCGCGCGGCGAGGTTCGGGACGCTGCCGATGACGGCGTAGTCCGAGCGCCGGTCGAAACCGATCTTGCCGATCGTCGCATGGCCGCGGGCAATGCCGACGCCGAACCCCAACAGGTGGCCCTCGCGGCGCCAGCGTGCCGAAAGCTCGCCCACCGCATCGCGCATGGCGATCGCCATGCGCGCCGCCCGCTCCGTATGATCGGCACAGGAAAGCGGATCGTTGAACACGACCAGCAGCCCGTCTCCGATGAACCGCTCCAGAGTTCCCTCATGCCGATCGATGAGCGCGCCGAGGCAGGCATGATACTCGCCGAGCACCGCCATTACCTCCTCCGGCTCGGCGATCTCGGCAAAGGCGGTAAAGCCGCGCAGATCACAGAACACCACCGTCACCTCGCGCCGGTGACTCTTGAGCGGATCGTCTTCTTCGCTCGAGGCAATGACCAGACTGGCGACCTGCTCCGGCAGAAAGCGCCGCAGCCGGTTAATTCGTTCGATCTCCGACACCTGGGCGGCGACTTTCTCTTCCAGAGACCGGTTCCACGACGCGAGGCTTTCGGCCTGCTCCTGGACTTTGTCGTGCAGCGCCTTCTGGCGCAGCATCGAGCGCACGCGGGCGAGCAGCGCCGAATGCTCGAACGGCTTGGTCAGGTAATCGTCGCCGCCGGCGTCGAGACCCTCCACCACGTCGCGCGCGTCGGACTTGGCAGTGACCAGGATGATCGGGATTGCCCGCAGGACGCGGATCGGCCTTCAGTTCGCGCACGACGCTGATGCCGTCCAGCTTGGGCATCATGATATCGAGCAAAATCAGATCCGGAGCGAGACTGCGCGCCGCCGCAAGCCCCTCCTCGCCATCCGCCGCCGTCACCACCTCGTAGCCATTGCCTCCAGCCGTACGCGCAGGATCTCCAGGTTCTCGGGCGTATCGTCGACTGCCAGAATGCGGGGTGGATCGCGCAATTGGCCGCCTCTACCGACAGCAGTTCCCGGACTTTGGCCAGCAGCAGGCGCGGACTGAACGGCTTGGCGACATAGGCGTCGCAGCCGGCGGCGCGCGCCTTGGCCTCATCGCCGGAGAGCGCGTAGGACGTGACCGCGATGATGGGAATATGTCCCAACCCGGGATCAGCCTTGATGCGCCGGGTCGCCTCGTATCCGTCAAGCACCGGCAGCTGGATGTCCATGAGGATGAGGTCCGGTTTGTGCGTCCGGGCCATGGCGACCCCGGCGGCGCCGTCAACCGCCTCGAGGAGTTCATAGTCCGTGCCGGCGAAGAGATCGCGAAGGATCTGGCGATTGTCCTCGGTGTCCTCGACCATCAGGATGCGTTTGCTCATGCCGCACTCTTGCCTTCTCCGGCCCTGACCGGAATTGCGATGCGGAACGTCGAACCCGACCCCGGCTCCGAGTTGAGACCGATGGTTCCTCCATGCATTTCGACGATGCGTTTCGAGATCGCCAGACCCAGCCCCGTGCCGCCCTTCTCGCGCGTGCTGCTCTCGTCGATTTGCTGGAACTCCTCGAAGATCCGCTGCTGGTGCTCGGGCGCGACACCGGGCCCGGTGTCGCGCACCAGAACCTCAAAATATCCGTCCCGCGCGTCTGCAGCGATCTCGATCGAGCCCTGCTCGGTGAACTTCACGGCATTGCCGACCAGATTGAGCAGGACCTGGCTGAGGCGGCGCTCATCGCCCCGTCCCATGGGCAGGCCCTCGGCTACGGTTGCGGAAAGCGTCAGACCCTTCGCGCGTGCCAGCGGTTCAGTAGTGGCCGCGACCGTCTTGACGATCTGGCCGATCGCATAGTCGTCGATCGTCAGGGTGAGCTGGCCGGCCTCGATCTTGGACAGATCGAGCACGTCATTGATCAGGCCGAGAAGATGCCGGCCGTTGGCCTGCACCCGGCCGAGCGTCGTCCTGGCCTTCTCCGGCAGCTCGCCATAGAGGCCGTCGGCCAGCATCTCGGTGAAGCCAAGGACCGAATTCAGCGGGGTGCGAAGCTCGTGGCTCATGTTGGCCAGGAACTGCGACTTGTGGCGGCTGGCGGTCTCGAGCTGGCGGCCCTTCTCCTCGATCTCGCTGAACAGCCGGGCGTTCTGGATCGCCAGCACCGACTGCGCCGCGAAGGTCTCGAGAAGGCGCATCGTCGCGTCGGAAAACCGGCCCGGCGTCCTGCGCCTCACGACGAGTGCGCCTACAACCTTGTCCGGCCTGAACAGCGGCACGATCAGCACGCTGCGGAAACCCGCATCGAGAACGATCTTGTGCACTGCCGTGGGCAGGTTCTCGCCGAGATCCGGTACTTGCACCGGCTCCCGCAGCCTGGCGGCATCGCCGATCCCCGGGTCGTTCAATCCGATCGCCTGATCGGAGATCGCCTCGATCAGCTCGGCGCTCATTCCATAGGTGGCCCTGAGCCGGAATTTGTCGGCCGACTTGCTGTAGACATAGATGGCCCCGGCATCGGTTTCGGAAAGCTGCACGGCCTTGGCCACGATGGTTTCGAGAACGGTCTTGAGATCGAGGGTCGAATTGACCGCCTGGCTGACCTCGCCCAGGGCCTTCAGTTCGCCGACCGAACGGGCGAGCTCGGCGGTGCGCGCCTGCACCTCGTCGAACAGCCGCACGTTCTCGATGGCGATCACCGCCTGATCGGCGAAAGTGGTAACGAGCTCGATTTGCTTGTCGGTAAACGGCCTGACGACGTTGCGTACGAGGTTGATGGTGCCGATCACTTCGCCGTCGCGCAGCAGCGGCACCCCGAGCATGGAACGGTACCCGCCGATTTTCTGGCGTTCGGTCAGGGTGTATTCAGGGTCGGCCAGAACGTCCGGAATATGGACGGT
This sequence comes from uncultured Alphaproteobacteria bacterium, assembly GCA_963780765.1. Classification (GTDB taxonomy): domain Bacteria; phylum Pseudomonadota; class Alphaproteobacteria; order Rhizobiales; family Aestuariivirgaceae; genus CAWHQZ01. The sequence goes on along the minus strand of CAWADI010000021.1, from coordinate 173,882 downwards.
GCGGCCTTCCTGCGCGGTACGGCCGGCGAGCGAGCCGCGTCCCGGGGGTAGTGGGTGTTCGGCGGCGTGCCTGACCAATTCATCGGTGGCATTGTTCGCCGCGGTGAGGTGGTGCCGGCCGTCTCGCAGCATGAAGACCAGCGCATAGTCGGCCTCGCAGAGCCGCACGGCGATTTCGACGATCGCGTCGAGCACAGGCTGCAGCTGCGAGGTGGAGCGGCTGATCACCTTGAGGACCTCGCCGGTCGCGGTCTGAAACTCGAGCGCCTCGGAAACCTCCCGGGTGCGCGCCTGCACCTCGTCGAACAGCCGGACGTTCTCGATGGCGATCACCGCCTGATCGGCGAAGGTTTTGAGCAGCTCGATCTGTCTCCTTGGAAAAAATTTCCCCGTCTGGGGCCGTACGACGGCGATGGCGCCGATCGGCACGCCTTCCCGCAGCATGGGCACGGCCAGCACGCTCTCCTTCGCGTGTGGCGCGAATACGCCTTCCGAGTAGTCCGGATCTTCACTTGTGTCGGGGATCTCCTCCACGGCGCCGCTCAGGATCGCCCTGGTTCCGGCGGTCCTGCGATCCGCGGGCATTGGAAAGGCCTTGCCTGCCGCCGCAATGACGTCGGATGACAGCCCATTGTGGGCCATGAGGTGCACAAGCTTGCCATCATACCTGTACACGACACTGAATTCCGCGCTGCACAACCGGGTCGCATTTTCGGCCAGAACGTCGAATACCGGCTGGATATCCGTAGGCGAGCTGGAGATCACGCGCAAAATCTCGCTGGTGGCCGTCTGCTGCTCGAGCGCCTCCGTAAGATCGCGGTTGCGGGCCTGTACTTCATCGAACAGTCGGGCGTTTTCGATGGCGATCACTGCCTGATCGGCAAAGGTTTTCATCAGGTTGATCTGACGGTCGGTGAACGGGTGTTCGGCAAGGCGGGTCACCGTCATGACGCCGATCGGCACGCCCTCCCGCAGCAGCGGCACGCCCATCGCTGTGTGATACTGGGCGACCGACTGCAACTCGTGCCACTCGTATTCAGGATCGGAAAGTACGTCCGCCACGTGTATGACTTTGCCTTCGAGAGCCACCCTGCCGATCACCGAGGCGCGGCTTGCCACGATCCGTTGATTCATCAGGAGCTTTTTCATCTGCTCGTGCTGCTCGTGCGAGAATCCGTAGCTCGCCGCCCAGCGGTACTCCTCGGCTTCGCGCCGGAACAGCCAGGCGTGATCGGCTTCGCAAAGGCGCGCCACCGACTCGACCAGCGTGTCGAGAACCGTCTGCAGATTGAAGGTGTCGCGGCTGATCACCTGGAGCACTTCGGCAGTCGCTGTCTGATGCTGCAATGCTTCGCTGAGCTCGCGGGTGCGCGCCTGTACCTCGTCGAACAGCCGAACATTCTTTATCGCGATCACCGCCTGATCGGCGAAGGTCTGAACGATCTCGTTCTGGCGGTCGGAAAAGGCGCCCGGCTCGGGACGCCCCAGAAAGAACGCGCCCTCAACCCGGCCTTCGTGCAGCAGGGGAACGCCCATCAGGGCGCGGGTGTCGGAAATCCTGCCTTTGAATGACCCATAATCGAAATCGAACTCGGAATCGGTGAGGATGTCCGGAATATGCTCGACATGGCCGGACATTGCGACGCGCCCTGATACCGTCCGCCGATCGATGGCTAGCGGACGATTTATCATTTCCGCTTCGTCCTCTGCCGTTCCGCCGTATACCGCGCCGACATGCAGCAGATCCCCCCGACGCAGGACTATGCCGCCGTACGCCGCGCCGCACAGCTTGACGGCCGATGCAACCAGGGTCCTGAGCACTACCGGCAAATCGAAGGTCGAGCGGCTGATCGCCTTGAGCACGTCGGCGGTCGCCGTCTGCTGCTGCAGTGCTTCCGCTAGTTCACCGGTGCGCGCCTTGACTTCGTCGAAGAGGCGCACGTTCTCGATGGCGATCACCGCCTGGTCGGCGAAGGTGGTGAGGAGATCGATCTGCTTATCGCTGAACGGTCTCAGCTCCTGACGCCGGATCATAATAGCGCCGATGGCCTCTTCCTCGCGCAGCAAGGGCACGGAAAGAATGGTCCGGAAGCCGAGACGCGCCGCCATGGCGTGGCCGGCGGGAAATTCGTCCGCTGCCGCCGGCAGGTCGTGCACATGGATCGGTGTGCGGTCAACGAAGGCCCGCCCGGTCACCGTGCCGCGTCCGTCGGGCAACGCAACGAAGTCGATCGGTATCGGGCCATGATGGGCGCGCAGCGCGAGCTGACCGCCATCGTGGAGAAGAATGGCCGCATCATAGGCCTCGCACAACTTCGCCGCGCTCTCCGCCACGGTGCCCAGAACCGGCTGAATGTCGGTAGGCGAAGCGGCGATGACCCGCAGGATGGTGCTGGTTGCGGTTTGCTGCTCGAGGGCCTCGGTGAGCTCGCGGTTGCGCGCCTGCACTTCCTCGAACAGCCGCGCGTTCTCGATGGCGATCACCGCCTGGTCGGCGAAGGTTTTCAGCAGCTCTTCGTCGGCCTTCGAGACAGGCCCAGGCTCGGCCCAGCCGACGACGATGACGCCGAGCGGATTGCCCTCGCGAAGTAGCGGCATCCCCAACATTCGCCGCCAGCCCATGAGCTTGCGGGAAATCTCTGGTCGTAGTCCGCGTCGGCAAGCGCGTCCTCCAGCCGCACCACGGACTTGGTGAGCATCACTCTTCCCGATATCTGAGAGGAGTCAGGCCGCATCGGGTACTTTGTCTTGAGCAGCTCTACGTAACTTGGGCCCACATTGTGGCTGGCCACCCAATGCAGCAGCTCGCCGTCGAATTGGAACACGTTTGCAAACAGACTTCCGCACAGAGAGACCGCGTTTCGGACGATCGCCTCAAACACCGGCTGCACATCCGTCGGCGCGGCACTGATTGCGCGAAGAATTTCCGCGGTCGCTGCCTGCTGCTCGAGCGACTCGGTGAGATCGCGGTTGCGCGCCTGCACTTCCTCGAACAGCCGCGCGTTCTCGATGGCGATCACCGCCTGGTCGGCGAAGGTGGCGAGGAGATCGATCTGTTTGTTGCTGAACGGTCGCCGCTCCTGACGGCGGATGACGAGCGCGCCGATTGCCTCGTCCTCGCGCACCAGAGGCACGGCAAGAATGGTCCGGTGGCCGAGACGCGACGCCATGGCGTGACCGGCGGGAAATTCGTCCGCTGCGTCCAGCAGGTCGTGCACGTGGACCGGCTCGCGGTTGACGAAAGCCCGCCCGGTCACCCAGTCTCGTCCGACAGGCCACTTGGTGAAGTCGATCGGTATCGGACCATGATGGGCGCGCAGCGCTAGCTGATCGCCATCCGCCAGAAGAATGGCCGCGTCGTAAGCCTCGCACAGCTTCGCCGCACTCTCCGCGACGGCGCCAAGCACCGGATGCAGGTCGGTCGGCGAAGCGGCAGATTACGCGCAGGATGCTCGCGGTTGCGGTCTGCTGTTCGAGCGCCTCGGTGAGTTCGCGGTTGCGCGCCTGCACTTCCTCGAACAGCCGCGCGTTCTCGATGGCGATCACCGCCTGGTCGGCGAAGGTGGTGAGGAGATTGATCTGCTTGTCGGTGAACGGCCGTACGGTCCGGCGGATGAGCGCGATGGCGCCGATCGCCACCCCCTCGCGCAGCAATGGAACACCGAGGAGGTGCGCATGCCGCCGAGCTGACCGATCGCCTCGGTCCAAGTGTATTCGGGTCGGCTTGGGCATCGGGGACATGAACGACCTTGCCTTCGAGGAGAGTGCTTCCCGGTAATGCTGCCCCGCATCATCTCGACGGGAGAGCGCCTCATCAGCTCGTTGAATTCGCGGGGAGACCCGTATCCGCCATATCGGATGAACTGCCCCTCCTGCTTCGCGCATCGATCGTGCCGGCATCGGCCTCACAGAGCCTTACCGCCGTCTCGATAATGACGTCGAGCACCGGCTGCAGCTCGCTGGGCGAGCGGCTGATGACGTTCAGGACCTCGCCGGTCGCCGTCTGATGGTCGAGTGCCTCCTGCAGCTCGCGGGTACGCGCCTGGAGCTGTTCGAACAGCCGCACGTTCTCGATGGCGATCACCGCCTGGTCGGCGAAGGTCGAGAGCAGATCGATCTGCTTCTGGCTGAACGGCTCCGCTTCCAGGCGACGGATCGCAATCGCTCCGATGGCCTCTTCCTTGCACAGCAGGGGAACTGCCAGGACCGCCCGCTGTCCCTCACGAATTGCCAAGTCATGGCTTGCCGGAAATTCATCCGCGGCTTCCAACATGTCGTGGACATGTACGGGAATACGGTCGATGACGGCACGGCCGCTCACCAAGTTGCGTGTCGAGCGGGCGTCTTGACCGGGCCGAACGGCATGGGTCCGTGATGGGCTTTTGCAGAAAGTGTGTCGCCCTCCCTCAGGAGTATGACTGAATTATAAGCCCCGCATAGTTTCGCCGCGCTCTCGGCGACGGCGTCCAGCACGGGCTGGATGTCGGTGGGCGAGGCGGCGATGGCCCGCAGGATCGCGCTGGTCGCCGTCTGCTGCTCGAGCGCCTCGGTGAGCTCACGGTTGCGCGCCCCCACCTCGTCGAACAGCCGCACGTTGGCGATTGCGATCACCGCCTGGTCCGCGAAGGTCTGGACGAGCTCGCACTGGCGTTCCGAGAAGGAGCCGGGTTCCGACCGCCCCAGCCAGAAGGCGCCTTCGACCCTGCCTTCGCGCAACAGGGGAACGCCCATCAGCGCCCGGATATTGGAGAACCTGCCGCCGAACGGCGCATCGTATTCGGGATCGGTCAGGAGGTCGGGAATCTGTTCGACGTGGCCAGACAGGCGACGCGGCCCGAGACTGTCCTCCGATCGAGCGCCAGGCGATTGTTCAGATTTTCCGCTTCGTCTTCTTGCGTCCCTCCGAACACCCCGTGCCCACGAAGCTGGTTGCCCTTCCGCAGGTATATGCCGCCATACTTCACGCCGCACAGCGTTGCCGCGGAAGCGATCAGGGTCTTGAGGATCACCGGCAGGTCGAAGGTCGAGCGGCTGATGGTCTTGAGCACGTCCGCAGTCGCCGTCTGTTGCCGGAGCGCCTCGCTCAGATCATCCGTGCGCGCCTCGACTTCCTTGAACAGCCTCACATTCTCGATCGCGATGACGGCCTGCTCGGCGAAGGTCTGCAAGAGCGCCACCTGGCGCTCCGGCAGATAGCCGGTCTGGGTACGTTCGACAGTGATGGCGCCGATGGGGGTTTTGTCGTGCATCATGGGCACCGCCACGATGCTGCCTATATTCACCATCTTCGCAAAGCCGCTGAACACGTAGTCGGGATCGGCTCCGACCTCGGGGATTTGCTCCACCGCTCCGCTCAGGACGGCTCGTGCCGAGGCGCTGTCCCGACCTGGCTTGAGCGGCAAGCGATGCGCTCCCTTGAAAACATCGGTGGCCTTCGGATCCAGGCTCTCGCACGCCATGAAATGGAGATGGGAACCGTCAAATCGAAAGACCGAGGCAAGCTGAGAGTTGCAAAGCCGGCGAGCGCTCTGCGCTATCGCGTCGAACACGGGCTGGGTGTCGGTTGACGAGCGCGAGATCACGTTCAGCACTTCGCTGGTCGCGGTGAGCTCGCGGTTGCGCGCCTGTACCTCCTCGAACAGCCGGGTGTTTTCGATGGCGATCACCGCCTGGTCGGCGAAGGTCTGCAAAAGCTCCACCTGGCGTTCGGGCAGATAGCCGGTCTGGGTCCGGTTGATAGCGATGGCGCCAATGGGAGTTTTGTCGTGCATCATGGGCACTGCCACGACGCTGCCCGACATTTATCATCTTCGCAACATCGCCGAACACGAAGTCGGGATCGTTGCCGGTGTCGGGGATTTGCTCCACCGTTCCGCTCAGTACGGCTCGTGCTGAGGCGCTGTCCCGGCCCGGCTTAATTGGTAACCGATGACGCTCGCTTGAGCACTTCGGCGGCCTTTGGATCCAGGCTCTCGCACGCCATGAAATGGAGATGGGAGCCGTCAAAACGAACGACGGAGGCCGAGGTGAGAATTGCAAAGCCGGCGAGCGCTCTGCGCAATCGCGTCGAACACGGGCTGGGTGTCGGTCGGAGAGCGTGAGATCACGCGCAAAACCTCGCTGGTCGCGGTGAGCTCCCGGCCGCGCGCCTGCGTTTCCTCGCTGAGCCGCGCGTTTTCGATAGCGATCACCGCCTGGTCTGCGAAGGTCTTCAGGAGCTCCACCTGGCCTTCGGGCAGATAGCCGGTCTGGGCCCGGTCGATAACGATGGCGCCGATAGGGGTTTTGTCGCGCATCATGGGGATCGCCGCGACGCTGCCCGTATTCAACATCTTGGCAAGACCGCTGAACACGTAGTCGGGATCGGCGCTGACATCGGCGATTTGCTCGACCGCTCCGCTCAATACGGCCCGTGCTCCGGCGCTTTCGCGGCCTGGCTTGATCGGAAACGCCCGCCGCAAAAGATCGGCGCCCTTCGCATCCAGTCCCTCCCAAGCCACAACGTGGAGATGGGAACCGTCGAAACGAAGGACGGAGGCGTATTGACCATTGCACAGTCGGTGAGCGCTCCGCGCAATCGCCTCCAACACGGGCTGGGCATCCGACGAAGAGCGCGAGATCACGCGCATGACTTCGCCGGTCGCGGTGAGGACCCGGTTGCGCGCCTCCGTTTCCTCGATGAGCCGCGCGTTCCCGACGGCGATCACCGCCTGATCTGCGAGGGTCTGCAAGAGTTCGCTCTGCCGAACCGTGAACCCGCCGGGCTCCGTGCGTCCGACGGAAAAGACGCCTTCAACCTTTCCCTGCCGCAACAGCGGCACTGCCATCAGGGCGCGAGCCTTGCCCCACCTGGGCAGGCGATCGCGGTCGTACTTCGCGTCGGCTTGGGTGTCGGGAATGATTTCAGGTCGGCTCGACAGCATGGCGCGCCCAATAATCGTCCCGCGATCGATCGCCAGCAGGTGGTCGAGATCTTTTTTCGACCGGGCACCGAGCACGGCCCGGCTACGCAGCATTTCGCCGTCCCGCAAGTATATTGCCGCGTGTGCGCAGTTGGTGAGTTTGGCGCCGGTTTCGACCAGCATCGCGAGCACGGTTTCCAGATCCGAGGTAGATCGGCTGATGGCCTTGAGCGCATCGGCTGTCGCCGCCTGGTCCTGCAATGACTGCGCCAGTTCCGCTGGTTCGCAGCTCGACCTCGCGCTGCAGCCTGGCCAGTTCCTCCGCCGCCCAGCTGAGCGACTCGGCAATGGAGTCCAGCTCGTCGTGGTCTCCGGCATTGTCCGCTGCGGTCTGGCTCTCCTTGCCCTTGCTCCCGGTAGACGAGTGCAAGGGGCTGCGCGCGACCCATCCTGCCAGCCGGCTCTTGAGATTATGGGGACCCGGAGGAGCGGTTTTCGACATTACGCAGACGCTCCTCGCCGCCGAAGTAGCCGTGAAGATGCCTTGCGCCAAGATCGGCGGACGAGGCGATGCGCGACGCAGGACCGGTTTGGTCGAATTCGTCTTCCGGCGTCGAGACGGATGGTGGGCGGTACAAGTTTCGAACTTGTGACCCCTACGATGTCAACGTAGTGCTCTACCACTGAGCTAACCGCCCTTTCCGGGGCGACCGTATAACAATCGAAGAGACGATCGCAAGGGCAAGGGGATGCGCGCCATTCAGGCGGCGATCATGCGCTCCACTTCCGCCACCAGATCCTTGAGGTGGAACGGTTTTGAGAGGATCTTGGCGTCTTTCGGCGCCTTGCTGTCGGGATGGAGCGCCACTGCGGCAAAGCCGGTGATGAACATGATCCGGAGCTTGGGGTCGAGCTCAGCCGCCCGCCGCGCCAGCTCGATGCCGTCCATCTCCGGCATGACGATGTCGGTAAGCAGCAGATCGTAGGCTGAACGTTTGACTTCCTCGAAGGCGCTCGCCCCTTCGGCGAACGGCGTCACGTCGTGGCCGGCCCGCTCCAGCGCGCGCACCAGAAACCGCCGCATATCGTCGTCGTCTTCCGCAAGAAGGATCCGCGCCACGGTATTTTGCTCGACTTCTTTGCCTGGATATTCCGTACCAAAACGGCTCAAAAAGGGCAGCCCGCCCGTCGGGCAAGAGTAGAAACAAGAGGTAAAGGGCCTGTGAAGGCAGGCCTCGCGCCCAGAGCTTCGGCCCGGCCCACCGAAGCATTGACCATCCGGCGGCGCTCTGTAGAAATTGCAGCATCGACATCAGGGGCTGAGGCAGCCGCATGCCGTCACCAGCGAGTCTTTTCGATCCGCCGTTCACCATCCTGTCGCCGGCCCGGCAAACCGTGCCGGTGGTCTTCAACTCGCCGCACAGCGGCTGCCAGTATCCGGAAGACTTCCTGCGCCTGTCGCGGCTCGCGGCATGCACGTTGCGCCGGTCGGAGGACTGCTACGTTGACGAGCTGTTCGCCGCCGCCGTCGGCTGCGGCGCCCCGCTCATCAAGGCCAATTTCCCGCGCGCCTACGTCGATGTTAACCGCGAGCCCGGCGAGCTCGATCCCCATCTGATCGACGGACCGCTGCCGCCCAATGCCAACACCTCGTCCGTGCGGGTGGCGGGCGGTCTCGGCGCGGTTCCGCGCATCGTGTGCGAAGGCGAGGACATCTATCATCGCAAGATCAGCATCACCGACGCCCTGGCGAGAATCTCCGATCTCTATGAGCCCTACCACGCCGCCCTCGCCGATCTCCTCGACCGGACCCGCCGCACATTCGGCGCCGCCATTCTCATTGATTGCCATTCGATGCCGTCGAGCGCCGCGGTCGGCAGCGGCTCGTCGGTCACCAATCCCGATATCGTGCTGGGCGACCGGCACGGAAATTCCTGCGCCGACGCGGTGGTCGAACTGCTTGAGCAAAGACTGCGCGCCGTCGGCATGCGCGTTCAGCGCAACCGTCCCTATGCGGGAGGATTTATCACCGAAACCTACGGCAAGCCGGCGCAGGGACTGCACGCCGTGCAGATCGAAGTCAACCGGGCAGCCTACCTCGACGAGCGCACGCTCGCCCGCCAGACCCGGTTTGACGATGTCCGCCGCAAGCTGGCGGCGGTGCTGAGAGCATTCCTGCCGGAGGTCCACAACCTGGTTCTGCCCAGAAGGATTGCTGCGGAATAAAGAAAAGAGGCCGTTCACACTTTCGTGGAACGGCCCAAGTCTACGACCGAAACCGCTCCTCGGGTTATCCAAAAAAGCACATAACATAGGGACTTTTGGCCTCTGGCCATGGTCAGATCCTGCACGTTCAGACCAGAACGTAGCAAGAACCTGCAGGCAAATGTTTGCAGTTTTGTTGCAGTTAAAAACACGCCTCTATCGGCGAGTACAGCACCGCTACGAACGTAGTAGCACAGCCACGAGTTTCGAGGAGATTGCGCCCAGCCCCGGCTGATCGAGCGCGAATGCAGCAGCGGGTCGGTTTGGTGACTGTCCCCGCTGCCGCCCGCGACGGTCGGACCTGATCTCCTCTACGTTGCAGGGCGCAATGAGCCACCAGGGGTTACCGGACCTCACAACAAAACCGGAGACGCACCGCCGGCACTTACCGCGTGAGCGGGTTCCGACGGCCCGATTGCCCGAGCATGGGCTGAGGGAAAACCTGGACTACGAAACCCCAAAATGGTCACGGCATTCGTGACGGGGGAGCGGCCGGCCACCGATAAAAGGCATCCAGGCTATGTGGTGCTGCAAAGTGCTCCCTCCATACCGCTTCTCCTCCCCAGATCATGGGGAGGGGGAGGTAGCGGAAGGTGGACTATTGCCCAAAGCAACCGGAAACCAAGCTGCGATCGTAGCTGCAACGTGAGGTAGAAGGAGGACATTGTGCTTGAGCACCGTTCGAAAGCTGGCCAAGGCTTGCTAACAGCAGCTCGTATCGAAGCTGAATGCGCCGCCAACCCACGGCCTTCCAACGTTATCGATCGACGCACCGCTGATGCGCGATGGTCAAGCTCACCGACCACGAGAGCCTGTCAGGCGAAACGGTGCGCCGACGGCTGGCCGAGAACGGCCTCAAGCCGTGGCGCAGGGATATGTGGTGCATTCCGCGGGTCAACGGCGAATATGTCGCCCGCATGGAGGATGTGCTCGACCTCTATGCCGAGGCGCCCGATCCCAAGCGGCCGGTAGTCTGCTTCGACGAGAGCCCGGTCCAGCTCATCGGCGAGGTGCGCCAGCCGATCCCGGCCGAGCCGGGCCAGCTCGAACGCTACGACTACGAGTACCGCCGCAACGGCACCGTCAATCTCTTCATCACCCTCGACGTCAACCGGCCCTGGCGCAAGGTCAAGGTCACCGAGCGGCGCGCCGCAGAAGATTACGCCCAATGCATGCGCGAACTCGTCGATGTCCATTATCCCGACGCTGAGTGCATCCGGGTTGTGCAGGATAACCTGTCGACCCACTCGGCCGGTGCTCTCTATGAAGCCTTTGCGCCCGCCGAAGCCCGCCGCATTCTGCGCCGCCTGGAGTTCCACTACACCCCCAAGCACGCCAGCTGGCTCAACATGGTCGAAATCGAGATCGGTGTGCTGCGCGGCCAGTGCCTGGACCGCAGAATCGACGATCCGAAGCGCCTCGCAAGCGAAATCGCCGCTTGGGAAGCGCAGCGCAATGCCGCCGGCGCACGCATCAAATGGATGTTCACAACCGACAAAGCCCGCGCCAAAATGGGCCGCGCCTATCCCACGCTCAAAGAGTCATAATCACTGTGCCGAGGTACTAGTAAGCGGCGCACGTAAGGGATGACAGATGGGTCCACAGGCCGCCGAACGTTGTAGATGGCCCGCGGCCGACCCTATGCTATCGGTCGTGCCGTCACAACAGTCCGCTGAGGCGGAGAACCAGAAACGCCGCCATCACCAGGACGATAATCTTCAGCACGACGTAGGCCAGCCAGTGCTTCGGGAACGGCAGACTATCTTGCCAAGATTTCTTATCATTCTCAGTCGCGTTCACCTTTTACCTCCTGGGCTATCGAGGCAGCGCCGGTGGTATGGACCATGGCATCAGGACTTAGCAGGGTGCTGAAAAAGTCTGTTTTCGAGACGGTTTGGATGTGATTCCGTGCCGGCATGATTCTCTGCGATTGATTTGCGAGTGTCGAGGGGTAGGCGATGCGCGGAATTGACGAGCGGCCGGCACAATTGTTCAGCTATGTGGATCTTGAGCGGCGGGTTTCTGCGGACCATCCGCTGCGCCCGATCCGGGCGCTGGTTGACGAGGTGCTGGACAGTCTGTCGCGGACATTTGCGCGACTGTACGCGCGAGATGGAAGGCCGGGCATCCCGCCCGAACGGCTGCTGCGCGCGTTGCTGCTGCAAGCGTTCTATAGTGTGCGCTCCGAGCGGCAGCTGATGGAGCAGCTCAACTACAATCTGCTGTTCCGCTGGTTCGTGGGTCTGTCGATGGATGATGCGGTGTGGGACGCGACCGTGTTCTGCAAGAACCGCGACCGGCTTCTTGACGGCGAAGTTGCCGCCAAGTTCATGACCGGGGTCCTCAATCTGCCCCAGGTGCGCGGGCTGCTGTCGAGCGAGCACTTCTCGGTGGATGGCACACTGATCGAGGCGTGGGCCGGCATGAAGAGCTTTGTGCCGAAGGATGGCCGCAAGCCGCCCGCGCAAGGGGGTGGGCGCAATGGCGAGCGCGACTTCCATGGCGAGAAGAGATCCAATGAAACCCACGCTTCCACGACCGACCCCGACGCGCGGCTGTTCCGCAAGGGTCAAGGCAAGGAGGCCAAGCTGTGCCATATGGGCCACATCATGACCGAGAACCGCCATGGTCTCATCGTCGATGCCAAGCTGACGGAGGCCACCGGCACTGCCGAGCGCGAAGCTGCCCTCGACATGATCGCCGGCAATGCCGGTCCGGGAAGCACCGTTGGCGCCGACAAGAACTACGACACCGCCGCCTTCGTCGCGGGCTGCCGTGAACAGGGTTGTGTGCCGCATGTCGCCCAGAACAACAAGCGGCGCCGCTCGGCGATCGATGCGCGGACCACGCGCCATCCCGGCTACCGAACCAGCCAGATCAGCCGCAAGCGGATCGAGGAACCCTTTGGCTGGATGAAGACGGTGGGTGTCATGCGCAAGACCAGACACTGCGGGCGCAAGCTGGTCGAGTGGTTCTTCGTGCTCACCGCAGCGGCCTACAATCTCGTCCCCATCCGCAACATTCTGGCGGCTGTGGGATCAGTTTGTCCGGAGTTGAGAGTTCGAGCCGAAAATGAGCAAAATCTGTTTGCCAAGCCGCGCAAGGCGCGGACAATCGATAACGACTTGGTCCGTATCCGGAGAAAATCACTCCACTCAGTCAACTATTTCAGCAGCCTGCTAGACACTTTCCCCGCCGGCCAGCGGCCGTCGCTGCGGCGGCTGAAGTCCACCGCCCACCAGACGGGACATTGCCGGGTGCTCGGCCACGTCATAGCCTTTACTGCACAAGATGTGGAAGCCCTGCTCGCGGAGTTGACCCCATGCTCAAACTCAAGAAGTACCCCTCGCGGTCGCCGTACTGGTATGTCATCGGCACCGTCGCCAAGATCAGGATATTTCGAACTACGCGCACGACTGACAAGATCCAAGCGGAAACCTACCGGATCAAGGTCGAGCGAGAAACCTGGGAACGTGGTGCCCTTGGCAAAGAACGCCCAGCTACCTGGGGAGAGGCTATGACGGCCTATCGCGACAGCGGCGGCTCGGATCGCTTCCTGTTGCCGCTACTGGACCATTTCGGCGGAGGCAAGTTGCTGACTGAGATTGGCCAGGCTGAGATCGAACGAGCTGCGAAAGCCATCTGCCCTAATGCGAAGCCGGCAACTAGGGTCCGCTGCATCTATGGCCCAGTGATCGCCATCCTTCGGCATGCGGCAAGGAAAGCAAAGCTGCCAGGCGCCGTGACACCGGATATATCGACGCCGAAGATCGATCCCGTTCCGCCGAAGTGGGCGGGGGAAGGTCACCTGGAGAAGCTGCTGCCGCATTGCGGCCCGACGCTCGCAGCCTTTGTGCTGGTCAGCACGTTCCGGGCTGCGGGCCTCCGAGATGCTGCGCCAGGTTCCAGAAGACTATCGCCAGCGCCGGGGCTGGGTGGCGGTGAGCCGCACCAAGAACGGAGACCCAGCTTTCGTGCCGCTCAATGATGTCGCGCTGGCTACTGTCGAGGACATCATGCCGGTGGATGGGCCAGCCGGTGTTCAGCTACATGACCGTGCAGGGGGTGAACAAGGCCCTCCTCGCCGCTTCGAAGAAGGCCGGTGTGCCCTACCTCTCAACCCACCAGATCGGCAGGCATACGTTCGCCGCGCGGATGCTGGGGGCAGGCTATGCCATCAAGATGGTGAAGGAGGGAGGGCGCTGGAAGTCGCTCAAGGTCGTTGACCGAGCGTATGGCCACCTTGAACAGCGTCATGTCCACGACGCCATGAGAAAGGTTGCAGATATGTTGCAGTTGAAGGTGATGCCGCAGAGGGGGTGGCCTAAGATGCTGGCTTACAAAAGAAAGAGGCCGTTCACACTTTCGTGGAACGGCCCAAGTCTAGGGAGGAAACGCCCAAGAAGGGCAGCGTGAAGTGAATCACGCCAACCTATTGTGGCGATGCAGCATACAAATTTCAAGCCTTGTTTTCGCTTTCCCACACGTTGGTGAAAATTGATTTATTTCAATATCATGACAATTGCCGCAGGCCGTGCGGACGTGTTTGCCCGGCCTGCCGGGCGGTGACCGTTGAGCCGTCGCCGTTGTGCATTGCAATATATGCGGCTGACGCATGCGCGCTGCGCATGGCCGAACCGCGCGCTTACCCGATCAAACAATGCCGTCCGGCGCGCGAAGGAAACGAATGAACCCTCTTGGCCGAGGTGACTGGGATGACTTCGCGGACTTCGCGCGCGCCCTCGCCAAAGCCTCGGGCGAAGCCATCCTGCCGCTGTTTCGCGCCGGCGCCGAGGTCGACAACAAGTCTTCGGAAGGTTTCGATCCGGTAACCGAGGCCGACCGGGCTGCTGAACAGGCCATGCGCCGGATGATCGAGACGCGATTCCCGGACCACGGCATCATCGGCGAGGAATTCGGCCCCAAGCCCGCCCGGTCGGATTTCTGCTGGGTTCTCGATCCGATCGACGGTACCCGGGCATTCATTTGCGGCCTGCCGGTATGGACCACGCTGATCGCCCTGAAGCACGGCGAAACTCCCGTCGTCGGAGTAATGAATCAGCCTTTCATCGGCGAGCTGTTCATTGGCGGCCCCTATGGATCCTGGTCCGAGCATCACTCGGGCCGGCGACCTCTGAAGGTCCGGCCGGCTTCCACGCTGAAGGACGCGAGCCTGGCGACCGTCGCTCCCGAACTCTATCGCTCGCCCAGGCAACAGGCAGTGCTGGCGCGCATGAAGAAGGAGACCCGCATGATCCGCTATGGCGGGGATGCCTATTTCTTTGCCCTGCTTGCAGCGGGCTTCATCGACGTCGCCATGGATGCCGATCTCAAGCCATACGACATTGCCGCCCTGGTCCCGATCATCGAAGGCGCCGGAGGCGTCGTCTCTACCTGGGAAGGCATGCCGGCCGCTGAGGGCGGCGACGTCATCGCCGCCGCGAGCCCCGCACTGCACACCGAGGCGCTCAGGCTGATGCACTCGCTTCCAGAGTGGGATCCTGGCCCTCGATAAAGGCTTCGAACGCCGCCCAGAACTGTTCCCGCACCTCTTCGCGCTCCATGAGAACCTCGTGGCGCGAGTGCTCGACCACCACGGTGACGACTGCGGGCTCGAGGACTGCCAGGCGGTGGCAGGCTTCCGTCGAGGTCACCTTTTCCGTGTCGGCCGCCACCACCAGCACCGGCACGCGGACCGGGCGATCCTTGTGCGGAGTCATCGCTTCCCGCATGGCCTCGAAGGCCGCGCGCGCCCACCCGATCGTGGGTGCGCCGATGCCGAGCTCGGGCGCGATTTCGATCGTCCGCGTATCGCGGGCAAACCGCTTGCTGTCGGTGGTGAGATAGTTTCCCGGAAAGTCCTTCACCGTGAGCGGCCTGCGCCGTTCTCCCGGAATGAACGCGCGCCCGAAACCGACGCGACCCAGAAACCGGACCAGGAACCGCGCTACCGCCGGCGGCCACCGGCCCGTCTGGATATCGAACATCGGCGCGGTGAGGATCACCTTGTTGAACCAGTTGCGCTCGCGCAGGACGCGTACCAGCACGCAGCCCGACATCGATTGCCCGAGAGCGAAATAGGGCGGCGGACAATCCGGCATCAGGACTTGCGAGATGAATGAATTGAGGTCTTCGTCGTACTGGCGGAAGCTGCCGATATGACCCTTGTTGGGATTTCTGGTGAGCCGGTCCGACCCGCCCTGTCCGCGCCAATCGAAGGTAGCTACCGCGTAGCCGCGCTGGCGCAGGTCGGACATGGTTTCAAAATAGCGTTCGATGAAGTCGCCGCGACCTTGCAGCAGGCACACGGTCCCCTTGAACTCACGGCCGCTGCGCAGCAGCGCATAGCGCAAGCGCAAGCCGTCGGATGTCCTGAGATACCCGCACTCGGTCCCTTCGGGTACGGCGTTGCCGGGGTAACCCACCAGCCTGGCGCCGGCTTCGTTGTGGGGTTGGCGCTTCATTGCGCCTCTCTATAGGATTCTCCCGCGAAGAGGAAACACCCTTCCGCCGCAAAACGATGGCCGGGTCTGAGGCCCGGCCATGGCATTTCAGGTACTGTTCAGCCGGCTACTGTCGTTTGACCTCCGTCAGCTCGCCATTGAGAGAGCTGACTTTGATCGAGAACGACTTGCCGTCGCGCTTGGCTTTGAAACCGAGCTCGTCTCCGTCGCAGTCGGTAGGCGTGACGCTGGCGAACCCAAAATCGCTGATGATGGTCTTGGCCTTGTCGCAGGAGACTTCGCCGGCCGCGCCGGCAGCCTTTTTGACGGGCTCGGCCTGCGGGCTCGCCGAAGCCAATGGGGCAACAGGCTTTCTTGGCTGGCTCCAGGCTCCCGGTAGCCAATGGGGCAACGGGCTTTTTGGCTGGCTCCGGGCTCACGCAGAGGCAATGGGGGAATTGCCTTTTTGGCCGGCTCCAAGCTCGCCGTAGCCGATGGCGCACCAGCCTTTTTGGCGGCATCCGGGCTCACGGAAACCACCTCCGGCTTCTTCTTCTTGGCGGGCGGCGGCTCGACTACTTCGGGTTCGTCATAGATCTTTGCCGTAGCCGGTTTCTTTTTCTTCTTCCTGGGCGGGGGCTCGTAGTAGTCCGGATCATAATAGTCCGGATCCTCGTAGAACCTCTGCGCCCGCTTTTTCCGGCGCGGCGGCGGCTCGTAGTAATAGGGATCGTAGTAATAGACTTCTTCGTCCTCGTCGTAATAGCGCTCGTCATACCTCGGATCATAGTAATAGTAGCGCGGCCGGGGAGCATAATACCCCGGGTATAAGGGCCACCCCAGCTGAAGATGCCAGCGCGGCTCGGCCTGGGCCTCGGTCGCCGGTTGAGCGAACATGCCCGCCGTCCCCAAGGCGGCCAGCATGAGTATGTGTCGGATGCGCATGACCCCCGCTCCTTTCAACATTCAGGACAAGGACGCGAAGCACGCGCCCGCGCCCAGCATAGCCATAAGCTGGCGAATTCTATCCTGAACAAATGGGCAAAAGTCTGTTCATCCGCCGTTCATGTTCGGCGGCGGCAGGGGTTGGTCGGAAGGCGCCGGGCGGCCGTGCAGGGCCGCCCAGGCAGAAGGCTTCGAGAGGCAGAACTAGAAAGGCCTCACCTTGACAATGTTGCCGGAGAAGGCATTCACCGACACCCGGAAGAGGTTGCCGCCCTTGACGGCTCTGTAGCGGTACGTCGGGGCTGAGCAGTCGATCGGCTGTGACCATCTTGAAGCCGCTCCATCTCACCGACTGCTTGCCCTGATGACAGCTGATCGTGCTGGGAGAATAGACCGGGTAAGCAGGTCCCCAGCCATAGCCAGGACCCGGGTAATAGCCAGGATGTCCGACGCCGAGGTTGACACCGATGTGAAGATCGGAACCGGCTTTGGCTTGCTCCGGCGCCACGGCGACGAGGCTCGACACGACTGCGGCGGCGGCGATTAGGGTCTTGGCGATCATGGACGTAACTCCTTTCGATCTCGGTTGGTGACGGTCTGGGCGACCCATCATGAGCAGCGTTGTAGAGCGCCCACGCTGAACGGCGGGGGAACCGGCCGTTCACAGCGCGTTCACGTCCCGCGGGACCGCGCGGGGATCGCGTTGAAATCCATGCATTTTCCGGCTGCTACAACCCCTTGAATACCGCTTCCCGCTTCCTACCTAAGGGGCTGCCGGATGCCAAACGATCCGGCGAATCACCGGTCCGGCCAGCTGGCGGGCCATCGACTGACACATCGCTTAAGGAGGATGTAGCAATGTTTGATCTTACCCCCCTCTATCGTTCCACCATCGGTTTCGACCGGTTCGCCCGCATGCTCGACGACCTGTCGGGCTTCGAGGCTCCGGCCTATCCGCCCTACAACATTGAGAAGGTCGGCGACGACGACTACCGGATCACCATGGCGGTTGCCGGTTTCGGGCAGGATGAGCTCAATGTCGAGCTCAACCAGAACACCCTGACGATCTCTGGCCGCAAATCCGCTAAAGCCGAGACCAAGGGCGAGTTCCTGCACCAGGGCATTGCGGCGCGTTCGTTCGAGCGACGGTTCCAGCTCGCCGACCACGTCGAAGTGCGCGGCGCCGAGATTGCCAATGGCCTGCTTCATGTGACGTTGCGGCGTGAAATTCCGGAGGCGATGAAGCCCCGCACGATCGCCATCAACGTGGCCGGCGGCAGGGAGCCGAAGGTGATTGAAGGCAAAAAGGCGGCATAACTGCCGGCTCAGCCGATTGAGGGGCGCTCCCTTGCGGAGCGCCCTTTTCTTTTCAGTTCGCCGCCGGCGGCACGATCTTGAACACGAACGAAGTCGGTTTTTCGCCGGGTCCGAACGGCCCCGGCACGGCGTTCTTCACCGGCGGCAGGCTTCTGAGATAAGCGACGATGGCCTTGGCATCCGCCGCACTAAGATTAGCCAGCGCCCGCCAGGGCATGATCGGCGCCAGCATCCGGCCGTCGGGGCGCTTGCCCGTCTGCATCGCCGTCACGATCTGCTCGTCGGTCCACGCTCCAAGGCCCGATTCCTTGTCCGGGGTCAGGTTGGGGCCGTGAAAGACGCCGAGCTCCGGAATTTCGAATCCGACCTCGGAGCCGCCGAGGTAACGGGCCATATCCGGTTTCCCGAAGAAGAAGCCGGGCGTGTGGCAGTCGGTGCACCCTCCGAGCGTCACGAGGTATTTGCCCCGGTCTGCTTCCGTCTCCGCAGAACTCGCTTCGGCCAGCGGTTGGCAGAAGACTGCGATCAGGGCTGCTGCGACTACGGGACGACACCGGAAGCTCGGCATGCTGTGCTTTTCCCTGGAACGATGAGGCGCGCGACCTTCGCAGACATTTCTTTGCGAGCCAAGGCTCGGCACTTGATCGGCTTTGTCGCAGGCCGCAGGGTGGCCGCCTCATGACGAGCCGTCGCAAGAGCTAACACGTGGCGGAACCCGATCCGGCTTTCTGGCTGGAACGGCCGAGCCTGGCCGCGCTGGAGATTGCCGCAGCACTCGGCTATCGCGCCGTGATCATCGACATGGAGCCCGGGATCATCCCGCCGGAGGATTGCGATATGCTCGTTGCGCAGGGGCGCAGCTTGCGTTTGCTCGTCATCGTCCGCGTGGCTGCCTCTGAACGCATCCTGATCCAGCAGGCCCTCGACTTCGGGGCGGACGGCGTCATGCTGCCGATGGTCCGTGACGCCGATCATGCCGCGGAGCGTTTCGGCATATGCGAAGTACGCGCCCCTGGGTTGTCGCGGCGTGGGCTCCGGGCGAGCCTTCGGCTATGGAGCCTATCAGTCGGTCGACCGCGATTTTCATCGCGAGGCAAATGAACGGACCCGATGCCATGTCATGATCGAGACGGCGGCGGCGCTGGAGCAGGCAGACGCCATCGCAGCCCTGCCCGCCGTCGACGGGCTCTTCATCGGGCCGTCCGATCTGTCGCTGGCGCGGGGACGTGGTGCATTTCGCTTTCACGGGCCAGGATGAAGAGGATTTCAGACGCGTGGCCCGCGCCTGCCGCGCCCATGGCAAGACGCTGGGTCTGCCTGCCCCGAACCCGAAAGCTGTGCTGCTGGCGCGGACCGAAGGAGCCTCCTACGTGACGCTTTCGGACGATCTCAGTGCGCTTGCGCATCGGCCTGGCGCAGGGCTTGGCGGCGTTGCACGGGGAACGCGATGGGTGAGCCCGATCGGAAGCTGATCGACCGCGAGCGTGATGCCTACCGCCGCATCTATGACACCGGGGTTTCAGCGCTGCTTTCGGAAATCTGGGGCGGCAGTCTGCACATGGGGCTTTTCGCCGATCCGCTCGAGCCGTTGTCCGAGGCCCAGCTTCGCGCGAAGGAACACATGGCGCGCGCGGCAGGCTTGGGGCCCGGGCAGAGGGTCATCGAAGCCGCCTGCGGCGTCGGATCGACGGCTCTCTATCTTGCCCGCTCTCATGGTGTCCGGGTTCATGCCACCAACATCGCCGAAGTCCAGCTTGTCGAGGCGGCCGAACGGGCGGCCGCAGCCGGTCTCTCGGACCAGGTGACTTTCGCGTTTGCGGACTACCATGATCTCGGCGGGCCGGCGAACGCGTACGACTGCTGGTGGTGCCAGGAGGCCCTGCTCTACGCGGCCGACCGCGCCCGCGTTTTCTCCGAGGCGGCCCGGGTCCTGAAGCCGAAGGGCCGCATGGTGTTCACCGATCTCACTCTGTCGGCCGAGCTTGCGGCGCCTGAGCGCGAGAGTTTCAGCACCGACATCCGGGCCCCGCACTTGTGGGATTTGGCGGATTACGACCGCCTGCATCGCCGACCAGGGTCTGCGGGTGATCGAGCGGCGCGACTGGAGCCCCCATGTCGCTTTGACGTTCGCCGCCGTTGCCAGAAATCTCGCCGGCGTGCGCCACCGCTTCGCAGGCATCGGTGAGGACGTCGTCCGCGGTGTCGAGTTCCGTATCACACGACAGCTCGACATGGCCCGCGCCGGTTATCTCGGCTGGTGCTTCTTCGCACTTGAGGTCTGAGGCCGATGCGCATCACCGGGATTGAAACCATTCCTCTCCTCTACTCCATGCCGTATCCGCTTACCTACGCCCGGGGCGAATACCGGACCCGGGAAGCGTTGCTGGTGCGCGTGCACACCAGCGACCCGTCGATCAGCGGCTGGGGCGAGGCGGCCATGTGGGGCGGGCCCCATTCGGTCTCCCAAACGGTGCTGGAGCAGGAGATCGCTCCGCTCGTTATCGGCGAAGACCCGCGCCGGCCCGAATATCTGTGGGAAAAAGTCTATCAGTCGACCTACTACCACGGCCGCAAGGGCATTCTCCTTGCCTGCCTTTCGGGCCTCGACATCGCGCTCTGGGACATCGTCGGCAAGTGTGCCGCCCAGCCGCTGTGGCGGCTGTTCGGCGGGTTCGCTCGACCGCTGACCACCTATGCATCGGCCGGCTACTATCGGCGCGACTACGGCCTCGATGCCTTCGCAACCGACGTCGCCGCCGCCGCGAGCGCCGGTTACCGCGGCTACAAGATGAAGATCGGCAACATTCCGCAGGTCGTGCACGGCGGCGTGCTGAGTGACGTGCCGATGCGCCATACCTTCGAAGACGACCTGGAGCGCATCCGGACGGCCCGCGAGGCGCTCGGGCCAGCGGCAATCTCATGGTCGATGCCAACACCTCGCTGAGCTCGCGCGCGGCGATGCGGTACGCCGCAGCGATGGAGCCCCTGAACGTGCGCTGGTTCGAGGAGCCGACCCAGCCTGAGGACGTCGAGGGCTGCGCCGAGCTTGCCCGCCGCACCCGCATCCCGATCGCCGGCTTCGAGACCGAGACGGGCAAGTACCAGTTCGCGCGCCTGATCGATGCCGGCGCGGTGCAGGTCGTGCAGTTCGACGTCGTGCAGGTCGGCGGCTTCACCGAGGCGCGCAAGATCGCCGCCTATGCGCAGATGCGGCATCTGGCGGTCACGGCGAAGAATTACTCGACCGCGGTTTCGACCGCCGCCACCTTGCAGCTTCTCTATGCCCTGCCCAACGGCGACTATTTCGAATGCGACCAGGACCCCAACGCCTTGCGCGACGAGCTCGCGCGCCAGCCCCTCTATCTCCTGGAAGACGGCCTGGCGGTCCCGAGCGACCGTCCGGGCCTCGGCATCGACATCGACGATGCCGTGCTCGAGCGCTATCGCGTGCGGCATAGCTCTTGCCGGTCATCGGGATACAGGTCTGGAAGCCGTCATGCACGGGCCGAGCGAACGATCCGGCTGCATGATGGCTTAATCGAGTCATGAGCAGCGGCAGTCATACTCAGAGCGCTCTATCCCGGCCTTGCGGGCAAAGCAGCTGCGATGAGGGGAGTACTTGCGTCAGGCACTGGGCTCGATATCCGATCAGCACGCCAACGATGTTCTTCAGCCACGTCCGAATTCGGAGAGACGATCTCTACGAAACGCTCAAGCCGCGTGAGAAGCAGGGTGCGCCGGTGTCGCCGGGTCAAGCCCGGCCATGACGGTAGTTTGAGGCACGGCAGAGCATTTGGGCGTGGCCGGTCCCTCACGGGTGCTGTTCCAGCACGAGATCGGCGCCGCGCTCGCCGATCATGATGACCGGCGCGTTGATGTTGCCGCTGACGAGATGCGGCATGATCGAGGCGTCGATCACATGCAGGCCCTCGAGCCCGCGCACCCGCAGGCTGGGGTCGACCACCGCCAGATCATCGACGCCCATTTTGCATGTGCCGCAGGGATGGAAGATCGTCACGCTGTCCGAGCGCAGATATCCCTCCCACTCCTCGTCCGTCTGCACCTCGCGGCCCGGGAGCGAGTTCCGCGACGACGTGCGGGGCGAGCGGGGCAGTCTTGAAGATCTCGCGCAGGATGCGCCCGCCGCGGCGCAGCACCTCGACGTCGCGCGGATGCTCGAGGAGCCTCGGTCTGATGATCGGCGGCACCCGGATGTCGGCATCGGCGATGGTGAGCTCGCCGCGGCTCAGCGGCCGGTTCACGTTGGGAATTGCGGTCACCACCGGCTCATCGAGCACGATCAGCGCATCCGGGGTGAGCTTGTAGCCGACCGGCGTGAAATGGAGCTGGAGATCGGCAGTCCGGCGTGTCCGGCCCGGACCGCACGAAGGCCATCGAAAGCGCCCCGGGCGTCGTGCCGGGCCCGCGGCCGAACAGCAGCCATTCGATGGCATGGCGGGCGCGCCGCACCAGTCCCTGCTCGGAGTTGTAGGTCGGCTGATCGACGCGATAGTTGAGATAGACGCCGACATGATCCTGAAGATTGTGCCCGACGCCCGGCAGGTCGTGGCTGACGGCGATGCCGAGTTTCTTGAGCGCTCGCGGCCGGCCCGATGCCCGACACCATCAACAGTTGCGGCGAAGCGACGGCGCCGGCGCTCACGATCACCGAGCGGCTTGCCGCCACAGCTTGTGCCGAACCGTCGGGCCGCAAATAGTCGATGCCGGTCGCGCGGCTGGCCGTCAGCCGAATCCGGCACGCCTGCGCCCTCAGCCTGATCTCGAGATTGGGCCTGGAGCGCACCGGCCGCAAATAGGCGTCCGCCGCGCTGTGGCGCCAGCCGCGCCGCTGCGTCGCCTGCACCGGCCCCACGCCTTCGATGGTCGGGCCGGCGAAATCCGGATTGAAGGGAATGCCGTAGGACTGCGCCGCGGCGATGAACATGTCCGACAAGGGATGCGAGGTGCGCAGGTTGGACACCCGCAGCGGTCCCGACGCCTCCCCGGTAGTCGCTTGCCCCGCCTTCGTTCCGTTCCATGCGGATGAAGCAGGGCAGCACGTCGCGGTAGCTCCAGCCGTGGTTGCCGAGCGCCGCCCAGCTGTCGTAGTCGGAGGCCTGCCCGCGCATGAACACCATGGCATTGATGGAGCTCGAGCCGCCCAGGACCTTGCCGCGCGGCCACAGGTCGCGGCGATTGCGGCGCGTGGGATCGGCATCGGTCAGATAGCGCCAGTCGTAGCGGGGATTGCCGATGCCATAGAGGTCGGTGGCGGCCGGCATCTTGAGCACCGGCGACCAGTCCCGGCCGCCCGCCTCGAGCAGCAGCACGCGCCGTCGCGGATCGGCCGACAGCCGATTGGCGACCACGCAGCCGGCCGAGCCGGCGCCCACGATGATATAGTCGAAGGTATCCATGTCACAGGTCTGGAGGTTCACCCGCTCCCATAGGGTCCGGCCGTTGCGCCGCCGTCGACGGGATAGGTGCCGCCGGTCAGGTAGGCGGCAGCGGGAGAGCACAGGAACACCGCCACGGCGGCGACATCGTCGACGGTGGCGAAGCGGCCTGCCGGAATGCCGGCCTGCCACAAGGCGATCTCCTCGGCTTCGCGACCTCTCTGAACATCTCGGTTTCGACGACGTGCGGCAGAATGGCGTTCACGCGCAACCCTTCCCGGGCGTGTTCGAGCGCCATTGCCTTGGTCAGTCCGATCACCGCGAACTTCGTGGCGCAGTAGACGGTGCGCCGCTCATAGCCGAGGATGCCGGCGGTCGATGAGATCTGCACGATCGAGCCGCCGCCTCCCCGTTCCCGGGCATGCAGCGCCATGGCAGCGCGACAGGACGAGCACGCTCTTGAGATTGAGCTCGATCAGCTCCTGCGTGCGGCCGGGCTCGATTTCCCGGGTCTCGGCGGCCCATGAGCGGCCGGCGTTGTTGACCAGGAAATCGATGCGGCCCGCCCGCCCGAGCGCCTCGGCGAAAACGGCTTCCGCGCCTCCAGGCTCTGTAAGGTCGCCCGCGACGCAGTCCTGAGGGAAGTCACGCATCGCGCCGCCCAGGGCTTCGGCGTCGATGTCGTGACGGATGGTCCGCGCGCCGAGCGCAGCAAAGGCCTTGGCGATTCCTGCCCCGATGCCGCGGCCGGCGCCGGTGATCAGCGCGACCTTGCCGCGGAAGAGATCCGCGCGGAACACGTCTGCGATCATGAAGCCGGCCGCCCTTTCGCAGTCCGGTCGGGATTCCGTCAGAACGGTGAGCCGGCCGGTGTCGATCACCAGGGCGACGCGCTCGCCTTCCGCATAGGCGCTGTGGCCGTCGGTGCGGACGTTGAGGGTGCGTCCGCCGGCGAGCGCCATCGTGTATTCGAAGGCGTTGCCGAGAAAGCGCGATCGCGTGACCGTGGCCTCGATTCCCGGCGAGCCCGGCGGCCTGAGCGCGATGTCCTCGGGCCGGATCGAGAGCGCCGAGGCCCCGGCAGGGAGCGCGGAAGGAAACACGAGCTCGAGCCCGCCGTCGAACAGAAAGCGGTGGCGATCGGCGCCGTCGGCGCGGCCACGCAGCACGTTGGCGCCGCCGATGAAGTCGGCCACGAACGCCGAGGCAGGCGTGCGATAGAGCTCGCGCGGCGGCGCCAGCTGCTCGACGCGCCCGGCATTCATGACCGCAACCAGGTCCGAAAGCACCAGCGCCTCGCCCTGATCGTGGGTTACGAACACCGTGGTGATGCCGAGCTCGCGCACGATGCGGTGGATTTCGTCGCGCATTTCCTCGCGCAGCTTGAGATCGAGGGCCGAAAGCGGCTCATCGAGCAGCAAGAGATCGGGCTCGATCACCAGGGCCCTGGCGAGCGCGATGCGCTGCTGCTGGCCGCCGGACAGACTCTTCGGCAGCCGGTCGCCGAACGCCTTCATTCGCACCATGTCGAGCGCTTTGGCTACGCGCGCCTGCGCGCTCGGCCGCGGCGATCCTGCGCATGGCGAGGCCGAAAGCGACGTTGTCGGCGGCGGTCAGATGCGGAAACAGGGCATAGGACTGAAACACCATGCCGATGTTGCGGCGTCGCGCCGGCATGTCGGTGATATCCCGGCCGGCGAGATGCACCCTGCCCGAGGTCGGCCGCTCGAAGCCGGCGATCATGCGCAAGCGTCGTGGTCTTGCCGCACCCGGAGGGCCCGAGCAGGCTCAACACCTTGCCCGCTTCGAGAGTCAGGTCGACGTCCGCATACTGCGGCGAAATCGCCGAAGCTCTTGGTCACGGACGCGGATTTCGAGACGCATGATCGCTACGCGATCCCCACACTAACCGTCATGGCCGGGCTTGACCCGGCCATCCTCTAGGGTCTCTCCATCGCCCGCTCGCCCACACCCGTCTTGGCATGTGAACAATGCGTTCCCGAAAAGGATGGCCGGGTCAAGCCCGGCCATGACGAGAGGGTGATTCCGCTCCCCCCGACGGGAGAGGGTTTCGAAGCTTACTTCGCTACCGCCGCCTTCGCCTTCTCCCATATCTGGATGGCGCGGTTGTCGAAATCGGCGCCGAGGTTGTACTGGAACTGAATCTTCGGAATGTTGGCGACGAGGCCCTCGAGGTCCATGGCCTTCTTGGTCTCCGCATCGATCAGGTCCATCGCTTTGCTGTTGGCCGGCGCATAGCCAAGCTCCTTGGGCAGCCGCGCCTGGATTTCCGGGCTCATCATGTGATTGATGAAGGCGTAGGCGGCCTCCGGATGCGGCGCTTCGGACACCACGCACGGGCCGTCGTACCAGGCAGTCAGGCCTTCGTTGGGATAATCGACCTCGATCGGCAGTCCCTTGGCCTTTGCCTGGCGCGAGCCGCCGTCGTCGGAATCGGCGACCCAGATCTCCCCGCTCGCCAGGAGTTGCGCCATCTGGTCGTAGTGCCCGTAGATGGTGCGCACCTGCTTCATGTTGTCGAGAAGCTTCTCCTCGACCTTCTGGAACTGCTCCTCGGTGAGCGGCCCGTAGGTGTAGCCGAGGCTGAGCGCGGTGCGCCACAGCTGCTCGTTCGGCTTGTCGATCTTGCCGATGCGGCCCTTGTAGTCGCCGGAGAACACGTCCTTCCACGAGTTGATTTTCTTGCCCGTCTTGGCGGGATCGTAGACCACGAGGCCATTGAGCCCGAACGAATAGGTGGCGCAGTAGAGATTGCCGTCGTCCTTGGTCTTCTTGAGGGTTTCGTAGACATCGGCCAGCGCCGGCACCTTGCTGGTGTCGAGTGCGCTGATCAGCTTCTGCTTGATGGCGATGTCCTCGAAGCCGGCGCCCAGGAAAACCACGTCGTGCGTGCCGACCCCGGCCGCGCGGATCTTGTTCATCGCTTCCTGCTCGTCGGCGTAGTAATCGATGTTGATCTTCACGCCGTATTTTTCCTCGAACGACGGCAGGGCGAAGTCGATGTAGTTGCCCCAGCTGAGGATGTTGATCTCGCCGCCGATCTTTTCCTGGGCAGCAGCCGGCATCGCGGACGCGGCAAGCACCGCGGCGGCGACCGCGGCAAAGGTAGTGCATCGTTTCATGGGATTCCTCCTGGGCTGGGGTTGCGGCCGCGCGACCAGGTGAGGCGGATCGCGGCCAGGGTCAATACGACAGTAGCGGCGAGAATGAGCGTCGAAACGGCGTTGATCTCCGGCGTGATGCCGACCTTCACGATGGAATAGACGCGGATCGGCAGGGTGGTGATGCCGGCCGAGGTGAGAAAGAAGCTCACGACGAACTCGCCGATGGAAATCGTGAACCCGAACAGCAGCGCGCCGAGGATTCCGGGCATGATATTGGGAAGCACGACGCGCATGAGCACCGCGAACTCTCCGGCGCCAAGGCCGCGGGCTGCATCCTCGAGCGTGCGCTCGAAACGGGAAAGGCTCGCCATGATGATGAATGTACAATAGGGGAGCGCCAGGAGGGTATGCCCCAGGAAAAGCGACACAAATCCGGTCTTGAACCCCAGCGAGCGCAGGAAGAGCAGCAGCGACACGCCGAGCACGATGCCGGGCGCTACCATCGGCAGCGTCATCAGCGCCAAAAACGCCCCCCGTCCCGGGAACCGGTGGCGGATGAACGCCAGCGCCGCGAAGAGGCCCAGGCCGGTGGCCGCCGCGGCGGCCAGCAGCCCCAGCACGATGCTGGTCCACAGGGCGTCGAGCGTGCGCGTGTTGGTGAACAGCGCCTCGAACCATTTGAGGCTGTAGTTCTGGATCGGCAGCACGGTGATGGTCGCCTCGTTGAAGGCGGTCAGCACCACGAGCGCGATCGGCAGGTAGACGAACAGGTAGACGGCGAGCACGAACCCGATCGACAGCGAGCGCCCGAGCATCAGGCTCGCGCCTCCTCGCCGAAGAGACCGCGTCCAGCCTCCGCCATCCGGAAGAGGGCGAGCAGAACCAGTACGATCGCCGCCAGCAGCACCACCGACAGCGCCGACCCCAGCGGCCAGTTGAAGCTCTGGAATGCCGTGCCGATCAGATTTCCGAACATGATGCCCTGCAGCCCCCCGAGGAGGTTGGGCACCAGGTATTCGCCGAGCGCCGGTATGAAGGTGATGATTGTCCCGGCGACGATGCCTGGCTTGATCAGCGGCAGCACCACCCGCAGAAATCGTTCCACCGGTCCCGCTCCGAGGTTTTCGGCAGCCTCGAGGATCGCCGGGTCGAGCCGCTCGACGGCGGCATAGATCGGCACCATGGTGTAGGGAAGATAGATGTAGACCAGCCCGATCACGACGGCAGTTTCGGTGAACAGCACCTCGAGCGGACGGGCAATGAGCCCGGCGTTGAGCAACAGCCAGTTCATGAGGCCGGATTCACCGAGCACGAGGTTCATCGAATAGGTGCGGATCAGCACGCTCACCCAACCGGGGAGGATCAGCACCACGATGAACAGCACTCGCCAGCGCGCCGGCACCCGCCGGGCGATGAACCAGGCGAGCGGCAAGCGCCAGCACGACGCAGAAAACCGTCGTCAGCAGTGCCATCCAGGCCGAGCCCAGAAGCGTTTCGATGTAGAGCGAATCCGAAGCGATGCGGAGATAGTTGACGAGGCTCGGCGAACGAACGAGCTGATAGTTGTCGTCGACCGTCCAGAAGCTGTAGACGATCATCATGCTGATGGGCAGCACGAACAGAAACACCAGCGCGGCGAGGGGCGGCAGCAGGAATACAGCCAGCTGAGTTCGCGCACGCGAGTCCGACAAACATCCCTCCCTTTTTTTGGCCGATCATAGAATTGCCCGCCGCGCATGCAAATTCATTTGTTTTCGCTTCAATCGTCATCCCCTCGCAAGAGGGGATCCAATAGAGTGGCGCAGCATCGTCAACGGTTCCAGGTTGAAGCTCACCATTGGATCCCCTCTTGCGAGGGGATGACGACCTTGTCTATCTGGCACACCACCACCAAGCCGTCGTCCCCGCGCCAAGCGGGGATCCAATAGAGTGGCGCAGCATCGTCAACGGTTCCAAGTTGAAGCTCATCATTGGATCCCCTCTTGCGAGGGGATGACGATTGTTCTCTGATGACGATTGGAAGAACACAGGGGAATAAACTTGGATAAGCCGCTTGTAGCCTTTTGGCTCGAAACCGACGCCCACAAGACATGCGAGGTCGCGCGCCTGGCCGGCTACGATGCCGTGATCTTCGACATGGAGCATGGCACGATCGAAGAAATGGCGCTCGACCGGCTGCTTCCGTTTTGCAACGGTCTTGGCCTCGCGACTTTCGTGCGCGTCCGCGAAGGCAACCAGGCGCGCATCCAGATCGCTCTCGATTGCGGCGCCAAAGGCGTCATCCTGCCCCAGATCAGGAACCTCGACCATGCGAGGGCTGTAGCGGCCGCTGCCAAGTATCCGCCGCGCGGCATGCGCGGCATGGGCTTCAGCCGCATCGACGGCTATGGCTCGGCCGATGACGCCTGGCTGAAGTTCCAGAACCAGAACACCCTCTGCTACGCGATGATCGAGACTCAGGGGGCCTTCGATCAATGCGAAGCCATTGCCGGGCTCGACTGCGTCGACGGGCTGTTCGTCGGTCCCGCCGATCTTTCGATGAACCGCGGGCGTGGCATGTTTTCCTGCACAGCCGCCGACATCTCCGATCTCGACCGCATCGCCGCCGCTGCCGCAGCGGCCAGCAAAGTGTGGGGAGTGGCCGCCGGCCATCCCGGCTACCGCGCCGAGGCGCTCCCCCGGAACCCGCGCCTGCTCGCCGTTGCCGACGATCTCTCGGCACTGCGCGCCGGTTTCGATGCGCTGCAGCATTTTCCGGCGAAGTAGAACTACTTCGCCGACAAGAAAATGCGCAACATCAAGATATCTGGAGCATGTTCTTATCGGAAAAGTGTGGACACTTTTCCGGAACATGCTCTGGCCGGCTGACCGACGAGTGACAGACGACCACGAGCTCTGCTATCTGACCGCCGCTCGCGCTCGCGAGCTTTTCGCCCGGCGCGAGCTCACTCCCACTGAGCTGATGGCCGCACTGCTGCGCCGTATCGAGGCAGTGAACCCGGCGATCAACGCATTCTCCGACACCTTCTTCGAGGAAGCGCGGCTCGGGGCAGTCGAAGCCGATCGACGCTGGCGCGACGGGACGGCGCGGGCTCTCGAGGGCATCCCGGTGGCGGTGAAGGATGCGCAAATGGTTGCAGGACAGCGAACCACCTACGGCTCGCCTGCGCATCGTGACAACGTCGCCCGGCAATCCGATCCGATGATCGAGAGGCTGCTGGCAGCCGGCGCGATTATCCATGCGCGCACGACCGTATCCGAGTTCTGCCTCTCGGGCGTATGCACATCGGCTCTGTTCGGCACCACGTTCAACCCCTGGCATCGCTCTTACAGTCCCGGTGGGTCATCCGGAGGTTCCGCCGCCGCACTCGCGGCAGGAATGACCACGCTTGCGACCGGCACGGACATGGGCGGATCGATTCGGGTTCCCGCCTCGGCCTGCGGCTTGGTTGGCTACAAGCCGCCTCACGGGCGCAATCCCGAGGGTCCTCCGTTCAACGTGGACCGTTTCAATCATTGCGGCCTCCTGGCGCGCAGCGTCGCAGATGTGGCCCTCGTGCAGGCGGTTATCGCAGGCAGGCACCCGCATGATCATGACAGCCTGCCGGACGTGATCACCTATCCCGATTCGCCTGAGGACATCACCGGATTGCGGGTCGCATGGTCTCCGGATCTTGGCTATCGCTCGGTCAACCCGGAAGTCCGTGCGAATACCGAACGCGCTCTATCGGTGCTGCAGAGCCTGGGCTGCAGGGTTGACAGGGTCGATCTCGGCTGGAGCGAGGAGATCGACACGATCGCTTCCGACTGGTACCGGTCCGCACACGCCGGACAAATGCTGGTGGCGGCGGCCCGCGACCACCCCGATATGGTCTCGGCCGACTTGCGCCGTCTCGCCGGAACCTGGAGCCAATCGCCGCCGCCGATCGCGCCGGTCTTCGATCTCATCGGCCGCATGTCGAGCGCCTTTGCAACCATCATGGAGACGCATGACGTCTTCGCGTGCCCAACGATGTCGGTTGCCGCCGTGGCAGCCGACCAGAGCATGTGGGACGACCGGTTCGAGATCGATGGGAAGCGGGTCGATCCGGAATTCGGATACTCCATGACCCATCAGTTCAATCTCCTAAGCAACTGCCCGGTGATCAGCATTCCTTCCGGCCGCACCGCGGCCGGTCTACCGACCGGGTTGCAGCTGGTCGGCAAGCCGTTCGACGATGTGGCGGTGATCCGAGCAGCCTGGGCCTTCGAGGAAGCGGTCGGCGGCTGGTACATGAGCCCCGCCACGCGTCCCAACCTGCTCATCCCTCGCTGAGACGCACGATTGGTTCCCCGCTTTCGCGGGGATGATGGGATGGACGGCCCCTTGAATCGGCATCGAAGTGCCGGAGTGGATTCTTGTGGAGTCCAAGCAACGAAGGAGCCGCCCATGGAAAAGATTACAGTGATCGGTCTGGACTTGGCAAAGTACGTTTTTCAGGTGCACGGCAACGACGACAGCGGACGCTGTGTTGTGCGCCGGCGTTTGTGGCGGAGTCAGGTGGAGAGATTTTTCACTGCGTTGGAACCGTGTTTAATCGGGATGGAAGCCTGTTCGGGAGCTCACGAGTGGGCCCGGCGGTTTGAGCGGATGGGTCACACTGTGAAGCTGATGCCGGCTTCTTATGTGAAGCCGTATGTCCAGCAGTCGAAGAGCGATAGTCGCGATGCCGAGGCGATCGCCGAAGCGGTGGTGCGGCCCGCGGTTCCGCGGGTGCCGGTGAAGAGCGAGGAGCAACAGGCCGAACTGATGCTGCACCGGACGCGCGAGCTTCTGATCCGCCAGCGCACGATGCTGTCCAATGCCATCCGCGGGCATCTGACCGAGTTGGGGATCGTGATGCGCAAGGGGATTGCCGAGCTGGTGCAGCTGGTGCCGCAGACACTTGAGAGGTTGCCCGACGCCATGCGGCTGGTGATCAGGCTGCAGCTGGAGCAGCTGCTCGAGGCCGACCGGCGCATTGTCCTCTTGGACAAGGAGATCAAGAAACGCGTGCGGCAGAACCCGGCAGCTTGCCGGCTCGCGGAGATCCCGGGCTTCGGCCCAATCGCCGCCTCGGCCGTTGTCGCGACCGTAGGAGACAGAGCGCAAGCCTTCCGTTCGGGCCGCGGCTTTGCCGCCTGGATAGGACTTACCCCGCGGATCAGCGGCACTGGCGGCAAGGTCACGCTGGGACCGATCGGCAAGCGCGGCGATGCCTATCTGCGCCGGCTGCTCATCCACGGCGCCAGAGCGATCCTGAGCGCCCGACGTGACAAGCCCGGCAAGCTCTCCGAATGGGCGCGCCGGATCCTCGGCACCAAGCACATCAACGTCGCCACCGCGGCGCTCGCCAACAAGATGGCCCGCATCGCATGGGCACTACTGGCACGGCAAACGGTTTATGAGCCTCTTCGTCACCTGCCCAAGTCGGCATGACGTCCAGTCTCGAAGAAAGACTCTGGAAAAAAAGATGATGAACGGTTTGAACTTGCAGAGGTGAAGATCGCAGGATGGCACAAGCGGAGCACACCGCAACCGGGACAATCCGACAATCGTCAGGAACTCTCAAGCCCGTGGGGATGAATGGAACCCGGTTCGCACATTCCATCGTGACCGACGGCGAAACCAAGCCGTAACAAAGGTCGGATACATGACCGCAAGCTCTCGCATTCCATCAGCGCTCAAAACTACTTGCAACGTTGGGGCCGTCCATACATGACGATTGGGTGGTGCGCGATAGCAACAAGCTCGTCATCCCCTCGCAAGAGGGGATCCAATGAAGCGGTGCAGCACCACCGCCATCGTTGCTCCGATTACCGTGAAACGCGCTTCAGCAAACCGAGAAGTTCATCCACTTCGCCTTCCGTCGTCTGGAACGACGTGACGAAGCGGACGAATGTTTCGCCATCGCCGACATCGTCCGTGCCCGGACCTTCCCCCGGCCATTCGTAGTAGTGCGCACCGTTGGCGATGAGCTTTTCGTGAAGGGGCCGGGGCAGGATGGCGAAGACTTCGTTGGCCTCGGTCGCCAACGGCAGGCGCACCCCAACCGCTTTTGCGAGGCCCCCGGCCAGCCGCGCCGCCATCGCATTCGCGTGTCGCGCATTCTTCAGCCACAGGCCGTTCTCGAGGTAAGCGAGCATCTGGGCGCCGAGAAACCGGCCTTTGGAGAGATGCTGGGCGCCGCGTTTGCGCCGATACAGGAAGTCTTGGGCAAGCTTCGTGTCGAAGAAGATCACCGCCTCCAGCGCCAGAGCTCCGTTCTTGGTCCCGCCGAACGACAACACGTCGACGCCCGCCTTCCAGCTCATTTCGGCAGGCGTGCAGCCGAGGCCGGCCAATGCGTTGGCGAACCTCGACCCGTCCATGTGAAGCTTGAGCCCGTGCTTCCGGGCCGTTTCCGAGATCGCTCCGATCTCCGCCGGCGAATAGACGGTGCCCAGTTCGCTGGCTTGCGAAATCGACAGCGCCATCGGCTTGTTTTCGTGCTCGCCGCGGACCAGCCCTGCCAGGGTCTGCTCAACGTCTTTGGCCGTGACTTTGCAGCCCGCGCCGGAAAGCCCCAGAAGCTTGGCTCCCGAAAACATCTCTGGCGCGCCGCACTCGTCGGTATGGAGATGCGCTTCCTTGTGGCAAAGGACATATCCATAAGGCGCTGCGAGCGCGGACATTGCCAGAGCGTTGGCGCCGGTTCCGTTGAGCACCAGATAGGCCTCAAGCTCGCATTCGAACACCTTGCACAGTTCGCTCTGCGCCCTTTTGGTCAGATCATCACTGCCATAGGAGGCTGCCCGGCCGCCGTTGGCTTTTCCGATAGCATCCAGGATCACCTCATGCACACCGGAGGTGTTATCGCTCGCAAATTCCATGGTGCCTTTCCGACGGTAGCGAATGAGCCTTGTCGCACGCAGTTCGGACTATCCCTTGTTGGCGGAAAGGCATGTGGATGCTACCGGCTTCACATAACGGTGGAAGTCGTCGACAATGTCGAGGGCATCGGCCTCCGACGGCAGGGAGAAGCTTTGGGCACGTTCCAGGAATGTCCTGAGTTGAGGACTCAGTGAGACCGCGCACGCAATACACCAGAAGCGGCAAGGCATCGATTGCCTATCAGGTTCTCGGCGAGGGTCCAATCGACCTCGTCTATGCACAAGGGTGGGTCACCCACCTGGAGTATGCTTGGGAAAACCCTGACTATGCGCGCTTCCTGACGCGGCTTGCCGACTTCTCGCGCCTGATCCAATTCGATGGCCGCGGCATGGGGCTGTCCGATCGGGACATTGGGCCTTCCACGCTGGAGGAACGGGTCAACGATATTCGCGCGGTCATGGATGCCGCTGGTTCGCAACGGGCAGCACTGTTGGGCGTCTCCGAAGGCGGCTACATGTCGGTGCTGTTTGCCGCAACCCATCCCGAACGCACGACGCGGCTCGTTCTTTGCGGGTGTTACGCACGCGAGAGCTGGTCGCCGGACTATCCGTGGGGAAGAACTGCCGAATACCATGATGCCTGGGATCGAGCTCTGGAGGAAAACTGGGGTGGACCTTTCGAACTCGAACATGCAGCACCCAGCATGGCAAAGGATGAAGCTGCGCGCTCGTGGTTCGGGGCGTATCTGCGTTATTCGGCAAGTCCGGGCGCAGCGATGGCCGCCTCGAAGCTGAACCGTCGTGTGGATGTACGCGAAATTCTGCCGAGCGTCCGGGTGCCCACCTTAGTGCTGCATCGCACAGGCGATCGTTGGTATGCACTCGCCGAAGTCCAGTACCTTGCCGATCGCATTCCCGGCGCCAGGCTCGTCGAGCTCCCGGGTGACGATCACATACCCTGGTGGGGAGATCAGGACTCTCTAATCGGCGAGATTCAGAAGTTTCTGACGGGAAGCCGCAATCAGCCGTCGGCGGAGCGGGTTCTTCTCACCGTACTGGTTACCGACATCGTCGGGTCAACCGAGAAAGCTGCTGCGATGGGAGACGTGAAATGGCGGGACCTTCTGCAATCGCACGATACGGCCGTACGCCGCGAAGTGAAGAATTTCGATGGCCAGGAAATCAACACGACGGGTGATGGTTTCGTCCTGGCTTTCACGGGACCGACCCGAGCCATTCAGTGTGCGCAGGCAATCAGGCAGGAGTTGGAAAATCTCGATCTCGCCACGCGTGCCGGCCTGCATACCGGTGAATGCGAGCGCCGTGGCGGTGACTTGCGTGGCATTGCCATCCATATTGCATCGCGGATCGCGGCAACGGCCCAGCCGGGCACAATTGCCGTGTCGGGGACGGTCAAGGACCTGGTAGTCGGCTCGCGGATCAAATTCAGCGAGCTGGGCAAATACCCGCTGAAGGGCCTCCCGGGCGAATGGCTTCTCTTCACTGTGGTTGGTTAAACCCAAGCGGGTAGAGCCTGCGGCAATTGGTCTGCTACTCCGCTCAATGCAATTGCCGCTCGCCATGCACGCCCGACTTGTTATCGCTGGCAAATTCCACGACGCCCCTCCGAGACTGAGGTTGAGAGACCACACGAGATCCCCAACTATGCTTTGCGAAGGCCGGGGCGTGCCGCAGAATTGTTCCAAAGCGATGAAGTGGTACCGCAATGCCGCCGAGCAGGGAGATACCGTCGCCCAGCGTGATCTCGGGCTCATTTACGACAACGGCTGGGGCGTGCCGCAGAACCATATTCAGGCGTACAAGTGGTACCACCTTGCCGCAGATCAGGGCATTCCTGTCGCCCAGCACAATCTGGGACTCCTGTACGCTGAGGGCCGCGGCGTGCCGCGGGACTATGTGCAGGCGTACAAGTGGCTCGACCTCGCCGCCGCCGCAGGTGATGCGGATGCCGCGAAACAACGCGACTCAGTCCCGGAGCAGGCAGCCCAGGCACAGAAGCTGGCGAGCGACTGGATGCTCGCCAAGGCGCAAGAGAAGGCAGCAAAATGCCAAGCTTCAAACCTGGAGGATTGCGATTGCTGCTGACGGAATCGCTTGCAACGCGAATGCCGGTCACGAGTTCGGGGGCCGCACCCTCGAAATGTGGCCTCCCGCAATCCAGAGTGAACCTGGGCATTCGTCGATCCAAGCGGCCCATTATTTTATCACGCGACGGTGCAGGTCGGATCTTAGTATAAGCCAATCGTCAGAGCTTGCGGGCAATCAATTCGACCGGCGCGATGCGGCCGTTGGAGATGTTGTCGATCATGTTCTGAACCTTTTCCGGCGTGGTCTTGCCCATGAGAAGATGCAAACCGAGCTGCGGTTGGCCGCTAGCCGCCGCGGTCTTGGCTCGCAACTCCGCGAAGAACGCAAGCGCAAAGTCGCGCCGGCTGCGCTCGGCAGTGACGGCAAACCCTGCGGCCTGCAGCGCGTTCTTGTAACGCTCTGGTTCCGCCACGGCGCTCAGCTCGGCGGTTGTTGCCCACGGAACAGGATAGGCGAGCTCACCGGGCCCGGTTCGCATCACGTCGTAGATGCCCAAGGAAGAGCCGGGCCGCAGCACTCGCGCCAACTCGGTGGCAAGCTTTTCCTTGTCTTGGACGTTCATGCCGACATGCAGCATGTAAGCGCCATCGAAACCAGCGCCCGCAAACGGCATCGCAAGGGCGCTGCCTTGATGCAAAACTACTCTTTGCTCGAGCCCGACCCATTTGCATAACGCGTTGCCCGTCTCCACGTATTCGTCAGTCAGGTCTAGGCCCGTGACCCGGCTTCCGTATCGAGTGGCAACGAAACGCGCAGCGCCGCCGAGGCCGCAACCAACGTCGAGAACGTGCATGTTGGCGGACAGCCCGAGCTGGCCGAGAATCTCCTCGGAAGCCTTGCGTCCGCCGATGTGGAACTCATCGACCGGAGCCAGATCATCGACCGTTACGGCGTCTGGCGCCTTGCCAAGCGAGGCGATCCCGGCACGTATAGCCTCGATGAGGCTCCCGTGCGTGTAGTGCTTCGAAACATCGTCGCGCGCCGGCATCGTGCGCCTCCCTGGACAATGCACTTTTCAGCAAGCCAGCAACATTGCCCGCCAATTTCGTCGAGAGCTGGGCGGGCCGATCCTGACGTTTCTCGGGACGCACGCGCCGGGCATTCACGACATGCTGTTCGCGCCTGCGCTTTCGAGCGCTCGCATCACCCCGCGCAGCTCGATGCCGATCGGACCTTATCGTGCCGGGCATCTCTGCCCTGCCTTCTGTTCCGGAACCACGCCGGAAAGACCATCGATCTCGCGCTCGCCAATCTCGCTCGCTTCATCGAGATACAGGCCCCGGTCGGCGCATGAACGAGAGGAACGAATATGACCCAGGCCGATGTCATGGCGGAAATGGCGCTGCCGCCGATCCAGACCCGTCACCGCGATCCGATGAAATATCCGCCTGGCGTCTTTTATGCTGACGGCCAGTACCTGCCGATGTCGGAGGCCAAGGTATCGGTGCTCGACTACGGTTTCCTCCATTCCGACGCCACCTACGATACCGTCCATGTGTGGCGAGGCCGCTTCTTCAGGCTCGACCTGCATCTCGACCGATTCTTCGGTGGGGTCGAAAGGCTGCGCCTGACCCTGCCCTTCGACCGCGACGGCGTGCGGCGGGTGCTGATGAATTGCGTGGCGCTCTCGGGCTTGCGCGACTCCTATGTGGAGATGATCTGCACTCGCGGCAGCTCTCCCGTCTTCAGCCGCGACCCGCGCGACGCGGTGAACCGGTTCATGGCGTTCGCCGTGCCGTTCGGGTCGGTTGCCAATGAGGAGCAGAAGGCCCGCGGCCTCAATGTCGCGATCAGCGACATCGTGCGCATTCCTCCGCAGTCGGTCGACCCGCGTATCAAGAACTACCATTGGCTCGATCTGGTGCGCGGCCTCTTCGATGCCTACGATATGGGCGCGGAGACGACGCTGATCCGGGATCTAGAGGGAAACATCGCCGAGGGTCCCGGGTTCAACGTCTTCGTCGTGGCGAACGGTAAACTGAAAACACCCGTAGCGAACGTGCTCATGGGCATCACCCGTCGCACCGTCTTCGACCTGTGCCGAGAGCTGGCGCTGCCGGTGACGGCCGGGCCGGTTTCGATCGCGGAGCTCAGGAACGCCGATGAAGTTTTCATAACCTCGACCGCTGGGGGGATCATGGCGGTGACCCGCATTGAAGGTGTCCCCATCGCCGCCGGCAGGATCGGTCGTGTCACCGAGAACTCTCACCGAAGCATATTGGCGCAAGCACTCCGATCCGGCTTGGTCCGAAGCCGTGACCTATCCGAACGACTGATTGCGATCTGGCCCGAGCTAAGCAGGTTGCGAGGCTTGGCCAACTCTTCTGTCGGGTTCTGCCGCGTCCGCTTCCGGTCCCTTGCAGCCGAGCTCCGAGGACGGCTCTTGACCCCAAGGAGACATGATGGAAGCAAGCGGCAACGCAGCCGCTTGCAGCCGCCTCTCCGGTCCGGCCTCGATCACTCGACGACGAGGGTCGGTCTGAGAGCCACGGGCCGGGACACGCTGTAGAAGTTGGGTGAGGTCGCCATCACCGCCTCGTGGATCTTGGCGAACTCCTCCTTGGTGCCGCTGCCCTTGACGCGGACGGTGTAGCTTAGGCTCTGGTAGCCCGCCGGCACGGTCGGATCGATTCCGAGAAAGCCACGAAGGTCTATCTCGCCATCGGTCTCGATCTTCAGGCTTTCGAGGCTGATCCCGTGCACCGCGCACTGCGCCACGAAGCCCACCATGATGCAGGCATTGAGCGCCGACAGCAGATGCTCCTGCGGATTGGCGAACTGGTTCGTTCCGCCAAGCTCGCAAGGTTCATCGATGTCGATCGAGAACCGGCGCTGCACCTGTTCCCCGCCGATTTCGTAGCCATCGACCTGCGAACGGCTCCTAGTCTGGCCGCTCCAGCTTGTGCTGACGTGCCAGTTTGTTTTGGCCTTTGCCGCGTCCCGCTTGACGCCGTCGATCAGAGCAAACAGGTCGTCGACATTGATGCCGTTGACCAGGTTCGGTCCTGCGGCTTTCGCTTGGGCAACCATGATAGTCTCCTTTGCTTGAGTGGTGAGACAGTTGACGGGAAGTTATTGGAGCGTGGCGAGCGCCGCCTGAATGCGCTGGCCCTGCTTTTCGG
The DNA here is from genome assembly GCA_963780765.1 of uncultured Alphaproteobacteria bacterium. GTDB lineage: Bacteria > Pseudomonadota > Alphaproteobacteria > Rhizobiales > Aestuariivirgaceae > CAWHQZ01. Next base: position 135,367 of record CAWADI010000021.1, on the reverse strand, counting down.
TGATCAGGCTGGACAGCACCTTGCCGAACTGCGGGTGCTGGACGCCCGAGTGGATGTATTGCCAGCGGTACGCCTTGAGGAATGCGGCTTCGATCATCGGCGCCTCGGCCTCGCCGACGGCACGGCCGCACGTCGCGGCAAAGTACATTGCGTCGGCCTTGGCCTGGATTTGCAGGATGCCATCCACGGCGGCGACCAGCTCGATAAGCTCGTCAACCGCCCGGTCGCGCTGCTCCGCCGTTAGCGCGGCGTCGACGCGCACCCATTCGAGCTCATCGAGGATCGCGTGCTGGCTTTCCTCTCTCCAGTGGTAGAGGAACACGTCCTTGAACAATTCGGAGAGCTCGGCGTCGGGATCGATGCTCTGGCGATAGTGGAGCTGGGTGAACAGCTCGATGTCGAGCGTCAGTCCCAACACCGCCCAGGTGCTCTTGCCGAGCACGGCGCGGGCGACGCCGTTGGGATCGATGTCGAAGCGATAGCCGCCGGGCAGCACGTCATCGATCATCGCGTCGATGCGGCGAAACAGAGCCTGGTGCTTCAACTCCTCGTCGCTGAACCGAACCAATGCCTCGAGCGCGACCTGGTCGCCGAACCAGTGATCGTGACTCAGTTCGAGGACCTTGGCATTGATGAAGCGCTCAACCAGCCCGAAGATGTTGGCGTAGGTGCGTCCCTGGATCTGGCTCACGAATCGCTTTTCGCCGGACGACAAGGTCGTGAACGCATCGACGAGCGAAAGACCGTCCGGAAGAAATTTGTGTGTGGTATCGAAGCGGCGCGCCCGGATCACGTCCTTCTCGATATCCCATCGCACCCGCTTGGATGTCTCGATAGTGCGCTCATACCGGTTGCTGGTGGCAATCTTGTCGATCGCATTCATGTTCTGTCTCCTTTTCCGAAGCCGACAGAATGGATGAACCGGTCGGCTGATGCGGCCATCATGTAGGTCGGCGGGCGGTCGAGGGGCTATGATCGGCCCACCGGGAGACATGCCCGAAACACCGTGTCGTGGTAGGGAGCAGATATGGACGCGTTATCCGACGTCTTGAGGGTGGCGCACTTGACCGGCGGCGTGTTCTTGCACGCCGATTTCTTCGCGCCGTGGTGCTTGTCGGCGCGCGTCGCGCCCGAGCATTGCGCGCCCAATCTCGGGCCAGCGTCCCACCTGATCCTTTATCACTACGTCGTCGAGGGCGACTTTCGCATCCGAGTCGACGGTGAAGATGGAGCGGACCTCGCGATTGGGACCGGCGAGGTCGTTCTGCTGCCGCGCAATGACCTGCATTTGATGGGCAGCGACCTCAACCTGCCGCCGGTGGCAGGCAGCGACATTATCCGTCCGCCCAAGGACGGCGGGCTGTACACCATCCATCATGGCGGTGACGGCAGGCGGACGCGGATAATCTGCGGATACCTCGGTTGCGCCAGCGCCGAAGGCAATCCAGTGATCTCGACCTTGCCGCCGTTGCTTAAGCTCAACGTCGAGCAAGGTGGGGCCGCGGAATGGATCCGCTCAACATTCCAGTACGCAGCAGAGGAGGTCTCCGCTGGCCGGCCAGGGTCGGGGACCGTGCTGGCCAAGCTCTCAGAGCTGTTGTTCGTGGAGGCGGTGCGGCGCTACGCGGAGACCCTGCCGGACGGTCAGAGCGGATGGCTCGCCGGCTTGCGCGAGCCTTTCGTCGCGCGGGCCCTGGCGCTGCTTCATGGTGACATCACCCGGCGCTGGACTGTCGATGACCTTGGCCGCGAGGTTGGCCTATCACGTTCGGCGTTGGCCGACCGCTTCATTCGCCTGATCGGCGTGCCGCCGATGCACTACCTTGCCAGTTGGCGCATGCAGGTCGCGACTCAGAAGCTCCGCAACACCAGCGCGTCCCTCGCACAGGTGGCCGAGATTGTTGGCTACGACTCCGAAGCCGCATTCTCCCGCGCGTTCAAGAAGACATTCGGTGCGGCGCCAGCCACGTGGCGACGTTTGAACAGCTAGGCCACGTCGAGGCCGAAAGCGCATCCATACGGCAGGAATGAACTTTCCGGCGTTCGGAGCAGAACATCCGGCGCCTGCGTCATTCGTCCGCGCCAACTCCCCGACTATATCCGCCCTTAGGCAAACGACCCTTCCGTAGATGCGGTCGGGATGTGGCCTGAGCGCTCACAACGAATACGTTAGTGGAGATGATCATGAGCATTCCGGTTTGGGCAGTGCTGGCGTTCGCGACATGGACGATCGCGATTCTAATGCTCGGGGTCGGCGTGTATCGGTGGTCGCTCATTCTGGCCGGGAAGGCCGAGTTGAAGAGCTTCCCGGGCGATGAGCCGCATGGCTCGCCGTTGTACCGGCGCGCCGTGCGCGCCCACGCCAACTGCGTCGAGAACCTGCCGGTGTTTGCCGCGATCGTGCTTGCCGTGCAGGCGTCGGGTGCGCACTCGTCCACGCTTGACGTGTTGTCGCTGGGGGTGGTCGCCGCCCGGGTCGTGCAGACGAGCGCGCATCTCTCATCCGGCTCCAACGCGGCCATTGCCGTGCGCTTCACCTTCCTCTGTGTCCAACTCGTCGCGTTCATGTGGATGGGGACGCTGGTCGTGCTCCACGCGGCGGCGAGATGAAACGGAGGAACCACGCGAGACGGCATGTTGGTAGCGTAGCGGCCTCAGCCATATGAGTTTCCCAAACCGTGGGACGAATTCCGCTGTTGATGCTGTGGACGGCTCCTCCACCCGCACGAGAGTGCCATAGATGTGGGTGCTGTTAAGGCTCCCACGATTTGGAGGAGCTAATCATGCAGACGGTCACGACAATTGGGTCTCGATATTGCGAAGTCGGTTTTTCCGGTCCACGGCATTGATGCGCGAGGCAATGTAATGATCCGGCGTCAGTTGAAGCGCCGCTACGTCCTGGCATTCTTCCAGAAGCTACCGCAGTGCCTCGCCAGCGGCCCTGTGTGCCGCGCTAATAGGCCGAACACATGGCTGCACCGACCACACCTGCAACGTGAAGATTTCCCTTGCCAACTCGGAGCCGTCCACACATGGCACATTGCGGAACACGCTGGACGTCCGCTGCATAGCGTCTGCTGGGCTATCCTAGAATGTGTTGGCGAAGTGGCGCAACCCTGCCTAGTGCAGATGGCATCCTGCCTGCCGAACACCTTCCACATACTCATCGATGATCTGGCGGAATCGCACTGGCCCGAAGCTCGGGAAGTGCCCGCCGTGCACGATGGTGACCGGCAGCGACCGAGGCGCTGCCATCGTCTCCGCATAGACCGCGCGGTCGGAGTGGTAGGCATCGTCGATGAGCGGACCGTCATAGACGATATCGCCGGACAGGAAGATGCCCGTTCGCGCGCTCGAAGAGCCCGATGCCGCCCGGCGAATGCCCGGGCGTGTGGATCACTTCAAAGGCGCGATCTCCGAGATCGACGACGTCGCCGGCAGCCAGGATGCGGTTCGCCGCCGCCGGCAGGACCCGGTAACGAGCGCTTTGCCAGCCCTCCGGCAGCCGGTCGAACATCTCATCGGTCGCATAGCGGTCGGCCAGGGTGGCTTCATTGCGCGGATCGGCGAGGATGTCCGCCTCGGCCCCATGCACGCAGCGGTCGGCGAACTCGTGATGGCAGCCGATGTGATCGAAGTGGGTGTGGCTCGCGACGCAGACGATCGGCCGTCCCGGTGACGAGGCGAACGTGATCGCGCAGGCTGAAATGCCCGAGGCCGGTGTCGAGCAGCAGGTCCCGGTCGCGGCCGCGCACATGCCACATGTTGCAGCGATAGAACGGCTTGATCCACGGCTCATGAATGAGCGTCACGCCCTCGCCCATCGTCATCGTCTCGTACCATTCCGCGGCGGCAACCGCGATCGAGCCCGGTCATCCTCCTATCTCGTCAACAGGATGAGGTCGCGGCCCGCGCAGTGGAAGTCGGCGACGTCGCCTTCGCGCAACGGTCGCGTGGCGGGCAGCCGCGCCAGGAACTCGCAGCCGGCGGCGACGGCGCGCACGCGCTTGAAGCTGCCCTGAAACACGCGCATCGACGATCCTCGCGTCCGGAAACGCCAGCGCATCCTGGCCTGCCTTGCCCGATCACCATATCTTCCGGCCGGATGGCCAGTGAGACTTCAGCGCCTGCTTCCGCATCGCCTTCGACATGCGACCGGCCCGAACGCGGTGGCGATGCGGACAGCGCCCTTGCCGGTTTTCTCCACCCTGCCGGACAGAATGGTGCTTTCGCCCATGAACGTAGCCGTGAACAGGCTCGCCGGCCTGCGATAGATGCGATCGGCCGGGCCCTCGTCCTCGATGCGGCCGGCGTTCATGACCACGCACTGGTCGGCGAGCGCCATGGCCTCTTCCTGATCATGGGTGACATGGACGAAGGCGGTGCCGACGCGTTTCTGAATCGCTTTCAGCTCGTCCTGCATCTGGCGGCGGAGCTTGAGGTCGAGCGCGCCCAGCGGCTCGTCGAGCAGCAGCACTGCCGGCTCCACCACCAGGGCGCGGGCGAGCGCGACGCGCTGGCGCTGGCCGCCGGAGAGCTGATGCGGCTTCCTGTCAAAGGCCTCCGGCAGACCGACGAGCGCCAGGGCGGCCCGCGCCTTGCGGTCGCGTTCGGCCTTCGGCACGCCGCGCATCCGCAATCCGAACCCGACGTTGGCTCCGGCGGTCATGTGGGGGAACAGCGCATAGTCCTGGAACACGGTCGTCGTCGGACGCCTCGAAGGCGCAAGCCGCGTGCAGTCTTTGCCACGGATGCGCACGACGCCCGGCGGAGGGTGCCAGGAAACCCCCGAGAATCGACAGGAGCGTCGTCTTGCCCGAGCCCGAGGGGCCGAGCAGCACGGTGTAGCTGCCCTCGGCGATGTCGAGCGAAACGTCATCGAGCGCACGCAGCGCCGCCGAAGCTGTGCGAAACGTCCCTGATCTCGACCAGCGCCGTCATGACGGACGCTTGCGCAGGACGACGACCTCGAGCAGCGAAAACCAGCGCGATCGAGACCGCGAATACGAGCGATCCCACGGCATTGGTCTTCGGGTTGAGGCCGGAGCGCAGCAGGTTCCAGATCTCGACCGGCAAGGTGGTGTCGAAGCGGGTGAGCAGGAAGGCGATGACGAACTCGTCCCAGGAGAACGTGATCGACAGGAAGAAGCTGGCGAACAGCGCCGGCCACAACATCGGCGCGGTGATGAGCGTCAGCACCTGCCATTCGGCCGCCCCCAGATCGCGCGCCGCGCGTTCGGCATTGGCCTGCTGCTCGCCCATCTGGCTGTACAGGATGGCGAAGCACAGCGGCAGGTTGATCACCACATGGCCGATGCCGGCGGCGGCAGCGATTTCGGCAACGCCCATGCCGTTGAACAGGATGAGCAGGCCCATGCCGATGATCAGGTAGGAGACGGTGAGCGGCAGCGTCAGGAAGGCCCGCATGCAGGCCCGACGCCGGGAAGGTGGTGCCGGGCAAGCCCCCAGGCCGCGAGAAAGCCGAGGACGACGGCCGACCGCCGAGGACAGCGTCGCCACGACGAGCGAGTTGACGAGCGCCGAGGTGAGCCGGCCGTCGGACAGCACGGCCTGATACCAGCGCAGCGACGGGACCGTTGAACGGCGGAATGGGCAACGTCGTTCCCTGAAAGGAGAACAGCACCAGCACCACCACGGGCAGAAAAATGAACGCGTAGATGAGCGCCGCGTAGAAGACGCCGAGGCCGCGCAGCAGCGGCTTCACCGTCACATCCGCTCGATCTTGAGCCAGCGGGCGCACCCCAGATAGGCGATCGACACCGCGGCCATGAGGACGAGCGAAAGCGCGGAAGCGAGCGGGAAATCGCCGCGCCGGCCGATCTGCATCATGATCAGCTGCGGCATCAGCAGCTCGTTGTTGCCGCCGAGGATCTGCGGCGTGATGTAATCGCCGATCGCCAGCACGAAGGTGAGGAACGCGCCGACCATGATCCCCGGCAGGGTCAGCGGCAGGATGACGTGCAGGAAGGTCCGCAACGGACCGGCGCCGAGGTCGGCCGCCGCCCGGCGTAGTTCGGGCTGAGCTGCTTGAGGCTCGCATAGATGGTGAGCGTCAGCAGCATCACGAAGAAATGCACGAAGCCGACGATGGTCGCCGTGCGCGTATTGGCGAGCTGCACCGGCTCCGCGAGCACGCCCAGCGCCAGCAGCGTGTCGTTGACGACGCCCTTCTCGGCAAGCACCAGCAGCCAGCTGTAGGAGCGCACCACGTAGGAGGTCCAGAACGGCAGGATCGCCAGCATGAGCGCCAGGCGCTGCCAGCGCTCCGGCACGAGTTCGGCACAGGATCCAGGCGAAGGGATAGGCGAGCACGACCGAGACGATGGTCACCACGGCGGTGACTTCGAGCGAATTCGCCATCGCCCGCTAGTAGCTGGGATTGACTGAAGAACTGCGCGTAGTTGTCGAACGTGAAGCCGGCCGCATCGCCGGCCGTCAGGCTCATCAGCCGCCATGACCGCGAACGGCAGCGCAAAGAACAAGGCCGTGAACAGCAGCGCGGGGCCGACGACGGCCCATGGCAGCAGCCGGGTCAGGATCGTGTTCTTGCGCGTACGGCTTCACTCTGCGCCTGCAGCATCTCCGTCCAGGTGTCCTGCATCTTCTTGTCGAGCGCCTCGTCCGGCGCCGGATACGGCTGCGAGCGCGCCAGGAATCCCGGCTGCTCGTCGAAGTGCAGGATCTTCTTCTGCTCCGTCGGTTAGCGCCGCCTGCTTGCTCGCCGGCATGCCCCAGTAGCACGACGAGGTGGCGAGCCGCGCCTGGCCCTCGGGGCTCATCACGTATTGGATGAACTTGAGCGCCAGATCCTTCTTCTTGCTGGCCGAGAACATCGCCAGTGACTGCGACCACAGGATGCCGCCCTCCTTCGGGAGCGTGAAGTCGAGCGCCGGGTTCTCCTTGGCGAGGCCCGCGGTCACGAATTCGCCGCCGCCCACCAGGATGTCGACCTCGCCGGTGGCGAGCGCCGTCTGGCTGGCGACGATCTCGCCGACGAGCTTGGCGTTGGCCTTCATCTTCAGGAGAACCTCCTTGATCGCCGGCAGATCGGCCTCGGTCAGTTCCGGAGTGTTCTTGCCGATGGCGAGCGCCGCCATGCCGATGATCGGCAGATAATAGTCGTAGATGGCGATGCGGCCCTTGTATTTGGGACCGAGCAGGGACTTCGAGCGACTGCATGTCGGCCGGATCGACCTTGCTGCTTGTCGTAGCTCACCGTGTTGAAGCCGAACTTCTCGGTGATGCCGTAACGCTTGCCGTCGACCTTGGTGCTCTCGTCCATGCGCACCTCGGGGTAGAGGTCGGCGATCGGCAGCTGGTCTTCCGGCAACGGCTCGAACAGGCCCCTGTCGACACCGCGCGGCACATCGATCGAATCGATCACCATGACGTCCCAGTCGCCGGGCTGCGACTGTTCGACGATGGCGAGGCCGGCGCCGGTGCCCTCGAATTCCTTGACATTGACCTTGGCCCCGGTGGCGTCCTCGAAGGGCTTGAGGAAATTGGGATCGGAATGATCGCACCAGACGAGCGCATTCAGCTCTTCGGCGGCCATCTGCGGGCATGGCGACGCCGGCCAAGTGCGGCCGCAACTACGAAGCATGACCGCTGAAGCTAAGGATTTTCATTCGTGTCTCCCAGGAGTTTCTGTTGTCATGAAATTTTTTTATAGCGGCATCGCACCCGTGTTCCAACGTTTCGTGCTATGCTTGCTCCTGTGACCCGGCCCTCAAGAGCCGCGGCCCTTCGTCCCGCAGCAAAGCCGTGGCGCCTATTTTCGCCTACTTTAGGCGCTTGCGAGTAATATTATTGCGAAATTATGCCCAGAACCGATTATGAACTTGCTTCGCCATCGCCTTTCTGTCATAGGTGAAATAGGACAGTGTAGCTGTCCTATTGAGGAAGAACCATGCGCCGTTCTGGCAGGCAACAAGGAACATGACGGGGCGCCAGCCGGCCCCGCTTCCTCGTTTCGCATGGGCGCAACGACGCCAAACAGAACTAGCGGCTCACCCTTTCGAGGGTTGCGCCGGGTTTGCTTGCGGAGCCCCATGGCTCTCAATCACGCGCAACGCTCGAATGGGAACGGACCGGAACCGACGCCATTGGGATGAGGCAAGATGGCCACCGTTTCACACTCCATCATCCTGACGTCTGGCGCCCGGAGGGCATGCCGCGCCGCGCGCGGCCTCTATGATCCGCGCCGCGAGCACGACGCCTGCGGCATCGGCCTCATCGCCAACATCAACAATCTGAAAAGCCACAAGATCATTGCCGATGGCCTGAGCATTCTGAGAAACCTCGAGCATCGGGGCGCGGTTGGCGCCGACCCCAAGGCCGGCGACGGCGCCGGCGTGCTGATCCAAATTCCGCATGCGTTCTTTGCCGGACAGGCGGCCGCGGCTCGGCTTCGAGCTGCCGGCGCCCCAGACCTACGGCGTCGGCTGCCTGTTCATGCCGCGCGAGCCCATCTACCGCCAGGATATCGAGCGCATCTGGTGGGAGACGGCGCGCGAGGAAGGGCTGAAGGTTCTCGGCTGGCGCGACGTGCCGGTCGATTCCTCCGTCCTCGGAGCATCGGTGCGGGGCACCGAGCCGTTCCACCGCCAGGTGTTCATCGGCCGCGGGCCGACCATCCGCGACGAGGGCCATTTCGAGCGCAAGCTGTTCGTCTGCCGCAAGGTCGTGTCGAACCGCGTGCTCGAGGTCCTGGGCCGACAAGGCGCGCGCCTACTACCCGGTATCGGTCTCCTCGCGCACCATCATCTACAAGGGCCTGGTGCTCGGCAAGGATCTGGGCGCCTATTACCGCGATCTCCAGGACGAAGGCATCGAATCGGCCCTGGCGCTGGTCCATCAGCGCTTTTCCACCAACACCTTCCCGAGCTGGCCGCTGGCCCATCCCTATCGCTTCATCTGCCACAACGGCGAGATCAACACGGTGCGCGGCAACTTCAACTGGATGGCGGCGCGCCAGGCCAACATGAAGTCGGAGGTGCTTGGCGAAGATCTCTCCAAGCTGTGGCCCATTTCCTATGAGGGCCAGTCCGACACCGCCTGCTTCGACAACGCGCTCGAATTTCTCACCATGGGCGGCTACTCGCTTCCCCATGCCATGACGATGCTCATCCCCGAGGCCTGGGCGGGCAACCCGCTCATGGATGAGGACCGCCGCGCCTTCTACGAGCATCATGCGGCGCTCATGGAGCCGTGGGACGGCCCGGCCGCCATGGCGTTCACCGACGGCCGGCTCATCGGCGCCACGCTCGACCGCAACGGCCTGCGGCCCTCGCGCTACATGGTCACCGACGACGGCCTCGTGCTGCTCGCCTCCGAGATGGGCTGCCTGCACTTTCCCGAAGGACAAGATCCGCCACAAGTGGCGGCTGCAGCCCGGCAAGATGCTGCTCATCGATCTCGAGCAGAAGCGCATCATTTCCGACGAGGAGCTGAAGCAGACGCTGGCCGCCGCGCATCCCTACGAGGAGTGGCTGAAGCGCACCCAGGTGGTGTTGCGCGATCTGCCGACGGCCAGGACCCGGCGCCCGAAGATCACGGTGCCGCTGCTCGATCGCCAGCAGGCCTTCGGCTACACGCAGGAGGATCTGAAGCTCCTCATGGCGCCGATGGCCCAGACCGGCCAGGAAGCGGTCGGCTCGATGGGCAACGACGCGCCCATCTCCGCGCTTTCCGACAAGCCGAAGCTGCTCGACACCTATTTCAAGCAGAATTTCGCCCAGGTGACCAACCCGCCGATCGATCCGATCCGCGAGGAGCTGGTGATGTCGCTGGTCTCCTTCATCGGCCCGCGCCCCAACCTGCTCGATCTCAAGGGCACCTCGACGCCACATGCGGCTCGAAGTCGCCCAGCCGATTCTGACCAACGAGGAGCTGGAGCGCATCCGCACCATCGGCACGGTGCAGCGACAATCCCTTCCGCACCGCCACCATCGACATCACCTACGATGTCGCCAACGGGCCCGAATACATGGACGCGGCGCTCGATTCGCGTGTGCGCGCTCGCCCAGCGCGCCGTGAGCGACGGCTACAACATCATCATCCTTTCCGACCGCGCCGTATCGGCCGAGCGCGTGCCGATTCCGGCCCTCCTCGCCACCTCGGCGACCCACCATCATCTGATCCGCAGCGGGCTGCGCACCTCGGTCGGCCTGGTGGTCGAATTGGGCGAGCCGCGCGAGGTGCATCAGTTCTGCGCGCTGGCCGGCTACGGCGCGGAAGCGATCAATCCCTATCTGGCCTTCGAGACTCTCGACGACATGCTCCCCGAGCTCGAAGAGAAGATCACCGCCGCCGAAGCGGTCAAGCGCTACATCAAGGCGATCGACAAGGGCATCCTGAAGGTCATGTCCAAGATGGGCATCTCGACCTATCAGTCCTATTGCGGCGCGCAGATTTTCGATGCCGTCGGCCTCGCCAGCGGTTTCGTCGCACAAGTATTTCACCGGCACGGCCACCCAGATCGAAGGCATCGGGCTTGCCGAGATCGCCGAAGAAGCCTTCCGCCGTCACCAGGACGCGTTCGGCTTCGATCCGGTGCTGCAAGAACTCGCTCGCGGTCGGCGGCGACTATGCCTACCGCGCTCCGCGGCGAGGCGCATGTGTGGTCGCCGGAAGCGGTATCGAACCTGCAGCATGCCGTGCGCGGCAATTCGCAAGCCAAGTATCGCGCCTTCGCCAGGCACATCAACGAGCAGTCCGAGCGGCTCAGGACCATGCGCGGCCTGTTCCGCATCAGGTCGGCCGGCGGAGATGGGCAGCAAGCCGATCGCCATCGACGAGGTCGAGCCGGCCAGCAGCATCGTCAAGCGCTTTTCGACCGGCGCCATGTCCTTCGGCTCGATCAGCCGCGAGGCGCACACGACGCTGGCCATCGCCATGAACCGCATCGGCGGCAAGTCGAACACCGGCGAAGGCGGCGAGGAGGCGGATCGCTTCGCGCCGCTGCCCAATGGCGATTCCATGCGCTCGGCGATCAAGCAGGTGGCTTCGGGCCGCTTCGGCGTGACCGCCGAATATCTCGTCAACTCCGACATGATGCAGATCAAGATGGCGCAGGGCGCCAAGCCCGGCGAAGGCGGGCAGCTGCCCGGCCACAAGGTCGATGCCACCATCGCCAGGGTGCGCCATTCGACGCCGGGCGTCGGGTCTTATCTCGCCGCCGCCGCATCACGACATCTATTCGATCGAAGATCTGGCCCAGCTGATCTTCGATCTGAAGAACGTCAACCCGGCCGGCCAGGTTTCGGTGAAGCTCGTGTCCGAAGTGGGCGTCGGCACGGTCGCGGCGGGCGTCGCCAAGGCGCACGCCGATCACGTGACGATATCGGGCTTCGAGGGCGGCACCGGCGCTTCGCCGCTGACCTCCATCAAGCATGCCGGCTCGCCCTGGGAGATCGGCCTTGCCGAGACCCAGCAGACGCTGGTCGCCAACGATTTGCGCGGCCGCATTGCGGTGCAGGCCGACGGCGGCATCCGCACCGGGCGCGACGTGGTGATCGCGGCTCTGCTCGGCGCCGATGAAATCGGTTTCGCCACCGCGCCGCTGATCGCGGCGGGCTGCATCATGATGCGCAAGTGTCATCTGAATACCTGCCCGGTCGGCGTGGCCACCCAGGACCCGGAGCTGCGCAGGCGCTTCAAGGGCCAGCCCGAGCACGTCATCAACTATTTCTTCTTCGTCGCCGAGGAGGTGCGCGAGCATCTCGCCGCAGATGGGCCTCAAGTCCTACGACGAGCTGATCGGAGCAACCGAATGGCTCGACCAGCAGGAGGCGATCGCGCACTGGAAGGCGAAGGGCCTCGACTTCACGAGGATATTCGTCAAGCCCGAGGCCCATGGCCGCGTCGCGACCCGCAAGTGCGAGCCCCAGGACCACGGCATCGATGACATTCTCGATCGCCGGCTCATCGCCGAGGCCGGACCCGCGCTGGAAGCGGGAACGCCCGGACGGTAATCCAATCCGCCATCCGCAATGCCGACCGCACCACCGGCGCCATGCTGTCGGGCGAGGTCGCCAGGCGCTATGGCCATGCCGGGCTGCCGGAGGACACGATCACCGTGCAGCTGACCGGTGTAGCCGGCCAGAGCTTCGGCGCCTGGGCCGCCCACGGCGTGACCCTCGAGCTTACCGGCGAGGCCAACGACTACGTCGGCAAGGGCCTGTCCGGCGGCAAGCTCATCGTCCGGCCGCCGGCCGATGCCGGTTTCGTCGCCGAGCAATCGATCATCGTCGGCAATACCGTTCTCTATGGCGCGATCTCGGGCGAATGCTATTTCCGCGGCGTGGCGGGCGAGCGCTTTGCGGTGCGCAATTCCGGCGCCGTCGCCGTCGTCGAGGGCGTTGGCGATCACGGCTGCGAATACATGACCGGCGGCTGCGTGCTGGTGATCGGCGAGACCGGCCGCAACTTCGCCGCCGGCATGTCCGGCGGCGTGGCCTACGTGCTCGACGAAGCCGGCGACTTCGCCAGGCGCTGCAATCTCGCGATGGTCGATCTGGCGCCCGATTCCCGCCGAGGACGATACCATCGAGCGCCTGCACCATCATGGCGGCGATCTCGAGCACCACGGCCTCGTCGACGTGACCGCCGACATGGATCGCCGCGATGGCGAGCGCATCTGGGAGCTGGTGTCGCGCCACTATCGCTACACCGGTTCGACGCGCGCCAAGACGATCCTCGATGAGTGGGCGAGCTACCTGCCGAAGTTCGTGAAGATCATGCCCGTCGAATACCGCCGCGCCCTGCAGCAGCTGGAAAAGGCGCAGGCCGCCAGCGACGGCATGACCATCGGCGTCAAGAGAAGCGCCTGATGGGCAAGGTCACGGGCTTTCTCGAGATCGACAGGCAGGAGCGCAAATACGCGCCCGCCGCCGACCGCATTCGCCACTACCAGGAGTTCGTGATTCCCGCTATCCGAGGAAGCCACCCGCAATCAGGCGGCCCGCTGCATGAACTGCGGCATCCCCTATTGTCACACCGGATGCCCCGTCAACAACCAGATCCCCGACTGGAACGATCTCGTTTACCTCGGACACTGGCAGGAAGCCGCGCGCGACCTGCATTCGACCAACAATTTTCCGGAGTTCACCGGCCGCATCTGCCCGGCTCCCTGCGAAGCCGCCTGCACGCTCAACATCGAGGAGGCGCCGGTAACGATCAAGACCATCGAATGCGCGATCGTCGATCGGGCCTGGCAGGAAGGCTGGGTACGGCCGGAGCCGGCTTCGGAGAGGACCGGCAGAAAAGTTGCCGTCGTCGGCTCCGGCCCGGCGGGCCTCGCCGCAGCCCAGCAACTCGCGCGCGCCGGACATGTGGTCCACGTATTCGAGAAACACCGCAAGCCCGGCGGCCTGCTGCGCTACGGCATTCCCGACTTCAAGATGGAAAAGCACCTGATCGACCGGCGGGTGCAGCAGCTCGAGGCGGAAGGCGTCAATTTTCACTACGGAACCCATATCGGCGTCACCCAGGATGCCAGGCAGCTTGTCGACAGCTTTGATGCGGTGTTGCTCGACCGGCGGCGCCGAGAAGCCGCGCGATTTGCCGATCCCGGGCCGCGATCTCGACGGCATTCATTTCGCCATGGATTACCTGCCGCAGCAGAACCGGCGCGTGGCCAAGGAGGCGCAACTCGACAACCGGCCGATCCTGGCGGGCGGAAAGCATGTGGTTGTCATCGGCGGCGGCGACACGGGCTCGGACTGCATCGGCACCTCGATCCGTCAGGGTGCGTTGTCGGTCACCCAGCTCGAAATCATGCAACGGCCACCCGATCGGGAAAACAAGGCGCTGACCTGGCCCGACTGGCCGCTGAAGCTCAGAACTTCGTCGAGCCAGCAGGAGGGCGCGGAGCGCGATTTCTCGGTCGTGACGAAATCCTTTGCCGGCGAACACGGCAGACGTCGAAAGGCTGCAGTGCATGCGTGTCGATGCGGCCATGCAGCCGATTGCCGGCACCGAATTCGAGCTCCGGGCTGATCTCGTTCTGCTGGCCATGGGTTTTGTCCATCCCGTTCATGAAGGCATGCTTGCCGATCTCGGCCTGAAGCTCGATCCGCGCGGCAATGTCGCAGCAAATGTGAACGACTACCGCGCGAGCCTCGACAAGGTGTTCGCAGCAGGCGACATGCGGCGGGGTCAGTCACTGGTCGTCTGGGCAATTCGCGAAGGCCGTCAGGCGGCGCGCGCCATCGACGAATTTCTCATGGGCGAGACCACTTTGCCGCGCTGATGGGATACTGGGCCGATTACAATCAACTGCAGACTGTCTAAACCTACCGCGAACTCCAGGTGAAATCATCGAACCGGCCGGTCTGCACCCTCGGCCATTGGCCGTTGATCAACAGCTGGCCGGCGCTCGATTCCGGCGGCACCCGGCGGCGAAGCTCAATGAGGGCGGAGAACGGCGTTTCGAGACTGTCGCTCTTGCCGACGGCAACATCAACTGCGACCGCTTTGATCGCCAGTACGGCGCTCGCCCATAGCGGATCGCCAACCACCACCGTCATGTCGGTCTCCTGCTTGGAACCGGCGGCCTGGCCAAACAGCGGCAACCGCGGCTTGTCCCGGACCTCCACAACAGGTGGGGACACGTATGGGGCATCGTCGTGCGGCGAGACGAATTTGAATGCCTCCTTGCCGTCAGCCACATCGATGTCCTTGCGGATCGCATCGAGGATCAGCTCTCCAAGCCGGTTGTTGCCGGCCTTCAGGAAATGGATGCCGTCTCTGGTCCTGAGCCGGGCATCCTTGCCATCGACGTCCAAGCCTCTGTCGGTATACAGGTCATCCGCATCGGCGAAAGCCCGACGGGTTTGAACGAAGCGGATTTTGGCCTTTACCGCCCGGTCGCGGTGAATGGTCGCGATGTATTTTGCCTCCTCTTCGAGCGGTTCGGGACCCATCGGCGGCAGCTCGACCCAGTAGATGGCCGTCCCTTTCTCCAGCAGAATTTCGACAATCGAATCGATCCGCGCCGCGTAGGTGGTGGCCCAATCGGGCGTGCGAAAGGCCACTGGCCCCGTAGTGGCGCGAATGTCCTGACCATCGTTGGCGCCGAGGAAAATCACGGCGACATCGATGTTCCTGCGCTCGAGAACTTTGGGCAAGGCTGCCGCCCAGTCATAGAATTCCGGCCGGGCGAGACCGGAATCGTCCTTGAACCGCCCGTCAATGCTGAATCTCAGGTCGCCGTCCGCCATTCGCGCCATGCCGGCAAACAGGCCGGCGGCAAGCGAATCTCCGAACACGAACACCTGATAGGTATCCTTGGGCTGGCCCAGATAAGCTGCCGATGTGCGCGCCGTGCCGGCAGCTGCTGCGGGTTGGTTCGTGGCCGCGCTGTCTTCCGGGTCTTGCGCTCCGACGGGTGTGGCGACAAGCAGCAACGCGGCGCACAAGCAAGTGGCCAGCTTCCACATATCCGGCGTCCTATCCCGAACGGCGCAGCGCTTGCAGCACCGCCCGCGAGGGTTCGCCATCGAGCCGCATGCCACGGCTCTTCTGAAAAGCCAGGATCGCTTCATACGTCCTGGCACCCAGCCGGCCATCGCTGCCGCCGGTCTGAAACCCTTTCGCGGTCAGGCGCTCCTGCATTTCGACGCGCTCGGCGTATGTGAGTTCCATGCTCTGATCGGGCCAAGCCGTCATGATGGGCGCCCGCCCCCGTATGCGGTCCGCGAGATGGCCCACGGCTACGGCATACGAATGGGATTCGTTGTAGGCCATGATGGCGAGAAAGTTCTTCGTTACCAGAAACGCCGGGCCAGCGATTCCCTGCGGAATCATGATGAAGCTTTCGGCATCGGCAGCGCCGAAACCACCGGCTACCGGCTCGACGCCGAGCTTGCGCCAGGTGCTGACCTTGCGCGGCCGCTTCCTGCCGATGAGCGACCGGTCGAAGTTCGCCGGCAGCCTCACCTCCCAACCCCAGGGGTGCGCCGACGACCAGCCGGCCTTGGCGAGGTAGTTGGCCGTCGAGGCAAGCGCATCGTCTTCGGAGTGCCACAGGTCGCGTGCACCGTCTCCTGTCCAGTCCACCGCATAGGCCAGATAGGAGGTAGGTATGAACTGCGTATGGCCCATGGCTCCCGCCCACGAGCCGGTGAATTGATCGATCGGGATGACTCCGCTTTGCAGGATCTTGAGCGCGGCTACGATCTGCGGCAGCGCGTACGAGCGCCGCGTGCCCTCGTAGGCAAGGGTGGCAAGCGACCTCATGACGCGCCATCGAGCCTATGTCCTGACCGAAATTGCTCTCCATGCCCCAGATCGCCATCAGGATGTGCCGGTCCACCCCGTACTTCCGCTCGAGGGCGGCAAGGAGCTTTGCTTTCTCGACCAGTTTTGCCTGGCCTGTTTCGATGCGGGCGGGCGTCACGGCCTTGCTCAGATACTGCGAGGTGGTCGACGTGAACTCCGGCTGATTGCGGGCGAGTTGCAAAACCGCCGGATCGACCTCGTCGACGCCGCGGAACGCCTGATCGAAAGTGGCGCGGCTGATTTTGCCGGCCTTGGCCGCCGGCCAGAGCTTCTGAACGTAGTTCTGAAAGCCGGCATCGCCGGCCTGGGCGGCGCCGGCTGCGACCGCCAGCACAACTGCGCCAGCCAAGAGTTGCTGATTCCATCTGAACATCATGCCGAAAACTAGCCGCCCTCGGTGCGCCAGACAAGCCGGGCTTGTCCCTGCATCTGTTGCCCGCGGCAGGGATTGCTCCTAATAGACAACCCGATGCCGAAGCCCATCAGAAAAGCGGTTTTTCCTGTTGCCGGGCTCGGCACGCGCTTTCTGCCGGCCACCCGGGCGATGCCCAAGGAAATGCTGCCGATCGTCGATCGTCCGGTGATTCAACTGGTGGTCGATGAAGCGCGCGAAGCGGGGATCGAGCATTTCGTGTTCGTCACCGGCCGCAACAAGAGCGTGATCGAGGATCACTTCGACCGCCAATATGAGCTGGAAGACACCCTTACCCGACGCGGCAAGGAGGCCGAGCGCAAGCGGCTGGCAGACGAAACTCCGCCTCCGGGCACGATGAGCTTTACCCGCCAGCAGGAGCCCTTGGGCCTCGGCCATGCCGTGTGGTGTGCCCGCAGCCTGATCGGCGATGAGCCCTTCGCGCTGCTTCTGCCCGATATGGTCATGCACGCCGCGACGGGATGCCTCGCCCAGATGATGGCCGTCTATGCCGAGACCGGCGGAAACATCATTGCCGTCGAGGAAGTGCCGCTGGAACTCGCCGGCCGCTATGGCGTGGTAGGCGTCGGCAAGCCGGCCGGTCAGGCATTCGCCATCACGCACATGGTGGAAAAACCGGCAAGCGATCCGCCCTCGAACCTGATCATCTCCGGACGCTACATCCTGCAGCCGGAGATTTTTTCCAGGCTCGAGCATCAAACCGACCGGGGCCGGCGGCGAAATTCAGCTGACCGACGCGATGATCGCCTTGCTGGCCGAGCAGCCGTTCTTCGGTCTCCGCTTCAAAGGCACGACGTTCGATTGCGGTGACCGGCTGGGATTCCTGATGGCCAACGTCGTCTACGGTCTGGAGCGCAACGATTTGGGAGAAGCGTTCAGGACTTCACTCGTTCGGCACCTGAAAGGTTCCGTACCCTGACTCCGGCTACCCCTGCATCGAGTCAGAGAATGAAATCGCTGGCGCCGAGCGATGAAACGTTGAGCCCGATCTCGAAATCCGCCAGCCCATCGCCGTTGATGTCACCGGCCACCACCCTTGTCGCGCTGTTGAATCGCAGCTGCCCTGCTGCGCCGGAAAAGCTTGATACGAAAGCAAAGCTCTGGTCGCCGTTGGCCGCGTCGCCGTCGGCGTCGATCGCCGCAAGTGAGATCTTGTCGCCCTGCGAGCGGGA
This sequence comes from uncultured Alphaproteobacteria bacterium, assembly GCA_963780765.1. Classification (GTDB taxonomy): domain Bacteria; phylum Pseudomonadota; class Alphaproteobacteria; order Rhizobiales; family Aestuariivirgaceae; genus CAWHQZ01. The sequence goes on along the minus strand of CAWADI010000021.1, from coordinate 117,457 downwards.
AAAGTCGCCGATGACATCTCTGGCGGAGCCCACCTTCGTGTCTTCGATGGCATCGAAGATGAAATAGTCGGCGCTCGTGCCGCCGTACAGCACGTCGCGGCCACCCTCGCCGTTCAGCGTGTCCTTGCCCGCTTCGCCCCTGAGCGTGTTGGCGGCGCTGTTGCCCGTGATGGTGTTGTTGAGACTGTTGCCGGTGCCGCTGATGGCGCCGGTGCCGGCGAGCGTCAGGTTCTCAACGTTGGAGCCGAGCGTATGCGTTACCGAGGAGTGGACGTGATCGATGCCGGAATTCGAGGACTCGGTCACCCGATCCCTGGAATTGTCGACCACGAACGTGTCGTTGCCGGCGCCGCCGCTGAGCGAGTCCCTGCCGAGACCGCCATCGAGCAGATCGTTGCCGGCGCCGCCGCTCAATGTGTTCGCCTGTGCGTTGCCGGTAATCGCATTGTCGAGCCCGTTGCCGGTGCCGTGGATCTGGGAATTGCCGGTCAGCGTCAGATTCTCGACATTCGCCGCAAGGCTGTGCGTGACGGACGATTGAACCGCGTCGAGGCCTTCGTTCAGCCCTTCTAAAACCTGGTCGCCGGACGAGGCGACGATGTAGGTGTCATCGCCCGCGCCCCCGGTCAGGACATCGTTGCCGGCCCCGCCGTCCAGAAGGTCGGCACCGCCCAGACCGTTCAGCGTGTCGTTGCCGCCCAGGCCCAGGAGGACGTTGTCGCCCTCATCGCCCGTGAGCGTGTCGGCGCCTTCGGTTCCGGCCGGATTTACCGGGCCGCCGCCGCCACCGCCGTCCGGAAGGCTCTCGCCGTCCAACTCCTCGCTGACCAGAACTCCCTGGGCGTCGTAGGTGCGGACGCGTTCTGTCCACGTTTCCAGATCATAGATGTCCCAGTCGGTGACGACCCGTGTCCCGTCGTCGTTGTAGCGGTCCTGTCGCACGCGGTTGGCGGCGATGTCATAGAAGTCGTTGATCTCGTCCCATGACTTCATTTCCGAGATCCACCATTGCCACCATCGATTGCTCGAGGGCGTGGCCGGCGAGATCGAACGAGATGAAGCTATCCGTGAAAATCAGCGTATCGAAACCGCTGCCGCCGTCGAGCAGAGCCAGGTTGTCGCCGGCATCGAAATAGAAGAAGTCATCGCCCGCACCGCCCAGCAGGATATCGCTGCCGAGGCCGCCGTTCAGCGTATCGTTGCCGGCGCCGCCGCTGAGAGTGTCGGCGCCGCCGTTGCCGAGCAGGACATTGGCGAGGTCGTTGCCGGTGAGGCTGTCGTTACCCGCGCCGCAGCTTGCATTTTCGATCCATGCCCCGTGCGCTATGGCGATGTTGCCGGTCATGGCGTCGCAGCTCGAATACGTGCCTGGCGTCAGGTTCACGACCGACGAGGTCAGGAATCCGGAGAGATCGAGGGTGTCGGTGCCGCCGCCGTCCCAGATGGTCAGCACCGGATGCGGATTGAGGCTGAAGTTGAAGACCGCCTGGCCGGCGGTGGAATTGAATCCGTAGACCGTGTCGCCGGAACGGGTCGCCATGTCGGCGCCGTACATGGCCTGGATCGCCATGACGTCATGCAGCATCGGCGTCTGCGGATAGTACCAGGTGCCGTTCGATGCGTACCAGTCGGCGCCGGTATTTTCGGCATCGAAATAGGACATCACGGTGTATTGGTGCGTGTCCTGGGCGTAGAGGGCGTCGTTCGCGTAGGTGGGCGAGCCGCCGTTGTATTCGCCCGGATGGTCGAGGCCGAGCGCGTGCCCGATCTCATGCATGAAGGCCATGAACCCGTAACTTCCAACCGTCGGGCTGGTGAGCGAGGAATAGGCCGGATTGAACCACACCGATCCCGCCGCCGCCGTTCCTCCGGGGAAATATGCGTGCGCATAGCCGATGTCGGAGGTCGTATTCGAGAGTTTGATGTTGGCGGTACTCGGTGTTGCAGCGAGGTTGATGTCCTTGGCGATCAGATCATCCCAGAGTTCGATCGCCTGAGTGGCCGCGGCTTGCTGGGCGCCGTTCAGGGGCGAGAAGCCGTTTTTCTCCGCGTACGGAAACCAGGAAGCGCTGGTCGGGAAGCTGTACGTCAGGCTGCTGGATGTCCACAGCAGGCCGCTGTTCAGCTGGTTAATGATCTGGCTGTTGTTCCAGGACGCAGGCATGGCGTGTCCGTCCACTCAGGTGTGCCATGCGTTTCTAGACGATCGGGTGCTAGGCCCGCGTTAAGCCAACCTTTCAAATTGAAGGTAAATATCATCACGTCGGCAGCGCGGCCGAGACCGCGCTTACCGACCCATCACAGCCAGCCTTGCAGTTCCTGTCGGATCAGCGTCGCGAGCATGTCGAGCGATCCGGGCGAGTCGTTGAGCGCCGGCACCAGGGAGAAATGTTCACCGCCGTTTTCGGCAAAGGTTTCGGCAAGTCCGATTGCCACTTCCTCCAGGGTTTCGACACAATCCGCGGCAAAACCAGGGCAAAACATCACCAGGTTGCGCATCCCCGACCTCGCGAGCCCGGCAACCGTGCTTCGGGCGTATGGTTTAAGCCATTCCGACCGGCCGAAACGTGATTGAAACACCTGGGCAAGTTCACCTTCCGCAAGTCCCATCTTCGCGGCGAACAGACGTACGGTAGCCAGGCACTGGTCATAGTACGGGTCACCCTTGTCGACGAAGCTCTGCGGCAGCCCATGGAACGACGCCAGGATCTTGTCCGGCTTCCAGTCGAGCCCCGCCAGGTGCCGGCGCACGCTCTCGGCAAGAGCCGCAATGTAGGCCGGATGATCGAAATAGGGGGGCAGCGTGCGCATGGCGGGCTGCCAGCGCATTTTTCTCAAGGCATCGCCGGCCTTGTCCGCCACGCTCGCAGTTGTGGCGGCGGAGTATTGCGGATAGAGAGGCGCCAGAAGGATCCTGTCATGTCCTTCCTCCTTGAGCTTGCGTAGCCGGTCGCCGATCCGCGGCGTGCCGTAACGCATTGCCCAATCGACCGTCACTTGTGTCAGTGACGAAAGCCTGGCGGACAAGCCGGCGGCCTGCGCGCGCGTTATGGTTCGCAAGGGCGACTTGTTGCGCTCCTGATTCCATATCTTCATGTAGGCGCGCCCCGACCGGGTCGGGCGAAGGGTAAGGATTACGCCGTTGAGCAAGATCCACCACAGGGCGCGGTTGCCTTCGACTACGCGCGGATCCCAGAGAAACTCCTTGAGATAGCGGCGCACCGATAGGTAGTCGGTGCCATCCGGCGTGCCGAGATTTACGATCAGCACGCCGATGCGATTTCCCGAAGCCGTCATTCCGCGGCGATGGCTCGTGGCGCCGGCTTGCGGCTGTCGTGAAAGGCGGCGAGGAGTTCGCGACGTCCTGCTTTCGACCTCCGCAAGATGGCGCTCCTTCACGTGACCGAAGCCGCGGATGTGCTCCGGCAGCGAAGCGATCTCGATGGCCAGTTTCAACTTGCCCGCAGTGATGGGCGGCAACAGCCCTTCGATCCTGCTGCGATACTCTTCGATGAGCGCACGCTCGCGTCGCCGTTCCCTGCTGTAGCCGAAGATATCGAGCGCGGTGCCGCGCAGGAAACGCAGTCGCGCCAGCATCGCGAACGCCGTGAGCATCCACGGCCCAAACGCCCGCTTGCGCAAATGCCCGGTAATCGGGTCACGCCTGGCCAGCAGTGGCGGCGCCAGGTGAAAATTCACCCGGCCTCCCTTGAAGCGCTCGGCCAGCGCCTTGCGGAACTCGCCGTTGCTGTAGAGGCGGGCCACTTCGTATTCGTCCTTATACGCCATGAGCTTGAACAGATAGCGGGCCACCGCTTCCGTGAGTTCCGTCGAGCTCTCCCGCAGCCCGGATTCCTGCCGGCGAACCTTGTCGATGAATTTCCGGTATCGCTGCGAATAGGCCTCGTTCTGATAGTCGGCGAGAAAGCTCGCGCGGCGCTCGATCAGCTCATCGAGGTTCTGTGGTTTGACGGCCTTGCCGGTCCTCCCCAATACCACTTCCACTGCCGCCGGGTCGCATGGCAGCGCGCCGGCCCCACCGGAAGGCATCGACGTTCATCTCGACCGCCACGCCGTTGAGTTCGATCGCCCTTTCGATGGCTTCAGCGCCGACCGGAACCAGTCCCATCTGACAAGCGTAGCCCAGAGTGAACATGTTCGCGGCTACGGCTTCCCCGAACAGCGCCGTCGCGAAGTCGGTCGCGTCGATGAAAGAGACCGCCTTGGTTCGCGTCCGGATGCGCTGCTGCATCTCGTCGACCGGCAAGCGAAAATCGGCATCACGGGTGAATTGCGCCGGCATGACGGGGTGGCTGTTCACGACCGCGTGGGCGCGGTCGGGGCTGCAGGTTTCCATGACCCGCCCGGAAGCCGAAGTGACCAGATCGCAGCCAAGCACCAGATCGGCGCCGAGGGCGGCGATGCGCGCTGCCGCGATGGCGTCCGGGTTGGCGGCGATTTTCAGATGGCGTCACCACGGCACCGTTTTTCTGCGCCAGCCCGACCATGTCGATGAGCGCAGCACCCTTGCCCTCCAGGTGCGCCGCCATGCCGAGCACATGCCCGATGGTGACGACGCCTGTGCCACCGATGCCGGTGACAAGGATCGACCAGGGCCGGTCGAGCGGCGGCTGCTCGGGCGGTGGCAGGACTCGGCAACATCGCCGGCTGCAACATTGGACCTCGTCGCCTGCCGCGCCGCGCAGCATCTCGCCTCCCTCGACGGTGACGAAGCTCGGGCAGAATCCCTTGAGGCAGGAGTAGTCGCCGTTGCACGCCGACTGGTCGATCTGACGCTTGCGGCCGAACTCGGTTTCCGACGGCACGATGGCGACGCAGTTCGATTGCACGCCGCAGTCGCCGCATCCTTCACAGACGAGTTCGTTGATGAACACGCGTTGCGGCGCATCGGGATAGGTCCCGCGCTTGCGGCGCCGGCGCTTCTCGGCCGCACACGTCTGGTCGTAGATCAGGACCGAGACTCCCTCCTGCCGTGCCAGATCCTTCTGGACCGCCAGCAGGTCGTCGCGGTGATGGAAGCTCGTGGCCTGGGGAAAGCCCTGCCCCGCGCATATTTGCCGGGCGCATCGGAAACGACGGCAATGCGCTCAACTCCGCAGGCCCGCATTTGCCGGGCGATCATGGGCAACGCTCAGGGGACCGTCGTTCGCCTGCCCGCCGGTCATGGCCACCGCGTCGTTGTAGAGAATCTTGTAGGTGATGTTGACCCCGGCGGCGATGGCCGCGCGCACGGCCTGAATGCCCGAATGATTGTAGGTGCCGTCACCGATGTTCTGAAAGACATGCCGGCGGGTGGAGAACGGCGCCTCGCCGATCCAGTTTGCGCCTTCACCGCCCATCTGCGTCGATCCTTCGGTGTTGCGCTCCGGAATGGACTGCACCATCCAGTGACAGCCGATGCCGGCATAGCCCCGTGCTTCCTCGGGAATGATCGTCGAAGAGTTGTGCGGGCAACCGGCGCAGAAATAGATCGGCCGGGTCGCCAGATCCGGTAGTGTTTGGCTGCCGGCGAGTGCTGATTTCACCTTCGCAAGCGCTGCCCCGAGAGCGGCGTCGCCGGCTCCGTGCAGAAGCCTGTCGCCGATCGCCTGGGCGATGAGGTTCGGCTCCAGCACGCCGTAGGCGGGCAAGAGTTCGGCACCGGTCTCATCGAACTTGCCCAGGATCTGCGGCGCTCGCGCGGTTCCCAGCAGCACGTCCTTGACATGCGTTTCGATGAAGGCGCGCTTCTCCTCCACGATCAGGATCAGATCAAGCCCCTTGGCAAAGTCCCGAACGATCGTGGGCTCGACCGGCCATGTGAGGGCGAGCTTCAGCAGCCTGAGACCCAGGGTGCTCGCCTTCGCCTCGTCGATGCCGAGTTCGGCAAGCGCCTGACGGACATCGAGATAGCTCTTGCCGGCCGTGATGACACCCACCCGGGCGGCCTTGCCGCCGTCGAAAATGAGCCGGTCGATCTTGTTGGCGCGCGCGAAGGCCACGGCGGCAAATCGCTTCTCCTTGTGGAGTCGGCGTTCCTGTTCGTAGCGGCCCTCCGCCGGCCGAATGTTGAGGCCGCCGTCGGGCATCACGAAGTCCGCGGGCGCCCGGGTGCGGGCGCGGCTGGCGCCCGCTTCGATGACGGCGCTCGATTCCACGCTGTCGTGCACGCATTTGATCCCGACCCAGGTGCCCGCGAACCGCGACATGGCGATGCCGAGGAGCGCATAGTCGAAGATCTCCTGCACCCCCGCCGGGTTGAGAACCGGGATCATGGCATCGAGCATCGCGAAGTCGCTCTGATGTGCGCAGGTCGAGCTTTCAGCGTTGTGGTCATCGCCCATCAGGGCGATGACGCCGCCGTGTTTCGAGGAACCGGCGAGATTGGCGTGCCGGAACGCGTCGCCGGAACGGTCGACGCCGGGGCCCTTGCCGTACCACATGCCGAACACCCCGTCGAAACGCCCTTCGCCACGCATTTCCGCCTGTTGCGTGCCCCAGAGCGCGGTAGCGGCGAGATCTTCGTTGAGGCCGGGCGCCAGGATGATGTTGCGCGGCACCAGCCATTTCGACGCGCGCATGAATTGCTGGTCGACCCCGCCGAGCGGCGAGCCCCGGTAGCCCGAGATGTAGCCGGCGGTGTTGAGCCCCGCCTGGCGGTCCCGCTCATGCTGCATGAGCGCCGCCCTGACCAGCGCCTGGGTTCCCGACACGAATATCCGGTCGATGCCCAGGTCGTATTTGTCGTCGATGGTTGCGGCGTTGATCGTCATTAGGCGCCTCTGCTAGAGGCCGGGTTCTACCGAAACAACAGCTTTTTCACGCCCTCGTCCAGCCAAAGGTGGTTGCGCGGGTAACGGCCGTCGGCTTGCTCAGGCTTGCCTCCGGCAACTTGCATCCCGGCGATGAAGCCGCTAGGTTGATCTCAAGGGGCCGGTAGCGGTCGCCCCTTCAGGCGTCAGGCCCAAGCACCGCTCCACTTGTCGTGTGGAGAGCATGCTATGGGCAGCTTCAAGATATCACCTCAGGATCTGTTTCGGCGTCTGGGCCTTGGCCAGGCGCCGATCATCATCGATGTGCGGCGCCAGCCGGTGTTCGCGGACGCCAGGCACGTGATCCCCTCGGCGGGTTGGCGCGATCACCTGGCGACCGATCACTGGCGGGCAGAGATCCCGGCACATACCGATGTGGTGGTCTATTGCATCCACGGTCACAACGTCAGCCAGCTTGCCACTGCACGGCTGCGGGCGCGCGGAACGGAAGCCTATACGCTCGAGGGCGGCATCGAGGCCTGGATCGCAGCCGGTTATCCGGTAGTCGGCAAATCTGCCTATGCACCGCCGGAAGCGGCGGAGCCGAGCACCTGGGTCACCCGGACAAATCCAAAGATCGATCGCATTGCCTGTCCGTGGTTCATTTGCCGCTTCGTCGACCGCCGCGCCCGGTTTCTGTTCGTCGATCCCGACCAGGTATTGACGGTGGCTGAAGAACTCGGCGCCACAGCGTTCGACATCGAGGGAGCACCCATTACCCATCACGGCGAACGCTGCAGCTTCGATGACCTGCTCGACCACTTCGCGGTGAGCGACCCCGCCTTGCGGCAGTTGGCGGAAATCGTGCGCGGCGCCGACACTGCGAAGCCGGATCTGGCCCGCGAGGCTGCCGGCCTCCTCGCCGTGTCGCTCGGCATCTCTGCGCAGTCGCGAAGCGACCAGGAAGCGCTCGAACGAGGCTTCCCGGTCTACGACGCGCTCTTTGCATGGCTCAATTTCGTCCGCAGCGAGACGCACAGCTGGCCGGCGGCCCGCCCGTGAGCGCCGCCGGAGCGGTGAGCTTCAGGGAAGCTCTCGGCGTATGGGCGAAGATCGGTGTTCTGTCCTTTGGCGGACCCGCCGGACAGATCGCCCTCATGCACCGGACCATCGTCAACGAGAAGAAATGGCTTTCCGAGGAGCGATTCTTGCACGCGCTCAATTTCTGCACGCTGCTTCCCGGACCCGAGGCCATGCAGCTCGCCACCTATGCGGGCTGGTCGCTGCACGGCGTGCGCGGCGGGCTTGCCGCGGGCCTGTTGTTCGTGCTGCCCGGCGCGCTGGTGGTGTTGGTGCTGAGCATGCTCTACGCCGCGTATGGGCAACTGCCGGCGGTGGCGGCGGTGTTCTACGGCGTCAAGGCGGCCGTGCTGGCGATCGTTGTGGAGGCGCTCCTGCGGGTGGCGCGCCGGGCACTGAAGTTGCCGAGCGACTGGTGGATCGCCGCGGCAGCTTTCGCGGCTCTGTTCGTGTTCGCCATTCCGTTTCCTCTCGTCATCATCGTGGCGGCCGCTCTCGGCGCCTTGAGGTCCGGTTCTCCTGCCGTCCCCGGGGTAGCGCTGGAAGCTTCCGGATCGCGCACACTCTGGACGGTGATCGCGTGGCTCGCGCTGTGGCTTGTTCCGGTGGCCCTGTTGCTGCTCATGGCGGGGGTGGGCCACGTGTGGTCGGACGTCGCGGTGTTTTTCTCCAAGCTCGCCGTTGTTTCCTTCGGCGGCGCCTATGCGCTTCTTGCCTACATGGCGCAGCACGCGGTGGAGCAGAAACACTGGCTCACCGCGCCGGAAATGGTCGACGGCCTCGGCCTCGCCGAAACGACGCCGGGGCCCCTGATCCTGGTCATCCAGTTTGTGAGCTACCTTGCCGGGTATCGGCTGGCCGGCGGCGTGGCGGGCGGCCTCGTGGCGGCAGCGATCTCGCTTTGGGTGACCTTCGTGCCGTGCTTTCTGTGGGTCTTCGCCTTTGCCCCTTACCTCGAGGCATTGCGCGCCCTGCCGAAGCTATCCGGCGCGCTGGCGGCGATCACTGCCGCGGTCGTAGGGGTGATTCTCAACCTTTCTTTGTGGTTCGCACTGCAGGTGCTGTTCACCGAAGTTCGGCTCTACGAGGCAGCTCCCGTCCGGATGTACTTTCCTGACGTGTCGAGCATCGACTGGGGAGCGGTGGGCCTGGCCGTCGCCGCCGCCCTTTTGCTCTTTCGCTTTCGCCTCGGCATCCCCGCGACGCTGGCGGTCAGCGCCGTTGCCGGCCTGCTACTTCGAAGCCTGCTGTAGGTTCCAGCTCCAGAAGTCATTGCCGAGGTTGGCATAGTGCCGGGCGAGCAACATTTTATGCACCTCGGAAGCTCCGTCGACCAGCCGGGCGCACCGTGCATAGCGATAGATCCACTCGACCACCGTGTCTTTCGAATATCCTTTCGCGCCCAGAAGCTGCACGCCGGTATCGGCCGCGCGGTGAAGAACCTCGGCCACATGAATCTTGGCCATGGCGACTTCCTTTTGCGCGTTCCCGCCCTGCTCGAGGAGCCACGCCGCATGCATGGTCAGCAGCCGCCCGACGTGAATGTCCCTGGCAACATCGGCGAGCATCATCTGGACGGTTTCGCGTTCGGCGAGCACAGTTCCGAAGGCCTTGCGTTCGCGAACATAGGTTCCGGCCTCCTCGAGACACCGCTTGGCCAGCCCGAGCCAGCGCATGCAGTGGGTGAGCCGCGCCGGACCGAGCCGCATCTGGGTCAGCTTGAGACCATCCCCTTCCTCGAGAAGGCGATGTTCGACCGGAATCTCGAGCCCGTTGAACTCCAGTTCGCACACACCGCCATGTTCTTCGGGGCCCATCGTCGGAATGCGCCGAACGATCCGCCAGCCTGGATCATCGCGATGATAGAGAAATGCCGAGAGGCCGCGCCGCGGATCGTCTGAGGTGCGGGCGACGAGGATGAAATGTTGCGCTTCCGCCGCTCCCGAGATGAACCACTTGCGGCCGTGTACGACATAGTGGTCGCTCTTGCGCGCTGCCCGCGACTTCATCATGCCGCCGGGATCGGAGCCGGACCCGGGCGCCGGCTCCGTCATCGCGAAGGCCGATCTTGCCTTGCCCTCGATGATCGGCATCAGCCATTTTTCCTTCATCGCATCGCTGCCGAGCACCTTGTCGAGAACCTGCATGTTGCCGTCGTCGGGTGCGGCACAGTTGAGCGCGACCGGGCCGAAGATCGAACGGTTCGCCTCCTCGTAGATCGCCGCCATGCCGGTGGGGGCAAGACCCAGCCCACCGCGCTCGCGCGGCATCTGCGGCGCCCACAGGCCAAGCGCTTTCACCTTGCTGCGGACCGCTTCGAGCACCTCGAGCTTGATGTTTTCGTAAGGATCGTAGTTGGAGCGCTCCCGTTCGAGCGGGATCACTTCTTCGGCGATGAATTCGCGCACCCTGCTGCGCAGTGCCTCAACCGGAGCGGTCAGGAGGAAATCCATCGATCGGCTCAGACGAAAGACCACATGTGCCCGCCATCCACCGCAATCACGGCGCCGGTCATGAAACCGGAAGCCCTGGAGGAAGCGAGCAGGAGCAGCGCTCCGTCAAGGTCGGAGGGTTGACCCACCCTGCCGAGCGGGATGGCCTTGCGGGTCGGTTCGGACTTCGGGCTTGCAAGATAGGCATCCGTCATCTCGCTCATGACCCATCCCGGCGCCAGCGCGTTTACCCGGATGCCGTGCGGAGCAAGCTCGATGGCCAGCGTTCGCGTCATGTGGATGACCCCTGCCTTGGCGACGTTGTAGGGCGCAACGCCCACCAGCACACGTGCTCCGAGCAGCGAGGCCAGATTGATGATGGTCCCCTGCCGCCCGGCCGCCACCATGCGGCGGCCGACTTCCTGGGCCAGGAGCCAAACGGAGTTGAGATTGATGTCGAGAACCCTGCGCCACTCAGCCTCGCTGATTTCGAGCGCGCGTCCCGTTGCCGAAATCCCGGCGTTGTTGACCAGGATCGAGCAGCGGCCGAAGGCCCGTTCGGTTTCCTCCAGTACGCCTGCAAAATCTCCCGTCTGCGTCATGTCGAGCGGCATCGCCAGGGCCTTCCCGCCTTCACGCTCGATCTCGGCCGCAAGTCTTTTCAGGCGGTCGGCCCTTCGGGCCGCGAGCACCACCTTTGCTCCATGTGCGGCAAGCACCCGGGAAAACCGCGCCCCGAGGCCCGAGGAAGCGCCGGTGACCAGCGCTGTTTCTCCAGTCAGATCAAATAGTTCTGCCGCTTTTCGGATCTCTGCCATCTGCAGCCCTGCCAAGCGCAAAGTGGCATGGATTACCCGGGGTATCTAGGCTATCTGATGCGCCATTGATTGCGATGAAGCCGATTCGGCCATGTCCCGCTCCTCGCTGCCTCTGATCGGCCTGCCGGCCGACACTTACGAAAAATCGGGCTTTCTCTTTCATTCGGTCGGCGACAAATATGTGCGCGCGGTGGCCGAGGTGGCGAAGTGCCTGCCGGTGATGATTCCTTCGCTCGGCAAAGTCATGGACCTCGAGGCGCTGCTCAACACTCTGGACGGCGTGGTGATGACCGGCGCACCCTCCAACGTCCACCCGCCGCACTATGGCGAGGAGGCCTCTGCCGACCACGAGCCCTATGACCATGATCGTGACAGCACGAGCCTCGATCTGATTGCCCGGGTGATCGACAGGGGCATGCCGCTATTTTGCATTTGCCGCGGCTTCCAGGAACTGAACGTGGCCCTGGGCGGCAGTCTCGAAACCGAGCTTCAGCGCGGCGACGGACGGCTCGATCACCGGTCGCGCCAGACCGATGACCTCGACATCAGATACGGGCCCGCCCACCCGATCGCCATCACGCCGGGCGGAACGCTCGCGCGCATACTCGGCAAAGACCGGACCATGGTGAATACGGTCCACCGGCAGGGCATCAAGCGGCTTGCCCCGGCGCTCGACGTCGAGGCGACGGCCCCCGACAGCATCGTCGAGGCAGTCTCCGTCAAGGGAGCTGCATCCTTTGCGCTCGGCACCCAATGGCATCCTGAATACAAGGCGGCGCACAACGCAGACTCGGTGAAGCTTTTCGGCGCGTTCGGCGATGCAGCGCGCCGCTATCACGCTGCCAGGGAGGCAGGCCCGGCGCGCAAACTCGCCAGCCGCTGACGTCAGGCGAGCACGTCCAGGAACTTCGCGAAGGCTTCTGAGCAATACCTGCGGACGGCCGGGAATATTTTCGTCCCTTGATCCGAAACGGTCGATGCGGGCGACGTTGAAGCCGAACCGTTGCGCCGCCTGCGCGTCCCATGTGTTGGCGGAAACGAACAGGATCTGCTTGGGCTCTCTCAGATCGAGCCTGTCGAGGGCCCGTCCATAGACCCGCGGATCGGGCTTGAAGACTGCCACTTCCTCCACCGAGATGATTTCGCCGATGAACTCGCGCAAGCCCGCCGACCGCGCCGCCGCCTCCAGCATGGCCGGACTGCCGTTGGAAAGAATGGCGGCAGGCATGCCGCGGCGCGACAGGTCCTCCAGGCAGGGCCTGGCGTCGGGGTAGGCCTCGAGCGCCAGATAGAGGTCGAGCAGTTTCTCGCGCAGCACCGCATCCTCGATGCTCGAGCACCGACAAGGCATAGTCGAGTGCGTCGTTGGTAACCTGCCAGAAATTCACATGCTCGCGCATCAGGCTTCTGAGCCAGGTATATTCCAGCTGCTTCTGCCGCCACAGCTGGGAGAGTTGCGAAGCTTTGTCGCCGATGCGCTGGCTCATGCGTGCGAGCGGCGCATGAACATCGAACAGCGTGCCGTACGCGTCGAACACGCACGCCTTGATGCCGGAGAATGGCGCGCTCATGTGCTCCGCTCTCGAAGCCTCATCTGCTACCCGGGAAATCCTGCCGCCCGCATCATGTCGACGTGACGCGACCTGTCGCCTTCCCTGGCGTAGTGGAGAGTTTCGGTATGGGCGGCCGCCGAAAATCCCGGCTCGAGCTTGAGCACGGCTTCGACCTGGGCCTGCGCCTCCTTGCGGTCACCGAGCTGGGCGTGACAGGCAGCGATGATTGCCCGCGCCGCTACGTCAGGACTGGCGACATGGCGATAGGCTTCGATCGCTTCGCGATAACGCCCCGCCACGAAATACGCGCGGCCCAGGTGACCCCAGAACCGCACCGGGTGGAACGGGTTGAGGCTCATCGCCTTGCGTATCCACGCGATGCCCTCTTCGGCGCGTCCGAGCCAGGTGAGAATCTCGCCTTGCTGGACCACGATAAGGTCGTCATTAGGATTGAGCGACAGCGCCCGCTCCTGATGGTACATCGCCTTCTCGAGATCGCGAGAGATGACGCCGATGGCGGCGAGGATGCGGTGTACGTCGCTGTCGCCTTCATCCAGCGCCAGCGCGGTTTCGAGCTCGGCAACGACCAGAGCCTGCGTGGCGGCGCGGTCATCGCTCCAGCCCCAGGCCCATTGCTGACCCAGCACGCAGCCTTTCCAGGCATGCGCATGGGCGTAGGCCGGCTCGAGCTCGATCGCCTTTTCCAGTAGGCGCAGCGCCTCGGCGTTGCTCTCGCGGTTCGAGCGGTGGTGCAGCAGCTTGCCCGCCAGCACGCATTCATACGCCGCCATGTTTTCCGGCCGCTTGCGCTTGGCCCGCTCGGACAACGCCGCATCCACCCTTCCCGGCAATACGGCGACGATCGCTCTCGTCAATTCGTCCTGCAGCACGAAAATGTCGTCGAGCTGGCGATCGTAGCGCTCTGCCCAGATGTGGCGGTCGGCTTCGGCGTCGATCAGCTGCACCGTCACCCGGACCCGGTTGCCGATACGGCGCACGCTGCCTTCGAGGACGTACTGGACGCGCAACTCGCGCGCGATCTCAGCCACCTTCGCCGCCTTTCCCTTGTAGGCCATCACCGAGTTGCGCGAGATGACGAACAGGTGCCGGAAGCGCGACAGCTCGGTCAGGATATCTTCGGTAATGCCGTCGGCGAAGAACTCCTGCTCCGGGTCGCTGCTCATGTTGACCAGCGGCAGGACTGCGATCGACGGCTTGTCGCCATGGGGTGACGGTTGCGCAAGCGGTGCCGTCTCCGCGCCCGTTACCACCCGGAAGACGCGCACCGGACGCTCGAGGTTCTTGAGCGCCTGCGGGCCGAGGTCGGTTACCGCAACGGCCAGCTTGCGCTCGACATGCTCGTGCACCGTCCCGGAAATGCAGATGCCGCCAGGCATCGCCAACGCCTCGAGCCTTGCTGCAACGTTGACCTCATCCCCGTAGCGGTCGCTTCCTTCGATGATGACCTCGCCCAGATTGACGCCGATGCGGAGCACGATGCTCTTCTCCGCCGGCAGATCCGCATTGGCCGCGGCCATCGATTTCTGCAGCTCCATCGCACAGCCGACCGCGTCCACCGCACTCGCGAACTCCGCCAGGAGGCCGTCGCCGGTCGCTTTGAAAATGCGGCCGTGATGCTTGCTGATCAGCGGCTCTACGATGCTGTCCCACCGCGACTTCAGGGCTGCGAGCGTCGCGGCCTCGTCCCGCTCCATGAGACGGCTGTAGCCCACGACATCGGCGGCCAGGATAGCGGCGAGACGGCGTTCCAAACCTGATTCCTTTACTGCGGAGTCGTGCATAGCGGTCCAATCTTACCAGGCGAGGCACGCGGCACAGCTACAGCATTTTCCGGCGAAGTGGAATCACCCTCCGGTCACGGCCCGAGGGCAGGCTTTTGCCGATAAGAAAATGCGCAGTATCAAATACTTGGAGCATGTTCTTCTCGGAAAAGTGTGCACACTTTTCCGGAACATGCTCCAGTGTGCCGCCAAGCACAAATGGTGGCCGAATCTGACCGGAGCAAGTACGAGATTTGTACTGTCAGCGCATCAGCTCGGCCATGCCGGTTCTGCTCCGAACATAGCGCTGGTGCACGTCCGTATAGATGGATTCATAGAGCCGGTCGACTTCCGCAGGCGGCAGAAACGACTTCGAGAATCCCGGCAGGGCAGCGTCGAGGGCGAGCTCGGATGCGCGCACGATGTGGGCGATCAGGCTGCGGGGGTCTTCGTTGCCGACGGCAATGCGAATGGTTGTGGGCGCGATGTCTGCCTCCCGCAACGCTGCCTCGTCGAGCTCCGAGTGGCTGGTCAGCGCCGGACACAGGACCACGGTATTGACCTGGCCAAGGCTGACCTGCAGGCCGAACACCGGCTCCAGGCAGTCGAAAAATTTCTTGAATGCCGCCCGGTCGATGCGCGGCGACCCGGGCGACTTCGGCTCGAAATCGATCGTGAACAGCGGCGCCGGCAGCCCGAGGAACATGTGCGCCTGGCAGATCGCGGCGTTGGCGTTTCCGGGTGCAGCCGAGGAGTTGACGTTGATCATCGGGTGGGCGGCAAGCGCTTTTGCCAGCACCATCGTGCCGATGCACTTCGACAGCATCCTGAGCTCGAGGGTACGCATGCCGTTGATGACTTCGTAGGCCTTGTCGGCATCGAGGAACGCGCCCTTTACATAGTAGACGTTCCAGAACAGCGTCTGATCCCAGGATATTTCCAGCGGCCGGCCGTCGGGCCCGGTCGTTTTCACGCGCTCGCCCTTCGGCAGGAACATGCGTTCGTTGCGGCCGATGCAGACGCCGGCGGTCGTGGCGCCGTAGCCGGCGAGATCCTTGGTATACGAGTGGATGACGAAGTCCGGGCGCTCCATGGGATCGTCGCGGCGCAGCACGCGGTGCAGAAACGGCGTGCCGACGGTGGCATCGCAGATGACGGTCAGGCCGCTCCGGTGCGCGCTGCGGCATATTCCGGGAACATCCAGGACATAGCCGTGCGGATTGCATGGGCTCTCGAGGAAGACGTAGACATGGCGGCCCGCATCGAGCCGGTCGCGGTTGGCTTTGCGCACCTCGGCGAGCGCTGCTTCGAAGTCCGCCACGCCGTGCCCCTCGAACCACGCCACCGCGATATCGAGGTTGCTGCGCTTGCCGTACCAGTCATGCAGCAGCTGGTAGCTGCCGCCGTAGACATTGCGGCTGGCGAGGACGATGTCCCGGTAGCCGAGCAGGTGGGCGAGCGTCGCGTCAATCGCGGCCATGCCCGAGTTGAAGTTCCAGGCGAAATATTCGGCCGCGCGCGGCCCCGCCTCGACATCGACGATGTGGTTGGCGAGGCTGACCGACGTCGGGTTCAGCAGGCGCGAATAGATCTCGTGCAGGAGTTCCTTGCCCTTGAATGCGTCCTCGACCCACTCGACGCAGGCGTAGAGGTAGGTCGCTGTTCGCGCCACGACGGGCGTGGCGCTGAAGATCGCCGTGACGTTGTCGAAGATCGGGTATGGGCCGCGCGCCGCCTCGGGGCCGCCTTTGCCCGCCAGCGACTGGTAGGTCTTGCGCAACGGGTTCTGAAGCGTATCGAGGATCTTGGCCAGCTGGAAGCAGGCGAAACGCTTGGCGTTGAAATAGGCGACGCGATCCTTGCGATCGAGACCGGCGATCGTTTCGAAGGTCACTCGCCAGAGATCGTTGGCGGCGACATTGGCCTGATAGAGGCTGCGGGTCAGGCGAGTGAGCGCTTCCCCATAGGAACCCTGCGGATCGATCGAGAAATGGCGCAGCTGCTCTTCCACGAGCCCATCGATGCCGGTCGCCGCCGTTGAATGGCGCAACGGGCTGAGCTGGCGGGCGCTGGCAGATTTCTTTGATGTTTTGCATGGCTCTATCCAAGAGCGGCAAGCCCGGGAAACATCTCGAGCAGCCAATAGGAAGTCGGTCTGAATCGCCCCTGTGAGGAACATGACCCCGGTGAGGACAAGCAGCGCTCCCATGGTTTGCTCCACCCGGCGCAACTGTCCGCGAAAGCGTTTCAGGAAGGCCACGAAGTTGCCGACTCCGAAGGCCGCCAGGATAAAGGGCACGCCCAGCCCGGCCGAATAGATCGACAGCAGGAAACCGCCCTGGCCGATGCTCTCCTTGCTTGCGGCAACCGCGAGAATGGTGGCGAGCACGGGGCCGATGCAGGGCGTCCAGCCGAAGGCAAAGGCAAGCCCCATGCCGTAGGCGCCGACCAGCCCCGACGGCCGTGTGCGGCGCTGGAAGCGGGTGTCGCGATCCAGAACCGCCAGCCTGAAAACTCCAAGGAAGTGCAGCCCCATGAGAATGATGGCCGCGCCGGCTATTTTTCCGAACAGGTCGAGATGCTGGCGCAAAACCTGACCGACCGCCGAGGCCGAGACGCCCAGCGAGACGAACACCGTCGCGAACCCGAGCACGAAGCAAATTGCGGCCAGAACGGCGGCGCGGCTCCTGTCTCCTTCTGCCTCGCCCGGCTCGGTCAGCTCTTCGAGCGTACGGCCGGTGATGAAGCAAAGATAAGGCGGCACCAGCGGCAATACGCACGGCGACAGAAAACTCAAAAGTCCCGCCACAAAGGCGGCCCAGATCGAGATATCGAGAACCATCCGTGCACTCTAGGAGCCTCGCTTCGGAATGCAATTCACGTCGCCTCAACGGCGATAGCGCAGCCGTGTCCGGCTTCACTTTCCCGCCGCATTCCCGCATTATCCCGCCGTTTCGATAAAAGCGGAGTGGTGGATGTTTGGGCGGTCTCTTCTTGTATTGTTTTGCCTCGGCTCGGGCGCAGCCGCCGCCTCGCGCCCACCCCCATGTGTGGATCGAGGCGCGCTCCGATGTCGTGTTCGATGACGGCGGGCCGGATCATCGCCATCAATCATGAGTGGACGATGGACGAGATGTATTCTGCGGCCGCCGTCGACGGCCTCGATGGCGATGGTGACGGCAGCTATTCGGCGAGCGAGCTGGACCCGCTTACCCGGGAGAACATCGCGTCGCTGAAGGAATTCGCCTACTTCACGCATTTCATGGTCGACGGCAAAGAGGCGGCGTTCGGCGACGTCGTCGAGACGGGCCAGCTGTTCACCAACAAACGGCTGAAGCTGCATTTTCAGTTGCCGCTTCAGGAGCCCGCAAATCCGGTCACCAGCAAGGTGTTCTACCGGGTGTACGATCCGGACTTTTTCATTTCGATCGAGTTTGCCGGCCAGCAGGCGATTGCCGCACTCGGAGGCAAGCCGGAAGCGTGCCGGCTTGACTTGCAGCAGCCTGCCGGCGATCAGCAGACGGAGGACACCCGCGCCATGCTGGCGACCAAGGGCGTCGACTGGCAACCGCCTCCCGATGAAAATTTTGGCGCCATGTTCGCGCAGCCGATCATCGTGCGCTGCAACTGACCGGCAGCGCGGGTGATCCGGTTCTTCATCACAACGGCAGTCGCGCTCATGCTGTGCCTGGCGCCGGCATCCACGTCGCACTCGGGCGAGAGCACGGTCACGTCAAACCCGCCACAGGTCCAGATCGACAAGCGCAAGCTTCTGGTCCAGCCGCGTGATGCGAGGGGCGCTGTCCGCCCCTTCATTGTGGGACGATCCCGCTGCTTACATCCTCGCACGGCAAAAGGACTATTACGGGCGTATCTCGGCCGCCCTGCGGGGTCTCCGGAATGACGCGAGCACCAAGGCGATCTGGGCGCTTTTCCTGCTGAGTTTCGGCTACGGCGTGTTCCATGCCGCGGGCCCCGGTCACGGCAAGACGGTGATCTCCGGATGGATCCTCGCCACCGAACAGCAGTTGCGCCGCGGCATTCTGATTTCATTTTTGAGCTCGGCTTTTCAGGCCGTCTCGGCAATCGCCATCGTCAGCGCTGTGCTGCTGGCGGCGCATGCCGCCGGCACGGCCGCCCGCTCGGTGGCGGCTTTCGCCGAAACCGCAAGCTACGGTCTGATCGCGCTGCTCGGTCTCTACCTTGTCTGGCAGGCAGTGCAGCCGGTCCTTCAGCCTCGTTTGGCCCCGGCCGGCCCCGTTCACCATCATCATGGCGGCGAAGAGACCCCTTCGAGTTGCGGGCACGCCCACCTGCCGTCGGCAAAGGAACTGGACAAGCCATGGTCGCTGGCAAGAGCACTGTCGCTTTCTTTTGCAGTAGGCCTGCGTCCGTGCACCGGCGCCATCGTGGCGCTGCTCTTCGCCAACGCCATCGGCCTCTATTGGGCCGGGGTCGCGGCGACATTCGTCATGGCGCTGGGAACGGCGCTTACGGTTTCGGCGATCGCCGCACTCGCGGTGGGGGCCAAGCGCCTTGCTCTTGGCCTGGCCAGCAACAATGATCGCTGGACGGGGCCGCTCCTGTTCGCCCTGCGTCTCGGCGCCGGCCTTATCCTGCTGTTCCTGGGCGCAACGCTGTTCGCAGGTTCGCTGGGTGGCGGAGGATCCATCGCGTGACGGAGGAGAAGTCAATGACCAGGCCGGTGATCGAGTGCAGGCCCAACGGCCCCTTTGTCGTCAAAGGGCTCGACCGCCTGACCAATGCCAGGGGGGAGCAGTTGGCCACGCGTCCGGTGATCGCCTTGTGCCGTTGCGGCGGTTCCGCAAACAAGCCCTTTTGCGATGGCACGCACGCGAACAACGGCTTCTCGGATGCGCGTCTGAGCGACGGCAAGAACGACCGGCGCCGGAACTTTGTCGGCCGCCACATCACGATCCACGACAATCGGGCGATTTGCGCCCATGCGGGCTATTGCACGGATGGCCTCGCGTCGGTTTTCAGTTCCGAACGAAGGCCATGGATCGATGCCGACGGCGCAACAGTGGATGCAATCGTTGCGGCGGTTGCCAAGTGTCCTTCCGGTGCATTGAGCTACAGCATCGAAGCTACCGAGGCGCCCGACCCGCCGCGCGACCCGGAGATAACGGCCACCGAAAATGGGCCGTATGCGGTCACCGGCGGTGTCGAGCTTCGCGGCGTTGAGTTCGGTGACGGCGCATCGAGGGAGCACTTCACGCTCTGCCGCTGCGGGGCATCGAAGAACAAGCCGTTCTGCGACGGCAGCCACTGGGACATCGGCTTTGTGGCTTAAGATGAATTAATCCGCGCCTGACAGTGACAGGGTTCATCGCGTGTCCCGGTCTTCGCGAATGAGCGCCACGACATCGATGTTGTGAAGCTTTGGGCTTTGGATTGACTCACCCGCTCCTGTTAATTAGAACAAAACAGGAACAAAGGGTCGGCCATGTCCAAATCTTCGCAACTAATCATCCCAGAGGAAAACGCCTCGAAGCGCCGCTCCCCGGCTCTGCTGGCCGCTTTGCGCGCCCGCATTTCCGGGATCGAGCGGCTGACGCCCGTTGCCACCTCCGCCTGGACCCTGGGGGTACCGGAGATCGATGCCCGTCTGCCGCCGTCTGGTCTTGCCCCTGACGCCGTCCATGAGATCGCCGCCGGCACCTATGCCGATACACCGGCTGCCATGGGCTTTGCCGCAAGTCTGGCACTGCGCCGTTTGTTGATGGCGGAGAGCACCCTGCGTCCTCTGCTCTGGGTCAGGCTCTGCCATTCCAATGGCGAATGGGGCAGGCTTTATGGCCACGGCCTTGCCCGTCTCGGCATGCCGCGCGACCGGCTGCTCACGGTGAGCCTGCGCAAACCGCAAGGCCTGCTGTGGACCGTCGAGGAAGCGCTGAAATCCGGCTCCCTTGCCGTCGTCATCGCCGACACCGACCGGCATGCCATCGATCTCACCGTCACCCGCCGCCTGAGCCTGGCCGCCAAAGCCGGATCGACCCCGGTCCTGCTGGTTTACCCCCACGGCCTGAGCGGCGGCACGGCCGCCCTCACCCGCTGGCGTGTGCGGGCGAACATTTCCTCTCCTCCCTTTTTCGATGCGGACGCGCCGGGGGCTCCCGCATGGGTTTTAGCCCTTGAACGCTGCCGGGCAGGCAGGCCCGGCGTCTGGTTGGTGGAATGGCATCATGCGACGCATTGTTTCTCTTTGGCTGCCCCACTTTCCGGTGGAGCGGCTCACCCGCGCCTGCAAGCGCCCGGACCACAACCCATCGAGCACGAAAAACTTGCCTTTCGCGCTGGTGGCGCCGGGGCCTAAGGGCCTGAGGCTGGCCGCCTGCGATGGGCTGGCGCTACGTCTGGGCCTCAGGCCCGGCCAGCGGCTCGCCGATGCGCGAGCCCGGGTGCCGCATCTCGATTCGACTTTCCATGAACCGGAGAAGGATGATGCTGCCCTCCTGGAGCTGGCGGCATGGTCGGAACGCTGGAGTCCGTGGGTCGCACCCTCGCCTCCCGATGGAGCTGTTTCTCGATGTAAGCGGCATTGCCCATCTTTTCGGCGGCGAGCCCCACCTGATTGCCGACATGCAGGGCCGCTTTCTCTCACTCGGGCTTACCGCGCGCTTCGGCATCGCCGGGACCATCGGCGCTGCCTGGGCGCTGGCCCGCTATGCATCGCATCCCGCTTTCCTTCGCGAGTTCCGCCGGCTGGCAGGAAGCGCTTGCCAGCCTCCCGGTCGAAGCTCTCAGGCTCGGGATAGAGACTGTCACGCTCCTTCGCCGTCTGGGTCTCAAGACCATCGGTCATCTCTGCTCCATTCCGCGCCGCGAGTTGGCCCGCCGCTTCCGCGGGGCAGACAAGGCCCAACAGGTCCTTCTCCGGCTCGATCAGGCGGCCGGCATCATCGATGAACCGTTGTCGCCCCTGCGCGATCCGCCGCAATTCTGCGCCAGCCAAAGCCTCGAGGAACCTCTGTCCTCGGCTGAGGGCATCGGCGCCATGCTTGATGATCTCGCAGGAGAGCTGTGCCGCAGGCTCGAGCGGGCAAATGCAGGCGCCACGCGACTCGCCCTTGTTTTGTTTCGCAGTGACGGCTCGCGCGCCCATGTGATGGCCGGGCTTTCGCAGCCCTCGCGCAATCCCGTTCACCTGGCGAGGCTTCTCAAGCCCAAGCTCGACAGTCTTGATGCTGGCTTCGGCATCGATGCCATGCGCCTTGCGGCCGAGGAAACGGGTGAAGTCGAACCCGGCCGCCCTGGCCTCCTGTCGGGACCCCATCAACCCGGGCATGGCTTTGCCGAACTTTCCGACCGGATCACCAACCGTCACGAAGAAGCGCGCATCGCCCGGTTCCTCAGCCTCGAACGCCATTGGCCGGAATATGCCGAGCAGCTGATCTCCCCCGCCTCGCTTTCGCCGCTGCAAAAAATCGACGACCCCGGAAGGATGCGGCCGCTGACCCTCTTCGACCGTCCCGAGGAAATCCGCGTCATGGCCGAAGTGCCCGATGGTCCTCCGGTGCATTTTGTGTGGCGTCGCGTGCGCCATCGCGTCAGGCGTTGCGAAGGCCCCGAGCGCATCGCCCCGGAATGGTGGCGCGCGGGCGAAAAGATGCGGCGGGCGCGCGACTATTACGCCGTCGAGGACGAGGCCGGCCGCCGGTTCTGGCTCTTTCGCGAAGGCATTTATGAAAACGCAACGCCGGCGCCGCGCTGGTTCCTGCATGGCCTGTTGCCGTGAGGATTTCATGCTCCGCTATGCCGAATTGCAGGTGACCACCAACTTCTCGTTCCTGCGCGGCGGCTCCCATGCCGAAGAGCTGATCACCCGGGCGCAACATCTGGGCCTTGCGGCCATCGCCATCACCGACCGCAACACCCTTGCCGGGGTCGTGCGCGCCCACGCGGCGGGCAAGGATTTGGGATTCAAGGTCATCGTCGGCGCCCGGCTCGATCTGGCGCAAGCCGGCCTGTCGCTGCTCGCCTATCCACGCAATCGATCCGCCTACGGACGTTTATGCCGGCTCCTGACGCTCGGCCAGCGCCGCGCCGAAAAAGGCCGCTGCCATCTTGACCTGGCCGATGTCGCCGATCACCAGGACGGCATGATCTTCGCCGCCGTGCCGCCGGAAGGAATGCCCGGTCGTCGCTTCGAGGATGCGCTTCAGGCGATGCGCGCCTCGATCTCCCAGCCGCTGTATCTGGCCGCCGCCATGCTCCGCCGCGGCGCCGACCGAGCCCGGCTGAACGCTCTTGCCGCTCTCGCCGGCAGCCATCGCACGCCGCTCATCGCCACCAACGATGTGCTCTACCACCATGCCGGCCGCCGGCCCCTGCAGGACGTGCTCACCTGCATCCGCGAAAAATGCACCATCCATGAAGCAGGCTATCGTCTCGATGCCAACGCGGAGCGCCATCTCAAGTCGCCGGGCGAAATGGCCCGGCTTTTCAAAGGCCACGAGAACGCGGTCGCACGCACTATCGAAGTGGCCGACCAGTGCACCTTCTCGCTCGACGAGCTGCGTTACGAATACCCCGACGAGCCGGTTCCGGCAGGCACTACCCCGCAAAAGCATCTGGAGTATCTGGCCTGGGAGGGCGCGCGCGATCGTTACCCGCAAGGAGTGCCCGACAGGATCAAGGCCGGCATCACCAAGGAGCTCGCCCTGATCGAGAGGCTCCGTATCGCGCCCTATTTCCTCACCGTTCATGACATCGTGGCTTTCGCCCGCAGCCGGGAAAAGCCGATTCTCTGCCAGGGCCGCGGCTCGGCGGCCAATTCCACCGTGTGCTATTGCCTCGGCATCACCAATGTGGACCCCAATGCCATCGAGCTCCTGTTCGAGCGTTTCGTTTCGGAGGAACGCCGGGAGCCGCCCGATATCGATGTCGATTTCGAGCATGAGCGCCGCGAAGAGGTGATCCAGTACATCTACGCCCGCTACGGCCGCGACCGGGCTGGCCTTGCCGCCACCGTCATCACCTATCGCGGCCGAAGCTCGCTGCGCGAGGTAGGCAAGGTCATGGGTCTTTCCGAAGACGTCACCGCCTCGCTTGCCGGCCTGGTTTGGGGATACGGAGGCGATGGAACCACCGCCGGGCAGGTCCGGGAAAAGGGACTCGATCCCGAGGACCGGCTTCTCCTCGAGGTGGTTGCGCTGGCTCGGGAGCTCGAAGGGTTTCCCCGCCATCTTTCCCAACATGTGGGTGGTTTCGTGCTGACCAGAGGGCCATTGAGCGAAACGGTGCCGATCGGCAACGCCGCGATGGCAGACCGCACGGTGATCGAATGGGACAAGGACGATATCGACACCCTCGGCATCATGAAGGTCGATGTCCTGGGTCTCGGCATGCTCACCTGCATCCGCAAGTGTTTCGATCTCATGCAGGCGTGGTATGGGCTCAGCTACTCCCTTGCCACTCTGCCGCGCGAGGATCCGGCCGTTTACGACATGTTATGCGCCGCCAACTCGATCGGCGTGTTCCAGGTCGAAAGCCGGGCTCAGATGAACATGCTGCCGCGGCTCAAGCCGCGCTGCTTCTACGATCTCGTAATCGAAGTGGCGATCGTGCGCCCCGGCCCCATTCAGGGCGACATGGTGCATCCCTATCTGCGCCGGCGCGACCGCCTGGAGGAGGAGAGCTATCCAGCGCCGCATCCCGATTTTGGTCCGCCGGACGAGTTGCGCCAGGTGCTTGGCAGGACCAAAGGCGTGCCGCTGTTTCAGGAGCAGGCGATGCGTCTGGCCATGGTCGCCGCCCGGTTCAGCCCGGGCGAGCTCAACGAGTTGCGCCGGGCCATGGCCACCTTCCGCCGCCGCGGCACCATCGGCGATCTCGAGCACAAGATGGTGAGCCGCATGGTGGCGCGCGGTTACGAGCCCGATTTCGCCCACCGCTGTTTCAGCCAGATCAGGGGTTTCGGTGAATACGGCTTTCCCGAAAGCCATGCCGCAAGCTTCGCCCATCTGGTCTATGTATCGTCCTGGCTCAAATGCCATTATCCGGCGGTCTTCGCCGCCTCCCTGCTCAATTCGCAGCCGATGGGCTTCTATGCTCCGGCCCAGATCGTGCGCGATGCACGCGAGCACGGCGTCGAAGTCCGCCATCCCGACGTCAACCGGAGCGGCTGGGATTCGGGGCTCGAAGGCGGCAGCGATTCACGATCCGAAGCGCCGGCCCTCCGCCTCGGCCTGCGGGAAGTGGTGGGGCTGAAAGAAGACGACGGCCGGGCGATCGAAAGCGCCCGGGGAGAGAGCTTTGCCACCATTGCCGCCCTGCAGCACCGGGCGCGGCTTTCGCTCGCCACCCTCGAAACGCTGGCCGCCGCCGATAC
Organism: uncultured Alphaproteobacteria bacterium; assembly: GCA_963780765.1. Taxonomy (GTDB): domain Bacteria; phylum Pseudomonadota; class Alphaproteobacteria; order Rhizobiales; family Aestuariivirgaceae; genus CAWHQZ01. The sequence goes on along the minus strand of CAWADI010000021.1, from coordinate 92,687 downwards.
GTTTCGCTCGCTGGGGCTCGATCGGCGCGCCGCCCTCTGGCAGGTCAAGGGACTGGCCGGGGCAAGGCCGCTGCCGCTCTTCGCAGCGCTGGGCGTCGATGATCAGGGTACGGAGCTTCCCGTTATCTTGCCGGACATGCCGCCATCCGAACACGTGGTGAATGACTACCAGACCATACGGATGTCGCTCAAAGGCCATCCGATGGGTTTCCTGCGCGAGAAATGCGCACGCGAGGGCGTGATGGACAATGTCCGGCTCAAGGCCGCGAAGGCCGGCGCTTTCGTGTCGGTTGCCGGCGTCGTGCTGGTGCGCCAGCGCCCGGGCACCGCCAAGGGAGTCGTCTTCATAACCCTCGAGGATGAAGTGGGCGTATGCAATGTCGTCGTGTGGCGGAAGGTGCTGGAGAAATACCGCGCCATCGTCATGGGCGCCCGTTTGCTGCTGGTGCGCGGCCGCATCGAGCGCGCCGGCGAAATCATCCATGTCGTTGCCGGCCGGCTCGAGGACAAGACCGGCTGGCTCAGCCTTCTTTCTGACGACCTGCGGCCCCTGGCCAATCCCCTCGCCCACGCCGACGAAGTCGTGCGTCCGGGCTACGACCGGCAGCCCGCAGCGCGCCACCCCCGCCAGATGCGCGTCATCCCAAAGAGCCGCGATTTTCACTAAACTGTCTGCTTATGGCATCCCCAAGAGCCGTGACTTTCACTAAAGCGGCAAGCCGTTTCACCAAGGCTAGCCTAGTGTCCGTCCATAAACGGCTGTTTTTTTGAATATTTGTATTACCGCCGTTTGATCGTTCAATAATATAAGATGGTGGTTCTTGGCGTTGCACTGCTTCCCGAGGCGCGCAAACGGCGAAGAGACCGTCCGATCTCATGCCCGGCAAACAGGTCGAATATACTGGCCTGCACGGTGCGTTCTTGACGCATTGTCAGCTCCGGCGGTTGAGGGTTTTTTTTGGAATCAGTGGCTGATGCCAAAGTCTACCTGAAGCTGCCGGATTTGACTCGCGAAAACTCGAGATTCTTCAAGTAAATTCAATGATTTGACGTTTATGGACGGACACTAACTAGGTAAATTGGGAGACCCAGATCAGTCGATGAGCGGCAATTGCAGGGCAATCCCGGACCGAACTCTCGCCCAAAGAACCCAGCGTTTCACAAAGCCTATCGATGCGCCATCTACTTAGCGATGCGGTGGCACTTACTTTGCTTGGCTGGCTAGGAGTTTTATGAAATCGCTCCAGATCGCGATCTGTGGTTCCTTTGGTTTTGGGAACGCTGGGGACGAGGCCGTTCCTAGGAGCATAGAGCGAATTGCAAGAGCGGCGGGCTATAATGTGCAGATGTTCGTTCTTTCGCGCTGGAATGAAACGCCTGCTCCTCATGTAATCGATTTGTCAGACAAAGACAGGCTAAAGGAAGCAAAATCGAAAGTCAGATTGGTGCTCGCGACCGGCGGAGGCATCATCGAGCCTGGGGCAGATTGTGTTCTTTTCAAATGCAAAGACTATTTTAAGCGAAGTTTTGGAGGCGGGGCTAAACTTTTCTCAGTCGCCACCGAACCGGGTTTGCCTTACAGCATGGCCACCAAGATACGCATTAAATGGTTGCTCAAAAATATCCATGTTGCCTATGTCCGCGATGTTTTCTCGGAGGAAGCATTTAGAACGATAGTTCCGTCAGTTGACGTGGAGACGATTGGTGACGTTGTGATCTGGCTCGCCGATCATGACAGTCCTTTCACGGATAATATTTGCTCTGATCGCGAAAAATTTTGTAGGGGTCAATGTCACCAATTTATGGGCGCAAAATGAAGACTGGGTCGTATGGATCGCCCGTGAGCTAGTAAGAGTCTCGGAAGAGCTGGACCTTAGTGTAAAATTCATTCCAATGTCCCCACATTATGGTGAAGACAACATTTGCGCCGCTCGAATCACAAGCAGAATGCGCGAGATCTCAAAGTTCGTAAAATTAGAAGACCAATTTGAGGGGGTGTCGCCTGAATCAGTCTGCAGAGCAATCGGTGAATGCGCACTCATGATTTCAATGCGGTTGCATGGATGCGTTATGGCTTTCTCTCAAAACGTGCCATTCGTGGGCATTGGCTATCATCCAAAGATATACGGGTTCGCGGAGACGGTAGGCTGGCGACACTGTGTGGTCCCCGCTACGCCACCGCGTCTGCAAACTAAGGGTTGGTACGGCTACAACAGTTCTCAGTTGGCGTTCGAACCTAACTCACTTTGCGCGACGGCGAGGCGCGCCCTGAGAATGCCGCCATCTCAAGTACTAATCGATGAGCTTAAAGATAGGCAAGTGAGGGCATTTCGACGGCTTGTCGAGAGGTAAGGATTGACGCGTTCGTCAGGCAGTCAGAGGTGCGCTCGTCGGTAGCCCTGAAGGATCGTCTGGCAAAAAATGGTGACGCCGCTGTCAAAGTGAGAGGCTGTCGCTCACCTAAGGGCGGACATGAGGAGAGCGAGCGCCGGCGTGCAAGGCTTCGCCATGATCGGTAAGTCAATAGAGGTGACAGTGCACCTGCTGCCGGCCGACGGTTCGCACCGCAGGATCGATGCCGGCACAGGGCGAAAACACCTTCGGGCAGCGCGGATGAAAGCGGCAGCCCGGCGGCACCTGCTTCGGGGTTCGGCGGCTCGCCGGCGAGCACGATGCGCTGCCGGTTGCCGTTCGCATCGCGTCCCGGCATCGCCGACAACAGCGCCTGCGTATAGGGATGGCAGGGATCGGCGAACACGTCCTCGCTCGGACCCGTCTCGACGATGCGTCCCAGATACATCACCGCCACGCGGTCGCACATGTGGGCGATCACCGAGAGATCGTGCGAGATGAGGATGTAGGCAAGGCCGAGGCGGCTCTTCAGATCGGCCAGCAGATTGAGAATCTGCGACTGGATGGAGACGTCGAGCGCCGAGACCGGCTCATCGAGAACCACCAGCCTGGGCTCGAGCGCGATGGCGCGGGCAATGCCGATGCGCTGGCGCTGGCCGCCGGAGAACTCATGCGGATAGCGCTGCAGCGGCGGCAGGATCGAGACCGACGAGATCGAGCAGTTCGCGCAACCCGGCGCACGCGCTCCGGCTTGCTGCCGATGCCGTGAATGTCGAGCGGCTCGGCGATGATCCTGCTGCGACCGTCATGCGCGGATCGAGCGAGGCGTAAGGGTCCTGGAACACCATCTGCATGTCGCGGCGGCGAACGCCGCAGGCGCTCGCGGGCGAGCGCCATCAGGTCCTCGCCGGCAAATCGAACGCGCTCCGGAAGTCGGGATCGATCAGCCGCAGCAGCAGCCGCGCCGAGCGTGGATTTGCCGCAGCCCGATTCACCGACGATGCCCAAGGTCTCGCCGCGGGCCGACCCAAATGCTGACGCCGTCGACGGCCCGCACCGAGCCCCTGCCGTCGTGCGACCGGTAGCGCTTGGCGAGGTCGCGGGCCTCGAGAAGCGGGATCACGGCACGGGATTCCAGCAGGCGGCCCGGCGCTGATCGGCCAGCGTTTCGAGCGCCGGGTTCTGCACCCGGCAACGTTCCTGGGCGCGGACTGCACCGGTCGGCAAAGCTGCAGCCGATGTGGCGCCGGCCGGGCGGCGGCACCAGCCCCGGGATCGCCGGCAACCTCTCGCCCTTGCGGGCGCGGCGCGGCGAAGAGGCGATGAGAGCCGCCGTATACGGATGCCGGGGCCGCGCCAGAACAGCGGCCGTGGGCCCGCTTTCGACGATGCGTCCGGCGTACATGACCACGACGTCGCGGCGCGACCTCGGCGATGACGTCGAGATCGTGGGTGATGAGCAGGATGGCCAGGCCGAGGTCGCGCTGCAGCTTCGCCAGCAGGGCCAGGATCTGCGCCTGGATGGTCACGTCGAGCGCCGTCGTCGGCTCATCGGCGATCAGCAGCTTCGGCCCGCACACCAGCGCCATGGCGATCATGACCCGCTGGCGCAAGCCGCCCGAAAGCTGATGGGGGTACTGCGCGGCCCGCCGGTCGGGCGCTCCGATGCCGACCTGGCGCAGCATCTCGAGCACCCGCCGGCCCGACCCGGTCCTGCCGACGCGGCGATGCAGCTCGAGCGCCTCGGCGATCTGCGCGCCGACGGTCATGGTCGGATTGAGGCTGGTCATCGGCTCCTGGAAGATCATCGCCAGCCGGTCGCCGCGCAGCTTGCGCATGGCCGCCTCCGGCAGGCTCGTCAGGTCGACGCCTTCGAACACAATGCGCCCCTCCTCGAGCCGCGCCGGCGGCGAAGGAAGAATGCGCATGATGCTCTGCGCCGTGACGCTCTTGCCCGAACCCGACTCGCCGACGATGCCCAGGGTCGAGCCGTGGCCGAGCGCAAAGGTGACATCCTCGATCACCCGCACATAGCCGTCGTCGGTCGAAAATCCGGCGGTGAGGTTGGCGACGGAAAGAAGCGGCTCGCCCGTTCATTCAAAGACGATGCGGGGAAAATAGAACGAGACCACCCAGTTCGGCATGTCGACGACCTCGCTGATGCGCAGATCGCCGCACACCGAGCACAGCATGTAGGCCTCGACCGCGCTCATCCCGTGGCGCCGCGTGATGAGATCGATCATGCCGCTGACCGCCGCCTTCACCGCCGCCATCAGGTCGGGAGCGATGCCGGTCGTGGCTTCATAGCCCTTGCCGTCGAAATGGCGGGCGACCGGACCGGGCGTGGTAAAGCGCGGGAAGGGCAGGTTGGCGTTCTTTTCGAGCTCGAACCTGGCGGCGAGCGAGCACGGGCTCTCGATCGCCGTGCCGCAGACCTCGCCGTCGCCCTGCGTGGCATGGGTGTCGCCGACGCTGAACAGACCGCCTTTCACCTCGACGGGAAGATAGAGGATCGTGCCCGCGCCGAGATCGCGAATGTCCATGTTGCCGCCCATGCGGCGCGGCGGCACGATCGAATGCTGGCCCGGCTCGGCGGGCGCCAGCCCGATGGTGCCGCAGAACGGCTTGAGCGGCACCCGGCCGCCGGGCCCGTACATGGCGGGCGCCAGCGTCGCCGCGTCATATTTCCAGATGTGCAGCGCCGGCTCCGTGAACTGGTCGGCCAGCAATCCGAAGCCCGGGATGTTGGCCGTCCATCCCCAGCCCGAAGGCGTGAACGACAGAAGCGTCACCTTGATCGCATCGCCAGGCTCGGCGCCCTCGACGAACACCGGTCCGGCAACCGGATTGACCCTGGCAAAGTCCAGGCCGGCGATGTCGGCCACCGTTGATTTCGCGGTCAGCTGGCCGCCCGAGGAGTCGAGGGGATGAAACTCGACCGTCTCGCCGGGAGCGACCCTGGCAACCGGCTGGTTGCTGTTGTCCCAGCCGAAATGGCACTGGTGGTCGTGGATGGTGTGCTTGCGCATGACGCCAACAGCTAGAATCCCTCTCCCCATCGGGGAGAGGGTAGGGTGAGCGGGCGGCGCGGATCTCTCAACGACGTTGCTTTGGCAGGTGCGCTGGTCCAGCGATTTGCATTCAGTTCGTGTTTTCGACTCCCCGTTTCCCCTCACCCTGCCCTCTCCCCGGAGGGGAGAGGGTTTCTGGAAGGGGCTACTGGGCGTCCTTGGCGAAGATGTAGTCGTAGTTCACCGGAATGTGGATCGGGTCGGTGAACAGCGCTGCATCGCCGCCGAGCCGCGCCGAGTGATAGGTGAACCGCTTCTCATTGAACACCGGCGCCCAGGGCGCGTCTTTCAGCACCTCGTCGAACACGCCCTTCCATTCCGCCACCCGCTGCGGCGGCCTCGTCGGCCTTCACCATGGCGTCGGCCTTCTCGGCCCTGGCGTCGAGGTCCTTGTTGCAGTACTTCGACCAGTTCCAGCCGCCTTCGACCGCCCCGGCGCAGCCGAGGATGCCGTAGTAGAAATTGGCCGGATCGGGAAAATCGGCGATCCATGCCATGCCGCCCGACCAGATCATCGGCGCCTTCCCGGAACCGCCGGCGGCGATCACTTCCGCCTGGGCGAGCGACTTGATCTCGGCCTTGATGCCGACGGCGGCCAGGTCCTGCTGGATCGACTGGGCGATGCGCGGATTGGGATCGACGTTCATCGCGTAGATTTCGGTCGCGAAGCCGTCCGGATGGCCGGCCTCCGCCAGCAGCTTCTTCGCACCCTCGGGGTCGAAGGCGTAGCCCTTCTGTTCGGCATTGTAGCCCGGCATGGCGGGCGGCAGCGCCTGGCTCGCCGGCTTGCCGCGGTTGTTGATCATGCGGGTGATGCGCTCCTTGTTGATGGCCATGTTGACCGCCTGGCGGACCTTCACGTTGTCGAAGGGCGGGGCAGTCACGTTCATGGTCACGTAGCCGGTATGAAGCTGCTCGCCCACCGCGACCAGATCCTTGTTGGCGGCATCGGCCATGATCTCGGCGAACTGGGCCGGCGGAATGCCGTCGCCGACGATGTCGATCTCGCCGTTCTTGAGCTTGAGCACGGCGACGGTCGGGTCCTGCCCGAATTCGAAGGTGAGCTTGTCGAGATAGGGCACGCCCTGCCGGAAGTAGTCCTTGTTGCGCTCGAGCGCCAGGCGCTGGCCCGGCACCCATTCCACGAACTTGAAGGCGCCCGTTCCGACCGGCTTCTTGCCCCAGTCGGCACCCGCCTTCTCGACCTCTTCCTTCGGCACGACATAGGCGAAATTGATCGCCATGAGATGGAGGAAGGTCGCATCGGGACGGGTCAGGGTGATCACCACGGTCTTGTCGTCGGGCGCTGTTGATGCCCGAGAGCTCGGTGGCCTTGCCGCCGACCATGTCGTCATAGCCGGCGATGGCGCTGAAATAGCCGCCGCCCGGGCTCTGGGTCGCCGGATTGACCGACGCGTTCGATGCGAATATTTCACGTCGGCGGCGGTGACGGCGCGGCCGTTGTGGAATTTCAGGCCGTCGCGCAGCTTGAACGTATAGGTCTTGCCGTCATCGGAAACGGTGTAGCTCTCGGCCAGGTCGGGCTCGAGCTCGGTCGTTCCGGGCTTGTAGTCCATGAGCCCGTCGAAAATCGATTTGATCACCGACCAGTTCTGCCAGTCGTAGCCGACCTGCGGATCGAGCGTGGTGAGATCGTTGCTGAAGGTGACCACCCCGGCGCCGCCCTGCTTCGGGGTTTCGGCCCAGGACGGCGAGAGCCCGGCCGCGAGCATTGCGACCGTGGCGGCAAACAATGCGCGTTTCATGCAAATCCTCCCTGTCTCTGTTGGCGGACATATCAGCGCAAGCGGATGCGCGGGTCAATGAGCGGGGCGACGAGGTCGGCCAGGAGGTTGCCCAGGACGATGAACCCGGCGGCAACGATCGTGACGCCCATGATGACCGGAATGTCGAGGGCCTGGATGGCCTGCCACGTCAACTGGCCGATGCCCGGCCAGCCGAACACCGATTCCACGACGACCACTCCGGACATGAAGATGCCGACGTCGAGGCCGATCATGGCAACCACGGGAAGGATGGCATTGCGCAGGCCGTGCCGCGCCAGCACGCGCCATTCCGGCAAGCCCTTGGCGCGCGCGGTGCGGATATAGTCCTGGCGAAGAACATCGACCATCGATGAGCGCATGACCCGCGCATACCAGCCGCCGCCGGCGATGCCGAGCGTCAGGGCGGGCAGGACCAGTTGCTGCCAGGTGCCATAGCCGCCGAGCGGGAACCAGCCTGCCAGGTAGGCGAACACGTAGAGAAGCGACAGGCCGACGACGAATTGGGGCGCCGAGACGCCGATGAAGGACAGTGTCATCATGATCTTGTCGGTTCGGCTTCCGCGCCTCGCCGCCGCCAGGATGCCGGCCGGCAGGCCGATCAGCAGTTCGGCGACGATCGCGCCGAGCATGAGGAGCAGGGTCGCCGGCAACCGCGATGCGATCAACTCGCCGACATCGGTCTTGCGGGCGAAGGAGCGTCCAAAGTCTCCCTGCACGAGCCGGCCGAGATAGAATGCGTACTGCTCGGGCAACGGCCGGTCGAGCCCGAGCTGAACCCGGATCAGTTCGCGGGTCTGGGCGGTGGCGCTGCCCCCGGTCAGCATGGCCACGGGATCGGCCGGGATCAGGTAGGTCAGACAGAACGTCACGATGCTGACGCCGAGCAGGATGACGAGCGAGGCGGCGAGCCTGCGGGGAGATAGACCCACATCAGGAGCGGCCCCGTTGCGTCGGGTCGAGGGCGTCGCGCAGGCCATCGCCGACGAGGTTGAAGGCCAGCGCAACAATCAGGATGGCGGCGCCCGGAATGAACACCAGCCAGGGCGCGGTGAGATAGTAGGACTGGCCTTCGAAGATCATCTTGCCCCAGGCCGGGTTCGGGGGTTGCACGCCCACGCCGAGAAACGACAGCGTGGCCTCAAACAACACGGCGGTGGAGATTCCCAGCGTTGCGTACACAAGCGCGGTGGGGACGAGGTGCGGCAGCAGATGGACGAAGAGGATGCGCGGCGTCGTGGCGCCCAGCGCGCGGGCCGCCTCGATGAAGTCGCGCTCCGACAAGGCAGTCGTCTCGGTGTAGATGACCCGGGCGATCTGCACCCAGTTCACCAGCGCGATCACCAGGGCGACGATGAACAGGCTGGGCCTGAGAATGGCAGCAAGGGCGATGCCGAGCAGAAGCGCGGGGAACGCCATCATGAGGTCGGTGAAACGCATGATGGCCGCACCCAGCCAGCCGCGGACGTAGCCCGCCGTGACCCCCAGCAGAGTGCCGATCGACACCGCGGCGCCATTGGCGATGATGCCGATCAGCAGCGATGTCCGCGCGCCGTACAGCACTCGCGACAGCTGGTCGCGGCCGAGCGTATCGGTGCCGAACCAGAACCGCGCATCGGGAGGCAGCGGCTGCCCTTCGAGGGTCAGGCCGTCGAAAAACTGCTCGTTCGGGTCATAGGGCGCGAGCCATGGGGCAAAAACCGCGACCGCGATCACCAGGACGATGACGACGAGGCTGGCAATAGAAACCTTGTCCTTGCGGATGCGTCGCCACAGTTCGCCCATGAAGTGACGATAGTGCATGTTCCGGAAAGTGTGCACACTTTTCCGACAAGAACATGCTCCAAGTATTTGATCCTGCGTGTTTTCTTATCGGCGAAAGCCTGCCACTCGGGCAACGACCCGAGGGTGATTCCACTTCGCCGGAAAATGCGGTAGGGGTGCCGGAACGGCAAAATTCAACCGAGGAGATTCATGAAACAGCTTGAGCGCATGATCGAGGCCACCATCCTGGCAAGCCGCTGGATCCTGGTCGTGTTTTATCTGGGCCTTGCGCTCGGCCTGCTGATCTACGCGCTGGCCTTCGCCAAGAAGCTTGCCAAGCTGATGACCGCGATCCTGACGCTGCCCGACGCCGATGCCGTGCTGTCGATGCTGGCGCTGATCGATGCGGCCCTGGTGGCGAGCCTGATCGTCATGGTGATGATCTCGGGCTACGAGAATTTCGTCAGCCGCTTCGACGAAGCCGACAGCGGCCTGACATGGCTCGGCAAGATCGATGCCGGCTCGCTCAAGATCAAGGTCGCATCGACGATCGTGGCCATCTCATCGATCCATCTTCTGCAGATATTCCTCAATTCCGCCCAATATGCTCCCCAGCAGCTCATGTGGGTGACGATCATACACATGACGTTTGTGTTTTCAGCACTGTTCCTGGGCGTTCTGGACCGCATCATCATGGGCTGGGCGCCGCACAAGAAAACCGGCACCTGAGTAGCTACCGTTCGCGCCTCACTCGTCATGGCCGGGCTTGACCAGGCTTGAGCCGGCCATGACGGTTTATGGCCCGAGGGCACGACTTCGGCTACATCGGCTCGGCGTTGATGAAGAGGTGCACCAGGATGGCGATGGCGTAGCCGAGCGCGATCGCCCACGACCATCGGAAGTGGACGGGAAACGTGTAGACGCCGCGCGCCAGGCCCATCAGCGCCACGCCGGCGGCCGAGCCGATAGACAGCATGCTGCCGCCGATGCCGGTGGTCAGGGTGATCAGCAGCCACTGCTCTTTCGACATGGCCGGATCCATGGTCAGCACCGCGAACATCAGCGGGATATTGTCGACGACCGCTGAAAGCACTCCGATGATGACGTTCGCGGCGGTGGGGCCCAGATCGCCATAGAGATACTGGCTGGTCAGCCCGAGGTAGCCGAGCACACCGAGGCCGCCGACTGCGAAGATGATGCCGAAGAAGAACAGCAGCGTGTCCCACTCGACCTTGGCGATGAGGGCGAAGGAATCGAGAACGAGATCGTCGTCGTTGTTGCGGCGGGCGCGGGTCTGCAGAACGTAGGCAAGCACCTGCAGATAGCCCAGCCCGAGCATCATGCCGAGCGCCGGCTGCAGTTGCAGAAAGTTCTTGAAGCAGATGGCCGTGACGATCGTGGCGGCGAAGATGGCGATGACTGCCCATGCACCGGGCTTCAAGCGGCTTCGGACGGCCGACTTTTCCGGTGCTCCGGCCGGCAAGGCGAACTGGATGATCGCGGCAGGCACGAGATAGCTGACTGCGGAGGGCACGAAGAGCCGGAAGAACTCGAAGAACTCGAGCTTGCCCTTCTGCCAGACCATGAGCGTGGTGATGTCGCCGAAGGGCGAAAATGCCCCGCCGGCATTGGCGGCCACCACGAGATTGATGCAGGCGAGCCCCAGGAACTTCTTCGAGCCCCTGCCGATCGCCATCACGACCGCGCCCATCACCAGAACCGTGGTGAGGTTGTCGAGAACCGCGGAAAGGAAAAACGCCACGATGCCGGTGAGCCAAAAAATTCCCCGGTAGCTCAAGTCCCAGGCCGGCGAGCCTGTCGCGCAGCACGTCGAACACCCGCCGTTCCTCCAGCGTATTGACGTAGGTGATGGCGACCAGCAGGAACAGGAACAGCTCGCCATACTCGAAGATGGTGTGGGCGGGCTGCGGCGTTGGCGGCCGCTCCCTGGCCGGCAGCGGAATACGCCAAGCCGATCAAAGCCCAGATCAGGCCGGCCGCCACGAGCACCGGCTTCGACTTGCGCATATGCGTCGTCTCTTCGAGAACGACCAGGGCGTAGGCGAGGATGAAGATGGCGAGCGCCAGAAGCCCCAGCGGCTCGGAGGTCAAGTTCAGCGTCTCAGGCGTCGTCAGGGCCGGCTGCGTCGCCATCACACCGTCCGAAGATACCAGGCAGAAGTCGCGCGCCGTCGGTTCGGCGAAGAAGCGGTCGGCCTCAACCTCCTTGAGGGTCGCGAAGCAGTCCATGAACCTGTCGCCGAAATATGTCCTTGAGCACTTTGGCTCGAGCGGAACGCATCGATCGCGGACAGCCAGTCGGTGGGGATCTTTTTGGCTTCCTTCTCATAACCGTTGCCGCTGACCGGCGGGCCCGGATCGATTTTCTGGGTGATGCCATGGTGCATGCCGGCCAGAACCGAGGCAAGCACGAGGTAGGGATTGGCATCGGCGCCGGCAGGACGATGCTCGATATGGCAGGTCTCGGCCGGCCCGGCGGGAATGCGCAGCGAGACGGTGCGGTTGTTGATGCCCCAGCTGACCGACACGGGCGCATACGAGTTGCGCCGGAAGCGGCGATAGGAATTGGCGTTGGGCGCAAACAGCAACATGGATTCCGCCATCGTTTCCTTCAGGCCGCCCAACGCATGGAGCAGCAATTCGTTGCGCTCGGGATCTTCGCCAGCAAACAGGTTGCGGCCCTCCGCGTCGGCGAGGCTGACGTGGACGTGCATGCCGCATCCCGTCCATTGCGAATAGGGCTTGGCCATGAAGGTGGCGAAAAGGCCATGTTTCTCGGCTACCGCCTTGACGAGGCGTTTCAGCATGATGGCTTCATCGGCAGCCTTGAGGATGTCGGTGCGATGGCGGAGCACGATCTCCATCTGGCCCGGCGCATATTCGGCGATGAGGGTTTTCGCAGGCAGCCCCTGGATCTCCGCGTAGGCGTAGAGATCGTGAAAGAACGGCGCAAAGTCGCCGAGGTCCTGAAGATAGTAGGCCTGGTAGTGCTCCGGCACCGCGCCGGAGACGGGCGATCGCGGTGCCTTCGCCGCGCCGGCGAGTGCAGCGTCGCGGTCGAGCAGAAAGAACTCGAGCTCGACGGCGCCGACCGGCCGCGTGCCGGTTTCGTCCATGCGGGCAGCCATGCGGGCGAGCAGGTTGCGGGGATCGGCGAAGTGCGGCGTGCCGTCGAGGTCGACGATGTGGGCGAGGTATTGGGCGGCGGGCTCGACGCTCCACGGAGCGCGCACGAGGCTTCCGGGGACCGGCCACAGCAGCACGTCGCGGTCGCCCTCGTCCCAGACCAGCCCGGTCTCGGGAACGTCCTGGCCGGTGACATCGAGCACCAGTGCGGAGATGGGGAAGAAGCGGCCCGTCTCCCAGGCGGGCGTCACTTCATCGCGGCGCAGGATCTTGCCGCGCTGCACGCCGCACAGGTCCGTCCACACGACGTGCGCGCTCAGGATGTCCGGATGAGCTGCGAGGAACTCCGCAGCTTCCTTGCCGCGGCGCGGCGTAACCAACGTCATTTGTGCAAACTCCGGGACTCCCCCGTCGTTCCTAGCATACGGGCGCATCGCCCGCGCAATCGCTTGCGCAGGCAAGTCTGATTGTCTACCGCTGGCCGGCAGCCTGGGAGGGAGTGCCGGCATGGCCCGCATCGTCTATGTCAATGGCCGCTATGTGCCCGAAAGCGAGGCCGCAGTATCGATCTTCGATCGCGGCTTCCTGTTCGCCGACGGTGTCTATGAGGTCACCGCGGTCGTTGACGGCAGGCTCGTCGACTACGATCCGCACATGGAAAGGCTCGACCGCTCGTTGAGCGAAATTCAGATGGCCTGGCCATGCACCAGGCCGGCGCTGCGCCGGATGCATGACGAACTCATCCGGCGTAACGGCCTCGGTCAGGGCTGGGTGTACATGCAGATGACCCGCGGCGCGGCCGACCGCGACTTCAAGTTTCCGAAAGATGTGGAGGGCACGCTGGTCGGCTTCACGCAAATCAAAGAGATCATCGACAACCCGGACGCGGTCAAGGGAGTCAAGGTCATCACGGTGCCCGATATCCGCTGGCTCAGGCGCGACATCAAGTCGGTGATGCTGCTCGCTCCGGTGCTCGGCAAGCAGCAAGCCCATGCTGCCGGAGCCTTCGAAGCCTGGATGGTCGAGGACGGAATGGTGACGGAAGGAACATCCTCGAATGCCTACATCGTGAAGGACGGGAGGGTAATCACCCGCTCCCTGTCGAACCGTATCCTTGCCGGGGTCACCCGCCGGGCGCTCTTTGCACTGGCCGAGCAGCACGGCGTCGAAATCGCGGAACGCTCGTTTTCTCCCGACGAGGCTTACAGCGCCGACGAGGCCTTCCTCACCAGCGCCACCAATTTCGTGCTGCCGATCGTGGAGATCGACGGCCGGCGCATCGGGGGCGGCCAGCCGGGGCCGGTGGCGCGCCGGCTTCGCTCGCTGTTCGTGGCGATGGCGCGCGAGGTCTAGGCAGGGTTTGCGCTACCTCGCCAACACATGCAGGAGTGCCCAAAAACCGACGCTACGCCCCGGAGCGGACGCCCTGCGTGCTACGTATGTGTGCCATAGCACTAAATCGCTGCCGCGATAGCCGCTGCGCGGGGTGTGCGATGGAGGGCTTGGTAGCCGGTTGAGAGCGGGGAGCCCCGCCCTGAGGATCGAGGTCTTGGCACAACCTCACTCAGGAGAAGCTCCCATGAGCACTGATACCACCGTCAGCCCGCTGCGCCAGCGCATGATCGAGGACATGGCTGGCCGCAAGCTGGGGCGGCACTCGCACAGAAGCCACATCCACAGCTGCAGGCGGTTCGCCGCATTCCTGGGGCGCTCGCCCGATACGGCGACAGCCGACGACGTTCGCCGCTTCCAGCTGCACCTGGTCGAGAGCGGGCTGAGCATCTGCAATCGCAACCGGATCATGACCGGGGTGCGGTTTCTGTTCCGCGTCACGCTGCGGCGGCACGATCTCGCCGCCGAGGTCTACCACCTCAAGGAGCCGCACAAGCTGCCGCTCGTCATGAGCCCGGAAGAAGCCAAGCGGCTGCTCGCCATGTCGGGCAATCTCAGGGTCCACGTCATGCTGGCGCTCGGCTATGGCTGCGGGCTGCGGGCGGGCGAGATCGTTCGGCTGCGAGCCGGCGACATCGACAGCGCGCAGATGATCATCCGCATCGTGCAGTGCAAGGGTCGCAAGGATCGGCACGTCATGCTGCCGCCGGAGGTGCTGTCGCTGCTGCGGCAATGGTGGAAGGGGCGGCCGACCCGCTACGATGCAGGCGTGCCGCCACCGATGCCCGCCGCCGCTAAATCCCCATAGAGCCCGCTGCACCCTCGGCGCCCCCACTTCCCGCGATTTCGTGCCTTGGCGCTTCTCGGACGCCCCCCGTCAGCGCACGTGCATAGGCCGTCATTCAGGCGTCCGAGAAACCTGCACAGGACCAGACATTCGGCCATGTAGTCTCATGAGCCGGAGATGCCGGTTACGATATCATTTGCTTCCGAATGGGAAGATGGTCTTCCAGTCGTTCTTCATGTTGACAACCGTCCAGCCTTTCGCCTGCGCCTCATCCAGCGCCTTGTCGAGCTGGCCACCGTGGGACTTGCGATCATAGGCCCATTCGCGATCGGCACGGTGTGGTGCACGATGAGGGCAAACCGGGCGCCTTCTCCGGCGGTCGTCCACTGGAGTATTTGAAGGTCGCCATCCGAGTATCGCGGTATTGAGTTCTTGAAACATGGCGTGCTCCTTGTCTTTGGCGCCCCTTGCCAGCTTCGCTTGCTGGAGGGGCAGGAGCACGGCCGGACCATCCCATTAGCTGACATTCCGCACTACATCTGAGTACCAGGACATCCGGATCATCTGAGATTTCGATAAGAATTGCGAATAGCTAGGGGCGCAGCTAGCGTGCTATTGGCCAGTTCTTCCGGGAAATCTGTAGTGCTGCACGTCACTCTTCCATACAACAAGAACCTCTAAGGCGACGCTACCTATGCGCGCACTAGCGCTTGAGCATCTCCATTCGGATCCCGTGGGCATCTTCGGTGACGTGCTTCTCGGCCGCGGGATCGAGGTCCATCGTGTTCGTCTCGACCTCGGGGAAGCGCTTCCCGACTGGCGCGAGTACGACCTGCTCGTGGTCATGGGAGGGGGGATGAGCGTCTACGAGGAGAACGCGTACCCGTGGCTCGTGGCGGAGAAGCGGGCGATACGCGAGGCCGTCACGACGGGATGTCCGTACTTCGGCGTTTGCTTGGGTTCCCAGCTGCTGGCGTCCGCGCTCGGCTCGCGCGTGTTCCGCGGGCCGGAGCCCGAGCTGGGCGTCAATCCGATCTTCCTCTGCGAGGCCGCCCGCCGCGACCCGGTCTTCAGGGCCTTCCCGCGCGACGTCGAGGTGTTCGAGTTTCACTCCGACACATTCGACTTGCCCGAGGGCGCGGTGCGTCTCGCCCGCTCCTCCCGCTACGAAAACCAGGCGTTCAATGTCGGGAGGACCGCGTATGCGATCCAGTGCCATCTGGAGCCCTCGCTCGACGACGCCCGTGACTGGTTCGACGGCTCGCTCGGGGAGACGTTCGAGGCCCGTTACGGACGTGGCTCTGTCGCAGGCTTCCTGGAGGAGTACGCGCGCTCGATGCCGCTGCTCCAGCAGACGGGCCGTCAGCTATTCCGCCGCTGGCTGGAGAATGCCCTCGCCCACGGGCGCCCGGGCTCGGCTGCGAGCGGCGCGGGAATGGCCACGGTCTCGGATAGGGGGCTCCTTGGTCGCGCCCGTGAACAGGAGCGCATCAGCCGGTTGCTCGACGAGGCCCGGGCCGGTCGCAGCGGCGCGATTGTGATCTGCGGTGAGACCGGGGTCGGGAAGACAGCGCTGCTCCACGCCGCCGCCGAGCGCGCCGAAGGGATGCGCGTCCTCCGGGTTTCCGGTGTCGAGGACGTGAGCGAGCGCCCGTACGCGGGGTTCGAGGAACTGTGCCGGCCGCTCCTAGGCGGGATCGGCGCACTCCCGGACACCCTTCGCCAAGCGCTGTCGGCGACCCTCGGCCTCGCTGGTGCCGAGCGCGGCGATCGATTTGCCGCGTACGCCGGCGCGATGTGGTTGCTTGCTGCAGCGGCGGAGGAAGACCCACTTCTTATTTGCGTCGATGACGCACACCTGCTCGACGACGCCTCGCTCGAGGCGCTGGCGTTCATTACAGGACGGATCGGAGCGGAAGGGATCGCGCTGCTCGTCGCGACAGGCGGCGACCCGGGAACGTTCGGCGCGGCCGAAATCGTCGAGCTTCAGCCCCTCGACCGAGCCGCGTCGCTGGCCCTTCTCGAGCGTAGTTTCGGCGACGAGCTGTCGCCGACCGTGGTCGCGGAGGTCGTCGACGTAGCGCGCGGCAACCCGCTTGCGCTGCGCGAGATCCCCCTCAGCCTCACACCAGGCCAGCGCGTTGGGAGCGTCCCGTTCGGCGACGCGCTTCTCACCTGCAGATCCGCGGAGCGCGCCATCCTTGCCCGCATCAGCGCGCTCGGGGAGGACGCGCGCCGGGCCCTGCTCGTCGTGGCGCTTAGTTACGGAGAGGACGACGCGGCCGTCGCGCGGGCGCTCCAATCGGTCCGCTTGAGCCTCGAGGACCTGAGGCCGGCCCAGGAGGCTGCGCTCGTTGCGATCTCGGGCGGCCGCTTCTCATTCCCGCATCCGCTCGTGCGCTCGACTGTGGCGTACGGAGCGCTTCGTTCAGAGCGGAGTGCCGCCCATGCCGCCCTCGCCGGTGCCAGCAACTCTGACTCGTCCACATGGCATGCGGCACTCGCCGCTCCCGGGCCCGACGAGCGGATCGCGGCTTCGCTCGAGGACGCCGCCGGGCGAGCGCTCTCACGGCACGCACATTCGGCGGCCGCGCGTGCGCTCGAGCTCGCGGCGCGCCTGAGCCCTGCACGGTCCAAGCGTGCGAGACGGCTGGTCGGCGCGGCTCAGGCGGCTGCGCTCGCCGGCCACATCTATGCGGCAGTCGACCATGTTGAGGCCGCCCTCCCCGGGCTCGACGAGGGGGGCTCGCGCGCCGCGGCCGAATTGCTGCTCGGCAGCCTGCTCGCGCGCAGCGGCTCGGCCTCGCGGGCACGCGACCTGCTGCTCGACGGTGCTGCGCGCTGCGAGGCGTCCTATAAGCCGGCGGCGGCCCGTCTGCTCGCTGCTGCGGTGATCCCGGCGCTCCGAGCCGGGTCGCCCGCGCGCGCCTGCGAAATCGGACGGCGGGCGCTCGAGGTCGCCGAGGGCGGACCGATCGAGGCCGCTGCGGCGCTCATGCTCGGCACGGCGCTGACGTTCAACGGCGATCCGCGCGAAGGCCGCGCCCTTCTCCTCCGAGCCATCGAGCTGCGTGAGCAGCTTCACGCGGAGCCCCAGCTGCGCGCCTACCTAGGCGCGGGTCTTCGCCTCGCCGGCGAGCATGACCGTGCTCGAGACGTGCTCGCACAGCTGATCGCCGACGCGCGTTCTCACGGCGCATTCGGCCTGCTTCCCTACGCGCTCGTGCGCCTAGCCGACGTCGAGATCGACACGGGTCACTGGCCGGTGGCGCATGCTGCGCTCGCAGAGGCCGCCTCGCTCGCGCGCGAGACGGGGCAAGGCGCCGACCAGGGCCTCGCTTCGGGCGCGCTCGCCTGGCTGGACGCCGCGCAGGGGCGGGCTGTCGACTGCCGCCGGCACGCCGGCGAGGCGATCGCCCTCGCTGCGCGCTTGGGAGTCGGCTCACGCCTCGACCGCGCGGTTCCGGCGCTCGGCCTTCTCGCGCTTGGCCGCGGGGAGTTGGACGCCGCAATCGAGCACCTAGCCGAGGTACGCAAGACGCAGCTCGAGCAGGGCTGGTGCGACGCGGCCGTGCCTCCCCATCGCGCGCGCGATCTGATCGAGGCTTTCGTCCGCGCGGGGCGCACCGCCGACGCGGAGCGCGAGGTTTCGATCTTCGAGGAGGAGTCCCGCCAGACGGAACGGCTTTCGGCGCTTGCGGCCTTGGCATGCTGCCGCGGACTGCTTGCGAGTCCTGATGCGGTTGATCGAGTTCTTTCGCGACTCGCTGGCCCACGGAAGCGACGTGGTCGGCCCCTTCGAGCACGCCCGAACGCTCCTTGCCTACGGCCGTCGGCTCCGGGAGGTCGGCCGAGCGGCCGAGGCCGTGGAGCACCTCGAGAGCGCGTTCACCGGCTTCGCCCAACTCGGGGCGGAGCCTTGGCTCGCGCAGGCCCGCAGCGAACTCGAGACGTGCGGTGCCACCTCTCCCGACTTGCCCGCGAATCCGATGAGCGGCCTGGGCGAGCGGGAGCTCCAAGTGGCATTCGCCCTTGCGCGTGGCGAGACTCCTGAGGAAGCCGCCGAGCACCTGCTGCTGACGGTGCCGACGGTCAAACACCTGTGGCGTCAGGTCTTGCGATCGAGCAGGGATGCAGCAAAGCAAAGTCTGACCCCCTGATCAGCTCCCCCGGCGCAGTAGCGCCCTCAACTCGTGCTCCACCGCACACAGCGTCTCGCAGGTACTCGTCGACGCGAAGAGCGTACGACGCGCGGCTCAGTCCACCTAGTCTAGTCTAGCTAAACGCCGGAGGCACGAAGCAGCGCCGCCTCAAATTTTTCGCAGGACGCTTTCAAGTCGAAGCGAGCGGCCGTCTGAACGGCTGCGTTAGATTTAAGTTGCCAATCTTCCCTCGATTGTGAAAGTCCCGAGAAGATTTCTTCGGCCATTGCTTCTGCATCGTTGACAGGCACAAGCCTTCCGCCACCATTGCGCAGTATTTCAGGTGCGGCGGCACTACTTGCGGCGATCACCGGGGTCCCACACCCCATTGCCTCAAGAATAGGTAACCCAAAGCTTTCTCTGCGACTGCCGAAAAGCCAATATGAGCAGGAGGCGTATATGTCTCTAGTAGTGCTGTCTCGGATATTCCACTGAAATTGAGCGCGGAACGGAATTTCATCTTGCCGTGATGGCGGTCGAGCGCCGAAGCCCACGACATCTAACTCCGGAACTCGTTGGCGAACCAAACCCACTGCCCTCGTACAAATGTCGGAGCCCTTGATTCTGTCGGATGAGTACACGTATCCGATACGATGCTGATTAGGCTTAATCCTCGGCGCTAGACAGCGGAAAACCGAGGTATCAACGCCATTGGGAACTACATCGATCTCCTGCGGGGCATACTTTCTGACCTCCTCGGCCAGCCACTCGCTAATGACAATCACGCGCAGCCCCATTTTCCAAGTATTAACGATCTGTTCCATCGTTTCGCCTAGAACACCTGCATCCTGCACCAAATAGACCTTCCTACCTTTGGAAGCGGGTAGCGCCTTCACCCATGGCGCTGTCCGCCAGAAATTTGCAACGATGACATCTGCATCCGGTACGTCCTCTGTCGTTACTGCCCTATGGCTGTCGAGCACTTCGTACACATCCATCAGATCGCTGAGGTAGGGGGACTGTTTCTTCAGGCCGGACCATGATTTGCCCCTGAGCCAAAAGCTTGCCGTTGCTTTCCACGACGGCAAAACCGGCTGTGATATTAGACGCACAATGTGCCCTCGAGCCCTCAGCCACCGGGCATGCGCCGCGATCACTCGCGTGCCACCAGCCAAAAACGGCTGATACATCACAAAGGTTACGTTGAGTGACATGTTATTGACGCCACCGGCAGGACTTCTCTATCCCGATCGGTGTCTGAAGGGTGATGCTTCAGAAAAACATGGCTCACCCTGGCTTGTGGCTCCGACGATCATTACTTGGCGCCCACTAACCTGCCCCGGTAACCTGCTCTCACCAGTTCATATATCGCAGTCGCTGCTCAGCGAGCGAGCACGGATTTCTTAACTAGTTCCAGAGAGCTGCAAAACTACTCAGTGCCACAGCACAGTAGCAATCAGCTCCAGCGACGAGCCAGCCAAGTATCCTGCGGCGCAGAGCGGCAAGAATCGGAACTCGCGTATCAAGTCAAATAGACCGAGTCGGGCTTTCAGATAAATAGTTATTGGCAGACCAGCGATACTACTTAACGCGATAATCCAGAGCGCTCCCGTGAGACCAAATCCAGAAAACACCATCGGCATCACGCCGAAGACGGTAATCAGCTTGACGATCAGAGCCGGACTCGACAAACCAGGGACGCCCAATACAAAGAAGCACGAAGTCGTCAAGCGGTACGGCAGTGCCAGCAAGGAAACCGAAAGTATTTCAAGCATGGGGCCCGCGCCAAGATAACGATCGTCGTAAAGGATATCCACTATTACTTGCCCTGACGAGAACAAGACTCCGGCGACCGTGAAGGCGAGCGCGTCAAGGGGCGCGCGGAATCGATAATAGCTATCTTTCAAAATTTCGCGTCGCTGCCTAGCCACTTCGCTGATGGCCGGCAAGGCAACTTTGGCGATGAGCTGGCCAAAGAACTCCGGGATCGCCGAGACAAGCAAGAACGCGATCGAATAAAGCCCGAAAGTGGTGGCATCGGTAAGACCGCCAACCAGTAAGCGGTCGCCGCTTGCCGCGAAAAAAGCAAGGATCGAATTGAGAAGTACCCATTTGCCGAGCGCGATGACCGCGCCAACTATCTCTCGGTTCCAGTAGAGTTCTATTCTGGCTTCCGGCCAAGGATATGTGGCTGAGCAACGATGACATCGCCGTGGAAACCAACGCGCCTGCGGCCAGTGCCCAAATAGATCGGTCGAACATTGCCCAAGCGATCATACACGAAAGGCCGACGATCTGACTGACGATTGCGATCAACGTCGGGCCACCAAGCGTGAGTGCGCGGCTGGCGGAAGCAAATTTCGTTGAGGCAAGGCTAGCGATGACAACATTGATGGACAGGGCGCCGATTACAAAAGGAAGAAGCGGATCGGAGTAGACACTTGCTTCAGGCCACCACTTCAGTTGCCCGAACCAATAAACACAGAACGCCAGCCCCAACGCCATAATGCAGATGACCAAGCCGCGAATGATCTGCAGGGTCCAAACCGTGTTCAGATACGCCGGGTCGTCACCTTGGCGGTGTCGAACAATATTCTGATGCAGGCCGAAATCGGAGAACAGATTAAGACCGACGATGAGCACCTGGGCCAGTGCCATGAGTCCGAACATCTCAGGCACCAAGAGGCGCGCAATGATGAGATTGCCACCGAGGCGGATGATCTGAGCCGCCGCATGCCCACCGAGAGTCCACACGCCAGCACGAAGTACGCGGCTGCGCAAGGAGGGGAGCGAAGAAGCGTTTTGCATGTCACTCAAACGGTCAGAAGGTTGGTTCCGGTCGGGCCGAGTTGGCTGACGTGGGGCTCTCAATTACGAGGCTCGCACGGCCTACGCCAGTCGATCGACGCACAACGGTCTCTCAAGAGCGCTTAGGATTCCTAAACGGCGGCAGTCAAGATCCTGCGCTAAACTGAAGAATTGCGTCCGATACGGGATTTTCGATCACCGAATGTACCGCAGGCCGCCCCAGCAGCCTACTTTGAAGAAGCCCCAAGCTCGACAAACTTTGACGGGAAAAATGCCCCCCAGATCTCCAGGCAGTGCTTGGCCAGCTTCATGAGCCCGATAGTTGCGATCCTATTATAGCGTAGTTAGGGTAATTCAATGTCGAAGGCAGCTCTCCCAATTCACAGAGAATGCGCTCTACCTGCCGTTTCCCTCATTATTGGCTCAATGAAGTCCGGGACGACAACGCTATTTGAACATTTGGCGCAACATCCGCAGGTGTGTGCAAGCGCCATGAAAGAAGTCGGCTACTTTGCGTTTGAAGAAATATGGTCACTCGGCCCTGATTGGTATGCCAAGCATTTCAAGTTCGACAGGGCAAGGCATGTAATAGCTCTTGAGGCGAGTCCCGATTACTCGAAAACACCTTTCGCAACAGGTGTTCCCGAGAGAATTGCCGCGTACGGTAGTGACATCAAATTAATAATGATTATGAGGCATCCTCTTCGACGGATTGAGTCTCACGCCCGACACGTAGCCTTTTCGGGTAGAGAAGTAGGCTCCTTCTTGTCGCCTCGGCACAATCATAGTTTGGAATTCGGTGTTTCGCCAGTATCGCTAGCGATATCGAGATACGCGACACAAATCGATCAGTATCACCGTTTTTACGATAGCGGCCGGCTACTCTTGCTGGCACTCGAAGAACTTCAACGATATCCGGGCGAGACAATGCAGAGGATTCTGTCGAATTCTTGAGTATTGACGCACCTTGCACCACTTCCGAGTTGCATGAAAATGCTGGTCGAGACTATCAGCGCGAAACCAGTTCTATCTGGGCGAAGACCGCGACGAAGCCTGCACTCCGCTTGATCGCCAGAGCTACAGTGCCGAGGAACCTGCGCCATTCGCTATGGCAGCTGACTTCGTCTAAAAAAAGAGTCCGAGGACGTTTCAAGCTGGAGATCGAGGAAGAGGAAGAATTGCTGCAAATACTCCGTCCGGAGATGCTACGGCTGAAAGAACTCTACGGCGTTGACACGAAGAGATGGTGGAACATCGACTAGCTTAGCTAGCTAGGGTTCGGACTTAAAAGGTATGCTCAGTGTACTCTGACAAAGAGACAATCAATTAGCTGTTCGGGAAGCTCGGTTAGCGGCTCCGACAGTTCTGAATTTTGGCTATCGAGCGAGTACTCCCAGATTTGCGCCGCTCGACCTAAAGTACTGAATCATTTTATCTTCATCGGACACTGCGATTTGAAGAATGTGGATCTTCATCTTTTTATTTAGCGCGATATTTTCCGCCAGGAGGCGGAAGATGTATGGTGACGGCTCAAAAGCCGACCACCTCATCGAATATGCAAGACGCTAACAAGGAGTAGTATCCAACATTGGCGCCAATATCCAGAAAGATGCCTTCTGCCGGCCTCTTGCGCACCAAATGCGCCGTCAATGAGGGCTCCCACACGCCGAAGACTGCGATGTGTCTCTGTACAAAGTCATCCGTTCTGCAGCGGAGACGATTCCCAAGCTTGTCGCTCGCGAGCACAGTTGCCGGATGGTGCAAGAAATTTCGAGAAGCTGCTTTCCAAAGCAGAAGCTTCATCGGGAAGGAATATCTCTACTCGAGAATTGCCCCAAGCGCCTTGGCAACGATTGGTGCCAGCCTTTTTTCTATAAGAGCCTTCGTATGAACCAAGATGGTGAGCACTTGATCAGTTTACTTTCGAACTCTGCCTGGCAAAAAAACACGAACCGCTTGTGAGAGATACGACGTTCAGGTCCTAGCCCTCATTTTTCAGCTTTGCCAACCTCTCGCTGTGGTTTGAGTAGTTCACTTGCGCCGAGCGGTCAAATCGGGCTCGCTGCTGTTTCCACTCCTCTGACGAAGGATGCTTTCATCCGTGGCATTCCGGCCTCTGACGCTGGACCGCGACGGGATGGCGTTCGACCGCGCCCAGGAACGCCTGAAGTTCAGCTACAATCCGGATTCCCTCGCCCCCAGGCTGCGCACGCTGTTCTATTCGCTGAACTCGCGGCCATTCGTGCGGTTCCTCGAAAACCTGACGGGCATCGAGGGCCTGATCCCCGATCCCTACTACACCGGCGGAGGGTTTCACGAGATCCGGCAGGGCGGACACCTGTCGGTCCATGCCGATTTCAACCACCACAAGAAGATGGACCTCGAGCGGCGGATCAACGTCCTGATCTATCTGAACAAGGGCTGGCGGGAGGAGTTCGGCGGCCAGCTCGAATTATGGAGCAACGACATGAGCCGCTGCGAGAAGTCCTATGTGCCGCTGTTCAACCGTTGCGTGATCTTCAACACCACGGCCGAGAGCAACCACGGCAATCCGAACCCGGTGAACCACCCCGAGGGCACTCCCCGGCGCTCCATCGCGCTCTACTACTACACCTCCACGTGGTCCGCCGACCAGCGCGGCCGCACGACGCAGTTTCGGGCCCGACCCGGCAGCCGCGACCAGGTGGATTGGCAGGTGAGGGTTGACGAAGCCCTGCAGGACTGGCTGCCGCCGGTCGTTCACCGGAACCTGTCGCGCGTCAGGCGAAGGCTGGCCGCCAACAAGTAGCGTTGCAACGGGGCAACGGGGCAACGTCACGAAAGCGAAAGCCCGCCGGTGGTTTCCCGCCGGCGGGCTTTGGCGATCTTGTGAAGAAGAACGTCCTCTGTTCTCGGCAGGCCTGGCAGCGACCTACTCTTCCGCGTCTTAAGACGAAGTACCATTGGCGCTGAGGCGTTTAACGACCGAGTTCGGGATGGGATCGGGTTCGGACACCTCGCCATAGCCACCAGGCCGGCGAAGAACAGAGGTTGCAATGAACTGGTTTTCAGCAGATGGGCATTGACAAATGAGAACGATCAAGCCAATCGAACGATTAGTACCGGTAAGCTTCACACATTACTGCGCTTCCACACCCGGCCTATCAACGTGGTCGTCTTCCACGGTTCTCAAGGGAGAAATGGTTTCGAGGTGGGTTTCCCGCTTAGATGCCTTCAGCGGTTATCCCGTCCGCACATAGCTACCCTGCTGTACCGCTGGCGCGATAACAGGTCCACCGGAGGTGCGTCCATCCCGGTCCTCTCGTACTAAGGACAAATCCTCTCAATTCTCCTACAATCACGGCAGATAGGGACCAAACTGTCTCACGACGTTTTGAACCCAGCTCACGTACCACTTTAATCGGCGAACAGCCGAACCCTTGGGACCTGCTCCAGCCCCAGGATGTGATGAGCCGACATCGAGGTGCCAAACGATCCCGTCGATATGGACTCTTGGGAGTCATCAGCCTGTTATCCCCGGCGTACCTTTTATCCGTTGAGCGATGGCCCTCCACACATGGGACCACCGGATCACTATGGCCGTCTTTCGACTCTGCTCGACTTGTCAGTCTCGCAGTCAGGCAAGCTTATGCCATTGCACTCGACAGCTGATTTCCGACCAGCCTGAGCTTACCATCGCGCGCCTCCGTTACTCTTTGGGAGGCGACCGCCCCAGTCAAACTACCCACCATACACTGTCCCGGACCCGGATAACGGGCCGCGGTTAGACATCCATGTCAACAAGGGTGGTATTTCACATTTCGGCTCCACGAAAGCTAGCGCCTCCGCTTCAAAGCCTACCACCTATTCTACACATGCCGGCACGAATGCCAGTGTAAAGCTATAGTAAAGGTGCACGGGGTCTTTCCGTCTGACCGCAATTACCCCGCATCTTCACGGGGAATTCAATTTCACTGAGTCGATGCTGGAGACAGTGGGGAAGTCGTTACGCCATTCGTGCAGGTCGGAACTTACCCGACAAGGAATTTCGCTACCTTAGGACCGTTATAGTTACGGCCGCCGTTTACCGGGGCTTCGATTCGGAGCTTGCACCCCTCCTCTTAACCTTCCGGCACCGGGCAGGCGTCAGACCCTATACGTCATCTTTGGATTTCGCAGAGCCCTGTGTTTTTGATAAACAGTCGCCACCCCCTAGCCTGTGCCCCCCGCCACTGGTTGCCCAGAAACGGGGCCCTCTTCTCCCGAAGTTACGAGGGTAATTTGCCGAGTTCCTTCAGCATCGTTCTCTCAAGCGCCTTGGTATTCTCTACCAGTCCACCTGTGTCGGTTTCGGGTACGGTCTGATGCGGGGGCTATTTCCTGGAACTCCTTCGCACGCCTCGGAATCCGATAAGCCCAGACAGCTTACGGAATCCGTCACCACCCACTGGCCCACGAATATTAACGTGGTTCCCATCGACTACGCCTTTCGGCCTCGCCTTAGGGACCGGCTAACCCTGCGCAGATTAGCTTTACGCAGGAACCCTTGGACTTTCGGCGACAGTGTCTCTCACACTGTTTGTCGTTACTCATGTCAGCATTCGCACTTCCGATACCTCCAGATGCCCTCACGGGTCATCCTTCGCAGGCCTACGGAACGCTCCGCTACCGCGCATATTGCTATGCACCCGCAGTCTTCGGTACGTGGCTTGATCCCCGATACATTTTCGGCGCAAAGACCCTTGTTTAGACCAGTGAGCTGTTACGCTTTCTTTAAAGGATGGCTGCTTCTAAGCCAACCTCCTGGTTGTTTTGGGATCTTCACATCCTTCCTAACTTAGCCACGATTTGGGGACCTTAGCTGGCGGTCAGGGTTGTTTCCCTCTTCACGACGGACGTTAGCACCCGCCGTGTGACTGCCGCATAGTACTTCCAGGTATTCGGAGTTTGGTTAGGTTTGGTAATCCTATACGAACCCCTAGCCCATCCAGTGCTCTACCCCCTGGAGTATTCACGCGACGCGATACCTAAATATCTTTCGCGGAAAACCAGCTATCTCCAGCCTTGATTGGCCTTTCACCCCTAGCCACAAGCTCATCCGAGACCTTTTCAACGGACACCGGTTCGGCCCTCCAGTGGGTGTTACCCCACCTTCAGCCTGCCATGGCTAGATCGACTGGTTTCGGGTCTAATCCGACGAACTTGACGCCCTGTTCAGACTCGCTTTCGCTGCGCCTACGCCTATCGGCTTAAGCTTGCTCGCCAGAATTAAGTCGCTGACCCATAATACAAAAGGTACGTCGTCACCCTTGCGGGCTCCGACTGTTTGTAGGCATTCGGTTTCAGGTACTATTTCACTCCCCTCGTCGGGGTGCTTTTCACCTTTCCCTCACGGTACTGGTTCACTATCGGTCGCTGAGGAGTACTTAGGCTTGGAAGGTGGTCCCCCCATGTTCAGACAGGATTGCACGTGTCCCGCCTTACTCAAGTCTGCAACTGTCCGTTACCCGTACGGGGCTATCACCCTCTGAGGCGCCACTTTCCATTGGCTTCCGGTTAATACACTGCAGGCACTGGCCTGGTCCGCGTTCGCTCGCCACTACTAACGGAGTCTCAGTTGATGTCCTTTCCTCCAGGTACTTAGATGTTTCAGTTCCCTGGGTTTGCTTCCACACCCTATGGATTCATGTGAGGATCTGGCCGAAGCCAGGGGTTTCCCCATTCGGAAATCTTACGGATCAAAGCTTGTTCGCAGCTCCCCGTGAGCTTATCGCAGCGTACCACGTCCTTCATCGCCTCTCAGCGCCAAGGCATCCACCAAATGCCCTTAAGTCGCTTGATCGTTCTCATTATCAATGCCCATCCTTGATGTGTCCGCGGACCGCATGAACTCGGCATTGGTCCGTAGACGGATGACATTGTAGAAAAGACCAGTTCATTGTGAAGATTTGTCCTGTGCGGGGTGCGGTCAGGCGCCTTCCGCGGCTCGCGGTGCGGAGCCATGCCGCTTGAGATCGCGCACTACAGACAAATCCCTTCTTCACGATGTCAATGAGCGTCATCCTGCGTCCTGCGTTGGCAGGCGCGAATTGCTCGGCTCGGGTCGCTGATGGCATGAGCCGGAATTGGTGGAGCCAGACGGGATCGAACCGACGACCTCAAGCTTGCAAAGCTAGCGCTCTCCCAACTGAGCTATGGCCCCGCCGGGGATGTCAGCCCGCCGAGCTCAGGCAGTGATCCGGCTGCTCGGCCGGCGCCTGCCGTTCCTGATGGCCCTGATCACCGAAATGAGTGGTGGGCCTGGGAAGACTTGAACTTCCGACCTCACGCTTATCAAGCGCGCGCTCTAACCACCTGAGCTACAGGCCCAATAAGCGCCCTCGCCCTCATGCGACCCGAAAGAAAGAGAAACGAAGACGGCGGTATCCCGCCAAATGGGACGTGACTTGCGTCCCTGATGT
>CAWADI010000021.1:0-62500 GCA_963780765.1 uncultured Alphaproteobacteria bacterium | reverse complement strand
CGTCGCCGGACTGGCCGGCGCAGTCGTGATCGGCAGCACCCTTCTGGGTTTCCTCGGCAAGGAGCGCGGCGGCGACCAGGCCCCGGCCTCGGTCAACCCCGCCGACTTCTGGCAGCGCACCGAAGTCTCAAAGGTAACTACAACGGTGAAATCGCCGAGGCCGCTGTCGCCCCCAAGCCCTATAGCGAAGTCACGGTCGCCTACCGGCCCGACGCCAAAGAGCTCGTCGACAAGGTCGTGGTGATTCCTGCCCGCGAGCTATCGGGCTCGATCGCCGACCAGTACCCCAGCGTGAGCGCCGACGTTCTGCCCTATGGGGCAGGCGACAAGACGATGGTTCTCGAGCAGAACGTGCAGATCGGTTCGCTCGATCCCACCAATATCACCACCATCGCCAAGACACCTCCGCCGGAGCCCGTGGACGAGACCATCAAACTTGGCAAGAACGAGGCCCTGGCAGACCGATTGACCGCCCTAGGGGTCACCATCGAGTCGGCCCGCGCCCTGGCTCGGGCAATCGAGCCCGTCTACCCGCAAAAGCTTCACAAGGCCGGTCAGGTCTTCGAGGTCACGCTCGACAAGCGCCAGGACTTCTACGGTAACGACGTGATCTTTCCGGTGCGGGTGGCTTTTTCTCCGGGACCCAGCGAGAACATCGTGGTCGAGTCCGATGAAGACGGCCACTTCATCGCTCGCATCGACGGCGCCCGGGAGGGCACCCGATCCCGCTATGCGACCGAGGCACCGCAGTATCGCTCCAAATCGAGAGTCGGTTCGAGCCTCTATACGACGGCCCTGGACGAGGGCGTTCCCGACTACATCATCAACGAGATGATGCGGGTGTATGCCTTCGATGTCGACTTCCAGCGCCAGGTGCGGACCGGCGACGAATTCGAGGTGTTCTACGGCAACCCGATCACCGGCTCGTCGACGAAACGAAAGGTTCTGCTTTTCGCCTCGCTCGAGTTCGACGGCGGCACCAAGGCCTATTATCGCTTCACCACTCCCGATGATGGCCTTACCGACTACTATGACGAGACCGGCCGCAGCGCCACCAAGGGTCTCCTGCGCACCCCCGTTTCCGGCGCCCGCCTGACTTCCAGCTTCGGCATGCGCAAGCATCCGCTTCTCGGCTATTCCAAGATGCATGCCGGCGTCGATTTCGGCGTGCCGCATGGCACGCCCATCAAGGCCGCCGGCTCCGGTCTCGTCGAGACGGCCGGACGCGGCGGCGCCTACGGAATCATGGCGCAGATCCAGCACTCGGGCGGTTACCGGACCCTCTACGCCCACATGAGCCGCCTCGCCGAGGGCATACGGCCCGGCGTCAAAGTCAGACAGGGTCAGATCATCGGGTATGTCGGTTCCACCGGACGCTCCACCGGGCCGCACCTGCACTATGAGGTCAGGGTCAAGGATCGTCCCGTCAATCCGATGAAAGTGCGCGTGGCCGGCGGCCGTCAGCTGGAAGGCAAAATTCTCGATACGTTCAAGCAGCACCGGACGAAGATCGTGGCGATGATGAAGGAAGCGCCCGCCACCCAGATCGCCCAGAATGTAGTGCCGGCAGGAGCCCCTTAGGCGGCTTCTGCCTCGACCGTCCTGCCGTTGATGACGAGGCCCTTGCTCGTCGGCCGTCACCTGCACCTTGTCTCCGTCGGCAATCGTGCCCTCGAGAATCTGCTCGGCCAGCGGGTCCTGCAGGTTCTTCTGGATAACCCGCTTCAACGGACGGGCGCCGTAGGCGGGATCATAGCCGCGTTCCGCGAGCCACGCCGACGCCTTGCGGTCGAGGTCGATCGTGATCTTCCGTCCGGCCAGCAGTTTGCGCAGGCGGCCAAGCTGGATCTCGACGATCGCCGCGATATCCTCGCGCTTGAGCCGGTGAAACAGGATGATTTCATCGAGCCGGTTCAGGAACTCGGGCCGGAAATGCCCGCGCACGACCGCCATCACCTCGCTGCGCACCGCGTCCGCATCCTGGTCCTCGCCGAGCGACACCAGGTAGTCGGACCCCAGATTCGAAGTCATGACGATAAGGGTATTGCGAAAATCGACCGTGCGCCCCTGGCCGTCGGTGAGCCGCCCGTCATCGAGCACCTGCAGGAGGATATTGAAAACGTCCGGGTGGGCTTTTTCGATCTCGTCGAACAGCACCACCTGGTAGGGCCTGCGCCGCACTGCTTCGGTAAGCGCGCCGCCTTCGTCATAGCCGACGTATCCCGGCGGGGCGCCGATGAGGCGTGCCACCGAGTGCTTCTCCATGTACTCCGACATGTCAACGCGAAGCAGCGCATGTTCGTCGTCGAAAAGGAATTCGGCGAGCGCTCGCGTAAGTTCGGTCTTGCCGACGCCGGTCGGACCGAGAAACATGAATGAACCCATTGGCCGGTTGGGGTCCTGAAGCCCTGCCCGGGCCCGCCGCACCGCCGTCGCCACGGCATGCACCGCCTCCTCCTGGCCCGACGACCCGCTGCCCGATCGCCTCTTCCATCTTCAAGAGCTTGGCGCGTTCGCCTTCGAGCATGCGATCGACCGGAATGCCGGTCCAGCGCGACACCACCTGGGCGATGTGATTCTCCGTCACCGCCTCTTCCACCATTGGCACGCCGACGCCGGCGGCCTCGGTTTCGCTGAGCTTCTTCTCCAGCCCCGGGATGACCCCATAGGCGAGTTCGCCGGCGCGCGCGAGATTGCCGCGCCGTTGTGCCTGCTCGAGTTCGACCCGCGCCTTGTCGATTTCTTCCTTGATCTTCTGTGCCGCGCTCAGCTTTTCCTTCTCCGCCTGCCAGGCGCGGGTCAGCGCCGCCGAGCGCTCCTCCAGCGCGGCGAGCTCCTTTTCCACCCGTTCGAGCCGATCCTTGGAGGGTTTGTCCGTCTCTTTCTTCAGCGCTTCCCGTTCGATCTGCATCTGCATGATGCGGCGATCCAGCTCATCGAGCTCTTCCGGCTTCGAATCGACCTGCATGCGCAGCCGGGAGGCCGCCTCGTCCATGAGATCGATCGCCTTGTCGGGCAGGAACCGGTCCGAAATGTAGCGGCTGGACAGGGTGGCGGCAGCCACCAGCGCCGTGTCGGTTATGCGCACGCCGTGGTGCAGCTCGTACTTTTCCTTGATGCCGCGCAGGATGGAGATCGTATCTTCAACCGTCGGCTCGGTCACGAA
The DNA here is from genome assembly GCA_963780765.1 of uncultured Alphaproteobacteria bacterium. Classification (GTDB taxonomy): domain Bacteria; phylum Pseudomonadota; class Alphaproteobacteria; order Rhizobiales; family Aestuariivirgaceae; genus CAWHQZ01. The sequence continues at coordinate 59,334 of CAWADI010000021.1, read as the reverse complement.
TATCGGCTGGAAGCGCCTTGCCAGTGCGGCATCCTTCTCGACATGCTTGCGATATTCATCGAGCGTCGTCGCACCCACGCAATGCAGCTCGCCGCGCGCCAGCGCCGGCTTGAGCAGGTTGGACGCGTCCATGGCGCCTTCCGCCTTGCCCGCGCCTACCAGCGTATGCATCTCGTCGATGAACAGGATGATGCCGCCTGCTGCCGCCTGAATTTCCGACAGCACCGCTTTCAGGCGTTCCTCGAACTCGCCGCGAAACTTGGCGCCGGCGATCAGCGCTCCCATGTCGAGCGCCAGCAGCCGCTTGTCCTTCAGGCTCTCCGGCACGTCGCCGTTGACGATCCGGAGTGCCAAACCCTCGGCCACCGCAGTTTTGCCCACGCCCGGCTCGCCGATCAGCACCGGGTTGTTCTTGGTGCGCCGGGAAAGAACCTGCATTGTCCGGCGAATTTCCTCATCGCGGCCGATGACCGGGTCGAGTTTGCCGGAACGGGCGACCTCGGTCAGGTCGCGGGCATACTTCTTGAGTGCGTCATAGCCCTGTTCCGCCGAGGCGCTATCGGCGGTGCGCCCTTTGCGCAGGGACTCGATGGCGCCGTTGATGGTCTGCGCGGTGACGCCGGCCTCCTTCAGGGCACGCGAGGCTTCGCTCGACTCGACGGCAATCGCCTGCAACAGGCGCTCGACGGTGATGAAGCTGTCGCCGGCCTTGGCCGCAAGCTTGGAAGCGGTTTCGAAAAGCCGGGCCGTTTCCGGGGCCAGGTAGAGCTGGCCGGCTCCTGATCCTTCTACCTTCGGGATTCTTTTCAGCAGCGCTTCCGTTCGCGCCAGCGCCGCCTTCGCATCACCTCCGGCAGAATTGATCAGTCCTGCGGCAAGCCCTTCTTCGTCATCGAGAAGCACCTTCAGTATGTGCTCGGGGGCAAATCTCTGATGGCCCTCCCGCAAGGCCAGCGACTGGGCCGCCTGGATGAATCCGCGGGCACGCTCCGTATACTTCTCAAGATCCATGGCTGCTCATCCTGCCGGTCACTGGCGCAGATATAATATGCCGCGCAACCACGGCAAGCGCCCCGGTGAGGTAGGTCAGCCCCCTGCTGCTTCTGCAGCAGGGCCAACAGGTTCACATCCCTTGCAGGGCTCGCTATTCGGTCCGCACGGGCTCTTCGGACGTCTCTGCGACAACGGGGTCGGCATCATTCGCAGGGTTGTCACCCTGCCGGTCCCGCGACGGCCGCTCGAAACGCGGACGGCGTTCACGCGACGCCTCACTGCCCCCTTGCGAAGAGCGCCTGAGGAACGAGGGCGCCTCCCACTGCCCGCCGGCATCGCCGCCGTTATTCGGCGCTGTCCGGCTTTCCGGAGGTTGGTCATTCTGGGAACGCGGCCGCTCAAAATGCCGTCGCTGGCGGTCTTCCGGAGGCCGGCGCGCCTGCCGGGAATCGCCATCGTAGCCCTGGACCTCCGGTTGCTGGCTGAACTCCTCGGCGACTGTCACCGGCTGCGGATCGCCCTCGGAATTGCTCACACCGGCGCCTGGCACTGACTCGTGGCGGTTCTCGCCACCATCCTCGCCGTCGCCCGGACGGCGATATTGTTGTACGCCGACGTGCTGATTGTAGGCCTGCGCGGCGGCGACAATCCTCAGATAATGCTCCGCATGCTGATAGTAACTCTCCGCCATGACGGTATCGCCGCTGGAATGGGCATCCCGTGCGAGTTGCATGTATTTGTCGGCGACCGTCTGGGCGGTGCCGCGCACCTTCACGTCCGGTCCGTTGCTGTCATAAACGCGGTTGATCGGATTGCCGCCGCCTCCGCCACTCCGCCGCCGCCTCCTCCACCGCCTCCCGGCCGTCCACCCCGCCCCCGACCGCGTGACCTCTTGTTGTAGTTTTGCTGATGACCTTGTCTCATGTTCCTCTAGCTCAAGGCGCAGTTGCACAACTCTTTTCACTACCTGCCGGTCGCAGCTTTCGATCACCGCTGCATGTCAGCATCGTGGAGCATCACCGATGCCTGCCGGCATCGTTGCCACGCTCGCACATCCGCAAGACAGAATTGCCGTTCGATCCTCTGATCGCGTCTAGCCCGATTTCCAGCACACTTCGGCAGCAGATTTCACAAACACCCGCTGCTCCCCAGGGAAGCAGCCGCCTTCAGCACGAACCTCGCCCACTCAGCCCAGCCGAACCATCCACGATGTCAGCCGCCTCTTGGTCGACCGACAAGGCACCGTGCACGTGTGATTTGGGTGTCTTACCGGTCAGGAAAGTAGCCTTTCGCTTGGCTTTTTCCAATAGCTATTTCACCCGCCGCCACCATTTTCTCCGCCGGGTTCATTTCCGGGTCGGCGCGAAGATCACCACGCGTTCGATGCCGTTGAGATCCGAGCGGGTCGCCGGAATGCCCTCCGGTGCCTGGTATCCGTAAGCATTCATGATGCTGACGACACGACTTTTCTGGCCGCGCCCCACTTCAAGCAGGATCAGCCCATCGCCGGCAACGAACTTTGCGGCGGCGCTGGCGATTTGGCGATAGGCGTCGAGCCCATCAGTGCCTCCGTCGAGCGCAACAGAAGGATCGTGATTCCTGACTTCAGGCGCAAGGCTGTCGATATCGCCGGTCCTCAGATAGGGAGGATTGGCGACAATCAGGTCGAAGGTTCCAGCAACTCCCGTCAAACCAGGAACCCTGGCGCAAAGAAAGCCTGTCATCGACGGCGTGCCGTGTGGCGTTTCGACGCGCTACCTGCAATGCATGCGGGCAGATGTCGGTCGCAACCCCCTCCGCATCGCGCAATGCCGCAAGAAGGTTGATGACCACCGCGCCGGTACCGGTGCCAAGTTCAAGAATGCGCCGCTTCAATTCTGCGCGCCGAACAGCCGCCGCCTCAAGAGCCGCCTCGACCAGAGTTTCGGTGTCCGGCCGGGGATCGAGCGTGTGGCGCGTAACCTGGAACACCCGTCCATAGAACTCTCGCTCGCCGAACAGCCGCGAGACGGGCTCGCCGGCTTCCCGCCGCGCCGCCAGGCGGGCGATCTCCTGCCCCATCGAGGTACCTACTCTCAGATCGGGCCAGGCAATGAAGTCTGCGTGGGATACCTTGAGACTATGCTGCAGAATCAGCCGGGCATCGAGATCCGCCGCGGCAATGCCGGCCACCCGGAAGCGCCGGCGAAGCTCGGCGAAAGCGCTTGCCACCGTGTCAGGCTGCATCGGCCTCAGCCTGGGCCAGCAAATCCGACTGGTGCTTGTGAATGAGTGCCTCGATGAGTTCGTCGAGTGCCGTCCCTGCGAGTACCAGGTCAAGCTTGTGCAGGGTCAAGTTTATGCGATGGTCGGTAACCCGGGTTTGCGGAAAATTATAGGTTCGAATGCGTTCCGATCGGTCCCCTGAGCCGATCTGCCCTCGCCGCTGGGCAGTGCGTTCCGCATCAATTCGCTGACGTTCCCGCTCGTAGAGGCGGGCCCGGAAAATCTTCAGCGCTTTGGCCTTGTTCTTGTGTTGCGACTTCTCGTCCTGCTGCGCGACCACGATACCGGTCGGAATGTGAGTAATGCGCACCGCGCTATCGGTGGTGTTGACCGATTGTCCGCCGGGGCCGGACGATCGATATACGTCGATTCGGAGATCCTTGTCGGCGATCGCGACATCGACCTCTTCGGCCTCGGGCAGCACCGCCACGGTCGCAGCCGAGGTATGAATTCTTCCTTGTGTTTCCGTATCGGGCACGCGCTGGACGCGGTGGACGCCTGATTCGAATTTCATGCGTGCGTAGGCGCCGCGGCCGGAAATATTGGCAATGATTTCCTTATAGCCGCCATGTTCGCCATCGCTTGCCGAGATCACCTCCACCTGCCAGCCCCGGTACGACGCATAGCGCTGATACATTCGAAACAGATCGCCGGCGAATATCGCAGCCTCATCGCCGCCCGTTCCCGCGCGCACCTCGAGGATGACGCTGCGCTCGTCAGCTGAATCCTTGGGCAGCAGCAGCAGCCTGAGTTCGTGCTCGAGCTGTTCGATGCGCTGGTCGACTGCCGGCTTTTCGGCCTGCGCCATTGCCGCCAGCTCCCCGCCCGCCGCTACCATCTCGTCCAGCCCGCCGCGCTCCGCAAGGGCGTTGCGGTAGCCGCGGGCCGTGCGGGCCAATGGCTGCAATTCCGCATAGTCCTTCGACAGCTTGACGAACGCCTCGCCCTCCGCTCCGAGAGCAAGTTGCAACTCGAGCGCTTGGAAGCGCTCGAGAATGCGATTGATCTTGTCCGAGGCCAGAATGCTCATGCTGTGTTATCGGGCGACAGGTCCTGGCTGCGCCGGCCGGCGGCAGGCGTTCTAAAGCATTTTCGCGCGATAGTGAAATTGCCGATAGCCGCGGGTCCGCGGCAAGCCTCAGAGTCAGCCCTGGCCGGCCAGCAGTGCAGAAACCTTGAGCGGCCGGCCGACCACGATTTCGCCCGGCATGCCGAGCGTGCCGCGCCGCACGCCATCGATCTCCACGTTGACGAGGCCGCCGTCGCCGGCAACGACGACGAGGTCTTCGCGGCTCGGCACCTGATAGCGATCACCCGCCGCCAGAGTGTGCGAGACCACGACATTGCCGCGCGAATCCTCGATGCGGATCAGTACGGCTCCAGTGGCCTTGAGCACGATGCGGGCTGTATTGTTCGACTTCACCCACGACGCGGCCCGCTGATGTTTCTTGGGAAGCTTCCGCGGCAGCCGCTGCGGCCTCCGGGCCGGTGCATCCAAACCGGTTTCGTGCGTGTCTTCGTCAGGCGCCGCCACGTCCGGCGCCTCGCCAGCAGCGATGGTCCTGGCAATGAGCTCGGCGAGGCTTCGTTGTTCGGGAGCCGGTTCCGGCTCGCGAACGACGCCAGGCAGCTTCCGGAATGGCCGCCGGAACCTGGGCTTGATCGTCGCTCAAAGATGTCTCGGTGATCGACACGTTTCCTTCAGATGCAGGATGGGTTTCGATCCCTGCCTCCGGCGCCACGGATGCGGTCGGCAACGGGTCAATGCGCCGCCGCAAGCTCTCGCGCTGGGTGTTCCCGGAGCCAGGAACCAGACTGCCGCGCTGAAGACAACAACCACCGCCAGGCAAGAGCCGATGGTGCGGCTCGACCGCTGCAAGGGGCCGCGCCGCAGGGCGTGAGTGAACGAAATGACGGTTGCGCTGGACAGCGGCCGTGGTGTTCTGGCTGCTGATGGTTTGGGCGGGAGCGATGGGACGCGGCAGGAACTCTGCATAATGGACGATCAGCGGTTCGGGATCAAAGCCCAGATACTGCCCATAGATGCCTACCATCTTGAGCGCTTCCATCCGCGACGGCAATTTGGTCAGGTCGCCATGTTCGATGCCGTCGAGATGGCTTTCGTGAATGCCCGTTTCGGCGGCAACGTCAGGCAGCGAAAGCGAGCGGCGTTCGCGTTCGCGCTGCAAAAACCATCCGGCCTCGCCCGCCGGGTCGATGGTGCCATCGGGCTGCGGCCGAAATACTTCGTCCGCGGGTCTCGCCGAAGCATGGCTCGAATTCGGTCATGGCGGACACTCACTCCTCGTGGCGCTGCCTCCGACAACGCCACGCCGCTACCGGGACTTCGCAGAGCCCGGAACTGTCAAGCAGGATGCCGGACAATGGTAAGCAACTGATGAACGCTGATCAGACCGGAATGTTATTCTCCTCGGCGAACTGCAGCAGGTGCGGCCTGAGGCTGTGGTCGGGCCGTTTCAGAAGCGGCTCCATGAAATCGCCGCAGCTTCTCGCAGTTCGAGCGCCAGCACCATCGACTTTACCGGTCCGATTGCCGCCGGGACCATCGAAATCGACCGGAAACCGGCGCCGATCAACGCCATCGCTTCGAGCGGCTTGCCCGCCATCTCCCCGCACAGGTTCGCGGGCACGCCACGGTGCTCGGCCTTCGCGGCGATCTCGCGGACGAGCCCCAGAAACGACGGATTGAGCGGGTCATAGCGGCCCTGCAGACGAGGATGATTGCGGTCGAATGCGAACATGAACTGCATCAGGTCGTTGGAGCCGATCGACACGAAATCGACAGCCTCCAGTAGCTGATCGAGCTGCCACAGCAGGGATGGCACCTCGATCATGGCGCCGAGCTTGATCGACAGCGGCGGCTCGTGCCCGTGCGCGGCAACGAAAGTGCGCGCCTGCTCGGCCACCCGCCTTGGCCTCGGCAAACTCGGCAGTCTCGGCCACCATTGGAAACATCACCAGCAAGTGTCGTCCGGCGGCCGCTCGCACCATGGCCCTGAGCTGGAGCTCGAGAAGTGCCCTTCTCTCCAGCGCCATGCGGATGCCTCGCCATCCCATTGCCGGGTTCTCTTCCTTCGCCATGTGCAGATAGGGCAGCACCTTGTCGGTCCCGATATCCAGGGTTCGAAACACCACCGGCTTGCCGTCGGCCGCCGCCAGCACCGCCGCATAGTGCGCGGCCTGCACATCCAGTCGGGGAAAGGTCTCGGCCATCATGAATTGCAGTTCGGTTCGGTACAAACCGATCCCGTCCGCTCCGGATTCCACGAGATGCGGCATATCGGCGATCAGCCCCGCATTGATCTGGAGGTGAATTGGACGCCGTCCCTGGTCAGCGCCGGTCGTCCGCGAAGCGCGGCATATTGCGCCTGTCTTCGCGCGTAGAAACGCACCTTCTCCGCATAGGCGCTTTCTACGCCCGGGGGCGGCCGGACGTGTATTTCACCGGACTGCGCATCGAGGATGATCGGATCACCGGTATCGAGGACATCCACCAGTCCCGACACCTGGCCAATCGCCGGAATACCGAGCGCCCGCGCCACGATCGCCACATGACTGGTTTCGGCCACCTCCTCGATGACGACACCGCGCAGGTTTCGACGATCGTAGTCGAGGAGTTCCGCCGGGCCCATGCTGCGCGCCACGAGAATGGTGTCCCTCGGCAGGATGCCCTCGGCCGCGGTCTCGAGCTGTCCGGTCAGAATGCGCAGCAGCCGGTTCGCAAGATCGTCGAGATCGCTGAGGCGCTCCCTGAGATAGGGATCCTCGATCCTCAGCATTCGCGCCAGGTTGTCGCTTTGCACGCGCTCGACCGCGGCCTCGGCCGTCAATCCGGTATCGATTGCCTCGCGCATCCGCCGCAGCCAGCCGCGATCGCGCGCAAACATGCGGAAGGTTTCGAGCACGTCGCCATATTCCGCGCCGCGCAGCTTCCCGGCATCATCGATGAGGGTATCGACGCTGTCCTGAAGCGAGGCGATCGCCTGCTCCAGTCGCCGCTTCTCCGCCGGTACATCCTCGGCGATAAGATTGGTGACAACCACGCGTGGTTGATGGAGCACGGCATGCCCGAGCGCGATGCCGTCGGCGAGCATCCGGCCCTTGAGGCGATGGCTGCGGACGTGCGCCACGTCAGCTGCCACCGCCGCTGCCACTTCGGCGAGCTTGCCCGAGGCAATGACCTCGGCGAGCACCATGGCGGTCGTCTGCAGAGCTTCTTCTTCATCGTCCGAATAGTGGCGGCTGGTGCGGTTCTGGACGACCAGAACGCCGATGGTGACGCCCGCTCTGAGGACCGGCACGCCGAGGAACGAATGATAGATTTCTTCGCCCGTCTCCGGCAGGTATTTGAAGAGCGGGTGCGAGCTGGCGTCCGGAAGATTGAGCACCTGCGTTTGTGCGGCGATCGTTCCGACCAGGCCTTCGCCGACCTTCAGTTTCGACTGATGAACCGCCTCGCGCCGCAGGCCTTCGGTTGCGAAAAGCTCGAGGAATCCGCCCGGCCGCATGACATAGAGCGAACAGACCTCCGCCACCATGTTGGCGGCGATATGCGTGACGATTTTGTCGAGCTTCTTCTGCGCTGTTTCCGGTCCCGCCATGACCTCGCGCAGTCGCTTGAGCAGCACACGCGGGCCAAGGGCAGGAGACGGCATCTCAGGCCCCGTCCCAGCCCGCCGCGCGCGCCGGTTTGTCGAAGGCTCGCCACATCGGTCCGCAGGACTCGATCATGGGGGTGCTTTCGCCCCGTGGTCTAGATTTTGTCAAGCCCGTATGCGGCGTGCAGGGCGCGCACCGCCAGCTCGGTATAGGCTTCGTCGATCAATACGCTGACCTTGATCTCGGAAGTCGTGATCGCCTGGATATTGATTCCCTTGTCGGCCAGGGCCTTGAACATTCGCGCCGCGATGCCGGCGTGGCTGCGCATGCCGATGCCGACCACCGACACCTTGGCGACGTCGGCAGAATGGGAGAGTTCCTTGAAGTTGACCCGCTCGCGCACGGCTTCCAGCACGGCGAGGGCCTTGTGCAGATCCTTGCGCGCGACGGTGAAGGTTATGTCGGCCGTTTCGCCGTCGCCGGAGACATTCTGCACGATCATGTCGACGCTGATCTCCGATTCCGCCAGCGGGCCGAAAATGCCCGCCGACACGCCGGGCTGATCCTTGACCCGACGCACCGACACCTTGGCTTCATCCTTGGTATAGGCGATACCGGTCACCACCTGCTGTTCCATGATCTCTTCCTCGTCGCACACAATTGTCCCGAGAGCCGGGCTGGGATCGCTGCCGCTGGCTTCGAAACTCGACCGCACTTGTAGCGGCACCCGGTAGACCATGGCCAATTCTACCGAGCGAGTTTGCAGCACCTTTGCTCCCAGAGACGCCATTTCCAGCATCTCCTCGTAGGAGATCCTCGCCACCTTGCGCGCTTTCGCTTCGATTCTGGGATCGGTCGTGTAGACACCGTCGACGTCCGTATAGATGTCGCAGCGCGCTTCGAGCGCGGCGGCAATGGCCACCGCACTGGTGTCCGATCCACCGCGGCCGAGTGTAGTTACCCGCCGGTCGGGCCCGATGCCCTGGAATCCGGATATCACCGCAACCTGCCCCTGCTCGATGCGCTTTCGCAGCTCACCGGCGTCGATGTCCTGGATGCGCGCCGCCCCGTGTACCCCGTCGGTCCTGATCGGGATTTGCCAGCCCTGCCAGGAGCGGGCCGGAATGCCGATTTCCTGCAGGGCGATGGCGAGCAACCCGGCGGTGACCTGCTCGCCGGAGGCCACGACCGCATCATACTCTCGGGCGTCGTGGACCGTGGCTGCTTCGCGGCACCAGCCGACCAGCCTGTCCGTGGTTCCCGACATGGCCGAAACCACGACTGCTACCCGATGGCCGGCTCTCACCTCTCGCTCGACATGCCGCGCAACATTGCGGATGTTGGCGATATCGGCCACGGACGTGCCGCCGAATTTCATGACCAAATGGCCCATGTCAGCCTTCTCGACTGCCGTCAAAGTCCTTGAGAGCCAACCGCAACCGGTCTATGCGGGCGCTTACCAAAAAACGCGCCCAACCCGGCGCGCCCGGATTGCTCATACAGGCCGCTTGCACGGGATGCAACCTCATGGCCGTTGACTGTGCGGTCCGTACCCGGGCCGCCGCCTGCGGCCGCGGCCAGCATCGATCCGGCCGAAGTCGATAAGTTCGCCGCGCTGGCCGCCGAGTGGTGGAACCCGGACGGGGATCTAGCCCTTCTCCACAGCCTCAACCCGCTCAGGATCGAATTCGTCCGCGAGCAAACCACTGCCCGCTTTTCGCTTGATCCTTTCCAGCGCCGGCCCTTTTCCGGTTTGCGCTTTCTCGACGTGGGCTGCGGAGGCGGTCTCTTGTCAGAACCGATGGCTCGATTGGGCGCCGACGTCGTCGGCGTCGATCCCTCCGAGCAGAACATCAAGACCGCCGCCGTACACGCTCATGCCCAGTCGCTGGCCATTGACTACCGTGTCGCGACCGCTGAGCAGCTGGCCGCACAGGAACGCTTCGATGTCGTTCTGTGCATGGAGGTAGTCGAACATGTGAACGATCCCGTCGCTTTTGTAGCCACCTGCGCCTCGATGGTGAACCCGCGCGGGCTCATGTTCATTGCCACGCTGAACCGCACGCTGAAGTCTTTTGGCCTCGCCATCATCGGCGCCGAATACGTGCTCGGATGGGTGCCCCGGGGAACGCACAAGTGGGAAAAATTCCTCACCCCCGAGGAGCTCGATCAGTCGGTAGCCGCCGCCGGCCTCCAGACCAAGGAAACGATCGGCATGAGCTACAATCCGCTCACCCGCGGGTGGACAAGGTCGCGGGATTTGGCCGTGAACTATTTGAGTGTGGCGCAGCGCCCATCACCTCGCTCGGTCCCGGAAGATGCAGCGGCACTCTCCTGAAGTAAAGCGGTGGCCGGTCAGTTGTGGTCATCCGGCAGGGAGGGAAGCGGCCGCACCTCAATTCCCTCCTCGATCAGTTCCCTCGCCTCATCGAGAGTCGCTTCACCGTAGATGCCGCGCTGCTTGATTTCGTGGTAGTGCATGCGCCGCGCTTCTTCCGGAAAGCGATCCGCGACATAGTCGGCCTTCTCTTTGACGTGACGGCGAAGCTCGCGTACCGCGTTGTGGAGCGCCTGGACCTGGGGATCGCGGGGAGCGGAGGTAAAGGTCTGGGGCGGGCTTTCGGCGCGGCGATTGGACTTCACGGGGATGCCCGGCATCATCAGTTGCTTCTCGACGTGCGGCGAACCGCACTGCGGGCACCGTATTTCTCCGGCCTTCGCCTGCTCGTCAAAAGCCGTGCTGTTGCCGAACCAGCCATCGAATGTATGGCCGCGCCTGCAAACGAGATCATATCGTATCATTACGGTCTCTTAACGACTTCTCAAGGTCACCCGCAAGGCCCGCCGGGGCGGATCGCACCGTGCGCCAGCCGCCCGGATAACCCCACGGGTCTCCTATGGCAAATGGCTTTCGACGCCTGTTGGCGCAAGGTTCTTCGGCGTCCGTCGGCTCTGGGCGCACTTCAGTCGCTGATCGGCAGCATGCTCCGGCGTCGATAAACAATTGGTTAACGGGAGCGCGGCAGACCCGGGGCTTCAGGGCTGCCTCAGCAGGGGGTCGAGTTCGCCCTGGCCGTCGAGTGAATACAGCTCGTCGAAACCCCCGATATGCCGGTCCGCGATGAAGATCTGCGGCACCGTGCGCCGCCCGTGAGCGCGCAAGGTCATCGCCTTTCGTGCTGCCGCGTCGCGCGAGACGTCGATTTCAACGAAGTTGACTCCTTTCTGCCGAAGCAGGTCCTTTGCCGCCAGGCAAAATGGACAGAAAGGCGTCGTGTAGATTTCAGTGCGCGCCATCCCTGGCCCGTTTTGCCAGCAAAGTCACACATGGACGGCGGCCGGATGCGTCACAACCGCAAAAACGAGAACATCCACCCGCGCTGCTCCAGCGGACAGGAGGCACTGGCAGGCGGCGGCAGCCGTGGCGCCGGTCGTAAGAACGTCATCGACCAGCAAGATGTGTCGGCCGACAGCCTCTCCCAGGTATTGCTCGGGAACCTGAAAGGCGCCGCGCAGGTTGGCCTGGCGTTCCGCCTCGCCAAGACCCACCTGGCTTGCGCGTCGCCCGCTGCCGCACCATCAGGTTCGGTTTGTTTTCAGCACCCGACAGGATCGCCAGATGTCTGGCCAGCAGCGCCGACTGGTTGTAACGGCGCTGCCACAGGCGCCACGGATGCAGGGGCACCGGCACCAGCAAAGCCTGCTTGGTCAGGATGTCGCCCGCCGTGCGGTGCATCAGCCGGGCCATCAGCAACGCCGCTTCGAGCCGGTCGTGGTACTTCAGGGCGTGCACGAGCTTGCGCGATGCATCGTCATAAACTACTGCCGCCCTCAAGTTGGCCCAGACCGGCTCCCGCGCCAGCGCACGCGCGCTCAGCACCCCCGGTCCGGCGTCGAACGTCAGCGGTTCTCCCCACTTCGGGCAGCGCGGCTCGTCGATGAGCTGCAATTGCGACCAGCATCCGCTGCACAGCCCGCGGGCGAGGGCCACCCGGCCGCTGCACATCAGGCACAGCGGCGGCAGCAGCACGTCCAGCAGCCCGATGCACGCCTGCCGCCACCGTCGTTGCCAATTTTCGCCAGTTGGCGCGTATCCGCCTGCCATTGCGCTATCATGGGTCAGGGCCATTGCCTGTGCAACGGAGCCTCGCGATGTCGTCAGTGCCGCATATTTTCCACCGTAGTCTGGTGCGCCGCCGGCGTCTGCGCAGCTTTGCCGGGCCGCAGCGCCCAGTTTTTCTGGACGACGTGATCGCAAACGAGCTCGAGGACCGATTTGGCTCCGTCAAGCGACGGTTTGCCACCACCCTCATTCATGGCGGAGGCTTCAGCGGGGCTGGCTGCGCGCATCGCCAGGCTGGATCCCGAGAACCGGATTTTCGTCAGCGATTGCGCGCCGCTGGGCGGCATCGATCTTGTTTTCGACGAGGAGCTTCTGCCCATCGCCGATTCGCGTCTCGATTGTGTCATCCATGCTGCGGGACTCGAAAGCGTCAACGATCTTCCGGGCGCGCTGGCGCAGTTCCGATGCTGCCTGCGGCCCGACGGGCTCTTTCTTGCCGCCTTGCTGGGAGGTGAGACGTTGACGGAGCTGCGGGCTGCCTGGATTGCGGCGGAGTCTGAGGTGCTCGGAGGCGTAACCCCACGCGTATCGCCCTTCGTTCATGTGCGCGAGTGGGGAATGCTATTGCAGCGCGCCGGTTTCGCGCTGCCCGTGGTTGATGCGACCCGGCATATCGTCCGCTACGACAACGCCTTGGTTCTAATGAACGATTTGAAGGCGCTCGGACTGTCCAACGCTCTGATCGGCCGATCCCGGCTGCCGCCCACACGGGGCCTCCTGGGCCGGGTTGCCGAACACTACGCGCTGCACAGCAGCGACAGCGACGGCCGCATCCGAGCGACGTTCGAGATCGTTTTCCTGTCCGGCTGGTCGCCCCATGAGAGCCAGCAGAAACCGCTGGCGCCCGGCAGCGCGAAGCTTCGCCTCGCCGATGCGCTCGGCGTGGACGAGAAACCGTTGCGGCGATGACGAACGCGAAAAAGTCATCAAGACCAGCATATTCAGCATGCACGTTTCACAGCGTGTCGATCAAGTACGCAACCAGCGGCCGATCCGCTGCCGGCATCGGTACTCTTTCAGCGCACGAGGTTTGACCCATCGGACGGCCTGACCCTCCCGCGCGCTCACCACTCCCTTTCCACTTCCGGCATACGTAGAGCGGCATCAGCAGGTGGAATTTTTCGTAGCCGTGGCTGGCAAACGTCAGCGGCGCCAGACAGGCCTCGGTAACGTCGATGCCAAGCTCTTCCTTCAACTCGCGAATGAGCGCCGCCTCGGGCGGCTCGTCGGGCTCGACCTTGCCGCCGGGAAACTCCCAGAGCCCGGCCATCGGCTTGTCGGCGGGCCTTTGGGCGATCAGCACCCGCCCGTCCGCATCGACCAGCGCACATGCGGCGACCAGAATGACCGGCATCGAGCTCATGCCCGGGAACGGTGACCGACAGCGAAGCAGCGTGCCTCAGCTTCGGTAGGAGCCATTGATTTCGACGTAGCGGCGGGTGAAGTCGCAGGTCCACACCGTCGCCTTTCCATCGCCTACGCCAACGTCCACCTTGATCTTGATCGCGCGCCCCCGCATGTGCGACTGCACTTTGCTTTCTTCGTAGGCCGGATCGCGCTGCCCATTCATGGCCACGCGCACCCCGCCCATCCATATTTTCAGGCGGTCGCGGTCGGCCTTGGCGCCGGACTTGCCGACTGCCATGACGATCCGGCCCCAGTTCACATCTTCGCCGGCGATCGCCGTCTTTACCAGGGGCGAATTCGCGATGGCGAATCCGATGCGGCGCGCCGCCTCATCCGTTGCGGCGCCGGCGACTTCGATGGTGATGAATTTTTCCGCTCCTTCGCCGTCCTTTACGACCAGATGGGCAAGCTCCAGCGTCACCCGGTCGAGCGCCGCGGCGAATTGTTTCAGGCGCGGGTCGTTGACGGAGCGCAGCCTGGCCAGTCGGCCGGCCGGCGCCGCCGGTGGCAGCAAGCAGTACCGTGTCGGACGTGGATGTGTCGCTGTCCACGGTGATGCGATTGAAGCTTCGGTCGACGCTGCGTGCGAGCAGCCCTTGCAGGATGCGCGCCGGCAAGGCGGCGTCGGTGAACAGGAAAGCCGAGCAACGTCGCCATGTCGGGCGCGATCATTCCCGATCCCTTGGCGATGCCGTTGATGGAAACGCGGACGCCGTCGATGGCGGCGCTTGCACTGCATCCCTTGGCGAAGGTGTCGGTCGTCATGATGGCGCTGCGCGGCCGCCTTCCATCCGTCCTCCGCTGCGCTCTCTGCTTCAGCCCGGGCAGCGCGTCGAGTATGGGCGCGACATCGAGCGGCTCGCCGATGACGCCGGTTGAGGCGACGAAAACCTCCGAAGCCCGGCACTTGAGGACTCGCGCAACCCCGCCGGCGAGCGATCGGACGCTCGCCACTCCGCTGCCGCCCGGTGAAGGCGTTGGCGTTGCCGGCGTTCACGATGATGGCGCGCGCGAGGCCGGCCCGGATGTTTCTGCGCGCACCAGTCGACCGGCGCGGAACGCGCCTGCGAACGGGTGAACACGCCGGCGATGGCGCTGCCGGGATCGAGCACGGCCAGCAGAACGTCAGGTCGGCCCGCGTAGCGGATGCCCGTTTCGGCGACCGCCAGGCGAACGCCGGCGATCCTGGGAAGCTCTGGAAAGGTCGCCGGCGCCAGCGGCGAGACGGGATGCGTCATCCCCCCGGCTATTCCTGGGTCTTCAGGTCCTGCTTGCCGCCGCCGCGCCGTCCCCGCCGCCCTTGCCTTGCTGCTTCTTGCGCAGTTCCTCCATTCGCTTGAGCCCGAGCTCCTGCAGTTTCTTGAGATCGGGATCGAGCACGTCGATCTTGGCCTGCTTGCGCAGCGTCGTTCACCGCTCCTGAACTTTCTTTCTCGTCAGGACAGCCTTGATGCCGTTCTTGACCTGGTCGTAGGGTTGCGCGCCGCCGGCTTTGCGATCCTCGAGCTTGATCACGTGCCAGCCGTAGTCGGTCTTGATCGGCGTGGAAAGCTCGCCGACCTTCAGAGCGAAGGCAGCCTTGGAAAACTCGGCAACCATTTCCTCCGCCGAGAAGTAGCCGAGATCGCCGCCATAGTCTTTCGATCCGTCAAGGCTTACTTTCTTGGCGATGTCTTCGAATTTCTCGCCCTTCCCCAGCCTGGCGATGACGTCTCTGGCTTCCTTTTCACTGGCCACCAGGACATGCCGGGCGCGCACGCGTTCGGACGCTTTGACCTTCGGCGCTTCCTTTTCGTAGGCCGCCTTCATCTCCTCCTCGGTCACCGACGGCCTGATCTCATCGTTGAAGAATGCATCGCGCAACGCCTTGGCCTGGTAGAACGCCAGTCGCTTCTTGTACTCCGCGGAATTGGCAATGCCTTTCTTCACCGCTGCCTGGGCCAGAAGATGGCGCTCGACCAGATACTCGACCAGGAACGGAAAGCGCATCTTGGCCGGCAGTTCCGCCAGCTGCGTCGAGATGTCCTCGGCTGCCAACTCCACTTCGGAGGTTGTGATCTCGTGGCCATTGACTACCACGATGACTTTGTCCTCGGCCGCCTGCGCCGCCACCAGCCAGGTGACAAGCGATGCCGCCGCGAGCATTGCAGCCATTGTCCTGTAGGGTCTCATTGAATCCACCGTGATTGTTGACTGAGTGATGCGCCGGCAACCGAGTTGACCAACCTAGTTGCCGCTGAATTGCGGCAAACTCATGCCTCTTGGCGCTACCCCGGAGCTCGACCGGTCCTGGCGGCGCACAATGATCGCAAACCTCCTGCGATTCAAGTCCTCCGTGCCGGTCAGTTCCCGCACAAGTTGACGCAGTTAAGCCGTTGAAATTTGACGCTTCCGCTCCATTTGCGTATCTCGACTCATTGTGTTTCGGCGGGCATCGCCGCCCAACTTCGTGCCGACGCTGTGCGCATGTTCGTTTGCTCTGCGTCCGGTAGTTGACTAATAGTCCGCGTCTAGCAGCCGGACACGATGATGTGATCTTCGCCACAACCACGGGCTGCGTCCCACGATAGGGTAATCGAATGCTGGGCTTCGGGTCGCTTGCCGCCAAAATCTTCGGCACTTCCAACGATCGCAAAATCAGTCAGTATCGAAACCGCGTCCCGGCCATCAATGCCCTCGAAGCCGAGCTTGCCGCTCTGAGCGACGGGCAATTGCAGGCGCGCACGGCCGACCTGCGCGCCCGGGCCGCCCAGGGTACCGGGCTGGACGAACTTCTGGCCCCGGCTTTCGCCACGGTCCGCGAAGCAGCCAAGCGCACCCTCGGGCAGCGGCATTTCGATGTGCAGCTGATCGGCGGGATGGTGCTTCACGAGGGCCGCATCGCGGAAATGAAGACCGGCGAGGGCAAGACGCTCGTCGCCACCCTGCCGGTCTATCTCAATGCCCTCACCGGCAAGGGAGTTCATGTCGTCACGGTCAATGACTATCTCGCCCGCCGCGATGCCGAGTGGATGGGGCGCATCTACAAGTTTCTCGGCCTGTCGGTGGGCTGCATCGTCCATGGCTCTATCGGACCAGCAACGCCGCCAGCAATACGCCTGCGACGTCACCTACGGCACCAACAACGAGCTGGGCTTCGACTATTTGCGCGACAACATGAAGTACCATCTCGAGGAGATGGTGCAGCGCGGTCACCACTACGCCATCGTCGATGAAGTCGATTCGATCCTGGTCGATGAGGCGCGCACGCCGCTCATCATTTCGGGACCGGTTGAGGACCGTTCCGATCTCTATAATGCTCTGGACGGCTACATCCCCCGCCTCTTCGAAGCGCCGACTACGAGCTCGACGAGAAGCAGCGCACCGTGACGCTGACCGAGGCCGGCAACGAGCACATTGAAACGCTTCTGAAGGAAGCCGGCATGCTCAAGGGGGCGTCACTCTACGACACCGAAAACGTGATCGTGGTTCATCACGTCACCCAGGCGCTCAGGGCCCATACGCTGTTTCAGCGCGACCGGGACTACATCGTCAAGGACGATCAGGTCATCATCATCGACGAGTTTACCGGGCGCATGATGCCGGGCCGGCGCTATTCGGACGGACTGCACCAGGCGCTGGAAGCCAAGGAGCACGTGGCCATTCAGCCGGAAAACCGTACGCTGGCTTCGATCACCTTCCAGAACTACTTCCGGCTCTACGCAAAGCTGGCCGGCATGACCGGCACCGCCGCAACCGAAGCGGAGGAGTTCATGGACATCTATCGGCTCGACGTGGCCGAGGTGCCGACCAATCTGCCGGTGACGCGCAACGACCAGCATGACGAGGTCTACCGCACGCTCGCGGAAAAGAACAAGGCGGTGATCGAGCTCATAGCGGATGCCGCAAGCGCAACCAGCCGGTGCTTGTCGGCACCACCTCGATCGAAAAGTCGGAATCCCTTGCCGGCCTCCTGAAGGCATGCCAACGTCGCCGCACAATGTGCTGAATGCCCGCTACCACGAGCAGGAAGCGGCGATCATCGCTCAGGCCGGCGTTCCGGGAACCGTCACGATCGCCACCAACATGGCCGGCCGCGGCACCGACATTCAGCTCGGCGGCAATGCCGACATGCGCATCGCTAACGAGCTCGCCGGCATAACTGACGAAGGCGAGCGCGCGCGGCGCAGCGCCGCCATCCGCGACGAAGTAGCCCGCAACAAGGCGCTGGTGATCGAGGCCGGCGGCCTGTTCGTCATCGGCACCGAGCGCCATGAGAGCCGTCGCATCGACAACCAGCTGCGCGGCCGTTCCGGCCGCCAGGGCGATCCTGGCCGTTCACGCTTCTTCTTTCCCTTGAAGGATGATCTGATGCGCATCTTCGGCTCGGAGCGCATGGACAAGATGCTGCAGACCCTGGGCCTGAAGGAAGGCGAGGCGATCATCCATCCGTGGATCAACAAGGCGCTCGAGAAGGCCCAGCAAAAGGTCGAAGCGCGCAACTTCGACATCCGCAAGAACCTGCTCAAATTCGACAACGTGATGAACGATCAGCGCAAGGTCATCTTCGAGCAGCGCATCGACGTCATGCGCGGCGACGAAGTATCGGCGACCATCGACGATATGCGCGCCGGGGTCATCAACGACCTGGTCGCGACCCACATCCCCGCCAACGCTTATGCCGAGCAGTGGGATGCCGCGGGGCTGCGCACCCGGCTTCGCGAGGTCCTCGCTCTCGACCTGCCGGCCGACGAGTGGGCCCGCGAGGAGGGCATCGCGGAAGAGGAGATCCATGAGCGCGTCACCAAAGCGGCCGACGATCACTATGCCGCCAAGCGCGAGAAGTATTCTCCCGCCATCATGGGGCAGGTCGAGAAAGCCATCCTCCTGCAAACCCTCGATCACCTGTGGCGCGAACATCTGGTAGTGCTCGAGCATCTGCGCCAGGTCATCGGCTTGCGCGGCTACGGCCAGCGCGATCCCCTGAACGAGTACAAGACCGAAGGCTTCAACATGTTCGAGCAGATGATCCAGCGACTGCGCGAACTGGTGACCGGGCAGCTGATGCGCGTTGAGGTCGCCGAACGTCCGCCCGGACAGCTGTTACCGGAGGAAGACGACCTTCCCGAAATGGAAGCGCATCATGTCGACCCGCTGACCGGCGAAGACGAGATGATGAAGGAACCGACGCTTGTGCTCGGCGCCGCGCGCATGGAAAATGAGCGGCTGCGGACGAAGAAAGCCGCCGCTCGATCCCAAGGATGCGGCGAGCTGGGGCAAGGTGGGACGCAACGAGCGCTGCCCCTGCGGTTCCGGAAAGAAATTCAAGCACTGCCACGGCGTGTTCGCCTGACCTGCTATTGCGCAGCATCAAATAGTTGAAGCCTGGGTGCCGGACCAGGTGAACTCGAAGCCGCATTCGAATTTGTGTCCATCCTTAATGAGTCCTTGCGACAGATGCGACCAGTCGAACACGCTTGGCGCGGTCAAGCTGCACCAATGCAATAATCGTTGGCTCGCCAGTTCGTTGCGAGCCGGACTGCTAACCTCGCCCTGCGCGAGGCGGAGCTTCGCTGCGCCAATGATCATGTTCGCCTTGGCAGCCCCTGCCGAGCACCTGCAGCGTTTCTGCTGCCGGCGGTTGACCAGCATGGGAGCTGCACCATTCCTTGCTGACGGAACATCAGCTTTTTAGTTCAATTTTGAACGATCGACTTCACAAAACCTGCGCAGGTCCTATGGCAAGTTCGTCCCCACGGATCGCCACCATCATGGGCAGCGGTAGAGATGTTCACATAGCTGGAATTTCGCAAATATCCGCGCTCTTCACCGTGACGCAACCGGGGTCACTGCCATCGAGTACGGCCTGATCGCCGGAATCGTGGGGGTGGTCACGGCAGCAGCAATGACGCAGATCGGCTCGCTCCTCAGCGCCAACTACTTCAACATCCTCGCCAGCCTGTTCTAGGTTCAGTTCTGCCAGCCTGAGATCAGCCGCGGCGCCTGCGGATCATTTGCATTTGCGGTCCGGAACTCCTCAGGTACCGCTTGCTCGTCGGCAAAGAACACGTATTGCCTGATTCTTGACGCCGACGACCGGCGGCAGCCGGGTATAGTCAAACATGTCATAGCCCTCCTTGAGGTTCCGCCAGAAGTCCTCCCATTGGTGGCCGGCGCGGAACGCCATTGCCTCCTCGGTCATGACGGAATGGAAATGCGTGCACCGGAAACTCTCGTTGGCCCCTGGCGAACGCATCGCGCGCCAGAATGTACAATTCCTGGATGGCATCATCGGTAATCGCGTAGCAGCCCTGTGAACGGCAGCCGCCGTGCACCATGAGATAGGAGCCCGTGTAGCCGTGCGCGCGGTCGTAGGCGTTTGGGTAACCGATATTGAAAGAGAGGTAGTATTTCGAATTTGGGTTCATCTGGCGCGCGGAGACAACATAGAATCCTTCCGGCGCCTGCCTGTCACCTTCTTTCAATTTGGGCCCGACGTCGCCCGACCAATTGCAGATCGGGTAGGTGCGAACCAGCTGGTAGGCGCCGGATGGGTTCTGCATCCAAACCTCCATGTCCGCTTCCAGCTTGAAAATGCGGATATAGAGCGGCGAACCCAGCGACACTCCCATTGCGGCAAGTTCGGCGCGCGTCTCCTCCGGCAGCGGCGCGAGAGCCTTGGACGGCGAGAAAAGGCAACCGCCCAGAAGCAACAACAGGAAGAGGGCTGCCACGGCCCGATGGCAATAACTCCGGTTCATCGGTTTCCCGCTCTGCCCTGCGATTCGCTGCCTTTCCGCGGATTGTCTTGCCGGTCAATCGCGGCGGCTTTTAGGCTGTCCATGAAGCCCGTCGCGGCCATGTCGCGGTCTGGCCAGACCTACAGTCCGCGGCCGATCGCCATGAATTTTTCGCGCCGACGGCTTCTCAACTCCTGCGCGGGTAGGGATGTGAGCTCCGCCAGCGAGTTGGCAATCGCCTCTCCGGCATTGGTCATTGCGGTTTCCGCAGCCCGATGCGCACCGCCTATCGGCTCGACCACGATTTCATCGATAATTTTCAGTTTCTTGAGATCCTGGGCCGTTATCTTCATGGCCGTCGCGGCGTCCTTGGCGCGCGCGCTGTCGCGCCACAGAATGGATGCCGCACCTTCCGGCGAGATCACGCTATAGATCGCATGCTCCAGCATGAGCACCCGGTTCGCCGTGGCAATGGCGACCGCACCACCCGAACCGCCTTCGCCGATAATCACCGCGATGATCGGCACGCCGATCGTCAGGCAGCAGTCAGTCGATCGAGCGATGGCCTCGGCCTGGCCACGTTCCTCTGCGCCTATTCCCGGATAGGCGCCCGCCGTGTCGATGAAGGTGACGACCGGCAGTTGAAACCTGTCGGCCATTTCCATCAGCCGGACTGCCTTGCGAAAGCCTTCGGGCCGGGCCATGCCGAAATTGTGCTTGATGCGCGACTGGGTGTCGAAGCCCTTTTCCTGCCCGATCACCATGACCGGATCGCCGCGGAAGCGGGCCGGCCCGCCAAGGATTGCCGGGTCATCGGAAAATTTTCGGTCTCCGGCGAGACCGGTGTAGTCGGTAAACAGTTGCCTGAGATAGTCGACCGTATGCGGACGTTCGGGATGCCGGGCGACTTGCGCCTTCTGCCACGGCGCGAGGTTGGCATAGAGGTCGGCCAGGCTCTTGGAGGCTTTCTTCTCCAGTTGCCGGACCTCATCGGCGATCGACATGGTATCATCCTGCGCCGCCAATGCCTTGAGTTCGGCGATCTTGCCCTCGAACTCGGCAACGCTGGCCTCGAATTCAAGATATGTGGGCATGAGCGGCGCGTCGTGGCCTGAGGCAGTGGCGGAATGGCGGCAAAGTGGCGGCGGCGCGACTAGCTGTCAACGGCGGCCGCCCGAGCGTGCCGGACGGCGGGTGAGCGGGTGATGGGTTTCCACGATGTGCTTCAGCCGATCGGCCAGGACGTGGGTATAGATTTGGGTCGTCGAAATGTCGGCATGGCCAAGCATCTGCTGTACGGCGCGCAAATCAGCACCGCCCGCCAACAGGTGCGAGGCGAATGCGTGCCTGAGGACATGCGGCGAGACGTTATCCGTCGGCAGGCCTGCCCTGGCTGCCAGGGCCTTGAGCTCCTGGGCGAAGTGCTGACGGGTAATGTGTCCGGACCCGCCGTGCGACGGGAACAGGTACTTGGCAGAGTTCGGGCGGACATTTTTGCGCTCGACTTGCAGGAAGCGGTCGATGGCGGCCCGCGCGCGGCTGTTGAGGGGCACCAGTCGCTCCCGGCCGCCTTTTCCCCGCACGGTCAGAAAGCGCTCATCACTCTTCGCCGCGCCGCGCGGCAGACTCACAAGTTCCGATACCCGCATGCCGGAGGCATACAGAACCTCGAGCAGGCAATAGAGCCGGAGAGCGCGAAAGCGCGCCTCACCGCGCTCGCGGGCAGCCGCGTCCTCGGCCACCACAAGCAACCTGTCAACATCTTTCGCGTTCAGGAGTTTGGGCAGGGTCCGGCCCGGCCGCGGCCCATCGACGACCTGTGCCGGGTCGTCGCGCGTTTCGCCTTCGGAAACCAGGAAGCGATGGAACTGCCGGACCGCCGAAAGCTTCCGCGCCGCGGTGGCGCGCGCCAAATGCCGCCGCTCAATGTCCTCGAGAAACGACCGCACGCCCTCCGCAGTAGCCGACAACGCTCCCTGACCCATGGCGGACAGGAACGCGATGTAGTCCGACAGGTCGCGCTCGTAGGCGGCGATGGTGTTTCTGGCGGCACCCCGTTCGGCGACCATCATCTCCAGAAAGCGATCGACCAGGTTCGCATCCCGGCCCGTGGTTTTTGGCCTACTGGCGGAACTTGTCACTGGGAAGCTCCTTGACGATTTCGCTCTGCTCGGGCGGATAGGTGGAAAGTGCCCACATCGCCCCGTAGATGGCTCCACCCATGCACGCCAAAATGATCAGGAATCGGATGCTTTCGGGCAAGTCGCTGACCTCGTGCACGGGCCGAAAACGCCGGCGCCGCCTTTCAAAAATTCTTTGCCGGTGCGCCGCAACGCTCTACATACAACGGCAAATCAGTGACTAACAACGATGGTTCGCCGTTCTATCACAAGGGAAGTGGAGACAGTAAAGCGCCTGCTGAACGGCCGATCGATCGTCCTCATAGGCCTGATGGGAGCCGGCAAGTCCTCCGTCGGCCGGCGGCTTGCGCAAAAGCTCGGCATGCCGTTTGTCGACGCTGACGCCGAAATCGAAATGGCGGCGGGCAAAAGCATCACGGAAATTTTCGCCGACCATGGCGAAGCCTACTTTCGCGACGGCGAGCGCAAGGTCATAGCCCGGCTTCTCGAATCGGGCCCGCAAGTGCTGGCGACCGGCGGCGGCGCATTCATGAATTCCGAAACCCGGGACAAAATCGCCGCCCGCAGCGTTTCCGTCTGGCTGAAGGCCGATCTGCCGCTGCTCATGAAGCGGGTGCGTCGCCGCGATGACCGGCCGCTGCTCAGGACCGACCAACCTGAAACCACAATGCAAGACCTGATGGCGGAACGTTACCCGGTCTACGCTCAGGCAGCCGTCACGGTGGAGAGCCGCGACGTGCCGCACACCAGAATTGTCGCCGATGTCATCCGAGCCATTCTGGCCAGGTTTCGCACACCCGGTCCCACCAGTTCGCAATGACGGCCGCTCCGCGCCAGGTTGTCCGCGTGGCGCTGCCCGGGCGCAGCTACGACATCGTCATCGGGCCGAACCTCACCAGTGAGCTTGGAGGCAGGCTTGGCGCCTTGCTCAAGCGACCCAAAGTCGCGGTCGTTACCGATACTACGGTCGCCGGGCTTCATCTCGCCAGGCTCGAGGCAACCCTTGCGGCTGCGGCCATACAGTTTGACTCCATCGTGCTTCCCGCCGGCGAGGCGAGCAAGAGCTTCGCGCAGCTGGCCGACTTGAGCGACCGCCTGCTTGCCGTCGGCATTGAACGAAATGACGTTGTTCTCGCCTTCGGGGGTGGGGTTATCGGCGATCTGGCCGGCTTCGCCGCCGCCATCCTCCGTCGCGGTGTGGCCCTCGTTCAGGTTCCAACGACCCTGCTGGCGCAGGTGGATAGTTCGGTGGGCGGCAAGACCGGCATCAATTCGCCGCGCGGCAAGAATTTGATCGGAGCCTTTCACCAGCCGATTGCAGTCTTTGCCGACGTTTCGTTGCTTGCCACTCTGCCGGAAAGGCAGCTGCGCGCCGGCTACGCCGAAGTGGTGAAATACGCGCTGATCGGCGATTGTCCGCTGTTTCAGTGGCTCGAGGTGAACGCCGAGCGGTTGCTCTCGCTGAGTGTAGCGGAGCTAACTCGTGCGGTCCGCTCCTCATGCGAGGCCAAAGCTGGCATCGTGATGCGCGATGAAACCGAAGCAGGTGAGCGCGCCCTGCTGAATTTGGGCCACACCTTTGCCCATGCTCTCGAGGCGGCCACCGGCTTCAGCGACCGATTGCTGCACGGCGAGGCCGTTGCCGTAGGCATGGCGATGGCATTTCGTTTTTCCACCGCACTCGGCCTTTGTCCGGTCGAGGACACGCACAGAATGGAGGGGCACCTGGCGCAGATCGGCCTGGCGACGATCGCCCCGTGGTGTGGCCGGCCCGCTTCCCGCTGCCGCTGCTCTTCTCGACATCATGCGCCAGGACAAGAAGGCGCGGCAGGGAAAGATAGCGTTTATTCTGGTTCGCGGCATCGGCAAGGCCTTCGTCGCCTCCGACGTCGCTGAACAGCGGATTTTGTCCTTCCTTGAGTTGGAACTGAACAGACCATGAAAAGCGAACTGCTTTTTGGCGCCGGATTTGTACTTCTCATGCTGGTTGTCTCGGCATTCTTTTCCGGCTCCGAGACGGCCCTTACGGCGACCTCACGCGCCCGCATGCACGAGCTTGCCCGCCGCGGATCGCGGCCCGCCAGCATTGTTCTCCAGCTGACCAAGATCAGGGAGCGCCTCATCGGCACCATCCTGCTCGGCAATAACGTCGTCAACATCGCAGCCTCGGCCCTTGCGACCAGCATTCTGCTCGCTCTTTTCGGAGACGCGGGCATCATCTACGCGACCGTCGGCATGACGGTTCTGGTGGTCGTCTTCGGCGAGGTTTTGCCCAAGACCTACGCCCTGATAAACGCTGACCGCCTGGCGCTGATCGTCGCGCCCGTCCTGCGCCTGCTGGTGGCGATTTTCGGGCCCGTCGTCATGACCATCGAATACGTCGTCAAGCAGACGCTGCGGCTGCTGGGCGCCGACGTGACCAACGTCGACAACGTCCTGTCCGCCCATGAGGAGCTGCGCGGCGCCATTGCCCTGCACCATAAGGAGGGCGGCGTGGTCAAGAAAGACCGCGATATGCTCGGCGGGATCCTGAGCCTCGGCGAGCTGACCGTTTCGGATGTGATGGTACATCGCACCAAGATGGTGATGCTGGATGGCGACCAGCCGGCAGCGAGCATTATCGAGGCGGTGCTGGAGAGCGGCCACACCCGCATTCCGATCTGGCGTGACAATCCCGACAATATCATCGGCGTGCTCCACGCCAAGGACCTCCTGAAGGCGCTTCAGCGAGCCGGCGGCGACGTGGGCAAGATCGAGCTCGACGGCATCGTCATTGCGCCATGGTTCGTACCCGACACCCGACCCGTTGCCGACCAGTTGAGCGCTTTCTTGCGCCGCAAGATGCACTTTGCGATCGTCGTCGACGAGTACGGCGAGGTTATGGGCCTGGTGACCCTGGAGGACATTATCGAGGAGATCGTTGGTGATATTGCCGATGAGCACGATGTCGCTGTCCCGGGCGTACGCCAGGAATCCAGCGGCTCCTGGGTGGTCGAGGGCATGGTGCCGATCCGCGACCTGAACCGCCTCAACGAGTGGAATCTTCCCGACGACAACGCCACCACGGTTGCCGGGATGATCATTCACGAAGCCCAGTCCATCCCCGAGGTCGGCCAGACATTCCTTTTTCACGGGTTTCGTTTCGAAGTTCTGCGCAAGCGGCGCCACCAGTTGACGAGGATCAGAATCACGCCGATGCGGAAAAGCTGAGTCTGGGCAAAAGCAGACCTGCGCCGGTCAGTCTTCTTCGGCGACGGCTTCGATTGCCAAGGCATGTATCCCGCCCTGCAGTTCCTCCACCAAGGCCAGGTGAACCATACGATGCCTTTCAAGGCGCGATTTGCCGGCAAACGCCCGGGCCACCACGCGGACGCGAAAATGGCTCTCGCCGGCCGGCCGGGCGCCGGCATGGCCGGCGTGAAGATGGCTTTCATCGATTACCTGCAATTCAGACGGTGACAGCGCCTCCATCAGTCTGCGGGCAATGCTCTCTCCGACGGCGCCGAGTACCGCCGCGGGC
Source organism: uncultured Alphaproteobacteria bacterium (assembly GCA_963780765.1). Classification (GTDB taxonomy): domain Bacteria; phylum Pseudomonadota; class Alphaproteobacteria; order Rhizobiales; family Aestuariivirgaceae; genus CAWHQZ01. Next base: position 33,546 of record CAWADI010000021.1, on the reverse strand, counting down.
TGCGCACCCTTGTTATCTTTCGCGGTCATGTGCGGCGCTTCGTTAACCTGTTGACAGAAAGCCGGTCTCCATTCCTGCCGGATGTCAAGTTGCTTGGCTCGGCGAGTGAATCTGAGCCATATGCTTCACTGCTTGTGGCATCATCGCGCATCAGTCATCATATCCGGTCGATGAAGCTGAACTCGAAATACTTCGATAGCATCCGCGTCAAGTCCGGTGCCGACGCCGGCGGCCGCAAGGAACAGCCTGTGTGCGCCTGGCCCGGATGCTCCAGGCCCGGAACCCATCGCGCGCCACGCGGCCGCGCGCTCGAGGGCCAGTATCTTGATCTGTGCATCGATCATGTTCGGGAATACAACCGGACCTACAACTACTTCGAGGGTCTGGATAACGCTGCAGTGTCGTCCTGGCAAAAGGATGCCCTCACCGGCCACCGGCCGACATGGCGGCTGGGAGAGAACTCATGGGCATCGAGCACCGTCGGCCGCCGGCCGCCGCTGCGCGGCGTGCGGGGCAAGCCGGCAAGCCATGACCCTTTCGGCTTCATCGGCCGGCAGTCGCGAGCCGAGAGCGCGCGCCCCCCGGCGCGCACCGCCCGCAATGCCGAGTTGCGGGCGCTGCACAGCCTTGGCCTTGAAGTCGGCGCCACCGCCGAGGAGGTAAGAGCGCAATACAAGGTCCTTGTGAAACGTCTTCATCCCGATGCCAACGCCGGCAGTCGCGACAATGAGGACAAACTGAAGGAAATCATCCAGTCCTATGACTATCTGCGCGCATCCGGCTACTGCTGAAGGCGCACGGTCTTGCCCCTGAGAGGCAAAACCCTTTAGAAGACGGCTCCCTTTCTGACCGTCTGCCGCACAACCTGACATGACCGCCGCCCACAATGGCACAATGACCGATCTGCCCGACATCAAAGTCTCGGTGCATCAGCTGTTCGGTTTCGAGAGCCGCCTGCAGGTACCTGCCTATTCCCAGTCGAACGATCATGTTCCGGATCTCGACGAAGACTATCTGTTCAACCGCGAGACCACCTTGGCGATCCTCGCCGGCTTTGCCTACAACCGGCGCGTCATGATTACCGGCTATCATGGCACGGGCAAGTCAACCCACATCGAGCAGGTCGCTTCCCGTCTCAACTGGCCGTGCATTCGCGTCAATCTCGACAGCCACATCAGCCGCATCGACCTGGTCGGCAAGGATGCGATCGTGCTGAAGGAGGGCAAGCAGATCACCGAATTCCGCGAAGGCATCCTGCCCTGGTCCTATCAGCACAACGTGGCATTGGTATTCGATGAATATGACGCCGGTCGGCCCGACGTCATGTTCGTAATCCAGCGCGTGCTCGAATCGTCCAGCCGATTGACGCTGCTCGACCAGAACCGCGTCATCAGACCACACCCCTCGTTTCGCCTCTTTGCCACCGCGAATACAGTTGGGTTGGGCGATACCACCGGGCTCTATCACGGTACCCAGCAGATCAACCAGGCGCAGATGGACCGCTGGTCGATCATAGCGACGCTGAACTATCTGCCGCACGCCCAGGAGAGCGCCATCGTCCTTTCCAAGTGCAAGGGCTTCGATACCGAGAACGGGCGCAAGACGATCGCCAACATGGTCCGCGTCGCCGATCTGACCCGCAATGCTTTCATCGCCGGCGATCTTTCGACGGTCATGAGTCCGCGCACTGTCATCACCTGGGCGCAAAATTCGGAGATCTTCGAGGACCGCGGGTTTGCGTTCCGGGTGACCTTTCTCAACAAGTGTGACGAGCTCGAGCGCGGCCTGGTCGCGGAGTTCTATCAACGCTGCTTCGGCGAGGAACTTCCGAAGTCGACCGCGCACGTTTCCATCTCGTAGTCGCCGCTGCACTTTCCGGCGGAGGAACCGCAAGTGAACGCTCAGGATCGCGATGGTCCGCTGGCGCCCTTCAAGCGAGCGCTGTCGCTGGCCATGAAGACCATTGCCGCCGGCCCCGACCTGATCGTGAACTTCGGCGGCGAAGCGCCGGGCGTTCAGGGTAACCGGGTTCAACTGCCACAGCTCAGTCTCGATCTCCCGGCGGGCGAGGTCGCAATCACGCGCGGCTTCGCCAACTCATTCGCCCTCAAGCTTGCCAATCACGATGACGCAGTCCATGCCAGGTATCAGCCCGAAGGGCGCAATGCCCGCGCGGTTTTCGAGGCGGTCGAGCAGGCCAGGGTGGAGGCCATCGGCGCCCGCATCATGCCGGGCATGGCGGGCAATCTCGGCGCCATGCTCGACGACCGCTACCAGAAGCGGCCGTTCGCCAACGCTGCCCAGAGAAAAGATGCGCCGCTCGAGGAGGCGCTTGCTCTTTTGGTCCGTGAGCGCCTTACCGGCAGCCCACCGCCGCAGCATGCTCGCCAGCTGGTGCAACTGTGGCGACCGTGGATTGAGGAGAAGGCCGCCGGCCAGCTCGATCACCTGATTGACGCCCTTCACGATCAGACTGCGTTTGCCCGCATGACCAGGGACGTGATTGCCTCCCTCGATATGGCGGATGAACTGGGCAAGGACCCCGACGAACGCGAGCATCGGGACACCGAAGATGACGAGGGCGCCGATTCGGGCGAGCGCAGCGAGGAAAGCGAACAGACCCAGGACGATGCCGACAGCGCCCAGGGCGATGACATGGAGCAGTCGCCAGCTGAGTCCGGTGAAGTGGTACACGAAGAGACCGACAGCGACGCAGAAGAGAACGAAGCCGAATCCGACAGCGAACAGACCCCGGACGCCGACGAGCCGTGGCGGCCGCAACTGACTTTTGCCGGCTCCGGCAACGATAATTTCTACCGCGTCCACACCAATCAGTTCGACGAGACGGTCGCCGCCGAGGAACTGTGTGACAGCGATGAGCTGACGCGGCTGCGCAACTACCTGGACAAGCAGCTGACCAGCCTGCAGGGAGTAGTTGCGCGCCTCGCCAACCGGCTGCAGCGGCGGCTCATGGCGCAGCAGAACCGCTCCTGGGAGTTCGATCTGGAGGAAGGTCTGCTCGACGCCGCACGGCTTTCCCGCGTGGTCACAGATCCGCTCCACCCGCTCTCCTTCAAGATCGAAAAGGACATGCGCTTTCGCGACACGGTGGTAACGCTTTTGCTCGACAATTCCGGCTCGATGCGGGGGCGGCCGATCACTGTAGCGGCGACCTGCGCTGACATTCTCGCCCGCACCCTTGAACGCTGCGGCGTCAAGGTCGAAATTCTCGGATTTACCACCCGCGCCTGGAAAGGCGGTCAGTCACGGGAAAAATGGCTTGCCGCAGGCAAGCCGGCATCGCCCGGACGCCTCAACGACCTGCGGCACATCGTCTACAAATCCGCCGACAATCCATGGCGACGTTCGCGGCGCAACCTTGGGCTGATGATGCGCGAGGGATTGCTGAAGGAGAACATCGACGGCGAAGCGCTCATCTGGGCGCACAATCGCCTGCTCGCGCGCTCGGAACTGCGCCGCATTCTGATGGTGATATCCGATGGAGCTCCGGTTGACGACTCGACCCTGTCAGTGAATTCGGGCAACTATCTCGAGCGCCATCTGCGCCAGGTCATCTCCGATATCGAGACGAGATCGCCGGTCGAACTCATCGCCATCGGCATTGGTCATGACGTAACGCGCTACTATCGCCGGGCCGTCACCATCGTTGACGCCGAGGAGCTTGGCGGCGCCATGACCGAGAAGCTCGCCGAACTGTTCGACGAGCACGCCAGGCAGGAGCCGCGCGTGATCAGGCGTGCGGGTCGCCGTTAGAAGCATGTTCCGGAAAAGTGTACACACTTTTCCGGCCAGAACATGCGTCTGCTCAATGCGTGACGTTCGCGGCTTTCTTTTCGACGAGCCGTTTCAGCCGCCTGGCCTTGAGGGACAGCTCCTCATCGCGAGCCTTGATCAAAAACGCATCGAGGCCGCCTCGGTGTTCCACCGATTTCAGCGCTCTGGCGGCGATCCTGAAGCTGAAGGCCTGTCCCAGCGCCTCGCTGAGAAGGCTTACTGCACAGAGATTCGGCAAAAATCGATGCTTGGATTTGTTGTTGGCGTGACTGACCCTGTTGCCGACTTGAACGGCCTTCCCGGTCAGCTCACAGCGGCGGGCCATAAACTTGCTCCATTTGGACTTCTTGAGGGCGGCTCAGACAAGAGTGCTGCCTCGAGGGATGCGCTCGTATAGGTCGCCAGGCCAGCGAGCGTCAAGTCGGACGAGACAAACGATGCCTGCTGTCGAATTGCGGCCTCATTGCGCATATATCCGCCGGAGCCCTTGGCAGGGGAGTGGGCACTCGCGATCAGGTGCTCCAAAACGGAACAGAAAGTTTAATGCAGCAGCTCCGATGCGCGTCAGCCGAAATCGACCGAAAGCTGCTGACGGGCACAGTTGGGCTGAGGCAAATGAGTGACCACCAAATGTTGTGCGAACGAATGGAGAAAGAACGGCGGCAAGCGATTCGGTCACGCTCCGTTCGTGATATTTTCGCTAGGTAAACTGTTGCACCTGGGCACAGTGGACGATCCGCAATGGTTCATTAATGCGTTTGAAGAGCTCGTCGGACAGCGGTTGCTGCAGCAGACCCTCGTGAGACATGAGGCACTCGTCGAGATCCCTTTGTTTGCGGGCACATCCCGGGTAATGCACGGCTGCCTGCACCGTGGGAAGTCCTGCTGCTCCGCCCGTGAGCTCCCTCGAACAAACCGCGAACCTCCGCAAGAATGCCTTTACGGCAATACCGCCTCACGTAACGAAGCCGTTCTGATCCCCATGCATATCGCCTCATCGCGCAACACGACGGCCGTCCTGGGCCCCACGAATACCGGCAAGACCTACCTCGCGGTGGAGCGCATGCTGGGTCACCAATCGGGGATGATCGGCCTGCCGCTGCGCCTGCTCGCCCGGGAAGTCTATGACCGCATCAGGGCCAGGACCGGCGAGCGGGCGGTCGCTTTCATCACCGGTGAGGAGAAAATCGTTCCCGAAGCGCCGCGCTATTGGGTGTGCACCGTCGAGGCCATGCCCGCCGAGGTCAACGTGGCGTTTCTGGCCATCGACGAGATCCAGATGGCCGCCGATCTCGAGCGTGGTCACGCCTTCTCCGATCGGGTTCTCAATCGGCGCGGACGCGAGGAGACGATGCTGTTGGGGGCCGCCACCATGCGGCCCGTTCTGGAAACCCTCCTGCCCGGCATCAAGGTCATCACCCGTCCGCGTTTCTCCAGGCTTTCCTACTCGGGTCACAAGAAGATCGGCCGGCTGCCGCGCCGCGCCGCCATTGTCGCTTTCTCTGTCAACACTGTTTACGCCATTGCCGAAATCGTCCGGCGGCAGTGTGGCGGAGCAGCGGTGGTTCTCGGCGCGCTCTCGCCGCGCACGCGCAACGCTCAGGTCGCGCTCTATCAGTCCGGCGATGTCGACTATCTTGTCGCCACCGACGCCATCGGCATGGGGCTCAACATGGATGTCGATCACGTCGCTTTTGCAGCGACCCGCAAGTTCGACGGCCTCGGTTTTCGCGACCTCGCGGCGGCGGAACTCGGCCAGGTGGCGGGGCGCGCCGGACGCTACCTGAACGACGGCACTTTCGGCCTGACTGGCGAAGCCAAACCCTTCGATGACGACATCGTACGACGGCTCGGAGAATCACGATTTCGAAGCCGTTCGCATCTTGCAGTGGCGCAACCGGAACCTCTCTTTCGCCTCGATCGAGTCCCTGAAAACTTCCCTCAACGAGCCGCCGCCCCATCGCGCTTTCGCCCGCGCCCGGAACGCCGCCGACGTCCTGGCGCTGGAACAGCTGAGTGAAGAGCCCGACATTGCCGATTTCGCCGCCACCCCCGACGCCGTCGAATTGCTGTGGGACGTTTGCCAGATCCCGGACTACCGGAACGTCTCAGGCGCCGAGCATGCGGCCATCGTCGAGCCGCATATTCCGTTTCCTGCGATCCGGCGACGGCCGCATTCCCACCGACTGGTTTGCTAATCAGCTGTCCTTTTGCGACCGCCTCGACGGCGACATCGATACGATATCGAACCGCATCTCGCACATTCGCACCTGGACCTTCGTTGCCAATCGCACCTGGCTTGCCGACCCGGTCCACTGGCAGTTGCGGGCGCGCGCGATCGAAGACAAGCTGTCCGACGCCCTGCACGAGAGACTTACCCAACGCTTCATCGACCGGCGCACCAGCGTGTTGATGAAGCGCATCGAGCAGCGGGAAGCCTTGACGTCGACGGTCGAGCACGACGGAACCATCCAGGTGGAGGGCGAATGCGTCGGCCACATGCGGGGCCTTACCTTCGTTCCCGCCGAAGCAACCGATGATGCCCATGAGCGCGCACTTCGGGCGGCTTCCCTCAAGGCCGTCGCGCGCGAGGTGGAAGCACGCGCCCAGGTCATTGCGGCTTCGCCGGACCCCGACCTTTCCCTTTCCAGGGACGGTCAGCTGATCTGGCAGTCCGCGTCGATTGCGAGACTGGAGCCGGGCCACGAGGTGTTAAAGCCCCGCATCGAGCTGCTTGCCGGCAGCGAGCTTTCAGTGTCCGACCGCGACGCCGTGCAATTGCGGCTCGAGCGCTGGCTTGGCCGTCACATCGCAGCGCTGCTGCAGCCGCTTTTGGATCTGGCCGAGGACGAGAATGTCACCGGGCTCGCGCGCGGCATAGCCTTTCGGCTCCAGGAGCAGCTCGGCGTGATTCAGCGCGACCAGATTGCCGCCGATGTCAAGGCGCTGGGCCAGGACGACCGCGCCACGCTGCGCAAGCACGGCGTTCGCTTCGGCGCTTTCCACATCTTCATTCCGGCGCTCCTCAAGCCGGCGGCAAGTCAGTTGCGCCTTCTCCTGTGGGGCATCTCGCTTGAGCAATCCCGTGCCGTCGTCCGCTCCACCGTCCCCGAACTGCCCGGACAGGGATTGACTTCTCTCCCCTTCGATCCGGCAACCCCGAAGGGATTTTACCGCGTTGCAGGCTTCCGCATCTGTGGCAGTCGCTGTGTTCGCATCGACATGCTCGAGCGGCTTGGCGATCTCATTCGCGACCGCGTTTTCTGGCGGCCCCGGGTTCCGGATGAGCAACGTCCCTCGGGTTCCGTCGAGGGCGGCGGCTTCACCGTGGTCGCGGACATGATGTCCCTGGTAGGCTGTTCGGGAGAGGAATTTGCGGCGATTCTGCGCTCCCTGGGATTCCGCATGGAACGCCGGATGCGCCCGGCGCTCGACGGTATCCAGGCCTCTGCTTCGAATGCGCCCGCGGCCGCCATGGCGGAAGCCAACGACAGTGATTCACCTGCACCGGCCGAGGTCGACGGTGCGACTGAAGGCGCAACACCAGCCGGGAACGCAGCGGCGCTGTCCAGGAGCTCGAGATCTGGTGGCCGAGGGACACCGGGCCTTTCCGGGCTCGTCAGCGCGTACAACGCAACCTTCCATCTCCGCAACACAAGGGTCCGCGCGCATCGCCGGGGATTGGTCGTGGCAAAAGGCCAAAGCCTGACCTGCATGAGCGGGAAAAGCCGCCGCCCGCGGATGCAAAAGTTTTTGACCCCGCTTCCCCATTCGCCGTGCTCGATGGCCTCAGGGCGCAATTGCACGCCAGCAAGAAGAATGGCTGAGAGCAATGGTCGGCTGGACAAGTGGCTTTGGTGCGCGCGCATCGTAAGAACCCGCAAGCTTGCCCATGACATGGTGACAGCGGGGGTGGTTCGTCTGAACCGCGCCAAAGTCGACAAACCCGGCCACGAGGTCAGACCCGGAGATGTCTTGACGTTCGTGTGGGGAGATCGCCTGAGAATTCTCAAGGTCCTTGCCATCCCGCAGCGCCGCGACCAGGCAGCATCCGCCCGGCTTCTTTATGAAGAGCTTCCGGTGCGCGACTGAGCCTCATGGAGTGACCGTCGGCGTCGTTGCAATATCTGCTGCACAGGGCGATGTCTGCTGCTACAGCATGCTACGCAGTCGTCCGGTTTGACGCATGCCACATGATCAGGAGTTCTTTTCGGGCCCGAGGGCCGGTTTGCAAGATGACCTACATCGTCAATGACAAGTGCATAAAGTGCAAATACATGGATTGCGTGGAAGTGTGTCCTGTCGACTGCTTTTACGAAGGCGAGAACATGCTCGTCATCCATCCCGATGAATGCATCGATTGTGGCGTCTGCGAGCCCGAGTGTCCGGTCGACGCCATCAAGCCTGACACCGAGCCCGGGCTCGAGCAGTGGTTGGCGCTGAACGCGGAGTACGCAACCAAGTGGCCGAACATCACCACCAAGAAGGAGCCGCCGCCGGGAGGGAAGGAATTCGAAGACGTGCCGGACAAGTTTGCCAAGTACTTCTCGCCTAACCCGGGCGAAGGAGACTGACGTTTACGTCAAGGTAAAGTAGTAAATCGCAAATCATTAACGATATCGCGCAGAGATCCAGGCATTTGTGCCCAACAGATGCCCCGTGCGCGGTGCCGGGCCTTTAAGTTTCTGTAAATACATGCTATATGGAGGGTCGAGCTTAATGGCGCCCCGGTCCGATTTGCAGCCGAGCACTTCGCTCGGATTTTTCATGCCCGGCGCCTCATTTCGCGACATTGTTGTGACAATCGGTCGGCATGAGAGGGCTGGCGTCCCTGAAGGACTCCTCTCACCTTTTGCGGATCGCAAGAAAAGGGTGATGCGTATGGCAACAACAAACAAGAAGGCGGCGGCCGGGCAGCCCAGGAAGCCCAGGTTCAAGGCGAACGAGTTCGTCGTGTATCCGGCGCACGGGGTGGGCAGGATCGTGAGCATCGAGGAGCAGACCATCGCCGGCGCCAAGCTGGAGCTCTATGTGGTCGATTTCCTGAAGGAAAGGATGCGGCTGCGCGTTCCGACGTCGAAGTGCGAGGCCTACGGGATGCGCAAGCTGGCGGAGAAGCCGTTGGTTGAGCAGTCGCTCAAGGTGCTCAGGGGCCGGGCGCGCGTCAAGCGCACCATGTGGTCGCGGCGGGCGCAGGAATACGAAGCGAAGATCAACTCGGGCGATCTGATCGCCGTCGCCGAGGTCGTGCGTGATCTCTTCCGCTCCGACCGGCAGCCGGAGCAGTCCTATTCCGAGCGCCAGCTATACGAGGCGGCTCTCGACCGCATGGGGCGCGAAATTGCCGCAGTACGCAAGGTCAGCGACGAGGAGGCTATCGCCGACATCGAGCAGATCCTCGACAAGACGGCGCGCAAGAACGAGAAGGCCTCCGAGGACGCCGCCACCGAGAAGGCGGCGTAAGCGAGGGGCCCTCGCCCGCTCTTTCGTTTTCTACCTGCCGGCCTATAACGACTCCTGCGGCCCCGTAGCTCAGCAGGATAGAGCACCAGTTTCCTAAACTGGGGGTCACAGGTTCGAATCCTGTCGGGGTCGCCATATTTTTCAATGACTTAACGTCACTATATGGTTTCATGATTAGTCGTGGCGTCCACATGGCGTCCACGCTCAAGAATAATTCGGGAACTACCAGCTGAGTGGGCTGTCGATCGTGAACAATCCGATTTCTAGGCTGGTAGCGGTCGGCAGGCGCCGGTGAGCAGGGTCAGGAACAGGTGCAAAAGAAACCTCAACCAATTGAGGAGGAGTCGGAAGTTGTAGCCGGCGGCGCCGCGATCAGACCTTCCTGGCGTTCTGCTACTACGACGCGCCAAGGGCTCGAAGCACCGCCTCAAGAGCTTGGCGTGGCAACTCGGGCCGGGCGCCTCGCTCGAGAATGCCGCGTGCCACCTGCAGCCATATGCCGATCACGATGTCGGCTGCCAGCTCTACGTCACGCACGCTAACGCGGCCCTGGACAATCGCTTCGGCGATGTCCGCCTTGAGATTCGCGCGGACACCCAGACCGAACTCAGTGGGGGATTGCGAGCTCTGAACCACGAGGCGCGCCCAGTCGGAGTCAGAAATCGCTCTTTCTAGGAATTGCGTGAACGCGAAAGAGAGGCGCTCGATCGGATCCCGCAGCTTGAGCCTGGCCGGTGTCAGCAGCTCGTCAAAGCTCTCACCGAGCTTGGCGCCCACCGCGGCGGCCAACTCATCGATGCTCTGGAAATGATAGTAGAATGTGCCCTTCGCGACACCCGCAGCATCAACGACGGCATCTACCGTGAGCGCCTCGGGCGGACGCTCCGCAAGGAGCGTCGCTCCGGCTTCCACGATCTGCGCACGCGTCCTCGCCCGCTTCTCACGCCCGATCTCCGCCCTTCGCGCCAGATCAATCTTCGCCATTCGTCATGCATTCTGGCATTGCATCATTACGGAAATACTCATATTGACCATATAGTCGGTTTGACCTAGTCGCGCAAATCGAAATTAAGGCCCGCGTCAACTCGCCTCGGCTCCCTCGTCGTTGCTTCCCTGCAACCCCCGTTTTCGAATGAGAAGGAAAAGATCATCCCATGAATGTTCAGTCCCGGAGCGAATTCAGAACGGCGGAACGCCGTCTCCCGTTCGAATGTGTTGCCTTGGTGTTGAAATCCTAGCGATGGAGGCTTACGGACGTATCCTACCTCCGAGCGCGCGGCGCGGATTCTGGCACCTGCAAATTTCCATAGGAGAACACAGAATTAGCCACACAGACTGAAGTTGCGAGGGCGCTAGGTGTCGATAGGAATTGGGTGCAATCCATGATCGACGGCGGACATGTCACGCGCGCGGATCGCGGCGCCTATGACATCCGGCAATTCGCGAGGGAAGCAATCGCGCACCTCATGAAGCTTGAGCGCTCTGGCGCTGACAAGCTTACCGCCGAAAGGGTCAGGCTAGCGGCCGCACAATCGAAAAGGATCGAGCTTCAAATCGCGGAACGTGAAGCGAGTCTGCTGCCCGTCGAAGAGGTGGAGTCGGAATGGCAGATGATCCGCGAGGTAGTTACCAAAGAACGCTTGCGGATACCGCAAGCCGCGGAACAGGTAGCCGCCATGGCCGAACCTGGCAAGGTCGAGACTTTGCTTCATGAAATTGTCAACGATGTTTTGACTTTTTTATCGGGTGGCAAGGCGCTTGGCGAGCCGAAGGCCAAGCAATGACCGCATATCAGGAAGCGACGGGAGCCACGCAAATCGGGCAGATTAGTCTAGCCGTGGTGCAGAGCGTTTCGCCCTGGACGACCGCTGGCTCGCGCCATCCCAACGTCCAATTCCACTTCACGCCGACCCGGGCATCTTGGTTGAACCAGGTCGAGACCTGGTTTTCTATCCTTGAGGGCAAATCGCTCAACGGCGCCTCCTTCACCTCGGTCAAGCAACTCAGAGAACACATCGATGCTTTCATCGACCGCTACAATCAAAACGCCACACCGTTTGTTTGGACCAAGGCCAAAGTCAGACAGCGCCCCTTCAAGGGCCGCCGTCTCAGTGATTTATGATTCCAGGTACTAGCAAGCCTCGATGGCACCAACGGCATCCGATCGATGGAATCGAACCGCGTCTTGATCCCTCACCGTTGCCGGAGCCGGTGACATTAATGGTGTGAGTTCGACGCGGATTAATTGGGGAGCAAAACGATGCAGAAGAAGCACAGGACGGAGGGCAAGAATGAGATCTCTAGCTCTCAGGAAAAGCTGAAAAACAAGGACTATCTGCGCGAGCTTCGGCATCTGCATGTCGAGCTCGTCAAGCTTCAGGAATGGGTCAAGAGCACGGGCACGAAGATCTGCATCGTCTTCGAAGGACGGGACGGCGCCGGCAAGGGAGGAACGATCAAGGCGATTACAGAGAGGGTCAGCCCGCGCGTCTTTCGCGTGGTTGCGTTGCCGGCCCCCTCTGAGCGCGAGAAATCCCAGATGTATGTCCAGCGCTATATTCCGCATCTTCCAGCGGCGGGAGAGATCGTGATCTTCGATCGCAGCTGGTACAATCGCGCCGGCGTCGAGCGCGTCATGGGCTTCTGTACCGAGGACGAGGCGCGCTGGTTCCTGAAGACCGCTGCCCCCGTCGAGATGGAGATGGTCAATTCCGGAATTATTCTCCTGAAATATTGGCTGGAGGTGAGCCCAGACGAGCAAACGCGGCGTCTGGAAGCGCGCATCGATGATGGACGAAAGATCTGGAAGCTGTCTCCGATGGACCTGAAATCCTACAGCCGGTGGTACGATTATTCACGGGCCCGTGATGAAATGTTCCAAGCCACGGACACCGCCTGGGCTCCCTGGTTCGTCGCCCACTCCGACGACAAGAAACGCGCCCGCTTGAACATCATCACCCATCTGCTCAGCAGGATTCCCTACAAGGAGTTACCGCGTCAGAAGATTAAACTGCCGAGGCGACAGAAGCGGGGAGGATACAAGGAGCCCGACTATCCCTACAAGATGGTCCCGGAGAAGTACTAGCGGCCGGTGGCAGTTGGCTTCGGGGTCCATCTCGCCGGCAAACGCGGCGAGCGACCGAATGACACGCAGGCTAGCAATCTACCGCTATCTCGACCCTGGTGAAACTCTGGGGGAAGTGCTGGGCGGCTTCATCATGGCGCTCACGTTCACGCTTGGGGCTCGTGTATTTGCGGCAGACGAGCAACTCGAAGCGCATGAGCTGGTCGTGGCGATTGTCGGATGCAACATCGCTTGGGGGGTGATCGATGCGACATTGTTTGTACTCAACAGTCTCTTCTATCGAAGTCGGCATGCGCGTTTCTTTCGCGCGCTCAAGATCACACGCAGCGAGACGGAGGCCTTGGCCGCATTGGAGGAGGAATTTGGGCTGGAGGACGAACCTTTGGCTGCTCACCCGGAGGATCGCGCCCGCCTCTATCAATCCTTGCTAGCCCTGAGCGCTCGCGCCACACCCGCCCGAAAGGGCCTGCGGCGGCAGGATTTCGTGGCTGCTGCCATCGTCTTCGCTCTGGTATCGGCCACGGCCGTTCCAGGCGTGATCCCGCTTCTTTTGCTTGCCGATTCCAATTTGGCGCTGCACGTGTCTAACTGGCTGTTGATACTGCTGCTGTTCGGCGTCGGGTATTGGTGGGGTCGCTACACGGACGCCCCGCCCTGGCGTGTCGGACTGACAGCCATGCTGCTAGGAATGTTTATGGTTCTCGTCGCCGTCGCCCTGGGCGGATGAAAGACCGGCGGATGCGAATTGCTGCGGATCGTTCGGCAAGTGGACGCGGCGCACGGCAAGTCGATTGGCGCTTCAGGAGTAACCGACATGCCTATCGCTGCTCGCCCAAACTCCGTCATACAGCGCCTACTGCCCATCCTCGTTTGGCTTCCCGCCTACCGGCGCGAGTGGCTGCTGCCTGACATTCTGGCTGGCTTAGCCGTCTGGGCGGTCATGGTGCCGGAGGGCATGGCTTATTCCGGCATCGTCGGCGTGCCGGCTATCATGGGGCTCTACACCATCGTTCCGCCGTTGATTGCCTATGCGCTGTTCGGCACCTCGCGCCTGCTGGTCGTCGGCCCAGATACCGCGACTGGTCTGATCTCCGCCCTGACCGTGGGCGCCATCGTGGCGCAGGGCACTACGGAGTTCACGACACTCACCTCGACCCTCGCTATCTTGATCGGCGCCTTCTTCCTGCTCTTTGGCGCGCTGCGCCTGGGTTGGGTCGCCGCCTTCATCCCCACGCCGGTGATGCGCGGGTTCATCGAAGGCCTGGTCTGCGTCACGATCATCGGGCAGGTGCCGCACCTGCTGGGCATCAGCGGCACCTCCGGTAACTTCTTCACCAAGCTCTGGTTTGTGCTGCAGCATCTATCCGACGTTTCTCTTGCTCCGATGTTGACCGGCCTGCTCAGCCTCATCGCAATGCAGTTGCTCCGCCATCTGGCGCCCCGCGTTCCTGCGGCCCTGGTCGTTGTCGTCGTGGCCACGATCCTTGTCGGCCTGCTCGGCGGTGAATCCGTTGGCATCAGCGTGGTCGGCGAGCTCCCGTCCGGCCTGCCCCACCTCACCCTGCCTCACCTCGACCCCGCAGTCCTGCGGGAACTCGCCCCCGGCGCGCTCGCCATCGTGCTCGTCGGCTATGCCGAGGCGCTTGGCGGGGCAAAGGCAGCGGCGCTGCAGGGCGGCGGCAACATCGATCCAAATCAGGAGTTGATCGCCCACGGGCCCGCCAACATCCTGAGCGGCCTTTTCGGCGGCTTCCTCGTCGTCGGCAGCCTGTCCAAGACTTCCGTGGCCATGTCTGCCGGCGCCCGCACCCAGCTCGCCAATCTCGTGGCAGCGGTCTTTTGCTTTCTGACCCTGGTTTTCCTGACCCCGCTGTTCCGAGGCATGCCGCACCCGGCGCTCGGCGCCATCGTCATTGCGGCGATGCTGCATCTCTCGAAGCCCGGCTATCTGCGCGACCTGTTCGTCCGCAGCCGGTGGGAGTTTGCTGTCGCCACGATCGTCTTCGCCAGCGAGCTGACCTTGGGTGTCCTGCACGGCATCGCCCTTGGCGTCGTCCTGTCCCTCGTGCTGTTGATCTATCGAGCCACCCATCCCAAGGATGCGGTGCTCGGCCAGCTGCCGGGCACGGAAGCCTATCGCGATGTCCTGCTCCATCCCGAGGCCATTACCTTCCCCGGGTTGCTGATTTGGCGCCCCGGCGGCGACCTATTCTTTGCAAGCACTGATCGCCTCGGCGATGGCTTGAGGGCCGCATTGACCGCGAGCCGCCCACCGGCGAAGCATGTGCTGCTGGATGCAGGTTCGGTGAACTTCATCGACACGACCGGCTGCGATGCGCTGCTGAACGCCATCAAGGATTTGCAGAGCCAGGGCATCACCGTCGCATTCGCCCGTGTGCGCGATCAAGTACGGGAGCGAATGCAACTCGGTGGTGTGGGGGCGGCGGTGGGAGATCATTGTTTCCACGAACGCGTCACCGATGGCGTACGCGCTTGGCAGCGGAACGGGAAAGGTTCTGCCGCAGACAAAAGCTGAAGGATCGCCGGGCTCTCTGAAAAGGCGCGACGCTCGTCGCCGGTGCTTGGCGCACGCGAGATCGGCGGATTTTTTCGTTCTGCAATCAAGTTGGATGATTTCAATTCCGGAGAATGCCGACCGAGAGCCATTATCCGCCGACTTTCTCTGTTGGCCGGTTAGCTGATTGCCTTCTCGGTTGATGCGTTCACAACGCGATAGCCAGACTAAGGGGGCGAAAATACGCGAGGTATCCAACAAAATGGGGCGCAGGCGATGGTACTGAATTGCTGGATATCAGCAGAACTCAATACGCCCCTTCGGCTAGCCCAAATCGAGCGGAGTGTTAAAGATGGAATTGATCCCTGCTGAGGTTGATTGTGGGACAGTCTACTCGTAAAAACACATTCGATTGGCCTCCCGGAGATGACACCAAATGGACAGGCCAACACCTGGTAACGCGATCAAAGAATCATCGTCGCTTGCGTCGTCGCAGCGATCGCTGTTCTCTCGATCTGGTACCTGGTGCGGCCCGAACCTCTGCTCGTGCAGGGCGAAGTTGATGCGACCCGCATGGATCTCGCCGCGCGGGTCGATGGCCGCGTTGCAGAAATTCTGGTCGAACGCGGGCAGAATGTTGCGGCCGGCGCTGTCCTGGTGCGGATCGACAATCCCGAAACGCTGGCCAAACTGAAACAGGCAGTGGCCGCCAAGGTCGTGGCCGAGGCTGAAATGGCAAACATCAATGCCGGCACACGCGCCGAGGTCATTGCGGCACGCAAAGCCGAGCTTGAACGCACGCGAGCCGCGGTGGTGCTGGCACAGAAAACTTTTGATCGCACCAGCCAACTCGCGCAAAAAAATTCTCCCCGCAGGCGAAGCTTGATTTAGTGATCCACGATGACGAAGAGACGACGGTTTTCGGCTGAGTTCAAGGCGAAGGTTGCACTCGAGGCGATCCGCGGCGAGCAGACAGCCTCGGAGCTCGCGGCGCGGCACGGCATTCATCCGAACGTGATCGCCGCCTGAAGCGGCAGGCGGTCGAGGGCATGGCGGGACGTTCGCCGATGGCGCGGCCGAGCGCGATCATGTTCGCGAAGGCGAGCTGAAGGAGCTTCACGCCAAGATCGGGCAACTGGTGATCGAGCGCGATTTTTCGTCCAAGGCCTCCGGTCGCTGAGCCACGAGCGGAGGAAGACCATGGTCGAGACGAACCATCCCCGGCTCTCCATCGCGCGGCAATGCGAGCTTCTGTCGATCGCGCGGTCATCTTTCTACCGGCAGCCCTGTGGTGAGAGTGAGTTGAACCTCACGCTGATGCGGCTGATCGACGAGACGTTCCTGGAGTGCCCGTTCTAGGAGCGCGCCAGATGGCGCGGCATCTGCGCCGCCAGGGCTACTGTGTGGGCCGCAAGCGGATCCGGCGGCTGATGGACAAGATGGGGCTCGTGCCCATCTTCCAGAAGCCGCACACCAGCAAACCCTGCCCGGAGCACCGGATTTATCCCTACCTTCTCAGGGACCTCGTCGATCGATCGGCCCAACCGGGTGTGGTGTGCCGATGTCACCTACATCCCGATGAAACGCGGCTTTCTCTATCTCGTCGCGGTGATGGACTGGGCGAGCCGCAAGGTCCTGAGTTGGCGATTGTCGAACACCATGGACGTGAGTTCTGCATGGCCGCGCTCGAAGATGCGATCGCCAGGTTCGGCCGTCCGGACATCTTCAATTTAGGGGTCGGCGAGCAGCTCCTTCTCCGCCGCACTGTCGATCACACCTGCCGCACGGTCGCGGCGCTATGTTTCCTGTGCGACGGTCTTAAGATCGGCGTTAACCATCTCCGCGACAAGTTCGTCGAAGATCGTCTTGTACCGCCAGCCGAGCTTTAGTCGTGCCTTCGTCGGGTCACCAACAAGCTCTGACCACGCGGGCCCAGCGCGCATGATCGGCGCTCCGACGGAGCGGAGCTTCTGCGGTTGGCCGGGCAGCCCTCACAGCCATCCACCGGTGAACCCGGCTCGCCGCAGCCCCGCGATCACGGCTGGGCAGCGGCGCATGATGTCCCAGATCAGGCCGGAGCGGTAGTTCTCGGTCATCAGCACTACCGGCCCCTGGTCGATGCCGAAGTGGTGAGGGGTGACCCACCAGCCGGTCACGCTGTCTTCCACCTTGAAAGTCTGGTTGAACGACGGCTTGAACCCATAGGGGGCGGTCATTCCGAGGTTCATCCTCGCGAACTGGCGGAGGGTCGGGATGACGATTTCCGGCGCGAACGGCAGCGAAGCGACCACAACCCACGGAGCGACGGTGCCGTCGTCGGGGCCGAACGGGGCGCCGCGGGCGATGTAGCCGTAAAACTCACGCTCGACTCCGTTTACGGCGCGCTTGATCCAGCCCGGGCCGTCACAGGCGGTGAACCCCCAACAGTGCTCTCCGTAGCCCTCGAACTCCAGCGGGTTCCGCACGGCATACTCCTGCTGCACAAACGTCGCTTGCCGGCTGTTTTCGAAGTAGTCGCTGCCGCGCTGGCGCATGAAAGCGTCGCGAATGCCGCGGAAATCGACCCACAGGTGCGAAAGTTGGTGGGTGAACAGCGGTCCGGAGTAGAGCAGCTCGCGGCCATAGATCTCCTTCCACTGGTAGGTGGCGCAGTAAGCAGCGTAGCTCTCCGGCGGAAGTGGGTGAGTTGGCGAGCCGAGGGCGAGGAGGTACAGCAAGAGCCCCTCGTCATACCCCTCGTAGCGATACGGCAGGAAGCCGGTCTCGGGCTTCCAGCCGTGCGTGAGTGTCGGGCCCCCGTTGCGCGCCCAGTCCCAGTCGGCCCGGCAGTAGAGCGCGTCGGCCAGACGGCGGACCTCGTCCTCGTCCTCCGTGTCGCCGTCGAAGTAGGTGGCGCAGGTTAGCGCGCCCGCGAGCAGGAAGGCCGAGTCGAGCGTGGACAGCTCGCAGTTCCAGACGCGACGGCCCGTGTCGATGTCGAGGAAGTGGTAGAAGAAGCCCTTGTGCCCGGCGGTGTCAGGCCCCGGCCCCTGCGGGAGGTCGAAGAGGCTACGGAGTTGGCGGCGGGCGATCTTCGCTGCGAACTTGCGGATGATTACGCCGCGCTTGACCGTCGCCGGGATCGTCGCCAGGGCCAGGCCGACAGCGGCGATGCTGCATGGCGCAGCCGGGTCGGTCTTGTCACGGACCAGCTCGTTGTCCGGGTTGGTCTCGTGCAGGTAGTACAGGACTGTGGTCCGCTGCAGCCGGCGGAGTTCCTGGTCCGTCGGCAGCCGGTCCAGGTGCTCCTCTGCCTGTAGCTGGTCGCCCATCGTTTCTTCCTGTTCGCTCGCTCGGCGGTTGGTCAGCCCAGCTCGACCCGAACCGTGTGAGTTTTCCCGTCGTTTCGCAATGGGATCTCGCCATCGGGCACGGCCTGCGCGTCCACGTGGACGGCCCGGACCCCTCGGCCGGTGCCGGCCGCGTTCTCCACCTCGATGTGGTAAGTCGCCGAGCCGTGTCGGTAGGTGATCTCATAGCGAGGCCAGTCCCTCGCGACGCAGGGCTCGATCCTCAATCGGTCACCCCGCCGATGGAAGCCGAGGATTGTCTCCAGGCCGACACGGTACAACCAGCTGGCTGATCCGGTGTACCAGGTCCACCCGCCGCGGCCGGTATGCGGCGGCGCCCCGTAGACGTCCGCAGCCATCACGTAGGGCTCAACCATGTAGCGAGCGACGCCTTCGGCTGTGGCGGCATGGTGGACCGGGTTGAGCAGAGCGAACAACTCCAGCGCCCGGTCGCCCCGGCCCAGCAGGGCCGTCGCCAGCACAACCCAGGTGGCTGCGTGAGTGTACTGCCCGCCGTTTTCGCGGATACCTGGCACGTATCCCTTGATGTAGCCGGGCTCGAGCGAGCCGCGATCGAACGGTGGCGCGAACAACAGGATCATCTGGTCCGCATCGCGTACCAGATGATCCTCGACCGCCGCCATCGCCTGGCGGGCCCGCTCCGGATCGCCGGCGCCGGAGATCACCGCCCACGTCTGGGCGATCGAATCGATCCGGCACTCGTCGTTCTGCGCCGAGCCGAGTGGAGTGCCATCGTCGAAGTACGCCCGACGGTACCAGCCGCCGTCCCACGCGTGTTCCTCCAATGCTCCCCGCAGCGCCTCGGCTCGCTCGCGGCACCAGGCCGCCCGCGCGGTGTCCGTGCGCTGCTCGGCGAGGCTGGCGAACTCGCGCAGGGTGGCCAGCATGAACCAGCCGTTCCAGACGCTTTCGCCCTGGCCGCCGGCCCCAACCTGGTTCATGCCGTCGTTCCAGTCGCCGGTCCCCATCAGCGGCAGGCCGTGCGGCCCGAGCCTCAGGCCGTACTCCAGCGCTCGCACGCAGTGCTCGTAGACGGTCCCGCTAACATCGCTCACCTCGGGGAGGCCGTACTCCTCTTCCTGCTCGGGCTTCAGGACCGGCGCCCGCAAGAACGGCACCTGCTCGTCCAGCAGAGCCACGTCGCCGGTGGTGCCGACGTAGTGGCAGGTGACGAGAGGCAGGAAGTAGAGATCATCGGTGATCCGGGTGCGGACGCCGCGGCCGGCGGGCGGGTGCCACCAGTGCTGCACGTCACCCTCTTCGAACTGTCGGGCGGCTGCCCGCAGGATCTGCGCCCGCGCCTCCTCCTCGGCGCCGTAGACAAGAGCCATCGCGTCCTGCAACTGGTCGCGGAAGCCGAATGCCCCGCCCGACTGGTAGAACCCTGACCGCGCCCACACTCGGCACGCAAGCACCTGATAGATCAGCCACCGATTGAGCATCAGGTCCAGCGCGGGGTCGGGGGTGTGGACCTGGACGGCGCCGAGGACGCGGTCCCATCCTGCCTGGATTTCCTCGAGCGCCCGCTGTTCACGGCCGGCCTCGGCGTAGGTCCGCACGAGCCGGCGCGCCTCTTCCTCGCTCTCCGCTTGACCGAGCAAGAAGACGACGTCGGCTTCCCCGCCCGGCGGTAGCTCCAGCCCGGTCATCAGCGCGGCGCAGGGGTCGCACAGCTCGCCCGCCCGATCGGCGAGCCGTGCCCGGCCGAGGGCGGCGGGCGCTTCCGGCGTGCCGTTGCGCCCCAGGAACTCGGTCCGGTCGGTGGTGAACGAGCGCGGGCGGCGCCCCACGTCGGCGAAAGCGACCCGCCCGGCGAAATCACCCGCCCACGCGTTTCGGGCGAAGAGGGCGCCGCTCTCCGGGTCGAGAGTACACAGTACATGCAGCGGGGCCTGCTCGCGGAGCGCGCCCAGCACCCACTCGGCGTAGAAGGTCGCGGACAGCCGTCGTGGCCGATCGCCGGGGTTGCCGACCCGCAGGCGAAACAGCTTGACCGGGTCGGCAGCGGGGACGAAGACGAGGAGGTCTTGATCCAACCCGTGGCTGGTCCTGTTGAAGCGGGTGTAGCCCTGGCCGTGATGGACGACTGTCGTCGCCTCGCCGCCGCAGGGGCCCGGCGCGGGTGACCAGAACTCCCCGGTCTCCTCGTCGCGGAGATAGAGGGCCTCGCCGGGCGGGTCGGCGACCGGGTCGTTGCTCCACGGGGTCAGGCGGTTCATCTGGGCGTTGCCCGCCCAGGTGTAGCCGGCACCGGCTTCAGTAATCAGGCAGCCGAAGCCAGGGTTGGCGAGGACGTTGCTCCACGGAGCCGGCGGCCGCTCGCGACCGCGCAGGGTCAGGACGTACTCTCGACCGTCAGGCGTGAAGCCGCCCAACCCGTTGGCGAACAACAGCCCCTCGTCGGCAGCAGCCGGCTTGCCGTCCGTCGCCGTCGCCCGGGCGGCTGTGACGTGCAGGTCGGCTGGCAGCGTTGCGGGGGTAGGCGCCCGCTCGAGCTGTGCGGCCAGCAAGCCGTCGGCCCCGCGCAGGATCGCGCTCGACGCCGCCTCAAGAAGCATCACGTCCTCCGGGGCCATCCCTCCCGCGGCTCGCACGAACACGCCGCCTGGCTTGTCCGCCAGCTCGGAGGTCGGTCCCAAACGCACCAGTTCCTTCAGCCAGTAGTGCAGTTCATCTGCCGACTCGGCATCGTTCAGGAAAACGAGGTCCGCCATTAACCCGGAGCAACGCCAGTAGGCGTGAGCGCGGAGGAGTTCGCCGGCCAGGTCAAGGTCGTTGGGACCCGCGAGCCGCGCCAGCACGATCGGCAGGTCTCCTGAGATGGCTTGCGGCCACAGGCCCGACTGGCCGAGCCGGTTTCCCATGACGGACTCTCGCGACCGGAGCGCCGGTCCGGTGAAGAGCACGTGAGCGGCCAGCCGCTGGAACAAAGCGGCGTCCTCGGGTGTGATGCCGAGCGCGGCCAGGGTCACCCGGTCGTGGATCCTCGCCTGTTCAAACGTGCGGGCTACTTCGGCCAGGTCGCTGAACCGCAGGGCCAGGGCCACCGCCTCATCGCGGTCGGTGACCGCTGCAGTGCCGAAGGCAAGGACGGCGGATGTGCCCGGGGCGAGCCGGACCCGACGGCGCAGGCTGAGAACAGGGTCGAGGACCGACCCGACGGTCCCCGATAGTGCCACTCCGGAATCCAGTGCAGCAGGGCGAGCCGGTGAGCGGCCCCGGCCCAGGAATCTGGCCCGGTCGGTCTCGTACTCGATCCCTCCGACCGGGGTGCCCGCGCCCTCCGGGCCGGCCAGGACGTGCAGGGCCCAGATCGGCTTCTGATCTCGGGAGCGAGGCCGGCGGCGGCACAGCAGGGCCGGGGGGGCGGGCAGGTATTCGGTCTCCAGAAAGAGCTTGGCGAAGGCCGGATGAGCCTGGTCGGCGCGGCGATGGTTGAGGGCCACCTCGGCGTAGCTGGTTACCTCCAGCGTGCGGGACGGGGCGCCGTGGTTGGTCAACGTGATCCGCCGGACCTCGGCGTCCGCGTCGGCTGCGACCGCGACCTCGTAGCGCGTCTCGATGTCCGCATCGCGGCGCAGGAAGACAGCCCGATCCGACCCGAGGATCGCCTCGTATTCGTCGGCGTCTCCGCCGAGCGGCTGTCGACCGGCCGACCATGCGCGGCCGCCCTCGAGGTCACGGATGTAGCAGTACTGCCCCCAGCAGTCGCTAGTCGCGTCCTCGCGCCAACGCGTCACATCCAGCCCATCGCGGATGCTGTATCCGCTCCCGGCCTGCGTCAGCACCACGCTATAACTACCGTTCGACAGCAAGCAGACGTTCGGAGGCGAGGCGTTGGCTACAGTCCCACGGCGCCAGCCATTGGCCGCGGACTGCACAGAAGGGTGAACCATGGCGATCCTCCTCGTTGAGCGACCGTCTCCACTCGCGCCGCCCCGGGGCTTTGTCGCTCACGACCGCAGTGCCGCTAGGAATGCAGTCTGCAAGGTGCCCAGATGGGCGGCGACGTCCGCGCCAAGATGGGCGCGGAGCGCACGGCGGTTGCGCTCCACCAGAACTTCAAAATCCCCTCGTGCCTGGGCCGCCTTGACCACACCAAACGTATATTTTCGTCCCGGCACGGGCACATCGACGGCGTCATCGCACGTAATCTGCAGGAATACGCCCGTGTTGGGGCCACCCTTATAGGCCTGTCCGGTTGAGTGCAGGAACCGCGGTCCAAATTCGAGGCACGTCGCGACGCGCTTGGTATCGCGGACGCCCTGGCGCATTGTCTGCAACACGCCCTCGTGCGCGTCGTTCATTGTGATGTAGGCGAGCAGCGCAAAGTAGTCTCCCTCACCGATCCGGTTGAGATGCGCCGCGAGGTACCTCGCCAGCGTCGGGGCGCCGTTCACCATTCTCGCCAGCACCGCTGCATTTTTCTCGTCCGCGAAGAGCTCGATCCCGTCCCCGGTGAAGATCGGCGCCTCTGCGGGCAACGCCCCGCGCTTTTCGTACTCGGTGGTTAACTTTCGCGTCGCGATCTTGCTGGCTTCGACGTCCGGCTGATCGAACGGGTGAATGCCGAGTATGGAACCCGCCACTGCAGTGGCGAACTCCCATCGGAAGAATTCCTCTCCCAAGTCGTACGGATCGTCCACCGCTATGCGCACCACCGGGTGACCAGCGCGTTCCAGCTCGTCCACGGATGCGTCCTGCGCCGCGTCCGGTGCCGACAGCAATCTCAGATAGACAAATATGCGATCGCGACCGTAGACATCAGGCTTGCCGAGCGCTTCGCGATCGATCGGAATCACTCCCTTGCCTTCCTTCCCGGTGGACTCCGCAACCAGCTGCTCCAACCAGGCGCCGAGATCGTAAATCGCCGGCGAAGCCACGATCGTCATCTTGTCGCGGCCGAACTGGCGTGCGGCTACGCCGAGGATGGTGCCAAGCACGACACCGGGATTCTCCTCAACGGGAACGGACGGCATGCAGGCACACACCATCTCCTCGGTCCGGTCCAGGAACCTCGCCACATCCACTCCGATGATGGCCGCCGGGACCAGGCCGAAATCGGAGAGCACCGAGTAGCGCCCTCCGATGTTCGGCCAGCCGAAGAAGACGTGTCGAAAGCCATCGCCTTCGGCAACCTGCTGCATCTTGGAGCCTGGATCGGTGATGGCAATGAAGCGACGGCCGGCTTCCTTCTTGCCGACGAGCTGCTCGATGCGGTCGAAGAAGTACTCCTTGAACACGTTGGGCTCGAGCGTCGAGCCCGACTTGCTGGAGACGATGACGAGCGTGTTCTTCAGATCGACCTTGTGCTCGAAGGCTTTGACCTGGGCCGGATCGGTCGAATCGAGCACGTGAAGCACCGGGAACCCGTCAATCGTGCCGAACGTCGTCCTGATTACTTCAGGACCGAGGCTCGATCCCCCCATGCCCAGCAAGAGGACGTGGGAGAAGCCGGCATTTCTGGCGGCTTCTGTGATGCCGGCCAGGCGCTGGATGTGGGCCAGTTGGTCGTTTGTGATGCCGAGCCAGCCAAGCCACTCCGCTTCATCCCTGCCGCTCCAGAGCGACGCATCCCGGCCCCAGAGCCTTCTGACCTTGCCCTGCGCGCGCCACTCCGCCAACGACCCTTTCACCGCAGCGGTCAGTTCCTCGGATAGCCTGTAAGTCAGGCGATTGAGTCTTCCCGCCCCAGCCTGCTGGCTCTGCTTTTCCACCGCCTTCAACAGCTTTGCGAACGCATCAGCGAATAGCTGCACCCCTTCGGCGAGCAGCTTGTCGGTCACCTCTTTCATCGAGATTCCGACCTCCGCGAGCGTCGCCATCGTGTCGCAGGCGGACTCCACATCTTCCCCGAGGCTTGCGCGCAGCCGTCCGTGATCGCGGAACGCGTCAAACGTTGCGGGCGGGATCGTGTTGACGGTATCGGGGCCGACGAGCTCTTCGATGTAGACGACGTCGCGATAGTTGGGATTCTTTGTGCCGGTGCTGGCCCACAGCAAGCGCTGCGTTTGTGCGCCCTGGCCCGCGAGCGCCTGCCACCGCCGGCTGCTGACGAGCTCCCCGTACCGCTGATAGGTCAGCTTGGCGTTGGCGATCGCCACCTTGCCGGTCAGGGCGCGCAAAAGGCTCTGCTCCCTCGCATTCGTCGAGGCCTGCAACCGTTCTGCAACGATCGCATCGATCGCAGTATCGATCCGGCTGATGAAGAAACTGGCCACGCTGGCCACCCGTGGCGGGTCACCGCCGCCGGCGACAAACGCCTCCAGCCCAGACATGTACGCGTCCGCCACCTGTTCGTACGTATCCTGCGCAAACAGCAGCGTCACATTGACATTGATGCCCTCGCTGATGAGTTGGCGGATAGCTGGAATGCCTGGCGGAGTCGCCGGGACTTTGATCATCAGGTTGTCCCGCCTCACTGCTTGCCATAAGCGCCGCGCTTCATCGAGCGTCCCGGTCGTGTCGTCGGCAAGGAGCGGCGAGACCTCGAGACTGACGTATCCGTCACGCTTCGCAGTCTCCTCGTACACTGGACGCAGCACGTCAGCGGCGTCCTGAACATCACGAACCGCGAGCCTCTCATAAAGCGTCTTCGCGTCGAGCCCGCGCGCGTCCGATGCCTCGAGAATCTCCTTGTAATCAGAGCTCCCGGAGACGGCTTTTTCGAAGATCGCCGGATTGGAGGTCACGCCCCGGAGGCCATCTTCGCCGATCAGGCGACCGAGCTCACCGCTGGTGATCAAGCTGCGGCGTATGTAATCGAGCCACACCGATTGGCCAAAGATCTGCAACGCCCGCAACCGGTTCTCCAGCGCCGTCATCTTCGCGACTCGGCGCACGTGGCGCCCCTCGCCGGTGAAGCGCGCGTTGAGAAACGCACGAGCGAGCTCCCGGGCGAGCTCGATGCCGACGACACGACCGCCAAGCACCAGGACGTTCATGTCGTCGTGCTCCACACCCTGGTGGGCCGAGTAGGTGTCATGACACAAGCCCGCGCGGACGCCAGGAACCCTATTCGCGGCCATCGACGCGCCAACGCCGCTGCCGCAAACAACGATGCCGCGGTCGGCTCTGGCTTCGCGCAGGGTTGTGCCGATGGCTTCGGCGTAGTCGGGATAGTCAACGGGATCCGTGCTGTGAGTGCCAACATCAAGGATTTCGTGATGCTCCTCGATCAACGAGGCTTTCAGCGTCTCCTTGAGCTCGAATCCGGCATGATCGGAACCAATGGCGACCCGCATGATTCACCTCGCTCGCGCGATTTGCTGTTTGGCCGCCACGACGATGTTCTCCGGCGTGAAGCCGAACTTCTTCTGCAATTGGGCGAGCGGCGCCGATGCGCCGAACGTCTGCATGCCGATACTGTGTCCGCCCGTGCCGACATATCGTGCCCAGCCGAGCGTGGACGCCTTCTCCACCGAAACCCGCGCCGCTACCGATTCCGGCAGCACCTGTTCGCGATACCCCGGATGAAGGCGACTGTAGCGCTCGAAAATCTCCCACGACGGCATGCTCACCACGCGGGCCTTGATCCCCTCGCCCTCGAGCCGTTCATGGGCCTCGATACAGAGCGAGACTTCGCTGCCGGTTGCGAGCAACAGGACGTCGGGTTTGCCGTCGTCGGTCGTGAGGACGTACGCGCCGCGCTGCACGCCCTCTGCGGATGCGTACTTCGTGCGGTCCAGCGTCGGGACTGCCTGCCGCGTCAAGATCAAAGCCACCGGCCTATGGCGGAGCTGCGCGATCACTCGCCAGGCTTCGACGGCCTCGTTGGCATCGGCGGGCCGCAGTGTGATCAAGCCGGGGATGGCGCGCAGGGACGCGAGGTGTTCCACAGGCTGGTGCGTCGGCCCATCTTCCCCGACTCCGATCGAATCATGCGTGAAGATGTGGATCACCGGAATTTCCATCAGTGCGCTCAAGCGGATCGCCGGACGGCCGTAGTCGCTGAAAATCAGGAACCCGGATCCGAATGGCCGAAGGCTCGACAGGGACAGACCATTGAGGACGGCGCCCATGGCGTGCTCCCGGACACCAAAGTGGAGATTCCGCCCGGCAGGAGTCTCCGCGCCGAAGTCCCCGGCGCCATCGAACGTCAGGCGTGTCTTGCACGAGGGCCCGAGATCCGCCGAACCGCCGAGCAGCCAGGGCACGTTTCTCGCGACGACGTTCAGCGCCTGGCCCGACGCATCTCGAGTTGCGGCGCCCTTGCGGTCTGCGGGAAACACCGGCAATCCTGTGTCCCAGCCGTCCGGCAGCTCGCGGCGCACCATGCGGTATCCCTGGTCGGCGAGATCGGGATACTGGCGCCTGTATTGATCGAACCCGGCAAACCAAGCCCGCTGCAGGGCCTCGCCGCGCGCGCCCATGCCCGACTGGAAATGCTCTCGCACCCCGTCGGGGACGAGGAACGCCGCATCTTCCGGCCAGCCGTAGTGGCGCTTGGCCGCCTTGATTTCCTCCGTGCCCAGCGGTTCTCCATGCGCCGCGCTCGTATCCTGTTTGTTCGGGGCGCCGTAGGCGATGTGGCTATCGACGATGATGAGGGTCGGGCGATCGGTCGTCTTCTTGAACGTGCTGAACGCGCGCTCGAGCATCTCCAGGTCGTTGGCATCCCCCACGCGCGTGACGTTCCAGCCGTAGCCGAGAAAGCGCGTGGCGACGTCATCGCTGTACGCCAGCCCGGTGTTCCCCTCGATCGTGATGTGGTTGTTGTCGTAGATCCAGCAGAGATTGCCGAGCCCAAGATGCCCGGCCAGCGAGGCCGCCTCGCCGGAAATCCCCTCCATCATGCAGCCGTCGCCGCAGAGCGCATAGACGTCGTAATCGAAGAGGTCGAATCCCGGACGATTGAAGTAGCTGGCCAGCCAGCGTTCGGCGATGGCCATGCCGACGCTCGTCGCCACGCCCTGTCCCAACGGCCCCGTGGTGGTCTCGACGCCGGCCGTCCAGCCGTATTCCGGGTGGCCGGGGCATCGGCTGTCCAGTTGCCGGAACTGCTTGATGTCGTCGAGCGTGACCGACGGGCGCCCGAGCGTTTCGTACTTGGGGTTGACCGCCTCCACGCCCGTCAGGTGCAGCAGGCTGTAGAGCAGCATGGACGCGTGGCCGACCGACAGCACGAAGCGATCGCGGTTGGGCCACATCGGTTGACTGGGGGCGAAGCGCAGGAAGCGCTGCCACAGACAATAGACCACCGGCGCCAGTGCCATTGGTGTACCCGGATGGCCGGAGTTCGCCTCTTGCACCGCATCCATCGACAGCGTGCGGATGGTGTTGACGCACAGTTGGTCGAGTGTCTTGTTCAGCAGTTTGGCATCCCTCTCCACGCTGTGCACGGTGACATTGGGGGTGCTCATCGTTCTTGCTCCGGCAGGGGTCAGGAGGAGGGCCTGACCCAGGCCTGACCCTCAATACGGCCAGGTCCAGTTGACGATCTCAGGCCGGTCGGTGCCGTGCTCGTGCGCGTAGTTCAGGTTGTCGATGATCGCGTTCCTCATCTCTTCCTTCAGATGTGCAGCCTTCGTGCGCAGCTTGGGCACCCAATCGATGACGTCGATGACGAGGTTGAAGCGGGACGTCTCGTTCAGCATCGCGAGCTCGAGCGGAGTATTGATGTTCCCTTTTTCCTTGTAGCCCCGCACGTGCAGGTTCGCGTGCCCCTTGAAACGGTACGAAAGCTTGTGGATCAGCCAGGGATAGCCGTGGAAGTTGAAAATGATCGGCTTGTCCGTAGTGAACAGGCTGTCGAACTCGCGCTCGGTCGATCCGTGAGGATGCTCGGACGCCGGCTGCAGCCTGAACAGATCCACCACATTGACGAAGCGGAGCTTCAGATCCGGCGCCCCTTCGCGCAGGATGGCGGCTGCCGCCAACGCCTCCATGGTCGCCACGTCGCCGCAGCATGCCAGCACCACATCCGGTTCCTCGCCCGCATCCGTGCTCGCCCGCGCCCAGATGCCAAGGCCCTTGGTGCAGTGAGCGATCGCCTCGGCCATGGTGGTGAACTGCAGGTGCTTCTGTTTATCGGCAACGATCACATTGATGTAGTCGGTGCTGCAAAGGCAATGGTCGGCAACCGACAGCAGCGTGTTGGCATCGGGCGGCAGGTAGACACGCGTGACGGACGGACCCTTGTTCGTCACCAAATCGATGAACCCCGGATCCTGATGAGAGAACCCGTTGTGGTCCTGCCGCCAGACCGTCGACGACAGCAGGATGTTCTGGGATGCGACCGAGGCGCGCCAGGGCACGTGGTTCTTGCAGATGTCCAGCCACTTGGCGTGCTGGTTGAACATCGAATCGATGACGTGCGCAAAGGCCTCGTACGTGTGGAAGAACCCGTGGCGCCCGGTGAGCAGATAACCCTCCAGCCAGCCGACCAGCGTGTGCTCCGAGAGCATCTCCATGACGCGCCCATCGCGCGCGAGCTCGCCGCCGTCGGCATCCTCGGGCAGCATGTCCGCCATCCAGGTCTTCTTGCTCACTTCGTAGACGGCCTGCAGCCGGTTGGAAGCCGTCTCGTCCGGGCCGAAGACGCGAAAGCTGGTCGGATTGTTCTTCATGACGTCGCGAAGGTACTCGCCCAGAGGCTTCGTGTTCTCGGACATCGTCGTGCCCCGGGAGGGGACCTCGACCGCGTACTTGCGGAAGTCAGGCAGCTTGAGGTCTTTGCGTAGCAGCCCACCGTTGGCATGCGGGTTGGCGCTCATACGCCGCGTCCCGCGCGGCGCCAGGGCCCGCAGCTCGGGCACGAGCCTGCCGTTCGCGTCGAACAGCTCTTCCGGCTTGTAGCTGCGCAGCCAGTCTTCGAGGAGCTTCAGATTCGCTGGATTGTTCCGCACGTCGGAGAACGGCACCTGATGCGAGCGCCAGAACCCTTCGACCTTGTGTCCCTTGATCTCCTTCGGCCCGGTCCACCCCTTCGGGGAGCGCAGCACGATCATGGGCCAGCGCGGACGGTCCGGAGTGTTCGACTCGCGCGCGGCCTTCTGCTGCGCACGAATCTCGCCGATGGCCCGCTCCAGCGTGGCGGCCATCTTCTGATGCATCACAGCCGGATCGCTTCCTTCCACGAAATACGGCGTGTAGCCGTAGCCGATGAACAGCGCTTCGAGCTCCTCGTGGCTGATACGCGCAAGGATCGTGGGATTCGCGATCTTGTAGCCGTTGAGATTCAGAATCGGCAGCACGGCGCCATCGCGGACGGGGTTGAGGAACTTGTTCGAATGCCATGCGGTGGCGAGCGGCCCGGTCTCGGCCTCGCCGTCACCCACGACGCAGGCGACGATCAGATCGGGGTTGTCGAGCGCCATGCCGTAAGCATGCGAGAGACTGTAGCCAAGCTCGCCGCCTTCGTGTATCGAGCCTGGCGTTTCTGGCGTGACGTGGCTGCCGATGTGGCCCGGGAAGGAGAACTGCTTGAAGAACTTCTGCATCCCTTCCGCGTCCTGGCTCTTGTCCGGGTAGATCTCGGAGTACGTCCCTTCGAGATACGCCGGCCCCAGCACGCCCGGCGCGCCGTGGCCCGGTCCGGCCACGAAAATCATGTCGAGGTCGTGCTTGACGATCAGGCGGTTCAGGTGCACCCACACGAAAGACAGCGCCGGGCTGGCCCCCCAGTGGCCAAGGAGCCGGTGCTTCACGTGCTCCGTGTTCAACGGCTCTTTCAGCAAGGGGTTGTCCTTCAGGTAGATCATCCCCACCGACAGGTAGTTGCATGCCCGCCAGAAGGCGTGCATCAAATCCAGCTCGTTCTTGGCCAGTGGCTTTTCCACGGCGCCCGTCGTGTCCGGTTCTTTCGATGACAGTTTTGCCACAGCAGTTCTCCCATTAGATCTGGTTGTGCTCAACCCGCCTGCGGCCGGCTGCGCTCCAAGATGTAGTTCTGCCAACTTCGCATACGCAGCAGAATGCGCCAAATTGCGCGACTTTGCGATGACGTAAGGAATGTCGTGTATGGGAATGTCGTGATGGCGATGATGCCCCAAAAAAAGCACCACCACGACGAAGGGCAGAACGCCGAGCGCAAGATCGTTCAGGAAAGGATCATCCACGATCCAACTCACGTACGGGTATTGAGACCGATCTCGACTTCTGTCGGTCAGGCTATGCCTTGCAATCGATCGATGCGTTGATCTGGCGCAAATTCGGGGTGTTTTTCACGCACACTCAATCAAATACGCGCGCAGGGCGAGGGCATTAAAAACACCACCCGACAAAGGGCGGTGTCAGCCAAGAAATGCACAGCGCGCGCTAGGCGCCGGAGGACCTGCTCAGGGTGATGCTCGACGAGACGAAGATCAAAGAGCTGCGTATCGAGGCTGCCAACCGAAGTCGCCTCGGAGTGCTCCCTCACAGCACCAGTCGGCGGCCGAGGCGCAGGAACAGCTCGGCGCCCAGCCGCACACGCTGTTGACCAACAGTGCGAAGGCCAAGACGCGCGGGTTCATCAATATGCTGGTGTCGATGTCCTTAATTGGCGCCACCACCGCGACAAACACCAACGGCGGCAGGATGGCGCCGAACAAGAAGGCAAATGCTGAGCCTGCCACCGCCTTTCAACTTGCTGGCGAAAATAGCCCAGGCAACTCCCCACAGCCACCCCAAAAGGCCAGAGAGAGCGACACAGCGGGAGTCGCTCGCATTTTGGGGGTATTTCATGTCCTGGGCAGAGCGATTCCGCCTGAAGGGCCCACCGGGCTTCATGACCCGCCGGAACGAACCTTGCTCCGTGCCCTGACGAAAAGGAAGCTCAGCAGCCTCTTGGCGGTGCCCGCAGGTATGCATACATCAATCACGCAGATTGCACGAAAGTGACAGCCAACGGAAGGTTTCGATGACTTACTTGGCGGCTTGCACAACGTGCGCCTGAGCCCGTATCAGGGGCTCACCGTCGGTACTCCGGGATGCGCTGCTCTTGCGCGCAACGGAGAAGTGCCCGCCCCGAGGGCACCAGAATGGGGGTCAAAATTCGGAGCCGATTGACCCAACTGATCTCACGACCGATAATTCGTGAGATTTTCTCCCACCGGCGGCGGCCCGGGATAAGAGGTCGTACGACGGCAACCAAACCGGGAGGCTCCGGACGATGAGCCACGATCTGGAGAGCATGGCGGGGAGCCTGGTCGCCCACGGCAAGGGCATCCTCGCGGCAGACGAGACCGTTCCTACGTTGACCAAGCGGTTCGACACCCTCGGGATACGGTCCACCGAGCAGAGTCGGCGCACGTACCGCGAAATGCTGTTCACGGCGACAGGCGCTGCCGAGTTCATCAGCGGTGTCATCATGCACGATGAAACCATCCGGCAGAAGAGTTCCGGCGGAACGCCGCTAGTTCAACTCCTCTCGAGCCAGGGCATCCTTCCCGGTATCAAGGTTGATACCGGCGCGAAGCCTCTCGCCGGCCGTCCCGACGAGAGAGTGACTGAGGGGCTCGACGGACTTCGGGAGCGCCTCTCGGAGTATCACGGCATGGGTGCCCGATTCGCGAAGTGGCGGGCGGTCATCCGCATTACTAATGACCTGCCGAGCCTGGCGTGCGTGAGCGCGAATGCACACGCCCTCGCACGATACGCCATACTCTGTCAGGAACAGCACCTCGTGCCGATTGTCGAGCCGGAAGTGCTCATGGACGGATCGCACGCCATCGAGCGCTGCGAGGAGGTCACCGGCAAAGTCCTCCACGCCGTGTTTGATGCCCTCTTCGAGCAAGGCGTTCCGCTGGAGCGCATCCTGCTCAAGCCCAACATGGTCACTACAGGGAGGGAGTGCCCACGTGCGGCCTCGGTGCAGGAAGTCGCGACCGCCACCCTCCGCTGTCTTCGTCGGCATGTGCCCGCAGCGGTGCCCGGCATCGTGTTCCTGTCGGGCGGCCAGAACGACCAGGTGGCCACCGCCCACCTGAACGCAATCAACCAGCTGCCCGAGACCAAACCTTGGAATATCAGTTTTTCGTACGGGCGCGCGCTCCAGGATTCCGCGCTGGAAGCGTGGCATGGGCGGGACGAGAACCTGAAGGCGGGCCAACAGGCTCTCTATCACCGCACCCGCTGCAACGGGGCGGCCAGTCTTGGGACGTACACGGATGAGATGGAGTCGAGGTCGCCCGGCGCCGGCAGTCCGTCGGATCGTCGCGGGTGGGACGATGACTGATGGGTACGATCGGCCCGGCACCCAGACAGGGCACGACGTGCGCTGGGCAACCCAATGACGCAGGGGTCAGAGGAGGCGATCATGGCAAGTGTGCTGTCGGAGAAAGAGCTGGCACTCATGGACGCGTATTGCCGCGCGGCCAACTATCTATCGGTCGGCCAGATCTATCTCTACGACAACCCATTGCTCAAGAAGCCCCTCACCAAGGAACACATCAAACCCAGGCTCTTGGGCCACTGTGGAACCACACCAGGTTTGAACTTCCTCTACGTTCACCTGAACCGGGTGATCAAGCAACACGACCTGAACATGATCTACATCACCGGTCCCGGGCATGGCGGGCCCGGTCTGGTTGCGAACGCCTATCTCGAGGGAACATACGGATCACGATTTCGACACACTGTTTACCACCGACAAGCCCATCGTCTTTGCCTGCGACAAGCTCATCGAACACAAGGAATACATCGCCCTGTACGGTGACGACATGCTTGAGATCATGGGCTGGAAGTGGGGGGAGGCTGCGGCGACCGGAGGGGTCCGTTCGACGGAGGCCGACAACGTCTGAGCCGGCGGGAGGCATGCGTGAACGTGTTCGCGATCAGACACGGAGAGACCTCATGGAGCCTGAGCGGCCAGCACACGGGCACGACAGACATCCCATTGACCGACAACGGCCGTCGACTTGCAGGGCTGATGCAACCGGTACTGGCCAGGGAGGCATTCGCGCTCGTTCTCGTCAGCCCGTTGCAGCGGGCACGGGACACCTGCGAACTGGCGGGCCTCGGCGACGTGGCTGTAATTGATTCCGACCTCATCGAGTGGAACTACGGCGAATACGAGGGACTGACGCCCAGGCAGATCCGTGAGAAGGCGCCGGGCTGGCTGATTTTTCGGGACGGCTGCCCGGGCGGCGAGGCGCCGGTGCAAGTAGGTGCCCGGGCGGATCGGGTGATCGCCCGTGCGCGTGCGGTATCGGGTGACGTCGCCCTGTTCGCGCATGGACATGTGCTGCGCGTACTCGCGGCGCGCTGGCTCGGACTGCCCGCCGTCGCGGGGCAGCACTTCCTGCTGGATACGGGTACCTTGAGCGTGCTCAGCGACTACCACGGGATACCCGCCGTGAGGATCTGGAATGGGGCCCTCGTCGGCTGACGTGTCGCCGATCTCTCTGGCGATGCCG
>CAWADI010000020.1:0-41748 GCA_963780765.1 uncultured Alphaproteobacteria bacterium | reverse complement strand
ATGGGCTGACGCTCACTGGTGCCCGGGTGACAGCCACGAGCCTGGCGCACTCAAATCGAAGTATCCGGCGAACAGTGGTGGTGGCGCGTGGCTATCTGGCGGCCGGCAGTGCGCCTGAGGCAGTCACGGCCAACGAAATCCGTATCCTTACGGGCGGCAGGCCAAGATATTCTTTCTTCAGCGGACGTGATTCACAGTTTCTGGGCGCCGAGC
This sequence comes from uncultured Alphaproteobacteria bacterium, assembly GCA_963780765.1. Taxonomy (GTDB): domain Bacteria; phylum Pseudomonadota; class Alphaproteobacteria; order Rhizobiales; family Aestuariivirgaceae; genus CAWHQZ01. Next base: position 41,535 of record CAWADI010000020.1, on the reverse strand, counting down.
CTGGCGGTAAGTCGATATAATTTCGGGCATGGTCAACCATATTTGGTTGCGGGCGACGAGAGCTGGGGTTTTCCGGGGACAATGCGCGGAATTCTGCGGCGGCCCGCATGCGCTGAATGGCTTTTACATCGTCGCGCTGGAGCCGGCGCAGTTCCATGCCTGGCTGGCCACTCAGCGCCAGCCGGCCGTCAGGCTTTCTCCGGCCCAGCAGCGCGGCGAGAACCTCTTCCTTTCGTCCGGCTGCGGGGGTTGTCATACCATCCGCGGCACGAAGGCTGCCGGCAAGATCGCCCCCGACCTCACGCATGTCGGCGGACGCCTTACCATCGGTGCGGCAACGTTGCCCGCCAACGCCGGCTCGATCGCGCGCTGGATCCGCGACAACCAGCATATCAAGCCCAACAACCGCATGCCGGCCTTCGGGATCCTGTCTGGTGACGACCTCGCTGCCTTGGGCGCTTATCTCGAGAGTCTGGAATGAGCGATTTTCCCAACGCTCTGCCGCGGCCGAAAGGCGAGCTCGCCAAACTTGCAGCGGCCTGGAAAGTTCCCCGCGGCCTGGCCCTGCTGACGGCGGTCAACAACACTTACATCGGCCTGTTCTATATCGCTGCAGCGCTCCTCTTCTTCATTCTCGCCGAAATCCTGGCGCTCATGATGCGCCTCCAGCTGGCGGTTCCTCAAAATTCCTTATCGATCAGCAAACGTATAACCAGCTCTTCACCATGCACGGCACGGTGATGATGTTCCTGTTCGCCGTGCCGGTGGTCGAGGCGATGGGAGTGCTGCTGCTGCCGCAGATGCTGGGCGCGCGCGACCTGCCCTTCCCGCGGCTCGGCGCCTTCGCCTTCTGGGCCTATCTCTTCGGCGGGCTGGTTTTCTTCGCACGCTGTTCTTTGGTCTGGCGCCCGACGGCGGCTGGTTCATGTATCCGCCGCTGACCTGCGCACGCTTTTCGCCGGGGATCAGTGCGGATTTCTGGCTGCTGGGAATCGGCTTCATCGAGATTCGGCCATCGCCGGCGCGATCGAGATCATCGTGGGCGTGCTGCGTACCCGCGCGCCCGGCATGACGCTGGCAAGATGCCGCTGTTTGCCTGGTCCATGCTGGTGTTCGCGGCGATGATCGTCTTCGCTTTTCCCGCGGTGATTCTCGCCACCGCTGCTGCTGGAGCTCGAGCGCGCGTTCGACTGGCCGTTCTTCCATCGCCGACCGTGGCGGCGATCCGCTGCTGTGGCAGCACCTGTTCTGGTTTTTCGGCCATCCGGAGGTCTACATCATCTTCCTGCCCGCCGCCGGAATGGTGTCGATGATCGTGCCGACGATGGCGCGGCACGCCGCTTGTCGGCTACGGGCTGGTCGTCGTCGCGCTGATCGGCACCGGTTCTTCAGCTTCGGCCTGTGGGTACACCATATGTTCACCACCGGCATCCCGGCATCGTCGCTCGGCTTCTTCTCCGCCGCCAGCATGGCGGTGGCGGTGCCCAGCGGCATCCAGGTGTTTGCCTGGATCGCGACGATCGCCGCGGGCCGGCTGCAATTGCACACACCGTCGCTGTTCGTGCTCGGGTTCCTGTCCATTTTCGCCATCGGCGGGCTGACCGGCGTGATGGTCGCCATGGTGCCGTTCGACTGGCAGGCGCACGACACGTACTTCGTCGTGGCGCATCTGCACTATGTGCTGATCGGCGGCATGGTGTTTCCGTTGTTTGCGCGCCTTCTACTACTGGGCGCCCGCGTTCAGCGCGAGCCGCTGTCCGAGCGGCTCGGGCAGCTGGGTCGTTCGGACTGATGTTCATCGGTTTCAACATGACTTTCTTCCCGATGCATCATCACCGGCCTGCTGGGCATGCCGCGCCGCGTCTACACGTTTCCGGCAGAGCTCGGCTGGGACTCGCTCAATATGGTGTCGACGATCGGCGCCTTCTGATTGCCGCGGGCGTGCTGGTTTTCCTGGTCGATGTGGCGCGCAACTTTCGTCTCGACCATGGCAGGACACGCCGGCAATGTCTGGAACGCCGGCACGCTGGAATGGCTCTCCGAACGACGTCTTGGCGCCCGCAGCATTCCACGGGTGATCGACCGGCTAGCCGCTGTGGGACGATCCGAAGCTCGCCGAAGCAGTCGAGGCCGGCCGCTATTTCCTGCCCGGCACGGCACCGGCGTGCGCGAGACCGTGGTGACCACGGCGGTCGAGGCGGTACCGCAATATCTGCTGCGGGTTCCGGGTCCCGGCTGGACGCCGTTGCTCGCCGCCGTGTTCACTGCGGCGTTCTTTCTGTTCTGACCGTCAAACTGGTCGCTCCGGCATTGGTGTGCGGCGTGCTGGCGCTGGTCGATGATCCTCGTCTGGATGTGGCAGACCGATCCGGGGATCACTCGATGCGGAGATGCATATCGGCCGAGGCATGAAGCTGCCGGTATACGTCACCGGGCCCATGTCCCATTCGTGGTGGGCTATGGCGGTAGTGCTGCTGGTTGCCGCGTCGTTGTTCATAGCCCTTGTCTTTTCCTACCTCTACATTTGGACCGTTGCGCCGGAGCATTGGCCGCCGGCGAGCGGACTGCGGCTGCCGCCCGTCCATTGGTCGCTGGCCAGCGCTCTGGCTTTTTTGCTCAGCGGCGCCGCCGTGGCTCTGGCAGGCCGGCTGCTGGCGATGGTCCGGAAGTACGGACACTGGCCGGCGCGGCTAAGTCTCGCATTTGGGAGCCTGGCACTGGCCGCGGCGCTCGCCATTGATTTTCACAGCCACTGGCAATCTGGACTGCGCCCTGGCGCCAGCAGTTACGCGGCGCTGGTGTACACTGTCGTCGCTGTAGAGAGCCAACTCGTCGTCACCGCCATCATCATGGGCTTTTATGCGCTGGCGCGCAGCGCGGCCGGCATGCTGACGGCGCAGCGGCGGGCCACCTTCGACAACACGATGCTGTTTTGGCTGTACACCGTTGGTCAGGGGCTCATGAGCCTGCTGATCGTGCACGGCTTTCCGCGGGTTGCCGGATGACCGGGCGGCCGCTGCTGCTGCTCGTTTCCAGTCCGCTCATCTGGTTCGCGCACTTCAGCGTCCTTTACGGCACCGCGGGATTTGGCGGCGCACTCGGAGTCGCACCAAATGGTATCAGGGCGGTCAACTGGAGCGCGACACTGGTTTCCGCCACTGCGGTCGTGGCCGTGCTTGTGCTGAGCGATCGAAACCCACGCCGGAGCGGGCAAGCCTCCCATGCCATGCGCGAAATGGCGGGTTCTCTCGCTGCACTGTCGCTCTGGGCGGTAGTGATCGAAGCTCTGGTGCTGTGGATCATCCCCCAATAGTCAAAGCGGATGATTACTTCACGAAACTGCGGCGTCCGGGCAATGGCGTGACGTTGTGGACCGGCACGTCAGGACGGCGCGGCTGGGCGATGGGACCGAGGCTTGCAAGATATGCGCTGTCGTAATGCTTCCTGTCGTAGACGGTGAACTCGGCCGGCCGGTCCCGGAAGCTCTTCAGCATCTGCCCGAGACCACGCATGCCGTTGCTGCGCGAGCGCCGTACCTGCTCGAGGTCGATCTCCAGGGGAATGATCTGCTCGGTCGTATCGCCGCGATAGAGTTGCCGGCCGGCCGGGTCGAATACCGCCGATTGGCCATTGCCGCCGGCGCCGAGCCCGTTCACGTCGAACACATAACACTGAAACATCGCCGCGGTCGCATGGGAGATGACGAGGTCGATATCGCGATCGATCGTGTGGGTCAGCACGGGATGAAGAATTACCTCCACCCCCGAGGCGGTCAGCTGCCGGGATGTTTCCGGAAACCAGGTGTCATAGCAGTTGAGGATGCCGAACTTGCCGACCTCTTCGACGTCGAAGGCGAGAAACTCGCTGCCGGCGGCCACACCCTGTTCCAGCGGGACGAACGGGAACATCTTTCGGTAGCGTCCGATGATGCCGCCGTCGGGACCCATCACCGACGTCGTGTTGAAGATGGCTCCGTCACGCCGTTCATACATGGAGCCGTTGATGAGCCAGATGCGGTGCTTGCGGGCCATCTCCTGGAACTGCTCCTCGGCCATCCCGGGCAGCGGCTGGGCATGCTGAAGCAGCGGGCCGAAACAGGCCAACTCGGAAAACAGCACCATCTGCACCCAGGGAAAGAGATGCATGGTGAGATCCAGGCGCTGGCGCATGGCGTCGATGTTCGAACCATGTCCGAGGTGCATCTGGATGCCGGCGATGGCAAATGGCGTCATGGCTTCTCCGATGTCTGGTTGCGCGAACGCTGGCTTTTTCCGAAAACCAGGAAATGCGGCTACGGCGGAGTTGTGGGGCGGCTGTCAATCGCCGGCGCGGCTGCCATCCGCTGCCGGGCGGTCAGCCGCTCGGATGCGGACTTGAGCTGGCCGCAGGCGGCCATGATGTCGCGGCCGCGCGGCGTGCGCACCGGGCTCGCGTAGCCCGCCTTGTTCAAAATCTCGGCGAACCTTTCGATGGCGGTCCCAGTCCGAGCAGGCGAAAGGCGAGCCCGGCCACGGGTTGAACGGGATGAGATTTACCTTGGCGGGAATTCCGCGCAGCAGCTGTACCAGCCGCCTGGCATCCGCGAGGCTGTCGTTCACGTCCTTGAGCATGACGTATTCGAAGGTGATCCGGCGGGCGTTCGAAAGTCCCGGATAGGCGCGGCAGGCGGCCAGCAGCTCGGCGATCGGATACTTGCGGTTGAGCGGCACGAGCTTGTCGCGAACCGCATCGGTCGTCGCATGCAGTGAAACTGCCAGCATGGCGCCGATCTCGGCGCCGGCGCGCACGATCTGCGGCACCACACCCGAAGTCGAAAGCGTGATCCGCCGTCTGGAAAGGGCGATGCCCTCGCCGTCGGCCGCAATCTGCACCGCCGCCTTCACGCTTTCGAAATTGTACAAGGGCTCGCCCATGCCCATGAGCACGACGTTGGTGATGTAGCGCCCGCCGGCCGGAGGATGCGGGCTGGCCGCGAGCTGGTGGGGCCATTCCTCGAGGCGGTCGCGGGCGGTCAGGATCTGGCCCACGATCTCGCCGGCGGTGAGATTGCGCACGAGGCGCTGGGTGCCGGTGTGGCAGAAAGTGCAGGTAAGGGTGCAGCCGACCTGGCTCGATATGCACAGCGTGCCGCGGTCCTCCTCGGGAATGTAAACGGTCTCGATTTCCTGGCGGCGGCCGTCGGCGTCGGGCGCGAGGCGCAGGAGCCACTTGCGGGTACCGTCGCTCGACACCTGCTCGGTGACGATCTCGAGCCGGTCGACGGTAAAATGCCGCGCCAGCTCACCGCGCAGATCCTTGGCGATGTCGGTCATCGCATCAAAGCGCGCAAGCCCGCGATGATAGATCCAGCGCCAGACCTGAGAAGCGCGCATCCGGCGCTGCCGATCCGCAACGCCGGCGCGCGCCATTGCCGCGGCAAGCTCATCGCGGGTGAGCCCGACGATGGGCGTCAGGCGGTCGTCGCCAGGGCGCCCGGAAGGGGCAGATCGGCTGGTCAATACGGTCATCATGGTTGGCCTACAGTATTTTCGGGCGGAAGTGGAATCGCCGTCGAACCGCAGCCAGCCGCGACATTCCTTCAGGAGAGGAAGGCAGCCTATTCCTTGCAGGCTTCGTCGATCTTCTCGACCGCGGCCGAGAGGCCCTCGAGCGAATAGTGATCGGTCGTCGGAGTACCGCGCCAGGACTGGCCCTTGAGCGACATGTTGGCGCCTTTCTTCAGGGCGCCGATGATCTCCTTGTCATGCTCCTTGTCCCGCGACCAGGCGCCGTCGCCGACGGTGAACATGTCATAGGTCTTCGGCCCGATGGTGAGCTGGGCGATGCTTTCCTTCTTGAATGGGTAGCCGATGATCGTCGAAACCTGATTGCGCTCGCCCTGCTTCGGCCGGTTGGTGATCAGAAAAAACACCGGATCACGATTGACGCCTTCAGGCTCCGACGCCTTGGGCTTGCCCACCGCATAGCAAACCTTGCCCTGGGTGGAGGTGTAGGCGTATGCCTCCCAACCCTTGAAGACGCCGAGCTTCTCCGGCTCAGCCGCATCGGCATTGGCTGCTACCAAGCCGGCAAGTGCGAAAATCTGAATTCGTGCAAGTGTTCTGATCATGGTCATGCAAGCATGATTCGCGCCACATGAAGGTTGACATGTCGCCAGCCGGGCAACAAGCCAATGGACCCGGCGGACCCACAGCATATCTAGTCATGACCTTGACCAGATTTGGGCAAGGAAGGGAGCGGGAATGAGGGCCCTCCTGTGCGAGGCGCCGGGGCCGGCTGAAAACCTCGTCATCGCCGAGCTTCCCGGGCCGACGCCGGAACCCGATGAAGTGATCATCAGGGTCAGGACGGCGGCGCTCAACTTCTTCGACACCCTCCTCATTGCCGGCAGATACCAGGTTCAGCCGGCGCTGCCGTTTTCTCCGGCCGCAGAGGTTTCCGGTCATGTGGCTCGTCTCGGCAGTGCGGTGAACGTGTTCCGCGGCGGCGAGCGTGTGTTTGCCTACCTGGGTTGGGGCGGGGCCCGGGAGGAGGTGGCGGTGAAAGCCGATCGGGTCATCGCCATACCGGAAGGCGTCGGCGAGGTCGAGGCCGCGACCCTGCACGTAACCTATGGCACGACGATGCTGGCGCTTGCCGGGCGCGCTCAGCTGCAGGCAGGCGAGACGCTGGCGGTGCTCGGCGCATCCGGCGGGACCGGCCAGGCGGCCATCGAAATCGGCAAGCTCCTGGGTGCGAGGGTTGTCGCCTGCGCCTCATCCGACGACAAACTCGCCTTCTGCCGGGCGCTGGGGGCGGATGCCGGGATCAATACTTCGCACGGCGATCTGCGGACGGCCCTCAAGGCAGTCGCTGGCAAGCAAGGCGTGGATGTGATCTACGATTCTGTCGGCGGCGAGTTGAGCGAGCCGGCCTTCCGTTCGCTCGGCTGGAACGGCCGCCATCTGGTGGTGGGATTTGCCTCGGGCGACATACCGAAGCTACCGCTCAATCTGCCGCTGCTCAAGGGCGCGAGCCTCATCGGAGTCTATTGGGGTGAGTACGTCAAACGTGAGCCGCACAAGGTACGCGCCAACATGGAGCGCATCGTCAAGTGGGTGCAGGAGGGCCGGATCCGGCCGCACATTCACGGCGCCTACACGCTCGAGCAAGCGGCCGACGCCTTCCGCGCCATCAGCCGCCGCGAGGTCAAGGGCAAGGTCGTGCTGGTGATGTAGCTATGCCGGCATCAGACCGTGGCCGGGCCGGCGCGCCGGAGACGTTCGATGGTCCGGCGCGCGCGCTCGAGGTGGTGCGGCCGCAAATGATTGCGGATCAGGTTGAACGCAGTCAGCAGCACCGCCATGTCGTCGGTGAAGCCGAGCGCCAGTATCATGTCGGGAACCATGTCGAGCGGCAGCACGAAATAGGCGAGGGCAGCAAACAGCATGCCTTTCGCCTTGAGGGGTGTGGCGGGATCGGTCGCGCAATAATAGGCGGCGACCGCCGTTTCCGCGAAGGGTACGCGGCTCAGGGAGCGGGCGAGCTTGGTCCAGAATTCCCGGCGGACCACCGTCTCGCTGGGTTCCGGGCCACAGGGCATCGATGCGGGCGTTAGTCATGGCGCCTCATTTGGCGAAGCCGCGGCTCCCGTCAAGATTAGCGGGAAGCGAAATAGACCGTCGCCAGGAGGATCAGCACGGCGAGGAACTGGACCAGAACCCTGCAGGCGCATGAGCTTCTGCGAAGTGCCGGCGCTGCCGCCGCGCATCATGTTCCACAGACCAGCCAGCAGAACGACAAAAACCGCGCCCACCGCGATCGGTGCGAGGTAGTCGATGGCATTCATTGACGGATCCCTTCAGTTGCCATGTTCGAGCAGCCGCCGGGCAATCACCTGGGCCTGGATCTCGGCGGCGCCCTCGAAAATGCTGAGAATGCGCGCATCGCACAGCACGCGCGAGATCTGGTACTCGAGCGCGAATCCGTTGCCGCCGTGAATCTGCAGAGCATCGTCCGCCGCCGTCCAGGCGACGCGGGCGGCGAGAAGCTTGGCCATGCCGGCCTCGAGATCGCAGCGCCGGCCGGCGTCCTTTTCGCGGGCGGCGTGGTAGGTGAGCTGGCGCGCCGCCATGATTTCCGCCGCCATCATGGCAAGCTTGTCGGCGATGCGCGGGAACGACACGATCGGTTTGCCGAACTGGATGCGGCTCTGCGGCGTAGGCGAGACCGAGCTCCAGCGCGTTCTGGGCGACGCCGATGGCGCGCGCCGCGGTCTGGATGCGCGCCAACTCGAAGGTCTGCATCAACTGCCGGAAGCCTTGACCCTCCGCTCCGCCGAGCAGGTTTTCCGCCGGCACGGCGAAGGAATCGAACCTGATCTCAAATTCCTTGAGACCGCGATAGCCGAGCACCTCGATCTCGCTGCCGCTCATGCCCGGGGCCGGGAAGGGCTCGGCGTCGGTGCCGCGCGGTTTCTCGGCGATGAACAGGGAAAGACCACGGTGCCCGTCCTGCTCGGTGCCGGTGCGGGCGAGCAGCGTCATGATGTCGGCGCGCACCGGATGGGTGATCCAGGTCTTGTTGCCGGTGACGAGATAGCGCGCGCCGTCCCGGACCGCGCGGGTCTTCAGGCTCGCCAGATCCGAGCCGACATCGGGCTCGGTAAAGACAGCCGCGGGCAGAAGCTCGCCGGCGGCGATCCCGGGCAGCCACCGCTTCTTCTGGGCTTCGCTGCCAGCGCCGAGAATCAGTTCGGAAGCGATCTCGGCGCGGGTGCCGACGGAACCGACGGCGATCCAGCCGCGCGACAGCTCTTCGGAGACGACGCACATGGCGACCTTGCCGAGACCCATGCCGCCGTACTCTTCCGGCAGGGTCAGGGCGAAGACGCCGAGGCGGGCGAGTTCGCCGACGAGATCCAGCGGCACATAGCCGTTGCGGCGATGGAGGTCGTGGGCGATGGGCGCCACGGAGCTTTCGGTGAAGCGGCGCATCTGATCGCGCATCTGGTCGAGCGTATCGTCGAGACCGCAGTCGCCGAACGTCGCCGATCCCTCCGCCTGGCTCATGGAGCTCGACGATGCGTTTGCGGACTTCGGCTGCCTGTCCGTGACCGATGAATGCCGCTGCCGGGCCGTCGGTGAAGCGCTAGCATCTCGCGTGCGGGACACGCCAAGCTCGGCCGGGCGCACGGTCTCGCTCTGGTTCATCGGAATGCCGCCGAGTACCTGATTGAGGTATTCCTCGAACGCCAGCTGGATCAGCAGGCATTCTAGCTCGCCGAGCCGGCCGGCAGCGGTCAGCTCGCTGCGCATACCGGAGAAGCGCTCGCAGCGTCTCGACATAGGTGGAAAGCCAGGCCAGGCCGTGCGCCGTGCGCTGGAAGCGCTCGAGAAGGTGGCCCGATACCTTGCCGTCGGCACACACCAGTCCTGCGACGTGGTTGCGGGCGATGCCGTGCAGCCGTTCGAGCCCGGCCACCGCTGCCTCGGCACTACGGACGAGGCCGGGCAGCAGGAGCGGCGAGCGTGGCTTCGGCATGATCGGCGCGGAAGCCCGTGCTAGCGGCGCGTTCACGCCGGCCAGCAGGCGGGCCTTTTCCTCAGGCGCAAGGTCGCGCCAGTCGCGTTCTTCGAGCCCCGCCGCAAGCGCCCAGAGCATGTTCCGGCCGACCCGCTTCGGGAAGGCGGCCTTCAGCCGGAGTATGCTTTCACCGGGCCCAGGAGGCGCAGTTCCCCGAGTGTCCGGATGCCGGTGCTCGCCAGCATCGTGGCGGATTTGGGTCCGATATTGCGCAACGCGCCGACCGGCTTGCCACTGTCCTTCATGGCGGTGGTGTACTATCACCGACGCCTTGTGCGGCGAAGCGGATTCCCCAAAGCTGACGACATGCTCCACTTTCACGACCTGGAAGGTTTCGGATGACGGCTCCGCGCCCGGAAATTGCAGCACTCGTGCGCGAAGCCTTTCATCGGCTGATCGATGATGAGGCGTTTGCGCTCGCCGGCAATATCGCCTTTCGCATCGTGTTTTCGACGTTTCCGTTCCTGATCTTTCTGACCACGCTGGCCGGATTCTTCGGCAACGAGCAGCTGGCGGAACGGGTGGTCGACTTCCTGCTCAGCATCGCGCCGGCGGAAATCGTACAGCCGCTGGTGCCTGAAATCCATTCGATCCTGACGGTGCCGCGAAAGGGCCTGTTGAGCATTTCGGCGGCCTTGACGATCTGGAGCGCCATGGGCGGCATCGACAGCGTGCGCGTGGGCCTCAACCGCGCCTACGACATAAAGGAGAAGCGGACGGGCTTGCGCATTTTCGCGCTAGGGCGTCATTTTCGTCATCGGCTCGGCGGTGCTGCTGCTGGCCCTGTCGCTGCTGATCGTGCTCGCTCCGCTCCTGATTTCGGTGATCGAGGCCTACGTGCCGAGGCTGAGGCCGGGCTTTGATGCCATCGATCCGCTGCGCTATCCGGTCGCCATCGTGCTGCTGGTGGGCGGAATGCTACTGTGCCACCTGTTTCTGCCGGCGCGGCGCGGCACGTTTGTCGAAGTGCTGCCGGGCGTGCTCATCACCGTGTTCGTGTGGATCGGCCTGTCGGCCGCCTTCTCCTACTACCTGGCCCGCTTCAACACGTTTGCGTCCACCTATGCGTCGCTCTCCGGGTCTCTTTGCGGCGATGTTTTTCGTCTATCTCGCGGCCGTGGTGCTGATCCTCGGCGGTGAGGTTAACCGCGTGATCGCTTTGCGCCGCAACCACGGCTAGCTAGTGCTAATATTATCCGCCAGAGTGCAAGCTAAGCAGGGTTGCGCCAGTTCGCCAACACATGCTGGGATAGCCCAACAGGCGCTACTCCCCGGAAGCGGACCTCGAGCCGTACGACAGGTGCATAGATTCAATCGCGCCTGAGCGTTAAACTTCGGAACCTGGAACAAATGCAAATGGAACGACGCCTGGCTGCGGTTCTTGCCGCCGACGTGGTTGGCTACAGCCGGCTCATGGCTGCCGACGAGGAGGGAACGCTTGCCCGGTTGAAGGCCCATCGGCATGCGCTGTTCGATCCGAAGATCGCGGAACACAACGGGCGGATCGTCAAAACCACCGGTGACGGCATTCTGGTCGAGTTTGCAAGCGTGGTGGAAGCACTGCGTTGTGCCGTCGAGATTCAGCGCGGCATGCTCAGAAGCAATGGCGACGCGCCCCAAGACCAGCGGATCGATTTCCGTGTGGGCATCAACGTTGGCGATATCATCATCGATGGCGGCGACATCTATGGCGACGGAGTGAATGTCGCGGCTCGTCTGGAGGGCCTTGCGGAGCCGGGTGGCATTTGCGTCTCCGGTCGGGTGCAGGAAGACACGCGGGGCAAGCTCGACATCATTTTCGACGATGCGGGCGAACAGCAACTGAAGAATATCGCGTGGCCGGTACGGGTCTATCGGGTGCAGCTTGGCGGCGAGGCAGTGACGGCGCGACCAGCCTTGGCGCTTCCCGACAAACCATCCATAGCTGTCCTGGCTTTCACCAACATGTCCGGCGATCCGGAGCAGGAGTACTTCTCGGACGGCATCACCGAGGATCTCATCACCGAGCTATCGCGCTTTCGAGAGCTGACTGTCGTTTCCCGGGCCTCTTCCTTCGCCTTCAAGGGCCACGCCGCAGCGGTGGCGGAAATTGCGCAGAAGCTTGGAGTGCACTACGTCGTTGAAGGCAGTATCCGCAAAAGCAGGAGCCGAGTGCGCATCACCGCACAGTTGATCGACGCACGCCGCGATCGACACATCTGGGCGGAACACTATGACCGCGACCTGGAGGAGATTTTCGAAGTTCAAGACGACGTAGTCCACCGTGTCACCAGCACCCTCGTCGGCAGGCTAGAACACGAAAGGCAGGAACGCGCAAAGCGGCAGTCAAAGAGCGAGTTGAAGGCCTATGACATCTATTTGCGCGGCAGGGAGCATTTCTTTAGTTGGTCGCCCGACGACAATCGGAAGGCGGCCGACCTCCTAGATGCAGCGATACAGATCGAACCCAACTATGCCGCTGCTCTTGCGCTACGTTCCGAGGTTCACCAACGGGACTGGCTGAACGGTTGGAGCCTTCACCCTCAAGAGGACCTATCGGCTTCATACCACAAGGCGGCGAAAGCCGTTGAACTCGATGACGGCGACAGTCGAACCCATACGTCAATGGGATTGGTCTACCTTTTCGGCAATGAACCAGATCGGGCGAAGCACCACTTCGAAACGGCCCTGCGGCTCAATCCCAATGACACACGCGTACTGGTCTACTGCTCACGTCATTCAGTGTTCGAGGGCAAACCGGAACGGGGCGTACAGATGATTCACCGGGCGCTGCAGTTGAACCCGTTTGGAAAGTACAATTGGTACCTTGGTTTGGCGAAGTTTGCTGCCCACCGCTACGAGGAAGCTATCGAGCTTCTACGCAATGTACGGGACCCTTCACCTGCTGTTGTGGCATTGCTCGCTGCGAGCTTTGCACAGTTGGATCGCATGGACGAAGCGAAAACCGCATGCAGACGTTTTCTCGAACTCGCCAATGAGACGCCGGTGATGCAAGCACTCAAGGATCCTGCAGATTGGCGCAATTACTTCGCCGTTCGATGGCCATTCCGAGGCAATGCGGACCTTGAACATCTTCTGAAAGCGCTGCGCAAGGCGGGCGTGCCCGTGGATGATATGCTGCCGGTTCACAGTGGGCCTCCGTTGACTTCCGTTTGCTAACCAGTGAGTATGGCTAGAGATAGGGAGCAATCGATGACGTAGCTCCACAAACTGTTCCCGCCGAGGTCTGCGAGAGGACGAGACGTGATGGAGGATCGGTCTTCCCGGCGCGTGCGAACACTGGTGACCCGAATGGCCCGGTCGAGGCCTGTCCGCTAATGAGATCGCAGGCGCGCTGATATCCATGATGGCCCGGAGCACACGCTCCAATCAGAGGCCGAATACATTGATGCAAGACCGCAAAGCCGCTAGACCGACGAACCCTCTTGCAACGCACGGCCGGACCATACATGGGGTCATGAGCTGTCTTGCTGCCCTCGGCGCTCGGCTGCAAGAGACCGGAAGCGGACGCCGCAGAACTTGACCTACGCTTTGGCCAAGCCCCACAAACTCGCTTAGCCCGCTGCTTCGAGCACGTCCTCGAAGGTCCTGAGTCCGGGCCGGGGAGCGGAAACGAGAACCGCCATGTTGCCCGGCCGGTGCTCGTTCTTCCACATCTTCATGTGCGCTTTCGGGATGTCGCGCCAGCCATAGACTTCCGACATGCACGGGTCGATGCGCCGGGCGGCGACGAGCTTGTTGGCGCTTGCCGCCTGCATGAGGTTGGCGAAGTGCGAACCCTGCACGCGCTTCTGATGCATCCAGACATAGCGGGCGTCCATGGTGAGGTTGTAGCCGCTGGTGCCGGCGCAGATGACCACCATGCCGCCGCGCTTGACGATAAATACCGAAACGGGAAACGTCTCTTCTCCCGGATGCTCGAACACCAGATCGACATTGTTGCCCTTGCCGGTGAAGTTCCAGATGGCCTTGCCGAATTCGCGCACCTCCTTGAGCCAGCGCGTGTAGTCGTCGCCGCCGACCTTGGGCATGGTGCCCCAGCAGTTGAAACGCCTGCGGTTGATCACGCCCCTGGCGCCGAGCTGCATGACGAAGTCCACCTTCTCGTCATCGGAGATCACGCCGATGGCATTGGCGCCGGCGGTGGCGATGAGCTGCACGGCCATCGATCCCAGGCCGCCGGAGGCGCCCCATACCAGCGCGTTCTGACCCGGCTTCAGCGTGTGCGGCCGGTGGCCGAACAGCATCCGATATGCCGTGGCGAGCGTCAGCATGTAACAGGCGCTCTCTTCCCAGGTCAGATGCCGGGGCCTCGGCAGCAGCTGCCGGGCCTGCACGCGGCAGAATTGCGCGAACGAGCCGTCCGGCGTTTCATAGCCCCAGATGCGCTGCGAGGGTGAATACATCGGGTCGCCGCCGTTGCACTCCTCGTCATCACCGTCATCCTGATTGCAGTGGACGACGACCTCGTCGCCGACCTGCCAGCGGCGGACCTTGGCGCCGACCGCATAGACGATGCCCGAGGCGTCGGAGCCGGCCACGTGATAGGGGTTGCGATGATTGTCGATGGGCGAGATGGGCTTGCCGAGCGATGCCCAAACGCCGTTGTAGTTCACCCCCGCCGCCATGACGAGGATCAGGCATTCGTCCTCGCCGATCGGCCAGGTGGGCAGGACTTCAACCTGCATGGCCGTGTCGGGCGGACCGTGACGATCCTGGCGGATGGCCCAGCCATACATGTTGCGCGGCACATGGCCCAGCGGGGGAATCTCGCCGATTTCATAAAGGTCTTTCCCGGCAGGCCGTGCAGCGGGTAAAGCAACCCTGGCGGTGGCCGCGGGGACGGAATTCATGGGCTGGTCGCTCCCGATCGAGCAGTTGCCCGGAGACTATTTTGCACCGCAACCGTTGTCGATAACTCTTTCTGAACCACGTTTTCAGGATTGATATGACGGCGACCCTGCTCGCGCTTAGCATCTTCGCCGCATCGCGTATGGCGTTGGTCCAAGCGCCGAGGCGTGGGGGTATTATGGAACTTCTGGATCTACTGGGCGTGCAGTTTCACAGCGTGCGCGAGATTCCCTATTGGAGCGAATTTCGCGAACTGACCGGCGACCTCGTGCTGCTCACCATCGTTTGTGCGGTGCTGGGAGCGGCCTGCCTTGCCCGCTATGCTCAGCACACGAGCGCCGGTGAATTCTTCCTCAACGCCATCGCGCTCTGCCTGGGTGCGGCCCTCACCAACTGGCTGGCCATGGGTGTGCCGCTGCAGACCGGCGCGGCCTTGCGTGCTTCCCTCCTCTATTCCGCTCTCGGCATGTTCGTCGTCGGCGCTGCTGATCGCCTGGCTCGGCCAGCGCAAGGCGCCGCGCCGTACCATGGAGAGCCTGAAGGACTTGCGCTGAGAGGCCGAAATGGACTGGCTGATCGACCGCGTGGTTCTGTGGTTCGACATCGACAGCGAGACGATGCTGCTTGTCGCCTTCATGTGCTGGCTCGGCGCCTACCTGATGAAGGAGCTGTTCGACAACCTGCTTGCCGGCTTCGCCTTCTATCCGGTGCTGTTTTCGGTATCCATCATCGCCATCGGCATCGGGCGTGAGCTCGGCCTGATCGGCGACTGGTACAACAGCCTGCTGCCGATCATCGTCGCGATCGGGCTTGGAATGACGCTGTCGGCGGGGCTGCTGTTTGTCGCCATCGTGACCGTTCACCGGGTCAGGAACTGACGGCGCGCACTACGGCACGAACCGTTCCGGTTGCGGCGCAAGGTGCGCCATGCTTCGATCCGGCGGTCATGCGTGACCCGCCCTGGATATTCCGGACCTACGCAGGCCATTCGTCGGCGAGGGACAGCAACCGGCTCTTCCGCTCCAACCTCGGCAAGGGCCAGACCGGCCTTTCGGTAGCCTTCGATCTGCCGACGCAGACCGGCTACGACAGCGATCATACCCTGGCGCGGGGCGAAGTTGGGCGGGTGGGCGTGCCGATCTCGCACATCGGCGACATGCGCAGCCTGTTCGAGGGCATTCCGCTGCAGCGGATGAATACCTCCATGACCATCAACGCCACGGCAGCGTGGCTGCTCGCCCTCTACGTGGTGGTGGCCGACGAGCAGGGTGCCGACAGGACGGCCCTCGCCGGAACCACGCAGAACGATATCCTCAAGGAGTATCTGTCGCGCGGCACCTACGTGTTCCCGCCCGAACCATCGCTGAGGCTCACGCTCGATACCATCGCTTTCGCGGCCCGCCAGCTGCCGAAATGGAATCCCGTGAACGTCTGCTCCTACCATCTCCAGGAGGCGGGAGCGACGACCGCGCAGGAGCTTGCCTACTCGCTGGCGACGGCGATCGCGATTCTGGACGCGGTCAGGGCGCGTGGCGATATCGAAGCCGCCGAGCTGCCGCAGATCGTCGGCCGCATGAGCTTTTTCGTCAACGCCGGCCTCCGATTCGTTTCCGAGGTCTGCAAGATGCGCGCCTTCGTCGAACTGTGGGATGACATCTGCCTGCGCCGCTATGGCGTGGAGGATGAAAAACTCCGGCGCTTTCGCTACGGCGTGCAGGTGAACTCGCTCGGCCTCACCGAGCAGCAGCCGGAGAACAACGTCTATCGCATCCTGCTCGAGATGCTCGCGGTCGTGCTGTCAAAAAAGGCGCGCGCGCGCGCCGTCCAGCTGCCGGCGTGGAACGAGGCGTTCGGCTTGCCGCGCCCGTGGGATCAGCAGTGGTCGCTGCGCATGCAGCAGATCGTCGCCCATGAAACCGATCTGCTCGACTTCGAAGACATCTTTGACGGCTCGCCGGTCATCGCCGCACAGGTGGAGGCCCTGAAGAACGAAGCGGGCGAGGAGCTCAGGCGCGTCCTCGACATGGGCGGCGCGGTCAAGGCCGTCGAGCTGGGCTACATGAAAAGGCGGCTCGTGGAAGCAAACCAGGCGCGCCTGGCGGCCATCGAGACGGGAGCCACCACCGTCGTCGGCGTCAACGCCTTTACGGATGGCGAGCTCTCGCCTTTGTCGGGGAGCGAAGACCTCCCCGCCATGGCCGTTGCCGAAGATGTTGCGCAGGAACAGATCGGACGTCTCAAGGCCTGGCGCGCCCGCCGCGACGCGCCCGCCGTGCAGGTCGCACTGGCGGAACTGCGGCGCGCTGCGGCGGAGAGCCGCAACATCATGGAGCCGTCGATCGCCTGCGCACGGGCGGGCGTCACCACGGGGGAGTGGGCGGCGACGCTGCGGCAGGTATTCGGGGAATACCGCGCGCCCACCGGAGTGAACCTGTCTTCGGACCGTGAGCTCAGCGCCGGACTTGCGCAATCGGGTCGCAGCGCTGGCAGCCGTTCTCGGGACGCCGGTCCGCCTGCTCGTCGGCAAACCCGGGCTCGACGGCCATTCGAACGGAGCGGAGCAAATTGCGCTGCGCGCCGCTGGCTGCGGCATGGAAGTCACCTACGACGGCATCCGCCAGACGCCGGAAGCGATCGCCCGGTCCGCCAAGGATCGCGATGTACACCTTGTCGGGCCTGTCGATCCTGTCCGGTTCCCATGTGCCGGCGGTCCGTGAAGTCATGAACCGGCTGCGCGAGATCGGCATGGGACATGTGCCGGTGGTGGTCGGCGGCATCATACCGGCGCGGGACATCGTCATCCTCAAGCAGTGCGGCGCCGCTGCCGTCTACACGCCCAGGGATTTCGCTATCGACCGGATACTGACGGAGCTCATCAGCCTGATCGAAGAGCGGCAGGCCGCCGGAGAACCACGAAGAAGCCCCGATCCAGCCCGTCGGCGGCAATCGGCTCCTCGGCGCAGTGCAGCACCTCGGCGGCGGTCGCGGCGGTGAGCCCGGCAAGCATCGTTTCGAAGCCGCCGCGCGACCAGAACCCGCTGCCCACCACGAAGGCAAAATGTCCGCCCGGCCTCACCACGCCGAGAAGATCCGGCAACGGGCGGGCATCGACATGCCCGGCGGTGAAGGTGCCGGCCGACAGAAGGGCGTCGTAGCGATCCGGGCCGAGCGTCAGCGGCTGCAGCAGATCGGCGGCCACGAGGTACCGGTAGATGCCGCGCCGGCGCGCCACTTCGAGCATGCCGGGAGAGAGATCGAGACCGTCGATGATGGTGAAACCCAGTTTGTGGAGTTCTGCTCCGGCAGCACCGGTGCCGCAGCCGACGTCCAGGATGTGTATGGCGGGATCGCTGGTGAAGCGGTGCAGCAGCGCCGCGATGCGGGCGGTGCCGGTAATGCGCAGCGTCGCGTAGATGTCCTCGTCATAGGTCGGCGCCCAGGCGTCGTACAGGCGGCGGGCTTCGCCTGCGCCGGCGAGGGCGCGGGCGCTCGCCAGGAATCTGCTGGCATCGGGACGCGGCATCGGCAAGCATGATAGTGGAACTCATGGCCGGGGTCTTTCCTACCGTCGCGCCGGTATTCGGCATCCTTCAGTCGAAACCGAGCGCCCGCCGGATCGTTGCCGGCGTCACTCCCGCGTCGCGGAGCGAGCGCAGCGAGCGGTCGCCGGCGCTCTTGGAAAGCTTGCGGCCGACCTCGTCGCCGATGAGCCGGTGATGATGATAGAGCGGCGCAGGCAACCTCAGAAGATGCTGCAACAGCCGGTGGAGGTGCGTCGCCTCGAAGAGATCCAGGCCACGCGTCACGTGGGTGATGCCCTGGAGCGCGTCATCGATCACCACGGCAAGGTGATAGCTGGTGCCGATGTCCTTGCGCACGACGATGGCATCGCCCCAGCGCGCCGGATCGGCGGGGATGTCCTGGCCGCGCCCGAGATCGGTGAAGCGCAGCAGAGTGCCGACGCCGGCGAGCGCGGCCGCCATATCGAGGCGCAGGCTATGCGGCTCACCGGCAGCGGTGCGCGTCCGCCGCTCGGCGGAGTCGAGCCTCCTGCACGTGCCGGGATAGAGCGGTGCGCCGTCCGGATCGCTGCCGCCGCCGGCAGCCATGGCAACGTCGCGCCTCGTGCAAAAGCAGGGGTAGAGCAGACCCGCCTCGCGCAGCTTCTGTTGCGCTGCGCGGTAGGTTGCCATTTCGGCGCTCTGCCGGCGCACCGGGCGTTCCCACGCCAGTCCAAGCCAGGCCAGATCGTCGTAGATACTTGTGATAAAGGTTTCGCGGCAGCGCATCGTGTCGATGTCCTCGATGCGAAGCAGGAAGCGGCCGCCGGCGGCCCGCGCAGCCTCCGCCGTGAACAGGGCGGAGAAAGCGTGGCCGAGATGAAGCTCGCCGTTGGGGCTGGGAGCGAAGCGGAACGCCGGACGGTTCACGCTGCGGCCTTCACCCGCACCCGGTGATTCGACGAGCGAACCGCGGAACCGGCTAAATTCATCCACCCGAACGCCGATGACCTTACGAAATTTGAAAACCACCGCCGACCTCGAGCAGGGAATTGCCGCGTTATGCCGCATCGAACCGCGCTTTTCCGACATCGTAGTCCGCGCCGGCACACCTTCGTTGCGCCAGAGCGGCGCGGGCTTTCAGGCGCTGGCGGGCATCATCGTCGAGCAATCGATTTCGCTCAAGGCGGCTCAGGCGATTCATGGACGGCTCATCGCGCGGGTGGGCCGTTTGATGCATCAGGGATCAGCCGCACGAGGCTCGCGACCCTGCGCAAGCTCGGCCTTACCCGCGGCAAGGCGCTGGCGCTCAAGTCGCTGGCGAGCGCGCTCAGCAACGGCGCGCTGGATCTCGATGCGGTCGCCGGCATGAGCGACGGTGAGGCCGTGTCGATGCTCACCGGGCTTCCCGGGCATCGGTCCATGGACGGCGCATATCTATCTGCTGAGCGCGCTCGGCCGGGCCGATGCCTGGCCGGCAGGCGACGTTGCGCTGCAGGTCGCGCTCACGGACGCCTTTCGGCTCGCGCGACGGCCGTCGCCCTCTGCCATGGAACGCATCGGCGAGCCCTGGCGGCCATGGCGCGCAGTGGCGGCACGGCTGCTTGTGGGCGCACTACCGCTTGATGAAGTCGATGCCGCAAGCGCCCTGACCGGCCCCCCTTCACACCCCTGTCACACAAGATATAGTAACGCCGCAAGGTGTGACGGCTCCCACCGGAATCACTGTCCGGAGCCGGGTCAGGAAGCAACGCAGCGTGCACAGCGCATCGCTTTCATTGGAGAGTTGTCCGGCATTGGTCCTCAACGCGGACTACCGGCCGCTTTCCTACTATCCGCTGTCGCTGTGGTCGTGGCAGGACGCCGTGAAGGCGGTGTTCATGGATCGCGTCAATATCGTTTCGCAGTACGACCGGGTGGTGCGCAGCCCGTCGTTCGAGTTCAAGCTGCCAAGCGTGGTGTCGCTCAAGACCTTCATCAAGCCGGCGCGCTATCCGGCGTTCACCCGCTTCAATGTTTTTCTGCGCGATCGCTTCTCCTGCCAGTATTGCGGCGAGCGCGACGATCTCACCTTCGATCACCTGGTGCCGCGCTCGAAGGGCGGGCACACGACCTGGAACAACGTCGTCACGGCCTGCGCGCCGTGCAATCTGAAGAAGGGCGGACATCTGCCGAAGGAGGCGCGGATGTGGCCGAGCCAGATGCCGGTCAGGCCGACGGTGCACGAACTCCACCGCAACGGCCGGCAGTTTCCGCCCAACTACCTGCACGAAAGCTGGCAGGACTATCTCTACTGGGATACCGAGCTCGAGCCGTAGAGCATTCCGGCACTCGGCATGATATTCGTCATCCCCGCGTCAAGCGGGGATCCAATTGTGAGCCTCAACTCGCTTCAAGAACGGCCATACTGTCATCAAAGTCATCGCAGCCTCGACGAAGTAGGCTTCCTTGAGGATGTTGCGCTACCCTATTGGATCCCCGCTTGCGCGGGGATGACGACCGGCTTTTCGGAGTGCATCGGCGGTGCGCGCTACCGCTTTGGCCGCTGCGGTCAATCGGGCCGACAGCACTTCTTGAACTTTTTGCCGCTGCCGCACGGGCAGGGATCGTTGCGGCCGATATGGCGCCAGGGGTTGATGGCGGGCGTGTTTTCCTCCGGCCAGAATGGGTCCGGATCGTCTTGGCCATAGAGATCGGCGGGGCGGCAGGTCCATGCAAGCGCCTCCACCACGTCGTCGATGTATCCCAGCCCGATTTTCCCCAGACGCGAGACATCGTCCGGGGTGCTCTCCGCTTCAGCCAGGAGCGATTCGAAGTCGTCAAGGGCGAGATGTCCTCGAGTATCCGGCCTTCCTCAAATGCGCGCGTTACCAGGGGAGCCAGATCGCGCAAGCCGAGCAGGCCGATCGCGTCCAGCCACGCTACCCAGACATATTTGCCGTCTTCCGCCGGCCGCTCCTGGTAGAAGTCTTCGAGAAAGCGCCGCATCCGTTCGCGTTCGATTCGGCCTTCCCAGGCCAGGAAGGTCGCTGCATGGAGAAGACCGGCGCGCGCGTATTCTTCGATCGAGCGATCGCTGATCGCGGCGAAAAGAGCGTCGGCATCGCCGTCGAAGATGCCCGCGGCGATGCGCGGCAAGGATTTCGTGACGGCATCGCCCAGGAGCTCTTCGACATCCTCGGCCGGGCGGCGAAGGAGGCGCAACAACGGCGCGCAGCTCTTCGGTATCTCGCGCTGCGCCGAGGACATGAAGCCCCCGGAAGAGGAGCGTCCCTTCATACTCGGTCAGAACCTCGCCGTCGGCGGCGCGCGCCAGAACAGCGCGCAGGGCCGGGCCGGACTCATCAATCCGGATGGTGCACATCGCGAGCGCCACGTCGGGCAGCTCTTGCGCGGTGGCGAGAGCGTGAAGATGATTTTCGATCGGGTCCGGTCCGGCGTTTGAACGTCCGGGCTCGATATTGCTTCAAGCTGATTGGTGCCCATATCGGCCTCGCGTCTGGCCGCCCCCAGCAAACAATAGTCCCTCAATGCCGTCGTTGTCTGCTGTCGGGTCGGGATACCCACAGAGCAATACGCCTGGCTGACAACGCGCCCATTATTGCGATTGCCGCGATGAGGATCGAGATCACGACGTTCCATCCGGCGAATGAAAGCCCGAGGAAGCGCCATTGCGCCTCATCGCAGGCGATGGCAACCGCAGTGGAAAGGTCCGGCAGTCCGCCCGTCAGCCCGGCGCCGCCGGCGCATGCGGGAGGCCCCGGCCACCACTTCCATTCGATGCCGGCGTGGTAGAGCCCAAGCCCGCTGTTGATGATCATCGCGAGTGCCGAAAGGGCGAGGCCCGCAGGGATGAGCGGGCGAGCTGTACCATTTCTTCCCAGCCACAGAAAAAAAGTGATGGGCACGACCGCGTAATAGGCCCAGCGCTGCTGCAGGCAGAGCGGGCAGGGCACATAACCGCCGGCAACCTGGAACACCCATGCGGCGGCGATGGTCCCGGCCGACAGAACCAGCACGGCCAGGACCGCTTGATCGGGCGACAGGCGCTTCAGCACGACAGCAAACTGCCGGTATGCGTCAGGGCTTGCAACCCGAAATAGAGCGCGATCAGCACCGCCGCCGCCGCACCGGCGATCAGGCCGAGACGGCGCTCGATGAACGATCTGATGGGCGCACCCCACCGGCGCAGCGCCCAGGCGAGAGCAAAGAAGCGGGCGCCGCGGGCGATCAGGCAGGAGAGAACGAAAAATGTGAGACCGACGCCGATGACGCCCGAAAGGATGGTGACCACTTTGATGGGCGGAACATGCGAAAGACCCGAGGTCACGAGAAGGATCATGGTCGTCTCGCGGCCCGCGCAACGGCGCAGGTCTTCGAACTCGTCGAGCCCTCCCAGCATTCGCAGGATGGGTTCAGCCACCATGTCGTAGGCGAGCGCGCCCAGGAAATAGCCGGCGACCCCGCCCAGGGTCGAGGCGATGGTGGCGGTCAACGCGTAGCGGTAGGCGCGCTCGGGCCTGGCGAGCGCCATCGGCAAGATAGAGCACGTCGGCCGGCACCAGGAACACGGAGCTTTCGATGAAGGCGATGGCGGCGAGCCACGCCTCGGCCTGCTTGCGGGCCGCCAGCGACAGTGTCCAGTCATAGAGACGGCGCAGCATGGAGCGCGCTGATAGTACATGTTCCGGCAAAGTGTAAGCACTTCACAAAGGATTCGCGGGTCGAGCCCGTGAATGACGATGATTTTGTAACTCGGTACCACATAAGAATCGTCATGGCCGTGCTTGACACGGCCATCTTTTACGAGCCGGCGTCGGCCAGGGCCTGCACGGTTGCAATGGTGTCCGCATCGGCGGCGCTCTTGTCGGTTCGGTAGGCCTTCAGCCGCGCAAACCGCAGCGCCACTCCGCCCGGGTACTGCGGGCTCGCCTGTACGTCGTTGAAATCAACCTCGACGACGAGCTCGGGGCGGACGTAGACGGTGTAGGCGTCGCGGCCGGACTTCGAGCTCCAGCAGCTTCTCCGTCTGCCAGGCGAGCATGGCATCGGTCATGCCCTTGAAAGTCTTGCCCAGCATCACGAAGCCGCCGCCGTCGGGATCGCGGGCGCCGAGATGCAGGTTCGACAGAAAACCCTTGCGCCGTCCGTGGCCCCATTCGGCCGCCAGAACCACGAGGTCGAGAGTGTGCGCACGCTTGATCTTCAGCCAGGCGCCGCCGCGGCGACCGGCTTCATAGGAGGCTTCCGGATCTTTCGCCATCAGGCCTTCATGGCCGTGCGCCAGCGCCTCCTTGAGGAAGCGGTCCGCTTCTTCGGCATCGCCCGTCAGGAGCCGCGGCAGCAGAAACTCACCGGGTATGGCGTCTTTCAGCGCTGTATAGCGGTCGCGGGCGGGCTCGCCGATCAGCGGTGTGCCGTCGCGGTAGAGAATGTCGAAGAACGATACGCTCAGCGGCAGGCTCACGCGCATCCCGGCGACATTCAGCTTGCGCCCGAAACGCTGCATGGTGATCTGAAAGGGATGCGGCTTTCCGTCGGCCTTCAATGCGATCGCTTCGCCGTCGAGGATCAGCTCGCTCGCCGGCAGGCGGGCCACCTGCTCGACGATTTCCGGCACGCTCCCGCTTACCTCCCTCAGGTTGCGCGTATAGACGCGCACCTCGGAGCGGCGCTTGTGGACCTGCACCCGGGCGCCATCGAGCTTCCATTCGAAGATGGCGCTGCCCAGCTGCCTGAGGGCATCGGCGACGTCGGCGGCGGGCTTGGCGAGCATGGGCAGCACCGGCGCAAAAAGCGTGATGCTGAACCGATCAAGGCCGGCGGCACCTTCGGTGAGCGCTGCTTTGGCGACGGCGCGTACGCTGCCGGCCAGCATCGCCGCCTTGCGGATATCGGCTGCCGGCAGCTCGGCCGCCCTGGCGATGGCGTCCAGCATGATGCCCTCGAGCGCCCCCTGGCGCAGCTCGCCGATGATCAGCCGCAGCAGGAAATCCTGTTCCTCTGCCCGTTGCCCGCGAAAACAGCCGCGACAGGGCGGCCGCGCGCTCGGCCGTCGACCGGGCGCCCTTGATTGCCGCCAGGGTCGCGAACTCGCGGTCAACCTCGCCGATGGTGAGCGTAGGCGCCGCTGCGGGCGCAGCGGAGGTGGCGCTATGCAGAAGTTTGGACGCCGATGCCGATCTTGCCCTGCATCAGCTCGCCTGAGAGGTAGGCGACGCCGGTCTCGATCTCGTCTTCGCCGAGCGACCGCAGTGTCACGGCAAGGGCCGAAATTTTTTCCAGGCGGCTGCGCGTTTCGGCGACCCGCCGCGAGGTGGTGACGAGCTCGGAGAACAGCATCCGCCGTTATAGCATTTTCCGGCGAAGTGGACTCACTTCGCCGATAAGAAACTGCGCAGGATCAAATACTTGGAGCATGTTCTTGCCGGAAAAGTGTGCACACTTTTCCGGAACATGCTTCTGTAACGGGCCCTCGACTGTCAATCCCTTGAGTGATGATCCTGCCGCCGGGGTCTTGCTTCTGTACGGGGTCGGCGCAAGGCCGCCACCTGATGGGGTCGGATGAGGATCGGGCCTGCCAATCTAATTGCGCGTAGTGTCTGGTGACCTACAGAGCATGTTGCGGCTTCGCCCGGATCCATCGTCCCGGCGACGGGACTTCACTCGGCGGGGTGGTGTTAGTCTCAGACCCTGCCGAAACTCTTGCTTTCTCCTCGATGCCCTTTTCTATTTCTCCTCGCTGCCCCTTCTATGCCGCCCGCGGTGCCGCGGCTTCCGGGTTAAATGGCGTTCCATCGGCGAGCATTCGGTGCAGGATGACGGCGAGCCGGCGCGCCAGCGCCACCTTGGCCTTGCGCATTCCGGCCCGCCTGGCCACCCGCATCGCCCAGCTCTTGAGATGGGAGGCCCGGACCGGTCGCGTCAGGATGACGTGCGCCGCCTCATAGAGCACGGTGCGCACCTGCTGGTCGCCGGTCTTCGATATTCGTCCGCTGATGTCGATCTCACCAGATTGATATCGTTTGGGCGTCAATCCGAACAAGGCGCCGGCGCTCTTCGATGACTTAAGTCTCGACGTCTGGTCGATCGCCGAGACATAGGTCACCGCCACCATCGCGCCGACCCCCGGCGTCGTCATCAGCAGGCGCGCCCGGGCATCGCTGCGTGCCGTGCGGCGTACACGCCGGTCCAGCTCCGCGTATTGCCGAACCAGTACCGCATGCGCAGAAAGCAACGCCTTTGCCACGATCTCGAGCGTCTCATGCCCGGCCACCAGCGCCCGGATCCGCGCCGGGAAGGTCCGGCTGGTGGTCTTGCCCACTTTCAGCCCGAAGCCGCGCAATATCCCCCGCAGGCTCATCTCCATATCGTAGAGCTTGCTTTGCAACAGCCGGCGGGCGGCAAGTACCGCTCGCACCTCCTGGGCCGAGGCGGATTTGCAGTGCACAGGCTTGAACCAGCCCAGCCGCATCAACTGGGCGATCGCCTGCGCATCCTTGCGGTCCGTCTTCACCGCCATCGCCCGGAACGCGTCGCGCACATGTCGCGTCTCGATCAGCTCGGCCGGCAAGCCGGCCGCCTTCAATCCCGCATAAAGCCACTGTGACAGCGGCCCGGCTTCAAGCCCAACTCGAGATAGTCCCATACCCGGCTTTGTCAGCCATCCGATCAACGGCTCGGGCTCGCTTGCCACCATCCCTTCCCGAACGATCTTGCCCTTCGCAGCCACCACGCAAACCCTGGCGCTTTCCAACGACACGTCAATTCCTGCATACTGTTCCATGGTCGTTCCTCGATGATGCTTGGAGCAGGCACCACGCCCTACTCCGTTAACACCATCACTCTAGGGACGACCGCCTATCCGTTAAGCTAGCCCGTTACCCCCTCTAGTCTTCGGCGATGGCGGCGGCGCGGCGCAGCTGCTTGACCCTCGCGCGCCGCACCTTCGCCTCCCGGCGCTTCCTCCTCGAGGCCGCGGTGGGCCGGGTTGCGCGGCGCGGCTTCGGCGCCGCGGCAGCGCGGCGGATGAGTTCGATGAGCCGCGTCAGGGCGGCGGCGCGATTGCGCTCCTGCGTGCGGTGGCTCGACGCGGAGATGACGATCACGCCTTCCGAGGTCATGCGCCGCCCGGCGAGGCGGCGCAGGCGCTCGAAGAGCGCGCCGCCGAGCGCCGGGTCGCCGGCGGCGTCGAACCTGAGCTCGACCGCGGTCGCCACCTTGTTGACATTCTGGCCGCCGGGGCCTGAAGCGCGGATGAAGCGCTCGGTCAGATTGTGCTCGTTGATCGAGATCGAATTCGGTGACGCGGATCATGCCTTGCGGACTTTACGCGGCGGCCGGAAGGCAGCAAATAGGATGAGACGCGATCGGAGAACGAAATGGAGCATTGGAAACTTCCGTGGGCCGGCGGATGCCGCTGCGGGCAAACCCGGATACAGGTGACCGCCCCGCCGCTCCTCGCCTCGGCTTGTCACTGCACCGGCTGCCAGCGCATGACGGCGAGCGCCTTTTCGCTGTCGCTTGCGGTGCCCGACCAGGGATTTGCCATCGCCGCCGGCGAGCCGGTGATCGGCGGTCTGCACGGGGCTACCCGCCACTCTTTCTGCCCGCGCTGCAAGAGCTGGATGTTCACAAGGCCTGAAGGGTTGGACGATATCGTCAACGTCCGCGCAACGATGCTCGACGACCGCGCCTGGTTTCGCCCGTTCGTCGAGTTCTGGACGAAGGAGAAGTTGCCCTGGGCAGCCACGCCGGCAGTGCACAGCTACGCGACGGAGCCCGAGTTCGAGCGAGTTCGCCGGGCTCATTGAAGACTACGCGGCGCGGGGCACCAGGCCCGGCTGAAATACCAGTTAGTTGGGCGAAAATGACCGCGCCCAATGCTGGCCGCCGATGGCGGCCGAGCACTTGATCTGCCGGTGGAACCGCCGGCGATCCGCGACGTTACAGAGGCATGAGCGCAGCCGGACTCGACGTCTTCGACAAGACGCTGCAGATGATCCAGAACGTGCGCGATGCGCTCTCGGAGCCGATCCGGCGGCTGTGGCCCGACAATGCGGAAGTGGCGACGGCCGAAAATCGGCGTGTGACGGAAAACATCCAAACCCTGAAGGAGGGACCAGTGAAAATCCAAGACATGATGACGAAGAGCGTTCGCATCGCCAGCCCGAGCCAGCCCATTCGCGAAGTTGCCCGGGTCATGGCCGAGATCGACGCCGGCGTGCTGCCCGTCGCCCAGGACGATCGCCTGGTTGGTATGATCACCGATCGCGACATCGTGGTGCGCGCAGTTGCCGAGGGCAAAGCTCCGGAGACGCCGGTGCGGGACATCATGAGTCCCGAAGTCCGTTATTGCTTCGCCGATCAGGATCTCGCCGACGTCGCGGCGAACATGGGCGAGATCAAGGTCCGCCGCCTCCCGGTAATGGACCGCAACAAGCGGCTGGTGGGCATCGTCTCGCTGGGTGACGTGGCGCTTGCCGACAGTCGCGGCCAGGCCAGCGGTGCGGCATTGAGCGCTGTGTCCGTACCGGGCGGAGAGCATTCGCAGGCGACAGAGGCCCGATGATCCGTAAGCTCAAGTCCGGTCAATACCGACTCTATTCGCGCAAGGCGGACCCCAGGACCGGCAAGCGCCGCAACCTTGGCACTTTCGCGACACGGGCGAAGGCGGAGAGGCACGAGCGCGCCGTGCAGTACTTCAAGCGCCGCGGATAGGCCCCGTTGCAAACCAGGCTGCTCCACGACGACAACGGCAGGCAGACCTGCGACGAGGCCATGCGCCGCCGGCGCTGATGCAATGACCAAGGCGAAAGCAAGAGCCGACAGGGCAGGCGAGCGGCAAGCATCGCGCAAGTGGTCGGCAGCGGTGACGCGCGACAGCGATGCGCTGGACCTGGAGGCCAAGGTCTTCGCCAGGAAGACGCCGGGCGCAATCGCCCGCTCGCTCAAGCGCTCCGCCGAGCGAAGTACCCGGCGCAAGTCCGGACCCTATCGCTCAGCCATGTCGATGCTGACGTTCTATATCAATCGTGCGGGCAAGAATCTGTCCAGGAGCCGGCTGCGCGTGCTCGAGCGTGCCAAGCGCGAGCTGCGCAAGGCGTTTGGGCGGGAATCGTAGGAAGATCGCTCAGAGCAGGTCGAGGCCAGGCGCTTTGAGAAAACCATGGCGGGCACTCAACAGGCGCATTGTTGACGCTCGAGAGGCAATCAATATGATCGCCGGCGCTTTGGGCCCCTGTGGCGGAACTGGTAGACGCGGCAAACTCAAAATCTGTTGCCCGCAAGGGCGTGCTGGTTCGAGTCCGGCCAGGGGCACCAATGATTTCAATAGCTTATGCATTAAGAAATCCCAATCAATCAATATCGTGGGCTTCTAAGGTAAGCAGCAGGCTGTTCATTGGAACCGCAACGATGCCCCAGCCGAGTTCATGAATTCGCTCTTGGGTTTCGTGTCTATCGCGGCTGCTGCAAAGACGGACCTCCGCCCGCCGACGGTTGTCACCAGCGGACAGGTTCTTCCTCGCGCCACAACCACCGAAAAACCAGGAGGGCGGCGAACGCACCGACGATCTGCGCCGCCACAAACGGAACAACGCCCGAGGGAGCGATCCCGGCAAAAGTATCGGAAAGCGCGCGTGCGATCGTTACCGCCGGATTGGCGAACGACGTCGAGGCCGTGAACCAGTAGGCCGCCGTGATGTAAAGTCCCACGGCCATCGCAACCGCCGACGGATTTCGCGCCAGGCATCCGAGGATGGTGAGGACGAGCCCGAAGGTCGCGATGGCTTCGGCAAGCCACTGCCCCGCCCCCGTCCTCGCCGTGGTCGAGATCTGCAGGAGCGGCAGCTCGAACATGGCGTGGGCCAGAATCGCGCCGGCGATGCCGCCCGCGATCTGGGCGGCCGATGAAGGGAACCAGCTCGGGCCACGGCAGGTCCTTGCGCAGGGCGAGGACCAGAGAGACGGCGGGATTGAAATGGCCGCCCGAGACAGGGCCGAAGATGGTGATGAGCACCACCAGGATGGCGCCGGTCGGGATGGTGTTGCAGAGAAGCGCTATGGCGATGTTTCCCCCGGCCAGCCGCTCGGCCATGATGCCGGAGCCGATGACCGTGGCGAGCAGCAGCGCGGTGCCGAGCGCCTCTGCGCCAAGCCGGCGCGGCAACGCGGCTGCAGGCCATCGAGCGGCTAGTCCTTGCCGATCTCCGTCAGCCGCTTTTGCAGCGCCATGCGGTCGAGAGATGCGAACGGCAGGCTGGTGAAAACGCTGATGCGGTTGTTGAGCATCCGGTAGGCGTCAGCGAAAGCGAGCCGCCGCTCGGCTTCGGTGCCTTCCGCAATTCCCGGATCGGGCACGCCCCAATGCGCCGACATGGGCTGACCGGGCCACACCGGGCAGACTTCATTGGCAGCGTCGTCACAGACGGTGAACACGAAGTCGAGCTTGGGAGCTCCTTCACCTGCGAACTCGTCCCAGCTCTTCGAGCGAAACCCGTCGGTCTTGTAGTCGAGCTTCTTCAGGAGATCGATGGTGTAGGGGTGAACTTCGCCCTTGGGCTGGCTTCCGGCGCTGAGCGCGTGGAAACGGCCTTTGCCCGTGCGCGCCAGGATGGCTTCGGCCATGATCGAGCGGGCCGAATTCTTCGTGCACAGGAAGAGCACGTTGAAAACACGGTCAGGCATGACGAGACCTCCGGGCGGGAGCGAGCGGTACGAGATCAGGGAGAAGCGGTGCGCAGATGTCCGGCCGGCCGTTGCAACAGTCTTTCAGCAGATAGATGACCAGTTGCTGCAATTGCCCGACTTCCGCGCGGTAGATGATGGAACGGCCGTTGCGCTCGTCCGATACCAGTCCCGATCGCGTGAGGCTCGCCAGATGCGAAGACATGGTGTTGTGGGGCACCTCGCAACGCCGGGCAAGCACTCCGGCAGGGAGACCCCCGGCACCTGCCCGCACCAGCTCCCGGAAGGCCCGAAGCCTCGTGTCCTGGGCGAGCGAATTCAGGCAGGCGATGGCCTTCATGTTGTCCATTTGTCCGGATGTATGGACAGCAAGGATGACGGTTGCATGAAGACTGGCGCGAAGCGGCGTGATCCTGCGGTTTTGCCGATGATCGGCAACGGGATAGGATGAGCCGGCAACGGAAGGCTCCATGGCAGGACGCGGTCCGTATAGGAGGTGGCTTCGAGCCGGCGTCAGGTGCTCGCCGGTGCGGCCGGCCTTCTTGCTTCACCATTTGTGCTGCGGCAGCGAACGCTGGCGCAGGACCCGCTGAGCTTCGGCTTGACCCCGGTATTCCTCACCAACGATCTCGAATTGCTGACCAAGCTCAAAGCCTATTTGAGCCGCAAATGCGGGCGCGAGGTCGAGCTGGTGCAGCGGCGAACCTACGAAGAGATCACCGCACTGCTCGTATCGGCGCAGCTGCACGCCGCCTGGATTTGCGGTTATCCGTTCGTCGCCTATCGCGATCAGTTGTCGCTCTCGGCGTTCCGGTCTGGCGGGGCCGGCCGCTCTATCAGTCCTATGTCATCACCGCCCGCGGTCGAAACGTCTCGACGCTCGACGATCTCGAGGGCGACGTGCACGCTTTCTCCGATCCCAACAGCAACTCCGGCTATCTCGTCACCACTTCCCGGCTTGCCGGAGCGCAACCTGCGTCCCGACCAGTTCTTTCGCCATTCGTTCTTCACCTATGGCCATCGCAACGTGGTGCGGGCCGTGGCGGCCGGCCTTGCCCAGAGCGGCAGCGTCGATGGCTATGTGTGGGAGGTGATGGCGGAGATCGAGCCGGAGCTCACTGCCAAGACGAGCGGTCGCCATCCGCTCGGAGTGGCTGGGCTTTCCCCCGGTCGCCTGCCCGCGCAAGATCGAGACGACGCGCGGTCGTGCTGGCGATCAAGTCGGCGCTCCTGGGAATGGACGATGACGAGGAGGGCCGACGAGGTGCTGCGCCTGTTGCGGCTCGATGGCTTTGCCGATGAGCCGCCGTCGCTGTTCGACACCATCGCCGCCAAGATGGAGCAGCTCAGGAGTCTCGGCTGATGCGCCTTCGCTACCTCAATCCGCTGGCTTGGCCATTCACCGTGAAAGTCCCGCTCGTAGTGGCCGCGCTGATGATCGCGGTGAGCGCCCTCATCACCGATCGCGTGCTTGAACGTCTGGCACAGACGCAGGAGAGACACCTGGAACAGCTCGCCGATGCCTATCTCGACGGGCTTGCGACCTCGATCCTGCCCTCCGTGCTAAGAGACGATGTGTGGGAGGTGTTCGATGCTCTCGACCGGGCGAGCGAGCGCTACGAGGGCCTCGATCTCGACTGGACGACGGTCACCAACGCCGAGGGCGAAATCCTCGCCTCGAGCAGACCGACCGACTTCGATACTTTCGGTGCACTGCCTGCAGACGTACTGGCCCGCTTCCGGACCGGTCAGGACGGGACGCTGCAACAGGACGAGCGGACTGGCCTACGTCCATCGTTCGCTGGTGCACCAAGGCAAGGCGATCGGCAACATCTACGCGGCGATCGGCATCGGCGCCCTGAACGATGAGCGTTCGGAAGTGTTCCTGACGCTGCTTGCGACGAACGGCCTTCTCACTCTCGCCATGGCGGCGCTGGGATATTTCACCGTTCGCCGCATGGTGCGTCCGATCAAGATCCTTTCGCAACACCTCGACAGGGGCCAACGCGGGCCGGTGGAGGCGATACCGGATCATGATGTCGACGGTTACGGGCCCGAATTCAGCCGGCTGTTCCGGCGCTACAATGCCATGGTCCGCGGCGTCAACGAAAGAGAGGTACTGGCGACCAGACTCTCGGAAGAGGAGAGGCTGGCGAGCCTCGGCAGACTTGCTTCCGGCATCGCCCACGAGATCAACAACCCGTTGGGCGGCATGTTCAACGCCCTCGATGCGCTCAAACGCCATGGTGATCGCGAAGCGGTTCGCCAGACTTCGGTGAGGCTGATCCAACAGGGATTCTCCGGCATCCGGGATCTCGTTCGCTCCACCCTTGTCACCTACCGGGCCGACAGGGACGCAGTCTGTCCTGCCGCCGCAGGGATCTTGACGATCTACGCCTGCTCGTCGGCCCGGAAGTGAAACGAAAGCGCCTCAAGCTCAATGGACCAACGACGTCACGGAAGATTTGCCGGTGCCCGCAGTGGCGGTGCGCGATGCGGTTCTCAACCTGCTGCTCAACGCCTGTGCCGCCAGCCCGGAAGGAGGCACCATCACGTTTTCGGCGCGGCGGCAGGACGACCGGCTGCTGGTCGAGATCTCCGACAAGGGACCGGGACTTCCCGCCAATGTTCGCAAGTATCTCGACATCGCCGGACGTCGGCAGTGCGCCGATCGATCAACGCGGCGGCCTCGGGCTGTGGATGGTCAAGCGGCTGGCTGCCGAAAACGGGCGGCGAATTGCGGGCCATGACGATCGGTGGCGCCGGCACGCGAGTTTCGTTTACTATCAAGCTTCGTCGAAAAGAGCTCAGGGATGTTGCTTGAAGGCCGCGTCATCGGTCTGGTGGAGGATGATCCCATCATGGGAGAATCCCTCGTGCAGAGCCTCTCGCTCGAAGGCTGCCATGTCGACTGGTGGAAGACCGGCAACGAGGCGCTCAAGGGCCTGAGGGCCACCAGCCCCGATCTCGTTGTCTGCGACATCAGGCTGCCGGACATCGACGGGATGAGCGTCTTCACGCGGCTCGCCTCCTCGGCGGCCGTGCCGCCGTTTCTTTTCGTTACCGCCTATGGCTGACATCGATCAGGCAGTTTCGCTGATGCGGGCCGGCGCCGGCGACTATGTGACCAAACCGTTCGAGATGGATGCCTTCATCGAACGTGCGCGATCGCTTGATCCACGCGCATCCGCGGCAAGTGCCGAGACGCGCCTCGGTGTCTCTGACGCAATGCGCGACGTCGAGCTCGTGCTCGAACCGCGTTCGCCGCGCTGCACAGCCCGCTTCTCATCACCGGCGAGACCGGCACCGGCAAGGAAGTCTGTGCGCGTTATCTGCACCGCATTTCGGTGCGGTCGAAGGAGCCGTTCATCGCGGTCAACTGCGCGGCAATCCCGGCCGACGTCATGGAGCGCGAACTCTTCGGGCAAAAGGGCGCCGGCTCGGCGAGCGCACAGGGCTTCATCGCGGATATGCTGAGCGAGCCAAGGGCGGCATTCTGTTTCTCGACGAGGTCGGCAACACGCCCGCTGCCGCTGCAGGCGAAGCTTCTTAGGCTCGTCGAAGCGACGGGAGTTCAACAGGCTCGGCGGCGAGCAGCTCGTGCAGTTCCATGGGCGGATCGTCTGCTCGACCAATCTCGATCTCGAGGAGCTGATCGGCGCAGTGGCCAGATTCCGGGAGGATCTGTACTACCGGATCAATGGAATGCGCATCGAAATGCCGCCATTGCGCAGCCGCCGCGATGACATACCCTGGCTCCTGGAGTTGTTTCTGGAGCAATTCCGCGGCGACGGTCAGCTCAATCTTCGCGGTTTCAGCACGCTGACACTCGAGCTGGCGCATCGAACATCACTGGCCGGGCAATGTGAGAGAACTGCGCAACCGCGTCGAACGCGCAGTCGCTCTTGCGTGCGGCGATTTCATCATGCCGGCAGACATGTTTCCCGGAGCTGGAGATGGACGGAGCATCCGCTGACTGCCGTTCGCCACTCTTTCCGAAACACGGGATTCCGCGGAACGGCGTCAGATCGAACGGGCCCTGCAGCAGACGGAAGGGCAGATTGTCGAAGCGTCACGTCTGCTCGGCGTTTCCCGAACGACGCTATGGGAGAAGATGAAGCGTCTAAGCATAACGTGTGGCCGACGTGATCGCGCTCATGTTCGGATTTCCGAACCTTCTGCAGTGCAGCATGTCGGCCCCGCAGAACCCTCGTTTCCCTAACCCATTGATATTGCTGTAGCGGTGCCCCGGCCAGCCTACGGCGCGAGCGCACTCCTAGGACCGGCTACATTCCTACCCACAGCGAAGTAAGCGCGAGGCAGGAGATGCGCCGTCATGAAGACGTGCAACAAGACTGGTCGAAGTTGGCCGTCGGAAATTCCTTACCGGAGCCGTCGCTGCCGCTGCTGCCGTCCCTGTCGCGGCAGTTATCAGCGAGAAGGGCGAAGGCCGCGGCTGGCTCGGCGCGCGTCGATTATCCGTCCAACCGGCTCGCCAACGTCGCCGACCTCAAGGCCGACGAACCGCTGAGCGTGACCTATCCCGATCGCCGACGCGCCGGGAGTGCTATTGAAGCTCGGCAAGAAAGTGCCGGGGGGCGTGGGCCCCGATGGCGACATCGTCGGCTTCACAACCATCTGCCCGCACAAGGGCTACCCGCTCGCCTTCAACGCCGGCGACAACACGTTCAACTGCCCCGGCCACTATTCGCGCTTCGATGCCGAAGCGGGCGGCCAACAAGTCTGGGGACAGGCCACGCAAAACCTTCCCGCAATACATGCTGCGAGTCGACGACAAGGGCGACATCTATGCCGAGGGCGTGGATGAGCTGCTCTACGGCCGCCTGAGCAACGTTCTCTGAGGGAGGATCGGACCATGGCTTACAAGCGTCAAATCGACCGTCTGCCGATCATTCCGGCTGATGCCACGAAGCACAACGTCACCTGCCACTACTGCATCGTGGGCTGCGGCTATCACGCCTACACCTGGCCCGTGAACAAGCAGGGCGGCACTGCACCCGATCAGAATGCGCTCGGCGCCGACCTCTCCAAGCAGCAGGCCGGCGGAAACGACCGCCTGGTACTCGCCATCGATGTACAACATCGTCAAGCAGGACGGCCAGGACGTTCACATCGTCATCAAGCCCGACCATGAATGCGAAGTGAACTCGGGCCTGGGTTCCATTCGCGGAGCGCGCATGGCCGAGATGAGCTACTCGGAAGCGCGCTCCACCCAGCAGCAGCGCCTGACCGATCCCATGGTCTGGCGCTACGGCCAGATGCAGCCGACGTCATGGGAGGATGCGCTCGATCTCGTGGCGCGCGTGACCGCAGCGGTCATCAAGGAGCAGGGCGAAGACGGATTGTTCGTATCCGCCTTCGACCATGGCGGCGCCGGCGGCGGATATGAGAACACCTGGGGCACCGGCAAGCTCTATTTCGGCGCCATGAAGGTCAAGAACATCCGCATCCACAATCGCCCGGCCTACAACTCCGAGGTTCATGCGACGCGCGACATGGGCGTGGGCGAGCTCAACAACTGCTACGAGGATGCCGAACTCGCGGACACCATCGTAGCCGTCGGCACCAACGCACTCGAGACGCAGACCAACTACTTCCTCAATCACTGGGTACCCAATCTGCGCGGCACGTCGCTCGACAAGAAAAAGCAACAGCTGCCGGACGAACCCCATGAGCAGGCGCGCATCGTCATCGTCGATCCGCGCCGCACCGTGACGGTCAACGCCTGCGAGGCGGAGGCCGGCAAGGACCGCGTAATGCACCTTGCCATCAACTCCGGCACCGACCTTGCCTTGTTCAACGCCTGGTTCACCCACATCGCCGAACAGGGGTGGACCGACAAGGATTTCATCGCCGCCTCGACCGCCGATTTCGACAAGGCGGCCGCCGCCAACAAGACGAGCCTCGAGGATGCGGCGAAGATCACCGGTCTCACCGTCGATCAGATCAAGCAGTCGGCTGCCTGGATCGCCGAGCCCAAGGACGGCAAGCGGCGCCGCACGATGTTTGCCTACGAGAAGGGCCTCATCTGGGGCAACGACAACTATCGCACCAACGGCGCCCTGGTGAACGTGGCGCTCGCCACAGGCAACATCGGCCGCGAAGGCGGCGGCTGCGTGCGCATGGGCGGGCACCAGGAAGGCTACGTGCGCCCGGGCGATGCCCATGTCGGCCGTCCGGCTGCCTATGTCGACAAGCTCCTGATCGAAGGCAAGGGCGGAGTCCATCACATCTGGGCTTGCGACCACTACAAGACCACGCTCAACGCCCATCGCTTCAAGCAGAACTACAAGAAGCGGGCCGACATGGTGAAGGATGCCATGTCGGCGGTGCCCTGGGGCGACCGCACCGCATTGGTCGAAGCGATCATGGCGGCGATCCGCAAGGGCGGCCTGTTCTCGGTCGACGTCGACATCGTTCCCACCCAGATCGGGCAGGCGAGCCATGTGTGGCTTCCGGCCGCGACTTCGGGAGAGATGAACCTGACGTCGATGAACGGCGAACGGCGCATGCGCCTCACCGAGCGCTATATGGACCCGCCAGGCCAGGCCATGGCCGACTGCCTGATTGCCGCGCGCATCGCCAATCATATGGAGCGCGTGCTGCGCGAGATGGGCGATGACACCTACGCCGACCAGTTCAAGGGCTTCGACTGGAAGACCGACGAAGACGCCTTCATGGACGGCTACCACAAGAACGCCGGCGGCGGCGAGTTCGTCACCTACGAACGGCTGCGGGCGATGGGAACCAACGGCTTCCAGGAGCCGGCCGTCGACTTCAAGGACGGCAAGATCGTGGGCACCAAGCGCCTCTACACCGACGGCAAGTTCGGCGCCAAAGACGGCAAGGCGCACTTCATGGAGGCCCAGTGGCGCGGCCTGCAGGCACCCGGCAAGGAGGAACAGAAGGCCAAGTTCAAGTACCTGATCAACAACGGGCGCACCAACCATGTCTGGCAGAACGCCTATCTCGATCAGCAGAACGACCTCGTCATGGACCGCTGGCCCTATCCCTTCATCCAGATAAGTCCCGACGACATGGCGGAGCTCGGGGTCAAGGAGGGCGATCTGGTCGAGATCTACAACGACGAAGGGTCGACCCAGGCCATGGCCTATCCGACTCCCACGGCGAAGAAAGGCGAGACCTTCATGCTCTTCGCCTATCCGACCGGCGTGCAAGGCAACGTCA
Source organism: uncultured Alphaproteobacteria bacterium (assembly GCA_963780765.1). GTDB lineage: Bacteria > Pseudomonadota > Alphaproteobacteria > Rhizobiales > Aestuariivirgaceae > CAWHQZ01. The sequence continues at coordinate 4,723 of CAWADI010000020.1, read as the reverse complement.
TCAACGACGGGACGAATGAACTGATACTGCCGAACTACAAGCAGACATGGGCGAACATCCGGAAAATCTCCGACGCGCCGGAAGGTGTGAGGCATCTAACGTTCAAGTCCCAGGAGTATTCCGCCTAAGCGGTTGAATACCCCTCGACCCGCAAAAGCCGAGAGGCCGCTATTTCCATATTTCTAGAAATATTGTTGACTGCTCGGCGCCGCTGCGCTATCGCTCAGTGCATGAAACTCATCGACGCGGCGGCCGAGCTCGAGGCGCTGGGCAATCCAACCCGGCTTCAGGTGTTTCGCATCCTGGTCAGGGCCGGCGACAACGGCCTACCGGTGGGGCGTCTCCAGCAGAAGGTCGGCGCGGCAGCGTCGACCTTGTCGCATCATCTGCAGAAACTGATCCAAGTCGGGCTCGTCACCCAGGAGCGCCAGGGCACGACGCTCATCTGCCGGGCGAGTTTTGGCGAGATGCAGGCGCTGGTCGGCTTCCTGGTCGATGAGTGCTGTGCCGACATGGTCGAAACGTCGGCGGCATAATTTTTTTTGCCAGGTAATTCGATCATGCCGGAAATATGGAAGGAGCATCACATGCACACGAGCCTCGCCGTCATCGGAGCAGGACCCGTCGGGCTCGCGGCAGCGGCCCATGCGGCGGAACGGGGAATCGAGACTGTCGTGCTCGACCAGGGCGAGACGGTCGGCGGCAACGTGCGCCGCTGGGGCCATGTGCGGCTGTTCTCCGCCTGGGAGCACAATGTCGACCGGGCGGCGGAACGGCTCCTTGCGGCGACCGGCTGGAACCGCCCCGATCCGGCGCACTATCCGAACGGCAACGAGCTCTGCGAGCGGTACCTCGAGCCGCTGGCCCGGCATCCGGCCCTCGCCGGAGCCGTGAAGCTCGGTCACCGGGTGACCGCAGTGAGCCGCCTCGGGCTCGACAAGACCAAGACCGGCGGTCGCGCCGAGGCGCCCTTCGTCATCGAAGCCGTCACCCGATCGCAGCCGGTGACGATCGTCGCCCAGGCCGTCATCGACGCTTCCGGCACCTGGCATAACCCCAATCCGGCAGGCGCCAACGGCCTTCCGGCACATGGCGAGAAAGAGAACGAGGCTCACATCCGCTACGGCATGCCCGATGTCCTCGGAGCGGAGAGGAGCCGCTATGCCGGAAAAACCGTTGCCGTCCTCGGCGGCGGTCACTCGGCCATCGGCACGCTGATCGATCTGGTTGAACTCGCACGCGAGGCACCGGGCACCCGGCCCCATTGGCTGCTGCGCGCCGGCGACCCCAGGAAATCCTTCGGCGGCGGCGATGCGGACGGGCTTGCGGCGCGCGCCGCTCTCGGCAAGATCTTCGCTTCGCTTGTCGAGGAGGGCCGCATCCGGGTCAACGTCGGTTTCAAAGTCAAGGCAATCACCAACGGGGTCGGTGGATTGCACATCCATAGCGGCGAGCGCAGCCTCGCCGCCGACGAGCTCGTCGTGGCGACCGGCGTCCGGCCCGATCTCTCCTTCCTCGGCGAGCTGCGCCTGGGTCTCGATCCAATGCTCGACAGCTCGCCGGGGATCGCCGAGCTGATCGATCCCAACGTGCACAGCTGCGGGACGGTGCCGCCCGCACGGCGCCCGCGAACTCACGCTTGCCGAGCCCCGCTTCTACATCGCCGGCATGAAATCCTACGGCCGGGCGCCGACCTTCCTCATGATGACGGGATATGAGCAGGTGAGGTCGCTGGTGGCGAGCATCGCCGGCGACGAGGCCGCCGCCGCGCGCGGCGAATTGGTATTGCCGGAGACGGGAATTTGCTCCGCGGCCGACTTCTACCAAGTCGCCTGCTGCGGCCCCTCCGGAGGCCGCAAGTCGGCTCCCTGTTGCGGGAACGCCGTTGCCGCCGCCAATGGCTGAGGCGGCAAGCGCGGCAGGAGCTGTCGCGGGAGCGGAAGTTTCTGTGGCCGGCGAGCCGTCGCCGGCTGCCTGCAAACGATCGCCTACGGCACGCTCTATTACCCTTTCACCGTGCTCAAGCAGCCGATGGCGGAGAGCGGCATCGATACGCGCCTGCTGCTCACCGCACTGTCGGCATCGTTCCTCATCGGCGGGCTCCTGGCTCCGCGCATCGGCCGGGCCATCGACGGCTGGGACGGGCGCAAGGTCATGGCGCTGGGAGCGCTCTCGGGCGGCGCGGCTTGCCTGGCCTTCGCGCTCTGCGATCGCCCTGCCTTCCTGTTTGCCGCCACGATCTTCCTCGGTCTCGCCTTTGCCGCCTCCCTCTATGATGCGGCCTTCGCCACGATCGTGCGGATCGCGCCGGGCGATGGCCGCCGCGCCATCACCGTCATCACCCTCATCGCCGGCTTTGCCTCGACGGTGTTCTGGCCCCTCACCCATTGGCTCGAAAGCCGCTATGGCTGGCAGGCGACATGGCTCATCTATGCCCTGGTCAACTGCCTCATCGCCGCGCCCGCCTATGCCTTTCTGCTCCCCCCACCCGCAGGCACGCCCGGTCCGCCCACGAGAGCGCCGACGAAACATCGTCCGCCGTTCCTCGAGCCGGCCGTAGCGCCTTCGTTCTGCTCGCGATCGTGTTTTCCATCGCCGCACTGGTCACCGCCGCCATGTCGATCCATGTCATCGACATCCTCAAGCGCGCCGGCCTCGATGCCGACGCTCGCAGTTAGCGGCCGCCGCGATCATCGGCCCGGCGCAGGTCATGGGCAGGCTCGCCGAGTTCTTCCTGTCGCGGCGCGTGCCGGCCACGGCCACCGCGATATTCGCGGCCGCCTGCATGCCGGTGTCGCTCGTCATCCTGCTCATCACCGGGAGCTTCGCCGGCGCGGCGTGGTTCGCGCTTCTCTACGGCCTGGCGAACGGCCTCCTGACCATCGTTCGCGGCGCCCTGCCGCTGCTCATCTTCGGCTCGAAAGGCTATGGCGGACTGATGGGCCGGCTCGCCGCACCGCAGTTCGTCGCCGAAGCGATCGCCCCGGCGGCCTCGGCCATCGTGATTGCCTCGCTCGGCGATACCGCATCGATCTCGATCCTGTTGGCCCTCGCCGCTGTTGGGTCTCCTCGCCATACTCATGCTCGCGCTCGGCACCCCGTACAACGACTTCAAGACGCACTGAACGGGCAGATTTCTAGGTGAAGTGTTCGACCTTACCTACCTCACAGATTCGAAATCTGTCTGCGTCACTTCGGAAGCCGTGCCAATAACACTATTCTTGCAAGCAGTTAGCTAACATGCCCTGCCGTGGGTGGCGCTGAACTTTAAGGAAAGGTAAGCAGTGGGTCAGCAAGAGCACCACCGTAGCGCGCGTTTGTGTGCTTCCAATTGATGCAAGCTTTAGATATACGAACCAACGCAACTCGTATTGCGAGCGGATGCCGTATTTTTGCGATTTGACGCCAATGCCGGTGACTGGAGAGTTCAGCCTCGCGCATCTCCTTCGGCGTCTTTCCGGTCCAGCGCCGGCAGGCGTGGGTGAAGGCACTCGGACCGGCGTAGCCGAGCAGGAAACGAGACCTGGGTAAACGACAGGTTCGGTTCAAAGCTGACGCGAGGCTCGTCGTAGAGTCCCACCAGCGGTGCCCGCTTTCTGTCCCTTAAGGCCCAACACCTTGTAGACCGCTCCCCGCGAGCATCGCATCTCCTGGGCTATAGCGGTTGCCCCATTCCCTGCTTGTGGAGCCTAATGATCTTATCGTGATCAAGATCACCGGCCGCCCCTTGTACACACCGCGCTTCTTGGCCGCCTCGATACCGTCGCGCTGGCGCGCCTTGATGAAGCCAAGCTCCATTTCTGCCACCATGCCGAGGACCGTGAGCACCATCTTGCCCATCGGCCCCTCGGTCGAGATGGCCGGCTCCAGCACTCTCAGGTGAGCGCCTCGCTCCTCCAACTCATGGACGATGTTGAGCACATCGCGGGTACTGCGACCCAGGCGGTCGAGCTTCACGACAACCAGTGTGTCTCCTGCCCTGATGAAGTCGAGCACCGCGGCCAACTCGCTGCGACCGTCACGGCTCCTGCCTGACAGTTTCTCGACGCGGATGGGTGAACACCCGGCGGCCTTCAGCTTTTCAGCTTGTGTGTCGGTCTTCTGGTCAACGGTCGAGACGCGAGCGTATCCGATGATCGGTGACATGGTAGTGAGCTCTCTCAGTGAGTGGCGGTGTACACTTTGACTTTAGAGGTGCTGAGTCAGCGTGTCAACTAAATCATTTTCGACCCTGTGTACACATGTTTCGAGGGCTCAGTGTACGCTCACCATGGGTATACCCTAAGTGCACAGCGGCCCGGGTTTCGCAGCCTCCTCAGAGTCCTCATCCAAATTCGAGCGCGTCTGTTGCAGCCACGTCTCAACGCGTTGCTCGATCAAATTCCCGAAATCTGGATAGAACTCGGACGAGTGACAGGAAGTCAAAATTTGAAGGAACTTCTCCGCAGTAAATTCAGAACAAGTCCTTGGCTCGCGTGGAAAGTGCTCGATCCCCAGAGGGCCGGAGGCCGCAAAGCTCGCTGTACGACCATCCTGGAGTTCACGGGGAGGCTATGTCCGCTCCTGATGGTAAACCTGCCGCACCGCCGTGATGCCGCGACTTCTCAGGTTGACCCGTTGCGGAAGTCCGTCTGATAGACTGCGCTGGCACGCCCGCGATAGCTGCTGCCGATAGTCTTTCCTCTGGTCATGGCCGTCGGCGACGGGCTCGGCATTCTTGGAC
>CAWADI010000019.1:0-263471 GCA_963780765.1 uncultured Alphaproteobacteria bacterium | reverse complement strand
GCTCAACATTGCTCAGGGACGAATTCGACGACCGCGAACTGAACTGGCGATACTGGTGCCCTTGCCAGATCGACATGAAGGAGGCGCCGATCGAGTTTCTTCCCGATCCGGGCCAGGGCGGCGATGGTACCCTACGGATCACCGTCAATGAGGCCTCGCTCGGGGGAAATGTCTGTCGCTACAGGTCCGCTAATGAATGCAGCCCGCCCGCCGCTTCGCCCGTCGTCGTCTCCTATGACAAGGGCGGCGAGACTGCTCGTGGACCCGGCCTGCCGGAACCGCCGGGTCCGCCGCGGCCGCTGATGAACAAACCCCTGAAAAATCCTTACTGTACCGAGGAGGTCATGCGCCGCGCCCTCGCCGCCGGCGAAGATAATCTGTGCATACAGCGCCAGGAGTTGCGATTTCAGAAACCCCTCCAACATGAAGCCGACAAGCCTCATCGCTATTCCTTACGGTTCCGCATGCCTGCGAAGATCGAGGACCGAAGGAATTCGATACGCTGGGTCACCGCCCAGTGGAAACAGGAGCCATTGAGCAACTCCTATGAGAGTCAATTCGAGAAAGGGGAAGGCCCGAGCCCGTTCTTGGCGCAGCGCTTCGATGACGGGGTGCTCCACGTCACCGTGCAGGACGAGCATTGCCGCTGCAAGGTGGCGTCGGCGCCGAACCCGGACGGTTCGAACGCCGTCTGGAGCAACGGCCCGGCGCAGTACTGCGAGTGGACGAAACCCACAAACGAAGGCAAACCCTGCCCGGCGGCTCTCCATGTCGAATACGGAGCGAACCCCGTCCTGCCCTCAGCCCTCGGGCAATGGGTCGAGATGAGCTACCGCGTCGAGGCGGGCCGCTCGGGCAAAGCCGTCATTGAAGTCTATGCCGGAGAGCAATTCATTGTGCGGGTTACGGGTAAAATCGGTTATGAGCCCAATCCCCAGAAGCCGTCCGTGACCAAATTCAAGGTGGGCCACTACCGTGACTATATGCCCTTCGAGCATACCATGGAGATCGATTGGCTGAGGGTGGCACCAGTCAACGAATAAGCGGTTGAGCCCGATTCGAGCAGGGATCCGCCGCTGTCTCCGAGGCTGCAAAGAGCGCCGCCCTAAAGCAATTTTTCCGGCGAAGTGGCCGGCTGATCGAATCTCTGGAACAATATTTTTCCGTTCTGCGCTTTCGTTACCTTCGACGTTCTGGGATGATGGTCAGGGAGTGTTCACGAGGACCATTGGACATGGCGCTCATTCCGGATATTGACGCCTTCAAGAAGAGTCTCGCTACCCTGCCGGTATCCACCTTTGAGCCCGGCGAATCCGTGTTGGTCGCCGGTTCAACGACCGGGCGGCTGCTGATTTTCCGGCAGGGGGTAGTCGAGGTTGTCAGAGACGGCACGCAGATCGCCACGGTCTCGGAACCCGGTGCGGTGTTTGGCGAGCTGGCTGCCCTGCTGGACGAGCCCCACACCGCGGACGTGCGCGCCATAGAGCGGTCCGAATTCCATGTAGCCAACGCGGCATCGCTGCTTGCCGAGGATATGGCCGCCTTGCTTTATGTCTCTGGGATTCTGGCTCGGCGCCTCGACGCCGCCGACAGGGTCATTGTTGAAATCAAACGTGAGCTCGAATCCGGAAAACGCCCCGGAGTAATCGCCAAGGCGGTTGAAAAGCTGGAGAAGCTTTTTAACTCCCCTGTCGCCAACTCGATCGATTATCCGTTCCTGTTCCCGATTCACTGACCCGCCTACAGCCGACTATAGTATTCATGAAATGACTGATCCTGAAGCAGTACCTGATTGATGTCGATGTACTGATCAATCACCTCATTGGTTTTGGTCAAACGTTGCTTGAGTTCGAGCGCGAAGTTCCGCCAGAGTTTCACGCCCAGGGTCGGTTTCTCAGCGAGCAGTTTGTCCACGGACTCGCGCGAGAATTGAAAAACTTCAGTTGGCTCCCGCGCAGTCACGGCAGCCGTTGTCCGGGATCCGTCCATAAATGACATCTCTCCGAAGGTCTGACCGGCCCCTAGTGTCGCGAGTGGAATGTCCTCAGCAGTGCCAAGTCTATCGACTTTGACAGAGCCCGTGCGGATGATGAAAAGCGAAGAATTGGGATTACCCATGCCGAAGAAGACGTGATCTGCTGGCACGGATTTGCGATCAGCCGTATCGACGAACGCATCGATTTCATCGTCATCGAATCCGGCGAAGAGCTGAATTGATCTTATATCCTTCTGGCGGCTCATGAGTCCCCTCGCTTTGTCGTTTGGATCCGGATATTTCCCGATGAGCCCTCCTGGATGGCTCCAATAGTAGCATAGAGGGTGACCAAGGCGATTGAGCCGCAAAAGCCTTATCGAAGTCTGCGGACTTTCCTGGAGATCACGGAATTGACGTGATTGACCCAACTCAGACATCCGCCGCTGTTCTGACCCGCATCTCCAGCGAAAACACACACCACAAGAGAGTAACGGTCCACACGCCCCTTATGGCAGAGTGCGCGCGTGACTGCTTCGCCCGACCCATCGCTCGCAGCCCGCGCGCTCGATCTCGCGCGCCGGGGCCTCACGCGCCCGGGCGCTCCGGCTGAGCTGCCCGAGCGGCTGCTCGTGGTCGACGCCGAACGCCAGCTTGCCGTCTGGCTGGAAGACGGAAAGGCCGCCGCTGCATGGCCGGTCTCCACGGCGCGCGCTGGGATCGGCGGCGCGGAGGGTTCCTTTCGCACGCCGCCGGGATGGCACCGCATAAGAGCGCGGATCGGCGAGGATGCGGCGCCCGGCACCGTGTTCGGCTCGCGCGAGCCGACCGGCGAGACGTGGCGCGGAGAGGCGCGCGAGGACGATCTGATCCTGACACGCATTCTCACCCTTGAGGGGCTCGAGGATGGCGTCAATCGCGGGCCGGGCTGCGACTTGCTTGCGCGCTACATCTATTTGCACGGCACAAACCACGAGAGCCTGCTTGGCCGGCCCGTGTCGCATGGCTGCGTGCGCTTCTCGAATGAGGGCGTGTGTGAGCTTTTTGTCCGCCTGCGCGAAGGCGATTTCGTATTCGTCGCTGCGCCCGATACGCGATGCATCCCTGACCCGCGCGGCGAAGGCCGCTTCCACTACGCGGGGCTCGGCGGCGCCGGCATGAGCGCGCTCGCCCAGTTCCAGTTGATGACCGGCGGCAAAGCGAGCGGCAGCGACCGCGCCTTCGACCGCGGCGAGCGCGCGACCTTGCGCGCCCAGCTCGAGCGGCTCGGCATCGAGGTGCTACCGCAGGACGGGAGCGGGCTCGGTCCCGACTGCGCCGCGCTCGTCGTCTCAACGGCCGTCGAAGATCAAGTGCCTGACGTCGTCGCGGCTCGCGCGCTCGACATTCCCATCATTCATCGCTCGGAGCTGCTCGCGCATTTCGTCGCCGCCTATCGCTCGATCGCCGTGACCGGAACCAGCGGCAAATCGACGGTGACGGCGATGATCTTCGCCATCCTGAGCGGCGCGGCCCGCGATCCGTCAGTGATCACCGGCGGCGATCTGCCCGAATTGTCGGCGCAAGGCCTGCCCGGCAATGCGTGGGCAGGACGATCGGACCTGCTCGTGGTCGAGGCCGACGAGAGCGACGGCTCGCTCGTGCGTTACACGCCCGCCATCGGCGTGATCCTCAATCTTCAGCGCGACCACAAGGAGATGGCAGAGGTCGCGGCGATGTTCGCCACGTTGCGAGCCCGCGCGCGTGAGGCGCTGGCGGTGGGCGACGCCGAGAATCTCGATCAGTTCGCGGGTGGCGCGCTTCGTTTCGGCCTCGGCCCGCGCGCCGATATTCGCGGCGAGGATATCGAGCTTGGACCCGGCTCAAGCCGGTTCCGCGTGGGGACACGCAATTCGAGCTGCCGGTGCCCGGCGCGCACAATGTTGCAAATGCGCTTGCCGCGATCGCCACCTGTCGCGTGCTCGGCGCGGCGCTCGAAGATATGGTGGGCCCGCTCGCGAATTTCGCGGGTATCGGGCGACGCTTCCAGACCGTTGGCAAGGCGCGCGGCGTCGAAGTGATCGACGATTTCGCCCACAATGCAGAGAAGATCGCCGCCGCGATCAGGACGGCGAAGCTTCGCGCGCGACGCGTGCTCGCCATCTATCAGCCGCACGGCTACGGGCCAACCCGTTTCCTGCGCCGCGACTTCGTGGCGACCTTCTCGCGCGAGCTCGGGCCGGACGACCGTCTGTTCATGCTCGAAGTCTTCTACGCGGGCGGCACCGCGACGCGCGATTTCTCGTCGGCCGACATCGTGGCGGAGATCGCGGCGCTCGGTACGAACGCCGAATTCGCACCCTCACGCGATTGGCTCGTGGGCCGGGTCGCACAAGAAGTAAAGCCGGGCGGTCTTGTTCTCGTGATGGGCGCGCGCGATCCTTCGCTTAGCGAGCTTGCCCGTGCGATGCTGGCTCGTATCGAATCGCCGCAAGAGGCGGTCGCGCCGACGCAATGACGCGGCAAGCACCGCATCGCCAAGACCCGCGAAATAGCCGACCTTCTGCGACAATACGGCACCACCAAAATAACCGAATATATATCGGCTGCCCGAAAGAGAGCCCGCCTCAGCTTCCCTGTCGCGCGCTCGTGACGTGGTCATCGGCCGAGCGGCGGCGGGCCGCTTCCGTGACTTCGATATCGACGACGGTGAGCCCCACCGGAAACAGCGAGGCGCCGGCCAGCTTCAGATGCTGCCAGGCGAAAGGGATGCCGATGATGGTGATGGCGCAGGCGATTGCCGAGAACACATGCAGCAGAGCCAGCCACCAGCCGCACAGCACGAACCAGACGATATTGCCGATCGTGCCCAGCACGCCGGTGCCGAGATCGTCGCGCTGGTTGAGTTCACGGCGCGAGATGACGTCGCGCCCGAACGGCCACAAGGTAAAGCTGCCGAGCATGAAGGCCGACCGCGTCCACGGGATGCCGATGATGGTAATGGCCATGAGGATGCCGGCGACGAACCAGCCCAGCGCGGAAAGGAAACCGCCAAGCACCAGCCAGATGATGTTGAGGATGAGCCGCATGATATCGCTTCCGTCGCGCGGAAAATAATGCCGCCGGACCGCGATTTCAATCGAGCCCGCGCGCAGAACCCGCGGAACTCCTCCCGATCGATGCTGTTCGCCGGAGCCGGTGCGGTATTAGGCCAGCTTGCGCTGCGGCGGCGCATGTTCCGCGAACGGAGCCATGTGCCTGGCCATCGCCTTCCCGAAGGCCGGCCGCGCCTCGCACCGCAGTCGGTAGGCCTCCAGCACCGGCATGTTCGTGATGATATCCGTGTGGCGGAGGGTGCGCAGCACCGTGGTCATGAGCAGGTCGGCCGCGCTGAACGGGCCGTCCAGATAGTCTCGGCCGTCCAGCCAGTCCGACAGCGACGTCAGCCGATCTTTCGCTTTCGCAAGCACCGCCGGGCGGCGCGCCTTCGCCCATTCCTCCCCGCTATGGAAGAGGTCGATCTCGGTCACCCGCTGGACATGCGGCTCGATCGAGTTCAGGGCGGCGAACATCCAGGTCGTCATTCGCGCCCTGCTTTCCGCATCGGGCGGCATCAGGGACGGGGCCTTGGCGGCGATGTGCAGCACGATGGCGCCGGATTCGAACAGCACCAGGCCGTCCTCTTCGTAGGCCGGCACCTGGCCGAAGGGCTGCAACGCACGATAGCTTTCCGAGGCCTGATCCTCGGGCCCGATCAGTCTCTCCTCGTAAGGCAGGCCCGCCTCCTCCAGTGCCCACCGCACGCGAAAGTCACGCGCCAACCCTTGCGCGAAAGGGGGTATCCAGCGAAACGCGCTGATCCTGATCATGGCTGCTCACCTCGCGCGAGGCCCTCGGCATAGGCCTCTTCCCTGTCGAAGCATTCATTCCAGCCGCCGATGTGGCTGTCGCGACTCTCAACCGTGCGGAACGGCGCCTGGTGAAAGGTCTGGACGGTCTTGCCGTTCTGTGCGGCGAAGGTCACCGTTACCAGCGTCTCGTTGGGCTGGTCCTCCTCCCAGGCGAAGGTGAAGACGATTCGCCTGTCCTTTTCGATCTCGCGAAACTGCCCGCTCATCCAGTTTTCGCCGTAGGCCTTGGATACGATGCACGCGCGCCACTTGCCGCCGGGGCGGAAGTCGTGCTCGAGGCTCGTGCAGGTGAAGTCCTTCGGCCCCCACCAGCGGATCATGTGCTCGCGCTCCTCCCAGAGGCGGAAGACCTGCGATACGGGCGCATCGAAGACGCGGGTGATCAGCAACTCGTCATCGGCCAATCTTTTGGCGCTGGCGTGAGCGGTCATTTGCGGTTCTCTTTCCTGATCTGTTTGAGATAGGCGTCCATCTTGTCGAAGCTTTCTTCCCAGAAGCGCCGGTAACGCTCGAGCCAGTTATCGACCGCCTGCAAGGCCGCCGGCTCCAGCCGGCAAGGACGGGTCTGTGCCACCCGGCCGCGCGAAATCAATCCGGCCGTTTCCAGAACCTTCAGGTGCACCGAGATCGTCGGCTGGGTCAGCTCGAAGCGCTGCACGAGCTGGGTGACCGTCGCCTCGCCCTTCGTCAGGCGCGCGATGATCGCTCGCCGGGTCGGGTCCGCAAGGGCGGCAAATGTCGCGTCAAGCCGTTCACTCATGTTATATTGACTATCGTCTATATAGACGATTGTCAATATGAAGTTTGGCGATCACCTCGACTGGACAGCATCCGGCAGTCTCTACAATGCCGAAGTTGCGTTTCGGGCGTGAGGGACTATGTATCGAGGCGAGCCGTTATCGGGAGATTGCAAATGTGCCGAAACATCCGGACGCTTTTCAACTTCGATCCTCCCGCCACCGAGGAGGAGATCAGGTCCGCAGCGCTGCAGTTCGTCCGAAAACTGAGCGGATCGACGCAGGCCGTCGAAACGAAACGAAGCAGCGTTTGAGCGGGCGGTGGAAGAGGTGAGCAGAATCGCCCGCGATCTGCTCGATGCTCTCGAGACGGCGAGCCCGCCGCGCAACCGGGAGGAGGTAGCGGCACAAGCCAGAGCGCGGACGGCGAAACGCTTTGCCTCGGCCCGCATGTAAAAGACGAAAAACAGAGTCTAGTCGCGCTCGATACGGGTGATCTTCGAGCCTTCGAGCGTGAGGTTGTACATCAACCCTTTCGCATCGAGTATGAAGCCCACGACGGGGTGGAGGTTCGTGTCGAGGGAACCGGCCGCGCTGACGGTTATGATCGCCACGGACCCATCGACGCCCACCTTCCAGCCGTTCACGCGCCGAAAGCTCGCCAGGGCTTCGGGGGTCATGAACAGGATAATGATCGATCTGGCCTGGGCGCCCAGCTGAAAACCGATCGAGGCCGACACCGTGTTGTAGTAGGCCACCGTTCCCCCGCCGATCAGCAGCGCTCCCTCGCCGTATTCGCCGCCAATCCCCATGCCCGCTTTGAGGACCCTCGGGAAAACCAGCACCGCGGCGGCCCTTTCGACCAACCCGGGACCCGCCTCCACCCGCCGGTAGAAGCGCCGCAGCGCTGCCTCGACGCCGGCGTCGATCTCGCCCGCCGATGCCGCCCTGCCGAGCCGCGGTGCGGCCGATACCGCAATCGATGCAACGAGCCCCAGACACAGCGACCTTCGTTCGATCATCGGCATTACGTCCTCTGTGGAAGGTGTTCCGCCGCGATATTATGGCAATCCGCGGGCGCTGCGCCACAGCAGTGACCGGCTTCCCAGAGCCTGGAAGAAACGCTAGGTTGGCGCCGCTTCAACGGCCAGAGAAGGAACTTCGAATGAAAACCACGTCGATCATCGCTGCAGTTGCGCTTCTGGCGCTGACCGGCGTAGCCCATGCCCAGGATGCCGAGAAGGGCGCCAAGGTGTTCAGGCTGTGCATGGCCTGCCACACGGCCGACGAGGCCAAGAACAAGGTCGGCCCCTCGCTGAAGGGTATCGTCGGCCGGAAGGCGGCAACCGTTGAGGGTTTCAAGTATTCCGAGGCCATGCTGGCCAAGGGCGCCGAGGGCGTGGTGTGGGATGACGCGACGCTCACCACCTATCTGCCTGACCCCAAGGGCTTCGCGCCCGGCACCAAGATGGCCTTCAACGGAGTGAAGAAGCCCGAGGACGTAGCCGACCTCATCGCTTTCCTCAAAACCAAGATGTAGCCGTCCCGTGCAGTGAGCCAGCGGGGCGGCCGATCCAGATGCCACCGCCATGAGCATGACGAACGACCAGCCGATCGCCGCTCCACAGGCCGATCCGGCTCATCCGAGAATCAGGACGATCGGTCCCCATGATCTCAATGTGGCTCTGGTCAAGGGGCTCGACGACTTCAAGGCGAAGCCCAGCCATCTCGTTCTCCTCGTCCTGATCTATCCGCTGGTCGCGTTTCTGGCCTTCCGGCTCGCCGCCGGATACCGTCTTCTGCCGCTCGTCTTCCCGCTGCTTTCCGGTTTTGCGCTCGTTGGTCCCCTGGCGGCGATCGGACTGTACGAACTCAGCCGCCGGCGCGAAGAAGGACTCGACATCTCCTGGGAGCATGCCTTCAACATCGTCCGCTCGCCGTCGATCGGCGCCATCGTTGTGTTGAGCGCGGTGCTGGGCGCCATCTATTTTGCCTGGCTCGGCGCGGCGCTTGGCATTTACTGGCTGACCTTCGGGAGCGCCGTACCGACGTCCATCTGGGCGTTCGCCCGGGCAGTGCTGACCACTCCGCCCGGCTGGGCGCTGATCATCGTCGGCTGCGGGGTAGGTTTCTTCTTCGCTCTGGTAGTCCTCGCCATCAGCGCGGTGTCGTTTCCGCTGCTCCTCGACCGCAACGTCTCGGCGTTGACGGCGATCGAGACCTCGGTGCGAGCGTTTCTGGCCAACCCGGTCACCATGGCCATATGGGGCGTCATCGTCGCCGGACTGCTGATCATCGGCACGGTGCCGTTTTTCGTCGGCCTAGCCGTCGTCATGCCGGTGCTTGGGCACGCCACCTGGCATCTCTATCGACGCGTCGTCGAGCGCTAGGTTCTCAGTTCCACCGGACCTTTGACGGCATCCCCGCACCTGTGACAAAAGGCCCGTTGCGAACCGGCGGCAACAGCGCTCCAATCGTCGTGGAGAACCCTTGGCGGCGCATGCCATCGCTGGCAGACCAGAAAGTCCTGTGCTAGCAAAAAAATCGAGGGGATTTGGGGAGCCATGATGCGATGATTTTTGCACTCGTCCTGATTCTGCTCGCTGTCGGCTCGGTTGTTTTCCACCTCGTGAGCCCGTGGTGGTGGACGCCGATCGCATCCAACTGGCAATACATCGACACCACGATCATCATCACCTTCTGGATCACCGGCGTGGTGTTTGTCGCCGTCATCCTGTTCATGGCCTATTGCGTGATTCGCTTCCGTCACAAGGAAGGAGAACGGGCCCACTACGAGCCCGAGAACAAGAAGCTCGAATGGGGACTGACCATCGGGACCGCGGTCGGCGTGGCAGCGATGCTGGCTCCCGGGCTCGTCGTGTGGGCGGACTTCATCACTGTCCCCGACGGGGCGGCCGAAACCGAGGTGGTCGGCCAGCAATGGCAGTGGAGCTACCGTCTGCCCGGCGCTGATGGGGTGCTGGGCACTTCCGATGCCAAGCACCTGACCCCGGAAAATCCGCTGGGTCTGAACCCCGCCGACGCGAAGGGCCAGGACGATGTGCTGATCCAGACCCCGGAGCTGCACCTGCCGATCGGCAAGCCCGTGAAAATTCTGCTCCGCTCCATCGATGTCCTGCACAATTTCTACGTGCCGCAGTTCCGCGCCAAGATGGACCTGGTGCCCGGTATGGTGACGTTCTTCTGGTTCACCCCGACCCGGACCGGAACCTTCGACGTGCTGTGCTTCGAGCTGTGCGGAACCGGACACTACACCATGCGCAGCACGGTGGTTGTCGACGACGAAAGCACCTATCAGAACTGGCTCAAGGAGCAACAGACCTTCCAGCAGACCCAGGCCGCCGCGAAAGGGCAGAACGCGACGATCGCGAATGCCAGCCTGGGCGAGGGCGCTAGCCCCGCTGAAAGCCAAGCGCAGAGGACTCTTCGATGACGGACGCACCCTTTACAGCCGGATATGTCCCGCCCGCCGAGGTCGCCGAGCCTGATCTTTATCATGCCCACAGTTTCATCACGAAGTGGGTGTTCAGCCAGGACGCCAAGGTCATCGCCATTCAGTACGGGGTGACCGCCACTGCCATCGGCCTGGTGGCGCTGGTGCTTTCGTGGGTGATGCGGCTGCAGCTCGGCTTCCCGGAGACTTTTTCCTTCATCTCGCCTGAGGCCTATTACCAGTTCATCACCATGCACGGCATGATCATGGTGATCTACCTGCTGACCGCGCTGTTCCTGGGAGGCTTCGGCAATTACCTCATCCCGCTCATGGTCGGCGCCCGCGACATGGTGTTCCCCTATGTGAACATGCTGAGCTACTGGGTCTATCTCCTGGCGGTGCTGGTGCTGGTGGCGAGTTTCTTCGCACCCGGCGGCGCCACCGGGGCCGGGTGGACGCTCTATCCCCCGCAGGCCATTCTCAGCGGCACGCCGGGGCAGGGCGCCGGCATCATCCTCATGCTCGCCTCGCTGATCCTGTTCATCATCGGCTTCACCATGGGCGGCCTGAACTATGTGGTGACCGTCCTGCAGGCCCGCACCCGCGGGATGACGCTGATGCGCCTGCCGCTGACGGTGTGGGGTATTTTCACCGCTACCATCCTGGCGCTGCTGGCGTTTCCCGCTCTCTTCGTCGGCGCCGTCATGATGCTGTTCGACCGCATCCTCGGCACCAGCTTCTTCATGCCGGCCATCCAGCAGTTCGGCGAAAGCCTGTCCTACGAAGGCGGCAGCCCGATCCTGTTCCAGCATCTATTCTGGTTCTTCGGTCATCCGGAGGTCTACATCGTCGCTCTGCCGGGCTTCGGCATCGTCTCGGACCTCCTGAGCGTGCACGCGCGCCGCAACATCTTCGGCTACCGGATGATGGTGTGGGCGATCGTGGCCATCGGAGCGCTGAGCTTCGTGGTGTGGGCCCACCACATGTACGTCAGCGGCATGAACCCCTATTTCGGCTACTTCTTCGCCACCACGACGCTCATCATCGCCGTTCCCACCGCCATCAAGGTCTACAACTGGGTGCTGACGCTGTGGCGGGCCAATATCCATCTCCGCCTGCCGATGCTGTTCGCCATCGCCTTCATCCTCACCTTCGTGAACGGCGGCATCACCGGCCTGTTCCTCGGCAACGTGGTCGTCGATGTGCCGCTCTCCGACACCATGTTCGTGGTCGCCCATTTCCACATGGTGATGGGCGTTGCGCCGATCCTCGTCATCTTCGGGGCGATCTACCACTGGTATCCGCTGATGAGCGGGCGGATGCTCAACAATGCGATGGGTCATTTCCACTTCTGGGTCACCTTCATCGGCGCCTACCTGATTTATTTCCCCATGCACTATCTGGGCTTCATCGGCGTGCCGCGCCGCTATTTCGAGATGGGCGAAACGACCTTCATTCCCGCATCGGCGGAAAGCCTCAATGCTTTCATCTCGATTGCCGCATTCATCGTCGGCTTCGCCCAGGTGGTGTTCATCTTCAACCTGGTGTGGAGCCTGTTCCGGGGCGAGAAGGCGGAAAAGAACCCATGGAAAGCGACGACGCTCGAGTGGCAGACGCCTGAAATGCCTCCCGGCCACGGCAACTTCGGCAAGTCCCTGCCGCTGGTCTATCGCTGGGCTTATGACTATTCCGTGCCGGGCGCCGAGCAGGACTACCTGCCGCAGAACATGCCGCCGCACAAGGTTGCGGCCGCGAAGGGTCATGAGGCGGCAGGCGCCAGGGTTGCCACCACGTGAGCTTTTTTTCGCAACTGACTGCGAAGCCCTGGGAGCCGGCGCAAGCAAGAGTTCGACGACTTGCACCCGGGCGGCACGTTTGCGCTGCCCAAGGCAAAACTTGGCTTGCGGGTGCTGCTCGCAGTGGCGACGGTTCTGTTTCTGCTGCTGATCATGGCCTACGGGATGCGCATGGAATTCGAAGACTGGCGGCCGGCGCCCCAGACCCGGCTCCTGTGGCTCAATACGGCCATGCTGGTTCTGAGCAGCATCGGGATGCAGTGGGCACAGACCGCGGCGCGCCGGGGCGACGTTGACGACGTCAAGAATGGCATGATCGCCGGGGGTATCTTCGCCGTTGCCTTCCTGTTCGGGCAGTTGCTCGCCTGGCAGCAGTTGGGCGCCATGCCGGCCTTCGATGTCACCAACCCGGCGATCGGCTTCTTCTACCTGATCACGGCGCTGCACGGTCTCCACCTGGTGGGCGGCCTCGTCGCCTGGACGAGGACTGCGACCCGCCTTTGGGGCGGAGCCGATGTCGCCCGAGTGCGCCTGAGCGTGGAGCTTTGCACCATCTACTGGCATTTCCTGCTGTTGCTCTGGCTGGTGCTGTTCGGCCTCCTGTTCTCGGGCAACGACAACCTCGGCATCCTGTTGGCCCTTTGCGGAATCAGATAAGCGCGGATCTCAGACCATGAACCGACCGGTAATCACAGACGTCGCACCATCCATGACCCGGCCCGACGGCCTGCGCGGCATCGTGGCCGATTGGTCTTCCGACCAGCGGACGTTCAAGAACGTTCCGTGGGGGAAGGCGATGATGTGGATCTTCCTGCTGAGCGACACCTTCATCTTCAGCTGTTTTCTTCTGTCCTACATGACGGTCAGGAGTTCCACCACGGTGCCGTGGCCCAACCCCAGCGAAGTGTTCGCCCTGCACATCGGCGGACAGAACATTCCGCTGATCCTGATCGCCATCATGACCTTCATCCTGATCAGCTCGAGCGGCACGATGGCCATGGCGGTCCGGTTCGGCTATGCGCGCGACCGCGTCAAGACCGCCATCCTCATGCTGATTACCGCCGCGCTCGGCGCCACGTTCGTGGGCATGCAGGCCTTCGAGTGGACCAAGCTGATCATGGAGGGCGTGCGGCCGTGGGGCAACCCGTGGGGCGCCCCGCAGTTCGGCTCGACCTTCTTCATGATCACCGGCTTTCACGGCACCCACGTGACCTTCGGCGTGATCTTCCTGATCGCCATTGCCCGCAAGGTCTGGCGGGGTGATTTCGACCGCGAGACGCGCGGTTTCTTCACCAGCCGGAAAGGCAACTACGAGATCGTCGAGACCATGGGTCTCTACTGGCACTTCGTCGATCTCGTCTGGGTGTTCATCTTCGCTTTCTTCTATCTGTGGTGAGGGACGAAATGGCAGCGCACGTCGAAGGCCAGCAACATCCGATCAGCATCTATCTGTGGATCTGGGGACTGCTGTTCGTACTTCAGCGCGTTTTCCTACTTCGTCGATTACTTCCATCTCCACGGCCTGCTCAGATGGTCGCTCATCCTGCTGTTCATGATCCTGAAAGCCGGGCTCATCGTTGCGGTATTCATGCACATGGCCTGGGAACGGCTGGCGCTCGTCTACGCCATCCTGGTACCGCCGGTTCTGCTCCTGGTGTTCGTGGGTCTCATGACGATGGAATCCGAATACACTCTCTTCATCCGCGAGCTGTTCTTCGGGTAGCTTGCTAAAAGCTATCGCACTAGAACGAGACCACCCCACAGCAACAGGAATATGCCGGCAAGCTTCTCCAGCCGGTAGCGGCGGGGCAGCGTTTTCTCCAGCAGCACGTAGAAAGCCAGGCCGCCGATCCATGCGAGGCTCATGACGCCGCCGTAGAACAGCAGCGCCATCAGCACCCAGCAGCAGCCGAGGCAGTAGAGCCCGTGCCTCAGTCCGGTTGCAAAAGCGCCTGCGGCGCCTGCTCGCCAGTTACGGGCGAGATAGAAAAACGGCGCTTGGCAGCGGATAAGGCAGGCGTCCTTCATGGGCGTGAGCTGCCAGGCTCCGGCGGCGATCAGGAGGCCACCGCCGATGGCCCGGCTCGACAGCGCCATCATGTCGGGCATGAGTGAAAGCCGGGCCAATGCCAGATGCGCCAGGACCGCGAGCAGGCTGAACCCCGTCCACACCGCGAGGTAGCCGGCGACGAAGGAAACCTGGTGCCAGGACGCCGCGGGCGGGCGGGAGAGCTTCCTGCTGACCGACCCGAAAACCAGAATCGCCGGCGCGGCGGACGGCAGCATCATCGCCATCATCATCATCCACCACATGACCAACAGCAAAAGCGATGCCGGCCGCGCTGCCGGCGGGCGCCGCCATCTGGGCATGGCCGCTCACGAGCATCGCCCACGCGGCGATGACCACGATGGCAACCAGCGCCAGAAGGGTGATCGTCCGGTCGTGACGGAGAAGGGTTTCGAGCGGCGGGGAACGTTCGCCGCTCATGTCACCTCACCGGGCCGGCGCCGGTAAGGTGCAGCATCGCCAGGTGGGCGTGCCGTCCCGACCAGTCGAGGGGGATTGCTCCCGTGGCCTTGGTGGTGCTCGAGGCGAATTCCGCCTCGGTGTATTCGAACCCCTGGCGCAGGGAAAGTTTTGCGAAATGCGGTTTGCCGGTAACCGCATTGCGGATGGGCTCGACCTTTGCTTCGACGATGCCCTTGACCGCGAAGGTGCCGGTGCCGGCGCCGATGTCGGCCTCGAAATCGATCGTCTTGAACTGCGGCGGATGAACCGTGTCGATCATGCTCATGAACACGTTGAAGAACGTAGCCCCGGGCTCGGTTTCCTTGCCCGACATGATCGTCAGCAGGGCCTCGCGCTGTTCCTCTTCGGCCCGTTCATCGACGATCGGCAGAATCTCGCCGTGCCCCTCATGGATGGCGCCCGGCCACGCCGCCACCGCGGCCCATTTGAGACCGTCGAGACTGACCTTCCCGAAGTGGCCCTGATCGATGCGCATGGCGATGGCCGCCCGGCATGAGCCGCGGGTCGGCAAGGCGTTGAACTGGCACGGGCAGCCGAACGAGCAGTTGCAGGTAGAGAGTTCGGGTCCGCGGATCATCCATTCGATGGCGGCCATGTCAATGCCTCCTGTTGGAGCTAAAGATCGCGCAGCCGATCGACCAGTTCGGGCGTCGGATAGGAATTGGCCGGCAGACCCAACTGCAGCTGCACCTCCTTGACGGCAGCCCGCGTGCCCGCGCCGAGCAGGCCGTCGATCTTGCCGACGTCGTAGCCGCGTCCGGCAAGCAGCTTCTGAAGCTCCATGGTTTCTTTCAGCCCGAATGGCGCCACCGGCCCGTTGCCCTTGCTCACCGGCGGCGCGCCGGCGAGCCTGGTTGCGAAGTAGGCGGCGGTCGTGGAGTAGACCAGCGACTGGTTCCATTCGAGATAGACGCGGAAATTGGGAAAGGCCAGGAACGCCGGGCCGTTCCGGCCCATCGGCAGGATCAGCGACGTTGCCAGATCATCTGCTTCGAGCGCAGAGCCGTCGGGCTTTTCCACGCCCCATTCCGCCCACTTGGCGCGCGGGTGGCTGATGGCGAGATCGGCCTGCGACCAGTCGAGGTCGGCGGGCACCCGCACTTCCTCGAGCCACGGTTGCCCCGCCTGCCAGCCTGCTTTCTTGAGAAGGTTGGCCGTCGAGGCGAGGACGTCGGCTTCCGATCCTCGGAGGTCAACGCGGCCGTTGCTGTCGAAGTTGACACCCGCATCAAGATAGTCTTCGGGCAGAAACTGCGTCTGGCCAATTTCCCCCGCCCAGGCGCCGACCATCTCATCGGGCGAAAGGTCGCCACGGTCGATCAGCTTGAGTGCCGCCATCAGCTGGGGGCGAAACTTCTCCGGGCGGCGGCAATCGAAGGCGAGTGTCGCCAGGGCATTGAGCGTGGAGTCCTTGCCCATGTTGGCGCCGTAGTCGGTTTCGAGGCCCCAGAAGGCGACGATGACCGGGGCCGGCACGCCATATTCCTCCTCGATGCCGGCAAGGATCTTCTTGTTCTTGGCAATCCTCTTCGCCCCGTGCTCCATGCGATTCTTGTTCACCATGCGGCCCGCAAACTCGAGGAAGGTCTGGGAGAAGACCCCTTGCGACCGATCCTTGTTGACGACGCTCTGCTGGAACTTCAGGCCATCGAGCGCCGCGACTGCGCCGGGCGAGATCCCCGCTTGCTCTGCTTCGGTCCTGAACTCGCTGAGCCAGCCGCGGAAGTCGCCCGGATTGTTGGCGCACTCGGAAACCGCGTGGACCGGGCCTGCGGACGCGGTGGCCAGGATCGCAGCGGCAAACCATTTGAGTTTCGTCGACGTCATGGAAAGCTACCCCATCGTTGCAGTTTCAACTCCGCGCGTGCGGCCGGCTGGCAGCAGTGTTGACGAGCCTGCCATTGTGCAGGCAGCCACCGCCACTATAGTACCGCGGCCGTCCAGCACCGATTTCGGACCAAACGGGAGGATTTCTCCAATGGATCGTCGCCGTTTCGTCACCACGGAGGGTCGCCGCCGCAACCGCAATCGCCGCGCCAGCCGTCGCACACGACGCGCCAGAGTTGAAGTGGCGCATGACGTCGAGCTTTCCCAAGGGCCTCGACACCGTTTACGGCGCGGCTGAAACCTTCGCCAAATTCGTTGCCGAAGCAACCGACAACAGGTTCCGCATCCAGGTTTTCGCGGCGAACGAGATCGTTCCCGGGCTGGAAGCAGCCAACGCGACCTCGGCCGGAACGGTCGAGATGTGCCACACGGCAAGCTACTACTATTGGGGCAAGGACCCGGCGTTCGCCTTCGGCACGGCCGTGCCCTTCGGGCTCAACAACCGCATGCAGAACGCATGGATGTATTACGGCGGCGGCATCGACCTCATGAACGAGTTCTATGCCACGCACCAGCTGATCGCATTTCCATGCGGCAACACGGGCGCCCAGATGGGCGGCTGGTTTCGCAAGGAAATCAACTCCGTCGACGACCTGCGTGGCCTCAAGATGCGCATCGGCGGCTTCGGCGGCAAGGTAATTGCGCGGGTAGGCGTCGTGCCGCAGCAGATCGCTGGCGGCGAGATCTACCAGGCGCTGGAAAGGGGCACCATCGATGCCGCCGAATGGGTGGGACCCTATGACGATGAGAAGCTCGGCGTACACAAAGTGGCGAAGTACTACTATTACCCGGGCTGGTGGGAAGGCGGCCCCATGCTTCACACCATGATCAACCTCGCGAAATGGAACGAGCTGACGCCCGCCTACCAGTCGATCGTGCGTTCGGCGGCCCAGGCGGCCAACGTCGACATGCAAGCCAAGTACGACGCGGTCAATCCGGCCGCGCTGAAGAAGCTGGTGGCCGGGGGGGCACAGCTCAGGCCCTTTCCCCAGGCGGTGCTCGAGGCCTGCTTCAACGCCGCGAACGAGACCTATGCGGAAATCAACGCCGTCAACCCCACGTTCAAGAAGATGCACGATTCCATGATGGCGTTCCGGGCTGATCAATACCTGTGGTTCCAGCTCTCGGAATATACCTTCGATACCTTCATGATGGGCCAGCAGCGCAAGAAGCTGCTCTAACCTACTCCGGCGGGATCTCGGGCGGTGTCGAGAGATCGGCGCCGCCGGTGGCTGGAATGTTGATCTCGATCTGGTCCTGGTCGAAGTCTCCGGGGCCGTCGATCAGACTGGTGACCACCCCGGGAAAGGCGATGAGGACGCCGACGAGCACCACTTGCAGCACGACCCACGGGATGGCGCCCCAGTAGATGTCGGAGGTCTTCACCGACGAGGGCGCGATGCCGCGCAGATAAAACAATGCAAATCCGAACGGCGGGTGCATGAAGCTCGTCTGCATGTTGGCGCCCAGCAGCACGCCGAACCAGATGAGATCGATGCCCAGGGAGGCGGCAGCGGGCGCCAGCAGCGGCACGATGATGAAGGCGATCTCAAAGAAATCGAGAAAGAATGCGATCACGAAAATGAAGGCGTTCACGAATATCAGAAAGCCGGTAACGCCGCCCGGCAGCCCCGTCAGCAGCCCCTCGATCCACTCCTTGCCGCCCACGCCCTGGAACACCAGGCTGAAGGTGCGGGCGCCGAGCAGGATGAACACCACCATCGCCGTAATGCGCATGGTCGTCTGCATGCCCTGGTAGGTCAGTTTCCAGTTGAGGCGGCGGTTCAGGGCGGCGAGCGCGAAGGCGCCGACGACACCCATGGCGCCGGCCTCGGTCGGGGTCGCAAGGCCCATGAAGATGGTGCCGAGGACGATGAAGATCAGTGCGAGCGACGGCACCATGGCGCGCAGGCACAGCAGGGCGAGTGCGGTGCCGCGAAGCGTGCGCGCTTCGCGCGGCAAAGCCGGCACGTCGGCCGGTCGCACGATGCTGAGAAGCAGCACCCAGATGGCGAACAGCAGCACCTGGACCAGGCTGGCGCCCAGGGCTCCGAGATACATGTCGCCCACCGGCTTCTGCAGCTGGTCGGCGAGCACCACCAGCACCAGCGACGGCGGGATCAGTTGTGTGATGGTGCCCGAGGCGGCGATCACGCCGGTGGCATGGCGGATGGCTGTAGCCATATTTCATCATGACCGGCAGCGCGATCAGGCCCATGGCGATGACCGACGCTGCGACCGTGCCGGTGATGGCGCCGAGGATCGCCCCGACGAGGATCACTGCGTAGGACAGGCCGCCGGGCAGCGGGCCGAACAGCTGACCAAAACCTTCCAGGAGGTCTTCGGCCAGCCCGCAGCGCTCGAGGATGGTGCCCATGAGGGTGAAGAAGGGGATGGCGAGCAGGAGCTCGTTGGACAGGACGCCAAACAGCTGAAACGTGAGATTGCCGAGGAAGTCCGGGGCGATCAGTCCGAGCTCGATGCCGATCAGACCGAAGAACAACCCGACGGCGGCCAGCGAAAACGCGGCCGGGTATCCCGGCAGCATGAACAGGATGAGCCCTGCAAACATCAGCGGGCCCATGTGCTCGCGCACCAGCGCAATCACTGCACCGGTCTTTCATAGAAGCTGTCGCGCGGCTGGTGCCCGGCGAGGGCGGCCAGGCACTTGATGATTTCGGACACGCCCTGGATGGCCAACAGCGCAAAGCCCAACGGCAGGCAGAGCTTTACGGGCCAGCGCACCAGGCCGCCGGAATTGGCCGACATCTCCCCCGACCGGTAGGCCTCGAGGAACCACGGCCATGTAAACCAGATCATCAGGGCGCACATGGGCAGCAGAAAGAAGATGCCGCCCAGAAGATCGATCCATGTGCGCGCCCGCGGCCTGACTGCGCCGTAGAGGAGATCGACGCGCACATGTTCGTTCATCCGCAGCGTATGGGCGGCGCCGAACATCACCATCCCCGCGAACATGTACCATTGGGCTTCACCCAGCGTGTTGGAGTTGTCGCGGTAGAGATCGACCAGCCAGCCGATGCTGCCGGCCAGCAGTGAAGTCTCGCGGGCGATCCACAGCAGGCCGTTGATGCTGTAGCGGAGGAAGGCGTTGAAGGCAGAGACAAGTGCGGCGATGAGCACGAGCCAGGTCGCGAAAACGCCTACCCGGCGATTGAACGCATCGATCAGCCGGCTCAGCGCAAGCAGGCGACCCATCGCCCCTCCGAATGGACTTTCCCCTGGACCCTACTCTAGTAGAATCAGGGCTGCCATGCGCGATTCAGCTCCGATTCCCGCCGCGCCGCTCGCCGACGTTGACGATTGTGAATTCACGGTTGCCGACGGGCGCCGTCGCCGATCGCCGCGGCCGTGCAGCGCGGGGTGTGCCGCCTGCTCAAGGCGCACGGCTTCGCGACCGTGACCGAATTGCCGCTTGCCAGCGGCCGGCGCGTCGATGTGATGGCGATCAGTGGCAAGGGAGCGGTGTGGGTGGTGGAGATCAAGTCGTGTCTCGCCGATCTCCGGACTGACGCCAAGTGGCCGGAATATGAGAGCTATTGCGACCGGCTCTACTTCGCGATCCCTCCCGGCATTCCCCACCAGGCGATGCCCGCGTCCCCGGGGCTGATCGTCGGCGACCAGTGGGGTGCGGAGATCGTGCGGGATTGCCAGGACCGCCTCCTGCCGCCTGCTCGCCGCAAGGCGGTGATGCTGCGCTTCGCGCGCGCCGCCGCGTACCGGCTCCATTTCATCAACGACCCGCAGGCGTAGTGTTTTCCGGCGAACTACTGGTTTTCGTCAATTTCGTCGCGGAGCAACTCGATGATGCGGCGTTTCAGGGCGATGAACTCGGGTTCCAGGACAATCGCCGGAGTCGCGAGGGCGCGGCAGGTTGACGGCGACTTCCGCCTTGATTCGCCCCGGTCGCGCCGTCATCACCAGGACCCGGTCGCCGAGCAGGATCGCCTCGTCGATGTCATGCGTTACGAAGGCCACGGTTTTCTGGGAGTGCTGCCAGACCCTGAGGAGCAGCCGCTGCATCGACTGACGGGTCTGGCTGTCGAGCGCGCCGAAAGGCTCGTCCATGAGCAGGATCACCGGATCATTGGCGAGCGCGCGGGCGATCGCCACTCGCTGCATCATTCCGCCGGAAAGCTGACTCGGAAAATGATCGGCGAAGTCCCTGAGTCCGATCTCGTCCAGGTACCGTTCTGCCTCCTGCCGGCGTTTGGCGGTTGCCACGGCGCGGCGCTTCAAGCCGTATTCGACGTTGTGGCGCACGGTCAGCCAGGGGAACAGCGTGTACGACTGGAACACCATGCCGCGATCGAGACCGGGTCCTTGGACGGCCTTGCCGTTGACGACGATGTCGCCGGCGGTCGCCGACGTGAGGCCGGCGACGAGATAGAGCAGGCTCGACTTGCCGCAGCCGGACGGCCCGACGATCACCGTGAACTCGTTGGGCCGGACC
Organism: uncultured Alphaproteobacteria bacterium; assembly: GCA_963780765.1. GTDB lineage: Bacteria > Pseudomonadota > Alphaproteobacteria > Rhizobiales > Aestuariivirgaceae > CAWHQZ01. The sequence goes on along the minus strand of CAWADI010000019.1, from coordinate 242,734 downwards.
TCGAGCGATACGCCGTCGAGCGCCAGCACGCTCGTCGGGCCATCGCCGTAGCGGAGCGACACGCCGCGCACCGTAAGTCCCCCGGAGGCGGTCATGAATTCGCGGTTCAACTCGCCCACGGCGCGAGCCAGCGGCGCAGCGCCCGAAATGCGAGGTCGGTCAGCAGGCCGAGGATCCCGATCAGTGCGATTGCCAGAAAAATCGTGTCGACCTGGAAGCCGCGCATCGCCTTGAGCGAAATGAAGCCGAGCCCGCTGTTGGCGGCCACCAGTTCAGCGACGACGAGGTAGGTCCATGCCCAGCCCATCGTCACCCGCAGGGTATCGATGATCGCGGGCAGGGCGGCCGGGAAGATCACATGCCAGACGACGTCGGTCGGCTTGGTGCCGAGGGTATAAGAGGCGTTGATCAGGTCCCGGGAGATGCCGCGCGCCACGTCGGCGATCATGACCAGCTGCTGGAAGAACGTGCCAAAGAATATGACGGTGATCGCGCTGCTCAAGGCCGATGCCGATCCACAGAATGAACAGCGGCACGAACGAGGTCACAGGCAGATAGCGGATGAAGTTCACGAGCGGCTCGAGCGCCGACTGGACGATGCGGTAGGTGCCCATGTAGAGGCCCAGCGGAACCGCGACCATCGAGGAAATGGCGAATCCGAGCAGCACCACCCGGACGCTCGCCCACATGTGTACCCATAATGTACCGTCGGCCGCGAGCGTGATCCCGCGGACCACGACCGAGTGGGGGGTCGGCAGAAAGATGTCGGCGACCAGCCGGTTGTAGGTAACCAGCGCCCAGCCGCTGAGCAGCATCAGCCAGATCAGCGCGCCGGCCGCGACGGCAAGCCATGGCGGAATGTCGCCGAATGGTGTTGCGATTTGCCGCCAGATCGACCGGCGCTGGCTCATGGCTCGCAGGGGCTCCTGAAGGAGCTGTGTTCGCCGGCCGCCGCGCTTGTCGAGGCGGCCGGCGGAGTGTTGTGCCCGTTACTGCTTGGGCTCGACAAACGAAGTATCGACGAGGCTCGGGTAATCCACTTTCATCTTGAGCTTCTGGAAGCTGCCCCAGATTTCATCGCCGAGCTTGATGAGGTCGGCAGCTTCACCCTTCTCCGGCGTGCCGAAGAACTCCACGTTGCGCGCCTTGTCGTAGAAGCGCACGCCTTTCGCCGACTCTGCGAAGTCTTCCGGTTTCTCCAGGTAGCCGCCCACGCCCTTGGCCATGATGGCATAGGCTTCGTCCTGATTGGTCTTGATGAACTCGACAGCCTTGTACAGTCCCTTGATCAAAGCCTCGACGTCCTTGGGATTCTTTTCGATGTAGTCGCAGGTAAGCGCCACGACATCGACGATGAGGCCGGGTGTCGTTGACGAGTCGATCAGCACCTTGCCCTGCTGTTTGGTGCGCACCAGCGTCAGGTGCGGCTCCCAGGTGACGGCGGCAGGGATGCGCCCGGCGATGAACGCCGCCGCGGCATCGTCGGCCGTCATGTTGACGATCTGCAGATCGGTTTCGGTCATGCCTTCCCGCTTGAGCAGGATGTTGAACCAGAACTGCGATACCGACCCTTCGTTCATCGCGACCTGTTTGCCCTTGAGGTCTTTGAGCGAAGTGACGTCGGTTGCGGTGAGCACGCCGTCGCCGCCATGGCTGTCGTCAAGCGCCACGACGGCCTTGAAGCAGAAGTCCTGCGATCGGTATTTCATGATCTCGTCGATCGTCGAGGCATTGCCGTCGAGCTTGCCGGCGGCGATTGCCGCCATGTAGAGCGCGGCGTCCTCGATGATCTGCAGCTCCATCTCCAGGCCGTTCTCCTGGAAGAAGCCCTTGTCGCGGGCGAGGAACAGCGGGCCGTAGCCCACCCAGGTCGTCATGCCGAGCCGCATCTTGCCGGCGTCGGCAGCATTGATCGTCAAAACCAAGGCAGCTAAAGCTGCCAGAACAGTCGCAAGCCCGTTACGCCATTTCATTCCGAACATTTGGTTGCATCCTCCCTTTGACTTACGCCAATCGCACGATCCGTGACCCTAGATCATGTTCTCGCCCGAGTGAAACTACTTTGCCGGGGTTGATAATCGTCTTGACCGATGCCGTTCTGCCTTCGCACAGCTCGCGGTATACCCGTCGGCACGTCGGCAAGACTTATGCTCGGGCCCGTCAGGGCGGCGAGCTTGTCGGCAAGCTCACCCAAAAGTGCGACAGCGCTCTGGAGTTCTTCGCCGAAGGCCGCACAGCCCACCAATTCGATCTCGCCTTCGACGATGCGGTTGAGATCAAGCGTGCAGTCGGCATGAAAGATTCCGACGCTGGCAATCCGTCCGCCTGGCGACAATGCATCGATGAGCCGCCGGGCCACCGAAGCCGATCCGGTTGCCTCGATGGCGAAGGGCCATCGGCCGGCGCTTTCGGCCATTTCGTCGAGCGATAGCGCCCGGGCGCCGGTCAGCCGCGCTACAGTGGTGCGCCGGGCTTCGTTGTGATCGACCACGTGCAGCGGCCCAAAACCGCCATGGGCAAGGACAATTGTCGCCAGCGCCCCGATCGGCCCGGCCCCGGCGACGATGATCGGCGCATCCGTTTTGGGCGCCAGGCGCCGGGCGGCGTGCAGCGCCACGGCAAGAGGCTCGGCCATCGCCGCCACCTCGGCGCGAATGTCCTGGTTGGGCAGACGCACCAGCTGGTGCTCCGGCAGTCTGGCCAGCGCAGCGAAGCCGCCGTCAATCACTTCGCCGACATAACCGATCGAGCGGCAAAGATGCGGTTTGCCGGCCCGGCAGCTTTCGCAACTCCGGCAGAAGACCCGCGAGTTGGCGATCACCCGCTCGCCGTGGGCCAGCGTCGTGACGCCGCTGCCGGTCGCCAGCACCCGCGCACAAAACTCGTGACCCGGCACAACCGGCGCACGCGTGAGCCATTGTCCGGTCCGATAATTGTGCAGGTCCGATCCGCAGATGCCGGCGGCCTCGACAGCGACGATGACTTCCCCCTCGCCGGCGCTTGCCGGGGCGGCGATCTCCTCGAAGCGGAGGTCCTTGACACCATGCAGCCTCACCGCCGGCATGCGCATGGTTCAGTCCCCGAGGATCCGGTCGCGGGCCGGCGACAGCGCGTTGGCGTGGGCCTCGAAACCTTCGTATTGCGCGAGCACGCGGGCGTTGCGCGCCAGTTCCGGATACCCGCGGCGCGTGACGTGGGCGATCGAGGTTCGTTTCAGGAAATCGTGCACCGACAGGCCCGAGCCGGTTTTCGCCCAGCCGCCGGTCGGCAGCACATGGTTGGGGCCGATCACGAAGTTGCCGAGGGTCGCGGGAGTATGCACGCCGAGCAGGATTTCTCCGGCGTGCTCGATGCGGCCGAGATACGCGTAGGGCTCCTTTGACAACAACTCGAGATGTTCCGGCGCGTAGTCATTGACGAAGGCGATGGCTTCGTCCTCGTCGCGCGCCAGCACGACGCCACCCACCGGCCCGCCGAGCACTGCGGCGGCGAAAGCACTGCGCTGCGCCCCGAGGTTGCGGGCATATTGCGGAATGGCAGCCACGGCTTCCTCGGCTACCCGCCGGCTCCAGGTAACCACGTAGGCGGAGCTGTCGGGTCCATGTTCCGCCTCGATCAGAACGTCCAGGGCGGCGAGCCGGCCGTCGACGGTTTCGTCGGCAAGGACGATGATCTCGCTCGGTCCCGCGGGCGTGCCCGTGTCGATGACGTCGGCGACGAGCCTCTTGGCCGCAGCGACCCACGGGCTGCCCGGCCCGACAAGCTTGGCGCAGGGCGCGATGGTCCGCGTGCCATAGGCAACGGCCGCGACCCCTTGGGCGCCACCTGCCTTGTACACTTCGGTGACGCCGGCGAGCCGGGCGGCAACCAGGGTCGCTCCGTCCACCTGTCCGTCGGAGCCCGGCGGCGTGACGATGATGATTCTCGGCACACCCGCAACCTTCGCCGGGATGGTGGTCATGAGCGCCACGCTGGGAAAAGCGCCCTTGCCTCGCGGTACGTAGCAGGCAACGGACGGGACCGGCCGGTGTCGGTCGCCGGCAAACACGCCGGGATGGGTTTCACACATCCACAGTTCGGGCGGCATCTGCTTGACGTGAAACCTGCGGATTGCGTCGGCGGCATACTCCATGGCGCCGCGCACCTCGGCGTTGAGAGCCTCCTCGGCGGCTTCGAAGTCAGCCGGTCCCGCTGCAATCGCGTCGGCCGGGACATCTGCCTTGTCGAGCTCCCGGGCAAAACGCGCCAGCGCCTCGTCGCCGTCGCGGCGCACCGCATCGATGATTTGCTGGGCTCCGGTCATGTAGGCGGACAGGTCTGCCTCGGTGCGCTTCAGCAGGCGCCTGCGCTCATCCGGTGAGAGTTCGGCAAGCTGGTGCAGATTGACCTTGAACGACATGTCGCTTTCTCCCCGGGCCGCCTGCTGCCGCTCAGATGGTTGCAAGATAACCGCCGTCGATGGGCAGGCACACGCCGGTCACGTAGCTTGCCGCATCGGAAGCGAGGAAGACGGCCGCGCCGCCGACGTCGTCCAGCCGGCCGAAGCGGGCGAGGGGGATCTTGGCCAGCATCGTCCGTTGCCAGGCGTCGTCGCGGTAGAACACATCGGTGAGTTCGGTGCGAAAGTATCCGGGAGCCAACGCATTGACCCGGATGCCGAGCGGCGCCCATTCAGCCGCGAGCCCCCGGGTCATGCCGAGGAGGCCGCTTTTCGAGGAGCCGTAGGGGACCGCTGTCGGCACTCCCACTTCCGAGGTGAGCGAGCAGATATTGAGCACGGAGCCGCCGTGCCCGGCCTCATGCATGGCGCGCGCCGCCGATTGCGCAGCAAAGAACGCGCCTTTCAGATTGGTGTCGAGGATGCGGTCCCACAACTCCTCGTCGACTTCAAGCGCCGGCCGCACCTCCTCGGTGCCGGCATTGTTGACCAGGCAATCGAGGCCGCCAAGTTCCTTCACCGCCTGCTCAACACCCGCGCGGCATGCGGCTGCGTCGGAGACGTCCATCGCAACCGCGACCGGGCGACGCCCCAGTTCGGCGATGGCCGCCGCCGTGCCGGCGAGAGTCTCGACGCGCCTTGCTGCGATTGCTACATTGGCGCCTGCCGCTGCCATAGCCTCGGCGATCGCTCGGCCAAGCCCGCGGCTTCCACCCGTCACCAGTGCCCGCCGTCCCGAGAGATTGAAAGCCGATCCCGTGGCGATCATCGGCTGACACTATGGAAACCTCGGGTACGCCGCAACGGCGGGTTGCGGAACGGTTGGCCGGCCTTCTGGCCAAGCAGGTTGCGCCAGTTCGCCAACTCATGCCCAACCGACGCTAAACCCCTGAAGCGGACGCCCCGCGTGATACGCTATGTGCCACAATCGGAAGTGTCGTGGCGTCAGTCAACGACCGACTAGACCGCTTCTGCGAATGAAGGAGCGCTGTCAGCTTCTTCCTCGGAGTTCGTGTCCGCACGCGGCAGGAATATCCGAAATACCGTCCCGCCACGCTCGCCCGGGGTTACCGTCAGCCGACCTTCATGGACCTCGACGATCGATTTGCAAATCGACAAGCCCATCCCCATGCCCCCGGGTTTCGTTGTGAAGAATGGCTTGAAGATGCTGTCGGCCACCTTCGGATCGATGCCGGGGCCCGTATCCGCAATCGTGATCAGCACGGCGTCGGCCGGATCGATCTCGGTTCTCAAATGCAGCTCGCGAGTCCGGTCGGCAGACGAGCTCATGGCTTCGACCGCATTCATGATCAAATTCAGAACAACCTGCTGCAATTGAACCGGATCGGCCCGCACCAACGGCGCCGGCGTCGTGGCAAAGTTCGTCGCGAGCCCGATATTGCTCGAACCTATCTTGCGCGTGGTGAGTGTAAGGACCTGCCGAATGAGCTCATTGACGTTAACCAGCATTCGCGGTGTGGACTCACTCCTGAACATCGCGCGGATGTTATTGATCACTGCATCAGCGCGATGGCCCTCGCTGGCGATGTTCTGCAGGGCGAGCCGCACTTCGTCGAGATCGGGGACCTTGTTCTTCAGCCAACGCAGACCCGCGCCGCCGTGCGTAACGATCGCCGCCAAGGGCTGCCTGATCTCGTGAGCAATGGAGGCGGCCATCTCGCCCATGGTCGTCAGGTGCGCGACGCGGGCGAGTTCTGTCTGGGTTTCCCGCAACGCCTCTTCGGCGTGCTTGCGCGCGGTAATGTCGGCAAAGACCCCGCTCACGCCGATCGGCTGACCCTGCTCGTCAGAGCGCATATGGCGTTTGGCAAGTATCCAGCGTGTCTGGCCGTCAGGCAAAGTTACGCGGAACTCGCTGACCGCAGGTTGGCTGTCATGACTGGCCTTGCTCATTGCTGCCTTGGCAGCCTGACGGTCCTCCGGATGAGCGGCGTCAATGAGCGTTTCGGGCGTGAGCGGCGAGTGGCGGGATAAACCGAACATCGAGAGGCAGTTTTGGGTCGCCCAAAAGCGATCAGACGTGTTGTCAAACTGCCAAAATCCGATCTCCGCGGCGGTGGCTGCCAGTGACATCCGTTCCTCGCTTTGCTTCAACCTCCGCTCGGTCTGCCGCCGCTCCTGGACCTCCGCGGCCAGCAACATGAGTGGAATCGAGACCGCTAGCAGAAAGATCTGCAGTGAACGCACATTTTCGGCTGGCGACAGGCCCGCGAAAGGCCCGTGCCCGACATACGCAGAGGAGAGGGATATGCCCGCAAGGACCAGAAGCGAAAGACTAACACCACCTACCCCGAAACGGACCGCTGCCCAGAGCAGGAACGGCAGCGGTGCCAGCAGCAGCGTCGGCGCGGTCGCCGCCTCCGGAGACGTCCAGCCGAACGCCGGGATGCCCACCGCAAGCAGCCCGATCATGAGCACACCAAGCTCCGCGTAGTCGCGCCAACGCGCCTGCCGGTCACCAAGCACTTGTCCGGCGAGTGACAGGAGAATCAGAGGCGGGATCGTCGTGATGGGAAACACATTGGCAAGGACGCGCTGTCGCAAGGCGAACCAGAAGTTGGTGGTCCAGCCGGTGAGTAGAAAGAGCGAGACCGCCAACACGCAGGCCACGACTGTCGCAGCGACGGCGGCAAGAAGAATGTAAGACGCCATGTTCCGGAAGCCATCGAAGCGTGGCGGTGCCCCGATCGCAGCGCGAACGGCGAAGGCCGCCAGAACAGCCTGGACTTGATTGCCGGCGACCTGGCAGAACATCACTACCAACGGCACCTCCGGCCTCTGGAAGGTTGCGACGAGATGCAGGTGGGCTGGAACGACGGCGAGCAGATACAGCCACCATTGGCGCGGCTCCGTCAGCAGTAGCGCCGCCAGCAGAATAGCGGTGGCCGGCCAGATGGCGGCGATGCCGGAAGGGGGAAACCCGAGCAGAATCCCCGCGAGCCCGCCGGCGTAGTAGGCGGCCGCGACCAACAAGGCGCCGACTACCGGTCGAGCGGCAGGCGCGCCGCGCCAAGTCGGTATTTCCATCAGGCCGCTTCGCGATGACAAGGGCTGACTCATCAGCAGGTTTTCCCGCACGCCACGCCATGCTCGGGAATAGCGCGAAGCCAAGCGCGCTCGGTGGCAGCGTCCCCGAGGGAAAAATCTTGCACCTGCTAAGCGGAAATAGTCAAGAAAGTCAGACAATGGTGGCGATCAAGCGATGCGGCCGGCGTGCGCTTGTCCGTGGAAGATGGCGAATGCTGAGGAAGTCCAGAACTGACGCGATGTGCCATGAACGGTCATTCAAAGAACGTAGAGCCCACTTCCATCGCTAGGCGGTCTCGGAAATGATCCTCCTGCTGACTATTTCCTGTCAGGCCTTCTTGAATTGCTCGACGACGAGCTCGCCGCCGGTATCGAACTTGGGCACGATCTTGTCGCTGTGCACATAGAAGAGCAGATCCCAGGTGATCCACACATAGGCGCCGGTGTCTTCCATAATCTCCTGCATTCTCAGGTAGATGTCCTCGCGCTTGTTGTTGTCGGTTTCGGCGAGGCCCTTAACCCACAGCTCCTCGAACTTCGGGTCCGACCAGCGCTCCCAGTTCCAGATGCCCACCTGGCTCTTGATGAACCACTGGATTGGATCCGACGGGTCGGGCGAGGAGCGGTATTGCATCCACCATATCTGCAGGTCCTTCCACTCATCGCCCTTCGCTTCAAGCCCGAGGTTCCAGAACGGCCCCGAATCGAGCGGGATGATCTCGACCTTGATGCCGACATCGGCGAGGTTTTGGTGCACGATCTGGGCCGCCGTCACCCGGTAGGCTTCGCTAAGCGTTTTGAATTCGAGGGTGAGGTCCTTGACGCCCGCCTCATCGAGGAGTTTGCGTGCCTCGTCCGGATTGTAGGAATATTTCGACTGAGTGCGGTTGCCGAGCACGCCAATCGGGATGACGCCGTGCGCCTGCGGCGCGCTGCCGTCATAGGCCGCATCAAGGATCGACTTCACGTCGATCGCCCGCTGGATCGCCTTCCGCACCCGGATGTCCTTGAGCTTCGGGTGTTCGGTGTTCATGCCGATCCAGGTGTAATAGGGTCCGGGCACGTTCTCAAGCTTGGCGCCGGCCGGCATCTGCTTCTGATACCGTTGCACGGTTTGCGGCCGGATGCCGGTGATGTGGATCTCGCCCACCTCGAAGGCGAGCTCGGCGGTACTCGTCTCGTCGACATTGATGAAGTGAACCTCGGGGAAGGCCGGCTTGGTTCCCTTCCACTCGGGATTGGCCTTGAGCACCACCTTCTGCTTCGGCGTCCACTCCACCATGTTGTAGGGGCCGCATTGGCCGGGAAGCTCGGTCGTGAACCTCTGGTCCTTGAGCTTCTTGACCGCGACCTTGGGAAGGATGGTGCCCGATTCCGATGCGACGCCGATGAGGAAGGTGGCGGCGAACGGCGACTTGAGCACGATCACGCCGCTATATTTGTCCTTCACCTCGACCAATATCAGGGTCGGCCAGCGCGTTCTCCAGTCACCCTGAAGCATGCGCTCAAAGGAGAACTTCACGTCTTCGGCGCTGACCTCGCCCAGGCCGCCGCTCCACATGAAGCCCGGCTTCAAGGTGAACGAGATGTGCGTGGGATCGTCCTGGGTGATCTTCTCGACATATTCGGAAGGCTCCCATCCCCACTGGCCCTGTTCATTCTTCACCGGGATGGCAAGGCGCGGGAGACAGGCAAACTGGATGCTGGTCTCCGAGCCGCCGATCATGAAGCTCGGGTCGAGCACCTGGATATCGGCTCCCATGCGGCACTTGAGCAAGTCGCCTTCGGCGGAGTGCACCTGATCGGGCTTGATGCCCAGTACCGCAATCGCCGCGATCACCGCCGAGTTCTGCAGCAGTCCGCGACGGTTCATTGTCACTCTCGGTATATCGTCCTCCCTGAGAATCTTCTTGGCGGGCCGGCGTGGCGAGTATTTGACCACCAATAGCAATGGGCCGTCCACAAAGGAATTCGAACCGCGCGTTTTCCCGCTCCCGCGAAGACTGCGCTTGCTGCCGAAGCTTGGCAACCGGTCGCCGGGGCCTAGAAGATGGAGGCCACAGCCAAGCCACCGTAGCAAGCTGCGGGAACGCCCGCCGCGCGCCGAGCGGAATGTCCGCTCCGGGGCACGAGCCTACTTGCCGCCCTCGGCGCTCGACTGCAAGAGACCGGAAGCGGACGGCGCATAGCTTGACCGACGCGCTGGGCAAGCCGCGCAACCCTGCTCAGCGCGGGGCGCGCTTGGCGAGGATGCGCTGCAGGGTGCGCCGGTGCATGTTCAGGCGCCGCGCCGTCTCCGATACGTTCCGGTTGCACAGCTCATAGACACGCTGGATGTGCTCCCAGCGGACGCGGTCGGCAGACATGGGGTTCTCGGGCGGCGCGGCGCGGGTTGCCTGTTCCGCCATCAGGGCTCCGTACACCGCATCGGCATCGGCGGGCTTGGCAAGGTAGTCGATCGCACCGAGCTTCACCGCCGTAACCGCGGTTGCAATGTTGCCATACCCGGTGAGCACCACGGCGCGAGCGTCCTGTCTGGCGCTGTGCAGGGCTCCGATCACGTCGAGGCCGGAGCCATCGCGCAGCCGCAGGTCGACCACCGCATAGCCCGGCGGCGTCTTGCGTACCTGCTCGATGCCCTCCGCCACCGTTTCGGCCATCCGCACTTCGAATCCACGCAACTCCATGGCGCGCGCCAGCCGGGTGAGGAACGGCTTGTCGTCATCGACCAGCAGCAGCGTCTTGTCCTTGGGCAGATTGGGTTCGCTCATGGCGCATATCATTTCATTTCGCCGCCTCGGGCGCTAGGCCACTGCCGGCTTGGCTTCGATCGCCGGCCGCTGCCAGGCGACCCTGACGACGGCGCCGCTCGGTCCGCCGCGCCGGTTGGCGAGCGTGACCGCGGCTCCGGAACGTTCAAGCAAGGTCTTGGCGATGAAGAAGCCCAGCCCCATGCCCTGATGGCCACGGGAGTCGACGTCCGTTTCCAGCGAATCGTAGCCTTCGCGTGTGGTGACGAACGGGTCGCCGAGGCGGCCGATGATTTCCTCCGCAAAGCCCGGGCCGTCGTCACGAATGACGATGGAGACGTCGCCGGCTGTCCAGCGCGGTTCGACGTCGACCCGGCTGGCAGCGAAATCCACGGCATTTTCGAGAAGGTTGGCAAGCCCGAAGGCGACCGCCGGATTGCGGGCAATCCATGGCTCGGTCGCCGGAGTGGCACCGTCACTGCCCGGTGCACCGGGCGGGTTGTTGACGATGATCGCGACGTCCGGACCACGCAGCGGCGCAACGATCTCCTCGATCATCACGGTGAGCTTCAGGCGCGCGAACATAGCGTCAGTGCGCGCTTCGCGATCGGCCAGGCGCGACAGGATATCCCGGCACCTGTCCGCCTGACTCACCAGCAGATCCAGATCGCCTGTGTGCGGACTGTCGGCGGGGAATTCGCGCTTGAGCTCCTTGGCGACCAGCGCGATGGTCGCCAACGGCGTACCGAGTTCATGCGCAGCGGCCGCAGCCAGCCCATCGAGAGCGGATAGCTGCTGTTCGCGGGCGAGCACCAGTTCGGTTGCCGCCAGGGCTTCCGACATCTGCCGCGCCTCACCGGCGATGCGGCTGGCATAGAGCGCGGAGAACAGCGTACCGCACAGCAGCGCCGCCCACAGCCCTGCGACGTAGAGCGGCGGCATCACGAGCGCGGCCTCCGTGCCCCACGGCAGCGGCAGATGCCAGGCCATGAGCAGCGTCGACAGCGACAACGTCAACGCCGCCAGCCAGATGGTGAAGCGCCGCGGCAGCGCCGTCGCCGAGATAGTCACGGGCACGAGAAAGAGAAACGCGAATGGATTGGCCAGTCCGCCGGTCAGATAGAGCAGCACCGCGAGCTGCACGATGTCATAGCCGAGCAACCAGGCCGTGCTGCGATCCGACAGGCGCACGGTGGCGTGCCAGCGCAGCGCCAGAAAGATGTTGAGCCACGCCGAGAGCGCGATGACGGCAAGGCAATACCATAGCGGCAGTTTGAATCCCAATCCCAGGGCCACCACCAGGACAGCGCCCGTCTGGCCGATCACGGCAATCCAGCGCAGCCACACCAGCGTTTGCAGTCGCAGCCCGCGAATGGTTGCGTCGTTTTCGGATCTGTTCATTTTCCAGTGGAGCGGCTATCGACGCCTGCCAAAGGTACCGAGTTGAACACCCGGCTTTTCGCTCTTCTCACCTTGCTGATCGCCCTGGGAATCCTCGGCGTTGCCGCCCTGACCGTGCTCAAACCCGCGCTGGGGCCGGTCACGACCGGCGAAGCGCTGGTCGGCGGCCCGTTCAGCCTCACCACGCACACGGGCGAGCGGGTCAGCAACGAGACATTCCGGGGCAAGTTCATGCTCCTGGTGTTCGGCTTTACCTACTGCCCTGACGTCTGCCCGACGGAGCTCCAGGTTGTCTCCGCAGCCCTCGACCAAATGGGTGCGAAGGCGGCCGACATCCAACCGCTGTTCGTCACCATTGATCCGGAGCGCGACACGCCAGCGGCCCTGGCGCCCTACGTCGGCAACTTCCATCCCCGGCTCGTCGGACTTACGGGGACCGCCGAGGAAATCCGGAGCATTGCCGCCGCCTACCGCGTCTACTACGCCCGCGCCAAGGGCGGCAGCGGCGACGACTACCTTATGGACCATTCGAGCATTATATACCTCATGGACCGTGACGGCCGGTTCCTGAAGCACTTCAGCTACACAACCGACGCCGCCGCGCTGGCCGAGGGCATTAGCCGCGCAATCGGTGGCTGACCCGGTCGCCCCAGCCCGCGTTAATGGTTCGTTAACCCAATTTGACGCAGGGTAAATACATGCTTCGGAAGTCTTTTTCGCTATTGCGGCGCAGCCAAATCTTCTGGCAAAGTCGAGCCAGAGCGGGGGAATTCGGTGCTCTATGACCTATTTGAGCTGAAGCAGGCTGCAGCTGCGCCTATCAACGCGGCTGCGGGATTGGGACAGTTTCTGTGGACCCATCCCAGCAATCCTCTGTCCCGCACCCTTTGGGGCCGCAACGTCGCCGCCTCCATGGAACTCATGGAGAGGTCAACCCGGCGTTTTGGCCGCCAGTCGTTCGGCATCGCCATGACGGATCGCGACGGCGAGAAGGTGCCGGTGCTGGAGCAGGTGGTTTGGCAGAAGCCGTTCTGCCGCCTCGTTCACTTCGCCAAACCCGGCAGCCCACGCGGGCGACGAGCCCCGGTTCCTGCTGGTTGCGCCGATGTCCGGACACCATTCGACCCTGCTGCGCGGCACGGTGGAAGCCATGTTGCCGCACGGCGACATCTACGTGACCGATTGGGCTGATGCCCGCGATGTGCCGGTGCGCGAAGGTTCCTTCGACCTCGACGACTACATCGACTACCTCTTCGAGATGCTGGCCCATCTTGGTCCGGACCTGCACGTGGTCGCGGTGTGCCAGCCCTCGGTCCCGGTGCTTGCCGCGGTTGCGCTCATGTCGGCGCGCCACGACCCCAATACGCCGCAATCGATGATCCTGATGGGCGGGCCCATCGACACGCGGCGCAATCCGACCGCCGTCAACCGCTATGCCGAGGAACGCGGCGTCGAATGGTTCCGCCGGCATGCCATCGTCAAGGTGCCGTTCTTCTATCCGGGCTTCATGCGCGAGGTCTATCCCGGCTTCCTGCAGCTTACCGGTTTCGTGGCCATGAATTTCGAGCGTCACGTGAACGCCTATCGCGATCTCTACTGGAATCTCGTCGAAGGCAACGACGATCGCGCCGACCGGCACAAGGAGTTCTACAACGAATATCTGTCGGTCATGGATCTCACCGCCGAATTCTACCTGCAGACGGTCGAGCGGGTGTTCGTGGGCAAACATCTGGCTACCGGTGAGTTTCGCCACCGGGGTCGGCGTGTCGATCCTTCGGCCATCGTGAATACTGCCCTGATGACGATCGAAGGCGAGCGCGACGATATCTCCGGCGTCGGTCAGACCGAAGCCGCCCACCGGCTTTGCACTTCCATTCCTGCGGCGCGGCGATGCCACTATCTGCAGAAGGAAGTCGGACACTACGGCGTCTTCAGCGGCAGCCGCTTCCGCGCCGAAGCCGTGCCCGAGATGCTGCGCTTCGTGGCGAGTCTGAAACCAGCCAGGCGCAGGCAGCCCGTCCTCCTGAAAGCCAGCTGATTTCAGATGGGCTCACGCGCATTCCTGCGCGATGGACGCACTGCCACCGAAGGTGCCCAACTGACCATCGGCGGTCGCCCGGTCCCCGTCGTCCTCACGCGCAATTCCAGGGCCCGCCGCATCATCCTGCGTTTCGACCGCGCTGGCACCGGCATCAAAATCACCTTGCCTCGCCGGGCAACCCGGGAGAGTGCACTTGCATTTGCCGAGACGCAGAAAGGCTGGATTGAGCAACGCCTGATACGCGCCGCTCCCCGGGTTGCCTTCGCCGCCGGAGGCTCTGTTCCGTTGCGGGGCGAGATGCATCTTGTCTGCCACCGGCCGCAACTGCGGGGTCCTGTTGTTCCTGCGTGGGTGGGCGGACAATTGGCGCTGTTTGTGGCAGGCAGCGAGACGCACCTGGCCCGCCGTCTGCGCGACTGGCTCAAGTCCGAAGCACGCCGGGACTTGGGCGTAGCCTGCCGTCGTCACGCGTCAGCCATGGATGTCGGATTCCGCAAGCTGGCTGTTCGCGACCAGATGAGTCGCTGGGGGTCTTGTTCGGCCTCGGGTGTGCTTTCTTTCTCCTGGCGGTTGATTTTGGCCCCGCCGCATGTGCTCGACTACGTGGCCGTCCATGAGGTCGCGCACCTTGCCGAGATGAACCACGGTCCCGCGTTCTGGAGGCTGGTGGAACGGCATTCCCCAGGCTGGCGAGCGGCCCGCTTGTGGCTGAGGCAGCACGGCGCCGCCCTGCACTGCTACGGGTAGAAACGAGCCGAGGCCGCAACGACGGACATGTTCTCTCCCCGGAATTGTGCTAGGTCGGCGATGCGCTGGCCGCGCATAAGCTCGGTCGCTGATCGCTGGGAAGTCTGCCATGCCCAAGATCGACATCGTCGCCGCGCCGAAACGCAAGGGCTCGGGCTATCCGCAGCCATTCGACACACCCTGTGCTGAACGCGTGCGCCAGCGGCTGGGCAACGCCGGCGGGCTCACTGATTTCGGGGTCAATCTCATGCGCCTGCCGCCGGGCAATTGGTCGAGCCAGCGCCACTGGCATTCGACCGAAGACGAATTCGTCTATGTGCTCGAAGGCGAACTGACGCTGATCGAAGACGGCGGCGAGACGGTGCTGCGCGCCGGCGATTGCGCGGCCTTTCCGAAAGGCTCCGGCAACGGCCATCACATGATCAACAAATCGGGCGCGATGGCGGTTTATCTGGAAGTCGGCACGCGCTCGCCGGCCGACGTTACCATGTGCTCCGACATCGACATGATGAGCTCCAACGCCGACGGCCGGTTCGTGCACAAGGATGGCACGCCCTATCCCGAGCCCTCAGCCTAGCGATCGCTCATGCGGCGCAGCCGGCGCTTGATGCGGGCGGCCCGCTTCTTCTGCAGCGTGCCGCCGTATTCCTCAGCCGCGACCGGATCGTGGCGCGCCAGCCTGCCGCCAAAAAGCTCGCTAATTGCGTCAAAGATATTGCGATCATCGGCAGGCTGGCTTTCGGGAGCCGCCTGATAGTCACCCGGCAAGGCCGCGAACTCGACCCCGTTGTGAGCCGGCGCCATGACGTCTTTCCAGATGTCGGCCGGCAGGGCGCCGCCGGTGACGTTTCGGGTCGGACGGTTGTCGTCGTTGCCGACCCATACTCCGCACACCAGGTAGGGCGAATAGCCTACGAACCATGCATCGCGGTAGCTCTGGCTGGTGCCGGTCTTGCCGGCGATATCCTGGTTCTCGATTCTGGCGCGCTTGCCGGTACCCGACCGGATGACCTCGCGCATCATCAGGTTCATGGCGCCCACGTCGGCATCGGCGACCACGATGCCGAGGCCGCTTCCCTTGCGCTCATAAATCACATCGCCGTCGCGGGTGGTGACCCGGGTCACGACATGGGGCAGCACCGCTCGCCCGCCATTGGCGAACGGCGTGAAGGCGGTGGTCAACTCGAGAAGGGAGACTTCGGAAGTGCCGAGAGCCAGCGAGGCATTGGGCACGAGGTCGGAATTGATGCCGAGGCGGTGTGCCGTCGTGACGACGTTTTCAGGGCCGACATTGACGGCGACCTTGGCGGCCACGGAGTTTATCGACTGGGCCAGTGCCCGGGTGAGCGTCACCCGTCCCAGGTATTTGTGTTTGTAGTTGTCGGGCTCCCAGTCGCCAAATCGCACCGGCTCGTCGATTTCGACGCTCTCGGGCGTCAAACCCTGTTCGAGCGCAGTCAGATATACGAACGGCTTGAAGGCGGAGCCCGGCTGGCGCTTTGCTTTGACGGCGCGATTGAACTGGCTCTTGAGGTAGGACTTGCCGCCGACCATCGCCAGCACCGCGCCGGACATATCCATCATCACCACCGCGCCCTCGCTGACGCTGAGTTTGCCGCCGTCGCTGGCGATGCGCCGGCGCACCGCCTTTTCCGCGAGGATCTGCAGGTTATGAAAGATGGTGGTCTCGACGATGATCGACTGATCATAGTCCTTGACCAACTCGGGCAGCTGCTCGCTTACCCAATCGACGACATATTGGGTAGCCGGGAGATAGGTCGACGATTTCACCGCGGCCGGCGCGTTGGCGGCGTTGTCGGCTTCGTCCTTGGTGACAAACCCGGCTTCGACCATGGCGCGCAGCACCAGTTCGGCGCGGGCCCGTGACTGTTGCTGGCTGTTGATCGGGTTGAGCACGGAGGGGGCGCGCAGAACGCCGGCCAGAACCGCCGACTCGGCCAGCGAGACGTCGCGAGCCGATTTCGAAAAGAATTTCTGGGCAGCCTTTTCGACGCCGGTCGCGCCGGCGCCGAAATAGACGCGGTTCAGGTACAGCTGCAGGATCTCGTCCTTGCTGTACTTGGCCTCCAGCCACAGCGCCAGCACGCCTTCCTGCAGCTTGCGCTTCACCGTCCGGTCTGGATCAAGGAACAGGTTCTTGGCGAGTTGCTGGCTCAAGGTCGAGCCGCCCTCGATGATCCGGCCCGCCCTGTAGTTGGCCAGCATCGCGCGAGCGAGGCCCACGGGGTCGATGCCGAAATGGCGGTAGAAGCGCCGGTCTTCGATGGCGATGACGGCCTGCGGCAGATACGCGGGCAACTCATCGAGCCTGACCTCGTCTCCGAAGAATGCGCCCCGCTCGGCTATGACGTCGCCATTCGCCGCCAGCACGATCATTCCGGGCTCCCGCTCCGGGATCCTGAACAGGCTCTGGGTATCGAGCGAAAGCCATACGTAGGCAGTGAGCGCGGCCAGCGCGATGACGCCCCAGACGCTCAATGCCACGGCCCAGCCGAGAAGCCGGAAGACGAGCGGCCGCCGGCGGTTTCGGCGCCCCTTTGCCCGGGCCGCGCGGTCCGTGAAAAGCTGCGGCTCGGCGCGGTTATCGGCCCGGCGACGCTCGCGGTCAGATCGAGAACGGAAAATTCCCATGTCCCGCCCGCAAAATAGGGTCAATCATGTCTAGATCAAGACAAGGAGCCGGCGGGTGCCGACGCCCGGCGGCGGCTCACGCAGCCCTGCCGGATTTTTCCCCGAACGTTGGCCCGTCCCGTCTCGACCAGGCGGCGGTCTTGGCCTCAACCACCACCAGAAGATCGTCGCGGTTGAGGATGGTTTTTGCCCGGCCGCAAAGCTGCTCGGCGGAGCCTGGATAGTCCACCCACCACACGCTCTGCAGCACCCGGCCGCGCATGGCAGCGTAGCGCGACAGATGCGTTTCCATCTCCTGCGGCGAGGGATAGGGGCCCGTGAGGTGACACATGACGATGTAGTTCGCCATCGTGCGATGAGAATCGATTCCCCTGAGTCGGGCAAGACATACATCGGGCAGCAAAGTGACCGATAAGTCACAGTCTCGACAATAATCTGCCTGGTTCAGGGCATGCGGGTACGGCTTTGTCAGCCGGCCGACCTCGCCTCTTCCCCCGTCAGCTTTTTCAGCAACAGAGGCGCGGCGAACACCAAGCGCCGCCGCCAGAAGGAATGCCGCCGAGATTGGATGGGTGAGGAACACCGACGCATCGCCCTGGCTGATTGCGAGCGCCCGGCGGAACTGCTCCTCGGCGAGTGGCCCGAGGATCAACCCGATGATGCAAGGTGCGACCGGGAACGAGTAGCGCCGCATCAGAAAGCCGAGAAGGCCCAGGAGATAAAGGAGGATCAGGTCGAGGGTTGAGCGATTGAGGCTGTAAACGCCGAGAGTCGAAAACACCAGGATGCCCGCGTAGAGCAGCGGTGCCGGGATCGCCAGCAGCCGCACCCACAGCCCGACCAGCGGCAGGTTGAGAATCAGCAGCATCACGTTGCCGATATAGAGGCTGGCAATCAGGCCCCACACGAGAGAACTCGAGGCGGTGAACAGCAACGGACCGGGCTGCAGGCCATATTGCTGGAACGCCACCAGCAGGATCGCGGCAGTCGCCGACGTAGGCAGTCCCAGAGTGAGGAGCGGCACCAGTACACCCGCCACAGCGGCGTTGTTGGCGGCCTCGGGTCCGGCCACGCCCTCGATGGCCCCCTCGCCGAATTCCTCCGGTTTCTTCGCGAGCTTGCGTTCCAGGAAGTAGCTGAGGAAGGTCGGGATCTCGGTGCCGCCGGCCGGCAGGACGCCAAACGGAAAACCCAGTGCCGTGCCGCGCAGCCAGGGTTTCCATGAGCGCGCCCATTCCTCGCGCGTCATGAACAGAGAGCCCTTGACCGGGCTGAACTCGGCTTCGCGCAGATCGGGCCGGGACGCCAGATGGAGGGCTTCGCCCACGGCGAACAGGCCAACGGCAACGATGACGATATCGATGCCGTCCAGGAGGCCGGGGATGCCGAAGGAAAGCCGTGGCTGTCCGGTAAGCACGTCGATGCCGACAAGGCCGATGGCAATGCCGACGAGAAGGCTCGTGATGCCGCGCATGATCGAGGTGCCCAGCAGCGCCGAAGCCGCGGTAAATGCAAACACCATGAGTGCGAAATACTCTGCCGGTCCGAAGCGCAGCGCCACGCGCACGAAAATGGGTGCAAGGAACGTCAGCAGCAGCGTGCCGAGCGTGCCGGCGATGAACGATCCGATCGCCGCGGTGGCAAGCGCGGCAGCGCCCCGGCCCTGGCGCGCCATGCGATTGCCTTCCAGAGAGGTAATGATCGAACCGGATTCTCCCGGCGTATTGAGCAGGATCGAGGTTGTCGAGGAACCGTACATGGCGCCGTAGTAGAGACCGGCGAACATGATGAAAGCTGCCGTCGGATCGAGCTTGGCGGTCACCGGCAGCAGCAGCGCGATGGTGAGCGCCGGCCCGATCCCGGGAAGAATGCCGATCAGGGTTCCGAGCGTGACCCCCACGAGCGACCACACCAGGTTCTGAAAGGTGAGGGCGGTCGAAAATCCAAGCAGCAGGGAATCGAGGGCGCTCACGGGTCAGAAGATAGCCGTCAGAGGGCCGCCTGGCAGCTGCAGGTTGAGTAGGCGGGTGAACACCACATAGGCCGCCGCCGACAGGGCGAGCGCTATGGCGCCGTCGCGCACTATCCGCCGGCTGCCGAAACCCCAGGCCACTGCCATGAACAGCACGGCGGAGGAGAGCACGAAGCCCAGCCGCTCGATGAGCAGAATCTGCGCGAAAAACCCGAGCGAGATGGCGATCAGCGCGCTCCAATCCGTTTCCGCGGCATCGGCCTGGAGTGCATGCGGCTTCCGCAAGGAAGCCTCAGCGATGAAAAACGCGCCGACCGCGGCGAGCGATGCCGCCGCCAGATAGGGAAACACCTGCGGTCCCACCTTTGCATACGCAGGCGCCACCTGCATGCGCGCGGTGTCGAAACCGATCACCGCCGCGAGCGCAATGAGGCCGAGGCCGGTGATGAGGCCGGCCACGGACATGCCGGCGCGACGCATGAATGCTATTGGGTGAGGCCTATGGTCTTCAGAACTTCAGTCACCCGTGCGTTTTCGGTCTCGATGAGCTTGGCGAACGCATCGCCCGCCAGATAGAGATCGGTCCATTTCTTGTCGGCCAGCACCTTCTTCCATCCCTCGCTCTTCACCGCGGCATCAACGACTTCGAGCAGCGCCTGCTTCTGGGCGTCATCGATGCCCGGAGCCGCCACGATGGCGCGCCAATTGGCAAGGTCTACATCCACGCCCTGTTCCTTGAGGGTCGGGATGTCGATCCCGGCCACCCGCTCGGGCGCCGAGATCGCCAGTGCCCTGAGTTCGCCCGACGTGATCTGGCCTTCCCATTCGCCGTAGCCGCTGATGCCTGCCGTGACGTGGCCGCCGAGGATCGCCGCAAGCGCTTCCCCGCCGCCGGAGAACGGCACGTAGTTGAGCTTCGTCAGAATCCGCCCCGCCCGCCTTGGCGATGAGGCCGGCCAGGATGTGGTCGGTGCCGCCGGCCGAGCCGCCGCCCCAGGCAACCGAACCTGTGTCGGCCTTGAGCTTGGCCATCAGGTCGGCCAGGGTTTTTATTTCCGAGGCAGCCGGCACGACGACCACCTCGTATTCGCCGGTGAGGCGCGCGATCGGCGTCACCTGGTCGAGAGTTGCAGGCGACTTGTTGGTGAGGATGGCGCCCATCATGACCAGACCGTTGACCATGAGCACGTTGCCGTTGCCCTTCTCCTTGTCGACCAGCTGTGCGAGGCCGACGGTGCCGCCGGCTCCGGCAACGTTTTCAACCGTCACCGACTTCGCCTGGCCGCCCGCCTTGATCACCTCCTCCAGCGCCCGCGCTGTCTGGTCCCAGCCGCCGCCCGGCTTCGCCGGAGCGATGATCCGCAGATCATCGAGCGCCAGCGCCGGCGTCGTGAAGTGCGAGCCCGCGATGACGAGCGAGGTGGCCAGCAGAGCGGCGAGTTTCAGGCCGGATCGACGATTCATGATGTCCTCCCTTGAACGCAAAGCCTGCGACGCCACAGGCGCCTCTGGCTCCAAACCTATTGCTTTGCCCCGGCCGGGTCGAGAGGCGATGAACGTTAGGCTGAGCTCACACCCGGAGTTCCGAAACTTATATGCCGAAGGACAATGGGTCTTCCTCGGGCGCCTCGAAAAGCCTGGCTGCGTCTTTGACGACGGCTTTTGGAAACATGCGCAATTCGTTTTCCGAGAACGGTAGATGGTGGAAATGCTGGGCGGTCAATCTTCCTACTGCCTTGGCCTGCGCTGCGTCGCGCCGGCGCTTGACGGGTTCTCGGTTCGACCGTTTCGACAGCCAGAGTTTGTATACGGCGAACGCGCGCGGATCGATGGTGGTGATTTTTAATGGAAACCCGCGCACGTCCAAAGCCACTGTCTTGAACGCCGGAGCACTTTCAGCCCATGCCAATCCTTCGATCTCCACAGCACGGAGGTCACTTTGATGGGAAGAAAGTGCGTCCTGTTCAGTCTGCCAGGGCGGGTTGCGCATCGGCTTGATGAGGTCAACGATGTAGCCGTCCCGATTTCGGGCTTTGAAGGTCTGCGATGTCCGTTCGAAGGTTCCGTCGATCTGTTTTAGAAGGCCCAGCACGGTTCGCTCCTGGATGTCCTCTGCTGCCGCCAGGTTGACCGACGCGCGGGCATCGAACAGCAGGTCGATGTCTTCAGTGGTTATCATGGCGGCGTCGAAAGCTACGCCCGCCGCGGCTTCATAGGCGTAGAGGGCGTTCGTTCCCACCACCCTTATGCCGCTTCCAAGAAGATGCGATCTATCGAGTGCACGAATGATGCGAGCGGTAATCTCGGGGATCCTGCCGAGCTTCAATGCTCGATTGATTGCCGCTTGGCGCTTCAAAGTCTCCTGTGCGCTTTGCAGCCCTTGTCGCGCAGCCTGTCGGCCGTCGGTAAAAGCCCGTTTGGCTCCTTGGGTATGGGAGTTTTTCGGGCCGAGGGACTTTTGGCGACGGACGCCGGTTCGCTCATCGTAGTAGCTGCGCATGAGAAACTCTTTCCCGCGCGATGACATCCAAACCATCGATCCTTTGTATGACTCGCTCTTAGCAAGAGCGGACCGATAAGCTTCGTACCGCTGCAAGGTGTTGACTACCTCTCGTCGTTGGTCGTTGTTAAGTTCTTGATACATATAATATTATTCAGTTAGCTCGTGCTGTTGATCATAATGTTGTATCATATTATGCTTAAATATCAATAAGTACAACATATATCCATGAGAAGCCAGTATGGTGTTGTAATCCAGTCGCTTGCACTGCCGGGACGGATGTGCATGGAAGCGCCATGGCGCTCTTCCCGAACCCCATAGCGGTGGCCATCGACGTTCCCGACCTTCCGCGCGCTGAGGCGCTGGCACGGAAGGTTGCTCCGCATGTCGGCTGCCTGAAGCTTGGGATGGAGTTCTTTTATGCCCATGGCCGGACGGGTTACGCGGCGATCGCTGCGACCGGGCTGCCGATCTTTCTCGATCTCAAGCTGCATGACATCCCCAACACGGTTGCGAAATCCATTGACGCCCTGATGCGGCTCGAGCCGCAGCCCGCGATCATCAATGTGCATGCGCTGGGCGGCTCGGCGATGATGAAGGCGGCCGGCGAAGCGGTTGCGGGACGCGCGAGGCTGGTAGCGGTCACGCTGTTGACCAGTCTGGATGATGGCGATCTCGCCGCGCTCGGTTTCGCCGAGCGGAAAGGCGTTGCCGGACATGCGCTCGCGCTGGCCCGCCTTGCCCAGGAGGCAGGGCTTGCCGGGGTTGTGTGCAGCCCCCATGATATCGCGGCGATCCGGCAGGCCTGCGGTCCCGGATTCCTTACAGTCGTGCCTGGCTTGAGGCCACAAGGCGCCGCCGCCGGTGACCAGAAGCGGATCGCCACGCCGGCTACCGCGCGCAGGGCGGGTGGCGACATTCTGGTGATCGGCCGGCCGATTACCGCTGCCGCCGATCCTGCCGCCGCCGCCGAAGCGGTGCGCAAGGAGATTGAGAATGCCGGTTGAAGTCAAGAT
Organism: uncultured Alphaproteobacteria bacterium; assembly: GCA_963780765.1. GTDB lineage: Bacteria > Pseudomonadota > Alphaproteobacteria > Rhizobiales > Aestuariivirgaceae > CAWHQZ01. The sequence goes on along the minus strand of CAWADI010000019.1, from coordinate 220,169 downwards.
CTGCGGCCTGTCGGCGCCGCAGGCGATGGACGCGGCGCTGGGTGCCGGTGCCGACTACGTGGGCCTTGTTTTCTACCCCCCGAGCCCGCGCAACATCGACATTGAAAGCGCTGGGTTTCTCGCGGACCGGGCGCGCGGCAGGGCGAAGATCGTCTCCCTAGTGGTTGACGCCGAGGATGATCTGCTTGCCCGCATAGTCTCGCGTGTTCGGCCCGATTATTTCCAGGCCCATGGCCGCGAGGACCCGGCTCGTGTTGCTGCCATCGCGCGCTCGACCGGCGTGCCGGTGATCAAAGCAATCAAGGTTGACGGACCGGCCGACATCGAGCGGTCGAAGTTGTACGTGGAAGCTGCGGCGATGGTGCTGTTTGACGCGAGGTCGCGCGTCTCGCCTGGAGGAAACGGCATCGCGTTCGACTGGCAGGTGCTGTCCCGGGCAAAAGCGCCGCGCCGTTTCATGCTCGCCGGGGGCCTCGCTCCCGGCAATGTCGCCGAGGCGATCCGGATCACGGGAGCGCCCGCCGTCGATGTTTCCTCGGGCGTCGAATCCGCCCGTGGCGTGAAGGATCCCGGTCTCATCAGGAAATTCATTGAGGCGGCACGGGCGGCTGGCTAGAAGCTACCGCTCCAACCGGGGGCTCGGCGGGCGAACCTGAGCACCGGTGGGCAACAGGATGACCGCGTGAACCTCAACCTCCCCAATTCCTATCGCACCGGGCCCGACGAGCGGGGCTTCTTCGGCATCCATGGCGGACGGTTCGTCGCCGAGACGCTGATGCCGCTGGTCCTCGAGCTTGAGCGCTCCTACGAGGAGGCGCGAAGCGATCCTGCCTTTCAGAAGCAGCTCGACGACTTCCTGGAGCACTATGTCGGCCGGCCGAGCCCGCTGTACTTCGCCGAGCGCCTGACCGGCTATCTCGGCGGCGCCAAGATCTATTTCAAGCGCGACGAGCTCAATCACACCGGCGCCCATAAGATCAACAATGTCCTGGGCCAGATTCTGCTCGCCTTGCGCATGGGCAGGACCCGCATCATTGCCGAAACTGGTGCCGGCCAGCACGGCGTCGCCACGGCCACGGCGTGCGCGCGATTTGGACTTAAATGCATCGTGTACATGGGCGAGGTCGATATCGAACGGCAGCAGCCCAATGTCTTCCGGATGAAGCTCCTCGGCGCCGAGGTGGTCCCGGTTGTCTCGGGTTCGCGCACGCTCAAGGATGCGCTGAACGAGGCGTTGCGCGACTGGGTGGCGAACGTGGAGGACACATTCTACTGCATCGGCACTGTCGCCGGGCCGCATCCCTACCCGCAGATGGTGCGTGATTTCCAGTCCATCATTGGTGTCGAGACGCGCAAGCAGATGGTCCAGAGAGAGGGCCGTCTGCCCGATTCGCTCGTCGCCTGCATCGGCGGCGGCTCCAATGCCATGGGCCTGTTCCATCCCTTCCTCGACGACAGGGGCGTGAACATCTATGGTGTCGAGGCGGCAGGTTCGGGGCTCCACTCGGGCAAGCACGCAGCTTCCATCACCGGCGGTCGTCCAGGCGTCCTGCACGGCAACCGCACCTACCTCCTGATGGACGATGACGGCCAGATCACCGAGGCCCATTCGATTTCCGCCGGTCTCGACTATCCGGGCATCGGTCCCGAACATTCCTGGCTGCATGACGTTGGGCGCGTAAACTATGTTTCGGCCACCGACGAGGAAGCGCTCGCCGCGTTTCGACTGTGCTGCGAGCAGGAAGGCATCATTCCCGCGCTCGAGCCCGCCCACGCGCTCGCCCACGTCATCAAGCTTGCGCCGACCCTGCCGAAGGACCACCTGATCGTCATGAATTTGTGCGGCCGCGGCGACAAGGACATCTTCACTGTGGCGCGGCACCTGGGGGTCGAACTCCGATGACTCGCATCGAAGCCAGGTTCGCCTCCCTGGCGCGGGAAGGCAGAGCGGGTCTGGTGGCGTTCGTCACGGCCGGTGATCCCGATTATGCGACGTCGCTCAAGATCGTGTGCGGACTGCCGGCGGCCGGCGCCGATCTCATCGAGCTCGGCATGCCATTCACCGATCCCATGGCCGACGGACCGGCGGTGCAGGCCTCCTCGCTCCGGGCGCTCAAGGCCGGCCAGACGATGAGCAAGACCCTTGCTCTCGTGCGCGCCTTCCGGGCCCAGGAGCCGGCAACACCCATCATCCTGATGGGCTACCACAATCCCGTCTTCATCTATGGTGTCCCGCGGTTTCTGGAGGACGCCAAAGCGGCCGGCGTCGACGGCCTGATCGTCGTCGACCTGCCGCCCGAACACGACGATGAGCTGTGCCTGCCGGCGCTTGCGCACGGATTGAATTTCATCAGGCTGGCCGCACCTACCACCGATGACAACCGGCTCGCCAAGGTGCTCTCCAACACCTCCGGCTTCGTCTATTATGTGTCGGTGCTCGGCATCACCGGCACCAAGACGCCGGATGTCGGCCAGGTAAGGTCCAACGTCATGCGCATTAAGAGACACACGAAGCTTCCGGTCGCGGTCGGCTTCGGCGTGAAGACGGCGGCCCAGGCGCGCGCACTCGCCGCGACCGCCGATGGCGTCGTGGTCGGTTCGGCGCTCGTCACTGCGGTGCGCGATAGCCTGACCCGCGCCGGCAAGGCGACGGCACGCACTCCCAAAACCGTGCTCGACCGGGTGCGCGAGATCGCCGCCGGGCTGAACCAGGCACCTCGACTGAGGGCGGCCCAGTGAACTGGATCAGGAACTTCATCCGGCCCAAGATCCGCGGCTTTCTCGGAACCCGGAAAGATGTGCCGGAGAATATGTGGATCAAATGTCCGGAGACCGGGCAGATGGTCTTTTACCGCGATCTCGAGGCCAATCTTTTTGTCATCCCGGGTTCCGGCTACCACATGCGCATTGCCCCGGAGGCGCGGCTCGCGTCTCTTTTCGATGACGGCGCCTACGAGAAATTTGCCTTGCCCCAGGTTGCCGCCGATCCTCTCGGATTCCGGGATGAGCGCCGCTACACCGAGCGGCTCAAGGAAGCGCGGCAAAGGACCAACGCCGAAGATGCCGTTCTCGCCGCGCACGGCAACCTCGACGGCATGCCGATCGTGGTGGCAGTACAGGACTTCGCCTTCATGGGCGGCTCGCTTGGCATGGCGGCAGGCGAGGCCATCATCACCGCCATGCGCGCCGCGGTCGAACGCTCGTGCCCGTTTGTCCTGTTTGCCGCTTCCGGCGGCGCGCGCATGCAGGAAGGCATTCTGTCGCTGATGCAGCTGCCGCGCACCACCATTGCGGTCCAGGAGCTGCGCGAAGCGAAACTGCCGTACATCGTAGTGCTCACCAATCCGACGACCGGAGGCGTGACCGCTTCGTACGCCATGCTGGGCGACATACATCTGGCCGAGCCGGGGGCGCTGATCGGGTTCGCCGGTCCACGGGTGATCGAGCAAACGATCCGCGAAAAACTTCCCGATGGTTTTCAGCGCGCCGAGTATCTCGAGGCCCACGGCATGGTCGACGCCGTAGTGCGCCGGCACGATTTGCGCCCGACCGTGTCCCGCCTGATCCGCATACTGATGAAGGCGCCGGCGCTCGCCATCCCCGGGACGGCGGTCGTCCTCAGCGAGCCTGAGCCGGTCGAGCTGCTCGCCGCCCAGTAGGCGCGGCGCAAATTCCTGCCATGGCGTTGAGCGATGCCATTCTGACGCGGCTTCTCGACTGCCATCCCAAGATCATTGACCTTTCTCTCGAGCGCATGGGGCGCATCCTGGCGTTGCTCGGCAATCCCGAGCAGCGGCAGGCGCCGGTCGTGCAGGTGGCGGGAACCAACGGCAAGGGGTCGACGGTTGCTTTTCTGCGGGCGATGCTCGAAGCGGCGGGCCGGCGCGTACACACCTATACCTCGCCGCACCTCGTCCGGTTTCACGAGCGCATCCGGCTGGCGAGCGGTCCGGGCACGAGCGAGCTCATTTCCGAGCCGGCGCTCACGGCAGTGCTCGAGGAATGTGAGGTGATCAACGGCGGCGCGCCCATTACGTTTTTCGAGATCACGACCGCGGCGGCTTTCCTGGCGTTCTCGCGCATTCCCGCCGACTACCTGCTGCTCGAGGTGGGCTTGGGCGGCAGGCTCGACGCCACCAACGTGATCGACCGGCCGAAACTTTCGGTCATCACGACCATCGGCGTTGATCACCAGAAATATCTGGGCGATACGCTCACTCTGATCGCCCGCGAGAAGGCGGGAATCCTGAAAAGGGGCGTCACGGGCATCATCGGGCATCAGCCGGAAGAGGCGCTGGCTGAAATCAGGCGCTTGGCCTCCGGATTGCCCGCACCCCTGTCGGTTGCCGGCGAGGACTGGCTGGTGTCCGAGCAGCGGGGCGGTCTCGTCTTTCAGGACGGCGAGGCGCTGCTCGACCTGCCGAAACCAAGGCTCGGCGGCCGCTTTCAGATCGACAACGCCGGTGTTGCGATTGCCGCCACGCGCCGGCTCGCGGATCGCGCTATCGATGATGCTGCCTTAGCGCGAGGTCTGCGCGAGCGCGACCTGGCCGGCCCGCATGCAGCGGCTGGATTCAGGAGCGCTCACGGAATTGGCGGGTGCCGCAACAGAGCTGTGGCTTGACGGCGGCCACAATCCGCTGGGCGGTGCGGCGCTGGCTGAAAGCATGGCCGGGCTTGCGCGCCGCGCGCCCAGACCGCTGGTGATCGTCTGGGGCATGCTCAATACCAAAGATGCCGGGGCTTTCATCCGGGCTTTCAGCGACTTGGCGAGCGGCGTGGTTGCCGTCGCCATACCTGGCGAGCCGAATGCAATGGCGGCCGATGAGCTCGTGCGCATCGCGCGGCTGGAAGGCTTCGTTGCGCAATCGGCCGAATCGATCGAGCAGGCGATCGGCAAGGCGGCAAGCCTGGCACCGAACGCCCGCATCCTGATCGCCGGCTCGCTCTATCTCGCCGGCCGGGTGCTTGCGCTGCAAAGCGGCGAACGCATGTCCGCGGTAAGCGGGACGGCGCGATAGTAGTTGGTCGGCTCTAGACGCTTGCGGTCAGCGTACGGTTGATCCAGTCGACGAGCTTGCTCTTGGGTGCTGCGCCGACCTGGGTCGCGGCGACCTCGCCGCCCTTGAACAGCATCAGTGTCGGGATGCCGCGTACGCCGTAGCGCGACGGCACCGACGGGATTCTCATCGATGTTCAGCTTGACCACTTTGATCTTGCCGTTCATTTCGGTGGCGATCTCTTCCAGCGCCGGTGAGATTTGACGGCACGGACCGCACCATTCGGCCCAGAAGTCAACTACTACCGGGCCCTCGGACTTCAGCACGTCTTGTTCGAAACTCTGGTCGGATACCTTGGCGGTCGCCATCTGTCATCTCGCTGGTGATTTCTGGTCCGTGGAAGGTAGGTTCGACCACCCTCGTGGTCAAGGCTGGCAGCTTGAATGGAGCCATGCGCCGATTGCAGCATCCATGAGCGCGGCCGGTACTTCCATGAGCTTCAGGGACTCGGTCCACAAAATCGCGGCGCGCACGACTTTTCGTGGATAGATGGAGCCCAGCGCCAGCCGATAGAGTGCGAGCTGCCTGACATATGCCGGGTCGATATCAGCCAGGGTGCGGGGCGGCGGCCGGCTCGCCTTGTAGTCCACGACCAGAACATCGTGCTCGCGCACGCGCAGCCTGTCGATCCGGCCGGCCACTGCAGCCGCTCTGCCATCAGGAAGCTTGACTTGTGCGGCGATCGACGCCTCAGCCAGTCCGTCCGGCGAGAAAACGTCGTGGAAGGCGTCGTGATCGAGCACCGCCAGAGTCAGACGCAAGAATGTCTTTCTGGCTTCCTGCATCCAGGCCGTGCCCGGGCATTGCCAGATAGCGTCTTGCGACGGCTTCGCGCGCCGCCGGATCAAGTCCGGGCATCTCCTCGAGCAGGCGATGTATATGGGCGCCTCGTGCCCGGTCGCTGTCGGCGCCGTCTCGCAGCGGCGGGAGGACGGCCTCCGCCGAGTCTCGGCCATCCTGGCGCGAAGGTTGAAGTTCCGCGACGTCAGGTGCCGGTGCACCCGGCAACGCATCGATCCACTCCGGCAGGGGTTCGAAAGGGGTCTTGTCGGTTTCGCCCTCCGGCGATTCGCCCGCGCCGGGTTCGATGCCCTCATATGACCAGATCACTCGGCCTTCCGGGTCGATGCGGGACGTCCCGATTTCCTGAAGCACCGGCGCGATGCGCCGATACCAGCACCCGAGCGGCAATGTTTCCGCCGTGCCATTGGCGAAGCCGCAGATATAGAGTCGGTCCCGTGCCCGGGTCATTGCGACATACAGCAGCCGTTCATACTCGGCCATATCCCGGGTGCGGGCGTGGTGGCGCAGCTCGGCGATCAGGCTTGCGTCCTTGTCGGACTTTACGCGCCAGAGCGGCACGCTGAGATGGCCGGCGGAGTGCTCGACCGCCGCGGCGAGGATGTTCGGGTCCTTCCGCCGCGCGGGGACCTCGCAGGTATCCGCCAGGATGACGATATTTGCTTCGAGCCCCTTGGCGCCGTGTACGGTCATGACCCGGACCTCATCAGCGCCCTGCTCCATGTCGCGCTTGAGCACCGTATCCACCGACTCGACCCAGTCGAGAAATCCTGAAAGGGAGGCGGCCTGACTGGCGTCATGGTCGAGGCACTGGGACAGGAAAGCATCCAGCGGTTCGCCGCATTGGCTTCCGAGCCGCGCGATGAACCGCTCGCGGCCGCCATCGGCAGCGAGCACGCCGGCAAAGAACTCGAACGGCGTCCGATGCCCGGCCTCCTCCCGCCACTTCTTCAGCCGCTCAAGCGCCCCGCGGTAGGGGCGGCCCTCGCCCACCGCCGCCTCCAGCCGCTGCCAGAGCGTGCGCCGCCCGCGGGCGGACGCCAGCAGCAACAGGTCATCATCGCCGAGGGGTCTGCCGTCGTCGCGCTCCACCAGCGGGCTTTTGAGAACACATGCCAGCATCTGGTCGTCGAGAGGCAACAGCACCGCGTGGCCGAGGGCCAGAAGGTCCATGACGGCTATGTTGGTTATCAGCGTAAGCCGGTCGGCGCCGCTGACCGGCAGGCCCTCTTTCTTCAGCGCCCGCACCAGTTCGTCCATCAGGGTCGTGCGGTGACGGACCAGGATGAGGATGTCGCCCGGATGGATGGCTCGTCCCCGCCCGGAAAGGGGCTCTTTGGCGGCGATCCAGCGCCGGACCTCGCCGGCGATGCGCAAGGCCAGTTTCCGCCGCGGATGTTCGCTGAAATCATACGTCAGCGGAGCACGCCAGGCGTCGCGCACCCGCCGAACGTCTCTGGTCTCGAGTGGCCAGAGCTCCACTTTGCCAGGAGCCGTTGCGCGGCTTGCTTCATGGACGACATCGGGAAAAACCCGGTCAACGACTTCGAGAATGGCCTTGGTTGACCGGAACGAGATGGTCAGACCGACTTCCGCCACGCCGCCGCCGGCGCTCAGGGTCCTGGCGGCGAAATCACCGCGCATTTCCGCGAATGCATCCGGATCCGCGCCCTGGAAAGCAAAGATGCACTGCTTTTCATCGCCAACCACAAACAGTGTGCGCACCAGCCCGGACCGGGCGCCTTCACCGGCGAAAAACTCGCCGGTGATCCCCTGGATGATCTGCCACTGCCGGCGGCTGGTGTCCTGGGCCTCATCGATCAGCAAATGATCGATGCCGCCATCGAGCTTGTAGAGAACCCAGCTCGCCGTCTCAGGATCGGAGAGCAGCGACAGCGTCCTGTGGATCAGATCGTCGTAGTCGAAATAGCCGAGCGCGCGCTTGGCCGCTTCATAGCGGCCGAGAATCGGCGCGGCGAGCGCCAGGAGGGCTGAGGTTGCCTCATACACGCCGATGCGGCGGGCACGCTCGAACAAGGGCGCCAATCGCGCGCTTTCGTTTTCCAGAAATTCGGCAGCAGCCGGGCTCGTGGCCCAAAGCTGGCGCGGCGGGAAAGTGCTCTTGCTGCGCGGCGCGCCATTTTTGGTGAGGAAGAGGGCATGTAGACGATTGAACTGTTCTTCCGCGGAACTTGCGGCAAGCAGGCCCTGGATGGCCGGCAGCAGCGAGCGTCCACAGTCATTGGCTTCAATCTGCGCGCTTGCCATGGCATAGGCGGCGCGATCGAGCGCGCGGGTAACGTCGCGGGCGAAACTAGCCAGACTGTCCCCCGGAGCGACGTCGAGCGCCGCTGCGAGGATCTGCTTTCTGATTTCCTCACGGCCGTAGAGCGCGATGGTTTCGCGATGCGCCAGAAGTTCCGTCAGCAGACGACCAAATCCGGCCGCCGTCAGGTGGCGGGCAATGGTGGCAGCAGCGGCGACAATCGATTCTTCCGTGCCGGCGAGCACTGCCTCTTGCGCCGCCGCCAGGAGCTGATGTTGCAGTCTTTCATCGATGATCTGGAAGCCCGGCACGGCGCCGGCCTCCACCGGAAATCGCTGCAGAAGCCTTTCGCAAAAGGCATGGATGGTTTGAATGTGGAGCCCGCCCGGGGTTTCGAGGGCGGTAGCGAACAGCCGCCGTGCTGCCCGAACGTCTGCCGGTGACTGCTCCCTGCCGGTAAGAGCGGCGAGATGCGATGTAAGCCCGAAGTCATCGAGGCCGGTCCATTCGCCTAGCGTTCTGAACAGGCGCCGTTCCATCTCGGCGGCCGCTGCTTTCGTGAACGTGAGGCAGACGATGCGGGCCGGTTCGGCGCCCTGCAGCAGCAGCCTCGCGATGCGGTTGACCAGGACGTGCGTCTTGCCCGATCCCGCGTTCGCCGAGACCCACGCCGAGCTTTCCGGATCGGACGCCAGCCGCTGGGAATCGGTGGGAAGGATCGGATGGAAGACCGTCATTGCGCCAGCCGCCATTCGTCGGCACGGGCCAGGTGCTGAATGCCTCCGCGGCGGGCCGCCCTGGCTGTCTTGTCGGCAAGCGCCAGATACGGCGTGTCGGGATCAAGGTGTTGAGCGAGCAGCTGGCGCAGTCCCGCCGCTGCATTTTCGGCGAGAGCTGCCGCCGGGATTGTTTTGTGGGCGGGCCGCACCTCGCCGGGAACCGGCCCGCCCGTCAATCGCATGTACGTGAGTTCGCTAACCCTGCCAGGATCTACCCCCGCGAAGGCTCCCGCCATGGCGAGCCATGCCTCGAGAGCAAGTTGTGGATTGAGGCCCGCAGCAACCTCCTTGTAGGAGGGCAGCTTTCCCGTCTTGTAGTCGATGATCCTGAGGTGCCCGTCGGTCAGCACATCGATGCGGTCGGCGCGCGCAGTAATGGTGAACGTCTGGCCGTTCAGCGGCAGGGCGACGCTACCCGGAACTTCGAAGTGTTGCCGTGCGGAGTTCTCCCGCAGTTTGCGCTCCTCAGCGACGAACCATCGCGCCATGCGCTTGAAGCGCGGCCACCACAAGGGCAGCGCTGCCGTATCGCCTATCCGCGCAAGGGCGGCGCCCAGGCAATCGAGGAAGGCGATTTGTTCGTCTGCGATATCGCCGTCATTGGCGCGTTCGCAAAAGCGCCGTATCGCCTCATGAACCGCCGTTCCACGCTCAGCTGCGCCCGGCGGCTTGCCGAGCGGGTCAAGCTCGCGCAGCGCCAGAATGTTTTCGGCGAATATCCGGTAGGGGTTTTCGATAAGCTTTGCGATGCGCGTGACGCTCAATTTCCGGGGACGCAGGTGCACCGGTGGCGCGGGAGCGGCGGGACCGATGACCACAGTCGGCCGGCGCTGATCGATGGTCGCCGCCCAATGAAGCCAGTTTCCGGATCGCTGATCGATGCGATGGCGCGCCGGCGCGATGAGTGCGCCAAGCCGCAGCAGAAACCGCGAAGGCACGACCGGCTCGCCGTCGATCTTCCTGGCGCAGGTGAGATAGACTTCACCGCCCGCGAAGTTCTGGACGAAGTCGTGGGCGGCGAGGCCGATCCGCCGCTCGGCTTGCGACAGGCCGATCACTTCCTTCATGGGCCGCGACAGCCACGGGTTGACGCGCGGCTTGGGCGGCCAGACGTTCTGGGTGAGTCCGCCTAGCACCACGATGTCGGATTTGACAAGCCGCGCCTCGAGCAGCCCCAGAATGGAAATCCGGGGATGACCTGCGTGCGGCAGCCACACCTGGCGGGCCTCAAGCTCGCTGTTGAGCAGCGCGATGTAGTCGGCAGGCCGCAAGGGAGGCGCCTGGTCGGCGTGGCGCAGCAGATCATTGAAGAGTTCGGCCAGCGCCTCGCCACCCGGCCCCCTCCAGAGTGTGTTCTTCACTCCCGGGGAGTGCGACAGCGCATCGGCCGCCATGAGGTGGGCGTGCAGATATTGGCGTAACGGGCGTGGCTCGTTGGTTGCGCACAAATCGAGAAAGGCCGAGGTTGCTTTTGCCAACTCAGCGACGAAATCGGCGATCTGCGTCCAGTCCTCTTCGGTGAGGCGGCGGACGGCCGGATGCAAATGCAGATGCTCGCCGCCTGGGGTCGTCGCCTCGACACGCCGTCTAGCGCACACCTCCTGCAGTGCCTTGAGCCCGGGGACCGGCGGCACGCCGCGAAGCAGGGCGGTCTCCGTCAGCTCGATCAAGGGTGTGATGGCCGCGCGCGGCCGCGCCAGGGTGAAGAGCTGATTCTTGAGCAGCGCTGCCAGCTCGCGCGGTCCGGTACGGGACGCTCCCAATTCGGCGATCTGACGCATGAACGTCCCTTCGGTGAGACGGGCCAGGGGCTCGCCAGCCGAATCGGCGGCTTCGATCCGCCATCGGCCGAGTTCCGCCTTGACGCGGCGGGCGAGGCGGCGGTCAGGTGTGATGAGACTTGCGGAGAGACCGGGCCGCTCCAATGCGCTGCGCAGGATCAAAGCGATCACCAGCGCTTCCCTTGTCTCATCGGGTGCTTCGATGATCTGCAAACGCTCCAGCGCCCGCGGCAGGCTGTCGCCCGACTGGGCGAGCATTTCCTTCCAGCGGTCACTGGTAGCTGCCGGGCGCATGAGCTCGCCGGCCAGCCAGAGGCGCGGCGAACCGGGTCGCTCTTGGACAATTCCGGGCAGCAGTCGCACCTCCGCGCGCTCCACTACGATCGCTCGAAGCAACCTGTGCATCCCGTGTTGCGGATGACTCTCTTCAGAGAGCGTTTCCTGCCAGCTCGCGTCATCCATCATCTGGTCGAGGCCGGGCAGAACGACGGCACCGAGTGGCAGCCCGGCAATGACCTCCAGCAGATTGGCGGTCGCCGGGATTGTGCCGGTCGAGCCCGCAACAATGATCGGACGGGAATAGGGTTGGGCTGCGAGACGGCGCGCTTGCTCACGCATCAGCAGGCTGCGGCGCCGGGCACGACTTTCGAGACCCAGTGCCCTCAGCTCCTGCGGCCACCGTGTACGGATGATATTCAGGAAAGCGAGCATCGCTTGCCGGTGCCGGGCGAAGTCGGGCCCGGTGAGCTTCGCTAGCGCGTCGAGGGTCACTTCCTCGGTATCGAAGCCTTCGATGAGCTCGATCAGCGAGCGCGCCATTCCGAACACCTGGCCTGGGTGTCCGATCAGGCTGGTGGCGAGTTCGGCCGAGGGGTTGGCGTGTACCCACTCATCGATGAGACGGGCGAGCAGAAAAAGCTGCTGTGTCTCGCCGATCGCCGGCGGGACCGCGAACGAGGTGTCCTCCGGCGCGAGCGCTGAGAAGCAGAACGCATCTTCGTCGATGTCACCCAGGGGTCGCATGCGAGGAAGCACCAGCGCCCGGCCGTCGACTGCGGCAAGGAAGGCCGCCGTCAGCGCGCGCGTGGCCCGCCTCGTCGGCAGAAGCACGGTCCAATCTGGCAGCTCGTGGGGATGCGGCGCGGGCGCGCCGGGTTCCGGAAAACCGCCTGCCAGGATGGCCCGCGCGAGGGCAGGCAGGAACGCAACATCGGGCGGTACGGTGAAAACCCGCAGGCCCCGGCTCATGCAACAGGCAGGGGATCGAGTGCTGATCGCAACGCCTTTTCCGCATGCCCGATCGAAGTTGGCGAGCCCACATGGATCCAGCGGCCGTCATGGACAATGCCGTGAAGCCGTCCGTGCCTGGCGGCCCTGTCCCACAGCAGGTTGATCGAGAACTTCCCTTCCGGCGCAGCCGTGAAGAGCTTCGGCGATACGAGGTGGCAACCCGCATACACGTAGGGCGCCGAGCCGCCTTTGGATCGCCTGACCAGTCGGCCGCCGGCCCCGATATCAAAGTCGCCCTGACTGTCATAGCCGATTGCCGTGTCTCGCGGACAGAGGAGGAGCAGGCTGTCCATCAGGCTTGCATCCCACGCTGCGTTGAGGCGGGCGAGCGCGGGCGTCGCTCCGTCAAGCCAGATGCTGTCGCTGTTGATCACGAAGAACGGCTCCGGTCCGAGGTGTGGCAACGCGCGCACAATACCTCCGCCAGTGTCCAGCAACTCGCGGCGCTCGTCGGAAATAACGATCGGCGGCGCAGGCTGTCGTTTCGCCCAGCGTTCGATCTGATCGGCGAGATGGTGAACGTTTACCACCACAAGCCGGACCCCGGCGTCGCGCAGGTGCTCGAACGCATAGTCGATGAGAGCCTTGCCGGCGACCTCGATCAAGGGCTTGGGCGTCTTCTCCGTCAGCGGCTGCATACGGATCCCAAGCCCGCCCGCCAATACCATGGCGGTCCGCTTCTGTGCCGACCGCGCGGTCGCTGCCGGTTCGTTCATCGTCCGCTGGCGACCTGCTCACGCAACTCGAACGGCAGGTGCGTGTCGTACCATGCCTTTAGCTCGGCGAGCACCGGCGCCTTGAAGTTGGCTTCGAGGTAGCTGTTGAGCTTGCCGAGGTGGCGCAGGTACTGCGGCTTGCCGTCCCGTTTTGCAAGTCTGGCGAAAATGCCGAGCACCTTGGTCAACCGCTGGGTAGCCAGAATGAGGTAGGCGCGGCGAAAGCTTGCCTCGTCGAAGTCCTTCTCTGCCGCAGTCCGATGGGCGCAATAATAGTCGAGCAGTTCGCGTGCCGTTTCCGCCCGGACTTCGACCCGGGCGTCCTGCAAAATAGACCCGAGATCGTAGGCCGGGTGTCCGAGCAGTGCATCCTGGGTATCGATGATGCCGACCCGCGCTGCTCTCTGGCGGTGCGCCAGCCACAACAGGTTCGGCGAATGATAGTCGCGCAACACCCAGGTTTTCCTGCCGGTCATGACCTCCGGCCAAAGCTTCCGCCACACCGCCAGAAACCCGGCACGCGCCTCCTTGCTTGCTGCCGTTTGCCTGGCGAGCGGCCAGAACCAGTTGACAAGCAGTTCGACCTCGATCTCCAAGGCTTCCTGATCGTAGTGCAGCAGATTGTGCATACCGCCACCGGGAATCGGAGCTGCCTCCGGCCAGTCCTGGCCCGCCATGTCGGCCAGCACGGTGACCGCGGCCGTCATTGGCTCGTCGATGGGAAGGCGCTCGTTCATCATACGGCCATAGAGCGCATCACCAAGGTCCTCGATGAGCAGGAACCCGTTTGCAAGGTCGGCCTCGAACAGCTCCGGTGCGCTGAACCCGCGTGATCTGAGGGCCTCGTTGATGGCTGCCACGGCGCGGACATCTTCGGCGAGATGCGCGATGGCGCTGTAGGATTTGCCGTTCCGTATCGGCGGGCCGTCGGGTCGTGCCGGCATGTCCATCAGCACGGCGCGCCTGCCCCCGAGCGCCAGCCGCTCATAACGGCGGGTCGAAGCATCACCCTCGAAGAATCTCCGCTTGGCCTCTCGCCAACCGGAGCGCTCGAGGAAGAGCCTGAGCGCCTCCAGCCGGCGGACTTGGGCCCTCCAGCTGCCGTGACCTTGCAGATGCGCTTTTCGTCCTATCCCTGCGATATCGAGCGTCACCACGAGCCGGTCCGGCGGCAGCTCCGCACCCAGCCGCTCCGGCCATTCGGCAATTGCCAGCTGCCCGTCCGTTCGGTCGCTCCATCCGAGCTCGACTGCTTCCGCAGCGGATCGCAACCGGAAAAAATCAAAATGTACTGTCGGCAACCGGCCCGTCTCATAGCTCTGCATCAGCGTGAAGGTCGGGCTTGGGACCTCCATGGGGCGGTCGTCGTGAAGCGCAGAGATCAGCCCGCGGGCGAGCGACGTCTTGCCGCTGCCAAGATCGCCGGCAAGCAGGATGACATCGCCGGGCCTTGCCACCATCGATAGCTCGCCGCCTAGCGCCAGCGTTGCGGTTTCGTCCGGCAAGTGTCGTTCGACTTGCGTCTCAATCTCCATAATGGCTGCCGACGGGTTCAGGACGCTTTCCGGATGCGGGCTTCCGCGGCCTCGCTGGCGCCAAGCGCCCGCCCTCCGGAGGCCGGACCCTTGACGGGGAAGCGGCAGATGACGGTTGTGCCCTTGTTGACCCGCGACAGCAGCGACACTTTGCCCTCATGCAGTTCAACAAAGCTCTTGACGATCGCCAGGCCGAGCCCGGGGCCGCGATGGCCGCCGGCCACCGGTTGCGCCCAGAAACGGTCAAAGGCGCGGCTCTGAGATTCGGGATCGATGCCTTTGCCTGTGTCGGACACCCAGAGCAGAATATCTGCGCCCTCGCGCTTGGCGCCCATGCGCACCTCTCCGCCTGGCAGGGAGAAGCCGATGGCGTTGGAGAGGAGGTTGGCGACGATCTGCCGGATGCGCTTGTCATCGCCTACAAACTGGGTGGCGTCTTCGGCCACCTCGACCGTCACCCTCAGGTCCTTGGTGGTGCAGATTTCGGCCATGCTCTCGGCCACCTCGTGCAGCAGGTCTTCGACCGGCAGCGAGGTTAGCCGCAGCTCCATAGCGCCGGCATCAATGGTCGTGAGGTCGAGAATGGCATCGATGATGGCGAGCAGGTCGTTGGAAGAGGTCTGGATGTGGCGCAGGTATTCGTGCTGCTTGGTTTGCAGCTCACCGGCGATGCCGATCGACAGCCCCTGCGAAAAGCCGATGATGTTGGTCAGGGGCGTGCGCAGCTCATAGGATACGTTGGAAAGAAAATTGGTCTTGAGCCGGTCGGCTGCCTCCAGCGCCTCGGCGCGCTCGCGCAACGCGTTTTCCACTCGCGTCGTGGCAGTCACGTCAGCAAAGGTCAGCAGCGTATTGCCGTCGGGCAGGGGCACCGTGGCCGCCTGCAGCACCATGCCGTCCGGGCGGGCGATCCGTTCATTGAGCGGTTCTCGTCTGGTGTCGAATGACGTCACTGCGTATTTCAGCTCCTCCCACATCGCCGCATCGCCGAACAGCGGTCGGGCGCGTTCGGTCACCTGGTTGACGTGGGGCTGCTCTTTGAGGAATTCCGGTGCTAGCGACCACATGCGGGCAAAGGCCGGATTATAGAGCCGCAGCCGTCCATCGGTCGCGAACAGTGCCAGACCTTCATGCAGATTGTCGAGCGTCTCGCGCTGCACGCCGATCAGGGCGTTGTACTGGCTCTCCAGCCTGATCTTTTCCGTAACGTTTTCATAAAGATAGGTCACGCCGCCGAACGGATGCTGCTCGCAGACCACGCGCAGGGACTGCCCGTCCGGCAGGTACCACCAGGTCTCTCCGGACTCGAGCGTCGCGTAGGCTTTCAGCTGGTTGGCCCGCCAGTCGCGGTAGTTCGCCTGCTCCGGCAGCTTGCGCAACGAGCGCAGACGGTCGAGGATCTCCCCGTCACTGGGCTTGCCTTCCAGCCACGTCGCGTCGAGCCCCCACAGATCTGCGTAGGCGGTGTTGAAAAAGCGCAGCTTCTGGTCCGGCCCGAATATGGCGATTGCGGTTTGCAGCTTGTCGAGCGTGTTGGCGTGAGCGCGGATATGGCGTTTGAGCTCGCGCTGTGATTCCTCGAGTGCAGTGGTATCGACTGCGAAGCAGGCGAACCCATCCGCAAGCCCGACTTCGTGGATGTCGAGGGACCGCTTGCTGCCACCGATGACAGCGTGGGCGCGCCCCTGGCGCCGCTCGCCCTCACCGATGGCGGTCCTGTCAAAGTCAATCCGGGCGGGCTCGACGATCTCAATGCCTCTGCCAACGACCGCATCGATGTCCTCGAACTCCACCGCCTCGAGATACGCCCGATTCACCCATATGAGCTGCTGCTTGCCGTCTCTCAGCCAGATGGGGAAGGCGGCACTGTCGAGAATGGCGCTCAGGCGCTCGACCTGGCGCGAAAGCTTCCGGACATCGTAGGCCATTTCGGTCGTATGCCGGCGCTCGCCCGCCAGCGGCCTAAGTCGTAGCGTTGCAAGTCCTCCGGCAGCCCGCCCGTCGGCCTCGAGAAGGTCGCCGGCAAGCGTTTTGATGCCGATATTGAAGGCGAGCCCCTGGTCCTTGAGGTTGGCGATGGCGTTGCCGACCGCAGTAGCTGATTCCGGCTCGAGCCAGCGGGCGAAGTCGACCAGGATTTCAGGTTCGTGCGGCACCTCCGCGCTGCCGCGCATGGCGCCGACGATTCGATCGGGCGTGGCACTCCTGCCGCGCCAGATGAACAGGAGGTGCGGCTCGGCGGTGAGCGCGGCCTCGGCTTCGTCCAGAGACCCTTCGATCTCGGCGATGCGGCGCCGCAACTTCGAGCCATCCCGCGTCAACCGGCGAACGACCAGCAGCGCCCACAGGGAAACCGCTACCACGAGGAGGCCGGCAAAAAGTGTCAGGGGGCTTCCGGCGACGCTGTTTTCCACCTGGGCAAGGCTTGGAAGCTCCAGAGCCGCTGCCTTGGGAGCGGTAGCCTGCAAGGCAAACAGCTGACCCAGCAACTTCGCTCCGAGCCAGCCAAAGCCGGCTTCGTCTCGTGATGCCCTCCATGAGGCAGGCATTAATCAACTACTATGGCCGTGCGAGGCACGAACATTCCCCTGGGCGTTTGCACAGTCCCTTCGCCGGATCGGGCCGGCATCCGGGCGTGACAAAAATACGCATTTGTCTCCGCTCGTTAAGGAACGAGGAATCCCCGAATTCGAACGCGACTAAATGTGACGGACACCTGGGGCGTAGTTCGCTTGCGAATCACGATACGCCGGCGAGCGTCAGCCAAGGATATAGTGAAAATTGCCCATGGAAACCACAGCTCGTGAGACGCGGGAGGGCGGGTGCGGATGATGGCTGGAACGGGGGCTTGCGGAGCTTCCGCTATCGATGTTTTCACATCGCTGCAAAGGCGTTAGGTAGAGGCCGTCCGCTGTGGGCAGCGGTCAACCTGTTTCAACCGGGAAGTTGCATGGAGCCAGTTACAGACTGCGGTGCCCAGAGCGTGGGATACGGGGCTGAGGCCGTGCCGCGCATCTGGGTCCTCGCCGGCAACAAGACCGGCGACAATGCACAGGTGCTGAGGGCTGTCACGGCCACCGGGCTGGCATTTGAAGTCCGCAACATCGTCCTCAAGCCGCATTTCGAGAAGGTGAAGCCGCGCGTCTATCCCTCGCTTCACCATGTCGATGTGGCGCGCTCCAGCGCCCTTCTGCCGCCGTGGCCCGATGTCGTGGTTGCCATCGGCAGACGCATGTCGCTGGTCGCCTTGTGGATCAGGCGGCAATCGCGGGGCCATAGCCGCATCGCGCTCTTCAACGCGCCCAAGTCCAGCACCGCCCGGTTCGATCTTGCGGTGGTCCCGGCCTACTATCGCATGGCCGATGGGCCGGACGTCTGCCGTATCGGCCTCCCGCTCATCGCCGCCGACCCGGGTGCGCTCGCCGAGGCGCATCGGCGCTTTGCGGCCTCGCTCGGCGCCATGCCGAAGCCCCTGCATGTGCTGTTGCTCGGCGGTGCAACCGGGCGAATGGGTTTCAGTCCGCAGTTTGCCGGTGGCGTGCTTTCCCGCATGCAGGAGAGCTTTGCCGCATCCGGCAGCATTTTTGTCAGCACATCGCGCCGAACCCCCCTGGCAGCCGCCGACGCGGTCGAGCGGCATCTCCGGCCGGCGGACCGCTTCTATCGCTGGCGAGCGGGGGCGGCCGACAATCCCTATCTGGGGCTGCTCGCCCATGGTGACACGTTCACCGTTACCGGCGACAGTCTCTCGATGCTCACGGAAGTAGCCAGGCTCGGCAAGCCGCTCGTCATCGCCGAGTTACCGGCGCAGCGGCGTGCGGCGGAGCGGGATTCTGTCCCGGGTCTTTCACCGCTGCAGCGCCTCCGTCGCTGGCTCGGCGGATCACCGGCGCGTGATTTTCAGCTTTTTTTCGATCTGCTGCTCGATGGTGGCAATGCGGTGCGTCTTGGCGACATGCCGCATCGGCCGGCGGCTCTGCCGCGCGACGATACGCAGCGGGTCGCAGAGCGGCTGATCGAGCTCACCCGCACATCGTGCAACGGCTCCGGCCTGCCACAACCCGCAACGAAACACTGATGGGAGTGTTCCAATGAAGCCCAGGATCTTTATCCATACCAATCAGAAGCAGATCGTCGGCGCGCTCGTCTCGCAATATTCGTTCACGCGATTCGCTGAGGCACCCGATGCTTTCAGCGTCGAGTTGATTGAAACGAACAGCTTTCCCTGGCTCGCCGCTTACGAAGGCAAGACCTATCTGCGCGACGGTCTGAAACGCCAATGGCTCAACGACGATCTGCAGTCCTTCACGGTGTTGCGCTTCATGCCTCCCGCACTGATGGGCTTTCAGGGCCGGGCGCTGGTCGTCGATCCGGACGTATTTTGCGTGGCCAATGTCGGGCCGCTGCTCGACCGCGACATGAAGGGCAAAGCGCTCCTTGCCCGCCATCGCACGGGCGGCAAGAAGGAGGTCTGGGCTTCAAGCGTAATGCTGCTCGACAATCCCATGCTCACGCACTGGAAGGTTAAGGAAAACTTCGAGGAAATGTTCACCTTCCGGCGCGACTACATGAAGTGGGTTACGCTCCAGCTCGAACCGGAAGGTTCGATCGGACCCTTGGAGGCTGTCTGGAACGACTTCGACCAGCTGACACCCGATACCCGCATGATCCACAATACCAAGCGTCAGACACAACCGTGGAAGACAGGGCTGCCGATCGATTTCCGGCCTCCCGAAGCGGCCCGGTCCTTTGCTCCGAAGCACCTCTATCACCGCGCTCGCCGGGCGATTTTCGGGGACTACGGCATGCTTGGCGCGCTACAGCCGGCACCCCGACGGGAATCAGGAGCGGCTGTTTTTCGGCCTGCTGAAGGAGTGCCTTGAGAAGGGCATCGTGACAGAGGCCCTGATCCGGGACGAGATGAAGCACAACCACGTCCGCCATGACGCCTTCGATGTATTGCGGCAAACCCCGACGCTCGCCGAACGGCCGCTGTTCGCATAGCGCCCTCGGGCAAATCGCGCTGGAGACGGAATAGTTATATAGTTATAGCCGAAAACCGGCGCCAGGCGTTCGCGCAGCATGGCATCGATTTGCTGCGCCTCGTCCGCCGATACATAGTCGCGCCAGCCGCCGACCTTGCCGCGCCGTACCTTGAAACTCGAAGGATCGCTCGCATCGCCCGGCCGCAGACGCCGGTTGGCCAGCCAGCGGCCGGCATTTTCCGTCTCCATCCGCCGCATGTTGTCGATGGAAGCATAGCTCACGCAGTCTTCAAGCTCGGCCTGGCTCGGCTTTTCGCCGAGGAAGGTGAGGATGCGGCCCATTTGATGCTTGGCATCGGAACGCAGGTCCTCGTATTTCACGACAATCAGGTTGGGAAACCGGTCAAGGTCCTTCGCCCAGGCGTTCAGGAAGCGGATGATCTTTGGAACACCGGCCGCCTCGCCGGCAATGAAGTCGTAGATTCCGGGGTCCTCGAGCGGGGCCCGGTTGATGACCTTCTTGCGCCGAAGCATCCGGTGCTTCCACTGGAAGTACCACGAGACGGCCGTGTCGCGCGGATCGCGCACCAGCAGAACCACCCTGGACTTGCCGTAAATGTCGAGCTTGCGCTCCGTTGCGAGATAGTCGTTGATGTAGTTGTCGTGCGTGAAGAATATTCTCGGAATGTTGGCATTCCGGCGATGGAAATTGTCGAACACCATCAGGCGCCCGTCGGGAATGCCATGCTTTGCGGCAAAGTACCGCGAAATCATGACCCTGAGCCACGTGCGGCCGCTCTTGCCATAGGAGACGATCACGCCGTCCGCGCAAGCGAGCATGCCGGCGTCCTCGTAGCCGCGCAGCCAGCGCTCGGTTCGAATCGAGGCTTCGCGGGGAAGCAGCATGGACACCGCTGCGATCACGTGCCGCGAGGCACTGCGCAGGTGATGGCCGGCCGGGAGCTGCATCGCTAGGATCGTTTCAGGCCGCAGCCCTCATACCTTTACCCACCGGCTGTTGGCCTTCGACGATTTTACCGCCGCCTCGATGAATCGTACGCCTGCCGCGCCGTCCTCGAGGCCCGGAAACTGCACTTCCCTGGGCGGCTTTTTGCCTTCGCGCCGCGCCTGAATGGCGCGCCCGATCTCGCTGTAGAGGTTGGCAAAGCCTTCGAGATAACCCTCCGGGTGACCGGGCGGCACCCGCGTCACGCGCGCTGCCGCCGCACCGGCGCCGGCGCCGCTGCGCGTGATCAGCCGTTTCGGCTCGCCATAGGGCGTATACCAGAGGTAATTCGGATCAGCCTGCGTCCACTCGAGGCCCGCCTTGACGCCATAGACCCGCAGTTTGAGACCGTTCTCGTTGCCCGGCGCTACCTGGCTTGCCCATAACATGCCGCGGGCGCCGCCCTTGAACCGCAACAGTATATTGGCATTGTCGTCGAGCGCTCGCCCTTTGACGAAGCTCGAAAGGTCGGCGGCGAGCTCATCGAGCTCCAGTCCCGATACGTAACAGGCAAGCTGATAGGCGTGGGTGCCGATATCGCCCACGCTGCCGCCCGCGCCCGACTGCTTGGGGTCGGTTCGCCACGCCGCCTGCTTGTGTCCACCCGCCTCAATGTTGGTCGTCAGCCAGTCCTGCGGATACTCCGCCTGCACCACGCGGATCGCGCCGAGTTCGCCGTTGGCGACCATGTCGCGGGCCTGGCGGATCATGGGATAGCCTGAATAGTTGTGGGTGAGCGCGAAAATCACGCCCGTCTTCTTCTGCAGCGCCTGCAGTGCTTTCGCCTCTTTCGAGCTGTTCACGAGCGGCTTGTCACAAATGACGTGGATACCGCTTTCCATGAACGCTTTGGCGATGGGGAAGTGCAGGTGATTGGGCGTCACGATCGAAACCGCCTCGATGCCGTCCGGGCGGCCCGCTTCCGACTTCGCCATGACGCGGTAGTCGGCATAGATGCGGTCGGGGGCAAGTCCCAGTTCCCTGCCGGACGCCTGTGCACGGCGCGGGTCGCCGGAAAGTGCGCCGGCTACGAAGACATATTGGTCATCCATTCGCGCCGCGAGCCTGTGAACGGCGCCGATGAACGCCCCCTGGCCGCCGCCAACCATGCCGAGCCTGATGCGGCTGCCGGCCGTTGCGTCGCTTCTCCCTTCGATGGCCATGCAACTCCTCCCCTTAACCTAGAGCCCGAGCACCCGTCGTGCCTGGGAATGATCAGGCTTGCCGGCGATGAAATCATCGAACGCTTTCTCGGTCACGCGGATGATGTGTCTGGCGATAAATGGCGCGCCCTCGGCGGCGCCCTGCTCGGGATGCTTGAGACAGCACTCCCATTCGAGCACCGCCCAGGAATCATAGCCATGCGCCGCAAGCTTGGAGAAGATGGCGCCGAAGTTCACCTGGCCGTCGCCCGGCGACCGGAAGCGGCCGGCCCGGCTGATCCACGGCTGATAGCCTGAATAGACGCCCTGCCTGCCGTCGGAATTGAGTTCGGCATCCTTGACGTGAAAGGCTTTGATGCGCTCGTGGTAGATGTCGATGAAGGCAAGGTAGTCGAGATGCATCAGCACGAAGTGCGAGGGATCGTAGTTGATGTTGCAGCGCCGATGATTCTTGACGGCGGCCAGGAACATTTCGAATGTCGCGCCGTCGAACATGTCCTCGCCGGGATGGATCTCGTAGCACACGTCGCATCCCGCATCCTCGTAGGCGTCCAGAATGGGCGTCCAGCGTTTGCCGAGCTCGGCGAAGGCCGTCTCGATCAGACCGGCCGGACGTTGCGGCCACGGATAGGTGTACGGCCACGCCAGCGCGCCGGAAAATGTCACTGTGGTGCTTAGCTCCAGATTTCTGGAGGCCTTGGCGGCGAACATCAGCTGCTCGACTGCCCAGGCCTGCCGCTTCTTCGGATTGCCGTGCACCGCCTCGGGGGCGAAGGCGTCGAAGGCCTCGTCATAGGCCGGATGCACGGCGACCAGCTGGCCCTGGAGATGGGTCGAGAGCTCGGTGATGGCGATGCCGTGTTTCCTGGCGGTCCCCTTCACCTCGTCGCAATAGGTCTTGGACCCGGCGGCTTTCTTGAGGTCGAACATCCGGCCGTCCCACGAGGGTATCTGCACGCCCTTGTAGCCGAGCGAGGCTGCCCACTTGCACATGGCGTCGAGCGAATTGAACGGCGCCGCATCGCCTGCAAACTGCGCAAGAAAAATTGCCGGTCCCTTGATGTTGGTCGCCATGCCGCAAAACTCCTGAAGATTTCTGGAAGATGAAAGTAGGGCTCGGCAAATTTGCTCCAGAACGGCGCGGCGATCAACCGCGACAGCTTTCTACCTGCCCGCGTGCCCACTTCTGCCGCAGCACGATTGCACCACGCTTATCGTCGCCGACCAGAGGAATGAGTTCTTGCGGATATCGATGCCGATTACGGCAATCCCAGATTGACCTGAAACGCCGGTCACCATCGCGTGACGTACGGTAGCTTCCTCGCCGTCGTCTCGATCGCCGCCCCCGCCTCCAGCAGTACCGCGGTCGAGTTCCAGGTCCCACCGACGAGTTGATTGCGGGCGCCGTCGGGGATGGTCGCTGTGATGAGGCGGTCACCGAAGCGCACCTCCTGCCTTTCGACGTCAACGGTCAGTGGAGTCTGAGGCGCCCGTCCAATGGCCATCTGCAGCCACTCCAAATCCTCTTGCGTTGTGCGCAGACACGGAATGCCCAGCATCACGCAGTTGCCGAAGAATATCTCGCCGAAGGAGCCGCCGACGATGGCACTGATGCCCCAGCGCATGAGGGCTTGGGGCGCGTGCTCGCGCGAGGAGCCACACCCGAAGTTCTGGCCGACCACGAGTAAGGACGCGCCCTGGTAGATCTTCTGATTGAAGGGATGCTCCGCGTTCTGCTTTCTGGCGTCCTCGAAGACATGCTCACCCAGAGTTTCGAAGGAAAGTGCCTTGAGAAAGCGCGCAGGGATGATGCGGTCGGTGTCGATGTCATTGCCGCTCAAGGGGATGCCGCGGCCCGTGATCTGACGCCGCTTGTAGTCGACGGTGGCGCTCATCTCAGGATCTCCCTCACATCGGCGACCGCGCCAGTGATGGCGGCGGCGGCGACCATGGCCGGGCTCATTAACAGCGTGCGGCCGGTCGGGCTGCCTTGCCGGCCGATGAAGTTGCGGTTGCTCGTCGAGGCGCACATCTCGCGTCCGACCAGCTGGTCGGGGTTCATGCCCAGACACATCGAGCAGCCGGCCTTGCGCCATTGAAAGCCCGCGTCCAGGAAGATCTCGTGCAGGCCCTCAGCCTCGGCGGCCTTCGCTACCTGCTGAGATCCCGGCACGACAAGCGCGCGCACGCCCCGGGCTGCCTTGCCCCTCTTCGCGACCTCGGCGGCGATGCGCAGATCGGACAGGCGCCCATTGGTGCACGAGCCGATGAAGGCCACGTCAATCTTGGCGCCCTTGATCGGCTGGCCTTCCTGGAAGCCCATGTGACCGAGCGCTTCACGGAACGTCGACTGTTCGGGCTCCGGTTGGGAGTCGGGCGAAGGGATTCGCTGGCTCACGCCCACTGACATACCCGGATTGATGCCCCACGTGACAACGGGCTCGATCGCCGCGCCATCGACCCGCGCGACGTCGTCGAATCCGGCGCCGGGCTCGGTCGCCACCGATTTCCACCACGCCGCGGCCTGGTCGAAGGCAGCACCGGCCGGCGCATATGGCCGGCCGCGGAGATAGTCGATGGTCGCGGCGTCGGGATTGATGTAGCCGAAGCGCGCCCCGCCCTCGATGGACATGTTGCATACGGTGAGACGCTCCTCCATCGTCATCCGCTCGATGACCGGACCGGCATACTCGTAGGCGTAGCCGGCGCCGGCCTTCACGCCCAGCTGGTTGATGATGGCGAGGATCACGTCCTTCGCGTACACGCCTTTGGCGAGTGCGCCGTCAACGCGCACCTGGCGAAGCTTCGGCTTGACCATGGCGAGGCACTGCGTGGCCAGCACGTCGCGCACCTGCGTCGTGCCGATGCCGAAGGCGATGGCGCCGACAGCACCGTGGGTCAACGTGTGGCTGTCGCCGCAAGCGATGGTCATTCCGGGCTGGCTCAGGCCGAGCTCGGGTCCGATCACGTGGACGATGCCCTGCTTTCCCGTCGCCATGTCGAAGAGCGGTAGGCCGAACTCTTTCGTGTTCCGGAACATGTGGACCGCCATCTCTTCCGCCAGCGGATCGGCGTAGGGACGGGTCTGGTCGGTCGTCGGGATGATGTGGTCGAGCGTGCCGAAGGTGCGCTCGGGCATGCGCACTCTTAGCTTCGAATCCCTGAGCATCTGGAAGGCCTGCGGCGTCGTCACCTCGTGGATCAGATGCAGGCCGATCAGGAGCTGGGTCTGGCCGGACGGTAGCATCCGAACCGTGTGTGCTTCCCACACTTTGTCCAACAGCGTGCGCGCCATCTTATGGTTCTCGACTGCGAGTTCGTCCGGCGGAGCCATTCGCGGCGCCTATGCTGCTCCCGCGAGACCGTGTAGTCTATTGAAACATTTTTGCTAGAGTGTTAAGCAATACTTAATGGTCAACGCTGCCCTTTTCCCCGCTCTCGAGACCCTGCTCGCAGTGGCGCGGACGGGCTCGGTGGCGGCGGCAGCGCGGCAGCGCAACATCACGTCATCCGCGGTGAGCCAGCAGATCCGGCGGCTCGAGACCCACTTCAACTTCAAGCTCTTCGAGCGCGCCGGGCGCGGCGTGCGCCTCAGCGCTGCCGGCGAGGCGGCGCTGCCCGTGGTCAGGGAACTGTGGAGTGGGGCCGAGTCCGCCTTTGACCGGCTGGCCGAGCTGGCCGGATGGCCCTCCACCACGCTCCGGGTGGCGGCCAGCGACTACCTTGGCAAGGGACTCTTGGCGCCGGTACTCCGCGACTTGCTCGACGAGGAGGCAGCGGTCCGCTTCGAAATTGTCACTACGCACTCGTGTGCCGGCCTGCGTCTGGTGGCCGGCGGCGATGTCGATCTCGCCGTGGTCACTGGCCAACAGACGCCGTCCAGCCTGGAGGACCAACACCTATTCGATCAGCCCTTCCTGTGGGTCGGCCCGCTCAGGCGCCGCAATCGGGCGCCGTTGACCGACCGGCTGCGCCGCGAGCCGGTCCTGCGCCTGGCGGCCGAGAGCAGCGGACGGGTGCTTCTCGATCAGTACCTGGCCGATGAGGGCATCCGCCCGGTGTTGACCATCGATGTGTCGAGCGTGTCGCTGCTGCTGTCCTACGTTTCGGGCGGGCTCGGCATCGGGCTGGTGCCAGCGCTCGCTCTCGCTGAGGCGCCCTCGGACCGGGTCGTCACGATGCCCGCGCGAGTGCCGGCACTGCCAGTGGCGCTGGTCTGGCGACCCGCCGCGCGACGCCAGCCCGCGTTGACTCATCTCACCGAGTTGCTGGCCGCCGCCGGTACGCGCGTGGGCGCGCGACTCCTCCGCCAACGCCGCCGATAGCGGCGGTCGTGGTCACGTCGCCTTGCGCTTCTGCGGCGACACGATGGCGGCATATTCATTGCGGCTTCCTCCTTCAGGGACTCGTCAACTGGTTGGTTGCGTTTTGGGGCCGACCCGCGACTAAAGCATTTTCCGGCGAAGTGGAATCACTTCGCCGATAAGAAACGCGCAGGATCAAATACTTGGAGCATGTTCTTGCCGGAAAAGTGTGCACACTTTTCCGGAACATGCTTCTGTAACGGGCCCTCGACTGTCAATCCCTTGAGTGATGATCCTGCCGCCGGGGTCTTGCTTCTGTACGGGGTCGGCGCAAGGCCGCCACCTGATGGGGTCGGATGAGGATCGGGCCTGCCAATCTAATTGCGCGTAGTGTCTGGTGACCTACAGAGCATGTTGCGGCTTCGCCCGGATCCATCGTCCCGGCGACGGGACTTCACTCGGCGGGGTGGTGTTAGTCTCAGACCCTGCCGAAACTCTTGCTTTCTCCTCGATGCCCTTTTCTATTTCTCCTCGCTGCCCCTTCTATGCCGCCCGCGGTGCCGCGGCTTCCGGGTTAAATGGCGTTCCATCGGCGAGCATTCGGTGCAGGATGACGGCGAGCCGGCGCGCCAGCGCCACCTTGGCCTTGCGCATTCCGGCCCGCCTGGCCACCCGCATCGCCCAGCTCTTGAGATGGGAGGCCCGGACCGGTCGCGTCAGGATGACGTGCGCCGCCTCATAGAGCACGGTGCGTACCTGCTGGTCGCCGGTCTTCGATATTCGTCCGCTGATGTCGATCTCACCAGATTGATATCGTTTGGGCGTCAATCCGAACAAGGCGCCGGCGCTCTTCGATGACTGAGCCTCGACGTCTGGTCGATCGCCGAGACATAGGTCACCGCCACGATCGCGCCGACCCCCGGCGTCGTCATCAGCAGGCGCGCCCGGGCATCGCTGCGTGCCGTGCGGCGTACACGCCGGTCCAGCTCCGCGTATTGCCGAACCAGTACCGCATGCGCAGAAAGCAACGCCTTTGCCACGATCTCGAGCGTCTCATGCCCGGCCACCAGCGCCCGGATCCGCGCCGGGAAGGTCCGGCTGGTGGTCTTGCCCACTTTCAGCCCGAAGCCGCGCAATATCCCCCGCAGGCTCATCTCCATATCGTAGAGCTTGCTTTGCAACAGCCGGCGGGCGGCAAGTACCGCTCGCACCTCCTGGGCCGAGGCGGATTTGCAGTGCACAGGCTTGAACCAGCCCAGCCGCATCAACTGGGCGATCGCCTGCGCATCCTTGCGGTCCGTCTTCACCGCCATCGCCCGGAACGCGTCGCGCACATGTCGCGTCTCGATCAGCTCGGCCGGCAAGCCGGCCGCCTTCAATCCCGCATAAAGCCACTGTGACAGCGGCCCGGCTTCAAGCCCAACTCGAGATAGTCCCATACCCGGCTTTGTCAGCCATCCGATCAACGGCTCGGGCTCGCTTGCCACTACCCCTTCCCGAACGATCTTGCCCTTCGCATCCACCACGCAAACCCTGGCGCTTTCCAACGACACGTCAATTCCTGCATACTGTTCCATGGTCGTTCCTCGATGATGCTTGGAGCAGGCACCACGCCCGACTCCGTTAACACCATCACTCTAGGGACGACCGCCTATCCGTTAAGCTGGCCCGTTACCCCATCTAGAAGTCTCCGGGGGGTGTGGCGCGCCGCCGCGCCGGATTGAAGAACGGCCGGTCGGCCACTCGCGCCCTGACCATCAGCTTGTGATATTGCAGCTCGCGCGGCGCGTAGATCTCCACCCACAGTTCGCCGCCGCGGGGGTCATGATAGGGGCGTTGCAGCGACGCCAGCGCCAGATTGCGTTTGGTCGAAGGTGACCAGATCGCCGCCGTCACATGTCCCACTTCCCGCCGCTTGTTGTGATAGACGAGTGAATTCTCCGCCGGCACGTTGCCTTCGATGTCGAGCCCGACCAGCGCCCACTTCGAAGTGCCTTTGCTCTTCTCCTCGAGGAGGCGGCGGCGGCCGTTGAAATGCCGCTTTTCGAAATCGATCATCCACCCGAGGCCGATCTCGAAAGGTGAGCGGCTGCGGTCGGCCCGCACCGCCTGTTCGGCGGCTACGAAATCCATGTTGGTGATGATGAATCCCGCCTCGATGCGCGCCAAGTTGAGCGCGGCGGTTCCCACCGCGCGCAGGCCGTATTCGCTGCCCGCCTCGAACAGCCTGTCCCATAGCACTAGCGCGCGGTCATGCGTGGTCCACAATTCATATCCGAGATCGCCGGTGAACCCGGTACGCGAGACCGTCGCCTCGTCCCCCGCCGGCAGCGCAACCCGCGCGTGTTGGAAGGGCTTCAAGCGGTCAACGCCGGCGAAGCCCGCCTTCCTGAGCACCGCAAGCGAGCAGGGGCCCTGGAGCGACAGGGCGGCAATCTCCTCGGTCACCTCTCGCACCGCCACGTCATAGCCGATGGCGCTATCGAGAAGCCACGGCAGGTGCCGCTCCTGGCAGCACAGGAGGTAATGGTCCTCGTGGCTGAACAGCGTGCCGTCGTCGAGCACCTTGCCCTCATCGTCGCACCACGCCGTATAGTGGACTTGGCCCGGCGCGAGCCGCGCCGCGTCGCGCAGCGTCAGCCGGTTCAGGTACGCAGCGGCATCGCTGCCTTCGATGCGGTATTTCACCATCGGCGAGAGGTCGTAGACGCTCGCCTGGTTACGGATGGCGGTGTACTCCATCGCGGCGTCCTCATAGGCGAGCACCGTCGTGTAGCCGCCCCATGGGCCCCAGCTGTTGAGACGGTTGAGGGCTGAGGTCCGCGCATGGAAGGGCGAGGTCAGCAGCGGGGTGCGAAAGTGCAGTCTGGGATCGCTCATGGCCGGATTCAGGCGGCCAGAATGCGCCCTGCGGCATTCCAGCCGGCCGCTCCCGATACTCCACCCCCCGGATGGGAGCCGGCCCCGCAGAGATATAACCCCGGCAGGGGCGTATCGTACTGAGCCGCCCCGATTACCGGGCGCAGGAAGAACATCCGTTCGACGGCAAGCTCGCCATGATGCCAGTTGCCGCCGACAAAACCGAAACGTTCCTCGAGATCCTGCGGAGTGATGAGCTCGCTTGCGGTCATCAGGGCGCCGATGCCGGGCGCGTAGCTTTCGAGGACCTGAAGTGCCGCTTCGAGGAGGCGGCGGCGTCCCTGCTCCCTGCCGTCATTGAGGTTGTGTGGAACGTATTGCACGATCGCCGACAGCACATGCCTGCCCGCGGGCGCAAGCCCGGGATCAGCGAGGCTCGGGATCACGATTTCCATCACCGGCGAGGCGGACAACTCGCCATACTTCGCCGGGTTGTAGGCCTCCTCGACGTCATTGATCGTGGGCGCGATGACCAGCCGCGCACCGTGCTCGGCGGGAGCGAGCCCGCGAAATTTCGGCATGGCGGTCAAGGCAAGGTGCAGCTTGGCGGCATAGCCGCGGGTCCGGATCGACTTCACGCGCCGCACGAATCCGGTATCGAGGTGCCGGGGGCCGACGAGGTCGAGAAAGGTAGTCCGCGGATTGATTGCCGAGACGACGGTATGAGCGCCGATTTCCTCGCCGTTGGCCAGCATCACCCCTGCGGCGCGATCCCCTGTCACGACGATGCTGGCAACCCGCGCTCCGGTGCGCAGCTCGCCGCCATGGCTGATCAATGCCTTGCCCATGGCGTCGGCGACTGCACCCATGCCGCCTTTTGGCAGAGCAATGGCCGCCTGCTTGCCGCAAGCACCACCGGCGAGCCGGTAGTAAAGAAGCAGCAACGAATTTGGGGATCGCGGGCCGAGATGCGAGCCAAGCACGGCGTCGAAAGCGAGGAGGCCTTTGAGGCGCTCGTCGCTGAGCTCGTCGTTGAGCAAATCCGCGACATTGATCAGCAGGAGGCGGAGAAACTCGCGCATCTGGCTGCGGCCAAGCTTGCGGATGCCGAGCCCGAGACGGGCGAGGCCGAGCATGTCGTTGCGCGCGGTCGATCCAAGGCGCGGTGGAATGGTCTCCTTGAACGGACCCAGCACCGCGGCGAACCGCAGAATCTTGCGTCGAAGTTCCTGCCAGGCCGTGGCTTCCGCGCGGTCGAGCGGGGGGCTCACTGCTTCGCCGTAGCATCCATCCAGCACCAGGTGCTTGCCCGAAGGCGCGAGCGCTACAGTGGGGAGGTTGGCGGCCGCCAGGACAAGACCGTGGCGCTCCAGTTCGAGCTCTCGTTCCACCCGAACATCGAATGCATAGAGCAGGTGGGCGACGCTGCTAACTCGGTAGCCGGGGGCGAACTCGCTGGTAATCGCCCCGCCGCCGATGTGGGTTGCCTGCTCCACGACGGCGACACGGCGGCCCGCCTTTGCCAGCCGCGCGGCAGCAGCGAGGCCGTTCGTGCCTGCTCCGATGACCAGGACATCAAAGGACCGCATAAGGCTCGCTCATCGGTGCCGGCCTGGCAAGGTGGCGCAGGATTTCCGCCGCCGCGTTGCGGCCCGGCGCCCCCATCACACCGCCGCCTGGATGGGTGGATGAGCCGCACATCCACAGATTGGTGACGGGCGAGCGGTATTGTGCTGCACCCGGCACCGGCCGATTGAACAGGAGTTGGTCGAACGTCAGCTCGCCGTGGAAGATGTTCCCCTCGGTGAGACCCACCTCGGCCTCAAGCTCACGCGGCGTGCGCACCTCGGCATCGAGGATGAGGTCTCTGAATCCCGGCGCGTAGTCGCCGATCTGGCCGATCACCGTCGCGCCGAACCCATCGCGATCCTCGGCGGTCCACTCGCGGCCCTTAACTTTGGGCGGGCAATATTGCACGAACACGCTCATGAAGTGCTTGCCGGGCGGGGTCATCGTGGGATCGAGCAGGGTCGGGATCATGGTGTCCAGGATGGGATCGCGCGACCACATGCCGGCCTTCCAGTCGTCGTAGGCGCGCTCCATGCGCGCCAGCGAGTCGCTGAAATGCAGGTCGCCGCGCAGCGATGGCGCACCCTCCGGAAGCGCGGCAAAGCTCGGCAGTCCGTCGAGAGCGAGATTGACCTTGCCGGACGAGCCGCGGATCTTGAAGTTGCGCACGGCCTTCACGAAGGCGGGCGGCAACTCCTTTTCCTCGATGCATTTGAGAAACGTCCGCTTGACATCCAGGTTCGATACGACCAGTCGTCCGGCGACTTCCTCTCCACCCTCCAGCACGACCCCGGTAGCCTTGCCGCGCCTGATGGGGATGCGCTCGACACCCTTGCCGACACGAACCTCGCCGCCGGCCGTTGCCAGAGACTTCGCCATGGCCTGCGTGATCGCCCCCATGCCGCCGCGTGCGAAACCCCAGGCGCCGACGTTGCCGTCAACATCGCCCATGTAGTGATGCAGCAGCACATAGGCGGAGCCAGGCGACATGGGCCCGAGCGCCGTGCCGATGATCGCCGATATGGCGAGATAGGCCTTGATGCACGGCGTCTCGAAATATTCATCGAGGTAGTCGGCGATGCTCATCGTCCAGAAGCGGACCGTCTCGTGCATTTCCGTTGCGGTAAGGCTCCAGAACCTCCGGCCGAGATAGAGCAGTTCATTCAGGTCGCGCGGCTTCGCTGACGCCGGATCGGGCGGGGTACGGAGCAGCAGCGGCCGGATGAACCGGCAGTGCCGCAAGACGTCACGCGCATAGCGGTCGTAGGCTTCCGCGTCCCGTTTGGAGAAACGTGCGAACTCGCGCCGGTTGGATTCGTGGTTGCGATAGGTCGCCAGGTAACCGCCGTCACGGGTGAATACCGCCCCTCCCTCATAGGGCAGGATCTGCAGTCCGTGCCGCGGCAGCTCGAGGTCGCGCATGATCTCCGGCCGCAACAGCGAGGAGACATAGGAGCAGTTGGAATAGGTGAAGCCCGGATAGCGCGAGCGCGATGCCGCCGCGCCGCCGATCCACTCGTTCTTTTCCACCACGACGACCTGGAGGCCGGCCTTGGCGAGGTAACAGGCGGCGATGAGCCCGTTGTGGCCGGCGCCGACAATGATGGCGTCGTAGGTCTTCATCCGCGTCGGCTACAGCATTTTCCGGCGAAGTGGAATCAATTCGCCGATAAGAAAATGCGCAGGATCAAATACTTGGAGCATGATCTTATCGTAAGCGTGTACACTTTTCGGGAACATGCTCTATGCGCTGGCTTCGCGACCGGAAGTGAGCTGCTCCAGCGTCAGGTTAACCGCGGCCTCGACCGCCCTGAGCGTATCGTCGAGGCAAGCCTGATCGTGAGCCTCGCACATGAACCAGGGTTCACGCGAGTCCGGTTCGCAGATGATGCCGAGATCGTGGAGATGCCGGGCCATGGTGTCGTAGAACGTGTAGTCTGATCGTTTCCAGTCGCGATAGTCGCTGGGCGGCGTTGCGGCGAAGAACAGGCCGAACATTGCTGAATGGCCGGAGAAGGAATGCACGATGCCGCGAACGTCGAGAATCTTCTTGATTCCCGCCTTCAACCGCTCGCCATAGGCGGTGAGCGTTTCGAGCGCCGGGGTTTCGTCGAGAATTTCCAGACACTTTTCCGCCGCGGCGAGCGATACCGAATGGGCAGTGTAGGTGCCGCCGTGGGCCGCGCCGCCGTAACGGAAGGTGCGCATGATGTCCTCGCGGCCGGCCACCACGGCAATCGGATAGCCATTGGCCATCGCCTTGGCGAACGTGCAGATATCGGGAGTGACATCATAGAGCGACTGCACGCCGCCGCGCGCCACCCGGAAGCCGGTCTTCACCTCGTCGATGATGAGCGCCGCGCCATGTTTGTGGCACAGGCGGCGCGCCAGGTGCACGAACTCGTGGGCTGCGGAAATGGCGCAGCAGTTGCCCATGATCGGCTCGATCAGCATGGCGCCGATATCGTCGCCATGCCGCTGGAAGATGTCTTCGAGCCGTTGGGCGTCGTTCATCGGGGTGAGATGCACGAGATCGCGCAGTCGCGCAGGGATGCCGCGCGAGTAGGGAACAGTCGCCGGCTCGCTCCCCGATCTCGGATCCCAGGCGTCCATGTTGGCCATCCACATCGCGGCGTCGAACAGGCCATGATAGCTGCCTTCGATCAGCACATAGCTGTCCCGTTCGGTCCAGGCGCGGGCGAGCCGTAGCGCCGCCATCACCGCTTCCGTGCCGCTGTTCGCATAGCGTACCAGCTCGGCTGCCGGTACCATCTTGGCGATGCGCTCGGCTACCGTCAGCTCGCGTTCGGTGGCGAGCGCGAACACCCCGCCCACTTCCATGCCCCGGCGTGCTGCGGCATCAACGCGCTCGTCGGCATAGCCGAGGATGGCCGGTCCGTAGCCGAGCCGGTAGTCGACATAGCAGTTGCCGTCGATGTCCCAGGTTCGTCCGCCCTTGCCGTGATGCACGTAGATCGTACGGTCTTCGCCCCAGTAACGGAAAGTGGACGCAACACCAAGCGGCAAGCGCTTGATCGCATTGCGAAAATGGCCATTCGAGCGGCTGATGTCGCGGTGGCCCTTCTTGTGCATGGCGGTTTCTCGGCTGTTTGACCGGGGATCGGTACTAATTGAACGTTCATTCAATATGGCGGGGCCTGTACGCCCTTGTCAATCGCGAGCCGCTGGACACCGGCCGGGCGATCCCTAAGGCCATGACCGCACCGCGCAGGTCCGCAAAGTGTACACACTGTGCCGACAAAGAACCTGCTCCAGGTTCGATGCTGCGGACGGGCGTCCCCTACCAGGGAAACTCGCCGCGATCGATGCCCAGCGACTGGCCGGTGATGTTGGCGGCAAGCTGCGAGGCGAGAAACAAGTAGGGGCCTGCCACGTCATCCGGCTCCATGAGGCCGGGCAGTATCTGGGCGCCGGTGATCGCCGCGAGCAGGTCCTGTTCGGGCCTGCCCGACCGCTCCGACATCCGCCGCAGCGACAGCATCGAGGCTTGCGTCTTTACCCATCCCGGACACACGGCGTTGACGCGGATGCGTCTCGGTCCGAGCTCCTTTGCCCACGTCTTGGTGAGCCCGACGGTCGCATGTTTGGAGGCAACGTAGGCCGAAAAGCAGGCTTCGCTCGAGCGGCTCCACAGGGATGCCGTATTGATGATCGCCGATCCGCCGGGCATGTGGGCAACCGCCGCCCGGGTCACCAGGAACGTGCCGACGATGTTGATGTCGACGATCCGCCGGAACAGGGACTCCGCTTCTTCGCTGCCGTCGTCGAGCGGCGTTATGCGTTCGAGCCCGGCATTGTTGACGAGCACGTCGATGCTCCCTGCCGCTTCGATCGCTTGCCCCACCGCGGTGGCATCGGTGATATCCGCGACATGACCAGTAGCGCCGAGAACCTGGGCTTCCGCCATGACGGCGTCGTCGTCGGCCAGCAGGTGAAGCCGGGCGCCGACCCTGGCAAAACCGCGCGCCACGCCCAGACCGATCCCCCGGCTCGCGCCTGTGATCAGCACCATTTTTCCCGCTAAACCCAGTCCGCTCATTGCATGGAACCTCCCGCCTCCCGGCGCACGAGCTGCAACACCTCGTTGCGCAGCTCGAAGAATCGCTTGGTTTCGCGAAGCGCCAGCGCCCGTACGGCGCCGAATTCACCTTTGACGTCCACGGTGGCGATCTGGCGCGCCGGCCGGCGCGAAAACACGATCAGCCGGTCGGCGAGGAACAACGCTTCTTCGACGTCATGCGTGACGAAGATGATCGTCTTGGCGTCCTCGCGATGGATGGTGCGCAGCTGCCCCTGCAGATGTTCCCGGGTCTGCGCATCGAGCGCTCCGAACGGCTCGTCCATGAGCAGGACCTCGGAGCCGGCGGCCAGCGTGCGGGCAATCGCTACCCGCTGCCGCATGCCTCCTGAAATGCGGCTGGGATAGGCGGCAGCGAAATCGGCAAGACCCACGAGCTCGAGGTAGTGCTCGACGCGCAGGCGCTTTTCGGTCTGCGAGAGATCATCCCGGTACCGCATGCCGAAACGAACGTTTTCAAAGACGGAAAGCCACGGAAACGACGAATACGACTGGAAAACCATGCCGCGCCGCCGGTCAGGCGGCCCTATCGGTACGGCTCCAAGCAGCACCGCTCCCGAGGTCGGAGTTTCGAGCCCGCCCACCATGCGCATCAGGGTTGTTTTGCCGCAGCCGGAGGGACCGAGGAACACGACGAATTCGTTGCGCGCAACTTCGAGGGTGAAAGGCGCGATCACCGCGAGCCTCCCTGAGCTCGTTTCGAACGACTTGGTGACCGCGTCGAAATACAGATAGGCCGCCATCACAGGTAAGCGAACCAGCGGCGGTGCAGGATGCGGATTGCCTGGTCGGTAAGCAGCCCGATGATCCCGATCGCAACTACTCCCGCCATCACCTCCGGCGTCTTGACATAGCGCCGCGCCGTCCAGATGACGAAACCCAGGCCGCGGTCCGCGGCGACGATTTCGGCGATGATCAGATAGGTCCAGCACCAGCCGAGCGTGATCCGCAGGTTGTCGACGAGGCTCGGCAACATCGAGCGCAGCGAGACATCGGTGAGGATCTCCCGCGGCTTGGCGCCGAGGGTCAAAGCAGTCTCGACGTATTCCTGGGGCACTCGCCGTGTGTCGTCGGCGACCAGCAGCACCAGCTGAAAGAAGGTCCCGAGCCACAGGAGAAAGATCTTGGTCGATTCGCCGACGCCGAACCAGATGATGCTCAAGGGCACCAGCGCCGGCACCGGCAGATAGCGGATGAAATCGATGAGGGGCTCGAGGCTGGCGCCGACGATGCGATAGCTGCTCATCATCATGCCGATAGGTATCGCCATGAGCGCGGCCGCGAGGAACGCCCCCCACACGCGCAGCGTCGACACCCATGCGTGCCACAGCAGGTGCTGGTTGACAAACATGTCGTGCGCCGCGACGAGCACCGCCGACGGCGGCGGGAGGAACTGCCGGTTGGCGAGCCCCGTCCGCGACGCGAACTCCCAGAAAGCGACGATCGCCAGGCCGGCGGCGATGCCGACAGCGATCTCGGCGCCTCGGTGACCCTGGCCGCGAAAGCGCAGCAGCTCCCGGAGCACGTCGGCTCTACAACATGCTCTAGCGGGTCTTGCCGTCAAACAGTTTCTGAATCACCGAATTGTCGATCTGCTGGGTGGCAACGAGCTGGTTGTCGGCGGCGCCATTCTCAAGGTTGAGCTGCATCACGGTATCGAAGATTTCGTGCAGCTTGCCCGTACCGCCTGCCGGACCAAGGTAGGCGAGCGCGTCTTCGTACGTCGTGTACACGACGCCGCCCGCCAGCATCTCTTCGACTTCCGGACCTTTCAGGTTGAAGTTGGGCGCCACCAGCTCGGCGAACTTCTTCGGATCCTTGTTGGCGAAGTTGACAGCGCGATAGATGCCGCGCAGAAGCTTGCGGTACTTCTCGGGATTGGCGGCCAGCTCCTCGCGCCTGACCGCAATGATGTCGGTGATGATGCCGGGCGTATCCTTTGAGGAAAAAAGCACCTTGGAGTCTTGCCGTCCGGAAATCTTCACCGCCTGCGACATGTAGGGCTCGTAGGTGGCCACCGCGGCGATCGAGGGGTCGGCGAAGACCGCGACCGTGTCGGCCGTCGCGATATCCTTCAGTTGCAGGTCCTTGAGCGTCAGCCCTGCTTCCTTGAGCTTGAGCTGCAGGATGAGCCGGGCCGGAATGTTGAGCTCGGCCGCAACTACCTTTCCCTTCAGGTCCGCAGCCGCGTTGATGCCGGCGTCGGCGACCACGCCGTCTCCGCCCAGCGATTGGTCAATCGTTCCGATGATGACGCCGGGGGTATTTTCGTCGCGCGGACGTCCCTGGTGCTCGCCGACCGTTCGCATGTCGGCGTCGATGTCGCCGCGCGCCATGGCGGCCATTACATTGGCCCGGTCATCCTCGAACTTGATGTTGACCTCCAGCCCCTCTTCCTTGAAGTAGCCGAGATCGCGCGCCGCGTGCACCGGGGCGAAGCCTGGCCAGGTCGGACACAGGATACGAATCTTGTCCTGGGCGAATGCCTGGTTCGCCGGCCGCCATCGCGGCCAGAAGAATAGCTGCCAACCAAAGACGCTTCATGCGCTCCTCCCTTGCAGGATCTTTTCCAAGCTACCCGGTGCCACGCGATCCCTTCAACGGCCCGGCGGCCATACCATAGGTCGGCTGGAAAATTCGGCAACCTCTGCGCAGCAAGAGCCAGACTTGGCTTGCATTCCTGGCGGTCGAGGGGTTCTTAGTGAAATGTTGGCGGCAGGGAGTCGGGACCATGGGAGTGGAGCGGGCGGCACAAACAGGTGAATCGACGACGGAGGAGCTTGCTCGCCGGTCCGCCATGCTCGCCGCGATCGGCAGCGCTTCGGCAGCAATCGTCGCTGCCGGCGACTGGCGCCGCACGATCGGCGAAATGCTCGAAGCGCTTGGGCGCGCCGCCGAAGCAAGCAGGGCGTCGCTGTTCGAAGTGCATGCTGATCCGGAAGGCAGGCAGATGCAGAGCTGCCGCTTCGACTGGGCCGACCCGCCACTCGAACCGCTGTCGGCCAATCCGCTCTATCAGAACATGCCGTTGCTGGGAGATCCCGAGCGCCCGGACGAGCTTGCCCAGTGGTCGCTCAGGCGCCAGCGCGGCGAGGTGATCCAGGCAACTGCCGGGCAGGTTACGGGCCGTGTCAAACAAGCCTTCGCCGAAGCAGGCTCCCTCTCCTTCATTTCGGTCCCGGTCATGGCCTTCGGCCGATGGTGGGGCTTCATTGGCTTCGACGATTGCCACGCCCCGCGCATTTGGAGCCCCGCCGAGGTCGACGTGCTCAAGACGGCGGCGGGGCTTGTCGCCAGCGCCATCGAGCGGCAGCAGGCCCAGGGCGAAGTTGCCAGGCGGGCTGCGATGATGGACGCCGTCAGTGAGGCGGCGGCAAAGATCGTCGCTCCGGGCGACTGGCGGCATGAGATCGGCGGACTTCTTCGCCGTCTGGGCGAGGTCACGGGCGTGAGCCGGGCGAGCCTGTTCGAGGCCCATCAGGGGCCGCTCGGCTATCTGGTGCAGAGCTGCCGTCATGACTGGGCGGAGCCACCGTTGCGATCGTTGTCCGACGATCCGCGCTACCGCGACATGACGCTATCCGATGAAGGCGATCCGCCGGGTGTGCCGGGCGAGTGGACAAGGCGCCGCCAGCAAGGAGAGATCGTGCAGGCCAGATTGCGCGACCTGACGGGCTATGCGCGCCAGGTCTTTTTGGAACACGGCACGCAGTCGTTCCTGTCGGTACCGGTCATGGTGGCGGGCAAGTGGTGGGGCTTCCTCGGCTTCGACGACGTCCGGACGGAACGCGAGTGGACTTCGGCGGAGGTGAACGTGCTGCGGACGGCGGCGGCGCTGATCGGCGGCGCCATCGAGCGCTCGCAGGTTGACGCGCGGCTGGCGCAGAGCGAGGAGCGTTATGCTCTCGCCGCCCGCGGCGCCAACGACGGCCTGTGGGACTGGGATATCGTAACCGGCAAGGCCTATTTCTCGCCGCGGCTCCACGAGCTTCTCTCGCTGGGGCAGGGCGATCTTGGCACCGATTTTCAGCGGTTCCTGGCACTCTTGCCGCATGGCGACCGCACCGCCTTGAATGAAATGTTCCGGGGTCTGTTTGCACGGCGGCGCAACCGGATGCGGGCTGAGGTCCGTATCGCTTGCCAGGGTCATCCGCGACACTTCGTGTTGCGCGGCTTGATCGTGTACGAAAACGGTCATGCGCGGCGCGCCGTGGGCTCACTGCGCGACGTAACCGACTGGGTCGCAGCTCAGAAGGGGTTGCAGGAGGCGGAACGACGTCGGGCCCGGCTTGCCCGCTACTTCTCACCGAACATGGTCGACGAACTCATGCACACTGCCGGCGATCTGGGTCGCATCCGGACCCAGACCGTTACGGTGCTGTTCGCCGACGTCATCGATTTCACCCGTCTTACGGCCGGCACGGCCGCCGAAGAGCTGGTGTCGCAGTTGCGCGAATTTCTCGGCCTGGCGGAAGCGGCGGTATTTTCGCACAACGGCACCCTCGACAAGTTCCTGGGCGACGGAATTCTCGCAACTTTCGGCACGCCGCATGCGGGCCCGCGGGATGCGACCAATGGCATCGACTGTGCGACAGCCATCATGAAGAAGGTGGTGGCCTGGAACACCAGGCGCCGGACAACAGGACTGGACCCCTGGTTGATCGGCATCGGTTTGCATACGGGCTCCGTGGCTCTCGGCGACATCGGCAGCGAGCGGCGCATGGAATTCGCCGTGCTGGGTGAAACCGTGAACCTTGCCAGCCGCATCGAAAAAATGTCGCGGCGGCTCGATGTGGCCACGGTCGCCAGCAACCACGTCGTCGAAGCTGTGCGACGCGAGGGTGGAGAGGCTTCACTCGAGGGATTTCAAGACTTCGGCAGCCATCGCTTGCGCGGTATTTCCGGAAAACTGCGGCTATGGGGTCGGGCGGCGGAGACCTCTCGGCCCGTCAGCCGCAAACGCCTTTCAACGGCCATGCGAAAGCGTTACGGGAGGGCCCATGAAACCTGATTTATACGCCGAGGTGGATCGCTATATCGACCGGCTGTTCGCGCCGACTGATCAGGCTCTCGAGGAGACGCTTCGCTCCTCCGTCGCGGCTGGCCTGCCCCAGATTCACGTTTCTGCAAGCCAGGGAAAATTCCTGTACCTCCTCGCCAAACTTTGTGGTGCGAAGCGAATTCTCGAGATCGGCACGCTGGCCGGCTACAGCGCCATCTGGCTTGCCCGCGCGTTGCCCGCCGACGGGCGCCTCATCTCGCTCGAGTACGATGCCGGTCATGCCAGCCTGGCGACCGCGAATATTGCCCGCGCCGGGCTTGCCGACCAGGTAACGGTGCTCGTTGGTCCGGCGCTCGAAACCCTCGCGGAGATCGCTAGCCGTCGTGACCTACCCTTCGACCTGATCTTCATCGACGCCGACAAGACGGGCTATCCCGATTATCTGGGATGGGCCATCCGTCTGGCGCGGCCGGGCAGTCTCATTCTCGCCGACAACGTGGTGCGCGAGGGAGAAGTGCTCGATCCCGGCAGCACGGATGAATCCGTCCTGGCTGCCCGAGCGTTCAACGCGATGCTTGCCGCCGAACCCCGTCTTGAGGCGGTGGTCCTGCAGCAGATCGGCGCCAAGGGTCACGACGGCCTCGCGATGGCGGTTGTGAAGAAGTGATCCTGCTATCCGCGCGTTGCGCCGCGCGTCGTGAGATACACTGAATAAAGCGATGTGGTGCCGCAGATGAACATTCTGTTGAGCTTCGGTCCGCCGAACGTCAGGTTGCCCACAAGTTCGGGAATGCGGATTTTGCCGATTAGCGTGCCATCGGCGGTGAAGCAATGTACGCCGTCGCCGGCGCTCGACCACAGTCGCCCCGAGCGATCGAAGCGAAAGCCGTCGAAGTGTCCGGCGCTGCAGTCAGCAAAGACGGCCGATTTGCCAAGCGATTTGCCGTCCGCACGTACTTCCAGCCTGCGGATGTGTTTCGGACCGTCCTTCCGGTGGCTGTTTCCGGTGTCCGCAACGAACAGATACCTTTCATCCGGCGAGAAAGCGATGCCGTTGGGCTTGTCGAAATCGTCGGCGACGATTTCGACGCCGCCGGTGCTCGGATCGGCACGATAGACATGGCAGGCCCCGATCTCGCTGTCCGCCTGGTCCCCCTCATAGTCGGAAAGGATGCCGTAGGAGGGATCGGTGAACCATATCGATCCGTCGGATTTTACCACGACGTCATTCGGTGAATTGAACCGCTTGCCATGCCAGCGATCGGCAACAACCGTTACCGAGCCGTCCCATTCCGTACGAGTAACCCGGCGCGCCTGGTGCTCGCAGGTTACAAGCCGGCCCTCATTGTCGACCGTGTTGCCGTTGCAGTTGTTGGCGGGCTGGCGGAACACCGACACCGATCCGTCGGTTTCATCGAAGCGCATCATGCGATTGTTCGGAATGTCGGAAAAAACCAGGTAGCGGCCGGCGGCAAACCACGCCGGGCCCTCGGACCATCGTGCTCCCGTCCACAACCGCTCCACCCGCACGTGGCCCG
The DNA here is from genome assembly GCA_963780765.1 of uncultured Alphaproteobacteria bacterium. Lineage (GTDB taxonomy): Bacteria > Pseudomonadota > Alphaproteobacteria > Rhizobiales > Aestuariivirgaceae > CAWHQZ01. The sequence goes on along the minus strand of CAWADI010000019.1, from coordinate 179,416 downwards.
CGTAGCAACCCGAGAAGCGTTCATCGAATGTTTCGAAGCCGGTGCCGTCTACGTTGCCGAACATTGCCGATCTTGCTCCCTCTGCCGAAGAAAATGGAATTCGCAGTTCCCGGGCCGCCACACCGCACAGGCCGTGGACTGAAGCGCCACCAGAATGAAGACGATTGACATCACTATTTTCGGACACGTTGTTCAATGTCCAGACCTTCCCGAATATGGCAAATTCTACCGTAAGCTCCGGGTGGGCGCCTGGGAGCCCCATACATTTGCGACGCTGCGCGAAAATCTCGATGCATCGACTGCTTACGTCAACATTGGCGGCTGGATCGGCGTCATGCCCTTTTGGGCAAGCCGGTTCGCCAAACGCGTCGTGATCGTCGAGCCCGACCCCCGGTGCCGGCAAATTCTCGCCGAGCTCGCGCCGGCATATCCCAACGTCACGGTCATCGAGGGCGCACTGTCGCCGAATTCGTCGCTCAAGCTCCACGCCGTTTCGGAGTTCGGCAGTTCCGAATCGAGCGCCCTCGACATCGGTGATGGCGCCTCCACGACAGTGCCGGGCCTTTCAGTCGATGAGATCATGCGTCATGCCGGCCCCGGTCCCGTGTTCGTTAAGATCGATGTCGAAGGCTACGAGTACCGGATCATCTCCGAGATTGCCAGATTCAGCCGGTATCAGGTGCGCGGTATCCAGTGCGCCGTTCACCCGGCGCTCTACGAGCGAGCGCTCAGCGGCAGCCACATGTGGCGGCGGCTCCACACCGCGGCCCTGACTTTCAGCTTGGGTCGGCTGTTTGCGCCCCGCCTTGAGGGACCCTATATCTCTGGATTCCACTCCCTCACCGCTTATCTCGTGCAAGGAGTGCTGTTGCGGAAGGTACCCACAGGCAAGGATTTTCTGTTCCTGCGCCGAACCCTGCCTGCTCCGCAACGCAGACCGCCTCCTTGGAGTTAATCGATGGACCAGACGTCAACCACCACATCGGCCATCCTTCTCGACCGCGTTTCCGACTGGCTGATGCAGACTGCGCTCAAGGGCGCGGACCTCAAATCCGTGGTCAACGGCTTTTGTGAGCGGTTGGCTGCTGCCGGCGTGCCGCTCGTCCGGATTCATCTCACCTTTTCGATGCTTCACCCGCTCTATCGGGCCATGGGTTTCACCTGGCGGCGCGGCACGGGCATCACTGCAGAAGGCTATCGTCATGTCTCCTCGGAAGCCGTCTCGGAGCGCTTCCTGAAAAGCCCCTACTACCACCTCCTCAACAACAAGCTCGATTATCTTCGCCGGCGCATCATCCCCGGAGAAACCCCCGAGTTCCCCATTCTCGATGACCTGCAGAAGGAGGGCATGACCGATTACCTGGCATTTGCCGCCGGCTTCGGCGAGGATTCGAACTCAGGGCATGATGGGTTCATGGGCGACCGCTCGCGAGGGCGGCTTTACCGATGGCGACATCTCGGCCTTGCTGCGCATCCAGAACAGTCTCGCGTTGGCATCACGCATGGCGGTTCTCGGCCGGCTGGCCGGGAACATGTTGACGACCTACCTTGGCGGTGGTGCCGGAACGAGAGTGCTGAGCGGCCAGATCAAGCGCGGTGACGGCGAGACCATCCGCGCCGCCCTGGTGATGGCCGACATGCGGCAATCGACCGAGCTGGCGGAGCGTAGCGGACGGCAGGAGTACATCGCCACCCTCAACGACTTCTTCGACGCCTTGGCCAGCCCGTTCGCCGAAGCCGGCGGTGAAATCCTGAGCTTCCTGGGTGACGGCTTTCTTGCCGTCTTTCCTTGCCCGCGCCAGAAGGCGCCGACCGAAATCGCCTGTCGTTCGGCGCTCGCCTCCGCCCGCGTTGCCGTGGCTCGCATGGCGGCCTTCAACTCGTCGCGCCGGCAAGCCGGTGCCAACGAAATCCGTTATGGCATCGGGCTTCATATCGGCAATGTGATGTTCGGCAACGTGGGCCTGAAGGATCGCCTTACGTTCTCCGTGTTCGGTCCCGCCGTCAACGGCGTTCAGCGCCTTGAGACGATGACCAAAAAATATTCGACGGCGATAGTTGCCAGCGGCGCTTTTGCCGGGTACTGCGGCGGTGACTGGTCGAAACTCGGCCATGAAAAACTGCGCGGGGTCAACCAGGCCATGGTGGTGATGACGCCTTCCCCGACTGATGAAGTGGCGAGCGAAATGAAGCCCCTGCCGGCGGATGCCGCGCTTTCCGATGCCGAGCAGGTCATTCTCCTGCACCGCGACGCGCGCCGGCCGGAAGAGCGCAAGGGCCTTTGATCCTAGGCACGAAACTTGTCCTTCTGGAAACACTGCGCCGTCGCGGCGCTGGTTCTGAGCTTCGCATCGGGAGCGGTTGTTGCGGGGCAGGCAGCCGACTACGAAGCCGTCCTCAGCGAGGATTTCGAGGCCGCCGACTTTGCGCCGGAAGGCGGGCTCTACTACAAGAAGAATTTTGAGCAGACTGCCGGCACGGTCGAGTTCCAGAGCGCAGTTGCGCGCACCGGAAAGGGGGCCCTCCGCCTTTCGGTGAAGTCCATCTGCCCGCCCGGCGATGAAGATTGCAGCGAACGCGCCGAGGTGTGGGAAAAGACCAAGCTGTGGTCTCCCTACGACCGCGGCATGTGGTATCGCTTTTCGGTCAAGCTTGCCGATCCGGTGCCGCAGGCCGACCACAGGCATCTCATTGCCCAATGGAAGCGGCAGAATCCTCCCCGAGGCCAAGGGGGACTTCAGTCCGTTTCTCGCGCTGCGCCTGAACCGCGGCAAGCTGTTCGCCACGATCGAAACCAACCTGGTCCGGGCCAGCCGGCAGGAACCAAAAGGTACCGCGGCCGCGTGCGCCTCCGGCGAAGCGCAAGTATGGCTCCGCCCGGAGACCAATCAGACGCGGGCGCTTGTCGCCGTCGATGAAAATTTCGCGCCCGCCGAAGGAGCACTTTTCAACGCCTGCAGCGCTGACATCACGGTCATCGACCGCGGTCACAAGCTGCCTGCCGCCCGCTCCGAGTGGATCGACTTCGTCATCTATACGAAGCCTGGCCCTGATGGCACCGGACACATCGAGTTGTTCGCCAACCGCAAGTGGATTGCCACGATCAAAGGACGCATCGGCCATGGCGATCCCGGCCTCGGCAGTCACCAATACTTCAAGTTGGGACCCTATCGTGCCGCAGATGCCGGAACATGGACCCTCTACTATGATGACTTTCGCCGCAGTCCAAAGTGCGCCGACGTGATGGAAAAAGCGCTGTGTCCGTTCTGAAGGAGCACGCGGCGCCGCAGCTATGAAATCATTGACTCTTACCGGGCGATCACCTTCTCTATCGGCGGCGACAGGCATATCCGAGGCAGAGGCGGGGACATTGGCGACGAGCAGGCAAGCGTCCGATCTGCTGCGGATCGAGGACCTCGGCATCGCGTTCGCCTTGCATCATTCCGACATCGAAGCGGTCAGGGGTGCAAGCTTTCGTATCCTGCCCGGCAAGGTCACTGCACTCGTCGGAGAATCCGGCTCCGGCAAGTCGGTGATCGCGCAGGCCATCATGGGAATCCTGCCGCCTCCCGGACGCATAACCGGCGGACGCATCCTCTTTCACGATACCGGTTCCCAGCGCGGGTCTGTCGACCTCGTCAACCTCGATCCCTCCGGGCCGGAATACCGCAGCCTCCGCGGCCGCCGCATTGCCATGATTTTCCAGGAACCGATGACATCGCTGTCGCCGCTGCATACGATCGGCGATCAGATCGGCGAAGCCCTGCAGATCCATGATGCGGTTTCACGAACCGAAGAGCGCCGCAGCACCGAGGAGATGCTTGAGCTCGTCGGCTTTCCCAACCCCCACCATGCCTACGACATGTATCCCTTCGAGCTGTCCGGCGGGTTGCGCCAGCGTGCGATGATCGCCATGGCGCTCATCTGCCGTCCAGCGCTGCTGGTCGCCGATGAGCCGACGACCGCGCTCGACGTCACCATTCAGGCGCAAATCCTGCTGCTGCTGAAAAACCTTCAGCACAAGCTGAACATGGCCGTCCTCATCATCACCCACGATCTCGGCGTCGTCGCCAACCTCGCCGATGAGGTGGTGGTCATCTATCACGGCGAGATCATGGAAGCTGGAACCGTCACCGATATATTCACCAAGCCGTCGCACGCCTACCTCAAGGGGCTGATGGCGGCAGTGCCGCATTTCGACATGAAACCCGGGGAACGGCTGAAGGCGCTGCGCGAAGCAGATGTCGATGCCAGTCTCGTACTCGGCACGCGCGCCCGGATGAAACCACGCTCGGGAGCTGGCGACGTCGTACTATCGGTGCGTAATCTCACGAAGACATTCTCGACGCGCAAGGCGGGCTGGTTCGGATCGGCTGACCGAACAGCGATCCGGGCGGTCGACGATGTCGCCTTCACGATCGGGCGCGGCGAATGTCTCGGCCTTGTCGGCGAAAGTGGTTGCGGCAAGACCACGGTGAGCAAGCTGATCATGCGCGCGCTCACTCCGGATTCAGGCGAAATCATCTTCAACGGCGGCGACGGCCCGATCGACGTCAGGACTGCCAGCAACGCGGTCCTGCAGAACCTCCGCACCAAAATCCAGATGGTGTATCAGGATCCGTTCAGCTCACTCAATCCGCGCATGACGGTTCAGAACATTTTGCTGGAGCCGCTTGAAATCCACGGTCGCGGCGATGCGGCGTTCCGGCTCAAGATGGCCAGGAACCTGATGCAGGCGGTCGGTCTCGATCCGCGTTTCCTCCATCGGTATCCGCACAGTTTTTCCGGCGGCCAGCGCCAGCGCATTGGCATTGCGCGGGCGCTGGCACTGGGTCCGGAACTGCTGATCTGCGATGAGCCGGTCTCTTCCCTGGACGTGTCGGTCCAGGCGCAGATCCTGAATTTGCTCAAGGACCTGCAGAAGCACCTGGGGCTAACCTATCTGTTCATCTCCCACAATCTTGCGGTCGTCGACTATATGGCGGATCGGATCGCGGTCATGTGCGCGGGGCGCATCGTCGAACTCGCCCCGCGGCAGACGCTGTTCCGTTCGCCGGTTCATCCCTATACGCGTGCCCTGCTCGCAGCGGTGCCCTACCCGGATTTGAAGCGGCCCCTCGACTACGGACCGTTGCGTTTCGCCGGCGCTTCCACCGGCTGGAGCAAGTCGTTCAGGGATGATGGTGTTGGTCTCACCCACGTGGACATAGGCAACGATCATATGGTGCTCGCACGCCGCGATGCATCGCCTGAGGAGCTGCGCCCATGAAAAGCCGTTTCGTTTGTTGCACACTGGCCGGGGTGTTGTTGTTCGTCAGCGCGGCCGCCGCCGCCTTCATCGAGCCCGACAACCTCAAAGCGCAGGTGGAGCAGGGCAAGCTGCCGCCGGTGGCGGAGCGTCTTCCCGGCGTGCCGCGCGTTATCGACATGAAGAGCCTCGGACGCGAGCCGGGTATCCACGGCGGTACGGTGCGCACGCTCATCGGCGGTCCGAAAGACATTCGTCTCATGACCATCTATGGCTACGCGCGGCTCGTCGGTTACGACGAGAAGCTCAATCTCCGGCCCGACATCCTCGAATCCTACACGGTGGAAGAGGGCCGCATCTTCACCTTCAAGATCCGGCCAGGCCACAAATGGTCGGACGGACACCCGCTGACCGCCGAGGACTTTCGCTACGCCTTCGAGGATGTTCTGAGCAGCGAAGATTTGGCGTCCGGAGGCTTCTCGCCATACCTCCTATCCGACGGCAAGCCACCCAGGTTCGAGGTCATCGATGACCTTACGGTGCGCTATACCTGGGATGTTCCCAACCCCGATTTCCTTAGCCAGCTGGCCGCCGCGCAGCCGCTCTACATGGTGATGCCGGCTCACTACCTCAAGCAGTTTCACAAGAAGTACCAGACCGAGGAGGCGCTCGAGGAACTGGTCAAGAAAAAGAAGGCCAAGAAGTGGACGACCCTCCATACCCGCATGGCCCGCCAGTATCGGCCGGAAAATCCCGAACTGCCGACCCTCGATCCCTGGCGCAACACCACCGAGCCGCCCAGCGAACAGTTCGTGTTCGAGCGCAATCCCTACTATCACAAGGTCGACGAGAACGGACGCCAGCTTCCCTATATCGACCGGTTTGTGCTCAACGCCAGCTCCTCTTCCATCATTCCGGCCAAGACGGGGGCCGGCGAATCTGATCTGCAGGGAACGTTTATCCAGTTCGATGACTACACTTTTCTGAAGGAAGCCGAGAAGCGGCATCCGATCAAGGTGAGCCTGTGGGAGCGTGCCCAGGGCTCCCGCGTGGCGCTCCTGCCCAACCTCAACTATGAAGATCCGGTGTGGCGCAAGGTGCTGCAGGATGTGCGGTTTCGGCGGGCGCTGTCGCTGGCGATCGATCGGCGGGAAATCAACCTCGCGGTGTTCTTCGGCTTGGGCAAGGAAAGCGCCGACACGGTGCTCGAAATCAAGCCCACTTTACCGAGCAGAATATTCTCAAGCCTGGGTTGCGCACGATCCGGAGCAGGCGAACAAACTCCTCGACGAGGCCGGTCTCGCCGAGCGCGACGAGGACGGTTTCAGGCTGCTGCCCGATGGCCGCCCAGCCGAGGTCATCGTCGAAACCGCCGGCGAAAGCACCCTCGAAAGCGATGTGCTCGAGTTGGTCGCCGACCATTGGCAAAGGGTCGGCATCAAACTCTTCGCCCGCGCCACGCAGCGCGACGTATTCCGCAGCCGGGTGCTCGGCGGCCAGACGATGATGGGTACCTGGTCGGGCATCGACAACGCCATCGCCACCGCGGACATGAACCCCGGCGAGCTTGCCCCGACAACCGAAAGCCAGCTGCAATGGCCACAATGGGGCATGCACTACGAATCGCGCGGCGAGCGCGGTTCGGCGCCCGATCTTCCCGAAGCGGCCAGGCTGGTCGAGCTCCTCAAGAAGTGGCGCCTGTCCGGAGAGGCGGCCGAGCGCGAACGCATCTGGCACGAGATGCTCGCTCTCTATACGGATCAGGTGTTCTCGATCGGCATCGTCAACGCTACGCTGCAGCCGATCGTTGCCTCGGCCAAGCTCCGAAACCTGCCGGCCAGCGCCCCTTTCAGTTTTGATCCGACCTCCTACTTCGGCGTCTATATGACCGACGCATTCTGGCTTGACGGCGGAGGCCAGTAGTCGTGCTGCGCTACATTCTCTGGCGCATCGCAGTGATGATACCGACGCTGCTCATCATTTCGGCGCTGGTGTTCACCATAATCGAGCTGCCTCCCGGCGATTACTTCGAGAGCTACATTGCCGAATTGCAGGCGGCTGGCGAGGGCGCCAACACCGAGCAGATCGAGGCACTGCGCAAGGAATACGGCTTCGATAAGCCGCCGGTGTTGCGCTACTTCCAATGGCTGGCGGGAATGTTCCGGGGCGATTTCGGCTATTCCTTCGAATACCAGTTGCCGGTTACGGACGTGGTCGGCGACCGGCTCTGGCTCACGGTGCTGGTCTCCTTTGTCACCATCATTTTCACCTGGATCGTTGCTTTTCCGATCGGCATCTATTCCGCCACCCATCAGTACAGTTGGAATGACTATGGTCTCACCTTCCTCGGGCTGATCGGCCTCGCCATTCCCAATTTCATGCTGGCGCTGATTTTCCTCTACCTGGCGAACGTCTGGTTCGGTACCTCCATCGGCCACCTGATGGATCCCGAATATTTTTCCCAGCCGATGAGTTGGGCGAAGGCGAAGTCCATCGCCGCCCACCTGTGGATACCGGTGATCATCATCGGTGTTGCCGGGACGGCCGGCATGATCCGCAGATTGAGGGCCAATCTCCTTGACGAGCTGCAGAAGCAATACGTAGTCACGGCGCGCGCCAAGGGCCTGCATCCATTCAAGGCGCTGGTGAAGTACCCACTGCGCATGGCGCTCAACTTCTTCATTTCCGACATCGGCTCGATCCTGCCGGCCATCATTTCGGGCGCCGAGATCACGGCGATCGTCCTGTCCCTCGAGACCACCGGTCCGTTGTTGATCAAGGCTCTGCAGAGTCAGGACATGTACCTTGCCGGTTCGTTTCTGATGTTTCTGGCCTTCCTCACCGTGATCGGCGTGCTCATCTCGGATCTGGCGCTCGCCGCGCTCGACCCGCGCATTCGCCTTCAGGGAGGCAGTGCGAAGTGAAGGTCGCTTCCCCGCTGCCGCCCCCGGGCCAGGCACTGAAGCACTACGTCTCCCCGAAGCCTTTCGATCCCATGTCGATCGAGGCAATGACTACGGCACAGGAACGCGTCTTCCTGGCATCGCAGTGGCGTCTGATGTGGTGGAAATTCAAACGCCACCGGGTCGCGGCGATTTCCGCAGCATTTCTTGCGGTTATGTACTTCGCCATTCTCATCTGCGAGTTTCTGGCGCCCTACAATCTGCATACCCGCAACGTCGACTACATCTTTGCGCCGCCCCAGCGGGTGCACCTCTTCCACCAGGGCGAGTTTGTCGGTCCGCACGTCATCGGCCGCTCGATGAAGCTCAACATGGACAATCTCAAGCGCGAATACTCGGAAATTCCGGGCGACGTGCAGCGCATTCGCTTCTTCTGCCGCGGCGACAAATACCTTTTTTGGGGGCTATGGGAAGGCGATTTTCATCTGTTCTGTCCGGCCATAGGGGGTCAACTTTTCCTGCTTGGCACCGACCGGCTGGGTCGCGACCTGCTCTCGCGCATCATTTACGGCGCCCGCATTTCCCTCACGATCGGCCTGATCGGTATCACCGTAAGTTTTGTTCTCGGTATTGTCATCGGCGGGCTTGCTGGCTACCACGGCGGCATCTTCGATCTGTTCACCCAGCGCATCATTGAGGTGTTGCAGTCGCTTCCCAGCATCCCGTTGTGGCTGGCGCTGGCCGCCATCATGCCGATCACCTGGAGCCCGATACTTGTGTATTTCGGCATCACCTTCATTCTGGGTCTACTCGACTGGACCGGGTTGGCGCGCGCGGTGCGGTCCAAGCTGCTCGCTCTCCGGGAGGAAGACTATGTCCTGGCCGCCCAGCTCATGGGCGCCGGCACCAGCCGCATCATCGGCCGCCACCTCATCCCCGGCTTTCTTTCGCATCTGATCGCGGCCGCCACCCTCTCGATTCCCAGCATGATACTCGGCGAAACGGCGTTGAGTTTTCTTGGCCTCGGTCTCAGGCCGCCGATCACCAGCTGGGGCGTACTGCTGACCGAAGCGCAGAATGTCAATGTCGTGGCCCTCTATCCCTGGCTGCTGCTGCCGGTTGTGCCTGTGGTGTTTGTGATCCTGGCGTTCAACTTCATGGGTGACGGATTGCGGGATGCTGCCGATCCCTACAAATGACGGCACAGAGCTGCCATTTTTTGGCTGCGCTGGTGGAGCAAGTAGTCTAGAGCATGTTCCGGAAAAGTGTGCACATCTTTTCCGATAAGAACATGCTCCAGCTGTTGAATCTGGAGCATTTTCCATACGGCGAAGTGTGTACACTTCGCCTGAAAATGCTCTGTGGGCGGCGCTTGGGGTCTCGAACACGGGGCCAAAAAGGAAAGCTGGTCATGCGCCGATTAGATGAAGCGCGCGTCCTCATGTACAGCCACGACACCTTCGGGCTCGGCCATTTGCGGCGCTGCCGCACCATAGCCCACTACCTCGTGGAGCATTTTCGCGGCTTGCATGTTCTCATCATTTCGGGCTCGCCAATTGCCGGCGCATTCGATTTCCGCGCCCGCGTCGAGTTCGTGAAGATACCGAGCGTCGTCAAGGTGAACGGCGGCGAATACGCATCCCACAACCGCCATATTGACCTCGACGAGGCCATGCAGATGCGCGAGGCGATGATCCGCCAGACTGCCGAGATGTTTCAGCCGGACATCGTCATTGTCGACAAGGAACCTCTCGGCCTCGACGGGGAGCTCGAAGAGACCCTTTCCTACCTGAAAACGCGTGGCACCACCCTCGTTCTCGGCCTGCGCGATGTCATGGATTCACCCGCCCAGCTGGCCCGCGAGTGGGCGCAGCGCGACGTGCTGCGCAAGATCGCCACCCTCTATGACATGATCTGGATCTATGGCCCGGCCGATTTCTGGGATCCGTTGTCGGGGCTCGACGTCCCCGCCAACGTGCGCCGGCGGATGAACTTTGTCGGTTTTCTGCACCGGGTGCTGCCCACCTCTCCGGTATCCAACCACGAACCTCATGGCGACTATGTCCTCATCACCGCCGGCGGCGGCGGCGACGGCGCCGATCTCATCGATAACGTGCTTTCAGCCTATCAGCGCGACCCTGGAATGCCGTATCGCGGGCTGGTGGTGATGGGTCCCTTCATGCCGGCCGACCGGCGCGAAGTCCTGTGGGCCAAGGCCAAGACCATCCCGTCGATCGACATCATCCAGTTTGACAACCGCCTGGAAACGCTGATCGCCGGTGCCCGCGCCGTGGTTGGAATGGGCGGATATAACACGTTCTGCGAAGTGCTTTCGTTCGACAAGCCGGCGCTTCTGGTTCCGCGCATTGCGCCGCGCGAAGAGCAGTTTCTGCGGGTGCGGCGCGGTGCGGAGCTTGGCCTCATTGACATGCTGCTGCCCGCCGAGGTTCAGGACCGGGAACTCCTGACCGGCGCGTTGAGAAAGCTGACCGAGCGGCCGCCGCCCTCGCGGCGGGGTCCTCGTTTCGTTCTCGACGGCCTGCCGAATATCAAGGTGGCGGTTGACGACTGGATCAGGCAGCGTCCCGCGCAGCGGCTGGCCGTAGTTGAGGCCACGATCTGACGCCTTCCCCATGTCCGATCTGGTCGTAGTGATTTTGAAAGGTTATCCGCGCCTTTCCGAGACCTTCATTGCCCAGGAGCTGCTTGGACTCGAGCGTCGGGGCATGAACCTTGCCATCGTCGCGTTGCGCCGGCCGGAAAATGGCGAGCGCCATCCTGTTCACCGCGAAATCAAAGCGCCCGTCAGCTATCTTCCCGAATATCTGCATCACGAGCCGCTGCGAGTGCTGAAGGCCTGGTGGCAGGTGCGGCGGCTTTCCGGGTACCGCTCCGCGCGGCGGGTGTTCTTATCCGACCTGTGGCGTGACCGGACGCGCAATCGGTGCCGCCGCTTTGGCCAAGCCCTCGTTCTCGCCGCCGAGATGCCGCAGAAAGCGAGTTGGCTGTATGCGCATTTTCTGCACACGCCTGCCTCGGTAACCGCCTATGCCAGCACCTTGCACGGGTTGGCCTGGACCTGTTCTGCCCACGCCAAAGACATCTGGACCACCCCTGAGTGGGAACTGAGGGCCAAGCTGGCAGCCTGCCGCTGGGCCGTGACCTGCACCCGGGTCGGAGCAGAACGATTGCGCCGCCTGGCGCCTGCCGCCAACCGCGTGCACCTCATTTATCACGGCATCGACCTGTTGCGGTTTCCTCCTCCCGACCGACAACTGTCGCTGCGCGACGGCGGCAACCCGTCTGACCCGGTTGTCATGCTGAGCGTTGGCCGTGCGGTTTCCAAGAAAGGAATCGACGTGCTGCTGCATGCACTCGCGGCACTTCCCAAACAGCTGGCTTGGCGCTTCATTCATGTTGGCGGCGGCGAATTGCTGGAGAAGCTGCGCGGCCTCGCCGAAACGCTGGGGCTCGTCGGTCGTATCGACTGGCGCGGCCCGCTATCCCAGGAGCAGGTTCTGCGCCTCTACCGCGAAGCCGATTTATTTGTTCTGGCGAGCCGCATTGCCAGCGACGGCGACCGCGACGGGCTGCCCAACGTCTTGCTCGAGGCCGCGAGCCAAAGGCTGGCGATCTTGTTGACGAGGCTGCCGGGCATAATCGAGTTTGTGCGCGACGGGGAAAACGGCATCGTCGTCGAGCCGGGTGATTCAGAAACCCTGGGCGCTGGCCTTGAACGGGCGATCCGGGATCCGGAGCTGCGGGGCCGGCTTGGCGCGGCAGCCGAGACGGCAGTGCACGCTCGCTTCGATCATGATGAAAGCATTCGCCTCTTGGCCCGGCTCTTCGCCGATTCCGGGGTGGCGGTTGCCTCCGGCGCGGCGGCCCACGGATGAGCGGCAGCGCCGGTCCGCGGGTGCTGTTCTACGTCCAGCATCTGCTCGGCATCGGCCATCTGGTACGGGCGAGCCGGATCGCCGACGCCCTCATCCACGACGGGTTCGATGTCGTGGTGGTCCAGGGCGGAATGCCAGTTGCGGGTTTCCCCGGCCCCCATGTAAAGACGGTCTGCCCTCCGGCGCTGCGCACGGGCGGAATGGATTTCTCTTCCCTCCTCGATGATCGCGGCGAAGCGGTTACGCAGAAGTATCTCGACGCCAGGCGTGATCGCCTGCTGGCGCTCGTGCGCGATTGGCGCCCCGCCATCCTGATGCTCGAGGCCTTTCCTTTCGGGCGGCGGCAGATGCGCTTCGAGCTCGTTCCGCTGCTCGAGATGGCCGCCGGCATGCGGCCGAGACCGCGCATCGTATCGTCGATCCGCGACATCCTGCAGCAGAGCCGGAAAGCTTCGCGCGATGCGGAAATCGTGCAGCTCGTAAACGAGTTCTTTGATTGCGTTCTCGTCCATGGCGACCCCGGCTTTGCCCGCCTCGAGGAGACCTTTGCCGCCGCCGCAGCGATTGCCGGTCGCGTGCGCTATACGGGCCTCGTGGCGGGGCCAACTCCTGCTCCGTCGCGTGAGCGCTATGACGTCCTGGTATCGGCGGGCGGAGGGGCAGCTGGAGCGAACCTGATGCGAGCGGCGATCCTGGCCGCCTGATCGCGCGGCCAGGCCGGCCGGAGGTGGTGCGTGATCACGGGACCCCGCCGGGAAGCCGAGTTGCCGGACGTTTCAGATGCGGCCGTTCGCGTCGGACTGATCATCGAGGAGTTCCGCCCCGACTTCGGAGGGCTCCTCGCCGTGGCCGAGCTGTCCATTTCGCAGGCCGGATACAATACCGTGAGCGATGTCCTCAGCGCCGGCTGTCGCGCGGTTCTTTCCCCCTTTGCTGGCGAGGGCGAGACGGAACAAACGCTGCGCGGCGCCAAACTAAAATCCAGGAAGCTGGCGGAAGTGATACCCGAAGTAGAACTCGATGCGCCATCACTCGCCGCAGCAGTCGAGCAAACACTGGCGCTGCCAAAACCTTCCGCGCACGGCCTCGATCTTGATGGTGCCCGAAACAGCGCCCGTGAGTTGCGACAACTTCTTGCAATCAAGCCGTCGAAAGCGCTTTAGCGGGCGCATCCTCTTGTGTCATCCAAAAGGCCATGCTCTGGATGGCGCCGGACTTCGGATGTGGGAGCATGTTTGCGAGCGAAACTGCTGAACGCTCAGCGATCGCCGGCGATCCGGCGTGGGAAAGACTTCGCCGCGAGTTGGATCTGTGGACCGAGTCAGACCGGCCGGCGACGTTTTGGTGGAGAGATGACGACGCCGTCGCGGTAACGCCAGCGCTCGAGAAGCTGTTGGAGATCCAGCGGGAATTCACGGTGCCGTTGGCGCTCGCGGTCATCCCGGACCGGCTTGAACCCGGGCTTAACCTGCGCCTTGCCGGTTCCAAGGGAGTCGTGATTCTGCAGCACGGCTATTGCCACCGCAATTACGCACCCAAGAGTGGTGAAGGGGCTTGGGAGTGCGGTGATCATCGCCCGTTCGAGCAGGTTGGTGCGGAACTCATCGCGGGTCGGATCCGACTCGCCGAAGAGTTCGGCGAGCGTTTTCTGCCGGTGCTTGTGCCGCCCTGGAACCGAATCTCGGAGCGTGTCGTGCAGGGCCTGCCCGCACTCGGTTTCGTCGGGTTCACTGCCTTCCGCGCCCGGGCTCAGGCGGAACCACTGCCCGGCCTGGTTCAGGTCAACACTCACTGCGATCCGATCAAATGGAAAGAGGGCGCCCGGTTTGCCGGTACGGGAAGGGCCCTCGACGATCTGATCGGCCACCTGCAGGCACGCCGGATGGGCACGGCCGATCCGGGCGAGCCGACCGGCCTCCTGACCCACCACCTGGCCCTCGATGCATCGGCTTGGCTGTTTGCGGCCGAGCTTCTGCGCCGGACATGCGCGCACCCGCGCGCCCTTTGGCGCGACCCCCGCGAGTTGTTCCGGCAATGACCCGCCTTCCCCCGGGGGTAGAGCTTCGCGCTGCCGGCCCGGACGATCGCGACGCGGTAGTTGCGTTACTGCAAGAGCGGATGAACAGCAGAATCAGCACCGCGGTATGGCGCCGCCTGTTCGACTATCGTTGGCTCTCCGACAAGCCAGATTGCGGCGTGGTCGTTCTGGAGCGCGGTAGTGTCGTCGGCTATGTGGCGGTGATATACGCCGACCGCCGGCTCGGCGAGCGCACGATCCGGACCGGCAATATCGGCTCCTGGTATCTCGTCAAGCCGTTGCGAGGTCAGGGCATCGGCCTCGCCATGCTACAGCTTGCGACCCGCGACCCGGGCACGACCTACACCACCTTTAGCGGCAACCCGTCGTCGCTTGCAGTGCTGGCCGCAGGCGGCTTTGTGCCTCTTGACCAGACCCGCTTCCTCTGGCGGCGCAGCGCTCGGCAAGGCGCGAACATCGAGGTTCTTTCCGGTTTCGCCGCGCTGATGCCGGAGGTTCCTGATCGCGAGCGGCTCATCCTGTCGGATCATCGCCACCTGCCGGTCCAGCCCCATCTGCTCCGCTCCGCCGAGGGCGATTGCTTGATCGTCATGTCCGTCAAGAAAAAGGGCGCGGACGTCGCCTATCACGAGGTTTTGTATCTCGGTCAGCCGTCGGTCTTCGCGCGCCATTCGGAAGCGTTCGCCAATGCGGTTCTGGCCCCCGGGGCTGCTGTGCTGGCAGTCGATCAGCGCTTCCTGGACGGCTGCGAGACGAGCGCCGAGAGCGAGCAAATCCCGGTGCCGCGCTGTTTCCTATCAACGGTGTTGGCGCGACGCGAAATTGATTTCCTCTACTCGGAGATCCCGCTTCTCGATCTCAAGCTTGATTAGTTTAACTAACGTCGTCCGATCAGCATGAAGCGGGTGTAGCGCCTAAGCGACAGCTCCCCGGAGAAAATGATCTCGCTCAAGCAGGCTGTGGAAGCAAAGGCGGCCAGCGACGGCATGGTGCCGATATGCTCGCGCTGCTCGCGGTAGTTATTCGACTGCAGGATCACCGGCATTTTCCCCGGCAGGAGTTTCAGCCAGGCGCCGAAATCAGCAAGGTGTTCGCAACTGGTATTGATGACCAAACTTGGCTTTCGCGGGGCTTCGCGATAGTCGAGGCTATGCATGTCCTGCGTTACGGCATGAAATCGTCCCTCCGTTCGCGCCGTGGCATTGATTGTTTCGGCGATGGCTGCGACCTCCGGGTCGATGTCGATGCTGACAATGCGGTCGATCAGCAGGCGTGGATCATCGAACAGCATAGCCGCCAGGACGCCGTACCAGCCCCCGACGATCCAGATGCACTCGTGTCGCGGGCCCAGGGTCTCGAACAGCTTGTCGCGCGCCCATACCTTGCAGGCCACCTGCTTGTGGTTGAAGGCGATGTCGAGCCGCGCCTCGGGGTGCCTGGCAATGGTGCGCGCCAGCGATGCGATCAGGCTGCTGTTTGTATAAGCCGCAACCCCACGCAGAAGATCGAAGGTGGGTTCGGCCCACGGCGCCATGTTCGCGCCATCCTCGGCGCCGCTATCGGTGGCATGAGGCATGGCGACCTTGTATGGTGGCTTGGTGACTGAAGCAATGCTGGGGGCAAAACCGGTGGGGGGAGCGGTTGGATCGGCGCCCGGCCTCAATCCGGCGGAGCCGATCGATGACTTGCCGCACCTGTCCGGTCCGGCCGCCGCCGTGCGGCAGGTGTTGGCCGCTCATTTCGTGCGCGGGTTTGCCCATATTGTCGAGATCGGCGGACACTTGCGGCCAATCACGCAGTTTCTTACCCATCGTCCGGCATCCGTTCTGGTGATCGACCCCAAGACGCCCCCCTATGAAAGCCGGGAGCTCAATGGTCATCCGTGCCAGGTCCTTCACGTCAACCGGAAGTATCAGGACGTCGAATTCACGCGCGCGCCCGGATCCTATGCGCTTGTGTTGCTCGGGCTTTCCCTGAAGCCGTTCGGCGATCGGGGTGCAGTCGAGGCGCGGCTTCTGTCGCTGGTGGACAATGCCGGCGTCACCGTCATCGACTACCCCCCGGCGCTCGCGCGCTCGGCGTCGCAGATCGGCGCCTTCGTCGAGCGGACCTCGCTTGCGCCAGCCTTGTCGCTTGAACTCGTTCTCGATGACGCAATGATCGGCGGCTCTGACTTCGCCCGGCGCCGCTTTCTGGTCCTGCGGCCTGCCGCAGCAGCGGCGCGGCGCGCCCCGCACTCCTGAACGCCTGCCCGCATGGACAAGAGCATCATCCGCTACACCTGGAAACACACGCGTCTGCAGCAGCTGTGGATTCTTTTTATCGTGCTGGCTTCCATGCCGACCTACTTCATGTCGTTCGACCTGCCAAAACAGATCGTCAACGGTCCGATTCAGGGCCGCGGTTTTGAAAGCGAGGAGGCGACGCAGGTTTTCATGCGTGTGGCCTTCGACGTACCGCAGTGGATCAGTTCGTCCGGCACGCTGGTACTGCTTCCTGGCGTCGAGCTTGACCGTTTCCAGATGCTCATGGCCCTGAGCTTCAGCATTCTGGCGCTGGTGATTATCAACGGCGCCTTCAAGTTCTACATCAATACCTACAAGGGCCGGCTCGGCGAGCGCATGTTGCGGCGATTGCGCTATGACCTGGTGGATCGGGTATTGCGCTTCCCGCCCAACTACTTCAAGCGCGTCAAGGCCGCGGAAGTCGCCACCATGGTCAAGGATGAAGTAGAGCCGCTCGGCGGCTTCATCGGCGACGCGTTTGTCCAGCCGGCCTTGCTTGGCGGCCAGGCGATCACCGCTCTGGTGTTCATCGTCGTCCAGAATTTCTGGCTGGGCCTCATTGCCGGCGGCATCGTCGGTGTGCAGGCTTTGCTGATCCCGAAGCTTCGCCGCCGCCAGGTCGAGCTCGGCCGCCGGCGCCAGCTCACCGCCCGGCAGCTTGCCGGTCGGGTGGGAGAGATTGTCGATGGGATTTCCGCCGTCCACGTCCATGACACGTCGAACTACGAGCGTGCCGACATCAGCGCGAGGCTCGGAACGATCTTCAAGATCCGCTACGACCTTTACCAGTGGAAGTTTTTCGTCAAGTTCCTGAACAATTTCCTGGCCCAGGTTACGCCGTTCCTGTTTTACGCGATCGGCGGCTATCTCGCGTTGGTCGGCCGCCTCGACATCGGCCAGTTGGTGGCGGTCATCGCCGCCTACAAGGACCTGCCGACACCGATCAAGGAGCTGATCGACTGGGACCAGCAGCGCCTGGAGGTGCAGGTCAAGTATGCCCAGGTAGTGGAGCAGTTCGATGTTGATCGGATGATCGAACCCCAGGTTCAGGCCATTAGCACTGAACCGGCGATCGCTGTGGAGGCCGGCGTCACCATCCAAAATCTTTCCGCCCTCGACGACAGCGGTGCGCGGTTGCTCGAGAGAGTAAACTTGGAGGCGAAGCCCGGCGAGAAGCTTGCCATCGTCGGCACGGCGGGCGGCGGTACCGAAGCCCTGGCGGAGGCGCTGGTCAAACTTCTATGGCCTGACAGCGGGCGGATCAACGTCCAGGGGCGGGACATTTTCGACTTGCCTGAATCGATCACCGGCCGGCGCATTGCCCACGCCGCTTCCGAGGCGCCGTTGTTCCAAGGCACTATCCGGGCCAATCTGCTCTACGTTCTTAAACATGCGCCCCTGCGTGAGGCGACGTACGAAGGCAGGTCGTTGAAGCAACGTCTTTGGCAGATCGACGAGGCGCAAAAAGCCGGCAATCCAGTTTGGCAGATCGACGAGGCGCAAAGGGCCGCCCAGCCGGTCTGGCAGATCGACGAGGCGCGAAAGGCCAGCAATCCGGACCTCGACAGCTTCAGCGACTGGATCGACTATGCCGCGGCTGGCGTGGACGGGCCGGAAGCACTGTTTGCCCGCATCAGGCATCTGCTCGGTGTCGTTGGCTTCTCCAATGACGTGTTCGACTTCGGCCTGCGCGTTTCGATCAAGCCTGAAGATCATCCAGCCATCGCTGCGCGTATCAAGGAGGAACGCGACGCCTTGCGCTCCAGGCTCGACGCAGAGGGGCTGTCCGAGCTCATCGAGCCTTTTGCGCAGGGCCGCTACAACA
The DNA here is from genome assembly GCA_963780765.1 of uncultured Alphaproteobacteria bacterium. GTDB lineage: Bacteria > Pseudomonadota > Alphaproteobacteria > Rhizobiales > Aestuariivirgaceae > CAWHQZ01. Next base: position 161,221 of record CAWADI010000019.1, on the reverse strand, counting down.
GTGAGGCGACAATTGCCGAAAACCTTCTGTTCGGTACACCGGTCGGCGAGGCTCTCGCCGGCAACGAGCTGGTCGCCAACCCTTACTTCCGCGGCGTGCTGAAGAATTTCGCGCTCGACGAAGCACTTTACCGCATGGGTCTGGAGATCGCCCGTACTGCGGTCGAACTCTTTCGCGACCTGCCTCCTGACCATCCGTTTTTCCAGCAACTCGTATTCATGTCCGCCGAGGAGATTCCGGACTATCAGGCACTTCTGCAACGGCTCGAGGCCCGCTCCTTCGCCGAAGTATCGGATGACGACCGCGACAAGATCATCCGCCTGAGCTTCTTCTATGTCGAGCCGCGCTTTCGCTTCGGCTTGCTCAATGATGCGCTGCGCGCCACCATCATCGAGGCGCGCCAGAGCTTTCATGAACATCTGCCCGAAGCCCTGAAAGGATCGCTCGAGCCCTACGATCCGAATACGTACAACAAGTCGGCCAGCGTGCTCGACAACGTACTGTTCGGCCGCATCGGCCACCAGCACGCCGACGGCGCCGAGAAAGTCGGTGTTATCGTGCGTCGCGTTCTCGATGAGATCGGTCTGTCCGACGACGTGTTCAACATCGGGCTCGAATTCAACGTCGGGGTCGGGGGCAGGCGGCTATTGACGGCCCAGCGGCAGAAGCTGCACGTCGCCCGTGCCCTGCTGAAGCGTGCCGACATTCTCGTGTTTTCACGCCCGTTTTCCGCGCTCGACAGCCGTGGCCAGGAAACGCTGACCCGCGCCGTGCTCGAGGAGACCTACCGGGAGGGACGCAAGCCAACTACGCTTTGGGTTCTGTCGTCGCCCGCCACCACGGAGCTGTTCGATCGCGTCGCCGTCATGGATCGCGGGACGGTGGTCGAGGTAGGGACCCTCGCCGAGCTCAGGCGCGGAAAAGCATTCTCGCCGGACTGATATCGTCCTAGGATGATGTGATTGCCGGGCATGCCTACGGTCATGCTTGGATGTTCAGGGAGTAAGCTCACCATGCTGCTCATGGAAGAAGTGGAGATGCTGCGGCGCACGCCGTTCTTCAGCAAGATTCCACCGGCCAAGCTCAAGCTCATCGCCTTCACTTCCGACCGCGTCAAATACAATGAAGGCCAGGTTCTTTGCCGCCAGGGAGATGCCGGCGACGCCGCCTACGTGGTTCTCACCGGCACTGCCGACGTGCTCGTCAATGCCAAAGACGGCCAGATCAAGGTGGCAGTGCTCGAGCCGAATTCCGTGATCGGTGAGATCGCCGTGCTGTGCGACACCTCACGCACGGCCACTGTGCGTGCCAGCGCGCCGCTCGAGGCGCTGCGCATCAGCAAGGATCACTTTCTCAAGATGCTGACCGATTTTCCCGAGATGGGCATCGAGATCATGCGCGACCTGGCCGAGAAGCTGAGCCGCACTACGGCGGAGCTCAGCGAATGCCGCAGCAGGCTGAAGGCCAACTAGGCCGCACCCAGGGCTGCAATCGTTGACGTTGGGCTGGAACGGGCTTGCCGCCAGGGCCAGGCTCTGGTCGGGGGTCATCGTTCGCATCGAGGTGCGCGGCCGCAAACGTTCCCTCGACGTCTTCCTGGTGAAGCGGGCAGTCCTCCTGCCCGCACAGGGCCAGGTGTTGCCCGCCGCAGGCGAGAGTGTTTCCCGGCTCGCGCAGTTTTGAGAACCGTTGACTTGTGTGAACTCACTAAGAGTACGCAAGGAACTCCCCACGACGTGAGGAACGAACGCCATGCCCGTTCTCTACCGCAATCCCCTGACCATCGTCCGTGACGCTGTCGCGGGCCAACCCGCGCGCGATCTGACCGAGCGCATGCGCACGGCGCTGCGCCAGCACGCCATGACCAGTGAGGTGTTGGTTAAGCTCATCCAGCTCGCCGTCGTCCTGATGTGGGCGGCCCTTTACGCGGCGGCGCCGAAGACCGATGCCCATACCGCCTTTTCGCCGGTTCCCTATGCGCTCGGCATCTATTTGTTGATCAATGCCGTGGGGCTCTATTGGGTCATGTGGCGCGACCTGCCGGGGTGGGCGGTATACCTATCGATCGGCCTCGACATGGCGGTCCTCATGCTTCTGATCTGGAGCTTCCATGTCCAGTACGGCCAGCCCGCGTCGTTCTACCTCAAGGCGCCGACACTGCTGTACGTGTTCATCTTTATCGCCCTCAGGGCGTTGCGGTTCGAAGCCCGCTTCGTGCTCGCGGCCGGCGTCTTCGCCGCGTTGGGCTGGCTCGCGCTCGCGGCCTACGTGGTGATCGCCGATCCGGCACAGGCGACGATCACCCGCGACTACGTGACCTACCTTACCAGCAACGCCGTGCTCATCGGCGCGGAATTGGACAAGATCATCTCCATCCTCATGGTAACCGGCATCCTCGCCCTGGCGCTGAGGCGCGCCAACAATTTCCTCAGCCGTGCCACCACCGAAGGTATCACCGCGCAGGAACTGGCGCGCTTCTTCGACGCGCCGGTGGCGAGCCGCATCCGCAACGCCGACGAGAAGACGAAGCCTGGCGAGGGTACGCGGCGTCAGGCCGCCATCTTGTTCACCGACATCCGTTCCTTCACGGTGATGGCCGCGGGGCTCGATCCCGACGACGTGGTGGCGCTCCTCACCGCCTACCAGACGCGGATCGTGCCGATCGTCCATCGCCACGGCGGCGCCATCGACAAGTTCCTGGGCGACGGCATCATGGCGACCTTCGGGGCCGTAGACCCGAAGCCCGATTTCGCGGCCGCGGCGCTGCGGGCGCTCGACGAGATCATCGCCGATGCGGAACCCTGGCCTCAAGGCTCGGATGTTCTGTCACGGTTGCCGCCTGGCGCCGTCAACGCAGCCGCTGCCGCGGGCGAAGTCATTTTCGGCACCCTCGGAAACGAGCAGCGGCTCGAATACACGGTCATCGGGGCGGCCGTGAACCTCGCCGCCAAGCTTGAGAAGTTCAACCGGCAGGCGCGTGCCCGCGCCCTTACCGACGCCGCGACACTCCGCACCGCGCAAGCGCAGGGCTATGCTGTGCTAGGCCGCCCCAGGCGGCTGCGCTTCGCAGTTTCCGGCGCCAGGGAGGCGGTTGTGCTTCACGAGGCGCTGGTGCCGGCTTGAACGAGATCAACCGGGGCATGCCAGCGGCAGGCGGGGTGGCGGGCTGTCCGTTGAAACAGGTGCTTGAGAAAACGCAGGGCGGCCGCATCGCCCCCAAGATGGTGGCTCAGGATGCCGACGGGGTAGCCGCCTCCGGCACGCGCCCGGGCGAGCTCGTCCGCCAGCTGCCGGAGGAGTTGGAAAGGGGCGCGGGCCCGGTTTCCGGCTTTCGAATCGATGATGTCTACGTGGGCGTTGATGATCGGGATCGGCGAAGTCCGGGGTACCGGTCCGAACGCGGAAAGTGCGGCAAATCCCAGCCGCGGCAAGTCTTCGACGAGCGCCGGATCAATCCGGTTCCAAGGCGGTACCAGCATCGGAAACAGCCGTTCCGCATAGAGGAGCCGCATGTGTTTCAGGCCTTGGCGCAGCTCGTCGAAAATGACCTCACGAGGTCGATGCGGTCCCAGTTCCTGGCGCTTCTCGTTCGGCGGCGCGTGATTGTGATGGGACCATCCATGCACGGCGGGATGGATGTGGGGCATTGACCGGAGCCAGCGCGCTAGGGGTTCCCCTGTCCTGGCTGGAATGACGGCGAGCACGACCGGCACCTGGAAGGCCTGTGCAAGCTTCGCCAGCTTTTCGAGCTCTGCAGTAGGCTCGATGGCATCGTCGTCCCTGAGCCACAGCCTCGCGGTGCGCCCGGCCGACTGCCAGCGCTGAAGCTCCTCCTTGAGCGGCCGCCAGAATTTCGCCTCGGCCACATCATCCATGCGCCGCCCCGGCCTTCTCCTTCACGGCTCTCTCCAGCAACCCCTCTAACCGCACCGAAGCCTGCTCCAGCGACCGTTCGCCGAGCACGAACCGGCGCGCCGTCTCGCCAAGACGTCGCCTCTTGTCGGAGTCAAGAAGGAGCCGGCGGATGGCCTGCGCAAACTGGCTGACATCTCCCTCACGCGTCAGGATACCCGTGGTCCCGGAGCGTACGACTTCCGGAACGCCCGCCGTCTCCTGAGCCACGACCGGCAAACCCGCCGCCTGGGCCTCCAGATAGGCAAGCCCATAGGCCTCGCCGCATCCAGGCCAAACGTAGAGGTCGGCGCCATAGAGTTGCTCGGGAATGTTTTCGGGCGTCATCTCGCCGGGAAATGCAACGCGTTTGGGCGCGAGGTCTTTGAACATCGCCTTGACTTCGTCGCCGGCGGGACCGCCACCGACGATCGTCAGCTGCCAGCCGAGATCGCCGATGAGGTCCAATGCCGCTGCGAGCATGCGGAAGCTCTTGGACTTGTTCCCCCTGCGCAGCATGGCGACAGCAATCAGTCTGGGTTCATGCTGGTCATGGCGGGTCCTCGCGGGCTCGCGGGCGAACGGCGCGGCATCGATGAACGGCGGCAACAGGGCGAGGCGCCGTGCCGCGACGATATGCGACAGGCCATCGCGATCACGCTGCGTGAAGCAGATGTTCAGCCAGGCGCGACGCAAAGCTGCGGTGATCTCTGCCTGGTAGGGGGCCCATTCGTCGCGGTCCCGGCGCGCGGAATAGGAGGCCTCGGCGGTCACGTAGGGAATGGCGAAACCGGCGCAGAGCGGCGGCCCGACGAGGTCGGGAGCCTTGTAGTAGGGGTGGTAGGTGAGCCATAGGTCCGGAGTTCCATTGCTTCGCCAGCATTCCTTGATGCGCTCTTGCTCCTCGGCTGCTTTCGCCTTCATATCGGCAAGCAGGGCCGGCAGCGGCGATGGAGCATAGCTGCGCAGGCGCGAGACGAGATCCACGTCGTGCCCGGCATCCCGCATTGCCGCCATGAGCAGGCGCGCCATCTGGCGATCGCCCGAAGCAGCCGGGTGATCGGGTGGTTTCAGCGGCGCATACATCGCAATTTTCATGGTGAATTGAGCTATGATCCTCGCCCTTTCATGCGTCAATCCTGACCTGTGCTGCGTATTAGGGCTAAGGGAGAAAGGGTGGGAGCGATGATGGAAAGCGGCACCGAAGGTTTCTTCGAGGATCTGCCTTCCTTCGACAACTTTTCCGGCGTGGTCGATCCGCGGAATTTCCACGATCTGCCGCCAAGCTGGCAGCTGGCCGCCGCCGACATCGTTAGCTCCACCAGGGCCATCGAGCAGGGCCGCTACAAGGCCGTCAACATGGCCGGTGCGGGCGTCATCTCGGCCGTATTGAACGGGCTTCAGCGCCGCGTCCCGTTCGTCTTCGGAGGCGACGGCGCGTTGCTGGCTGTACCGCCTTCGGCGGTGGAGAAAACCCGCCACGCCCTGTCGGCAGTCCAGGTCTGGGTGAGGGAGGAGCTGGATTTGGCCTTGCGTGCGGCGCTCGTTCCGATGCGCGAAGTGATGGCCAGGGGTCTCGGCATCCGGGTCGCCCGGTTCCAGGCCGCGCCGGATGTAAGCTATGCCATGTTTTCGGGCGGCGGCGTCAGCTGGTTCGACGCCGAGATGAAAGCCGGCCGATACGCAGTTCCGCCGGCGAGCCCCGGCACGCGGCCCGACCTCACCGGACTTTCCTGCCGCTGGAACCCCACCCGGGCCGACAACGGCGAGATCGTTTCCATCATCGTCGTTCCTGCCGGAACGACCGCCGGCCCGGAATTTACCAGCCTGGTGAGCGACATCATCGCGCTCATCGGTGAACAGGAACGCGATGGCCATCCGCTTCCCGCCGCGGGTCCCGAATTTTCGTGGCCGAAGCCGGCCAGCATCGAGTTCGAGCTGCGCGCCGGCGACGTTTCGCGCCCCAGGTGGCTGCGCCGCTTGTCGATTGTCGCTCAGACCGTGGTGCTGTTCGCGCTTGACCGCACCAACGGCAATCTCCGCACCTTGAACGCCCGCCGCTACCGGCGCGAGCTTTCGCAGAACTCCGATTTCCGCAAGTATGACGATGGCCTCAAGTTGACCATCGACGTCAGCCGCGAGCGACTCGCCCGCATCGAGCAGCGGCTCGAGGAAGCGGCCGCCCGACGGATCTGCCGCTTCGGAATGCACCGGCAGGACAGCGCCCTCATCACCTGCTTCGTGCCGCAGCCCTTCGCCAGCGACCATCTCCATTTCATCGACGGGGCGGCTGGCGGCTATGCCATGGCCGCCGCCGCCATGAAGGCGAAAGCAGCGGCCGAGGCCGCCTGATTTTCCCAGGCGAGGCTGCCGGCCGGAGGTGATTAGTATTAGTGATTCCACTTCGCTGGAAAATGCACTAGTGCCTCATCCACCTGCCGGTATGCAGCGCCTCCCGGCGTCTTCCCTGAGAGATTGTGTCATGAAAATTGCCATCGTCGGCGCCGGTTACGTGGGACTGGTATCGGGCGCCTGCCTTGCCGAGTTCGGCTATGACGTGGCCTGCATCGACCACGACATCGACCGCGTCCTTAAGCTGCAGCAGGGTGGAGTGCCGATTCACGAGCCCGGGCTCGAGGACGTGATGCGCGCCAATCGCAATGTCGGCCGCCTGCGCTTTACCGCCGAGCTGGCCCCGGCTGTTGCCGGTGCGGATGTGGTGATGATTGCCGTCGGCACGCCGACGCGGCGTGGCGATGATGCCGCCGACCTCGCTTTCGTTCACAAGGCCGCCGACGAAATCGCTGCCGCGCTCAATGGCTACAAGGTCGTCATCACCAAGTTGACGGTTCCGGTGGGAACGACGCGCCGGCTGATGCACGAGATTGCCCGCCGCCGTCCTGGTGTTGCGTTCGATATCGCCTCCAATCCGGAATTCCTGCGCGAAGGGTCGGCGGTCAGTGATTTCCTGCAGCCCGACCGGGTAATCGTCGGCACCGAATCCGAGCGCGCCCGCGATGTGCTGCGCCGTCTCTACCGGCCGATCACCGCCGGCAACGTACCCATCACCTTCACCGGCATCGAATTCTGCGGAGCTCATCAAGTACGCTGCCAACGGCTATCTCGCCATGCGCATCGCCTTCGTCAACGAGCTCGCCGACCTGTGCGAGAAAGTGGGTGCGGATATATCGGTGGTGACCCGCGGCATGGGTCAGGACCGCCGCATCGGCCAGCACTATCTGCAGCCGGGTCCGGGGTTCGGCGGCTCCTGTTTTCCCAAGGATACGCGGGCGCTCGCCGCGGCGGCGCGCGGGCAGGACAGCCCCTTCCGGCTCATGGATGCGGTGGTTGCGGCCAACGACCGCCGCAAGGCGGCGTTGTGCAGCCGCATTGTTGCTGCCCTGGGAGGCAGCGCCGAGGGCCGGCGCGTCGCCATCCTCGGCGTGGCGTTCAAGGCCGACACCGACGACGTGCGCGAGTCGGCCGCCCTCGGCCTCATCCCCGAGCTCAGGGCCAAAGGCGCTTCCGTCGCCGCCTATGATCCCCAGGCTGGTCCCGCCGGCGCGGCCGGCATCCCGGATGTGGTCTGGTGCAAGAACGCCTATGCGGCGGTGGAGGGCGCCGATGCGGTCGTCATCCTGACCGAGTGGAACGAGTTTCGCGGCCTTGACCTGCGCAAGCTCGCGGGCCTCATGGCCAAGCCGGTGATGATCGATCTGCGCAACCTCTACTCCCCGCAGGACATGGCACGGAGTCCGTTTGTCTATCACAGTCTTGGCCGCGCCGTGATGCTGCCGCAAGCCATCGCCGACCCGGCATGAACGCATGAGGGTGCTGATAACGGGGGTCGCAGGCTTCCTTGGCTACCACCTGGCTCGCCGGCTTCTCGGTGATGGCGCAACGGTGCGCGGACTGGACAACCTCTCTCCCTACTACGATGTCGGCCTGAAGCAGGCCCGGCTCAGCGATCTGAAGAACCGCTTCGGCTTCGAGGCCGCCGCCATCGACATCACCGACCGGGAGCCGCTGGAGGATTTTCTGCGCCGCGCCGCCCCCGACGTCGTCGTCCATCTCGCCGCCCAGGCGGGCGTCCGTTTCAGCATCACCAACCCGCAGTCCTATGTCGCCAGCAATCTCGTCGGCTTCGCCAATCTGCTCGAGGTCTGCCGGCGCTGCCCGCCCGGCCACCTGCTTTATGCCTCATCGAGTTCCGTATACGGAGCAAGCCGCCGGCAGCCGCTGCGGGAGGCAGACCCCGCCACCCAGCCCGTCTCCTTCTATGCCGCCACCAAGCTCGCCAACGAGGCGATGGCGCATAGCTACAGCCACCTTTTTGGCATTCCGGCCACCGGCTTGCGCTTCTTCACCGTCTATGGCGAATGGGGCAGGCCCGACATGGCCTTCTTCGACTTCGCCAGTGCGATGCGCGAGGGCCGCCCGATCCGGGTGTTCAACAACGGTGATCTGGCGCGGGATTTCACCTACGTTGACGACGCGGTCGAAGCGGTCGTGCGGTTGATTGCCAGGCCCCCGCAGGTCGGCGAGCTCACATCCGCACCGCACCGCGTCGTCAATGTCGGGTCCGGCCGCCGCGTGCCGCTGCGCGAGTTCATCGCCGCGCTCGAGAAAGCCCTGGGCATCCGCGCCGAGATGGTTCCCGAAGCCATGCAGCCGGGCGACGTGCTCGAGACCTGGGCCGACACGCGGCTGCTTCGGGAGCTCACCGGCTTCACCGCGCGCATTTCCGTGGCGGAAGGCGTCGAACGCTTTGGCCGCTGGTTCCGCTCCTACGTCGAAACGCACGATCCCCGATGACCGCCCCAATGTGCCCTTATGGGAGAGCCTGCCGGTTCAGATACCGGTTCCGATCGGGCGGTTGGTCGCCACGTCCTTGCGGCCGCCCGTCCTCTTCTGCGCCCACGCCCAGCACCGGCTCTGCACTTCGAAGTTCGAGTAGCCGGGGTGCTGGCGCACCAGCAGCTCGAAGATCTGCTGAACGTGCGCCTCGGCGCGCTCGTCGGGGCCGAGTTGGCGAATGGTGATGCCGTCCATCACTTCCTTGCGCCTGAGATATTTCTCATAGGTGAAGCTGTAGTCGTCGAACAGAATCCAGCCGTCGGCGCGCAGCAGTTTGTTGACCAGAAAGAAGGCGAGACCGTCGATGGTCCAGTTCTTGGCGCCGTCGATGAAGCAGAAGTCGTAGCAAGGTTCGCAGCTTCCGTTCGCAGATTGGCTGGCGATCTTTTTCTTCAGGTACCAGGTGTACGAATTCACCTCGCGGTGAATGCTCACCAGGTGGCTGAGCCCCATCTTGGCCAGCAGGCCTTCGAGGTTCGGCGTGTTGTCGGCCGCACTCTTCAGGTCGACCGTATCGAGGTGACCGCCGACTTCATCGAGGGCCGCGGCGATATAGGCGCTCGATGCGCCATGGGCGTGGCCGAGCTCGAGGCAGGAGCGCGGCCGCTCGCGCACGACGAACGTGTACAGCTCCAGTGCCTGGACGTCGCCGATGTGGCGAATGCCCTTCAGGTGTTGTTCGGCGTCGGCGAATTTCAAGCGCTCCTCCTGCTGCCGTCACTCCGAGTGCTCGACATCGTGTCCCGCCACGACTGCCCAGCCATGGCGGCGTGATTCATAGACGGACAACCTCGGCTGTCCGAAGGACGGGTCGGCGAAGCAGCCGACGGCGACGCCGACAAACCCGGGTATCGCGCTGTTGGTGTAAAAGACAGTCGAGCCGCAGTCGGCGCAGAACCGGAAGTCAAGTCGGGCGCCGCTGTCTGCCGTCCTGGAGAAGCGGCGCGGCAAGCCCTCGATCTCGACGCGGTTTTCCGGAAACCGGGCCTGCACGCCGAAGGCGCTTCCGGTTCTTTTCTGACAGTCCAGGCAATGGCACACCGAAAGACGCACAGGCTCGCCCTCGCAGGTAACACGAAGTTCGCCACAACTGCAGGTCGCCACCCGCCTCATCGTTCGTCGCCCTTCCGTTGCCGCAGATGCTCCAGCAGGCCCCGGGTCGATGAGTTCGAGCTCGACTGTTGCTTTCCCGCCCGCACCGCGGTCAGAAGGTCGGTCGCAAGCTCCTTGCCCAGTTCCACCCCCCACTGGTCGAAAGGGTTGATATTCCAGATCGCCGCCTCGACGAACACCCGATGCTCATAAATGGCGATGATGCTGCCGAGGGTTCGAGGGTCGAGCTTGCCGTAGGCGATGGTGAGTGAGGGCCGATTGCCGGAGAACTCGCGGTGCGGCGCAAGCCGTCTTGCGTCCTCGGCGCTCCGGCCCTGTTCCAGGAGCTGGGCTTCCGCCTCGGCGCGCGTGCGCCCGCGCAGCAGCGCCTGGGACTGTGCCAGGCAGTTGGCGATGAGCAGGTCGTGGTGCACCCTGAGATCCGGCTCGTGGCCTTGCCCGGCAATGAGAAACTCAACCGGGACGATATCGGTTCCCTGGTGGAGGAGCTGGAAGAACGCGTGTTGACCGTTGGTGCCGGGCTCGCCCCAGACGACGGGTCCGGTAGCCCGCGCTGAGCGAGCGCCGGTCACCGTCACGCTCTTGCCGTTCGATTCCATGTCGAGCTGCTGCAGATAGGCCGGCAGCAGCTCCAGCCGCTGGTCATAGGGGATGACGGCGCGCGAGCCGAAGCCGCACAGGTTGCGGTGCCAGACACCGATGAGCCCCAGGAGCATCGGCAGATTCTCGAGCGGCGGCATGGAGCGGAAATGTTCGTCGACGGCGTGAGCGCCGGACAGGAAATCGGTGAATTTCTGAAAGCCGATGGCAATCATCAGCGGCAGGCCGATCGCCGACCAAACCGAATAGCGCCCGCCGACCCAGTCCCAGAACCCGAACGTTCGTTCTGCCGCGATGCCGAACTGGGCGACCTTGTCGAGGGCGGTCGAGATGGCCGCGAAATGTTGCCCCACCGCCTGCTCGCCGAGCCGCCCGGCGATCCACTTCCGTGCGGTTGCGGCATTGGTCATCGTTTCGATGGTCGTGAAGGTTTTGGATGCGATGAGGAACAGCGTGCTCGCGGGCTCGAGCCCGGCGAGCGCGTCGGTGATGTGGGCGCCGTCAACGTTGGAGACGAAATGAAGCCGCGGGCCGTCGTGATAGGGACTGAGCGCCCGGGTGGTCATGGCCGGTCCGAGGTCGGAGCCGCCGATGCCGATATTGACGACATCGCGGAAACGCCTGCCGTCTGCCGCGGCGATGCTGCCGGAGCGGATGCCCTCGGAGAACTTTGCCAGCCGCGACAGGGTTTCGCTGACTTCTCCCATCACGTCGCGGCCCGCGCACAGCATCGGCTGCATCGACCGGTTGCGCAGTGCCGCATGCAGCGCCGCGCGCCGCTCGGTTGCATTGACCGGCTCGCCGGCGAACATCTGGTCGCGCCGCGCCGCCACTTGTGCAGCCTCGGCAAGCGTTGTGAGGAGCCGCATTGTCTCCCTGCTTACGAGGCACTTCGACCAGTCGAGCAGGATGTCGCCGAACCGTGCCGAAAAGTCATGGAAGCGGTCAGGATCGGCGGCGAAGGCCGCCCGCATGTCGCGCGGCGCCGCCGTTCGGTAGTGTTCGGCAAGCGCCGAAAAGGCGGCGTCGACCGCTGCCTCTCGTGTCGCCCTCACAATCGTCAGCCAGCTGACCGGTGTTGTGAATGCAATTGTAGCGCGTGCAAGTCAGCTTCCCGCCGCGATCGCCGAAACGATGGTGCGGGCGTTGTAGCGCATCATTTCGATGTACGTGGCAGCCGGGCCGTCGCCGGCCGACAGGGCATCGGAATAGAGCTCGCCGCCGACCTTCATGCCGGTCTCCCGCCCGATCTGCTCGATGAGCCGCTGGTCGCTGATGTTTTCGACGAAGATCGCCGCCGCCTTGTTGTTGCGAATTTGCCGGATGAGATTCGCCACGTCGGCTGCCGAGGCCTCCGATTCCGTCGAACACGCCCTCGGGCGCCAGAAAGGTGATGCCGTATTCCTTGGCGAAGTAGCCGAACGCATCGTGGTTGCTGATGACCCGGCGCCGGTCGGACGGCGTTCGCGCGACGGCACCCCTGATCTCCCGGTCGAGGGCCGCGAGGTCGTCCGCATAGCGGCCGGCGTTGGCCTGGTAGGCCGGGCAGTTTTCCGGGTCGGCGGCGCACAGGGCCTTGGCGATGTTGCCGACGTAGATTTTCGCGTTGGCGACGCTCTGCCAGGCGTGGGGATCGACCGCTTCATGGCCTTCCTCGTGCTTCGCCGTCTGGCCGTCCGTTTCATGCTCGTGGTGCTCGCCGCCGGCGAAGGCGATGGTGGCGATGCCCGTCGACGCTTCGATGATTGGCGCCCTGGAGCCAGCCGCCTCCACCACCCGTTCCATCCAGCCCTCGAAGCCGAGGCCGTTGACGAACACGACGTCGGCCGCCGCCACCTTGCGGGCGTCTTCCGGCCTGGGCTCGTAGACGTGCGCATCGCCGTCGGGACCGACGATGACGTGCAGCGCGACGAGGTCGCCGCCGACGTTGCGGACCATGTCGCCGAGGATGGAGAAGCTGGCGACCGCCTTGACCGGCCCGGCCAGCGCCGGGCCGGCCGACAGGAGCGAAACGGCCGTCAGGCAGGCAAGCGTGATTTTCTTCACATGGTTCATGATCGTCTCCTCTTCTTACGCGGTGCGGTGGCGATAGCTCTTGAGGCGCGCGCCGATGATGCCGCGCCGGCCGAACACCGCCGAAACGAGATAGATGGTGCCGGCGGTCAGGATGATCGCCGGGCTCGATGCGGCATCGAGGTGATAGGACAGAAGCAGCCCCACGACGCCCGACAGCATGCCGAACGCCACGGCGAGCGCGCACATCGGCAGCACTCGATTGGCCCAGAAGCGCGCCGCCGCGGCCGGCAGCATCATGAGCCCGACGGAGAGCAGCGTGCCCAGGGCCTCGAAGCCGCCCACCAGGTTGAGCACCACCAGCACCATGAACAGGTAGTGCACGAAGGGGCCGGCGCTGCTGACGCTGCGCAGGAACAGGGGATCGAGGCATTCCGCCACCAGCGCCCGCCACACCAGGATCAGGAGAGCGATGGTCACGACGGAAATCGCGGCGATGAGATAGAGCGCCTGGTCGTTGAGCGCCAGCACGGTGCCGAACAGCACGTGCATCAGGTCCACGCTCGAGCCGCGGATCGACACGAGCAGCACACCCAGTGCGAGCGAAATGAGATAGAACGCGGCGAGGCTTGCATCTTCCCGCTGCACCGTGAGGCGTGACACCACGCCGGCGGCGAGCGCCACCACCAGGCCCGCCACCAGGCCGCCGAACGTCATCGGCAGCACCTCGAGGCCGGCGACCACGAATCCGACTGCCGCGCCCGGCAGAATGGCGTGCGCCATGGCATCGCCGGTCAGGCTCATGCGCCGCAGCATCAGGAACACCCCGATGGGACAGGCGCTGAGGCTCAGCAGCACCGTGCCCAACAGCGCGCGCTGCATGAAGGCGAATTCCGCGAATGGCAGCCAGATCAACTCGGCGAAGCTCACGCCGCCGTCTCCGTCTCGCACCACGGCGCACGATCGTCCCATGCTTCGTGGAACTGGCGCGCCTTCAAGAGGTGTTCGGGCCTCAGCGCATCCGCCGTCCTGCCCCAGGCGATCGGATGGCGGGCGAGCAGCAGGGTCTCGGGGAAATGGGCGCGCACCATGGCGAGGTCGTGCACCGCCACCAGCACGGTCCGCCTTTCGCCGTGCCAGCGCTCGATGAGGGCGATGAGGTCGCTCACCGTTTTCGTATCGATGGCGTTGAACGGCTCGTCGAGCAGGATGAGATCGGCGTCCTGCAGCAGCACGCGGGCGAACAGCGCGCGCTGCAGCTGTCCGCCCGACAGGGTGTCGAGGCTGCGATCGGCGAAGCCGTCGAGGCCGACCGCCGACAGGGCGTTGCGCAGCAGCTCCCGGTCCCCTCCCGTGATCCGGCTCAGCATGCCGCGCTTGGGCCACAGCCCCAGCATCACGAGGTCGCTCACCCGGGCCGGGAAGACCCGGTCGATCTCCGACTGTTGCGGCAGGTAGGCCATACGGCAGCCGTCGTGATGCTTGATCTGACCCGCCATGGGCACGAGCACCCCGACGATGCCCTTGAGCAGCGTCGTCTTGCCCGGAGCCGTTGGGGCCGACGACGGCGGTGAGCGATCCGTGGGCCAGCGAGCCCGACAGATGATGCACGGCCGGATGGCGGTCGTAGCCGAGTGTCACGTCGCGAAATTGCAGGCAGGCGCTCATCGGCCGGCGGCTCGCCGCGGTTTGTTGCGGCATGGACCACAGAAGCCCAGCACCTCGATCGATACCTCGTCGATGGCGAATGTGCCGCCGGCGGCGCGGGTGGCGATGTTCTCCACCTTGCGGTCGTCGAACTCCTTCACGCTGCCGCAATCGCGGCAGATCACGAAGCCCGGCCGGTAGCCGTGCGGGCCCTCACGACAGGCGATGAACGCGCTCAGGGCCCCGATGCGGTGTACGAGGCCGGAGCTCTGCAGATGTTCGAGCGCCCGGTATACCTGCATCGGCGCCCGGATGCCGCTGGCGCGCACCCGGTCGAGAATTGCGTATGCCGACAGCGGCCGCTCGCTTTTCCGCAACGCCTTCAGCACCTTGTCGTCGTTGCCCGAGACCGGTCTGCTCATCGCCCGACAGCATATTCCCGGCGCTGTTATGTTGCAACATCAAATTCTTGAGCCGGAGGTGCCCAGGCACCGGTTTCTTCGACTTACGTTTGTTATCAAACGGCCTGACGCTGCGTGCCCCTCAAACGAGGGGTGCAGCGTAGCGCGAGGTCATTAAATTCCGGGTCCTGACAACATGAGAAATGCCGAGGTCGGCGAACCCAGCGTCAATTGCTTCACGCAACTTGCCCATGAACCAGCGCACACTTTGTCTTGTTGGCGACTTTGAATCTCCGGTTTCAGGCTTGGGCACTGCGAAGCCTGGCCACCGCCAGACCGTCGACAAGTCGAATCTGACCGAAAACTCTCCGGTCCTGGGTCCCCAGGCAGCAGGACAGGCCTATGCCTCCTGCCGCCGGGATTTGTGGGCCGTCGAGATGTTCTCCCTCGCCATCAGCGCGCTGCTGCTGACGACCCCCCTTTATATGTTGCAGGTCTACGACCGGGTGCTCGGAAGCGGCAGCGTCGATACCCTCATTATGCTCACCATTCTTGCCACGGGCGCGCTGGCGCTGCTTTCCCTGCTCGATGGAGTGCGCCAGACGGTGTTGGCGCGCATCGGCTTGCGTCTCGAGACCGGATTGGGCGGACCGCTTCTCGCCGCCTCCATCGAGGCGGCGGCACGCGGAAGAGGCACCGACGCCCAGGCGCTTCGGGATCTCGCGCAGATCCGGGCCTTCGTGACCAGCCCGGCGATGACGGCGATCTTTGAGCTGCCGCTCGTACCGCTTTTTGCCGGCGTGATGTTTCTCATCCATCCGCTGCTCGGCGGCATTACGGTCCTTGGCGCGGGGGTGCTGTTTTTCCTCGCCTGGCTTAACCAGCGCGCCGCCAGGGCGGCTTTCGCCGAGACGTCACGGCACTCGCTCGCCGCCATTGGCAGCGCCCAGGCTTATATCCGCAACGCCGAGCTCGTTCACGCCATGGGTCTCTATCCCGAGGCCATAGCGAGCTGGGGCAGGCACAATTCTGCGGCGCTCGAGGCGCTGGACCGCTCCGGCGCGGCAGGTTCGGGACTCGCTGCATTCTCTCGTTTCGTCCGGCTTCTGCTGCAGATTGCGTTGCTCGGCTTGGGCGCCCTGCTGGTGCTCGACCAGAAGATGACCGGCGGCATGATCATCGCCGCTTCGATCATCGGCGGGCGGGCGCTCGCCCCGGTCGAGGGAATCATCGCGAGCTGGAGGAGCCTCGTCCAGACCAGGGAGGCGGATTCACGCATCAGAAGCCTGCTCGCGTGCACCAGAGAAATTGTGGACAGGGTGAAATTGCCGAAACCCCGCGGTGACGTGAGCTTTGAGCAGGTCACCTATTCGCCGCGGCCCGGCGCGTCGCCGATCGTGCGCGCTTTGAGCTTCCATGTCCGGCCCGGAGAGGCGGTCGGCATCGTCGGTCCTGCCGGCGCGGGCAAATCAACTCTCGCGCGATTGGTGATTGGCGCCGTCCGTCCCAGCGCCGGCACGGTTCGCCTCGACGGTGCCGACGTCGATCAGTGGACGCGCGATGAATTCGGCGAGCATGTGGGATACCTGCAGCAGCACCCCGAGTTCTTCCCCGGCACGACCGACCGAAACGGGAGACCCCGATGACTACCCGGGCAACCAGGGAATTTTTGTGAGTGACACGGAGCGGCGCTCCGGGAAGAATTCCGAGCGTGGTCTCGGCGATGTGATCGTGGAGGACGATGACCTTCATGGCGACGGCGTGAACATAGCCGCCCGCCTTCAGCAACTTGCCGGCGCCGTGCGCGCCGCCGCCCTGCAAGGCAAGGTGAAGGACCGCTTGAACGTCCAGAGTTGGCGCCCGCAGCAGGTGTCGAACCCGCGTCCTCGGTTTTGGAGACCGATGCTCTGCCGTTGAGCTATACGGGCTTTATGAAACTGGCACCGGCTGAGAGGATCGAACTCTCGCGGACGGAGGTCCACACCCTCCCGCTCTTCCACTGAGCTAAGCCGGCACTGAATTGGTAGCGGTAGGTGGGATCGAACCACCGGCTGACACGCCTTATGAGGGCGCCGCTCTACCTGCTGAGCTATACCGCTATGGCTCCGGGCGAACGATTCGAACGTTCTTCTTTCCAACTTCAAAGGATGGCGGCCGGACCTACCAGCTAACCCGGAGTGATGGCAGCTCCATCGGGACTCGAACCCGATTTGCCGGCTTGAAAGGCCAGTCGCCTACCCATAGCGGATGGAGCCGAGAACTGGAGCGGAGTACGGGACTCGAACCCGTTTCACGAGCATGGAAAGCTCGGGCCCAGCCTATAGACCAACTCCGCTGGCGGAGAGCTGAGCGCACGATGCTCATGGCCGAAGCCACCGGCCGCTTAGCAGGCGCCGCCGCGAACCCTCGCGGTTAACTCTCCAGGATGGAACTCCCGGCCGGTTTCGAACCGGCGACCTCCGCGCTAGGACCGCAGCGCTCTTGTCCACTGAGCTACGGGAGCAATTGGCGCCTTCGGAGAGACTTGAACTCCCGACCTGCCGATTAGAAGTCGGCCGCTCTGGTCCACTGAGCTACGAAGGCATGGAGACGCCGGTTCGATTTCGACGAACCTGAGCCGGTTTGCAGCCGGCTGCGTAGTCACTCCGCCACGGCGTCATGAAATGGTTCGAGAGGAACGATTCGAACGTTCAACCTTCGGGTTCAGAGCCCGCTGCGCCGCCAATTGCGCCACTCTCGATTTGACTGAGGCGACCGAAGCCGCCTCAGTCTTTGTAGGGATCGAACTCATTCGCACCGGCCATGACGACCCCGAACGGACGAAGACGATGAACGATCTCGATCGTGCCTGCATGCGCTGCCAGCACGTCCGGCAAGCGACGATATGCCTGCGGCGCCTCGTCAAGATCGGCTCCAATCAAAGTAACGCCCTTATCGCGGAGCCAGGCCTGCCATTCGTCATGACGGACCCGGCCGGGCAGCCTTATCTTCTTGCCCTCTTCGTTCTTCACGAAACGGCCGCGGGCCTCGGTACGTGACATAATCCGCCCGGCGCCGTGAACCGTCGAGTAAAGCGCTGCCATTGACGCTTCGCTCTCGACGCCGCGTAGAATGACGGCATCGTCGCCCATCGAGCCGCCGACGAATCCGTACTGGCCTGGAAACGCCGGAGTCGCGCCCTTGCGCACAACCCACATGTCAACACCGCCGTGCTGCTCGCGCCAGGCGAAGTTGTGGTGGTTGTGAACCGTGAACGCGACACGGCCGCCGATGATCGAGCGCACCTTCTCGACAACCCACTCGCGGCCCGCATAGGCATAGAGACCACCGAGTTCGATGCCGGCCAGATAGCCGCGCCCGAGATCACTATCGGCCTCGAGCAGCGCCGGCTCGATTTCCATGCCATCCTTGGCGCCCACGGCCTTGAGGTACTTGGTCGTCGTCTTGTGGCCGAGGCCGCGGGAACCGAAGTGAACACCGATCCAGACAGAACCGGCTTCGTCCTCGAAAAGATCGACATAGTGGTTACCCGACCCAACAGTCCCAAGCTGGGCGCGCGCCATCTGCTTGAGATCCGCAACGCCGGCTTCATCCCACAGGGGACTGTCGAAGAGATCGTGTTCGACGCGTTCTCCGTTGGTGCGGCCGACGCCGAAGCTGACCGCCTTCGAAATATCGGCAAGAATTCGGCCCGACCTGGTCCTTGATCAAGGCACAGGGCGTGTCGAGCTTGACCGCCATGTTTCCGCAGGCGATGTCGAACCCGACGCCGCTGATTGAGATATGGGCGGTATATCCGACGACACCGCCGATCGGATGCGCGTAGCCAAGGTGGCCGTCGGCGCATAGTACGCCCGCCGACGCGCTGCCCGTGCCCATGCATCGCCGCATCTGAGCGACGGTCTTGTCGTCGTGCTCTCCGAAAATCTTCAGGTCTGACATGACAACCTCGCTCCTCTTGGTTGAATGGAGCCCGCTAAGGGATTCGAACCCCTGACCCCCGCGTTCGAAGCGCGGTGCTCTAGTCCTCTGAGCTAAGCAGGCAGTGGAATGGTCGGAGTGGCAAGATTCAAACTTGCGACCCTCTGCTCCCAAAGCAGATGCGTTGGCCAGACTGCGCTACACTCCGATGATTGGTGTTCTCGGCAGGACTCGAACCTGCGGCCTACGGCTTCGCAAGCCGTCGCTCTCATTCCGCTGAGCTACGAGAACGTCAATGGTATCGCCAACGCGATTTTGAACGCGAACCCGGGGTCCTGCCAATAGACGATGGCGACATGGATTGGCTCCTCGACGTGGATTCGAACCACGATTGTCCGGTTAACAGCCGGTTGTCCTGCCATTGGACGATCGAGGATTGGTGGAGATGACAGGAATCGAACCCGCGTCTGCCGGGTGCAGACCGGCGGCTCTCCCATTGAGCTACATCCCCATGTGAATTGGTGCCCGCGAAGTCGTTCCGCCCAACTCTCTCCGCGTCTTCAGCGCGGCGCTTTCACTAGATTAGCTTCACGGGCTTTGGAGCGGACGGCGAGGATCGAACTCATCGTCTTCGCGTTGGCAACGCGATGCTCTGCCATTGAGCTACGTCCGCTTGGTGGGTGTGGCAGGATTCGAACCTGCACAGCGCATAGGCGACGGGTTACAGCCGTCCGGGTTTTCCAATTCCCTACACACCCTTGCTATTGGTAGCCGGAGAGGGATTCGAACCCCCGGCCTGTTGGTTATGAGCCAACCGAGCTGACCACTGCTCCATCCCGCGATGAATTTGTGCGGGCGCCCTTACGACGCCCGCGCGCACTGCCGGTACATCCGCGGTCAGTGCGAGAAGTGGCGGAAAGCTGACGTGTCGATCGCCATGCCGTGAGGCACCCACTGTTTTCGAAACAGGGCCGGAGGCCGCTCCGGGTAACTTTCCTTAAGTGGCGCAAGACCGACGCCGCCGATAATCGGTTATCTCTCCAGCTCGACGTCCCAATAAAGATAGTCGCGCCAGCTTTCGTGAAGGTAGTTCGGCGGGAATGCTCGCTTTGCTGCCAGCAATTCCTGCGGCGTCGGCGCCCGCGGCATCACCTTGGGCTTCATGGTGACGAACTTGTCCTTCCTGCCATTGCAGGGCCGGCACGCCGCACAGACATTGTTCCACGATGTCCGGCCGCCTTTGCAGCGCGGAACAACATGATCGAATGTCAGGTCGTGTGCTTCAAAACGCTCGGTGCAGTATTGGCATCTGAATCGATCGCGCAGAAATACATTGAACCGCGTAAACGCGACGCGCTTCGGCAACGGCCGGTACTCGCGCAGCGCCACGACTGATGGCAGCCTGATCTTTCGCGAGGGGCTGCGAGCCCAGGCGTCGTATTCGGCGACAGTGCTCACCTTTTCCGCAAACAGCGCTTGAACCGCCTCCTGCCACGAGATCAGCGACAGCGGGAAATAGCTCAGCGGACGGAAGTCCGCATTGAGCACGAGTGCTGGATTGGCATGCATGGCGAACCTCCTTTCTGAGTGGTCGGCGTCCAGGGGAACGATCCCTGCCGTCTACAGCAGTCCGCTGCCCCCGCTTATAAGGCGGAGCCGCACTCCAGTGCTGACGCCGTTGGCAAACTGGTCAGGGTGAGAGGATTTGAACCTCTGATCTTGTGCGCCCGAGGCACACGCTTTCGCCAGGCTAAGCTACACCCTGATGAAATTGGCGATCTCGATGGGAATCGAACCCACGTTGGCGCATCGACAGTGCGCTGTCCTGCCATTGAACGACGAGATCATGGTGCCCCCAGCGAGAGTTGAACTCGCATGCACAACGCTCTCGACGTTGCGGCTTTACCGGTTTGCCTACAGGGGCTTGGTGAACCCTCCGCGATTCGAACGCGGGACCTCCGACTTAAGAGGACGGCGCTCTGACCAACTGAGCTAAGGGTCCATGGAAAAATTGGCGGATGCGAGAGGGCTTGAACCTCCTGCAGCAGGCTTAAAAGGCCTGTGCCCGGCCGACCCGGGCTGGCTATGCTTCGCATCCGTCGGAGGACGAATAGCGGCGGCAAGCCGCCCCGATTTGAGTGATGTAGTCATGACTACCTCCATTGCGATGGTGCACCAGTCTGGAATCGAACCAGCATCGATCGCTTATCAAGCGATTGCTCTGCCACTGAGCTACAGGTGCGTTGATGGTGCGTCTTGCTGGGAACGATCCAGCGGCCTCGGCCATGTCACGGCCGCGCTCTGCCAACTGAGCTAAAGACGCGTGGTGCTCCCTCAGGGACTCGAACCCCGGAATGTCGGCGTGTAAAGCCGATGCCTTGGCCGCTTGGCGAAGAGAGCAAGTATGGTGCGGACGAGAGGACTCGAACCTCCAGCATGGCCGGGTTTAAGCCTGGTTTAAGCCGACTGCGTTTTCCGTTTCGCCACGCCCGCATGAAAATGGTGCCCATGCGGTGATTCGAACACCGACTGTCCTCGTTTTGAGGGAGGCAACTCCTACCGATTGGTCTACATGGGCCTGGTGCGCGCGGAGGGGATTCGAACCCGCCACTGTGCTGCTTCTAAGGCAGTCGCCTCCTACCGTTGGGCTACGCGCGCATGGTGCCGGTTGGACGAATCGAACGCCCGCGCCCTGCTTACAAGGCAAGACCTCTGCCACTGAGGATAAACCGGCATGGAGCTGGTCGCAGGATTCGAACCCGCCGCCTCGACTTTACGAAAGTCGCGCTCTGCCCGATGAGCTAGACCAGCAAAATTTGAACAAAGGACTCCCGGCGTCGCACTCGTATCCACGAGGCGACTTGTTGAGTGCATCGCGACTTCGTGCGACGCCGGTGTCCAATTCTGGACATTCACGATGACAAAGAGCGGGGCTCTTGCGAGCCGAAAGCACTGCACGTTTCAGGCGGCGGCCGCGGAGCGATCGCCGAAATCAAGTTGTTTGCCGGACGCATCGAGGAATTCGATCACCAGCCTGGCGCACTCCTCGCGCGGCAGCTTGGCGGCGGAGAGCGTCCATGAAATCCGCAGATCCCGAAGACCGCCAACCACGCTCCGCAGTCGCGCCGCAACCGCGCCTCCTGCGGGCCGACCGGCGTCGCAGCAGATACGAGGGTGCCGATAAGCGCGCCGGCGCTCATGAAGAGCGCGAGGCGACAATCAATCGGTGCGTTTTTGGTAGTCTGGTGGGCCACTTGTGCGGTCCCTTCTGCCTGGTTTGGCGAAGGGATTGGCCCTGTCGCCGGTTTAGTCTGGTAACCCTATTCTGGGTTGCGATTGGCTTCGAATAACCCCGTTCGCACATGGACGAACGCCTCCGATCGCTCTGCCGATTAAACGGCAGCGCGGTGGCGGCGCTCAGCGCGATCGATATATGTGATGCTTTAAGGCGCATCGGGTTACTCAGTTTCTCCAGGCGATATAGACGTCGGCCACATACTCTCAATCATCACAGTATTCAAGAGCGAAAAGATGTGCTGAGCGATCTCCTCCGGGTCGGTACACATTACTTTTTCGCTCGTGAGTAACGCTCATGGACCAACACCTTGTAATAATCGTTGTGCTGGCTGCCACACTAACATTTTGCGATCCCGGCGACGAGGACCCAGAAGGCGAGTCTTCGATATAGGAAAACCCGCTCGCTTTCGTTCTTTAGCGAGCGGGTCCCATCACATTTGCGTTTCGCCAGGGATCATGATTGGCCACGTGCCAGAACACGCAGCAGTCCCATCATTCCCGACCTCGCGCCGCCTCGGAATGAAACGCGGTACCATGCAGAACCTCATAGCGAGTCAAACCGATGTCGCGCAGCAACCGATCATCCAGATCAAGCAGCTGCCGGCGTTTTAGAGCGCTCTTGCGCGAGCGCAATAAAGGCTCGACCAGAGCTTTGAGAGAAAACTTACTTTCTCTCACCACTGAAGTGACGATATGACGTTTCATAGTTAGCACTCCGCTATTGCAACTGCTGAAACAGTTGCATGGATGATTTTCAGCAATGGCCGGCGGAGAAAAGCAAAACCCGCCGGCAGGTTTTGCGGCGGGTTGCAGAATCTTAGGCGCGTAGGGGCTTTATCTAGCCAAAATATAAAAAGGGAGCATCGTTCTATGACTTCAACTGGGTACGCGACGGCAACGACCTGTTGGTCGGAGTGGTGGCGAATGAAAACTACGACTTTGCCGAGGTAGGCGGAGTTCCCAGAATCAAGAACTTCTTCAATGGCGGAGACAGCATCGACTACCTGACGGCCGATGTAGGAGACGACAACATCTTCTACAGCCCCGGCGGGGGCGACGCGCGGCTATACGTAAGTGCCATAACAGGCATCGACCAGGGAAACTACGCCGAGGCGATCCAGGGTACGGCGCGCGACGATGTCATAACGGGCGGCGGCGGTTTCAAGGATTTGATCTCCGGCGACGACGGCGATGACATCATCAGTGTTGAGAACGGCACCATTGGAGCCATTGGGGGAGGCAATGGCGATGATGTCCTCACCGGTGCCGACCAGGCGGACCTCCTGCGCGGCGCCCAGGGCAATGACCTCATCGACGGCGGCGATAACGTTGATCTGGTCCGCTATAACAACAGCCCGGAAGGCGTGTTCGTAAACCTCTCCGATGCCGCCGTCACATTCGATTTCGCTGGCAACCCGGATGTCGAGGTTGCCGGGGGTCAGGCAATCGATGGTTTCGGCACCGTGGACACGCTCCTGAACCTGGAGGATGTGCGCGGCTCCAACTTCGATGACATCATCATTGGCAGCGATGCAGACAACTCGGTAGACCCTCTGGAGGGCGACAACCTGGTCTTGCTCGGCGCCGGCGATGACTTCGTGACCCTGAGCTCGAACATCAATAATCCCGGCCACAACATCATAGAAGGAGGCGCTGGGAACGACATCATCGATGGCGGCTACGGCGATGACATTCATTGGGGCGGGCCTGGAGACGATCAGATATTCGATGGCGGCGCCTCCGACATCTTTGTCTTCAAGGACAGTGCCGATGAGGGAAACGATCGCATCGAATTTTTCCTTGCCGGCACAGGTGAAGGTGGTTTCGACAGGCTCGACTTCACCGATTTCGGATTTGCAGATTTTGAGGAAGCCATGAGCCATGCAACCGACATCGCGGATCCTGACGCGGTTAGCGGATCCTCGCTGTTGTTCACCTTCGACTACGGAGATCAAGGCCAGACAACGCTGACGCTCGAGGACGTTCAGTTTGATTTCATGACTGCGGCCAACATTCTCATCACTGACGGCGATCTCCTGCTCGCCTGATCGCCGTATGCTGCATAGGAGCGTCGGCTGACTGATATCCGCATGGACCAAGCCGCCGCCGACACCGTAGGCGAGGAGCTCGGGGCCGAGGTCTCGCCGCACCTGGGAGCGTGGCTCAAGTCGCGCAACGTCTGCCTGCTGGTCAGTTCCTACCAGTCGGGCCGGCTCATCCTCATCGGCGCGGACAGCCGTGGCCGGGCGGTCATCCGGCACGAGCGCTTCGACCGCGCCATGGGCATGGCGGTCCGCAACGGCAGCTTGCTGCTGGCCACGCTTCATCAGCTCTGGCTCTTCAAGCTGACCCGGCGGTTGTCGCCTGGCGCGGCGGACGCCGGGACAATGATTGTCCCCCAGGCGGGCTATCACACCGGCTTCGTGAACTGCCACGACGTGGCCTGGGTCGGCGCCGGCGTTCCGATATTCGCATCCTCGATGTTCAATTGCGTCGGCATGGTGGCGCCGGAGAGCAGCTTCGCACCGCTGTGGGCGCCTGCTTTCATCAAGGACCTCGTGCCGGAGGACCACTGCCATCTGAACGGCCTGGCGGTGGACGGCGGCCGCCTGCGATTCGTCACAGCCCTCAGCGGCCGAAGCGGAAAGGATGCCTGGCGGCGCGACCGGCCGAAGGAAGTCATCATCGATGTATCCTCAAAGAAGGTCGTCGTTTCCGATCTGTGGATGCCGCATTCTCCACGGATCCGCGACCGCAAGATCTGGCTGCATGAGTCCGGGCAGGGCAGCTTCGGGCTTATCGAGCATGGCAAGTTTGTCGAGAGGCTGGCCTGTCCCGGCTATACCCGCGGCCTCGACTTCCATGAGTTCGTCGCCGCGCTTGGCATATCAAAGCCCCGAGCGGATTCCATCGAAGGCCTGCCGCTGAAGCAAAGGCTCGCCGCAAAAGGCGCCGGGCCCTCCTGCGCCGTATTGCTGTTCGATACTGCCAGCAATTCGGTGGTGCACTCGATTCGGTTCCTTTCGACCGTTCGAACGAGATCTACGATGTGGTTTTCCTGCCGGGAGCCAGCGATGCCAAGCTGGTACATCCCGCTTCCAAGGAAGCGACAAGAGCTTACTTCATCGGCTCTCCGGGAAAGCCGGGCCCGATCAGGAAAGTTCAATCCGCGGCCGCCGCACCGCGAGCAAAGGGGCCAGAGACCAAATTGAGGCCGCTTGAAAATGTATCAGGCAGCATCGAGCGTTTATCGCAGCGCTCCGCTACGTGGGTTCCT
The DNA here is from genome assembly GCA_963780765.1 of uncultured Alphaproteobacteria bacterium. GTDB lineage: Bacteria > Pseudomonadota > Alphaproteobacteria > Rhizobiales > Aestuariivirgaceae > CAWHQZ01. Next base: position 136,204 of record CAWADI010000019.1, on the reverse strand, counting down.
ACGGCTGATGGACCCGATTTACGGTCAATCTGTTTCCGTCAATGGTCGTAGTGAGATCGGAAAGGATGAGGCGCACAAGCTGCGTCTGGCTGTGGGTTCCGGTCTTGCCGAAGATGTTCTTCAGATGTCCGCGGACAGTATTGAGCGTCACCGACCCTGCTCGAGTGCTCGAGTCCGGCTCTCCTCGAGGCTAGTCTAGCTAAGCTAAGCTATGGCTAAAGGTTGGATAACTTCAGCTTCGCCGATCGGGGCCGGATGGACAACTTATTGAAAGCTCACACCTAGAGCGGCGGCAGAGTTCGCTTTCCACGGGTAAAGAAGCACGCTCACATCGCCATTGTAGTTGACTACGGCATTGTGATCCTCTCGGATAGCGGGGACACAAGCAGTACCACTTTGAGCGCCTGAGCGAGCAACATTCAAGGTCACCTTCCAACGCGCAATGTCTGATTTAGAATTTGCACGATTGGCGATCTTCTTGAGCACTGCCTCGTTGGCGTCATCGCCAATGCCTATGGTGTAAATCTGGATCCCTGTGGGATCTTGCTCTGAATCTTTCAGCTTCGCCTCGAGCGCAGTCCATGTGGTGGTACTGCTTGTGTCCCCGCTATCCGAGAGGATCACAATGCCGTAGCGAACCGAATCCTCCCGAGCTCTTCGCTTGTTTGCCAATGTATCAAACGCCGTAGCCACCGCATCGTAGAGCGCAGTACCGCCGAAAGCGGTGGTTGATCTGATGTCGCTCAGCAGTTGCACGCCGGTTTCCGACTTGAGCCCCTGGGTCCTGGCATAAATCCGGTCATCAAAGGTGAACCAGGCGAGCCAGTCCTTCGCGTCCATGGCCGATACAAACGCCTGCGCGCCTTGGATAGCCTGAGTCATTTTTTCGCCCGCCATGCTGCTCGACTTGTCAAATACAATGGCGATGTGAGCGTGCTTCTTTACTTCGTGCCATACCTCTCGCACGCGATCGAAGACCTGAACCTCCGGCACTTCAATAGTCACCAGATTGGCTTCCGGATTAGCACCATATGCCGTTTCCAGAGGAGGACCGAGCGGTGCGTCTTCATCGACCGGCCTGAGGCCGTGCTTGACGAGCAGCGCCTGCTGCTCGTCGGAGAGCAGATACTTTCGAAAAATCTCTGCCGCTTTGACTTGCTCCGGGCTGACCCATGGTGCCCCGTCAAGAATGGCGAAGGGATGGGTATTGAACACGGTGCCGTCCTGCGGATAGACGGACACCATGGGCTCTCTCAACCCCGACGGGTCATGGTTGAATTCGACTACCTCCTGTTCGTTGGTGACGATAGCGTCCAGATATTCAGGACCGCCGGTTCGCATTCTGTCGAGCAGCCAGGCACTCCTTTTGCCGCTGTGCACTTTGGCTTTTTCGACGGCGGCAATCATCCGGCCGCACCCATTACCTGCATCTACGTCTTCCAAAGTGAGACCCACTCTTGCCGAGGCCTCGCATGCATAGGATGGCGGCAGTCAGGGTGCCCGAGTTGGATTGATCCATGTGGCCGTAGCCCAGCTTGAACTTGCCCCAATCGGGCCTCCCGAACATCGTCCATCCGTCCGCGTTCGTCGCAAGGGCACGGATGCGCTCCCATGTGCACTGCGGTTTTGGAGATGGCCAGCACTCCAAAGCCTGGGCTCTCGATTCCCACATGGCGATGACGAGTGGTGTGCGCGCCGTAGCCGGCGCCTGTTCGGTCGTTATCGGCCTGGAGTTGGCCGCCTGCCAATCGTTATTCAGCTTCGATATCCAGAACGTTTCGGCCGGAGAGGCGATAATGGGTTTGATCCTGCCGGCCAGGATGTCGGCAACCATGGAGCCGGAGCGATAGTGGTCTTTCTTGCCGGGCTCAAGCTGTTCCAGGATCACTTCGGCAGAGACTGGCCTGGCTTCGAGTTGCAGCGCCGCGTTGCTCCTGGAGGCGGCATTGAACGAAGCGATCGCCTGGTCCAGCCACTCCTCCTTGTTGCTGGAGCTGGCAATCGAGACTGAGACGGCTATTTTTGGAGGCCACAGCGGCCATTCGACCATCACCGCAATAAGGAGAGCGACCATCATCACCGCAATAAGGAGAGCGACCTTCATCGGCCCGCCGATCCAGGCAGCAGCCCGGCCGTTTGCTGTTTTGGGCCGATCATTTTCAAGTAGCAGGCTATAAACTCGCACCGGCCGTTCGATGTTCTTTAGCCGCTGCTCGCCCCTATCCTCGAAGGCGAGGGTAAGCCGGTTGCCGACATTTTCGCGAACCATGCCGGACACAGCGATGCCACCCGGCTCGGCGAGCTGCTGAAGACGGGCGGCAATGTTCACGCCGTCGCCAAGGAGATCCTTGCCCTCAACGATGATGTCGCCGAGATGGATGCCTATCCGAAAACGGATGCGGTGGTCCTCCGGCAACCTCTCATTGCGACTCGCCATCTCCCTCTGCAGTACGACCGCGCACTGAGCCGCTTCCACGACACTGGCGAACTCGGCCAGCAGACAATCGCCCATCAGCTTGAATATGCGGCCGTGATGGTCTCTGATCTGCGGTTCGAACAACTCCTTGCGGAGGGACCTGAGACGAGTGAACGTTCCGGCCTCGTCCCTTTCCGAGTGAGACGAATATCCCACGACGTCGGCGGCCAGGATGGCGGAAATCTTGCGTTTCGGTTTTGGGTCGCTATCCATCCTGTTCGGCATCCCCGCGCCTACCCGCCCAAGGCAGAAGCCCTACGACGGGAATATTACTTCCCGGCCTGGGTGAAGGCCACGATGTTCGAGGGCGATCGAGCACAATCGTCGATGATGAAAGCCTTGCCGTTGGGTTCCGATCCGCGCCATTGGCTTCTGTGACGCTCTCCTGGGCCAAGCTAGAACTTACATGCAAACTGGAGGAAATGCGCCTCGCAATGGGTGGCAAACCACGTCCACGCTCCGTCCGGCAGCAGAGCCACTCCGAGACCGGCGATGAGAAATGCGAGCGCCGACATCTTGTAGAGAACGGGTATCCAGCTTCGGTACTGCTTGCCCTCGCAGCCGATGCTGCGGATTTCGACGAACGGCATCGGTGAACGCCGGTACCAGCCCTCGACCGTGACGTGCTTGCCGACAAGCCTGCCGGCCTTCGACAGGCCGAACCAGACCTCCCAGATCCCGAACGGCTGACGGTAGTCGAGAAAAATGATACCGGACTCATCCTTCAAAATGAAATCTTCGGACAGGATGTAACCCGGAAGTCCACGGCCGATGACGATGCCGCGCAGCGAGCAGGGCGCCGGTCTCACACCCGATACCTTGACCTTGGCGAGCAACGCGGCAACGCTCGTCGCCGGGAAAGCATCGGCCCGGTACACGAAGCAATATTTGATAAGAAGAGCGGCGCCGAATGCCGCCAGTGCTGCGCCTGCCATCGCCAGGGGTTGCTGAAGGCCCGTCAGACCGCCGACCGCCATGGGACCCGCGATCAGTGCTGCCAGCGGAAGCACATAGATCGTGAAATCGATGGCGAATTCGTCCCAGTATGACTTCAGGTCGAATGTCGTCGAACACGACGTAGGGTTTTTGGCCCATGTGGATTGCCTGGTTGCAGAGGTAGCGGAGCCTGTTGGCGACCAGCGGGTGGGTGGAGTTGAGCTCGTGCCACCGGGACCAGGGGTTCCAAAGGTCCCACCGCATGGCCCGCCTGAGGCGATCCAGGTGAACGCGATCCGTCGCGCCATTGTCCGCACAAGCGGCAATGGCGATCGACGCCGCCGCCCGGCTATCAAAGATTCCCAGAGCCCCGACAGCAGACAGGGTCGAGGCTCGGGCAGGGGAGTCCCGACGTTGGTCGACAGCCCCCTCGGCGCTCGATTTTTCTTTGCTCGCCAGGCCGAAGGCGATCGTCGCAAGTGCGCTGGCGATCAGTGAGGGATCACCCGTGGCCTCGCCCGAGAAACGATCGGCGTGATACTCGCGGGTCCGCGAGAACCACAGCACGGCATATTCGCTGACGATGTACAGCACGAAAGCACCGGCTGCGATGGGCCACGACCATCTTCCGGGTGCATCCTCATTTGAGCGCTGTTCCTGGGTCAAAGATTGATAAACGTAGTAGCAGACCAAGGGGACCATCTGGGCCACCGTCATGAGCAGCATATCCCAATTGACAACGTGGCCAATTTCATGGGCTACCACCGCCTCGACCTCGCGTTCATCGAGGAGCTCGAGGATGCCACGCGAAATCACTATCCGCGCGTTGTTGGGTGTGTGTCCGTAGGTGAAAGCCTGGGGTGCGCCGTCGTCGATCAGGCCGAGGCGCGGCGCCTTCATGCGGTTCGCGGCACACACTCGCGCCATGAATTCCGCGAGGTGGCCCGGCACCTGATCCGGCGTGAGCCAGCTCATCCGGTACAGCCACCCCAGCATCAGGTCCATGACAAAGGGACCGACCAGAAACTGGAGAGCAATGATGAAGCTCCCGGCGCCCACCGCCCATCGGGGATCGACGCCGCCAAACTCGGCAGCGGCGATCAGAGCAGCCGTCAGGAGTGCGTAAAGCCCGACCAGGGTTACCGTGGAACGGAGGAAAAGATTGGGAAGCGCAAGCAGAGCAGGTCTGCCAGATATCGGGCGGTACTGCCGTTTCCTGCCGAGGGTCCGTTCAGTCAAGCCGCTGATGTGAGCCATGGTCAGGCCTCCTTGCGCCAGCGCCGGGTCAAAAAGGCGCAAACGGGGCTTTGGCAGAAGCCAGCAGGATGCCGTGTCGATGCGGCGGAAAGCGCTGGTCATGGCAAAGCGCGCCTCTGCCGCCGGCCATATGTCGGTGGGAGGCGGTGAGCCGAAGGTTTGCTGATAGGACGCCAGCGTCGCTTCGTACCAATCGTGAAACTTGGCGCTTTCATCGGCGCCGCCGCGGGTCGGGCCATGGTGAAATGCACGCCCGAGCACCCGGCCGCAGAAGCCGTCCCAGTAGCTCCGCGTATAGATAAGGTGCAGATGCCACGCCTGATCGACTTCATCGGAGGGAGTGACGCTGTGGCCCGCCGTCATCGCCAAGTAGCAGAACTTCTTGTACTCGGCGATGACCCGGCTGGTGTAGTAGCGGGACCAGCCGTTTTCCCGCGCCAGGCGCTGAGAGAACGACAGTTGGGCGGCGGGATCATCGAACCGGAAGTCGTCGATTCGATTCCAGAGGGGGTCTGTCGAATAACTCGAGGGCTTCGCGCCGTTGCGGCGGGCATGCCTCGACCCCCGGCGGGCGGCAGGAGCGCGCCTGCTCACGGTCATGTCACCCGCCGCACCCGCAGCCGCACCCCCCGCATCCGTCTCCATCGCATCCATCGGCACTGAAGCTCCATGCACCGCTTGCCATCGGCTTCACGGCTGCCGCGAATGCGTCGTAGGCGCTGCCGGTGAGGATCGGGACACCGAACACGCCTACCGCTGTCAGAAGCAAAGGATCGGCGGCGCCCAACCGGGCGGCTTTGGGGCGGTCCTTGAGGCGGGCGAGCTGCGCCTCGATCCGTTTCAGGTGCGACCTTGCCGGCCGCGGTCAGGCGAGATGAGAGAAGGGCGTTCGCCGCAATGACCGCCGCGAAACATGCCAGGAACATCGGAAGGGGCGCCTTTGCCGCAGCCAGCGCAATGAAACCGACGAACAATGCTATGCCCAGCGTATTTCTCCGCAGTTTTGCCTGGGCCTGCGTCCGCAGCAGACCTGTCTCTTCGAGCCTGGTTCGGTAGCCGGAGCAGGCCGATCGCAGCGCTTCGGTCAGGCCGAACGCGAAGGTCTCGCTGGCGGCAAGAGGCGTGCTGAACCTGCCGATGAGGTCCTTTTCGGCCTCCGTCAAAAGCGAGGGCGGATTCTCTGCCGCCGAGAGCCTCTGCTCGGTTCCCAGCCAACGCTTCGTTTCAACGACCTGCAGATGTCCGCGCTGCACGAGGTCGAAAAGAGCCAGAGTCAGGACCGCGTTTTCATCACTGCGCAGGAAGGCAATCTCGTAAGGGTCCACATTTCCTGTAGTGCTCCCCTCGCCGGGGGCGGGGTGCGGGTCAGGGAGGTCTGGATGATGCGGCCAGTGTCCCTCTCCGCCATAGCGCGCGGGATACATTCCGGCGTTGCGCTGCAGTTTCCTGTTCATGATCACCTCCCGTAATCCGAGATGATCCTTGTCTAGGGGCCACTTTCCGGGCTGTCCCGCCGGGCGTGGTGGCATGTGGTGCCAGGAGGCTCCCCGGTTTCGCGAGCTGCCGCGGCCACTCGCTCGTGCCAGCACGTGCGGGTCCCACACGTGCAAACGGCGCCGGATATGGTAGATTGTGACAGCGTTGTCACATTGCGCTGCGCCCTAGGTACGGTTCTGACATTGGCCCTTTTGACGCCTCCACGGGTCCCGCTCCCGGCTGACCATGTCGCGTTGCGCGCGCTGATGAAATACATGAGCAGCGTGCTCAGCATTCCATACAAATCGATCAGCGGCGGCACGAGCTTCGACGAAAGCGCGGTCAAGAACTATACCAACGACAAGTCATCCCGGAGCTTGCGGGCGAGCGAGATGTACAGCGCATTTTGCGAGCGCTGCGCGGCGCTGATCTCAGAACGGGCGCGCGACATTCGGCTGGACGATTTCGCCGTCTCCATTCTGCAGCATCTGTTCGGCGCCCCATGGCTGGAATCGGCGGGAATCAAACTGCCGGCAAACCATCGCGATCCGGTTCTCGACGAAACGCTGGCGAAATGGCTGGCCGTTTCCCGCGATGAGACCGACGAAGTCGAGCTGCGCTATGGCGGCCTGTGGACCGTGCTCAGGGCTTCTTCATTCCAGAACTCCGGCGACCCGGCCAACCGCGCCAACGCGGAGGAAGTCAGCTGTTCCCTGTTGAATATCCGCCCACGGAACGTCATCGGCGGCACGTTGTGCGATTTTCGCTGGTACAGCCTGGGAAAGGACCGGGAACGGGACGAGCGCCGCGTTTTCGAAGGCTTCGTCATTCCCAATGTCGACCGCATCGAATTCCTGGGGCGCCTTTCGACGCGCCACAAGCTGCTCACCCTCATGGTCTGGCGCTTCACGTCCAACCCTGAGCTGCAGGATCACGCCAGGGTGGCAAGCGGAATCTCTCTGTCGCTCACCAGCTCGGGCCGCCCTGTGGTCGCGCGGGTGCGGGCCCTGTCCGTGGAAAACAGCGAAAATCTCCAAGGTGACGATTTCGAGACCCTGAAGAAGACGCATTTGAACGAGATCGGGGTAAAGCCGATAGCATCTCTGGGATCACTTGTTCCACCCGATCAGCTCGAGAGCACTCTCTCATTTCTCGCCGAGCACAGACCGATCGCCGGCTTCTCGGCAGCCAGGGATGAAATCCTGGAAGCATGATCTGCTTGGCCGGAGGCCCACTGGCGCCGATTGGTTCGGATCGAACACGAGCACGGCAAGCAAACGGCCGCGGAGCTGAAGGGCCGCAGAAGAAGAACGGGGCGTTCTTTCAACCTCATATGGCGGATTGGCAAGGGAGCATGATCGCCCTATGGCCCACGGACCCGATCTCCGGTCAATCTGTTGCCGTCAATGTGCGTAGTGAGATCGGAAACGATGAGGCGCACGAGCTGCGTCTGGCTATGGGTTCCGGTCTTGCCGAAGATGTTCTTCAGATGTCCCCGGACGGTATTGAGCGTCACCGATCCTGCTCGGGCATAGTCGGCGAGGGAAACACCGGCTGCCAGTGCCGCAGCCAGGCGGCCTTCGCTTGCGGTCAACCCATAGAGATGCTGGACCTGCTCCGCATGCGCGCCGCGTTGTCGCTCCGGATCTGTGACGAATATCACGGCCGCCGAGCGGTCCGGCGACATGAGCATGGAGTGTTGCGGCAGACGGGAGACCAGGACCGAGAAGGCTCTGCGTCCGGACGGGCGCGAGACGCTGAGAGTGCCGCCGGCAGCGCCCGGACCGCTGGCAGCCGGTTGAAGTGACTCGGAAATAAATCCGCGCAGGACGGCATTTTCAGCACGATAGTGCGCCGAAACGGAATTCATCCTTATGGCGAGGCCATCGGCCCCGCTGCCAATCCGGACGGCCTCGCGGTTCATGAACTCGATGGTGCCGGCACTATTGAGAATGATCACGCCGATGGGCAAGCGATCGACCACTTCCTGAAAAATCTTCAGATGCTGGTTCATATGGCCAAGCTGCTGAGCAATTTGAATCGCGCGACGCAGATGGGGAGTGAGCCGTTGCAGCAGTGTGATCTGGTGCGTTGTTGCGGTTGCCTGCAGTGCTGAATTCGCTGAAATTTGGCGCCCATCCGGAACTTTTGCCGTCAGGCGATAGCCGGCCCCGTGAGTCGTCATCGAGCTGCCGAGCTCGCTTGCGGCGCATCCGGCCACCTCGGCAGCGGAGTCCAGCGCATTCGGCCACTTCGTGGCATCGAGGGCTGCGTCATAGATTCGAGCAATGACGGCATCAAGCACCTCCGGCTGCGTCTTTGTGCTCATCGGACCCTCATCAAACTCCGGGTATTTCCCTATCTCCCTGGCTAGTCAGTTGGATAAGCGCCACGTTCCGGGCTGTCCCAGCAAACGTGGCGCGAAATGGTGCGGGCGGATCTGCCGAGGTGCTCCACCAAGGGCGAGGCTGCACGTTCTTGCACCTCGCGTCGCTGCTGGTGTAGGTGCAGTGCAGGCAATTGGCCTCGCAGCTGCGCGCGCCAACCCGCCGTGCGTGGAACTCCCCAGCTTCCCATGGTCAGAGTTTTTCCGGTCGGGCCGCCGCGATTTCTCACAGGAAAGGGCACACCGCCGAAGGAAGCCGCCGCGGCTTGCCGACTTCTCGTCGAATCGGAAGATCGCTGCGTTCGGCAACCTCACGTGCACTGACCTCGCTGCGCCGTACGCCACACGGTCTCGCGCTCTACTAGCTCGCCAGGAGCGCGATTGCCGGGAGGCCATGAGCCTGGGCCAGATTCCGGATCGATAGCGATCGCCCGGGCAAACAACGGCACCGCTTCCTTCTCCGTGCTAGCGTCTTCGAGGTGCCGACTTGGCGGCGTTCCGCGACGCAACTGCTCAGGTCTGGCGGAGAAGGCGCTACTCGCGCTCTAGCTAGCTCCCCAGGAGCGCGATTGCCGGAGCCCATGAGCCTGGCACGAAATTCCGCATCGATAGCGATCGCCCGGGCAAACAACGGCACCGCTTCCTTCTCCTGCTGGCGTCTTCGAGGTGCCGACCAGGCGGCGTTCCGCGATGCAATCTCCCCTGCGTGCGAAGGTCAGCGCTCATCGTAAGAGGAATCCACGCTGCCGAAAAAAGCACACGTCGGGGCGTGGACAAGACCAGCGGAAGCGCAGACGATCGCCCCGTCCGGGCCTTGCAACAGCAAACCTGGCAGCGTAGGATTTTATTGTCAGACAAATTAACTGTCAGGCAATAGCAATGAGCAACCAATGGGAGGAATTCATGCACAAGGCTCTTGCAGTGCTGGCGGCGAGCGCCGCCACCATGCTTTTTACGGCTGGCGCCTACGCCCAGTCGGGCTCCGTCGCCAAGGCGGTGGGCGGCTACAGTTTCGACGATGCCGCCAAGGAGGCGGACGCGACGAAAAAATTTCATTCCGATGACGGTCAGCTGACGTTTGCGATCGTCACCCACACCGCCGGCAACGGCTTCTTCGACCCGGTCTATGTCGGCGCCCTGGCTGCCGCCAACCTGATCGGCGCCAAGGTTCTGCTGCTCGGCGCCGAATCGCCGACCGACGATCCGGCGCGGGCGATCGAAATCACCAACCAGATCATTCAGGACCCCACCCTCGATGGCCTCATCATGACCACGCCGCAGGTCGGCGCCTACGACGACATCGTCAAGACCGCCGAAAAGAACGGCATCCCGGTCGCCACCACCAACTCGTTCGACGGCCAGATCTACAATCGCAGCGGCATCAGCCACACCGGCCAGGACGCCTCGGCGGCGGGAATTGCCGGGGAAGCGCTGGTCAAGTGCCTGGCCGACAAGGGCATTGAAAAGGGCTCGATCGTGCTGCCGTCATCGACCGCGATGGGCAACATCGAGGTCAACAATCGTGTCACCTCGGCCTTCAACGCCATCGTCAAGGGCCTGAAAGACGCCGGCAAGCTCGAAAACTTCAAGGTCGATGCGGGCCCCGAGAACACCGGTATCGACACCAATCCCAACGACCCGGTGAACGGCATCGTGACCTTGTTCGAATCGCGCGGCGACGTCGTCGGCGCCTTCGCGGGCAACAACGTGTTCACGCCGGCGCTCGCCAAGGCTGTCGCCCAGACCGGCAAGACCGGCAAGATCTGTGCCTACGGATTCGATCTCGGCCCGGCCCAGCAGGAGGCCCTGAAGAGCGGCGATCTGACCGGTGCCCTGGGTCAGCAGCCTTTCCTGCAGGGCTTCTGGCCGGTCATGCAGCTGTGGCTGCAGATCGACCGCGGCATCGCCGCCGCCAATCTCGACACCCGCGCTCAGCTGGTGACCAAGGACACCGTGGGCAACGTCGGCAAGCGGTTCGAGAACTAACCCGTCGTGACTTTCCGGCGAGGTGGAAACACTTCGCCGGAACATTTCTGATGGCGGGAGGGCTGGCCCTCCCGCTTTCTCGCCCGCTTGCCTCATACTGCATAGGCATTGATGTCTGTGGCCTCAGCCGCATCCTTCCGCACCCGACCTCCGTCCCAGCTCGTCGGCGGCTGGGAGGCCGGCCTGCTCATACTGCTGGTGCTCCTCTATCTCGGCGGCGCCGCGGTCAATCCCGCCTTCTTCGGCTCGACTGAGGCGTTCCACGCCTTGCTGCGCGATACCGCCCGCTATGGCGTGATGGCTGTCGGCATGACGTTCGTGATCATCAACAAGGACCTGGACCTGTCGGTGGGCTCGATTTACGGCCTCACCGCCGTGACCTTCGCCACGCTGTTCGCGCCCAGCCACTACAACCTCGGCGTCATTCCGGCCGTTCTGTTCTGCCTCGTGCTCGGCGCCGCGATCGGGCTGATCAACGGCCTCCTCGTCACCGTGCTGAAGGTGCCGGCGTTCATCGCCACGCTGACCACCCTTCTGATCGGCCGTGGCCTGGTCCTTGGGCTGACCGGCGGCAAGGCCATCTACTACCCGGGCAAGGCCAAGGAGTTTCCGGCGTTCTTCCATCTCGGAGAAACCAACGCTTTCGGATTCAACAACCAGATCGCCATTTTCGCCGTGATCGCGGTGATCGGCGCTTACGTGCTCGCCAAGACCCGCTGGGGCTATGAGACCTTCGCCACCGGCGGCAATGAGCAGGCAGCCGTCTATGCCGGCATTCCGACCCGTTGGGTGCGCACCCGCGCCTATCTCATGTCCGCCCTGTGCGCGACCCTCGCCGGCCTGATGGCGAGCGCCCAGGACAAGGGTGTGACTCCGCTCTACGGCATCAGCGCCGAGCTGATCGTCATCGCCTCCGTGATCATCGGCGGCGCTTCGATCCTCGGCGGCCGCGGCCGGGTTGCCGGATCCTGTCTCGGGGCCGCTCTCACCGTGCTGATCGACAAGGTCCTGCGCGAAGGCTACCCGACGACGCGCATCGTCAGGATCGGCGAGGAGGAAGTCGAGGTCAGCGCCATCGCCCAGCTGCCGGTCGGCGCGGTGCCGGTCTTCCTCGGCCTGCTCCTGCTCATCGCCGTGCTCATCGAACCCTACCTCATCCGGCGCCAGGTGCCGGCGAGGCTGTGGGCCTGGTTGCGCAGCAGGCCGCCGCCGCCCGCTTTCGAGATCGGCGGCGTCGCCATGGAAAGCGGTGGGACCAGGGGCGCAGCTCGGGACGCTACGGTCCATGCCGGCTGGCTCGGCAGGTTCCTCGCCCGCCGCGATGCGCTCGCCATCGTGCTGGCCGTGGTCCTGTGGCTGGTTGGATTGTATCTGCGCCCCGACTACTGGTGGAACCTGCCCAACACTTTCGCGATCCTGCTCAACTATACCGAGCTGGCGCTCATCAGCGTCGGGCTGACCTATGTGATCGCGGCCGGCGACATCGATCTGTCGGTCGGCGCGGTGCTTGCGCTCGCCGGCAGCACGGCAGCCTACTATCTGAAGGTGCTCGGCGCCGACCCGTCGACCGCAATTGTCATGGGGCTTCTCGCCGGCATGGCGGCAGGGCTGGTCAATGCCGTGGTGACGGTCGGCTTCAGACTGCCGGCGTTCATCGCCACCCTCGGCATGTTCTACATCGCCCGCGGTCTTGCCGCCTGGTTCGTCGCCGGCCAGCAGCTCACCGGCTGGCCCGAGAACTTCAACCTGCTCGGGCGCAAGGTCGGCGATATCCTCGCCTATTTCGGCATTCAACTCGGGCCGGGAATCGTCCGCGCCGTGGCCGATGTCGTCAGCGTCCAGACGATCTGGATGGTGCTCGTCGCGCTGATCGCCGGGATCATTCTCGCCTATGCGCCCTTTGGCCAGCGGGTCTACGCGACCGGCGGCAATATCCGCGCCGCCGCCTATTCCGGCATCAACACCAACCGGGTGCGCTTCATCTCGCTGATGCTGGCGGCCGGCTGTGCGCGCCATGGCGGGCATCATCAACGTCGCCTTCTACCGCAGCTTCAACCCGGTGGCCGGGCAGTTGCGCGAGCTCGACGCCATAGCCTCGGTGATCATCGGCGGCGGGTCGATCTTCGGCGGCTATGGCACGATGATCGGCTCGCTCGCCGGCGCCGCCGTGATCACCCTGGTCAAGGCGCTGCTCCAGCTCAACATCATAACCTCCGGCGGCCGGTCATTCGTCATGCCGCAGCACTGGATGAACGTCTTCATCGGCCTCATTCTCATCGGTGCGGTTCTGACCGACATCTGGATTCGCCAGTACAATATTCTTGCCGGAATCCGGATGCGCTGGCCTATGGTGGCACGAGCAACCCGGTAGGCGCCATGTCCGAGACAGTCCGCTCCGCGCCCATTGTCGAGATGCGCAAGATCCACAAGGCCTTCGGCGCCGTCAACGCGCTCATCGACGTCGAGCTCGTTCTTTATCCCGGTGAGATCCTTGGCCTGGTGGGCGACAATTCCGCCGGCAAGTCGACACTTGATGAAGATCCTCACCGGCGCCTATCAGCGCGACGCCGGAGAGGTCATCGTCGCCGGCGAGCCGGTTCATTTCCGCAGCCCTCATGAGAGCCGGAAAGTCGGTATCGAGATGATCTACCAGGACTTCGCCCTGTGCGGGAACCTGGATGTCGGGCAGAACATCTTTCTCGGCCGCTGGCCGTGCAGGCGTTTTTTCGTCGACCGGCGCCGGATGTACGCGGAGGCCGATCAGGTCCTGAAGCGCCTCAAGGTCGATGTCAATTCGGTCTATCAGCGGGTCGAGAGCCTGTCGGGCGGCCGCCAGCAGTCCGTTGCCATCGCCCGCGCCATCTCCTTCGATCCGCGGGTGGTCGTCCTCGACGAACCGACCGCCAATCTTTCTGCCATGGCGACGGAACGGCTGCTCGAAACCATGCTCGAGCTGAAGAAGCATGGCGTTGCCCAGATCATCATTTCCCATCGTCTTCAGGATATCTTCGCAGTCGGCGACCGCGTCATGGTTCTGAAGCGGGGCGAGAATGTCGGCGACCGGTACGTCGGGCGGACGAGCGAGCACGAAATTCTGGAGCTCATCGTTTCCGGCAAGCGTCAGACGGCGACGCGCGCCGACCAGGCCATCGCGAGGATTGCCTGACCGGCCCAACTATTCTGCGTGTACCTCCGCCAGTGTCTTCAGATGGGGGAACTCCATCCTGAGCCCTTCGCAGGCGGCCTCGAACTGGGCGTCTGTCATTCCGGGGTACTGGAACGCAGTGAAAATGAACAACGAATTGCCGTCCGGCTGGGCCACCACGCGAGCCGGCCAATACGACATGGCATTCGGATCACGTCCGCCTTTCATGTTGACCACGCCCGCGCGCGGGTTCGCGTCGATGTCGAAGAATATCTCGCCGGACGGCGTCAGCACTTTCCACCGGCCACGGTCATCCTTCCGGAGGTCGCGGCAGAACACTTTGGCCCACTTCGGCAAGTTCTCCACTCTCGAGACGAAGTCGAATACCCGTTTCGCGGGCGCGTCGATTGTCAGGGTATGCGTATTGTTTTTCATGGTTTTTGCCTTCTTTGTCATGAACCGGCATACGCCGCGAGCCAGCGGCGTACGATTTCGCCCTCGGCAGCCGGCCCGGTGCCGAGAAACGCACGCTCGACCTCAGTCAGCGTCGCTTGCGCGACCGGCCGGAAGCGCTGTCCCGTCTTCGTCAGGTAAACCCTGATGGAGCGGCCGTCTTCCGGGTCGGCTCGGCGCTCGACGAGCGCAGCAGATTCGACAAGGCGCACCATCGTCGTCATCGTTTGCTTGGAAAGGCGCGACCGATCCGCAAGATCGCCCATTCTCAGACCGTCCTCTTCCAATAGCGGCACCAGAACCGAACCAAACGAGGCGCGGACATAACCGAACCCGGCTGCGTCGAATTTCGCCTCGAGGGCCGCGTTCCATCGCTGCAGCGCCTTCGCCAGCAGAAAGCCGAAGCTTCGGCGGCTCAGCGCCGTTGGTCCGCGTCGCATGCAAACTAGTACGATATAGGACTATATTCGTCAAGGGGAAGGTGGTGAGCCCCGTAGAGGCGTGGTGGGCGGGAAGATTTCGGGCGAGCCGGAGGGCTATAGCATTTTCCGGCGAAGTGGAATCACTTCGCCGAAAAAGGGGGGGGGGGGGGGGGGGGGGGTGTGACTTTGCAAGAACATGCTCTACGAGGAAAACTCGAACTTCATTTCGTGGCGGTAGACCTCGCCGGGCCGGAGAATTGCCGAGGGAAATTCCGGATGGTGCGGAGTATCCGGCCAGGTCTGGGTTTCAAGTGCAACGCCGGCCGCCGGTCCGTAGGTGCTGCCGTTCTTGCCGGGCGTAGGATGCGCGAAGGTGCCGCAGGTGTACACCTGCAACCCGGGCTCGGTCGAAGAAACGATCATGCTCCGTCCCGACGACGGGTGCGCGAGCCTCGCCACTGGGCGCAAGGCTCCCCGCCCGCCGTCAAGACACCAGTTGTTGTCGTATCCGTCCGCCTGGCCGTCGCGCGCCAGCGCGGCGAAGCCCTCGGAAAGCAGGCGCGGCCGGCGCAAGTCGAAGGGTGTGCCCGCGACCTTCGCGATCGCGCCCGTCGGCAAGAGATCGCCGTCGAACGGAGTATGGCGCTCGGCATGAATTTGGAGTTGATGATCGTCAATCGTGTCCGACTGGTGTCCGGCGAGGTTCCAGTACGAGTGATGGACGAGATTGATCGCCGTCGGCCGGGTGGTGCGAGCCTCCATTGCAATCGCGAGCCCGTGATCTTCAAGTCGGTAAACGACCTGTGCCGCGACTTCGCCCGGATATCCCTGGTCACCGTCGGGCGAGGTGAGCGAAAAGACCACCGCAGCTTCGTTCTGGCGGACTTCCGCCCGCCAGATCCGCCGGTCGAAGCCTTCGGGCCCGCCGTGGAGGTGATGCTCGCGCCAGTTGAGCGGAAGTTGATGGTGTTCACCATCGACGATGAGTTCGCCCCGGCGGATGCGGTTGCCGTAGCGCCCGCAGCTCGCTCCCATGCACGCCCGGCTCTCGATGTATTCCTCGAGGTTGTCGAGACCCAGGACCACGTTGACCTCGCGGCCGTGCCGATCAGGCACATGGAACTCCGTGAGTCTTGCGCCGTAGCTGATGAAACGCGCCCGATACCCGCTGCCGTTGGCGATCTCGAAGAGCTCGACGGGTGATCCGGCGATTTTTCCGTAGGGAGTTCGAGTGATGGTCATGGCTGAGTCATTTTGCCTCCATTGACTTTACTTGCGCTACAGATACTTTTGCCGAACCGCCGGAATCAGAAGAGTGCGCAAAACCAGCAAGGCGCAAGCCAATCATGTGAGGAGCATTGCGCCGGTTCTGCCTGTTTCGGCTGTCCCAACCAGCCGGCTTCCGGCGCCGCCGGCGATTTCATCGCCAACGTTTTCGTTGCCCCCAGGACGTGGAATTTACCGTTGACAGTGTCTCGGCGGACCTGAGCATGGAGCGCGGCCCCGCCGCGCTCCATGGCAACGGACTCATGGGAGTTGCTCGGGCTCGCCGCGCTGGGCCTCGCCAAAGCCCTGCCGTAACCGCCGCGAAAGACTTGGGGATCTCGATACCGGCTTGCGCCGGCAAGGCCGACACAATTGACACAGGAATTCGGGCCGCCGCGACATCGAAATGAAATGGCGGCGGCGTAGTTTTGCCGCCGAAAGAGCTACGGGGCCGGCCGAACGGTCGGACGGCTGTCGCGATTGGAGAACAGGTCATGAGATATTATGCGATCACGCTGGCAGAAAACATGGGACGCGGCGCACGGCGCGTCGTTCCTGTCCCGCCTGTTCCGCAACTGGAGGTCGCGCCGCCGGCTTGCCAGACTCCGCGACCTCGACGATCATCTGCTTGCCGATATCGGCGTGCGGCGCGAGGAGGTCGACCGGGCGCTGGCTCTGCCGCTCACGGTCAATTCAGGCGAAGCGTTGCAGCGCAAGGCCCGCCGCCGTCGTCTCGAAGAAGCGCTTCAACGTCCCTGGCCTCTGGCGCGAACTCCGTCGGCTCGCTGAGTACGATGGCATCGACCAGTCTCACAACAAGTCGGTCGTCTCCGATTTGATGGGAACGAAATAGCCCTTTTCCGGGCACGCAAGGAGCCAGTCCACAACACTCTGATGAGCGGGGCCGAACGCCGCGTGAGCCCATCCTCGCGCGACCGTGCCGCGCGACCTCCAACTCCTGGCCGGCTTCGATACGGTCCTGGTGCCGGAGATTGGCGGGCAACACGATCTGGCCTTTGCTTGACACCGTCGTTTTCATGTCACGTGATTCTGCCTATCCACCCGGGAGTCAAGAGGAGCCAAATGGAACCCGAAGCCGCCGTGGCAGCCTCGGCGAAGCCTGGAGAGTCGCTCCCGCTGGCCTACTGGATCTTCGCCCCTCGGGCGGGTTGGGCGCGTCGGCCGTCGGGCAGTTTCCCGTGAGCGACGCCGACATCCGCTTGCGGACAGCGTCGAATTCCTCCGCATCGCGATTGGGATATTTGATCCACAGATTGGTTGTGAAGGTCGGGCAGTCGAGCGACAGGAGCGACTTCTGGTAGTAGAGGAACTCGGCTCGCCGTCGAAACCTCGAACCACAAGGGTTCGATGTGATCCTCGACGATGTGGACGGCGCCGAGCCGCATGGCGTCGATTTGTCTTCGGCGAGTCTGGCGAACGCAGCCACCGGATCGCCGCCGGTCTCTTGGAGGCCGATGTCCTGGGAGCCGTAGACGGCGATGGATTTCTCTCCGTCGGCGGACGAAAGCTCCACCCCGTCGCCGTTGTCACTGAGCTCGTAGGAGAATCCGCTGGCCGGTATATCCACGCCGACGCCGTACCTCGCATTCAGATAGCGGTGCCACTCGGCGTCGATGCGCCGGCCCGGCACGGCTTCGATGGTCACGGTTTCCTGGGCCGCGGCGTCGTCCGGCGGCGGTGTCAGGCCGATTGCCGCGGCGATCATGAGATCACCGCCCACTTAAGTTGCCTGGGCGCGGCTCCGGACCGGATCATGTTCGAGCCAGACTACGACTTTTTCTCAGGGTTAAACCCTCTCGCCATTGGGACAGAGCCTGCCCTCGGGAGACAGCCCGATGGGCGCTCCCGAGCGTGATTTTACCCCCTTTTCCCGCACGCGTCAGAGCCGTCCATTTTGGCTATCGTCAGCGACTAATCGGCCGCTCCCGTGCCGAGGGCCGCGAGGCGCTCAGCAAGGCGGTTGAGCTCCCACTCGCGCGCCAGCCCGGCCGCTTTGGCCCACGTCGGTTTCCCGGAGCGAAGCGAGGGCAGGGGAGCGGCAGCGTCCATCGTCGCGATTCGCCGATAGAGCCTGAGTTCGTCCGCCTGACACGGCGAACCGGCCGTCGGCGAGCGCGTTCTCGAGCGTCCTGTATTTCCGGAGAGGCTCGCGGCAGTCTTGGCGCCGACGCCCTTCGCTCCCGGCAGCCGGTCGGACGGGTCGCCGCGGAGCGCGATGAAGTCGGGCACCTGGCGGGCTCGACGCCATAGTGCTCGGCACCTCCGCCGGACCGATGCGCGCCATCGCGCCGGCCCTGACCGGATGCACGATGGTCGTCCGCGCGGACGCGAGCTGGAAGGCATCGCGATCGCCGCTCGCCACCACCGCGGTCCCGCCGCGTGCCTCCTCCTTCGCCACCGCGGCGGCGAGGAAATCGTCCGCCTCATAGCCCGGCGCCTTGGCGTTGGCGAAGCCGCACGCCGCCACGAACTCCGGCAGCACGTCGAGCTGCTCCAGAAGCTCGGGATCGAACTCGCGCCCGCTCTGGTAGGGAGCGAAGGCCTGATGCCGCCAGGTCGGCTGATCCAGCGTGTCCCAGCCGACGAGCACGGCGCGCGGACGTTCCTCGCCGTAAAGGCGCAGCAGGTAGTTGGCGAAGCCGACGATCGCGCCACCGCCCTTGTCGCCGCGCCGGCGGATGGTCTTCGGCAGCGCATGGAAGGAGCGGTGGGCGAAGGAGTCGCCGTCGATAATGAGAAGCGGCCGGGCCATGGACAATACGTTCTTCCACGTATCACAAACTGGAGTTCTTCGGGGCCCCGGCTTCCGGAAACGCCGGAACGGCTGGTCTGATGATCGTTCAATTGACCCGAAAGCCGATATTGCGAACTCACCCGCGATTGTTGTCATCCTTGGTTGATCGCGCTGCAGGCCCGAATCAGTTTAGCTTGCCCAATGGCCGACTATATCGCCTTCATCCACAAGGCCCCGACGCCAGGCTTTCTGGCGAGCTTCCCTGATCTGCCGGGTCTCGTGATCGCCGCCCGATCGCTGGAGGCCGTGTGGGAGGAGGCCGGGGCGGCGCTCGCCATTCACCTCCGCGCCATGGCCGAGCACGGCCAGACCATACCTGCGCCCTCCACTCTCGATATGGTGTCGCGTGCGGAGGGTTATAAGGACGCGGTCGCCGTGGTGGCCATCCACATCGCCGACGTCGCCGCTTCCACGGTGCGCGTGAACATCGTGGTGACCGCAGCCATGCTGCGCCAGATCGATGAACGCGCCGCCGCCCGCGGCTGCACGCGTTCGGTCTTCCTCGTCGAGGCCGCCAGGAAGGCGCTCGCGGCGGCGTAAGCCGCGGATACTTTGCAGCACAGCCCTATCGGTCCCGGGGAATCTGTGCGTGGTCGAAACTTGTTGCAGGTCTCTTAAAGGACTATATTCGGACCGATCGGTGACAGGAGGCGCCCATGCGCTATTCGACGCAAATCAAGCCCATCAGCTTTCTGAAGGCGAATGCCGCCGAGGTGCTGCGCGAGCTCACGGAACGGCGCCGGCCGCTCGTCATCACCCAGAACGGCGAAGCCAGGGCGGTGATGCAGGACGTGGCATCCTATGAAGAGACCCAGGAGACCCTGGCGCTGCTCAAAATTCTGGCGCTTGGTGATCGCCAGGTTGCGCAAGCAAAGGTGAAGCCCGTTGCCGAAGTGGTGAAGCGGCTGCGCGCCCGGAAGTTGGCGGATTGAAGCGCTTCGAAGTTCTCCTCACGGAGGATGCGGAGCGCGACCTCGAAGACATCTACGTCTACCTCGCGAAGTTCGACTTGCCGAAGAGCGCCGGGCGCGTGCTCGATGGTCTGCTCGAAGTGACCGGGCGGCTTGCGGCTTTCCCCGAACGCGGTTCGCAGCCGAAGGAGCTTCGATCGGTCGGCGCTTGGGAGTATCGACAGGCATTCTTCGAACCATTTCGGATCATTTACCGCGTGATCGGCAGGAAGGTAGTCGTTTACGTCGTTGCCGACGACCGGCGCGACATGCAGGCGCTGCTGGAGCGCCGGCTCTTCGCCGGTTAGCCCAAGGGCTTGCGCCCCTTGAGGTGGCTGGGCCTGAGGTCGCCGGAATCGAGCGCGCCCTGCCGGCCCTGCGCGCTTGCGAGCCGTTGCCGCGCCATCTCCTCGCCGGCGATCTTCGCCAGGCGTTTCGCCGCTGGCCCTGCAAGAACTTCGATTTCCTTCCGGTTCGATTCGCGCAGAAGGTTCGAGCGGTCGGTCACCGACACATCTTCGAACCCGGCATCCTTCATCGCCTGGGCCGCGACCGCCGGTGTCGTGAACTCGAACTTCAACGGCAGATTGGCAAACCACGACTGAACGGCCGGGCTCGAGCCCGCTCCCTCCGCCCACAGCCAGTCGGAAGCGACGAACGGGCAGCCGGGCTTCAGAACGCGCAACACCTCGCGGTAGAGCGCGCTCTTGTCGGCGATATGGACCATCGAGTCCTTGGACAGCACGAGATCGAAGCACTCGCCGGCAAAGGGCAGGGGCCCGGGATCGACCGCGACGAAACGGATGCGGTGTGAAAGTCCCTTCGCAGCTACCCGTGCGCTGGCTTCCTCGACGAGCGCCAGCTCGACGTCGATACCCACGACCTCGCGTGCCCCATGGCGGGTGACCAGCAGTGCGTCGACGCCGCCTGCGCCCGAGCCGATGTCGAGAACGCGCCGCCCCCTCAGGTCCTCGCCCTGCAGCAGTGCCGCGACTTCCTCCGGTCCGCCCGGGGACAGGAAGCCTTCGCCCCACATGAACTGGAGCGCCGCGACGAATGCCTTGCTGTACTGCATGGTGTGTTGCCAGGCGGACTATCATGAAATCTGCGGGCGCGGGAGGCAAACGAGCTTGTGAGGATTGACCCGCGGACCGGGATCAGGTTGAGGTAGCCGATGGTTGACTATATCGCATTCATCCACAAGGACCGGAAGTCCGGCTACGGAGTGAGCTTTCCCGACCTTCCCGGTGTGGTTACCGTGGCGGACACGCTCGAGGGCGTGCGCAAGGAGGCCGAGGAAGCGCTGGCTCTTCATGTCGAGGGGATGGTCGAGGATGGTGACACCGTTCCTGCCCCCTCCACGCTGGACGCTCTGGCTGGAGCAGACGGCTTCAGGGACGCAGTCGCTGTGGCCGTGATCCGTGCACCGGATACCATCAGCTTTACACCCGATCCGGAATTTCTGCGTGCCGACAGCCGCGAGGCGCTAGCTGCTGAAGGACAGTTGTTGCGTGCCGTACCGGAACAAACACTATTGAACACTGAACGAAAGCACGGTTGTTGGAAAACACATGGCACGGAGCGGACGAAGCGGTGAGCACGCGAGGGCAAAACGCACTGAACGAAGGGAAGACGGCCGATGCCGTGACCTGGCGCGCCTATTTTTCCCTACTTTAGGCCAAAAAAGGCGGCTCGGGGCCCTTGTCCGTCAACGGAGAAGGTGTGTGCGTGAAGGCTACGCCAGCAGCCAGGCGTGCCGGGGCTCGTTGTGGAACTTCCACGTGCGCTTCGGCCCGGCCATCACGTTCAGATAATAGAGTTCGTAGCCGTGCACCGCGGCGCACGGGTGATAGCCCTTGGGCACCAGGGTCACGTCGCCGTCTTCGACCGTCATGGTCTCGTCGAGGTCCCGCTCGTCGGTGTAGACGCGCTGGAAGGCGAAGCCCTGGGCGGGGTTGATGCGGTGGTAGTACACCTCCTCGAGCAGCAACTCGCGCGGCAGGTCGTCCCGGTCGTGGCGGTGCGGCGGATAGGAGGAAGTGCAGCCGCCGGGCGTGATCACCTCGACGACCAGCAGGCTTTCCGCCGGCTCCCATTCGGGCAGGATGTTCGTCACGTGCCGGGTATTGGTGGCCTTGCCTCTCGTTTCCTGCGAAACGCGGTCGGGTCCGATCAGCCGCGGCCTGAAGCCCGCTTCCCGGGCGAGGAGCACACCGCAAGCTCGAGCGGCGTTTTCGCCACGGCGCGCCAGCGCGTTCCCGCCGGCACATAGACCGACCACGGCTTGCCGCCGAACGGCCCGAGGCGCTCGCCGATGACGCCGAACGCTTCATCTCCTGCCGAGATTTCCGCCCTGCCGGCGATCAGCACGAGGCAGACTTCGCGGCTTCCGGTCTCCGCGCCCGCCTCCTCGCCGGCCGCGAGCCTGAAGAGATCGAAGCCGACGTAGCTCCAGTCCGCCGAAGCCGGCGTCACGTGATGAACCCGGCCGTGCGGAGCCCGCGGCTTGACGAGAAGCTTGCCCATGCGGCTTCAGGCGAGGTTCGCCGCCTTCAGATGTTCGACGACGTTGTCGTGCCCCATCTTGGCATATTTGGCGGGCGGCGCCTTTTCCGGGTCCTGCTCGGCCTCGACCACCACCCAGCCGGAATAGCCTTTGAGCGCCTTGAACACGGAGGTGAAGTCGACCATGCCGTCGCCCGGCACCGTGTAGACGCCGGCGACCACGCTGTCGAGGAACGACCAGCCGTTCCGGCCTGCTTCTTCCATCACGTGTTTGCGCACGTCCTTGGTATGCACGTGCCCGATGCGCGAGCGGAATCGTTTCGCGAGTGCGGCCGGGTTGGCGCCGCCCCACGTGGCGTGCCCGGTATCGAGCAGCAGATGCACCGAGGCCCCGCACATCTCCATCAGCCGGTCGATCTCGGCTTCCGTCTGAACCACGGTCCCCATGTGCGGATGATAGACGAGCTGCAAATCCACCCCCGCCACCATTTCGGCGAAGCGGGTAAGGCCCTGCGCCAACTGCTTCCATTCGCCGTTGCTCATCACCGGGCCGGGCCTTGAGCGGCTTCGACCGGTCGCCGTGCACGGTGCGCGTGCATTCCGCAGCGATGAACACGCTGCAGCCCATGCCGCGCAGCAGGTTCATGTGGGCGTGGGCTTCGCGGAACTCGTTTTCGGCATCGCGCTCGAGCAGGAACGTCGAATACCAGCCGCCGACGAGGTCGAGTCCGTGAGCCGACAGCACGCTTTTCAGCGCCGAGACCTGGCGCGGAAACTTGTTGCCGAGCTCCATGCCCTGGAATCCGGCGGCCTTGGCTTCCGTCAGGCACTGTTCGAGCGAGATTTTCCCGCCCAGTTCGCGCATGTCGTCGTTAGACCACCCGATGGGGTTGGCGCCGATCCGTACGGCCATCGCTCCTCCCTCCGCTGACCCGACCGTTGTAGAGCATTTTCACTCGCTGGAGAAACAAGAGAACTGCATGCGTGTCTCCCTGCTCCCGCCTTTTTCCGTCATGGCCGGCCCAGACCCGGCCATCCTCTCTGTTCACACGTCAACCTCACATCAACCCTCTCCCCTCCGGGGAGAGGGCACCGCGGCGCGAGCCCGCAAGACTACGCAGATACTCTGCAAATGAAAATCAATCGCTCGCTCGCTCATGACCCGTCTGCCCTGCCGAGATTTCTCGAGCCGGTCACTCATGTCTCCGGTTCTAAAGTGTCAGCCCCATCTCTCCGGTCCGTACCCGCGACTTCCCACTCACCCTGCTGCCTCTCTGCGCGGCGAGCCCAAGGTGGAGAGTGTGGTTCAATTACCGATCGCCGACTCGCGTACGACACTCCACGCCTTCTGCCGCTATCTCTCTCGGCTGTTCAGCACAGCGGGTATCTGCGCGTCAACCGGCATCAACGGCCTCTGCGCCACCCAGGGCATATACGATTATCGAGCCGCTTGCGTCGTGACCGCCTCGCAGCGACTGTCGGAGCCTGCGCATCTCCTTTTTCTATCCTCTTTCTTTTTGTCTCTTGTAGCTATATTCTACGCTATA
Source organism: uncultured Alphaproteobacteria bacterium (assembly GCA_963780765.1). Taxonomy (GTDB): domain Bacteria; phylum Pseudomonadota; class Alphaproteobacteria; order Rhizobiales; family Aestuariivirgaceae; genus CAWHQZ01. Next base: position 112,584 of record CAWADI010000019.1, on the reverse strand, counting down.
TCTTTCTCCTCTTATCTGCGTTTTTGACGATGATCATAATCTCTCGAGGCTGAGCGCGAGCCGATCGTCAAAGACGGTTGTCAAGCCCGGCGCAACCGAATCGGGCGCCCAGATGCAGCACGCTGGCCATGCTCCAAGGCATCGAGCCGGACTTCGTCGACGGTGATGGTGGAGCGATGCGTTCTACAGCAGTTTTGCTAATCGCCACAAGTTGGTAGTTATTCCCGCTTGGCGCGGAGACTGTTCCAGATCTTGGTTCGGCGCGCGAGCAGGTATCTCCATAGCAGTCTATTCCTTTGTCTCTCTCCTCGTTGATCGTACTGTCCTTGTTGTTGCTTCTCTTTCAGCCCTACAGCTCCTTTAGCCTTTTGTTCCTTTATCTCTTCTTCATTCTCTATCTTCTTTCGCGGCGCATCGCCATCGTCTCTCTTTTCTCTCTATCTTCTGGTGGCGCTGTGTCTCTATCTCTATACTTTCTCATCCCTATCATCGCCGTTTCTCAAAGCTTATATACACAGCATGGCCGTTCTTGAAGACGATTGAAGGCTGATTAACACAATTGTCGATCCTAGTATGTGTGACCGTTGCGCGGGGATGGCTGCAACAAGCTCGGTCACGATGGGTCCACAACGGCGGGCGGGCGATGTTAACCGCTCCCGCGCAGCCGCTGCCACACTTCTGCGAAGTGCGAAAAGCGCTCCTCCATGCCGCTCACCGCTTCGCCATCGGTGATCTCGCCGGCGAGCCACGCCTTCGCCGCAACGCCGAAGATCGTGCGCCCGATGGCAAATCCCTTCACCTCCGGCACCTCCGCTGCTGCAGCAAGCGCGGCATCAAGCTCCGCCACCGTGCCGTCGAGGCCGAGAACCACGATGCCGCGGCACCAGGGATCATTCTCGGCGATCGTGTCCGAGATGTTCGCCCACGCCTGGCGGGAAGGTTGCGGCTCGAGTTTCCACCAGTCGGGTTTGATGCCGAGCGCAAAGAGCTCTTCAAGCACGCGTGCGACGGTGTCGTCGGCCAGGGCTTCCATGTTTGCCGGCGATGATCTCGAGCATCAGCTCGCGGCCGGCCCGCCGCGCCGCATCGTGTACGGCGAACAGCCGCGCCTGCTGGGCGATCCGCAGGCCCGGCTCGTCATCGGGATGGTAGAAGGCGAGGCACTTGACGGTGTGGCCGACCGGCCATTCGACAAGCTGACCGCCGAGGTCCGGGCCGTTCGCCAGCGCCAGCGGCCGCGATCCCGGCAGCTCGACCGGGCGCCCGATCCACAAGCCCTGTCTCGCCGCTTCGCCGAGCGCCGCCTGACCGTAGATGTCGTCGAGCAGCATTCCGAACCCGGGGCGCTTCTGCGCCACCCGGCTGGCCGCCGCTACGGCAAGCAGCTTGAACGCCGGGATCCGGTCGTAGGGAACCTCGGCGCGGTCGGCCAGCTCCTCGAACTGGGCGCGGTGGTCGATGGCGAGCGCCATCAGGGCGGGGGCCTGCGGCCGGCGGGTCGTCGCCCGGTGCACATGGTTGAGCGCCTCGTCCTTGCGCAGCGCGCGCTCACGACTGCCGTGCGCCAGAAAATACTGCAGTTCCTGCCAGGTCGGGATCTCCGGCGAGCAGAGCAGGCGCGACACCGCGAAGGCGCCGCAGGCGTTGGCCCACGTCGCCGAAGTCGCGTGCGGCTCGCCCCTGAGATAGCCCCTGCAGGAAACCCGAAAGGAAGGCGTCTCCGGCTCCGAGCACGTTGTAGACTTCGATCGGAAAGCCCTCGCCCACGATGCCGTCCTCGAGGCGGGCGGGGATCGCACCGTCGAACACCACGCAGCCCATGGGGCCGCGCTTGAGCACGATCACCCCTGCCGAGAGCGAGCGGATCTTGCCGAGCGCCTCACGTGCGTCATCCTCGCCGGCAGCGATGCGGATCTCCTCTTCGGTGCCGACGATCAGGTCGCAGTCGGGAAGAATCTCGCGGAGATGTTGCGAAACCCGTTCCGACTTGATGTAGCGCTCGCTCGCCGGCGCCGTGGCCGGCAAGGCCCCACAGGTTCGGCCGGTAGTCGATATCGAAGATCACCTTGCCGCCGTTTGCCCGGCCGAGGCGCATCGCCTTCCGCTGCGCCCTTGCGGTCGATTCGCTTGGAGAAATGCGTGCCGGTGACGAGCACGGCCCGGCTCGAGCCGATGAAGCCTGGATCGATATCGGCCTCGCCGAGCGCCATGTCGGCGCAGTTCTCGCGATAGAAGAGCAGCGGAAAGGTCGAGGGGCTTTCCACGGCAAGGATCGCCAGCGCGGTCAGCCGTTGATCGTCGGTCACGATGCCGTCGGGCGCCACCCCTTCACGCGCCATCTGCTCGCGGATGAAGCGCCCCATCTGCTCGTTGCCCACCCGGGTGATGAAGCCGGTCCTGAGGCCGAGGCGCGAAGCCCCGATGGCGATGTTGGCCGGACAGCCGCCGACCGATTTGGCGAACGAGGTGATGTCCTCGAGCCGGGAGCCGATCTGCTGGCCATAGAGATCGACCGACGCGCGCCCGATGGTGATGAGGTCGAGGGTCTTGCTGGCCATGATCGACTCCGGCGAAAGTCGTACCATCGTCATTCCGTTGAGCCATCCTTCGAGCGTCCGCGGTGGAACAGTCGCAAGCTTGAATTTCGCTCGACGAATGACGACGATAGTGGCATTCGCCAGACGGTGATAAAAGGGTCGGCGGCACGCTGCACGCAAGATCTGTTTCATCCCGCGTCGACAGGCGTGTCGTTGATCCTTGACCGGCGCAGTTCTCAGTACACTTCTGCCAGAGCGGGGGGACAATGGCAAGACCAGGCAAACGAAAGGCAGCAGACGGCGACATCATCCCGCCACTGCGACCGGCGGCGCCGACCCCGCGCCTCGAGGCCAGAGGCGTCTTCAAATATTTCGGCGCCATTACCGCCCTGCGCGACGTGAGCTTCCATGTCGATGCCGGCGAAGCCCTGGGCGTCGTCGGCGACAACGGCGCCGGCAAATCGACGCTGATGAAAATCCTCTCCGGCCTCTACGCGCCGAGCGAAGGCTCGCTGCTGTTCGAAGGCCGCCCGGTCACCTTCCACTCGCCGCGCGACGCCCGCAACATCGGCATCGAGATGGTCTACCAGGATCTGGCGCTGGCCGGGAACATGTCGATCTACGAGAACATCTACCTCGGCCGCGAGCCGGGGAGAAAGTTCGGCGGCCTCACCATCGTCGACCGCGAGCAGGCCCGCGCCATGGCCGCCGCCCACCTCGAGAAGCTCAGGATCCATGTCAAGAGCATCGACCAGAACGTCGAGGAGCTTTCCGGCGGCCAGCGCCAGGCGGTAGCCATCGCCCGCGCCACCGCTTTCGACGCCAAGGTGGTGATCATGGACGAGCCGACGGCCGCCCTTGCCATCAAGGAGGTCGGCAAGGTCCTCGATCTCGTGAAGACGCTGAAGGAGCACGACGTCGCGGTCATCGTCATCTCCCACCGCATGGACGACATCTTCTACGCCTGCGACCGCGTCATGGCGCTCTATCAGGGCGCCAATTTCGCCGACGCACCGCTCAAGGGCACGCACCGCAACGAGGTGATCGGCTGGATCATGGGCACCAAGGGCCATGCCGGAGCGCTCGCCCACGACAAAGTCCACTGAGCATGCTGGCCAATCCCGCGCTGTCGAAGTTCCTCGAGACCTACGGCATCATCGTCGTGGTGCTGGCGATGGTCGGCTTCCTCACCTGGACCCAGCCCGAATATTTCCTCTCGCTCGCCAACCTCACCAACATCGTCAAGCAGAACGCCTCCGCAACCCTGCTGGCGCTCGGCATGTTCGTCGTCATCGTGACGGCGGGCATCGATCTTTCGGTCGGCTCGATCATGGCGCTGGCCATGGTGTGCCTCGCCATCGCCGACAAGCGGCTGGGCCTGCCGTGGCCGGTAGTGATCCTCATCGGGCCGCTGATCGGCATCGCCTGCGGGTTCGTCAACGGCATCGGCCTGACCTGGCTGCGGCTGCCGCACCCCTTCATCATGACCCTCGGCATGCTCAATATCGCCCGCGGCCTGACCAACCTCGTCACCAACGCTGCTCCGGTGTCCGGTCTCCAGCCGGAAGTGCGCTACCTTGGCCAGAAGAACTTCGATTTCGGGATATTCGAGCCGCCTTCGGGTCTGCCGGCGAGCCTGTTCGTCGTCGCGCTCGCCGCCGTCGTCCTGTGGTTCTTCCTGTCGCACACCAACATCGGCCGCCACATCTATGCCATCGGCGGCAATCCCCAGGCGGCGCGCGTCTCCGGCATCAACGTCGACCGCGTGCTGATCTATGTCTATACGATCTGCGGGTTCTTTGCCGGGCCTTGCCGGGCTGCTGCTTGCCGGACGAACCGATTCCGGGTTTCCCAACGCCGGCATCGGCGCCGAGCTCGATGCGATTGCCGCGGTCATCATCGGCGGCGCCTCATTCTTCGGCGGACGGGGCAACGTTCTGGGCGTGCTCGCCGGCGTCATCATCATCGGTTTGTTGCGCAACGGCCTCAATCTCAATAATGTCAGCGTCTTCTGGCAGCAAATCCTCATCGGCATCGTCATCATTGCGGCGGTCTATGTCGATGTGCTGCGCAGAAGGGCCGCAGTTCGTAGTTGATCCGTAAAAGGGAGGACCAGATGAAGAAGCTGTTGCTGGCCGGCGTTGCGCTGGCCACGATGACCGTCGCTGCTTTTGCCGCAGACACCTATGTGCTCGGCATGAAGGGCCCGGGCGCCGGCAATCCGTTCTGGGCCGCGGTCGAAAGCGGCGCCATGGAGAAGGGCAAGGAACTCGGCGTCGATGTCGTCGTGCTCGCTCCGCCGGCTGAATCCGACGTGCAGGCGCAAATCGCCCAGATCGAGGACCAGATCGCCAAGGGCGTCGCGGGCATCGCCCTTGCTCCGACCGATCCCAACGCGCTGGCGCCGGTCGTCGATGCCGCCAAGGCCAAGGGCATTCCGGTGGTGTTCGTCGACACCAAAGGCATCAATGACGGTGTCACCTTCATCGGCACCAACAACGAAGCCGGCGCCAAGCTCGCCGCCGATTTCATTTGCTCCAAGGTCGAGAAGGGCTCGGAGGTGGCGATCCTGCAGGGCATCGTTACCCAATCGACGGGCCAGGCGCGCGCCGACGGCGCCAAGACGGGACTCGAAGGCTGCGGCCTCAAGGTGGTCGCCGAACAGACGGCCGAGTGGGATCGCGCCAAAGGTTTGACCGTGACCGAGAACATCCTCACCGGCAATCCCAACATCAAGGCGATCTTCGCTTCCAACGACAACATGGCGCTGGGAGCCGTCGAGGCGCTGAAGGCCGCCAACAAGCTTGCCGACGTGATGGTCGTCGGCTTCGACGCCAATCCCGACGCGGCAGCCTCGGTGCTGGCCGGCGAAATGACCGCCACCGTCGCCCAGTCGCCCAAGAACATGGGCGCCCTCGGCATCGACGCGCTGACCAAGCTCAAGAGCGGCGGCACGCTCGAGGCGTGGGTCGACACCGGCACCGTCCTCGTCGACAAGAGCAACGCCGAGCAATACAAGTAGCTCTCGCCGCCAATCCCTCTCCCCTCCGGGGAGAGGGCTAGGGTGAGGGGTGGTCAGGCCCGGCCATGACGAGTTGTTGTGTGAACATCGACACGTCATGACCGGCATCGACGATTCTGCACCTGAACTCATCACCGTTCGCGACCATCTGCGCTACGCGGTGAGCCGCTTCAGCGAAGCGGGCGTGTGTTTCGGCCATGGCACCGGCAATGCGCTCGACGAGGCGGCTTTCCTCATCCTCGAATCGCTTCATCTGCCCATCGACGACATCAATCCCTTCGCCGATGCGCGCCTGACGGCGGCCGAACGCCGGCTGCTGCTGGCCCGCATCGAGGAGCGCATCACGACCCGCAAGCCTGCCGCCTATCTGTTGCAGCGCGCCTACGTTCAGGGCGTCCCTTTCTTCGTTGACGAGCGGGTGATCGTGCCGCGATCGTTCATCGGCGAGCTGCTGTTCTCCGACTCGCCTGCGGGAGATGGTCGCAGACCCGCAGGCACGTGACGAGCGTCCTCGATCTGTGCACGGGCTCCGGGTGCCTCGCCGTTCTGGCCGCCAGGGTTTTCCCCAGGGCCGCCATCGATGCCGTGGAGCTGTCGCCCGCGGCCCTGGAAGTCGCGCGCATCAACGTGGACGCGAGCGCCGACCGGGCGCGCATCGCGCTCCATGCGGGCGATCTCTACGCGCCGGTCGCCGGCAGGCGGTATGACCTCATCATCTCGAATCCGCCCTATGTGAGCGACGCCGCCATGGCTTCGCTGCCGGCCGAGTACCGTCATGAGCCGCCGCATGGCGCTCGCCGGCGGTGAGGACGGCCTGGATATCGTGCGCCGCATCCTCGCCGGCGCGCCCGATCACCTGGCGAACAAGGGCGGACTGCTCTGCGAGGTGGGCAGCGGGCGCGCCCGAGCTCTCGCAGCAGCGGCCCGACCTCGATTTCCTGTGGCTCGACACCGAGGCAAGCTCGGAAGAGGTGTTCTGGCTCCCCCGCACCTCGTTCGTTCGCCGCAAGAAGCGGCGCTGAACCGCCGATGAGACGGGAGCGCCACGGGCGCCGCGCCGCGCCGCGTTCGTGTTCATTTTCATCACCGTGCTGCTCGATATGCTGGCGCTCGGCGTGATCATTCCGATCCTGCCCAAGCTGATCGAGCGCTTCGTGGCCGGCGACACCGCCTATGCGGCGCAGATCTACGGCCTCTTCACCACCGTGTGGTCGCTGATGCAGTTTCTGTTCTCGCCGTTGCTCGGCGCGCTCTCCGACCGGTTCGGCAGAAGGCCGGTCGTGCTGTTGTCCAACCTCGGACTGGGCCTCGACTACATCCTGATGGCGTGGGCTCCCGAGTCTCGCCTGGCTGTTCGTCGGCCGCGTCCTCTCGGGAATTACCTCGGCGAGCTTCACCACCGCCAATGCATACATCGCCGACGTCACCGAGCCTGACGCGAGGGCCGGCGCCTTCGGCTTGCTGGGCGCCGCCTTCGGCATCGGGTTCGTCCTCGGCCCGGCGCTCGGCGGCTATCTCGGATCGATCGACCTGCGCCTGCCGTTCTGGGTGGCGGCGGGCTTGAGCATCGGCAATTTTCTCTATGGCGTGCCTGGTGCTGCCGGAATCGCTGCCGCGGGAAAAGCGCGGTCCCTTCCGGCTTTCGCGCGCCAACCCCATCGGCGCGCTGAAGCTGCTCGAGCGCCCATCGCGAGCTCGCCGGCCTGGCGGCGGTGATCTTTCTCTATCATCTCGCCCACTGGTCGCTGCCGTCGATTTTCGTGCTCTACGCCGATCATCGCTACGGCTGGGACGCGCGCATGATCGGCTTGACCCTCGCTGCGGTCGGCGTGTGCTCCATGGTCGTGCAGGCGGCCCTGGTGAAACCCATCGTCGCCAGGATCGGCGAGCGCCGCGCCCTTTTTCTCGGCCTCACGGCTGGCGCCGCTGGGCTTTGCTGTCTACGGCCTGGCGCCCAGCGGGCCCGCCTTCTGGCTGGGCATTCCGGTGATGAGCCTGTGGGGTCTCGCCACGCCGGCGGCCTTTGCCCTCATGTCGCGCCGGGTGGCTGCCGGGCGAGCAGGGCCAGCTCCAGGGCGCCAATGCCAGCATCGCCGGCATTACCGGCCTGATCGGTCCCGGTTTCTTCACCCAGATTTTCGCCTGGTCGATCAGCGCCAGCGCTGCACTCGCCCACCCGGGCCTGGGCTTCCTCCTCGCCGCCGTCTGCCTGCTTGCTTGCGCTCGCCATCGCCCGCCACGCGACCCGGAACCCTCTCCCCGGCGCGGCGCGAGGGCAGGGTGAGGAGGCATTCACCGCGGTTTCGGCCTGCGCGTCGGCAGCAGCCGCTCAGCGGATCCTCCGGCCACGGGTGTTTCGGATACCGGCCGCGCATCTCGGCTCTGACCTGCGGGTAGGAATTCGACCCAGAAGCCGGCGAGATCGCCGCGTGACGGCGAGCGGCCGGCCGGCCGGCGAGAGCAACTACGAGCTTGAGCGGCGATCCGCCCTTCGGCGAGCGCGGGACGGCTCCGCAGCCCGAACATCTCCTGGAGCTTGACCCGCAGCACCGGCTCTCCCTCGCTCGTATTCGATGGCGACGACCGAGCCCGAAGGAACGCGCACCGATGCCGGCGCGCATTCTGTCGAGTTGTCGCTTTTGCTGCAGCCGGCAGCAACGCCTCGAAAGGATGTGCTGCAGATCGAGGGCATCGAGCTCGGCGCGGCGCGTGAGCCTCGGACATGTGGTTCGAGCCAGATCGTGCAGTGAGTCGCAGGAGAGCTTCGTCCGACCAGTCGGGCCACTGCTGCTCCGGAAACGCCCGGCGCATCGTCAGAACGCGGCGCCGGAGGGAGCGCGCTGCCTTGGTCCACGGCAGCCCATCCAGTCCCAGCGATTGCAGGCCTTCGAGGAGCGCCTTAGCCGCCAGCAGCGGATCGGGGCTCGCCAGGCGTTCTTTCCGAGAGCACGAGCTCTCCGAACCGCTCCTGCTCGTCGGCGACCACCGCTTCCCGGCGCTTGTCCCAATGAACGGATCGAACTGCGTTCGATGTGCGCGGCGAACAGATCGCGCAGGGTCGCTTCGGCGAGCGGCGCGGCGAGAAAAATGCGGGCATGGGCCGCATTGCCGTCGGTGGTGGCGACGGCGAGGTAGCGGTTCCTTCGCCAGGGGATCGGTTTCCTCGATGACGGCGCCACCGCCGCCGGCGAGCCGGAAATGGCCGTGGCGGTCCCGGGCCTTGGCCACGCGGTCCGGGTAGGCCAGCGCCAGGAGCGCGCCTGCGTCTGCCCGGTCCTCGCCGCCCGCGCCCGCGCTCGCGGCGATGGCGCTGATCTGCCGGGCGGCGGCTTTGATCCTGCGTACCGTTGCCGTGCTCCACGCCCGCCCGCGATGAACCCGGTGCGCGTAGCGCATCGAGACGCGACAGCAGACTTGCATCTTTCGTTCCGCGCAGCGGGATCACGCTCGCCGAGCATGGCCGCGACGTCGGCCGCGGTCCTGCCCCATCCATCGCTCGCTTCCGCGGATCACCATATGCGCCAGCCGGGGATGGAGCGGCAGCGCCGCCATTTTGCGGCCATGCTCGGTGATCTGGCCCGCTCGCCGGTGATCGCATCGAGCGCCCTGAGCAGGTCGCGCGCCTGCGCCATGGCTCCGGACGGCGGCGGGTCGAGAAGCCGCAGGCCGGCGGCCTCGCGCGCCCCCCAGTTGGCGATCGCGAGCGCGAACTGGGCGAGGTCCGCTTGCAGGATTTCCGGCGCATCATGAGCCGCGAGCGAGCGGGTTTCCGGTTCCGGCCACAGCCGGTAGCAGACGCCGGGACCCTGCCGTCCCGCGCGCCCGCGCCGCTGTTCCGCCGCCGCCGCCGATACGCGGAGGGTTTCGAGCCGCGTCATGCCGGTAGTGGGATCGAACCGCGCCGCCCGCTTGAAGCCGCCGTCGATGACGATGCCGATACCGTCGATGGTGAGGCTGGTCTCCGCGATGTTCGTCGCCAGCACGACCTTGCGCGAACCGTCCGGCTGGCGCAGCGCCAAGCGCGCGGTCCTGCTGCTTCGGCGTCGAGCGAGCCGTAGAGCGGCAGCACGGCGACGTTTGCCGGAAGCTCCGATTCGCCGAGCAATCGCGCGGCGCAGGCGGATTTCGCGTTCTCCGGGAAGGAAGGCGAGAACATTCCCGTCATGACGCCCGAGCACCGCCGCCACGGCGTCGGCTACCTCCGCGCCACCGTTTGCCGTGTGCTGCGGCCGAGATGATAAGTGGTGACGGGATATGTCCTGCCCGGTGCGCGGAGGACGGGCGCATTGCCGAGGAAGCGCCGAAAGCAGCTCGGCATCGATCGTCGCCGACATGACGAGAATGCGCAGGTCGTTCCGGAGCGCCGCCTGAACTTCGAGCGCCAGCGCCAGTCCGAGATCGGCATCGAGGCTGCGTTCATGGAATTCGTCGAAGATGAGAAGGCCCACCTCGGCGATCTCCGGATCGGATTGCAGCCGGCGCGGTAAGAATGCCCTCGGTCAGGATCTCGATGCGGGTGCGGGCGGAAATGCGCTCCTCGAACCGCACCCGGTAACCGACCGTGTCGCCCGGCGCCTCGCCGAGCAGGCGAGACATGTGACGGGCGGCCGCCCTGACCGCCAGGCCGCCGCGGCTCGAGCATCACGATCCTGCGGCGCTCGCAGCCAGGCTTGCCCGGACAGCCACAGCGGAATCCTCGTCGTCTTGCCGGCGCCGCGGGCTCGGCCACCACGACGGCATTGCCGCCTCGCGCAAGCGCCTGCCCGAGTTCCGGCAGGATCGCGTCGATCGGCAGCGGCGGGAGGACAGGCATCGTTGATTTGTGTGGTTTCATCGAAACCGCGCATGTTACGAGCCCGCTCCCGCTGCAGCCAAACGCGAAAGCCGATGAGCGCACAGATCATACCGGTGCAAGCTTTCGATCTCGTCGTGTTCGGCGGAACTGGTGACCTGTCGGTGCGCAAGCTGATGCCGGCGCTGTATCATCGCGACCGCGACGGCCAGCTGCCGGACGAGGCGCGCGTCATCGGCCTCTCGCGCAAGCCCGCCAGGACGAAGCCTATCGGGCGAGCATTGCCGCAGGCCTCGAACGCCATGTAGCCGTCAGCGGCCCGCGACCCGACGTTCTGACGAGATTTCTGGGACGCCTTCGCCATGTGGTGCTCGACGCGAGAGGCGATACCGGCTGGAGGGAACTGGGCCGGCTCCTCGGCGAAGCCCGGGATCGCGTCCGCGTCTTCTACATGGCGACCGCGCCCGAGCTGTTCGGCGGCGCGGCGCGGCGGCTCGGAGCCGAAGGTCTCGTTACGCTCCGCGGCGCGGCTCGTTCTCGAAAAGCCGATCGGCAAGGATTTGGCGAGCGCCAGGGCCATCAACGATGAGGTCGGCAAGGTATTTGCCGAGCGGCAGATCTTCCGCATCGATCACTTTCTCGGCAAGGAAACGGTGCAGAACCTGATGGTTCTGCGCTTTGCCAATTCACTGTTCGAGCCGGTGTGGTCGCAGCGGCGCCGTCGATCACGTGCAGATCACGGTCGCTGAGACCGTTGGGCGTCGACGGCCGGGCGGCCTACTACGACTGCGCCGGCGCTCTGCGCGACATGGTTCAGAACCACATGATCCAGCTTTCTGCCTGGTGGCGATGGAGCCGCCGCGGCACTTCGATGCCGATGCGGTGCGCGACGAAAAGATCAAGGTGCTGCGGAGCCTGCGGCCGTTGGACGGCGCCGAGGTGGCGCAGGCGGTCGTGCGCGGTCAATACGTCGCCGGCGCCGTGAACGGCGTCTGCCGTGCCGGGATTTGCCGATGAGGTCGGCAGGCCGACCGACACCGAAACCTTCGTGGCGCTGAAGGTGCACATCGACAACTGGCGCTGGGCAGGCGTGCCTTTCTATCTCCGCACCGGCAAGCGTCTGCCGCTGCGCGTCTCCGAGATCATGGTGCAGTTCCGCGGCATCCCGCATTCGATTTTTGGCCATGATGCCGGCGCCATTCAGCCCAACCGGCTGGTGATGCGCCTGCAGCCCGATGAGGGCGTGCAGCTTCGGCTCATGAGCAAGGACCCGGGCCCCGGCAGCATGCGCCTCAAGGCGACGCCCGCTCAATCTGTCGTATGCCGACGCTTTCAAGGTCGCGCTGGCCGGAAGCCTACGAGCGCCTGCTCCTGGATGTGGTGCGCGGCGATGGCACCCTCTTCATGCGCCGCGACGAGGTCGAAACCGCATGGAGCTGGATCGAACCCATTCTCTCCGAATGGCGCAAGGCCGGTGAACCGGTGAGCCCCTACACGGCCGGCTCCTGGGGCCCCTCGCCGTCCGTCGCGCTGATGGCTCGCGACGGCCGCAACTGGGCGGACCCCGCCGCATGAGGCATGAACGCCGCTTCGAAACGCCGGACGCCATGGCCGCGGCGCTCGCCTTCGATCTTGCGGCAAGGTTGCGCGCCGACCTTGCGGACCGCGGCCGGGCCTCGCTCATCGTTTCCGGCGGCCGGACGCCCACCCGGCTCTTCGCGCGCCTGTCGCATGCTGCCCTCGACTGGCGGCGGGTGAGCATGAGCCTGGCCGACGAACGCCTGGTACCGCCCACGCACCGGCAATCCAATGCCCGCTTCGTCAGCGAGCATCTTCTGCAGGACAGGGCCGCTGCGGCGAGGCTTCTTCCCCCTCTGGCCGGGCTCGGGGGATCCCCTCGGCTCCGCCGCGGCAGCATTGAAACGTCTGCCGCGGCCGTTCACGGCGGTCATTCTCGGCATCGGCGAAGATGGCCACACGGCCTCTCTCTTTCCGGATGCGCCGGGGCTTGCGCGGGCCCTTGATCCCGCGGGCTCCGGGGATTTCATCGAAGTTCCGGCTGCGGAAAACAGAAAGGCGCGCCTCTCCCTCACGCTGCGCGCTTTGTGCGACACGACGCAAGTCATGCTGATCTTCGAGGGCGCCGCCAAACGCCGCATCTTCGAGGAAGCTCTGAAACCCGGCCAGCTCGAGGAGCTGCCGGTGCGCGCCATCCTGCGCCAGAAACGCGCCGCCTGTGGACGTCTACTGGTCGGCCGGCATGTCATGACCCAGGCGAAGCGAACAGCGGATGATTATCCGGTTCTGACCGGTGACATCGGCGGCACCAACGCGCGGTTCGGCCTTGTGACGGCCAGGGGGGCGATGCCGGCAGAGATAAAAACGCTCTCCAACGCATCGTATCCCTCGCTGGTCGCCGCCCTCGGTCACTATCTCGAGATGGCCGGCAGCGTGCGGCCTCGCCGCGCCTGCATCGCCGTCGCCGGGCCCGTCGAAAGCGGACGATTCCACCTCACCAATCGGCCGCAGTGGGATGCCGATCTCGCGAGTGTCAGCAAGGCGCATGCTCTCTCGCTCCTGACGGTCATCAATGATTTCGAGGCTCTCGCCGAGTCCGTGCCGCTTCTCGAGCAGCACGAGCTCAGGCCGGTGGGATCAGCGACGGCTGCGTACCCTGACGGCCCGAAAGCGGTCATTGGCCCGGGCACGGGGCTCGGCATCGGGGTCTCGGTCAGGACGCCGCTCGGCTGGATGGCGGTGCCGGGCGAAGGAGGGCACATGGAACTGGCGACACCCGATCCCCTGGGCCGCGCGGTGCTCGATCAGGTGCGCAAAACCCACGGGCGTGTATCGGCGGAAAGGTGTCTGTCCGGCCCCGGCATCGAGCAATTGCACCTGGCGCTCTGCGAGGTGCAGGGCCGCCTGCGCGAGCCGCTCACAGCAGCCGCCCTGAGCGAGCGCGCCATCGCGGGAGAATCGAATGCCCGCCAGACGGTTGCCGTCTTCTTCAGCCTGCTTGCCAGCCTCTGCCGGCGACGTGGCGCTGCTTTTCGGCGCCCGCGGCGGCGTGTTCCTGGGCGGCGGGGTCACGGAGCGCCTGGCAGCACTGGTCGATCATCGCCTCTTCCGCGAGGCCTTTGAGAACAAGGGCCGGCTCAAGCCGTATCTGGCGGCCATTCCAGTACACATCATTGCTGCGGAAATGCCGGCATTGCGCGGCTGTGCTGCCCATATCGAACGCCTCGCCGCCTGGGAGCAAGGAGGCGTCTGATGGTCGATCAGCAGGCGTCTCTGGCGGCCATTCTCGCAACCTCGCCGGTGGTGGCGGTTCTGGTCGTGCGCGACGCCGCCACGGCGGTGCCGCTGGCGGAGGCGCTGGTTGCCGGCGGCGTGACGCTGCTCGAGATCACGCTGAGGTCAAAGGCCGCTCTTTCCGCCATTGAAGCGATTGCCGGAAACGTCAGCGGTGCGATCGTCGGCGCCGGGACGATCCTTTCGCCGCATCAGTTTCGGGATGCGGCGAGCGCCGGCAGCCGCTTCGCGGTATCGCCGGGCGCCACGCCGGCGCTCATCGAAGCTGCTGCGCTCGCCGGCGTCGACTGGCTGCCCGGCGCGGCCACCGTTACCGAGATGTTGAGGCTTCTCGAGCACGGCTACCGCATTCAGAAGTTTTTTCCTGCCGAAGCGGCGGGTGGGGTGAGCTACCTCCGGTCGCTTTCATCGCCCTTGCCCGACGTGCGTTTCTGCCCGACCGGCGGCATCGCACGCCGGAAACGCGGCAGCGTACCTGGCGCTGCCGAATGTGCTCTGCGTCGGCGGCTCCTGGGTGGCGCCCTCAGACCTGGTGCAGTCAGCCAAATGGCAGGAGATCACCGCGCTTGCCCGTGAGGCGGTTTCCTCGCTCGGCAAAGAGTGAGGGTTGCTCACGGCCGGCGCGGCAGCACGCCTTCGAGCAAGGTATTCACCACGGCCTTCCTGGTGCTCTCGAAAAATGGCGCGTTGTCGAGGTCGTGACCGGTCAGGGTTTTGATCTGGGCGGCAAAGTCCGCATAGTGCTGGGTAGCCGCCCAGATCATGAAGATCAGGTGATAGGGCTCCACGGCCGCCAGCCTGCCATCCGATACCCACTTTTCGATTGTCGCCTTCTTGGCCTCGACCAGCGCGGCAAGCTCTCCGCTCAGCACCTTTGACAGATGCCTGGCTCCCTGGATGATTTCGATGGCGAAGAGACGCGAGGCTGCTGCGTGGCTGCGCGAATAGGCGAGCTTCTGTTCGATGTAATGTGCCAGCGCGTCGCGTGGATCCTTGCTGGCGTCGAGCTCGCGCAAGGGCTCGAGCCACATGTGCAGGGTACGGGTGAGCACCGCCCGGTACAGTTCTTCCTTGGTGCGGAAGTAGTAGAGCAGATTTGGTTTCGACATCTGCGCGGCCCGCGCGATCTGGTCGAGCCGGGCGCCCGTCAGACCATGAGCGGCGAAAACTCCAAGCGCGGCATCGAGAATTCGTTCGGCGTTGCCTTCACCGATCCTGGTCTTCGGCTTGGTGGCGCGGGACATAAATCTTGACCGTTTGATCAATTGCAGTGCAACCTAGAACACGTTCCGGAAAAGTGTGACACACTTTTCCGATAAGAACGCGCCCAGCATTGAATCTGGCGGCTCGAAGGGATTTCACCCTCGGGTCGCTGCCCGAGGGCGGGCTTTTGCCGGAGACGGCGCTTGGCGCAAACAAGAGCGAGAGAAGTGGGGAAGGAGCCGGTGCGCCCCAGAGCTGCCAGCACGTTGCCCACGCCCGCTCCGCGACAGGAGAAGTCCCGCGTCATCGAGGCGCGCGATGTCACCCTTACCTTCGAAACGGCTGACGGCGCGGTCCATGCGCTGTCACAAATCGATCTTGCCATTGAAGACGGCGAGTTCGTGTCGCTGATCGGTCCCTCAGGTTGCGGCAAGACCACGCTGCTTCGCATCATTGCCGATCTCGAGCAGCCGACCGGAGGCACGATTCGCGTCAACGGTCTGGCGCCCGCCGAGGCTCGCATCCAGCGGCAGTACGGCTATGTCTTTCAGGCGCCCGCCCTCTACCCGTGGCGGACGGTCGAGAAGAACGTCATGTTGCCGCTCGAGATCATGGGATTTTCCGCCGCCGAGCGGAGCGAGCGTGCCCGGCGCAATCTCAAGCTCGTGAATCTGCAGGGGTTCGAGAGGAAGTTTCCCTGGCAGCTGTCGGGCGGCATGCAGCAACGTGCCTCGATCGCCCGCGCCCTGTCGTTCGATCCCCGGCTCCTGCTGATGGATGAGCCGTTCGGAGCGCTCGATGAAATCGTCCGCGACAATCTCAATCTGCAGCTCCTGAAGCTCTGGCAGGAAACGCACAAGACCGTCGTGTTCGTCACCCACTCCATCCCGGAAGCGGTTTTTCTGTTCGACCCGCATCGTCGTCATGTCGCCGCGGCCGGGACGCATCACCGACGTCATCGAAAACGATCTCCCGCCGCGGCGCGGGCTCGACATCCGCGAAACGGCGAAGTTCCTCGCCGTCGCCCAGCGAGTGCGCGAGGGCCTGCGGCGCGGTCACTCCTATGACGAGTGACGTCCTGCCCGCCGCGAACGCGCCGCTCCGTCGCGTGCCGACCGGCCATCTTCTCCCCGTCGCAATCGTGCTCGCCGTGATCGTGGTGATCTGGTACCTCGCAGCCCTGCCGATGAATGCCGTGGTCGCCGCGCCGAAGATCGAGGCGGCAGACGGTATCTTCGCCAGGGCGAAGACCTCCTGGTCGCTCGATCGGCCCGTTCTTCCGGCGCCGCATCAGGTGGCGGGCGAACTGTGGCGAAGCGTGTTCACCGTGGCCCCGACCAGGCCGAAGTCGCTGCTGTTCCACAGCTGGGTCACCCTGTCGTCAACCGTCGTCGGTTTCTTCCTGGGAACGGTTCTCGGAGTCATTCTTGCCGTCGCGATCGTGCACGTCAGGACGCTGAACAAGAGCCTCATGCCCTGGATCATCGCTTCCCAAACCATCCCGATTCTCGCTGTCGCGCCGATGATCATCGTGGTGCTGGGCTCCGTCGGCTTCGTGGGTCTGCTGCCGAAGTCGATCATCTCCACCTACTTGTGTTTCTTTCCGGTCACCATCGGCATGGTCAAGGGACTGACGTCGCCCGATCGCATGCTGATCGACCTGATGCGCACCTATGATGCAAGCCCCGGGCAGATCCTGCGCAAGCTGCGCTGGCCGGCCTCGCTGCCGTTTCTCTTCGCCTCTCTGAAGGTCGCGATCGCCATTGCGCTGGTTGGCGCCATCGTGGGCGAGCTGCCGACCGGCGCCCAGGCAGGTATCGGCGCGCGGCTGCTCACCGGCTCCTACTACGGCCAGACGATCCAGATCTGGGCGGCACTGTTCGCCGCGGCGTTCATGGCGGCATTGCTGGTCGCCGGCGTCGGCGTTGCTGAACGGCTGGCCGCCCGTGCCATGGGAGGCAGAGCTTGACGGCGCTTGTTCAGCGGCTGCACCCCGCGGCAATACTCCTGGGCTTTGCCCTGCTTGCGTTTTTTGCATGGTTTGTCCTGCGCAGCTTGCACACGGGCGAGATCGTCCGCCGGCCGGTTTCGGATTTTGGCTCACCGTCACAGTTCTCTGGGCAATGGCGTGGGCGCTGAACAGCGCGCTTGGCGCGCTTCCCGCCGCCACTCCGGCTGCCCGCCATCTGCGCGATCTCGCTGTCCCCGCCGTGTTCGGCGCCACGCTGCTTTTCCTCTGGGAGGTTGTGGTCAAGGGCTTTGGCATTCCGCTCGTTCTGCTGCCCGCGCCCTCCGACATCTGGGCCAAGCTGGTGACCGCTGTACCGCTATTGTGGTCGGATTTCGTGCAGACCTTTCTGCGCGCGGTGATTCCAGGCTGGATCCTCGGCTCGTCGCTCGGTTTTCTCACTGCCGTCGCTGTGCGATCGCATACCGTTCCTGAAGCGCGGCCTGCTGCCGCTGGGCAATCTGGTCGCCGCGCTGCCGATCGTCGGCATCGCGCCCATCATGGTGATGTGGTTCGGATTCGACTGGCACTCGAAGGTCGCGGTCGTCGTCGTCATGACCTTCTTCCCGATGCTGGTGAACGCGTTGGCGGGCCTCGAGGCAGCAGGCCGTCTCGAACGCGATCTGATGCGTTCCTATGGCGCCGGCTATGCCGATACGATGCTGCGGCTCCGGCTTCCGGCCGCCATGCCGTTCATCTTCAACGCGCTCAAGATCAACTCGACTCTGGCGCTCATTGGGGCCATCGTAGCGGAATTCTTCGGTACTCCCATCGTCGGCATGGGGTTCAGAATCTCCACGGAGGTTGGCCGTCTGGGCCTTGACATGGTCTGGGCCGAGATCGCGGTGGCGGCGCTGGCGGGGTCGGCTTTCTACGGTGCGCTCGCCCTGATCGAGCGCATTGTCACGTTTTGGCATCCGTCGTATCGGACGGCGGCCGGACGAATGGCATAACAGGAAGGAGAAGCAGCTTATGAAGAGATGGATACTGGCGGCTGCCGCCGCTGCGGCGTTCCCCGCTGGCGCCGGGGCTGAAGACGTTACGCTGCAGCTGAAGTGGGTCACCCAGGCCCAGTTCGCCGCCTACTACGTCGCCGAGAAGCAGGGCTTCTACAAGGATGAGGGCCTGACGGTGACGATCAAGCCGGGCGGGCCGGATATCGCCCCGCCGCAGGTGATCGCCGGCGGCAGCGCCGACGTCATCATCGACTGGATGCCCTCCGCATTGGCCTCGCGCGAGAAGGGCGTGCCGCTGGTCAATATCGCCCAGCCGTTCAAGCGCTCGGGCATGATGCTTACCTGCCGCAAGGAAACGGGGATCACCAAGCCCGAAGATTTCAGGGGCAAGACGCTGGGCGTATGGTTCTTCGGCAACGAATATCCGTTCCTGTCGTGGATGAGCCAGCTCAACATTCCGACCACCGGCGGCGCCGACGGAGTGACCGTCCTGAAGCAGGGCTTCAATGTCGACCCGCTGATTCAGAAGCAGGCCGACTGCATCTCGACCATGACCTACAACGAATATTGGCAGGTCATCGATGCCGGGCTGAAGCCGGAAGACCTCGTGGTGTTCAAATATGAAGATCAGGGCGTTGCCACGCTGGAAGATGGCCTCTACGTCCTGGAGGACAAGCTCAAGGATGAAGCCTTCGTGAAGACCATGGCCAAGTTCGTCAGGGCTTCGATGAAGGGCTGGGACTGGGCCCGTCAGAACCCGGAAGCCGCCGCCAAGATCGTGCTTGAGAACGACACGACCGGCGCCCAGACGGAGGCGCATCAGGTGCGCATGATGGGAGAAATCAACAAGCTCACCGAAGGATCGGACGGCACGCTTGATGAGGCTGCCTATCAGCGCACCGTGGACACGCTGATGAAGGGCGGTTCCGATCCGGTCATCACCAAGGCGCCCACGGGAGCGTTCAGTCACGCTGTTACCGAGGCAGCCAAGTCGATGTAAGACGAGACGGACCGGGGAGCCCTCGTCAGAGGGCTCCCCGGCTGCTGGAAAAGGGACTTCCATGGCCAGGCTCATTCGCGGCGGCACCATCGTCAACCACGATCACTCGCGGCGCGGCGACGTGCTGATCGACGACGGCAAAATCGTCGCCATCGGCGAGAAGCTCGAAGCGGCGAGGGGCGCCGAGGTCATCGATGCGGGCGGTTGCTATGTGATGCCCGGCGGCATCGATCCGCACACGCACATGGAACTGATGTTCATGGGCACCGTGTCGGCCGATGACTTCGAATCGGGAACCAGGGCCGCGCTCTCCGGCGGCACCACCATGATCGTCGACATGTGCATCCCGACGCCCGGCGAGTCGATGCTGGCGGCCTACCAGAATTGGCGTCACAAGTCGGAAAAGGCGGCGACCGACTATTCCTTTCACATGTCGGTCACCAGCTGGTCGAAGCAGGTCTGGGAGGAGATGGAGACGGTCGTCAAGACCTACGGCATCAACACGTTCAAGCACTTCATGGCCTACAAGGGAGCGCTCATGGTCAACGACGATGAGCTCTACAACTCCTTCCAGCGCTGCGCCGGGCTCGGCGCCCTGCCGCTCGTTCATGCCGAAAACGGCGACGTGGTATTTCGCCTGCAGCAGGACCTGCTGGCCCGCGGCGTCACCGGCCCCGAAGGTCATTCCTATTCGCGCCCGCCCGAGGTCGAGGGCGAGGCGGTGAACCGCGCCATCATGATCGCCGATATGGCGGGCTCGCCGCTCTACGTCGTGCATACCTCCTGCGAGGAGGCCCACGAAGCGATCCGCCGGGCGCGTCAGGCGGGCAAACGCGTCTATGGCGAGCCCCTGGTGCAGTACCTGGTGCTCGACGACGGCGAGTACCAGAACAAGAACTGGGAGCACGCGGCGGGCCGGGTGATGTCGCCGCCGTTTCGCAACAAGAAGCACCAGGACTCGCTGTGGGCCGGACTGCAGGCAGGCTCGCTTTCCGTCGTCGCCACCGACCACTGCGCGTTCACCATCCAGCAGAAGCGCATGGGAAGAAAAGACTTCACCAAGATTCCCAACGGCACCGGCGGGCTCGAAGATCGCCTGCCGGTTCTGTGGACGGCGGGTGTGAACACCGGGCGTCTCACCCGGGAGGAGTTTGTGGCGGTGACCTCGACCAACATCGCGCGCATTCTCAACATCTACCCGAAGAAGGGTGCGGTCGCCGTGGGCTCCGACGCCGACATCGTGGTCTGGGATCCGGCAGGGACCAAGAAGATCACGGCAGCGAAGCAGATGAGCCGGATCGAATACAACGTGTTCGAGGGCTTCGAGTGCAAGGGCGTCCCGCAAACGGTACTGTCGCGCGGCCGCATTGCCTGGCAGCAGGGCGACCTGCGCGCCAAACCGGGAGACGGCGACTTCGTGGCTCGCCCGGCCAACCCGCCTGTGCACGTGGCGAACGCCACGTACCGGGAGCTCACTGCCCCTCGTCCCGTAGAGCGCGCCGAAGTGACGCCGTAGGATGATGTCGGCCGGGCAGAATCTGACCATAAATCCGCAGCGGCTGTGGGACAGCCTCATGGAGACGGCGCAGTTCGGCGCCACCCCCAAGGGTGGCATCAAGCGGCTGACCCTCACCGACGACGACAAGAAGGTGCGGGATTGGTTCAAGCGCGAATGCGAGAAGCTTGGCTGCACGCTTACCGTTGACGAGGTCGGCAACATGTTTGCGGTGCGCGCCGGGAAAAATCCCGACGCGCTGCCGATCGCCATGGGCTCGCATCTCGACACCCAGCCGACCGGCGGCAAGTTCGATGGCGCGCTGGGTGTCCTGGGAGCGCTCGAAGCCATGCGCACGCTGGTCGACCTCGGCTATGAGACCAATGCGCCGGTGATGATCGTCAACTGGACCAACGAAGAGGGTTCGCGCTTTGCCCCCGCCATGCTGGCTTCCGGCGTCTACGCCGGGGTGTTCACTGCCGGAATACGCTTATGCCCGCGAAGACCGCCAGGGAGCCAAATTCGGAGAAGAACTGCAGCGCATCGGCTATCGCGGCACGACCGGGGCCGGCGCGGTGAAGTTCCAGGCGATGTTCGAGCTGCACATCGAGCAGGGGCCGATTCTGGAGGCTGAAAACAAGACGATCGGCGTCGTCACCGGCGTACAGGGAATGCGCTGGTATGAAGTGACGGTCCGCGGTCAGGAAGCGCACACCGGAGCAACTCCCATGAACCTGCGCAAAAACGCCCTGCTGGGCGCCGCGCGCATGATCGAAGCGGTGCATGGCGTCGGCATGCGCCATCTTCCCGGCGTCGCCTCGGTAGGCCTCATCGAAAACCGCCCCAACAGCCGCAACGTCGTTCCCGGCGAAGTATTCTTCACGGTCGACTTGCGGCATCCCGACGACGATGTCCTCGACACGATGGAACGGGAGTATTCCGCAGCCCTGCCCAAAATCGCCGCCGACCTCGAGCTGGAGCTTGAGGAGAAACGCATCTGGGAATCGCCCGCCGTCAAATTCGATCCGGCTCTCATCGACTGCGTGCGTTTCGCGGCCGCCAAGGCGGGGTTCACCACGCGCGACATGGCCTCGGGCGCCGGCCATGATGCGGCTTACATCGCCCGGGCCGCACCCACCACCATGGTTTTTGTGCCTTGTCTCGGGGGGCTCTCCCACAACGAGGCCGAATCGACGTCGTTCGATGAGTGCTCGGCCGGCGCCCAGGTGTTGCTGAACGCGGTGCTCGAATGTGACCGCCGTATCAGCGCCTGATTGTCTGCCTGCCGTTGTCAGCCTGTCATTAGACCGTCGCGCGCTCTCGCTAGTAATTGACGTTGCAGCCCCGGCACCCCCCGCCGGGCTGCGAGCCCTGACCTGCGGCCATGCCAGGTACCGCCTCGTGCCCCTTGGCGAACCTCGGCATGGCCGATCTTCTCCGGATCTCAGGGACGCGCGGTGACCAGAAACAGCGCCATGCGCGCCAGCGCTTCCTCGATATCGGCCAGGCTCGCCGCGTACGAGAGCCGGATATAGCCGGCGCCGTTGGCGCCGAAGCTTTCGCCCGGCACCAGCGCCACGTAGACTTCCTCGAGCAGGCGGCGGGTGAGCTCGCGCGCCTTCCACCCGGTGCCGCTCACGTTGGGAAAGGCGTAGAAGGCGCCTCCCGGCGTGCGGCAGGTGACGTTGGGAAGCCGGTTCAGGCCCTTCACGACCACATCGCGGCGTTCGGCGAAGCTTTGCCGCATAAGCTGAACCGCATCCTGCGGGCCGGTGATGGCGGCGAGCCCCGCGGCCTGTGTCGCGACACTTACGCACGAATGGTCGACCGTGATGAGCTTGCGCACATGCTGGACGAGCGGCTTCGGCCACACGCCGAAGCCCAGCCGCCAGCCGGTCATGGCATAGGTCTTCGACCAGCCGTCGAGCAGGATGGTGCGCTCCCGCAGCTCCGGATACTCGAGCAGGCTTGCGAACTGGGCGCCGTCGAAAACCAGTTCGCTGTAGATTTCGTCCGATAGCACCGCCACCTGCGGGTGGTCGGCCAGGCCGTGCGCCAGCTTGTCCAGCTCATCCGCGCGCCACCACCCCGCCCGTCGGGTTGGCCGGGCTGTTGAGGATCAGCAAGCGCGATTGCGGAGTGATGAGCGACAGGACTTCGTCGGCGTCGAAGCCGAAGTCGTAGTCTTCGCGGATGGGATAGGGCCTGGCTCTGGAGCCTGCTGCCCGCACCGCCTCCCGATAGGGCGGGAAACCCGGATCGGGATAGAGTATCTCGGTCTCGGGGCCGCCAAACAGCATGCAGGCGAAAAAAAACGTGACCTTGCCGCCCGGCACGATGACGATCTGGTCGGCATCGATCGGGATGTTGTAGCGCGCGGCCACCCGCGCCGCGACCGCCTCGCGCAAGGGTGCAATTCCTACCGGTGAGGTATAGCCGTGCGGCCCGTCCCGCACCGCTTGGGCAGCCGCCTCGAGAACGTGCGGTGGCGGGCTGAAGTCGGGCTGGCCGATGCCGAGGTTGATGATCGGCTTGCCCTCCGCCGCGAGCGCCAGAGCGCGGTCGAGAACGGCGAAGGCGCCTTCCTCTTCGATGGCCGTGATCGCCCGGTTGAGCAGTTCCATGTCAGTGTCTCGACACGATGAGCGGATCGATCAGCCGGCTGACGTTGAGCTCGCCGAAGCCACGATGGACGGCATCTTCGAGTGCCGCCCGCGCCGTCACCGCGAGCGGCGAGAGATGATGCAGCTTCTCCGCCACTTCACAGAAGTACCCAAGGTCCTTGGCTGCGTTGGCGATCGAGAATTTGTAGCCGTTGAAGTCGCCGTTGATTGCCGGGCCGACGATTTTCCGCAAGGCGCCGGAATTCCCCGATCCGGCCAGCATCACGTCATAGAGCTTGTCCCATTCGACGTGGGCCCGCACGGCCGTGTTGAAGCTGTCGGCGATGAGCGCCACCATGCCGCACACCAGATAGTTGCTGATCAGCTTGGCCGTGTGCCCGGCTCCGACGGGCCCGAAGTGAACGATGCGGCTTGCATAACACCCGATCAGCGGCGCCATCGCCGCAAAGTCCTCCGCGTCGGCGCCGACCAGCGCGCCGGCTTCGCCGGCCTGCGCTTCTTCCGGGCCTCCCGTCATCGGCGCGTCGATGAACGAAACTCCGATGTAGGAAAATTCGCGCGCCAGCCGGCGCGTCGATGCCGGGTGCGCTGTCGTCGTGTCGATGAGGGTCTGGCCACGGCGCATATGGGGCTTCATGGCAGCGGCGATCCGCTCGACGCTCGGCGAGTCGCTGAGGCACAGCATGACCACCTCCGCGCCTTCAACGAGGTTGGCGAGCGAGGTGGCCTCCACCGCACCCTTTGCCACCACCTCATCGATCGGCTCGCGGTTGTGGTGGGCAATCACCCGCACGCTGTGTCCACCCTTGAGCAGGTTCAGTACCATGCCGCGGCCCATGCGGCCCACTCCGGCAAATCCGATGCGCATTGATTCCGTCCCGGGGTCCTCGATCGCCCGGGTTCATGCTAATTCATGTTTCGTCGTGGTGTATATACCGGGGAGCGCAATGCGAACTGTGAGTCTCAGGTCCGGCCAGACGGTAGCGGCGCTGGGCCTTGGCACCTGGCGGATGGGCGAAAGGACGGCGCACCGGGCCGAGGAAGTGCGCGCCCTGCGGGCCGGGCTCGATCTGGGCATGACTCTGATCGATACCGCCGAAATGTATGGCGAGGGTGAGGCGGAAAGAGTGGTCGCCGAAGCGGTCGCCGGCAGGCGCGACGAGGTGTTCATCACCAGCAAGGTCTATCCGCACAACGCCAGCCGCGAAGGAACGCTTGCCGCCTGCGAACGCAGCCTGCAGCGCCTCGCCACCGACCGGATCGACCTGTACCTGCTCCATTGGCGCGGCGGCCACCCGCTGGCCGCGACGGTGGCGGCGTTCGAGCGGCTGAAGCAGGACGGCAAGATCAGAAGCTGGGGCGTCAGCAATTTCGACGTCGCCGATATGGCGGAGCTGGCCCGGCTGCCCGCCGGCGGGAGCTGCGCTGCCAACCAGGTCCTCTATCACCTGGGCGAACGCGGCATCGAGTGGCAGCTCGTTCCGGATTGCGCGAAAGCCGGGATTGCGGTCATGGCCTATTGCCCGCTCGGGCAGGGGACTCTCGTCCGGCATCGGGCGCTCGAGCCGCTGGCCCGAAAGCACGGGGCGACGCCTGCCGCCGTGGCGCTCGCCTGGCTCCTGCGATTGCCCGGAACGATCGCGATCCCCAAATCGGCCCATGCCGACCGGGTGAGGGCCAACGCCGCCGCGGCCGATCTGGCGCTCGATGAGGCGGATTTGGCGGCGCTCGACAAGGCGTTTCCGCCGCCACGACGAAAGACCGCCCTCGCAATCACTTGATGCATTTTCCGGTAAGCGGAATCTGTCTCGCCGGAACCAATCGTCAGCGCGCAACAAAAGAATCGAACTTGCGGCTTGACGGCTCATTCATGCGCGAGCACCACTCTGTTCGAACCATCCTGCGCGCGAACGACTCGCAGAATGGTTTCCACACATCCAAGACCCAACTCGGACATGGCGGCGCTAGCGTCAGCGCATCTACCGGGGCGCTTCTCTTGAAAGACCCATCTGCGTTGGTCGGGAAATCAGCGGGTCAATGAGAACAGTCAATTGATGCCAACGATACCGCCTCTCCCGGAGGCCTCGTTCGTGGCCTGGTTCTTCTGTGAAAGCACGTTTTGCTTATCTACGCTGACAACGCTCACTCCGACTACCGCCAGAATAGCGAGGGCGATCAGACCGATGACATACGGCGTTGACGACCCTCGGGAAACATACCCGCCCTGGAACGGATACAGCGCATCTCTCGACCTGTCCCCATCGCGCATCGGGTCATAGTTCATTGAACCGGCCTCGTGGAGGTCAACTTTATCGAAACATCGGTGGCGGCCGTCGGTTCCGGCCCGGTGAAAAAATGTTAGGGACCATCTCCCGCCCCTTGCGCTTATCCGGGGTCGCGGATTGGCAGTCCGAGACATTCTGAAAGGTCACTGCCCGGTGAACGCCGGGGCTTTTTTGGGGGGGTCCTTGGAACCTTTCGCGCGCCGCCGCGTTAAGGGGTTGCAAAAAGAGACACCCGCCTCACCCCCGAACACCCGCGGGTGTCGAGAAAAACCAGCCCCGGCCCGGTGTCCCCTCGCGCGCCGGGGCTTTCATTTCGCCAAGGGCCTTTGGCGTCCAGGCCAGGGCCCGCGATAGGTGCCTCTCACAAATGGCCTTTGACTGAGAGGAACAGAGAGTGGCAAGTCAGCAAGGCCAGTGCACGCAATTCACACGAGACCAGATGCCCGATGGCACTTCATCTGGGCTCCTGTCCCACTCATCAATAAGCGGGTGCTCGTCGGAAAAATTCGGTGGAAACCCGCCGCTGCCAGTATCCTGATGCCAGTCTGAGAGCAGAAAAGGTGTTGGAAGAAACTGTTCGGGATGTATTGCCAGTGAAAGTTCGCGCCAGGAATCCGAGCTTTCCACAGTCAATGGCTTCGCCTCGGAATACTCAGAGAGCACGAATGAGAGAACGAGGGAGCAGATTATCAGCCCAAGGATTATCGATGTTCTGACAGCGCCTATAATCAATCTGGAGTCCTTGCCAGACATAGCGCGTGGCCGCCTTTCCTCATGGCTCCCATATGCCAGCTAACGCTCGGGCCAGGAGCCGGGTTCCGCTCAAAGAAGCATGGCAAGGGAGCCTTCGCACGAGGCTAGGCGCTCCGCGCGTTCCTGAAAGCAACGACCTTTGCGGCACTGAGCCCGAGAGGGTCGGGCAGGCCCTGATCGACAAGAGCTGGACGGACCAGTACGATTACGCGCTCGAAGCCATCAAGATGACGCCTTATGGCAGGTCGCGGGAATACCACCCGAGGACTCGGACGCGTTGACCAAGCCTCGCAACCCTGCTTAGTGCCACACTAACTATGACTGCTTGACACTGAGGCGGCTCAGGAGTGGTTTAACCGACGCGCGTTCCTTTTGCACAGCATCATCAACTTGCACAGCATCATCAACGGAGGAAACAATGGAAAACATGAACCGTAGGTCGGCGGTGGCATTTGGTTTGACAGTTGCCGCAGCAACACCTCTGGTCGCTCTAGGAACGCCAGCGGTGGCGGCGATGTATGGTCCAGATGAGGGCAAAGAATATCATCCAGGTGTTCGGGTTATAATGCTCGGCAAACGGGACTCCATGATCTCCGCTTACAAACAAGTGCAACTGTCGGACACCGTGTTTCAGCCGGGATCCACATGGCCAGATGAGGCGATGCCCAATGACATGGTTTGCACCGTGATCGAAGGAGAGTTGGAGATCACTCAGGGAGACATGAAATTCACCTGCAAGAGTGGCGACGTATATAGCTGTGGGAAAGGTACACACGAAATGGCCACTAACAAGGGAACCGTCCCTGCGGTCATGCGCGTGATCGACCTGCTTCCAGCCTAGGCAGTCTCGCTACCGGGGTATCGCGCTTTGATGGCTTCTCAGAGGTGGCGCAACCCTGCTTAGAGCCGCCACAAGGTCACGTGTTCGGGCTTTTTCTCGCGGTCCAGAATGCCGAACAGGTCGGCGATGAAGCCGTGCCCGGACTTGAGGAGTTTCAGCGCCAGCGGCCAGCCGCCTGCCACGAAGGCTGAGTGCTGAACCGCCATCACCAGAGCCTGCGCCGGCGCCAGTTCCTCCAGCGGCGTGAGTTTGACGCCGTATTCGCGCTGGAATTCTGCCGCATCGGCGACCGGGTCGTGGACCTGGACCGTCATTCCGAAGTTCTCCAGCTCACGAATGATGTCGTAGACGCGCGTATTGCGCACATCCGGCACATCGCCCTTGAACGTTACCCCGAGGATGGTCACCACGGGGTGTGTGCCGCTGCTCGTCCCGGCCTGCATGACGTGGCGTACCACCTGGCGCGCCACATGGAACCCCATTTCATCGTTGGTGCGTCTGCCGGCCTGAATGACCTGCGCCGGGTAGCCGACGCTCTCCGCAACATGCGTGAGATAGAAAGGATCGATGCCGGTGCAGTGCCCGCCGACCAGCCCGGGATGAAATTTGAGAAAGTTCCACTTGGTGCCGGCTGCCGCCAGCACATCGCGGGTGTCGATCCCGAGCCTGTCGAAGATCTGCGACAGTTCGTTCATGAGGGCGATATTGAGATCGCGTTGCGTATTCTCGACCGCCTTGGCTGCCTCGGCGACCTTGATCGACGGGGCGCGGTGCGTTCCCGCCGTCACCACCGAGCGGTAGACCCGATCGACGATATCCAGTGTTTGCGGGCTGTCGCCAGCGACGATTTTCAGGATCGTCTCGAAGCGGCGATCGGGATCGCCGGGATTGATGCGCTCCGGCGAATAGCCGACATGAAAGTCGGTTCTCCACTTCAGCCCCGAAGCCTTCTCGAGCAACGGCACGCATTCGTCCTCCGTGACGCCGGGATAGACGGTCGAACTCATAAACGACGATGTCGCCGCGCTTGAGATGCCGGCCGAGAGTGCGCGATGCCGAATGCAGGTGGGCGAGGTCAGGCCGCCGGTGCCGGTTGACCGGGGTGGGAACCGTAACAATATGAAAATCCGCGCGGCCGAGAGCCGCCGGCTCGGTGGTCAGGATGAGGGTTGCCAGGCCGAGGTCCTCAGGGTCGATGGATTGGGTGCGATCCTTGCCTTCGCGCAACTCCCCCACGCGCATTTCGTCCGTGTCGAAGCCGATGACGGGCACGCCGGAGCGGGAGAAAGCGGTGGCGACGGGCAGGCCCACATAGCCCAGCCCGATGACGGAAAGGGTGCGCCCGTGCCTCGTAGTTGCGGCACTCATTGGCGCTCTAGAATGTGCATGAAACCGGAAACCCCAGGCGGGAACAGCTATCTAGTGAAGAATTGGCTTGCTGCAATTCTGAGGCATGTAGCAAGAAAATGGAACGCTCATGCTTAGCACCTTGGCCAGCGGCAATCTTTACGAACTTCTGGAGGATCGGTTCCGTGCTGCCGGCGACAGGATTGCGTTCCGCAGCGCCTGACGGCCGCCCGCTGCTTTCGTATCGGGAGCTCGACAGGCCTGGTATGCCGGCTACGCCAATGCGCTGGTTGCCTGCGGCGTTGAGCCCGGCGACCGGGTCAGTGCGCAAGTGGACAAATCGCTCGCCGCAGTGGCGCTCTACCTTGCCACGCTGAAGGCTGGCGCTGCCTACCATCCGCTCAATCCGGACTACACGCAACACGAGCTTGATTACTTTCTTTTCCGACGCCCTGCCGCGCCTGATCGTTGTCTCGCAGGCGCGCGCCGGTACCCATCCGCCTGCTGGCCGGATCGCTATGGAGCGCGCTTCGAAACCCTCGATCGCGACGATGGCGGCAGCCTCGCGCGGCTGGCGGCGGCGCAGTCCGAGCGCCACGCAACGGTTCCACGCACAGGCGAGGATCTGGCAGGGCTGCTGTACACCTCGGGCACCACCGGGCGTCCCAAAGGAGCGATGATCACCCACGCCAACCTGGCGACGAACGCCACGGCGCTCTGCCGCCTGTGGGCCTTCGAGCCCGGTGACGTTCTCGTCCATGCACTGCCGGTGTTTCATGTGCATGGCCTGCACGTGGCTCTGCATACGGCCTTCCTCGGACGCAGCGAGATCCTTTGGCTGCCCAAGTTCGATGTCGGCGAGCTCATGCAGTGCCTGGAGTCCGCAACGGTGATGATGGGAGTGCCCACGTTCTATACCCGGCTCTTGGCTGAGCCGTCGTTCGGCCGCAGCACCTGCCGCACGATGCGCCTGTTCATTTGCGGTTCAGCGCCGCTGCCGGCCGAAATCCATGCGGCGTTTCTTCGCCGCACCGGGCATGCCATCCTCGAACGTTACGGCATGACGGAGGCGGGCATGATCGCTTCCAATCCCTACCATGGTGAGCGGGTTGCCGGCAGCGTGGGGTTTCCGCTGCCGGACGTGGCGGTCCGAATTGCCGATGGCGAGGGTCGCGAGGTGCCGCGCGGCGCAACGGGCACGATCGAGGTTCGCGGTCCCAATGTCTTCAAGGGCTATTGGCGAACGCCTGCCGGCACGGACTTTCGCGCCGACGGCTTCTTCGTTACCGGCGACCTCGGTGCGATGGCGGCCGATGGCCGCATCTCGATCCTCGGCCGCGCCCGCGATCTGATCATTTCGGGCGGCCTCAATGTCTACCCGAAGGAAGTGGAAGCAGGCCCTCGACCGGCTGCCGGACATCGTGGAATCCGCCGTCATCGGCGTGCCCCACCCCGATCTCGGCGAAGCGGTCATAGCCGCGATCACGGTTGCGCGTGTGTCGGCTTCGGAAAGCGAAATGATGAGCGCCCTTGGCCGGCAGCCTGGCCCGCTTCAAGATTCCAAAACGGATCTTCGTCGTCGACGAGCTGCCGCGCAATGTCATGGGCAAGGTGCAAAAATCCGGCATTGCGATACGTCGACCCTCTACGGCGAATACCTTTTCCGGCGAATCTAGCCGTAACGCATGACCGCCGCCCCGGCGACGATCAGGATCGCCGCCGCACGCGCCAGCCGGTGACCGGCTCCTTCAGCCACAGGACACCGAGAATCATCGCGAACAAGATGCTGGTTTCGCGCAGCGCCGCGACAGCGCCGATCGGCGCGCTGGGTCATGGCCCACAGCGCGACCCAGTAGGAGCCCAGCGACAGTGCGCCGGCAGTGGCGCCCTTTTCGCCAATGCGGAGCGAGCCGCAGCGGCCGCGACCGGGCCGCGCCACAGCAGCACCAAACTTGAAAAGATCAAGCAATCGATGGCGAACACTGCCGCCGTGTAGCCGGAAGCGCTCCCGGACTGGCGCACCCCCAGCCCGTCGATGATCGAGTAGGCGGCAATGAATACCGAGGTCGCCAACGCGAACACGACGGCCGGCAGGTTCATCTGCGCCAGTCGTGCGCCGCCGTAAATGCCGAGGACATAGATGCCGGCGAGAACCAGCGCGACCCCGAGAGCCGTGAGCGGCGGGAGGATTTCGCCGGCGAACAGGAAAGCGGCTGCCACAGTGAGAAGGGGTGCGGTGCCGCGCGCGAGGGGATAGACCTGCGACAGGTCGCCTGCCGAATAGGCACGGATGAGAAAGAGCTTGTAGCCGCAATGGACGATGCCGGAGGCGATAACGAACGGAAGGCTTGCCCGCGCCGGCCAGGGAAAGATCATGAGCATCACCAGGCCGAAAAAGCCCATCGCCAGGGTCAGGATGAACATCGACCGCAAACGGTCGAGCTCGATCTTGAGCATGGCGTTCCAGCCGGCATGCATCGCTGCCGCGGCCAGAACCGCAGCAAAAACGGTGAGACTCAAGGTATCGCTGACCCCGCAATGGTGTCCGCCTTCTCCCTCCCAACGGAAAAGAGGTCAACAGAAATGGCAGGGAGGAGCCCGGTTTTCGACTACGAAGTCGGGCAGTCGGTGCACTCGAGTGTGGTCGATTGGCGTGGCCGCAGCATCAGCTCATCGTCGATCTCGAAATCGCCCGATCCCAGGAACGAGCCGATGATGGCGGGATGGTCGTAACAGACGCGGGCGAGAACGATGTCGTTCCCGTCTGCCATGAGGCTTTCCATCTCGTCGCCGCCGGTCGGCGGGTGCCGCAGCTGTTGCCGTTGCTGTGACTGCCAGCGCAGTTCCGGCGGTGCCGCCGTTGTCCCTGAAGGTAAACAGGCTGAGAGAAATGCCTTCCACGGGGTGAGGTTCGAATATGGAGCGTGCCGATTCGAAGATCCCGTCGATCTCGCTCTGGGTCGTTGAGCCGTCGATCTGGGTCACCAGATCGGCAAGCGTGCTGGCGGTGAGCGTGACCCGCCGATTGAGGGAGACGAGGTTGGTGATGTCGACGAGACCGACATAGAGGATCACCATCACCGGGAAGATGAACGCCATTTCGATTGCCGCCAGGCCCTGACCTCGCCAGGAAATCCCGTCGAGAGCGCGAGGCGCCGGTAATGGACTACTGCTCCATAGCTGGTATCGTGGTCCGGCAATCGTATCATGTCAGTTTCTTCCTGTGCGACTCTATTGCGTCGATGTAGGGTTCGTTTCTGAAGGCGAACGACGCCGAAAGCAGCCGCCGGCTGTTCTGCAGGTTCGCCATGCCGGACATGCCGGGAATGCCCGGAACGAACAGCTTCCAGTCATAGTAGGCGCGCACCACCACGATTTCTTCCGGTCCACCCATGTCGAACTGGGCACTGACGGATATGTCGTCGGAAATCTCGCTATTGCCGCCGCCGTCGGTGGTGATCGAGCTCGGCGGCGAGACGCTTTCAAAGTCGACGTATTTCCTCACGTCGACATAGAGCTTGCTCTCGCAGTCGAGGAACACGATCTTCTCGCATATCTGGCGTCTTGAACTCGGCGGCACTCATGCCGCCCGTCTGCGCCTGGCCGGTCCGGATCAGGCGCGCCGTCTGCGCCGTGCCGTTCTCGAGCGTGTATTCGGTGAACAGCATGAGGCCGGTCTCGAAGATCACGCACAGGAGGTAGAAGAACGGAATGCCGACGAACCCGAATTCCACCGCCGTGGCGCCTTCGTCGCGCTTGAGCAAACGCAACAGGCGGGATGGCCGGCAGCTTCGCCTTGGCTCCGACATTTGACACCTTCCCTTCGTCTCCGGCGACGCGAGCGCGGCCGCGGCGTTTCGTTTCGGCCGCGGCAAGAGCGCGCGAGTCCTACGCGAATTTATCGGACGTTAGCAGGGGAAGGATGAAGCAGGCTTAACGGCATCGCTACAATTGTAGCGAGCATGGCTGTCGATCTCGCGGGCTATTGCGATTGGGCGCTGGACACCGCTTCTTTGGACTTGGCCGTGATCTGCGCCACGATGCCGGCATTGTAGTCGTTGTCATCGCCCGGCATCAACGCGCTCTCACAGTTGGGGGCGCATGTATAGGAGAATTTACCGACATATTTGCCCTCGGTCGCACCCTTGAAGATAACCACATTGTTGTCGCGCTCCCGCACGACGTGAACCTGCAATGCGGTGAGCTGGTTGCCCTGGTTGTCGAGAATGATCACATTGGTCAACCCGAAGTGGCGACCGTGTACGGCGAGTATTTCGCCTTGAATGGAGACGTCAGCGATCATCGGATTGCCGACCACCACGGTCGACGGCGACCCACTGATGCTGAGGATCTTGGCCTGATCGGCCTGCACCGTGACATCGGTTTCGGCGTGGGTTGCCGGTGCGAGAAAAATGTGGGCAACGAGGCTGGCCGCCAGTCCCCAGCAGGCACGGCGGAAATGATAATGTCGCATAGAGCCCCCTTGGCTTTGCCCCTCATCGATGGCGCAGGGCGGTGCAGAACGGACCGGCTGCGACATTCACGGGGCATATTCGATCCTAAATTGGTGAATGAAGGCTTACATTCCGCAGTCGTCGTGGTGTGAACACGAGCGTTTTCGGTGAACGGCGGAAAGCCAACTGTCTTCGTCTGGAAGTAACCGGGGCCGCCACTCAGCGGTTGCCGTGCTTTCACCGACGCGCTGCGCCATCATACAGCAAACAGAGCTGTTGCGCGTCCAACCCGAGAATGGAATTAAGTTAAAATGGCAAAGCTATTGGTGGTTAGCTAAAATTGGAAATAAAATGCAGGCAAGTATTCCTGCTTTTTACTGTGCGTTAATCAAGAAGTCGTTGTATTTACTAGATATGAAACAATATTTACTTGGAATAATTGCTTGCAGGCAGCAGAGCTGGAATTTTACTTACCGTTAAACTGTGAAACCTATAGTCGCCTCGGTTCGCGGTTTCAGCACGAAGCCGATGCCGCGAGACCAGGTGCTGTCAACTTGTTGAGTAGCTAAGGAGTAGAAAGTCATGACGAAGCTCGTACGTTTTCTGAAGGATGAAGCCGGCGCGACCGCCATCGAATATGGCCTGATCGCGGCTGCCACTGGTATTGCTCTGGCGCTCGTGATGCCGGGCATCGGCACGGCGTTGCAGGGTACCTTCAACTCGGTCGCCGCCCAGCTGTAATCCGCTTCCGCGGAAGCACTGAGCCAGCGCTTTCGCGTATACAATATGGGAGGCTCCGAAGCCGCCGGCCAACGCCGGCGGCTTTCGTTTTGTGCTATCGCTTACGGCGCGTCGGTTAACCACCGATTTACGTCAGCCGTGAGAAAACTGTCACGCCTTATTGAAGCCGAAGGGCTGCCTCACGGCAGGCGACGCACATGATCCTTGCCAGTCAGATAACATTGATCGTGTTCCTGCTCCTCATGGTCGGCGCAGCCGTGAGCGATGCCATGACCTATCGCATTCCCAATTGGCTCACCGCGCTGATCGCACTTCTGTTTCCTGCCGCCGCCCTGGCAACGGGCATGCCCGTCGAGCAGATGTCGTGGCATCTGGTCGCCGGTGTGGTCGTATTGTGTTTGGGCTTTGCGCTGTTCGCTACCGGATTGTTTGGCGGCGGCGATGCGAAGCTGATGGCGGCAGCGGCGCTGTGGTTGGGTTGGCCGCAAGACCTTCACTTCCTTGTCTACACGGCCCTGGCGGGAGGTGTACTGGCGATTGCGTATCTTGGCTGGAGTCTTGTGCAAGCGTTGATGGAAATCGGTGGTCACGCGGAAAACTTGCCCTTCATGCGCCGGCTGATGTCGTTGCGGCCGGACCTCCCCTATGGCGTTGCCCTGGCAGTTGGCGCCTGCGCGACATTGCCCAGGACGTGGTGGGCGACAAGCCTCACCTGAGTAGAAATTTCCCGCTCCATGTGGATGCGGGCAATCGGTTAACCCTAATTTGACCAATACCGTCGAGACTGATTTGCGGCGGGCGAAGCAGCGCGTCAGTCAGTCGGGGGGGGGAATATGAGCAGGTCCCGCGTTATCGTTTTGGGCCTCGCGGTCGGATCAGCGCTGACCGCGGCCTATTTGGCCAAGAGCTTCCTCAACAAGCCCAGCACCGAGGTCGTCGAGATCAGCAGGGTCGAGATGGGCGAGGTCCTCGTCGCCGCTCGCGACATCGCCATCGGCGACCGCATCGACGATGCTTCGCTTTCCTGGACCAGTTGGCCTTCCAATCAGATCTCGCCCACCATGATCAGCAAGGCGGGTAATCCCGATGCCAAGACAAAGTTCAGCAACGGCCGCGCTCGCATTCCGATGTTCAGCGGTGAGCCGGTCAACGAAAAGAAGATCGTGCAGCCTAATGACGGAGGCTTCATGGCCGCCATCCTGCCCAAGGGGCGGCGTGCCATCTCGGTTAGAATCTCCGCCGAGACCGGCGCCGGCGGTTTCATTCTTCCCAACGACAGGGTCAACGTAATTCTCACCCGCAAGCTCGCCGGCGGCAGCAGCGGCGAACGCCAGTTGAGTGATACGGTGCTGA
Organism: uncultured Alphaproteobacteria bacterium; assembly: GCA_963780765.1. Lineage (GTDB taxonomy): Bacteria > Pseudomonadota > Alphaproteobacteria > Rhizobiales > Aestuariivirgaceae > CAWHQZ01. Next base: position 77,861 of record CAWADI010000019.1, on the reverse strand, counting down.
GCAACGTGCGGGTCCTCGCCGTCGATCAGACGTTCAAGCAGGATGAGAAGGGTGAGCAGGTAGTCGTCGGCAAGACGGCGACGCTCGAGCTTGAACTGGCGCAGGCGGAAGTGATTGCGATGGCCGAATCGTCAGGACAGTTGTCGCTCGCCCTGCGCAGCATCGCCGAAAGTGACAACAAGGTCCTGGGCGATGATGGTCCACAGCTTTCCGAGAGGTTCGCCAAGGGTTCGAGCGGCAGCGAGATCACCATCAGTCGCTGGGGCGTCAAGTCCTACACAACCAGCTCGCAATAGGGGCAGCAGCCATGGGCAACTCATACATGAACTTCAAACCGGCGGGCTGTGTGCGGCTCCTCGCGGCCAGAATTCGGACGCTTCTGGTGATCGGGCTTGGCGTGATTGTCGCCTGGCAGGGCATGGCGATGGACATCCGCCAGGCCGGAGCCGGCTCAGCTGAAATGGCGACCGGCGCCTCCAAGTTCGTCCGCATGGGTATCAACAAGTCCCTTGTCATCCGCCTGCCGGCGGCCGCCAAGGATGTGATCGTCGGCAATCCTGGCATCGTCGACGCGATCGTGCGCACGCAAAATCGCGCCTATCTGTTCGCCCGGCAGCTCGGGCAATCCAACGTGTTTTTCTTCGATGAGCAAGGCCGCCAGATACTGGCGCTCGACATCGAAGTGGCCCGCGACCCGCTGGCCCTGCAGCGCCTGATCGAGCGCGCCATTCCCGGCACCAAGATCACGGTCGATACGATCAACGACAACGTGGTGCTTGGCGGCGTCGCCGCCAACCCGGCGGAAGCCCAGAAGGCGATGGATCTCGGCGGTTCAGTTGACCGGCGACGCTAAGAAGGTGGTCAGCACCGTCGCGGTCACCGGCAAGGAGCAGGTGATGCTCAAGGTGCGGGTCGCCGAGATGCAGCGCAACGTCCTGAAGCAGTTCGGGATCAACACCGAAGCCGTCTTCTCCGTCGGCGACCTCACCGTAGATTTCTTCAACGTGAACCCGTTTTCGCTCTCCTCCATCGGACCCCTGAACGCCAGCAGTATTGGGGTTTCCTACGACGATGACTTCGCCGCGGTCGTGCGCGCCCTGGAACGCGACGGTCTGCTGCGCACGCTCGCTGAGCCGACGCTCACCGCCATCTCCGGGGAATCGGCGAAATTCCTGGCCGGTGGCGAGTTTCCGGTTCCGGTCGGCACCGATACCGACCAGGTGACCATCGAGTTCAAACCTTTCGGTGTCGGCCTCGGCTTTTCACCGGTAGTCATGTCGGAGGGGCTGATCTCGCTGCGCATCAATACCGAAGTGAGCGAGCTGTCGAACGAAAACGCCCTGATTGTCCCGAGTGGCAGCGCCTCCGTCGCCATTCCGGCGCTCAAGGTGCGCCGGGCGGAAACGACCGTTGAGCTGCCCAGCGGCGGCTCGATGGTAATGGCCGGAACTCATCCTGGATTCGGTGAAACAGCACATCAATGGAATCCCGGGTCTGAAGAACCTGCCGGTGCTGGGCGCACTGTTCCGCAGCCGCGATTTTCAGGCCGACGAAACGGAGCTGGTCGTCATTGTGACACCCTACATCGTCGATCCGGTCAACGAGAGGGAGCTCGCCACGCCGCTCGACCGGTTCAACGTTCCTACGGATCTCCAGACAATTCTTCTGGGCCGCTTGAACAAGATTTACGGGACCTCCGGTCTCAGACCCAAGGGCGTCTATCACGGCAACGTCGGCTTCATCGTTGAGTAGCGCGAGTCAAGGAGTTGAAAGTCATGCTCAGGCTTAAATCGTCCCCCCGCACCTTCGGCATGTTGCCGCTGCTGCTCACGCTGGCGGTCGTCGGCTGTCGGCCTTTCCAGCCTGGTTTCGATGACGCTTACGTTCCGGCGTTGCACTACGAGCGCCATCCCATCGAAGTGGCCAGCGGCACCGTGCGGCTTGAAGTTGCCGCCCGCGGCCGGCTGGGTCAACGGCAGGAAGATGCAATCGTCCGTTTTGCCCAGGAGGCCATCGCCAGGGGCGCCGACCGGGTTGTAGTGGAGCGACCGAGCGGCACGCCGGCTGTGAACGCGACCTCCGGCCGCATTACGCACTTGCTGATCGACCAGGGCATACCGCCGCCAGCGATCGTCCATCAACGCTATTCCGGCGCCAAGGGGGCGCCGATCCTTCTGAGCTTTCACAGTGCGTTCGCGGTCACCAACGAATGCGGCGACTGGTCCGACAATCTGACTCACACGGGCCTCAACGAGCCGCCGGCAAATTTCGGCTGTGCCCACCAGCAGAACATCGCCGCCGTCGTCGCCAACCCGGATGATTTTGTGACGCCGCGTACCATGACGCCGCGCGATCCGATGCGGCGCAACAAGATGTTCATTGACTACCGCAAGCCGAAATCGACCGCCACCGAAGCCGGCGATGCCGAAGACGCCCAGGTAGCGGACGTCGCGAAACAGTAGCGACATCTTAGCGCGAAGGTTGAAAACATGAATCAAACACTGCCCGTCGACGATGTTGCCATGGATCATGCCGCCGTGGTGGCGGTCATCCCGCGCATCAATATCAGCATCCACTGCACTGACGATCGGACCCTCCAAGTCATGCAGATGGTCGCCGCGGACCGGCGCCTGGCGCGTTGCCACGCCACCATGCACATGGGCGGCATCATGGGCGCCTTTCAGGCCTACTCGGGCGCCGTGACACCCAACCTGCTGGTCGTCGAGTCGAGCGCCCATGGCGACGACCTGATGCTCGAGCTCAATCAGCTTGCTCAGGTATGCGACGCGGCCACCAAAGTCATCGTCATCGGTCATGTCAACGACGTCATTCTCTATCGCGAGCTGGTGCGTCAGGGAGTGGGCGAATATCTCGTGGCGCCGGTGAGTCAGCTGCAGGTGATCGAATCGATTTCCGGGCTGTACCGCGATCCCAAGGCGCGGCCGGTAGGCCGCATCGTCGCCTTCGTCGGCGCCAAGGGCGGGGTCGGATCGAGCACGATCGCTCACAACGTCGGGTGGATGCTGTCGCGCCAGTTCGCCACCGACACGATCATAACCGACCTCGATCTCGCCTTCGGCACCGCCGGTCTCAACTTCAATCTGGAAGGCGGCGCCGGCATTGCCGATGCCCTGAGCTCACCCGAGCGAATGGATCCAACGCTGCTTGATCGCATGCTTACCAAGTGCGGCGACAAGCTCAGTCTGCTGGCAAGTTCCGAAGTCGTCGACCGCGACATACACATCGATATTCCCGCCATCGAGGCGATTCTCGATGTCGTCCGCCAGAGCGTGCCCTATATCGTGGTTGACGTGCCGAACATCTGGGTGCCGTGGACCAAGCACACCCTGATCCATGCCGACGAGCTTCTCATAACGGCGACGCCGGAGCTCGCCTGCCTGCGCAATGCCCGCAACATGGTCAACCAGCTTAAAGCATCGCGGCCCAACGACCGGATGCCACGCCTCATTCTCAACCAGGTGGGCGTCGCGAAACGGCCGGAGATTCCGGCTGCCGAGTTTGCCAAGGCGCTCGGTGTTGTGCCCACCGCCGTCATTCCTTTCGATGCCCAGGTTTTTGGCACCGCCTCGAGCAACGGCCAGATGATCGCCGAGTTGGCGCCGAAGTCGAAAGCCACCGATGCGTTCGCATTGATCGCCGAGGCGCTGGTCGGTCGCGAACCGCCACCCAAGCCGGTCAAGCGTTCATTGTTCAGCTTTGCCGCCAAGCTGCCCACCCTGAGGAAGAAGTAAATGTTCGGTAAGAGAACCGAGGGGCAGGCCCCGCACCCGCCGGATGCCATGCCGGTGCCGCCGGCCTTCCCGCCGTCACCGGCGGCCGCCGGCGCTACGCCCGGGCAGATTCCCTCGCTCGGCATCGGCAATGGCAACGGCCAGATGCGGGCGCCGCAGACCGCGCCATCACCGGCTCCACCGGCGGCGCCGCGGCCGGCGCCGAAACGCTCCGACAGCTACTACGACATCAAGAGCACGATCTTCAACGCGCTGATCGACGCCATCGATCTGACCCAGCTCGGCCAGCTCGATCGCGACAGCGCCAGGGAAGAGATCCGCGACATCGTCAATGAGATTATCACTCTCAAGGATGTCGCGATGTCGATTGCCGAGCAGGAGGAGCTGCTTGAGGACATCTGCAACGACGTTCTCGGCTATGGACCACTCGAACCGCTGCTTGCCCGTGACGACATCGCCGATATCATGGTCAACGGCGCCACCACCACCTTCATCGAGGTTTCGGGCAAGACCCAGGGGACGTCCGTAAGGTTTCGCGACAACGCACAGCTCCTGAATATCTGCCAGCGCATCGTCAGCCAAGTCGGCCGGCGTGTCGACGAGGCGAGCCCCATCTGCGATGCCCGCCTGCCGGACGGTTCGCGCGTCAACGTGATCGTGCCGCCGCTTGCCATCGACGGTCCGACCCTGACGATCCGCAAGTTCAAAAAGGACCGCTACAAGCTCACCGACCTCGTCAGGCTGAACTCGATAACGCCGGACGGCGCGACCATCCTCGGCATCATCGGCCGGGTGCGCTGCAATGTCCTCATTTCCGGGGGCACGGGCTCCGGCAAGACGACGCTGCTCAACTGCCTGACGGCGTATATCGATGCCGATGAACGCGTCATCACCTGCGAGGACGCCGCCGAGCTGCAGCTGCAGCAGCCGCACGTCGTGCGGCTGGAGACGCGGCCGCCCAACCTCGAGGGTGAAGGTGAAATCACCATGCGCGACCTGGTAAAGAACTGCCTGCGCATGCGTCCGGAGCGCATCATCGTGGGCGAGGTGCGCGGACCGGAGGCATTCGACCTGCTCCAGGCCATGAATACCGGTCACGACGGCTCCATGGGCACGGTTCACGCCAATAGCCCGCGCGAGGCGCTGTCGCGTCTGGAATCCATGATCACCATGGGGGGCTTTGCCCTTCCCTCCAAGACCATCAAGGAAATGATCGTCGGCTCCATCGACGTCGTGATCCAGGCGGCGCGATTGCGTGACGGTTCGCGCCGCATCACCCAGATCACCGAGGTGGTGGGCATGGAAGGCGACGTGATCATAACCCAGGATCTCTTCCTCTACGAAGTGATCGGTGAAGATGCCAACGGCAAGATCATCGGCCGCCACCGCTCGACCGGAATTGCCCGGCCGCATTTCTGGGACCGGGCGCGGTACTTCAATGAGGAGCGGCGCCTGGCGGAAGCGCTCGAACAGGCCGAACTGCACAACGAGCAGGATTAGCGCTGCGCTAGGGAGAGAGGCCAAAGATGTTTCGGCGAAGGTTCCGGCCAGCTGGTGTTCATGATCCTGGTATTTGTCGCGGTCGGCACCGCGATGATTGCCTTGCTGTTTCCCTATTTCGGTGCCCGGCCCAGCGGCGCCAGGCGTCTGGCGGTGCTTTCCGAGAAGTCGAGAAGCCAGCCGAAGGTCAGCCTCGCCCAGCGCCTCATGGCCGAGGATGCGAGCACGTCCCGGCGCAAGCAGCTGCAGGAAATCTCTCAAGCAGATCGAAGATGATGCCAGGAGCCGCAAGCGCAAGATCACCCTGCGGATCATGCTGTCCCAGGCCGGGCTGGAGACCGGCGTCCGCACGTTTTGGCTCGTTTCCCTGGGCTTTGGCGCAATCGTCGCGGCAGTCGTGTGGCTCGTCGGCGTCCCCTGGTTCGTCGCCGCCGGCGCCGGCCTTGCCGGCGGGCTCGGCCTGCCGCGCTGGTTGCTGGGTTTCCTGCGCAAGCGCCGGCAGCAGACGTTTCTCACCGAATACGCCGATGCAATCGACGTCATGGTGCGCGGTCTCAAGGCCGGATTGCCGGTGACCGATGCGATGAAAGTCATCGCTACCGAAACTCCGCCGCCGGTCGGCCCGGAGTTCCTCGAAGTCGTCGAGGGCCAGCGCGTCGGCATCACTATCGATCAGGGCATCGAGCGGATGTTCGAACGCATGCCGCTGGCCGAAGTGAACTTTCTCGCCATCGTCATGGCGATCCAGAGCAAGGCGGGCGGCAATCTCGCCGAAGCGTTAAGCAACCTTTCCAAGGTGCTGCGTGACCGCAAGCGCATGAAGGCGAAAATCAGGGCGGTCAGCCAGGAAGCGAAGTCGTCGGCGATGATCATCGGCGCCCTGCCGTTCTGCATCACCGCCGCCCTGGCCGTCCTTAACCCCGAGTATCTGACGCCGCTGTGGGAGACCCGCGTGGGCAATATCCTGCTCGTCGGATCGGGTCTCTGGATGGGTACCGGCGTTCTGGTTATGCGCAAGATGATCAATTTCGACTTCTGATCGCCAGCAAGGCTTCCCGCACATGTATGATTTGATCGACGCCCTTCTGCAGCCCGACCGGGCGATTGCCCTGCTGGTCGCCATCTCGGTATTCGCCACGGTGCTCAGCGTCGCCGCGCCGATGCTGCAGGGCGACCGGTTGCGCTCGCGCATGAAGCTTGTTTCCCAGGAGCGCGATCGCTTGCGCAGCCACCACAAGGCCAATCTCGCCGCCGGCGAAACGCGCCTGCGCGAAAAGCCCAAGGGCATGCTGCTGCAGCTGGTCGAAGGGCTGAATTTGCGGCAGGTGTTCGAAGCCGAGGCGACCCGCACCAAATTGCGTCAGGCAGGCCTGCGCAGCGAGCGTCATCTGCTGATGTTCTTCGCGGTGCGGCTCGTAACGCCGGTGCTGCTGGCCCTCATCGTGTTCATCTATACCTCGACCTTCTTTGCCGATCGCATCCCCTCGCAGATGCGTATCGTGTCGACGCTGATCGGGCTGGTGGCCGGCATGTATCTGCCGGGGGTTCTGTTGAAGAACAAGATTCAGCGCCGGCAGCAGTCAATTCAACGCGCCTGGTCGGACGCCCTTGACCTGATGCTCATCTGCGTGGAGTCGGGCATGGCGATCGAGCCTGCGCTCCAGCGGGTAGCCCGCGAGATCGGCTCGCAGTCGGTGCCGCTCGCCGAGGAGATGACGCTGACCCACGCCGAGCTTTCCTATCTGCAGGACCGGCGCAAGGCATTCGAGAACCTCGGTAAACGCACCGGCCTGCCGACGGTCAAGTCGGTCGTTACCTCGCTCATCCAGTCCGAGCGCTACGGCACGCCGCTCGGCACGGCGTTGCGCGTGCTCGCCCAGGAAAACCGCGACGCCCGCATGCAGGAGGCCGAGCGCCGGGCCGCCGCATTGCCGCCCAAGCTGACGGTGCCGATGATCATGTTCTTTCTGCCGGTGATCTTCATCGTGATCCTCGGACCCTCGGCGATCCTGGTCATGGATATCCGGAATTAGGCAGTTAGTGCCTGCGCCATGGGGCACAAATCAGCCGCGCCGCAGCCTGGCCTTGCGCCGGTACAAGATCTGCCACGATTTCTTGCGCTCGACCGCAGCGCCAGCGCCTCCCGCTTGCTCCTTCAAACCTTGACGATCAGACTTTTAATTAACCGACTGGGGAACGGGGAACTCGATCGTCGGTGCCGCTGCGAACATCCGCGTGATTTGCAAGTCTCGGCGACGGACAGACCGGCTGCGATAGTCTCGTCGTCAGCCGCTGCCTGCAGCACCGTCCGCGTGCGGCTTCAGTTGCTGCCATGTGTTGGGCTGGGCCAACATGCTCTTGAGATAGGCCATATTGGCTTCGATCTGCTGCGGTGGCAGATCCTTGCTGGCGATCTCGCGCGCTTCATCGAACCTTCCCTGCAGGCCGACCACCAGGGCGAGGTTCTGGCGGACGCGTGGCTGGCGCGCCGCCGCGGGTAGTGCCGCCGTCCGGCGCAGCGTGTTCTCGGCCTCCTTGAGGTTGCCCTCGAGTGCGAACGACATGCCAAGATTGTTGTGAACCGAGATCTCTTCCGGACGTTGCTGCAACGCCATCTGATAGGCCTGGCGGGCCTCGGCATGCTGGCCTTGCTGATCGAGTGCGGAGCCAAGCGCAGAATGGACCTTCCAGTCCGCCTTGCCGCTGGCGGCAAGGGGCTTGAGCACTTCAGCGGCTTCCTTGCCCCGCCCCGCTTCCGCCAGTTCCTTGCCGTACATCGCGAGCAATTCGCCGTTCTGAGGATTGCGCCTGGCAAGCTCGGCCAGAACGTCCAGCGCTTTGCCGTTTTGCTGCATGTTCTTGAGCATCGAGGCATAGCGCAGCCCGGCCTGTATATCGCCAGGGTCCGCTTGCCAGCGTTTGGCGGCTGCCGACGTTTCCTTGAACGATGGCTCCCCGGTGGAGCCGGTGATCAGCGCATCACCGCCGCCTTTGCCGAGCATGGAGGCAGATTGACAGCCGCTGAGCGCCAGGACGGCGAAGGCCGCCAGGCCCAGTGCGGAAAACAGGCGCAATCGCGACCGAAGCGCCGCCGTGACGCTTTCCATCGACTTTTATTCCCCAGCCAAGCCACGGGAACGTGGCCCTCGCGGCAATTTTCCCGGATATCCCTCAACAAACCATTAACCATACGCGCGCTGCATCCTGTACAGGACCGGGATGCAACGTCCTGACCGCATTCTCCTTCCCCCCGGGAAGGGTGCTGTGCCGATCCTTTTCTGCGAACCTTCGGGGTTGTCCGCGCTTCTGAAATCGCTGCCGGCGCCGGAAGCCGCGCAGGCGCGACGGCAGAAGTATTCCGCCGCACCCGGATCTCATCTTGTTCTGACCGACGCCCGCGGCTCTGCAACCAGGGTTCTCTTCGGCTTCGATGCCAAGGCTGGCCGGTCGGATCCCTTCCAGGTGGCGCGGCTCGCCCGCCAGCTTCCGCCCGGCTCCTACCGCCTGGACGCAGGCAGCGCCTGAATCGCGCCTGATTGCGCTCGGCTGGCTGCTCGATAGCTACGCATTCGATCGCTACAAGAAGTCCAACGCCAGTGCCGCGGCCCTTGTTTGTCCGGCGCGCGCCGACCGTGCCGAGCTTTTGCGTATTGCCGGGGCGGTGCACAACGCCCGTGATCTGATCAACACGCCGGCCTCCGATATGGGTCCTGCCGAACTCGAGGCGGCAGCGCGCAAACTTGCCGCGAGCCACGGCGCACGCTTCAAGGTCACGCGTGGGGCGGCGCTGAAGCGGCAGTTCCCCATGATCCATGCCGTTGGCCAGGCGTCGCCGCGCGGCCCGCGGCTCATTGACTTCAGCTGGGGCCGGGCTGCCGCTCCCAGGGTCACGCTGGTTGGCAAAGGCGTGTGCTTCGATACCGGCGGCCTCGACATCAAGCCGGCCTCCGGCATGCTGCTCATGAAGAAGGATATGGGCGGCGCGGCCAACGTGCTGGCGTTGGCGGAAATGGTGATGGCGCACAGGTTGCGGGTGCGCCTGCGCGTGCTCATACCCGCCGTTGACAACTCGATTGCCGGCAATGCCTTCCGTCCGGGCGATGTGCTGCGAAGCCGCGGTGGAGCAACTGTCGAAATCGGCAACACCGATGCCGAAGGCCGTCTCATTCTTGCGGACGCACTTGCGCTGGCCGATGAAGAGGCGCCTGAAATTCTCGTCGACATGGCGACCCTGACCGGAGCGGCGCGTGTGGCGCTAGGTCCCGATCTGGCGCCGTTCTACGTCGACAATGAAACATTTGCCGCCGAATTGATCCGTCACGCCGCCAGCCAAAACGATCCGCTCTGGCGGATGCCGCTGTGGATGCCATATGACCGTCTCATTGAATCGAAATTTGCCGACGTTAGCAACGCCTCGGAGAGCGGCTATGCCGGCTCCGTAACCGCTGCCCTGTTCCTGCGCCGTTTTGTCAAGCGCGCGGCGATCTGGGCACACTTCGACATTTTTGCCTGGACGCCGGCTGCCCGGCCGGGGCGGCCTTTCGGCGGCGAAGTTCAGGGAGCGCGCACTCTTTATGCCTTGCTCGCCGCGCGCTACGGCTGAAAGCGTGCTTGCGCTTTGGCGCTCCAGGCGCCAGAATGAAACGCTACCGAAACGATGTTTGCCCAGGGGAGTGCGGGCGATGGCGCGCGAAGTGACGACCGGCGCGGCGTTGAAGCTTTGGCATGATGTGAACCTGCACATCGTGCGTGACAATGAGCCCGATTTGTCCGCCCGCCAGATGACGATCCTGCTCACGGTTTATCTGGAGGCGCCGCCGCACACGGTGCGTGAGCTGTCGAAGAAGCTCGGTGTCGCCAAGCCGGTGATCACGCGCGCCCTCGATTCCATGGGCAAGCACGAGCTGCTGCGGCGCCGCCGCGACGAGCGTGACCGCCGTAACGTGCTGGTGCAACGCACCGTGAAAGGCGCCCTCTACCTCGAGCGGCTTGCCGACACCATCGCCATGATCGCGCGGTAGAATAGCCATGGGCGATGCCAAACTTGATCCGCGGCTCAACGCCTTTCGGCCCGATCTTGCCGATGAGGCGCTCAGCGGCAGGGTGGAGGCCGCCCGGTTCGTGGGCGGCGAACCGCAGGAGGTTGCTGAGCCGGTAGTGACGCTGCACGCAGCGCCACGCCCCGACGCGACGCGGCAAACCGAGCTGCTGCTGGGCGAGCGTGTCCTGGTGTTCGAAACAACTTCCGAAGGCTGGTCCTGGCTCAAAGCCGATCGCGACGGCTACGTAGGTTATGCGCCGGCCTCCAGCTTGACGCGCCATCTGACCCGCCCCACCCACCGGGTCGCCGTCCCGGCGACCTTCCTGTATGTCGCCCCGGACGTGAAGGCTCTGCCGGAAACGAGCGTCCCGATGAACGCCGTGGTCGAGGTCGTCGGCGAGGAAGGCAGGTTCGCCCGAACCGCAGGCGGGCGTTTCCTGTATGCGCCGCACCTCAAGCCGCTCGGGAAGGCGGAGGACGACTTCGTCGCTGTCGCCGAGGAGTTTCTCAACGTCCCTTATCTGTGGGGCGGCAAGACCCAGCGCGGGCTTGATTGCTCCGGCCTCGTACAGACCGCCATGCAGGCCGCGGGGCTCGGCTGCCCGCGCGACACCGACATGCAGGAGGCGAGACTGGGTACGCAGTTGAATGACTATGGCTCGCTCCGGCGCGGCGATCTCATCTTCTGGGATGGTCACGTGGCGATCATGGTCGACACGGAGCAGCTGCTGCACGCCAGCGGCCATCACATGCGGGTAGCCCTCGAGCTTGCCAGCGAGGCTATGGCGCGCCTCGCCTCGTCGGCCGGCGACGTCACCAGCATCAGGCGGCGGTAACAACCCGCACCGAGTTTCTTGGAGTCAATATCCGCGCTTGCGGTCGACGACGTTGTTCAGTCCCTGGCCGAATTCGTACCTGCGGATCTGGCCAAGCACATAGCGCGCGATGACGTCCGGATCGGAATCGGCCGCCGCATGCGGGCTCACATAGACGCGCGGATGCAGCCACAGCCGGCTCGTCTGAGGCAACGGCTCGGTTTCGAATACGTCGAGCGATGCGGCATGGAGCGTTCCGGCATCGAGTGCTGCGAGGATATCTGCCTCGCGCTGGAGCCTGCCGCGTCCGGCATTGATCAGGACCGGCGCACCGAAGGGCCCCTTGCGCCGCAGCTTTTCGATCAAGGTGCGGTCGATGATTCCTGCGGTGTCGGGTGTCAGCGGCAACAGGCAGACGAGAATGTCGGTCGAGGCCAGGAAGGCGTCGAGCTCCTCCCGGCCGGCGAAGGTTGCTATCCCTGACGCCAGTTTCGCAGTTCGGCTCCAGCCCGCGACCTTGAAACCGAGGTGGCGCAGCTTCTCGCCGGCATCGCGGCCCATGACCCCGAAACCGAGGATGCCCACCGTGAGGGCGTCTGCTGCATGAGTGGCAAACGAATCCCAGATCTTTCGCCGCTGATTGGCCTCGATGCGCTTCTGCTGCCGGTGGTGCATCAGAACATGCATGACGATATATTCGCTCATGCGCATGGTGAGGTCCGGATCCACCACCCGCACGAGCGGCACGGCGGGCAGGGTAGGGTCGGCAAGCAGGGCATCGACCCCGGCGCCCAGCGAAAATACCGCCTTGAGATTGGGCAGGGAGCCGAGGGAATTTGCGGGCGGCAACCAGGCGACGGCGTAGTGAATGTCGTCGATGCGGCCGAGTTCGTTCGGATAGACGCGCACGTCGGCGGCGGGATCGGCGCGGCGCATGGCTGCGAGCCACACCTCGGCCGGCCAGTTCGTGAGAAAAAGCGCCAGCGCCGGCATGGCTACTGCCGGACCACGCCTTTGGGCGCTGTCTGCAGGTGAAGCGCTGCGGCGATGAGCGCCTTGGTGTAGTCGGTCCTGGGTGCTGAAAACAGTTCTTCGGCCGGGCCCTGTTCCACGATGACGCCGTCCCGCAGCACCACCACGTGATTGGCGAGCGCGCGCACGACCCTGAGATCGTGGCTGATGAACAGGAAGGCGAGATTGTGCCGCCGCTGCAGTTCACGCAGCAGATCGACGATCTGCGCCTGGACCGACATGTCGAGAGCGCTCGTCGGCTCATCGAGCATGACCAGCTTGGGCTCGAGAACCAGTGCCCTGGCGACCGCGATTCGCTGCCGCTGGCCGCCGGAGAACTCGTGCGGATAGCGCTCCATGGTCGCAGGATCGAGTCCCACCTCGGTGAGCGCCTTGCGGACTCTCGCCCGGCGTTCATCGGGCCCGACCCCGCTCTGGATCGTAAGCCCCTCCTCGACGATCTGCAGGATCGACAGCCGCGGGCTGAGCGAGCCGAAGGGGTCCTGGAAAACGATCTGCATGTCGCGGCGCAGCGGCCGCATCTCGCCGGAGTTGAAATTTTCGATGTTGCGGCCGAGGTAGACGATCGGGCCCTTCGACGCGATGAGCCTGAGGAGCGCCAGCCCCAGCGTGGTCTTTCCCGACCCGGACTCGCCGACGACGCCGAGCGTCTGCCCTGCTCGCACCTCCACCGACACTCCGTCCACCGCCTTGACATGGCCGACCACCCGGCGAAAGAAGCCGCGCCGGATCGGGAACCACACCTTCAGGTTGTTCGTGGAGAGCACGACCGGTGCTTGCGCATTGGTTACGGGTGGCGAGCCCTTGGGCTCAGCCTGGAGAAGTTGCCTGGTGTAGCGATGCTTCGGCCTGGCAAAAACGCTTTTCGTTTTACCTGCCTCGACGATGTGGCCCTGCTTCATCACGCACACCTCATCGGCCATGTGCCGGACGATGCCGAGGTCATGGGTGATCAGCAGCAGCGCCATGCCGTATTCCCGCTGCAGCTGCCGGAGCAGCTCCAGGATTTGCGCCTGCACCGTGACGTCGAGGGCCGTCGTCGGCTCATCGGCAATGAACAGGTCGGGATTGTTGGCCAGCGCCATGGCGATCATCACGCGCTGGCGCTGGCCGCCCGAAAGCTGGTGCGGATAGCTTTCGAGCCGGCGCTCGCTGTCCCGGATGCCGACCTTGGCCAGCAGCTCGAGGACGCGCGCCCGCTGCGCCTCGCCGCGCAGCGGCGAATGCAGCTCGATGATCTCGCTGATCTGCCGCTCGACGGTGTGCAGGGGATTTAGCGACGTCATCGGCTCCTGAAACACCATGGTGATGTCGTTGCCGCGCACCCGGCGCAGGTCCTCCTCATCGGCATCCAGAAGTTCCTCGCCCTTGAAGCGGACGCTTCCCGAGGGGTGATGCGCGGCCGGATAGGGCAGCAGCTTCAGGATCGACAGTGCCGACACCGTCTTGCCGGACCCGGACTCGCCCACCAGTGCCAGGGTCTTGCCTTTGTCGATCGCGAAGGAGACGCGGTCGACCGCCAGCGTCCTTTGCTCGCCCTGGCGGAACTCCACCGACAGATCGGCAACCTCGAGCAGCCGCGGCTGCGCGGCGGTCATTGGAAGGTTTTCCGCGGGTCGAATGCGTCGCGCACCGCCTCGCCCGCGAACACCAGGAGCGAGAGCATGACCGACACGACAAGGAAGCCGGTGATGCCGAGCCACGGCGCCTGCAGGTTGTTCTTGCCCTGCGACAGAAGCTCGCCCAGCGAAGGCGAGCCGGGCGGCAGGCCGAAGCCCAGGAAGTCGAGGGAGGTCAGCGCGGCGATGGAGCTCGACACGATGAACGGCATGAAGGTGATGGAAGCCACCATGGCGTTCGGCAGCACGTGCTTGAACATGATCAGCGTGTTGCCGAGACCCAGGGCGCGAGCCGCCCGGACGTATTCGAAATTGCGCGCCCGCAGAAACTCGGCGCGCACCACTCCGACCAGCGCCGTCCACGAGAACAGCAGCAGCAATCCCAGCAGCAGCCAGAAGCTTGGAACAAAAAACGCCGACAGGATGATGAGCAGGAACAGCGTCGGCACCGAGGTCCAGATCTCGATGAAGCGCTGGAACAAGAGATCGATCCAGCCGCCGAAGTAGCCCTGCACTGCGCCGGCGGCGATGCCGATGATCGAGGAGAACACGGTGAGGATCAGGCCGAACAGCACCGAAATACGGAAACCGTAGATCAGGCGCGCAATCACGTCGCGGCCCTGGTCGTCGGTGCCGAGCCAATTCATGTTGCCGAGCGTGCACCCGGGATCGTCCACGCCCCCGGCGTATTTGGCGCACGCTTCCTCGCGGCTAAGCAGGAAGGCCGGCCGCGACGGGGCCGGCATCGGCAGCTCGTTGTTTACCGTCCGATAGTGATAGCGAATGACCGGCCAGATCATCCAGCCGTTGCCGTTGATCTCCTCGGCGATGAACGGGTCGCGATAGTCGGTGAGCGCCAGGAAGCCGCCGAACTTGGCCTCGGGATAGTCGGCGAGGACCGGAAAGAGGAGTTCGCCCTTGTAGGAGGCGAGCAGGGGCCGGTCGTTGGCGAGCACCGGCGCGAGCAGGCTCAGCATGAACAGGGCGAGGAACAGCCACGCCGAGACGTAGCCGCGCCGGTTTGCCGCGAAGAGAAGCCACCGCCTCCTGTTGAGGCCCGAAAGCCACGGGCGTCGCGCCGCCGCCGCAACCGTCGCCACGAAGTCAGAGTTCCCGTTTTTCGAAGTCGATCCGGGGATCGATCCAAGTGTAGGTCAGATCGCTGATCAGCCCGACCAGAAGGCCCATGAGCGAGAAGATGTACGCGGTGGCGAAAACAACCGGGTAGTCGCGGTCGAGCAGCGATTTGTAGCCGAGCAGACCCAGGCCATCGAGGGAGAAAATCTGCTCGATCAGGATGGCGCCGGAAAAGAACGCCGAGATGAACGCGCCGGGGAATCCGGCGATCACCAGCAGCATGGCGTTGCGGAAGACGTGGCCGTAAAGCACCTGCCGCTCGGTCAGGCCCTTGGCCCGCGCGGTCATGACGTATTGCTTCTTGATCTCGTCGAGAAACGAGTTCTTGGTGAGGAAGGTCATGGTGGCGAACGAGGAAATCCCGAGCGCGGTCAGCGGCAGCACCAGGTGCCAGGCATAGTCGACGACCCGCCAGTACCACGGCCAGTTTTCCGCCCCGTCGCTGGTGAGGCCGCGCAGCGGGAACCATGAGAAATACGATCCGCCGGCAAACAGGATGATCAGCATGATGGCGAAGATGAAGCCGGGGATGGCGTAGCCGCCAATCACGACGGCGCTGGTCCACACATCGAAGGTCGAGCCGTCCTTGACCGCCTTGCGGATGCCGAGCGGCAGCGACACCAGGTAGGTAATGAGCGTGAGCCAGAGGCCGAGCGAGATCGAGACCGGCATCTTCTCCTTGATCAGGCTAATCACCGAGACGTCGCGGAAATAGCTGTCGCCAAAGTCGAACTGCAGATAGTTCTTCAGCATGAGAAGAAAGCGCTCATGAACGGGCTTGTCGAAGCCAAACTGCACTTCGAGCTTGCGGATGAACTCCGGATCGAGCCCCTGGGCGCCGCGATACTTGAAGGCCGTCGATTGGTCTACCGCGCCCTGGCCCTGGCTTTGGGCGCCTCCGGTCTCGCCGCCTTCGCTGCCGCCGATCCGGGCCGTGGCGTCAACATCGGTACCCTGCACCTGCGCGATGACCCGTTCGATTGGCCCGCCGGGCGCGAACTGGATCACCGTGAAGGTCACCAGCATGATTCCGAACAGCGTCGGAATCATCAACAGCAGTCGCTTCAGGATATAGGCTCCCATTGCGGGAACTAGAGCATGTTCATGCTTGCGCGATCACGTGCAGCTTCGCCGGATGTTCATTGGCCGCGTTTCAGGCTAGCGGCCTTGGTCTGGTCGGTCCACCACGTTTCAATGATGCCGCGCTCATATTTGGGCTTGATCTTGGGACGGTCGAATTGGTCCCAATAGGCGACGTTATAGGCGCGCTTGTGCCAGTGCGGAACCCAGAAGTGTTCGGCGCGCAGCACCCGGTCGAGTGCCCGGCAGGCGGCCTTCAGCTCTTCGCGATCCTTGGCCTTGATGATCTGGTCGATGAGCTTGTCGACGGCAGGATCGCTTACTCCTGCCAGATTGAAGCTCCCCTTGTTCCTGGCCGCATCGGATCCAAGGAAGGCCCGCAGCTCCACTCCCGGTGTCAGCGGCAGGGAAAACCGGCTGACGATCATGTCATAGTCATAGTCCTCGAGGCGGCGCTGGTATTGGGCTTCGTCGATGAGCCGCACTGTCGCCTCGATGCCGAGGCGTTTCAGGTTGCGGACGTAGGGGGTCATGATCCGATCGAATGCCGGATCGTTCTCCAGAAACTCGATCGTCAGCGGCTCGCCTTTGGCATTGCGTCTGATCCCGCCTTCTGCCTTCCAGCCGGCCTCGTCCAGGAGCCGCGACGCCTCACGGAGGAGCTTGCGGTCTGCTCCTGAAGCATCTGTGATGGGCGGCTGGTAGACTTCGCCGAATACCTCCGGCCTCAGCTCGCTCTTGAGCGGCTCGAGCAGCTTCAGCTCGACGGCGGCGGGTGTGCCTTCGGCTTCCAGATCCGCACCCTCGAAGATGCTCGAGGTGCGCCGGTAGATGCCATAAAACAGATTGAGGTTGGACCATTCGAAGTCAAAGGCGAGATCGAGCGCTTTGCGCACCCGGATATCCTGGAACTTTTCCCGGCGCAGATTGATGAAGAAACCTTGCGCGCCGGACATCGTGTCATCCGGCAACTCCTCTTTGATCAGCCGCCCTTCCTTGATGGCAGCCAGCCCTGCATACGCGGTGGCCCACGACTTCGATGAAAAGTCCTCATTGAGGTCGAGCAGGCCCGCTTTGATAGCTTCGAATGACGCCGTGCGGTCGCGGAAGTATTCGTAGCGCACCTCGTTGAAGTTGTACTGGCCGCGATTGACCGGCAGGTCCTTGGCCCAATAGTCCTCGCGCCGGACATAGGTCACGTTCACACCCTGGCGGAAGGTGCCGATGGTGTAGGGGCCTGAACCAAGCGGCGGCTCGAGCGTCGTTTTGGTGAAATCGTGGCTCGAATAATAGGCCTTCGAGAAGATGGGCAGCTGGGCGACGATGAGCGGCAGGTCGCGGACGTTTTCTCCGGCAAAGTCAAAGCGCAGGCTCGTGGGCGTGAGCACCGTGCAGCTCTTGACGTCCCTGATCGTGATCCTGATGCGCTCATGCCCCTCGGTGCTGAGAAGCCGGAAGCTGTGGCAGACATCTTCCGCCGTCAGCTGTCGAGTCGTCGGAGAAACGGGCCTCCGGGCGAAGTTCGAACACGACGTTGCTCGCGTCGGACGCCACCTCCGCAGTCTTGGCGACGAGCCCATAGAGGGCGTCCGGCTCGTCATAGGCCCGCACCATCAACGTGTCGAACGTCAGCCCCAGTCCCTGCGCCGGGTCGCCTTTCAGTATGTAGCCGTTGAAGCTGTCGAAGGTCAACATCGCGGCCGTGCCGACCGTTACGAGGCGCCCGCCCTTCGGCGCGTCGGGATTGACGTAGTCGAAGTTCCGGAAGTCCGCCGGATACTTCAGATCGCCGAATATCGACAAGCCATGCCGCGGCTCGGCTGACGCGGCTGCCGACAGGAGCAGGAAGGCGAAACCGAATGCCGTGGCGCCGTAACCGATTTTCATGTCTTGCCTACCTTCGCGGCCTTTTCCGCGTCCCACCACCAGATGCTCGGCCAGCCGATGCCATAGTCAGGGAGTTTCTCCGGCCTGCCGAACCGGTCCCAGCGCGCGACGCGCTCATAGGGGACGTGCCACATCGGCATCACGTAGTGGTTCCACAGCAGCACGCGGTCGAGCGCCCTTGTCACGGCCACCAGATCGGCCCGCGACGTGGCATAGATCAGCCGTTCGATCAGCTTGTCGATCGCGGCATTCTTGATGCCGGCGTAGTTGCTCGAACCGGGCCGGCCGGCGGCATCCGAGCCCCAGTATTCGCGCTGCTCGTTGCCGGGTGACAGCGACTGCTGCCAGCCCGTCCAGATGATGTCGTAATCGAACTCCTGGGTCCGCCGTGTCATCTGCGCCGAATCGATCGTTCGTACGATGGCCTGAACGCCCAGTTTCCTGAGATCCAGCGTGTAGGGCACCACGATCCGTTCGAAGGAAGGCTCATCGATGATGAACTCGGCGGTCAACTCTTCGCCGTTGGCGTTCTTGAGCACATTCCTGTTGCCATCGGCCTGAACCGTCCAGCCCGCCGCGCTGAACAGTTGCGAGGCCATGCGCAGATTATCGCGCCGTTCCCGCGCATTCCGGCTTACGGGATTTTTGAATTCGCTGGTGAAGACCTCGGGTGGAATCTGGCCTCTGAACTCGTTCAATATTTCGATTTCTTCCGGTCCCGGAAGTCCCGTCGCGGCCAGCTCCGAGTTGGGGAAAAAGCTCGCCGTGCGCGTATAGGCACCGTAAAAGAGATTCGTGTTCGTCCATTCGAAGTCGAATGCGTAGTTGAAAGCCAGCCGCACGCGGGCATCCTGGAACTTGGGCCGTCGGCCGTTGAAGACGAAGCACTGCATGGGCTCGGCGTTTTTCGTCCGGATCTCCTCCCTGACGATAAGGCCCTGCTTGGCGGCGGGAAAATTGTATGCGGTGGCCCATGTCTTTGCGGTGTTCTCGAGGCGGAAGTCGTAACGGTCGGCCTTGAAGGCTTCGAAAGCGACGTCGCGGTCGAGAAAGAACTCCCAGGTGATCTCATCGAAGTTGTCCTGACCGATGTTTACCGGCAGATTTCTGCCCCAATAATCTTCAACGCGCCGCACCGTTATTGACTGGCCTGGCTTGAAACTGACGCATCGATAGGGACCGGAGCCCAGGGGAATCTCGAGGGTCGTCGCAGTGATGTCGCGGACCTTGCCCGATGCTCCGGCCGCTGACCACCAGTGCCGCGGCAACACGAAAATCTGACTTACGATCTGCGGCAGTTCGCGATTGCCCTTTTCGGAGAAGACGAACGTCACCTCGCGGTCGCCTGTCTGCTCGGCCTTGAGAACGTTCTTGTAGTAGGCGGAATAGCGCGGATGTGTTTCCCTGAGCGTCGTCAGCGACCATGCGACGTCTTCGGGAGTAATTGGTTTGCCGTCGTGGAAACGGGCCTCGGGGCGCAGCCGATATACCGCGGTCGAATAGTCGTCAGAATGCCAAACTCCGTGCGCGACGAGACCGTATTCCGTTGAGGGCTCGTCGAGCGAAGGTGTCATCAGCGTTTCGTTGTTGGCTGCGAATCCGGTCGCCTCGCCCTTGTATGAATAGGGATTGAGGCTATCGAAGGACCCGACGGCATAAAGCCTGAGCTTGCCGCCCTTGGGCGCTTTTGGGTTTACGTAATCGAAGTGCTGGAACTCCGGCGGATATTTCAGATCACCGAACAGGGAAAGGCCATGGCGCCATTGGCGATTGTCTCCACGCGCGCTGGTGATGCCGATGATCTGGGTAAGCCCGATGCTCCCGGGGCCTGCAAGCCCGATGAGCTTCAGCAGACGGCGGCGGGAAAGCATGGCGGCATCTCCTGAAGACTTTCGGATCTTATGATCTGGCCTTTTGCCACGAATGAAAACACCGGCGGTAGCCCGCCGGAGTGAATTCTCTGTAACCTTCACTGCGCCTGGGTCTCTCCCTCCGGCGTTGCCCCCGGCTGCGCTTCGGTAGTGCTTGATGAGGTGGCGGGCGCCGTTGAGGCACCCGGCTCCTGTCCGGCGGGTGCCGCGCCCTGCCCCGTTGCCGGAGCCGCGGGCAGCGGCACCGGGTTGTCGGAGAGCGTTCCCAGATAAGCCACAAGGTCGGCGCGGGCCGTTTCCTTTTTAATTCCGCCAAAGACCATTTTGGTCCCGGGGAGATACCCCTTTGGATCGGCGACGAACCTGTCGAGGGTCTCATAGCTCCAGGGCTCGCCGACCTTGGCCTTCATTGCTTCCGAATATGCGAACCCTTCTACGGAGCCCGGGGCTCGGCCTACGATTTCCCAGAGATTGGGACCGGTCTTGGCGGGGCCGCCCTTTTCAAAGGAGTGGCAGGCAAGGCAGGGTTTTCCAGCGGCGGCTCCTTTGGCGGCATCGGCGCTCGCCAGACGGGTGGCGATAGGTGCCGCTCCCGCGGAGGCTGCTTGCTCTGGTGCAGTTGTCGCAGCTGCGGGTTCTTCGGCGGTCGCAATCACAAAGCCCTGCTTTTCGGGAGTTGCAGTGTGGAAGATCGCTTCGGCCACGATGCCGAGCCCCATCGTGGCGAGCAGCGTCCCCAGCACCGAGCCGGCAATCTTGTTGAGTTCAAAACCATCCATTCCGAACATCCGCGCTACCCGGCGTTGGGTCCTACTGAAGGAGCCGCGACAAGGACCTGCGATCGCTGCCCGGCGTTTCGCACGGGGCCGCGGAAACTACCTATTCCGCTCGCGGGACGCAACCAAACGAGCCAAACGAGGAGCCTGCGTTGACACCCGCCGCCCGGCAATGCCAATAGACCCGCTCCCGGTCGTGCGGCCGCGTCGTCCACTCCGTCCTGAACCAGCGAAATCAATGCGCGAGCCGCCTCAGTCGAATTCAGCGAATAGGATTGCCTATCAGGGCGAGCCGGGCGCCAATTCCCACATTGCCTGCCGCGAGGCTTTCCCCGAGCATGAGGCCGTGGCCTGCCGGGTATTTGAAGATGCCTTTGCGCTGGTCTCCTCCCGCGCCGCCCACCTGGCGATGATACCGATCGAAAACTCGGTGGCCGGCCGGGTCGCGGACATTCATCATCTGATGCCGCACTCCAATCTCTACATCATAGGTGAGCATTTCCTGCGCGTGCACCATCAGCTTCTGGCTCTGCCGGGGGCGCGTCTTGACACCCTCAGGTCGGTCCACAGCCACATTCACGCCCTCGGCCAGTGCCGTAAAGTCATCAAAGACCTGAATCTCTCGCCGGTAATAACAGCCGACACCGCCGGTGCCGCCCGCGAAGTGGCGGAGTCGGGCGACCAGAGCCGGTCGGCAATCGCTACCTCGCTGGCAGGCGATACCTACGGTCTGAAGACGCTGAGAGCCGACATCGAGGATGAGGATCACAACACCACGCGGTTTCTCATCCTGTCGGCTGATCCCGCCGACGCCGAGCCGGAGGATGCGCCGGTCATCACCAGTTTCGTGTTCCGGGTGCGCAATGTCCCGGCCGCGCTCTACAAGGCGCTCGGCGGCTTTGCCACGACCGGCGTCAACATGACCAAGCTCGAAATCCTATCAACTCGAAGGGCAGTTTTCGGCGACGCAGTTCTACGCCGACATCGAGGGTCATCCTTCCGAGCGGCCGGTGCGGCTGGCCCTCGAGGAGCTTGAATTCTTCACCACGCATCTGCGCGTCCTCGGCGTTTACCGGGCAAGCCCCTACCGTGAAGAGATCGCCAGGCGGCAGCGGGAATTGCTGCGCGGCGAGCCTGGCTGAGCCACTCCGCCAAACGCCATTCAGACCAGGTAGAAGATGAGCAGGGAAGCCAGCAGCAGCATGGAGCCCATGCTCACGACATCGGTGATCGTGGTGAGGATGATGCTCGACGCCACGGCGGGATCGGTGCCGAAACGCTTGAGCATGACCGGGACGGTAGCGCCCGAAAGCCCGCTGACGAGCATCGATATCAGCGTCGCGGCGAATCCGATCAGTGCGAGGACGACGGGTCCGCGGTTGCCTTGCGCTACCGCCGCTGCGTAGATGACCGCACCCACCAGCAGGCCGGTCACCAGGCCGTGCACGATCCCAAGCCAAAGCTCCTTGCGAACGGCTCGAGCGTAGAAACCGCTATCGCCGTGTTCGCCGAGGGCCCTCACCATGATGGCCAGCGCCTGGGCGCCGGCGTTCCCCGACTGGCCGGCGAGAACCGGCAGGAAGGTTGCGAGCAGGACCACCTGATTGAGCGTGTCCTGGAATCCGGCGACCACGGCGCCCGCAGCAAACGCGGTCAGCAGGTTTATCATCAGCCACGGCAGGCGGAAGCGGATCGCTCGCGCGAACCGCCGTATCCACGCCTTCCTCGTGCGTCACCCCCACCATGCGCCCGGGCACCGCCGCCAGGGTAGCCTCCTGCAACTCATGCAGTTTGGCCGCCCGCACCACACCGGTGAGCACGCCGTTGCCATCGCAGATGGGATACTCCGGTATTTCCCGGCCCCTGATGCGGTTGAGCGCATCCTCGACCTCCAGGTCGCTCGGCAGCTTGACGATGTCGGTGAGCATGATGTCTCCGACCGTGCTTTGCGGCCGGGCAAGAATCAGATCGCGCATCACGCAAAGGCCAACGAGGCGGCCCTTGGCATCGACCACCATCGGATAGGTGAAGGGCAACTCGTGGGGTACCGATCTGATTTTTTCGATGACCTGGGCGACCGTGTCGTCCGGTTGGACAACAAGAGGCGGCGGCTGCGCCAGTTCGGCTAGCATCGTCATGGCGAAGCCCTAAAGGGTGGGAAAATGGCGGAAATTTCGCGACAAACAAAACTGCGGCAACGTCTCACTCTTCGCAGGGCCAGCTCGCGGATGGCGAAAGTCCGGCGGGGAGCCTGGTTTCCGCATCACCGCAGGCGGCATCGATCTGGCTCTGCTCGAGTCCCTTGACCCCGGTCAGGTCAACCCCCGCGATGATGGTGCGGTACATGTAGGCGCTGGTGACGTCGGCGCCGGCGAGTTTCGAGTTGGTGAAACCTGAGCGGGAGATATTGGAAAGTTTCAGGTTTACGTTCGTCAGGTCGGCCTCTCTGAATTCGCAGCGCGAGAATTCGCCCTTGGACATGTCGGCGCCGGCAAGCACCGCTCCAATGAACTCCGAGCGGCTGATCTCGATCTTGCTCATCATGGCTCCCGCCAGATTGGCGCCCGAAAAGTTCACCTTGCTGCCGGCCGCCTTTTCGAACGAGGTCATTTCCATATTGGAGTTCTTGAACGTCGTGCGCGTCAGGTCAGCGCCGTCAAACCTCGCCTTTCTCAGGTTCGCTTCCGAGAAACCGGTGCCAGCCAACAGCGCACCGGTGAGATTGGCGCCTTCGAGGTTCTCGCCGCCGAGCATGAGCTTCGGCTTGTCGCACCCTGACCAGTCGACACCCGGCGCCGGGTAGTCATTGCAACCCGCAAATGCGTTTGGCGCATTGGCCAGTAAAGCTGCGGCAAACACGAACAGAAATCGTGCGCTCATGATTTACCCCTCCGCTTGTGCCCGCCACGGCGAACATATGACAAGCGCGGCGCAAGGAAAATACACATAAATTTGCGCGCTTGCTAAGTTACATCACCATCAGCGCCGCCCTGACCAGATGATGCGCAATGGCCGCCGGTTTGGGCAGTCTGAGACCTTCCGGATGTGATCCGTTGAACATCTGCTCGATTTCCGCTCTTCCGAACCAGCGGGCGTCGGCCATTTCGTCGGTATCGAGGCGGATGTCGTCGTTGCGGCCTTCGGCGAGCAGGCCGATCATGAGGCTCGAGGGAAAGGGCCACGGCTGGCTGGAGTGGTAGCGCACGCCATCGATAGCGACGCCCGTCTCCTCCAGCACCTCGCGGTGGACTGCTTCCTCGATCGATTCGCCCGGTTCGATGAAGCCGGCAAGTGCTGAATAGACGCCGGGAAGAAAACTGTGGCCGCGGCCCAGCAGGCATCGCTTGCCGCGCGTCACCGCCACGATCACGACCGGGTCGGTGCGCGGAAAGTGCTGCGCCTCGCACCGGCGGCAATCTCGACGATATCCGTGCTCGGTTGCCTCCGTCGCCGCTCCGCAGTTGGCGCAGAAACGGTGCCGCGCGTGCCAGGCGAGAAGCGAGCGCGCCTGGGCGAGAATGGCGAGGTCGCTCTCCGGCAGGAGCCCCTGCATGGCCAGCGAGCGCAGGTCGATGACCGTTTGTCCGGCGGGCGGGTCGCCGGCCGCTTCCTGCGCGACGATTGCGGTGCCGTCGGCGAGGACGCCGAGATGCACCTGCAATCCGTCGCCGACCTCGAACAGGGCCAGCCGGTGGGTCTGCGGGCCGGCTTCGGCAACAACGGCCTTGTCACCCGACAGCCTGACTGCCCTGGTTCGTCGGGTGCTGCCGCGCAGCTCCGCGCGCCGGTCGAGCACGGAGCCGGCGAATGCATGCGTGTGTACGGGTCTGTCCGCCATGGGAGGAGATTTCTTCTAGCCCCTTCGCGACAGGGTGCGCCAAGGGAATCCTTGCAACAGGTGTCGGCAGTGGCGATATAGTGCCTTGGGAGGTTGGCGGTGGACGCGCCGCTCGCCAACCGGGTCAGGTCCGGAAGGAAGCAGCCCTAACGAGATTGGCACGGGTTGCTTGTCCAACCTCCCACTCCATCCAGATGAGCTGAACTTGGCAGACGTCCCAACGAGCACGCCGGAAAGTGCGGTTTCTTCCGACGCCACCGGCTATCGGGTCCTGGCTCGCAAATACCGGCCGCAGACATTTGCCGATCTTCTCGGCCAGGACGCGATGGTGCGCACGCTCGCCAATGCGTTCGCCAGCGGCCGGATTGCGCAGGCCTACATGCTCACCGGCGTGCGCGGGGTGGGCAAGACGACAACGGCGCGTCTGATCGCCCGCGCGCTCAACTACACCGGCCCAGGCTCCGAGGTGGGTCCGACCATCCACATGACGGAGATGGGCGAACATTGCGCCGCCATCCTCGAGTCACGTCACGTCGACGTGATTGAGCTGGATGCCGCCTCTCATACCGGTGTCGACAACGTGCGTGAGATCATCGAAGCGGTTCGCTACAAGCCGATCAGCGCCCCCTACAAGGTCTATATCATCGACGAAGTGCACATGCTGTCGAAGCCGGCGTTCAGCGCGCTGCTGAAGACCCTGGAGGAGCCGCCGCCGCATGTGAAGTTCATTTTCGCGACGACCGAGATCGGCAAGATTCCGATCACCATTCTTTCGCGCTGCCAGCGTTTTGACCTCCGGCGTCTCGATGCCGGGCTGCTCATGGAGCATTTCGCGAAGGTCGCCAGGGCGGAGAATGCCGAGGTCGAGCCGGAGGCCCTGCGCGCGATCGCCCGCGCCGCCGAAGGATCGGTGCGCGACGGGCTGTCGTTGCTTGATCAGGCGATCGCCCATTGCGGAGCGGCCGTCAGCACCGACTGCGTGGCCGCCATGCTCGGTCTCGTTGACCGCGCGCGCATCATCGATCTTTTCGAAGCGCTCATGAACGGCGACGTCGAAGGAGCTCTGCTGGAGTTCGAAGACCAATACCGGCAGGGCGGCGAGCCTGCCGCGGTGCTCGCCGGCCTTGCCGATTTCGTGCACTGGACGACGCGCCTCAAAGTCGTGCCGTCGGCGGCGGCCGACAAATCGCGCACCGAGGCGGAGCGCACGCGTGGGCGGGCGCTTGCAGGTTCGCTGCCGATGGCCGCGCTCACCCGAGTCTGGCAGCTGCTGCTCAAGGGTATGACCGAGGTCAAGGATGCGGCTGATCCGATGATGGCAGCTGAAATGCTGCTCATCCGCATCGCCTACGGCCTCAGCCTGCCCTTCGTCCGAAGACCTGGCGAAGCTGGCCAGTGCGCAACCGGTTTCGGCAGGGCCATCGTCCGCGCCGGGACGACCGGGTGCCGCGCCTGCCTTCCGGCAGCCTCCGCGCCCGCCGCCACAGCCCGATTCACATCGCGCGGAAACAGACCCGGCAGCGGCCATGGACGGACCGATGGCACTCGACCTTGCACCACCCCCGCGGCGGCCGGCCGCCGAGGCCTCGGCGCGCTTTCAGCACTTCCGCGATATCGTCCGCCTCGTGGGCGATCGGCGCGATGTCAAGCTGAAGTCCGAGCTCGAGCGGTACGTGCGGCCCGTGCGCGTCGGACCCGGAACGATCGAGATCGCTCTGCTGCCCGACGCGCCCTCCGGTCTGCCGGGCGAACTTTCCCGCAAGCTCGAGTCGTGGACCGGCCAGCGTTTTCTGGTGCTCCTGTCGAAGGAAAAGGGCGAGCCGCCGCTGCGCGAGCAGGCCCGCGATGCCCGTGACGCGGCGATGCGTGAGGCGCGCGCCCACCCGGCCGTGCAGGCCGTTCTCGACAGGTTTCCCGGCGCCGAGATTACCGCGGTGCGTGACTTGGCACCTCCCGGCGGCGCGCCCGAAGACGTCGCGGCCGATCCGGAACAGGACTGATCAGGATGAAAAACCTAGGCCAGATGATGAAGCAGGTGCAGGAGCTGCAGTCGCGCATGCAGGCGATGCAGGCGCGGCTCGACGGCCTGATGATTGACGGCAACTCGGGTGGCGGCCTGGTCAAGGTCACGCTCAACGGCAAGGGCGTGTTGAAAGCCATCAGCATCGACGCATCGCTGCTCCGGCCTGACGAACGGGAGATCCTTGAAGATTTGATCGTCGCCGCGCACGCGGACGCGCGCACCAGAATGGAAGCGACCATCGCCGACGAGATGAAAGAGATGACCGGAGGTTTGCCGCTGCCACCCGGCCTGCAGTTCCCGTTCCCCTAGAGCTGCGTCGCCAAAGAGCGGAAAAGAAACGAGAGCGATGCGCCGTTCCGCCGGCAACGAAATCGATCGCCTGATTCAGCTGCTGGCCCGTCTGCCTGGATTGGGGCCGCGTTCGGCCCGGCGGGCGGCCCTGCATCTGATCAACAACCGGGAAAAGCTGCTGGACCCGCTGCTGGCTGCGCTTGCCGACACTGCCGCCAGGGTCACCGCATGCTCGCAGTGCGGCAACGTCGACACGTGTGATCCGTGCACCATATGCCGCGACCCGCGCCGCGACGGCAGCATCATTTGCGTTGTCGAGGAGATTGGCGACCTGTGGGCGCTCGAGCGGGCCGGGGCGCATGGCCGGTCTTTACCATGTTCTGGGCGGCACGCTTTCGGCGCTCGACGGACGTACGCCGGAGAAACTCAACATTGCCGCGCTCGTCGGGCGTGTGGCGGCGGGCGGCGTCAAGGAGGTGGTGCTCGCCGTCAATGCCACGGTCGAAGGCCAGACCACCGCCCACTACATTACCGATCGCCTCGCGGGCTCCGGGGTTGCGGTTTCCCGGCTTGCCCACGGCGTACCGGTCGGTGGCGAACTCGACTACCTCGATGAGGGAACGCTTACGGCGGCCATGCGCCAACGCCGTCCGCTTTAACCAGTTCTGCCGCTTTGCTCCGCGCGTCGCCCGCCGCCCACTGGAATTGGGTCTGGGTCTTGCTCTTCGGGACAGCAGGTTAACCCGCTGTTTCGTTGTGGAACAGCCTCAGAGGAGCGGCTTTCCATGGACGGCACCTGGATCACCAGGAAGTTGGCGGAGTTTGGGTACCGGGCGACCGGCACGGTCGGCGTCCTGTTCGGGCTGGCGGTCATTCCGGTCGTGCTGGTGCTGGGCTCGGCCGCCGATATGGTCAGCGCCAACAACATGCGCACCCGCATGCAGGCCGCCGTCGATGCCGCAGCCCTCACCGCGGCAGCGGCCGGCGGGCTCACCGCCGCCGAGCGCGAGGACTTGGCAATCAAGGCGTTTCATCAGAATTTTGCCGGCGGCCTCGCCGATGGCGTGACCGCCACGCCTGCGTTCACGATCACCGACAGTTCGGTGAGCGGAACCGCGACCGCCGAACTCGATACGCTGTTCATGCGCATCGCCGCCATCAACTCGCTCGACATCTCGACCGGCGTGACGATCAGCATTCCGCAGTCGAAGAAAATCGAGGTGGCCCTCGTCCTTGACTATTCGGGCTCGATGAAGGAAATCGCCGACGGCGAGGTGAAGTACCAGGCCATGGCGGCGGCGCGGCGACCGGGCTGGTGTCGGATCTCACCGCGAGCGGCAAAGCCCGCTTCGGCCTTGTGCCCTTTTCTCACCACGTCTACCTGTCGCTGCCCAACAAATACGTGATGGGCAAAGGCCTTGCCGGCAACTACCTCGGCTGCACCCAGGACCGGCGGGATCCCTACAATCTCACCGACGGGGTGCCGGACAGCGGCGATGAGACATCCAAGTGGGGCCAGCCGCAGGCGCCCGAGCACATCGGTGACGGCTGCAGTCCGTATCCGAAGAACAAGCTCAGCGTCCTTCCCGTAACCGATGATCTCGACGCCGTAACCGCCCAGCTCGCAATGATGAAACCCAATGCCTGGACGCACATCGCGCTTGGTATGGAGTTCGGCTGGCAGCTGGTCTCGCCGAACGGCCTGTGGGCTGCCGACCTAGCGCCGTACGGCGACAAGAAGACCGAAAAGTGGATTGTTCTGTTGACCGATGGCCGGCAGACCGAGCCGGCCTTCGGCCCGAAGGGTGTGCGCGATGTGGCCCAGGGCGAAACGAACCTCGAGCTGATTTGCGCCGCCGCGAAGGCCAAGGGAGTGTCGATCGTGACCGTGGCCTACGATCTGCGGGATACGGCCACCGAAAACCGGCTGGAGGGCTGCGCTTCCCTCGATGAGAAAGGCGATCCTCTCTTTTATCGCGCCGGCGAGGGCGCCACGATTTCCGAAGTCTTTGACGAAATCAAGAAGCAGCTGGCCCAGTCCCTCTACATCAGCCAGTAGTGAACGACGCGGTTTTACAGCGCCTGATCGAATTGATTTTTTCACGCCATGGCCGGACCGCCGCGTAGAGCATGTTCCGGAAAAGTGTCCACACTTTTCCGCACTATTACATTCTCTCTGAGACAAGCTTCGGCTTGACGGCCCGTCACCGGTCACGGTCTTTGTTTCCGGCAGGTCGAGCTCGCTGATGCGGTAGCCGCGCCTGGCGATCTTGTCGCTTGACACCGCCAGCTTGTCCACATCCTGGCAAGCAAGGCCGAAATGCTTCTGGAGATCTAGCACCCGGTCGCGCATGCGCGTCACATCTTCCATCAGCCGCACGACTTCGATCTTGATCTGCCCCGCCTGCTCGCGCATCCGGGCGTCCTTGAAGATCGCCTGCATGGTCTGCACCAGCAGCATCAAAATGTTGGGTGATGCCATGACCACGCGCTCCCGATGCGCCTTCTGCATCACGTCCTCGAACTTCTCGTAGAGATCGGCGTAGATCGACTCCGACGGCACGAACATGATGGCCGTCTCGTGGGTTTCGCCGGCGACGAGATATTTCTGTGCGATGTCCTTCACGTGCTTGAGGACGTCGCCGCGCAGCCGCTGTTCGGCGGCCCTGACCTCGCTCTCTCCTCGGGCCGTCCTGAGTGCATTGAAGGCCTCCAGCGGAAACTTGGCATCGATGACGATCTTGAGCTCGCTGCCCGACAGCCTGACCACGCAATCAGGCCGCATGCCGTTGCTGAGTGCCACCTGAAATCCGTAGGCGCTCTGGTGCAGGCCGTCGCGGATGATCGCTTCCATGCGCGCCTGGCCGAAAGCGCCTCGGGTCTGCTTGTTGGCGAGGATGTCCCTGAGACCGATCATGTGGCCGGAGAGTTCAGTAATGTTGCGCTGGGCGGCGTCGATTACCGCCAGCCGCTCGTTCAGCGCCTGCAGCGACTGCCCGGTGCGCTCGGCGGTATCGCTGATGCCCTGGCCGAGGCGAAAGCTGACTTGGTCGAGACGGTCATCGAGGTTTCGCGCCAGGTGTGCGTCGTGGCTGGCCGTTTGCTCGGCAAAGGCGCGCAGGTGCCCGCCAAGCTCCGCCAGCCTGAGCTCCAGCTCGCCGTTGCGGCGCATGGCGTCGAACGCCTCGCTGCGCCGGGTGTGCCCGGCCCGCCAGGCCAGAACGACCGCGGCGAGCAACAGCACCAGCACTGCGGCGCCCAGTGCCGCTGCCGCATGGCCGACGGTAACGTGCTCGCCCGCCACCCGGAACAGGATGGTGTTCAGGTCCATCGCCGCAGGCTAACCGATTCGCCTGTGGGATCAAAACGTGAACACAGCACATCTGCGAAGAAACCGGCCAGATAAACATTCGTGAGGCTGCTTCGCCGCTCAACCGATAGCTGAAACTGGCGAAACGTCCGGGCACGTACTTATTGGCTTGGAAGAGCGCTTTTTTTTCTAAACGGGGAGGATTGCCCGAAGGGGAGGGTCTATTCTTCCAACGCCACACGCCATTGGTTTCGATCTCCAAAACTGCGTCGTACAATTCGACCAACTCGGCAGATCCGCGAACATGACGCAGCTAATGCCGTTCTCGGCCAATAGCTTGAGCGACCGACGACCCTGCGTCGGATTGAGCACGGAGTCGAGCCGGTCCAGAATGGCAAACGCCGGACGGGCGAGAATCGCCCGTGTGACGGCGAGCTGTTGTTGCTCTCCCAGAGACAGAACAGCCAGCCAGTCGTGCTCGACGTCCAGCCCACCGGCCCGCTCCAGTACCGAGTGGAGCCCGGCGTCATCAAGGGCGGTCAATACATCTTCTTCGGGCACGGCCTTTTCCTGGCCCGGCCGAGGAGAATTTGGCGAAGCGTCCCCGGGGGCAGATACGGCCGCTGTGGCAGAAAGTAGATCGTGTCCAGATGAGGACGAAAAACCTTGCCGACCCCTGTACGCCACATGCCGGCGGTGGCCCGGAACAGCGCGGCCTTCGCGGCTTCGTTCGGCCCGGCGACCAGAACCCGGCTGTCGCGCGGAACTTCCAGGCTCAAATCCTTGATCAACACCTGGCCGTTCCTGGGTTCGAATAGCGCCAAATCCTCATACGCCAGCCGCTCGTCGGTCTCGACAGTCATGACATCGGTGGCGTCGGACGGGAGCGGGGGGTCTACAGCGTCGCCTAACGCGCCGAGCCGGGCGATCACCGCGGCGAATATCGAGATGGAATGGACCTGGTTGATGACGAGCGAGAATGCACCGATGAGATGCGCAAAGGCCATTGTCGATTGCGTGACCACCCCGAACTCGACCTCCCCGCGGATGAAGAGCGGGGCCACGATCAGAATCGGGATGATCTGGATCAGGTGGTGGTACCCGGTGGTGAAGAACCCGAGGTTGATGTTGACCGTGATGATGCGGCGGAAGTTTTCGGCCAGGACATCAATCTGCCGCAAGAGCCGGGCGCTCAACCGGCCTTCGGTGCGCAACAGGGCAACAAACTCGGCGTTCTCGCGGACGTGTATCAGCTCCGAGCGGAAATTGGCCTCTTGATCGGACTGACGGTAGTTGAGCCAGACGAGGGGGCGTCCGACGTAAACCACCGCCAGTGTGCCGATCACCGCATACCCGACGGTGACGCCAAACAGGAGCGGGCTGATCGTCCAGAGCACTCCTAAAAAGGAGAGTATTGCCAACGCCCCGTTGAGGAACATGAGCGTGAATGACAGGGCTGTCGCCGTGAAGGCGCGGACGTCGTCGGCGATCCGTTGGTCGGGATTCTCGACGGCGGCAACCTTCTTGAGCCGCAGAGTAGGTTCGGTCGGCGAGGTATCGCCGGGTAATCTGCCGGGTCAGCCAGACCCGCCAGAACAGCCCGAGCCGTTCTTCAATGTATCGGTAAAAAACCGCCACTCCGGTCGAGACCGCCAAAACGGCGACGTACAAGACGGTTTGGCGGGTGAAGCCGGCCCAGTCGCGGTGTTCGACCGCCGTCATGAAGTCGCGGCCGACATAGCTGTTGACGACGTTTAGTTCGGCGTGGTCCTACGCGGAACGTTGACGATCAACGCAAAGGCGATGAGAAGGGCGAACATGCCGCGGGCCTGCTAGCGAACCTCCGATGTCAGGAAACTCTTGACGATGCGGACGAACCGTCGCCAGGTCTCTCGGTTGATGGTGACTTGTTGTTCGCTCATCGGTGCCCTCCGCGAGCCGCGCTATCGCGTCATAAGCACTCGATGCGGTGCTTGAGTGCAATAACTTCTCCAAGATCAAAAAAGTTCACTGTTGGCGCGGACGATGTAGTGCCCCTTTGCCTTCTCCCTCTTTCAGCGCAATACGGCTTGGCAAACCGGAAGGGAATGTGGCGCAGCTTTGACTATTTCAGGAATACCCGAGCGCAAGATCCCCGGTGCCGGTGAAAGACAGACCAGCTCGCCTCCGGCCGGGTCATCGCCTGGACCATGCAAGCCATGCGTGAATGCTGGCCCGGACGGGATACCGGGCGGTGGCGCTGAACCATCTTTGAAATAAAATTACCAAAAACACCTCAAATTGACCTGCTCAAGCAACCCTGCTTGGCCCGCGAGCTTACTGGTTGGCGCTCACCGCCTGTTGCACGTCGCGCGCCCGCCGCCGCTCGGCCCGATACATCAGCAGTCCCGCCAGTGCGACGCCCGCGCCGACCACCGTGATGATGATGGTGGCGAGCGCGTTCATGTCGGGCGTCACGCCGAGCCGCACCTTGCTGAAAATGTAGATCGGCAGCGTCGTCGAGCCCGGCCCGTTGGTGAAGTTGGTAATGACCACGTCGTCGAGCGACAGCGTGAAGGCGAGCAGCCACCCCGAGATGATGGCCGGCGCGATGATCGGCAGCGTCACGTCGAACAGCACCTGGAACGGCTTCGATCCCAGGTCCATCGCCGCTTCCTCCACCGAGTGGTCCATCGCCGCCAGCCGTGACTGCACGATGGTCGCCACGTATGACATCGAAAACGTGATGTGGGCGATGGTGATCGTGGTCGCCCCGCGCTGCCCGAAGATGAAGCTGAGGTTGATGAACAGCAGGGCGAGCGAGATGCCGGTGATGACTTCCGGCATGATCAGCGGCGAGGTCACGAGCCCGGAGAACGCCGTGCGTCCCGGAAACCGCCGGAACCGGGCGAGCGCCATTCCCGCCATGGTGCCGAGGATGGTGGCGAACGTCGCGCTGACGAGCGCGATGCCGACGCTCAGGAAGGCGGCATCGAGAACCTGCTGATTGCGCAGCAGTTTGCCGTACCACTGGGTCGAGAAGCCGCCCCACACGGTCGCCAGCCGCGACTTGTTGAACGAGAAGACGATCATCGACAGGATCGGCACATAGAAGAAGGCATAGCCGAGGCACAATATGCCGATGAGCAGCGGCGACAGGCGTCTCACCTGGCCGCTCCCTGCATCGATCTGCCTTCGATGTAGTTGTAGATCATGATCGGGATGACGAGCACGAACAGCAGCGCCACCGCCACGGCCGAGGCGACCGGCCACGAGCGGTTCTGGAAGAACTCGTCGACCAGCACGCGGCCGATCATCGGGCTGTCGCCGCGGCCGAGCAGGGCCGGGATCACGTATTCACCGGTCGCCGGAATGAACACCAGCATCGAGCCGGCGATGATGCCGGGCAGCGACAAGGGCAGGGTCACGTCCCTGAATACCTGCCAGCGCCGCGATCCGAGATCCATCGCCGCTTCGTCGAGCGTCGGGTCGAGCCGTTCGAGCGTCGCGTAGAGCGGCAGGATCATGAACGGCAGGTAGGAGTAGACGATGCCGAGGATCACCGCGAAGTCGGTGTTCATCATCTGGATCTTGTCGAGCTCGCCCCACACCGGAAAGAACGTATTGACCATCCAGGTGAGGCCGCGGTTGAGCCAGCTCGAATTGCCGAGCAGGCCGATCCAGGCGTAGACGCGCAGCAGGAACGACGTCCAGAACGGCAGGATGACCAGCAGCAGCAGGACGTTGCGCATCGCGCCGCCGCGTGCGGGCGATGCCGAGGGCCATCGGGAAGCCGATGAGGAGGGTGAAGAAAGTGGCGATGGCTGCCAACTGGACGGAGTTGAGGTAGGCGCGGAAGTAGAGGTTTTTCGTCACCAGGAGCTGGTAGTTCTCCCAGTTCATGTGCGGGAACTCTTCCGGCCAGATGACCGGCGGAATGCCGACCTGGCTGATGCCGAAACTGATCGCCAGCACGATCAGGAAGGGGGCCACGAAAAAAATCAGCAGCCAAACGTAGGGAGCGGCGATGATCACCTGCCGCCAGGCATTGCGGTCGAGCCATTGCTTCCAGCTCGCGGCTCGCGGCAATTCATCGGCCGGCGCGGCCGCAGCAGCGATGGCAGTGCCGTGGACGGCGGCCATGTCCTACTCCGCCAGCACGATCGCCGACGACGGGTGCCAGGAGAGCCAGACCTCGTCTTCCCACACCGCCACCCGCTCGTTCTCGCCCGCCCGGCGCTCGTTGACGTGGTTCACCCGCACCAGCGCGCCGGATGCAAGCCGCACCCGGTAGAGCGAGTCCTTGCCGAAGTATCCGAGATCGACCACCTTGCCGCGCACCGCGTTGGCGCTCTGGGAAGGCTTCGTTCTGCTGATCTCGATTTTTTCCGGGCGCACCGCCACCGCCACCCTGGCGCCCTTGGCGAAATCCTGGCTCCGCTCGGCCACCAGATCCTTCCCGGCGGCGGCGGAGGCGACCGTGACGCTGCCGTTTTTCAGGGCTTTGACCTCGCCTTCGAAAAGATTGATCGAGCCGATGAAGTCGGCGACGAAGCGTGTCTTCGGGTATTCGTAGATCTCGGTCGGCGTGCCGGTCTGGCGAATGAGGCCCCTGTCCATGACGGCGATGCGGGTCGCCAGCGTCATCGCCTCCTCCTGGTCGTGAGTGACGACGATGAAGGTGATGCCCACTTTCTCCTGGATGTTCATGAGCTCGAATTGCGTCTGCTCCCTGAGTTTCTTGTCCAGCGCTGCCAGCGGCTCGTCGAGCAGCAGCACCTTCGGCTGCTTGGCCAGCGCCCGCGCCAGCGCCACGCGCTGGCGCTGGCCGCCCGACAGTTGGTGCGGCTTGCGCCCGGCGAGTGCGGTGAGCTGCACCAGATCGAGCAGCGACTTCACCCGCTCCCGGCGCTCGCCATCGGTCATGTCTTCGTGCTTCAGGCCGTAGGCGACGTTCCTTTGCCACCGTCATGTGCGGGAACAGCGCATAGGACTGGAACATCATGTTGACCGGCCGCTCATAGGGTGGAATGCCGGTCATGTCCTGGCCGTCGATCACGATCCGGCCCGACGTCGGCGTTTCGAATCCGGCGAGCATGCGCAGCAGCGTGGTCTTTCCGCAGCCCGAGCCGCCGAGCAGCGCAAACAGCTCGCCCTTGTAGATCTTGACGTCGACATCGTCGACGGCGACGAACTCGCCGAACTTCTTGCTCACGCGATCGACGTGGATGAACGGCTTGGCGCCGGGATCGAGCCATGGCGGAGTGCTTGTGGGTCGCGGCTGTCATGACGTATTCCCCTGGGGTGGCGCTCAAAAAGCGAAGAAGCCCGGCACTTTTCAGGCCGGGCTCCGGTTGCAACGCCTAGGAACCGGTCTTGATCCGGCTCCAGGCCTCCGTGCGCAGGCGTTCGTAGTCCTGCGAGGCCGTGTTCTGCAGCCACAACCTCTTCAGGATGTCGTCACTCGGATAGACCGCCGGGTCTTCGAGCACCGCCTTGTCAATGAACTGCGCGGGACGCCGAGATTGGCGTTGGCATAGTTGGTGAAGTTGGTGCACTTGGCGATGACTTCCGGTTCCATCAGATAGTTGAGGAACGCGTGTGCCGCCTCCTTGTGCTCGCACTCCGCCGGGATGACCATGACGTCGAACCAGGCTCCTGAACCGGTCTTGGGCACATGGTAGGCGAGGTTGAGCTCGACGCCTGCCTCCGCCGCGCGCGTCTTGGCGGTGGCATAGTCGCCCGACCAGGTCATCGACACGCAGAGCTCCTTGTTGGGCAGCGCATTGAGATAGTTGGCGGCGTCAAAGGTCCTGATGTGCGGGCGCACTGCATCGAAGGCCTTCACCACCGCTTCCGTGTCCTCGGGCTTCTCGGAATTTGGATCGAAACCCAGATGCTTCAGCACCATGGGAATTACGTCGGTCGGCGATTCGAGGATGTTGACGCCGCAATCGGCGAGCTTGGCCATGTGTTCCGGATTGAGCAACAGTTCCATGGAATTGAGCGGCGCATCGGGAATGCGTTTCTTGACCATGTCGAGATTGACCGTGATCCCGGTCGTGCCCCACATGTAGGGGAAGCAGTATTCGTTGCCGGGGTCGCGGTCGGAGAGGACCTTGAGGATGGCCGGATCGAGGTGTTTCCAGTTGGGCAGCTTCGCCTTGTCGAGCTTGAGGAAGGCCCCGCTCGGAATGAACCGCGGCAAGTTGGTCGAGGCGGTATCGACGACGTCATAGCCGCTCGAGCCCGCCATGATCTTGGCTTCCACGGTCTCGGCGGAATTGTAGGTGTCGTAGACGACCTCGATGCCGGTGGCATTCTGGAAGTCGTCGACCGTCGTCTCGCCGATGTAGTCGACCCAGTTGTAGACGTTGACCACTTTGTCCTCGGCACGTGCCCGGCGGACAAACGGCATGGCGAGCGCGGCGGCGCCCGTATGGAGAATGGTGCGGCGTGAAAGTCTCATGCTGTTGCTCCCTGTGTGGTGTTGCTTGTTGAGTCCGGCTTCTGATGGCGTCCGGTTGCTGGTTATGTCCGCAAGCTAGAGCATGTTCCGGAAAAGTGTACACACTTTTCCGAGAAGAACATGCTGCAAGTATTTGATCCTGCGCATTTTCTCATCGGCGAAGTGATTCCACTTCGCCGGAAAATGCTATAGGCCCGGCGGACGGTGAAAATCAATTGCCCCTCAGTTGCCGATCACGGCGGTCAGTCCGCGTTTCAGCACCCCCTTGGCGATGATCAGGCGTTGGATTTCACTTGTCCCCTCCCAGATACGGTCGGCGCGCAACTCGCGCAGGAACCGTTCGGCGACGTTTTCGCGCATGTAGCCGCGGCCGCCGAAAATCTGCACCGCCCGGTCGGCCACTCGCCAGGCCATTTCCGATCCGTAGAGCTTGGCCATCGAGCAGCGGACATGCAGGGTCCTGGCGTCTTCGCCGCGGTCATGGGCGGCGGCCGCCTCGTAGGTGATGAGTCGTGCCGCCTGCAGTTCCGTGGCGCTGTCGGCGAGCATTGCCTGGATGAGCTGATAGCCGGCGATCGGCTCGCCGCCGACCACGCGCGTCTTGGCGAACGCCGCCGCCTCCTCGATGAGGCGTTCGGCCGCACCGCAGCAGCGGGCGGCGATCATCAGGCGTTCGCGCCGGAACCATGCCCGCGTGAAGTGCATGCCGTCGCCTTCCGCACCGAAGCGGTTGGCGGCCGGAACTCGCGCCTTTTCGAAGGCGATGACCGGGTGGTGGTGATGGAACGTATGGGTGTAGGCAGGCGTGCGCACGAAGCGGATGCCGGGCGTGGCAATCGGCGCGAACAGCAGCACGTGCGCTCCGTGGTTGGCTCCGCCCTCGAGCCTTGCCTGGACGATGATCGTGTCGGCGAGATTGGCGCTGGTCACATGCCACTTTTCGCCGTCGACGACGTAGTGCTCGCCCTCGAGGCGTGCCGTGGTCTGGATGGCCCCCGGATCGGACCCGGCGCCCTCCTCGGTGATCGCATAGCAGACGTGGCGCTCGCCGCGCATCATCGGCTTGACCAGCCGCTCGACCTGCTCGGCATTGAGCGCCTCGAACATCCAGCCCTGCGCTTCCGGGTAGCACCAGGCGAGCGCGTTGGTGACGCGCCCCAGCGCTTCGGCCACGGCGACCTGCGTCAATACCGGTAGCGCCAGGCCGCCATACTCCCTGGGCACATCGAGCGCCGGCAGTCCCATCTCGACCGCGAGCCGCTCGTGCCGCTTCGCGGTGGCGTCGGGAAGACGCCCGCCGTTCATCTCCGCTTCGACCTCGAGCGGCACCAGCTCCCGGTCGGCAAAGGCTCTCGCCTTGTCGCGCCAGGCCCTCGCCTCGTCGGGGAGCGTGAAGGTCACGGCCGTTTGCGCACGGTTCCCCGCGCCGTGAAGTGCCTGGGGAAAAATGCCGCGAGGCTCGCCCGCACGGTGGCGATCGCCTCCTGCCGGGTGTAGGGCCGCGCCATGGTCATGAGATCGAGCCACAGGCCTTCGAGCAGGGCATCGAGCGCGCGCGCGATGTGTTTCGCCTCGTATGGGTATTGGCCCTCGCGGATGATGTCCGAGCACAGTTTCAGGATGGCGGCCGAATATTCGGCATCGTTGGACGAGCAGTGTTCCTGATAGGTCGGCCTGGACTGCGCTTCCGCCCAGAAGGCGCACCAGGCGGCAAGCGTTCGCGGCGTGCATACCTTGTCATTGAAGTCCTCCGCCATGAGGCGGGCGAGTTTTGCTGCCGCCGTCGTTCCGGCCGCCTTCGAGCGCCTCGTTCCAGTTGTCGCGGTATTGCCCGGCAAGCTGCTTCAGCGTTTCGACCAGCAGCTTCTCCTTGGTATCGAAGTGGAAGTTGACGATCCCGACCGAAAGACCCGCGGTCTTGGCCACGTCGGCCAGGGTCAGGGCGGCGTAGCCTTTCCTCGCCAGCGTGTCGATCGTCGCCTCGATGAGTTGACTGCGGCGAACGGCCTTCGAAGCCTTGCGCTGCGGTTGCGTCTGCTCGGCGAGCGCGTTCATGTGCCGGGGGTGCCGGGCTTGCGCCCGCGCAGATGGGTCGGACAATGCTCGCCCGTATCGAGCACCACCAGCATCTTCGACCATATCGCGATATTGTGGTCGACGAACTCCTGGCCGAAATTGGCTGCCGCCGCGCGATACAGCGGCCCCTTCAGCCGGGCAAGTTCCTCAGCTGCCGCGCTGCGGTACCAGGCATTGCGGCTTTCCGTTCGGATGTTCTCGAAGCCGGCCTTCTCCATCGCATCGCGGTAGCGGGCGGGCTGAAGCCATTCCGAAATCGAGGCCTTCGGCGGCGATGTAGGCACGCATTTCCGTGCTGGGCTCTCCGTCATGGCCGATCAGCCAGTCGGAAGCCGCAAACCAGCCGCCGGGCTTCAGCACGCGATAGACCTCGGCCATCAGGGCGTGCTTGTCGGCCATGTGGACGATCGAGTCCTTGGAAAACACGATGTCGAATCGGCTGCCGTCGAAGGGCAGGGGCCCCGGCGCCACCTTGACGAACTCGGCCCCGCTGTTGCGGCCGCGCTTGCGTGCCCGCGCCCGCGCCTTGGCCAGTACCGTGTCTTCGACGTCGATGCCCGTTACACGGGCCGCCCCGTGGCGGTCGAGCAGCTCGAAGTCCGCCCCGCCGGCCCCGCACCCGATATCGAGGATGTCTTTGCCGCCAACGTCGATGCCGGCGACGATGCGCGCCACTTCCTGAGGCCCGCCGGGTGAGAGCCACCCTTCGCCCCAGATCGCCTCGAGCATGCCGATGAGCTTGTCGGGGTACAGTTCCCCGCCGGCACCCTCTGCCATCCCTTCTCCCTGTGTTTCCTGTCGCCTTTTGACTCCATACTGAATGAACATTCAATTAGAATCAATGACCGGCGCAGGGAGAAATCGCCAGGACTGGAAGGCGTCTCGGGATCAGAAGCTATCGTTCGTCATCCCCGCGCCAAGCGGGGATCCAATTGTGAGCCGCTACTCGCCTAAGAAGGGCCATACTGTCATCATCCAACTCATACGGCGTTCGACGAAGTAGGCTTCGTTGAGGATGTTGCGCCGCGTATTGGATCCCCGCTTGGCGCGGGGATGATGGGATGGACGGCCCCTTCGAATCGGCATCGAAGTGCCGGAGTGGATTCTTGTGGAGTTCAAGCAACGAAGGAGCCGCCCATGGAAAAGATTACAGTGATCGGTCTGGACTTGGCAAAGTACGTTTTTCAGGTGCACGGCAACGACGACAGCGGACGCTGTGTTGTGCGCCGGCGTTTGTGGCGGAGTCAGGTGGAGAGATTTTTCACTGCGTTGGAACCGTGTTTAATCGGGATGGAAGCCTGTTCGGGAGCTCACGAGTGGGCCCGGCGGTTTGAGCGGATGGGTCACACTGTGAAGCTGATGCCGGCTTCTTATGTGAAGCCGTATGTCCAGCAGTCGAAGAGCGATAGTCGCGATGCCGAGGCGATCGCCGAAGCGGTGGTGCGGCCCGCGGTTCCGCGGGTGCCGGTGAAGAGCGAGGAGCAACAGGCCGAACTGATGCTGCACCGGACGCGCGAGCTTCTGATCCGCCAGCGCACGATGCTGTCCAATGCCATCCGCGGGCATCTGACCGAGTTGGGGATCGTGATGCGCAAGGGGATTGCCGAGCTGGTGCAGCTGGTGCCGCAGACACTTGAGAGGTTGCCCGACGCCATGCGGCTGGTGATCAGGCTGCAGCTGGAGCAGCTGCTCGAGGCCGACCGGCGCATTGTCCTCTTGGACAAGGAGATCAAGAAACGCGTGCGGCAGAACCCGGCAGCTTGCCGGCTCGCGGAGATCCCGGGCTTCGGCCCAATCGCCGCCTCGGCCGTTGTCGCGACCGTAGGAGACAGAGCGCAAGCCTTCCGTTCGGGCCGCGGCTTTGCCGCCTGGATAGGACTTACCCCGCGGATCAGCGGCACTG
Source organism: uncultured Alphaproteobacteria bacterium (assembly GCA_963780765.1). Classification (GTDB taxonomy): domain Bacteria; phylum Pseudomonadota; class Alphaproteobacteria; order Rhizobiales; family Aestuariivirgaceae; genus CAWHQZ01. The sequence goes on along the minus strand of CAWADI010000019.1, from coordinate 37,462 downwards.
GCGGCAAGGTCACGCTGGGACCGATCGGCAAGCGCGGCGATGCCTATCTGCGCCGGCTGCTCATCCACGGCGCCAGAGCGATCCTGAGCGCCCGACGTGACAAGCCCGGCAAGCTCTCCGAATGGGCGCGCCGGATCCTCGGCACCAAGCACATCAACGTCGCCACCGCGGCGCTCGCCAACAAGATGGCCCGCATCGCATGGGCACTACTGGCACGGCAAACGGTTTATGAGCCTCTTCGTCACCTGCCCAAGTCGGCATGACGTCCAGTCTCGAAGAAAGACTCTGGAAAAAAAGATGATGAACGGTTTGAACTTGCAGAGGTGAAGATCGCAGGATGGCACAAGCGGAGCACACCGCAACCGGGACAATCCGACAATCGTCAGGAGCTCTCAAGCCCGTGGGGATGAATGGAACCCGGTTCGCACATTCCATCGTGACCGACGGCGAAACCAAGCCGTAACAAAGGTCGGATACATGACCGCAAGCTCTCGCATTCCATCAGCGCTCAAAACCACTTGCAACGTTGGGGCCGTCCATACATGACGATTTCCCTAATTGATCCCCGCCTGGTGCGGGGATCATGGTTGGTGCTGCTGCCGTTCTCGATTCCCAGCGATGCGTAAACCGTTGTAAAGATCACGCGCCATGGTCTCGAAGCGAAGTGAGCGATGCTGAAGTTCTGCGCCAATCTCACCATGCTGTTCAACGAGGTGGAGTTTCCCGCCCGGTTTGCAGCGGCCCGGCGCGCCGGCTTCCACGGGGTGGAGTATCTTTTTCCCTACGCCTGGCCGAAGGAAACGCTGGCCGCCCACTTGCGCGACAACGGCCTGACGCAGGCGCTCTTCAACCTGCCGGCCGGCGACTGGGACAAGGGCGAACGCGGCATGGCGGCGCTGCCCGGGCGCGAGGAAGCGTTCCGCGAAAGCGTGAAGCTCGCGGCCGAATACGCCGCAGCACTCGGCTGCAGGACGGTCAACTGTCTCGCCGGCATCCCCGATGCGAGCGAGGATCCGAAGCGCATCCGGGCCACGTTCACAAGCAATGTGCGCTTGGCCGCCGAGGCCCTGAAAAAAGCGGGCGTGCGGCTCGTCATCGAGCCGATCAACAACTTCGACATCCCGGGCTTCTGGCTGAACCGCGTGGCGCTGGCCGCGGAGATCATCGCCGAGACGGGGTCGGACAACGTCTTCATCCAGTATGATCTCTACCACCAGCAGCGAACCTGCGGCGAGCTCGTCGCCACGTTCCGTCAGCACCGCGAGCGCATCGCCCATATCCAGCTCGCCGACAATCCCGGCCGCAACGAGCCCGGCACCGGCGAGATCAACTATCCGTTCGTGCTTGGCGAGCTCGACGGTTCGGGCTACGCGGGCTGGATCGGCTGCGAGTACCGTCCGCTAGGCCAAACGGTGGCCGGATTGAGCTGGATGGCGCCATATCTGAAGCGAAAGACCTGAAGGAGAACGGGCCCATGGACCTCGGATTCATCGGACTGGGAATCATGGGCAAGCCGATGGCGGGCCATCTGCTGGCTGGCGGCCACCGGCTTTTCGCCATGAGCCGGTCGGGCGTACCTGAGGAATTGACCGGCAAGGGCGCCGTGGCGTGCAAGACCGCCGCCGAGGTGGCGCGCCAGGCCAACATCATCATCCTGATGGTGACCGACACGCCCGATGTCGAGAAGGTGCTGTTCGGGCCGGCCGGCGTCGCCGAGGGGCTGAGCCCGGGCAAGACGGTGATCGACATGAGCTCGATCTCGCCCATCGCCACCAAGGAGTTTGCACGCCGCATCAACGAGACGGGCTGCGACTATGTCGACGCGCCGGTATCGGGGGGCGAGGTCGGCGCCAAGGCGGCGAGCCTGACCATCATGGCCGGCGGGCCCGAGAAGGCGTTCGCCCGCGCGAGACCGGTCTTTGAGCTCATGGGGAAAAACATCACCCTGGTGGGCGGCAACGGCGACGGCCAGACGACCAAGGTCGCCAACCAGATCATCGTCGCCCTGACCATCGAAGCGGTCGCGGAGGCGCTGCTGTTCGCTTCGCGGGCCGGCGCCGATCCGGCCAAGGTCCGCCAGGCGCTCATGGGCGGTTTCGCATCCTCCAAGATTCTCGAAGTCCACGGCGAGCGCATGATCAACCGGACCTTCCAGCCGGGCTTTCGCATCCGGCTGCACCAGAAGGATCTCGACCTGGCGCTCAGCGGCGCCAAGGCCTTAGGCGTGGCGCTGCCGAACACGGCGATCGCCCAGCAGCTCTTCAACGCGTGCGCGGCCCAGGGGGGTGGCGACTGGGATCACTCGGGGCTGGTGAAGGCGCTCGAGCTTCTGGGAAACCACCCTGTCAGCAAGGCTGGATAACATCCCGCGGAAAATGCAGTCGGTAACGAGCCGCAGGCGGATTCTGGTCACGGGCGGAGCGGGATTTCTCGGCTCCCATCTCGTCGACCGGCTGCTGGCGCAGGGTCACGAAGTGCTGTGCGCCGACAATCTCTTCACCGGCGCCAAGCAGAACATCGAACACCTGCTGGCCAATCCCCGCTTCGAGTTCCTGCGCCACGACATCACCTTCCCGCTCTACGTGGAGGTCGACGAGATCTACAATCTCGCCTGCCCGGCCTCGCCGCGCTACTACCAGCACGATCCCGTGCAGACCACCAAGACCTCGGTGCACGGCGCCATCAACATGCTGGGGCTGGCCAAGCGTCTCCAGTGCCGCATCCTGCAGGCCTCGACCAGCGAGGTCTATGGCGATCCGGCCGTGCATCCGCAGCGCGAGGACTACTGGGGCAATGTCAACCCGATCGGTCATGCGCTCCTGCTATGACGAGGGCAAGCGCTGCGCGGAGACGCTGTTCTTCGACTACCACCGCCAGCACGGGGTGGACATCAAGGTGGCGCGCATCTTCAACACCTATGGCCCGCGCATGCATTACTCCGACGGGCCGCGTGGTCTCCAACTTCATCGTGCAGGCGCTCCGGGGCGAGCCGCATCACCCTCTACGGCGACGGCAGCCAGACGCGCTCGTTCTGCTACGTCGACGACCTGATCGACGGGCTGTTGAAGCTGATGGCGAGCCCCGCGCGACTTCCCCGGTCCGGTCAATCTCGGCAACCCTGCCGAGATCACCGTGCGCAACCTCGCCGAGACCGTCATTGCGATGACCGGGTCACGCTCGAAGATCATCAACCAGCCGCTGCCCGAGGACGACCCGCGCCGGCGCTGCCCGGATATCACGCTCGCAACACAGCGGTTGGGCTGGAAGGCTACAACCTCGCTGGCGAAGGGGCTCGAGGCGACGATCGCCTACTTCGCCGACAGTCAGGGCGCGTGAAGCACGGCAAGTCCGGCGGAAGGGTGCGCCGGGATGCCAGCTGCCAACCGTCCAATGCAAAAATCAATTGTCATCCCCGCGTAAGCGGGGATCCGAATAGGGACGGCGCAGCATCCTCAACGAAGCCTGCTTTGCCGGTTACCGTGATGAGTTGGATGATGACAGCATGGCCGCTCTTTGAACGAGTTGAGACTCACGATTGGATCCCCGCTTACGCGGGGATGACGAATCTTGCTTCTCTCACCCATCACCAACTCGTCATCCCCGCGTAAGCGGGGACCCATCTGCAGAGCAAGGTAGGCGTCGACCACGGTATTGGCGATCCGGGCGGCGAGCTGGGCGACCTGGACTTCGCTTCCACCTCGATGATGCCCGTCAGGCCGCGGCGCGAGACGTCGAGCCGGCGGGTCAGGTGCCTCACAAGCTGGGCCCTGGCGCTTCGGGAACGGAGCCAAAGTCCGCCGGCGCTGCCTTCAGCGAGGCCGCAGGCTCGAGCCCAGCCCATGCTGCCAGGCGGTCGATGAGGGGGAGACGCAGACCGAACTCGTCGGTCTGCCAGAGCTTCAGCCCTTCGATCGCCTTCAGCGCCACGCCCGAGGAGGCGATGATCTGGGCCTCGGTGTCCACGCGGGCGTTGAAGGAACCGCCTTCGAATACCTGCCCGTCGATCCTGATCAACCGCTCGTTCTGGTCGTCGACCTCGAGCAGCGAGACCGCAGCATACTTCTCGTTGTAGCGCAGGATCAGCGCGAGCGCAGCCAACAGCACGATCAGCATGGTGATCGCGATCGTCTTCCACTGCCGCGCCAGCATAGCGAGGAGCGAGCGCAGATCGAACTCCGGCACTGCGGGTTCGAGCCGCGGCAGATCGGGCTCCTCGCGGAGAGGCTTGCGAAATTCGCTTTCCGGGGAAGCGTCCATCACATCACCTGTGCGTCATGCCGGCGCAATCCCCGGGTCCAAGCCAGTCGTCATCCCCGCGAAAGCGGGGACCCAATAGGGGGATTCCGCACTCTCAACGAAGCCTACTTTGCCTCGGCAGTGGTGAGTTCGAGTGCGAAAGCATGGTCGCCCTTGAAGCGAGTTGAGGCTCACAATTGGATCCCCGCTTGGCGCGGGGATGACGAATCCTTTGACAAGCTCTTTCGCTGGGGCGACGGCGTGGGTTGCAAACCAATTCCTGTTCATCTGCAAACTTCTCTAAGCGAGCGGCTGCCAATGAGCGCCCGTCATGCCCGAAGCGATCTGCAGGATGCGCCGTGAAGTTCCATCGATCGCGAGGCAGGTCAGGATGCCGGTGGCAAAGGCGCCCGTGTCGATGTTGATGCGGTGCGACCGGATCTCCGGAGAGACGACAGGCGTATGGCCATGCACCACCACGCGGTCGAACGCGGGGTCGTCATCGGGCCCATCCTGGCGGATCCAGAGGAGATCGCGTTCCGACTGCTTCTCGAGCGGAATTCCCGGCCGGGCGCCGGCGTGACAGAAAAAGAAATCACCGACGCGTGAAGCTGATTTCGAGGCGCTGCAGGAACAGCAGATGCTTGATGGGCAGCCGTGCGGCGAGCGCATCGCGGAGAGAGCGGAAATCAAGCCGGCCTGGCAGTTCGGGAAACCTGGCGCCATAGGAAAACAGGGTCTCCAGGCCGCCGAAGTCCACCCAGCCCGGCCCGAACGATTCCGGCGCATCAAGGAAGCTCAAAAACATCTCCTCGTGATTGCCCTTGAGCCACGTGAACGCGCGCCGTCCGTCCGCCCGGAGGCCGGCGAGAAACTCGAGGACCGCCGCCGATGCCGGCCCGCGGTCGAGATAGTCACCGAGACCGATAACGCGGCACGCAAGGCCGTCCCTCGAAGACTTCGATGTCACTTTCGATCGCCTCGATCATTCGGGCCGCAAGGTCCGCATGTCCGTGAATGTCGCCAATGGCGTAGACCCTGTGGTTCTCCGGTATCCGAGCCGTGTTCAGGCTGCAGAACCCGGGGCCGGCAGGGCGCAACCCCTGTGCAATACGCGAAAGGAATCGGGCCTTCAATTCGTCTCTCCGCCAGCGGTAAATAACCTGAACAACTTAATTCCCACCAATACCAGATATAACCCTGCTACAACTCCTGATTGCGCTTCCCCGCAGACGACAATGGATACACCAGCGGCTGCGATGGCGGTGGGATTGCTCTCCGAACAAGAGCAGCGCCCGGTGAGTTTCAAATCAACCAAACAATCAACCGTCATGGCCGGGCCCAGATCAGGGTGAGCGGCCCAGGCGCATCCGCTGACCGATCGCCAGGCCGAGAAGCGAAACGAAGTAGATGGCGACTGCCTGGTTTTCCAGGCTGAAGTTGACGAATGCGTGAAGACCGAGCGCGATGGCACCGCTCAGAGCAGCGACGATCGCCGTGACCTCCTCGCCTGAATTCCTCCACGCCGAAAACAGCCGCGCGATCACGTACCCGATCATGGCAATCAGGGCGACCGTGACGGGGATGCCGAGCGACGCGAAGGCCTCGAGCCATGTCGAGTGTGCATCAGCCCACACGAAGGCGCTGTCGACAGCGGGGGAATGGTAGAGAGGCTCCACCGCCTGGAAGGCGCCCGCGCCGTGGCCGAGGAGAGGGCGATCTACAATCATCCGGATGGTCTCGGCGTGAAGCGCAAGCCGCAGGCCGAAACTGTCAGCGACATTTTCGCGCGCCGCGAACACCCACCAGACGGCGGCCGCGGAGACGACGCAGAGACCCGCCAGCAATAGGCCCAGATGCAGATAGGACTCCGAACGCCGCCGCCGCTCAACGACGCGAAACGCCACGACGGCGAGGGCGCCGACCACCGCCGCCGCCACGCCGGCGCGCGATCCGGTCATGGCGACAGCAGACAGCAGCACAATCACGACGAGCGTCATGACGCGTTGACGATTGCCCGGAGGCACACCCCTCCACTCTGTCGCCATGCTAAGGGCCATGATCATCCCCAGGCCGAAAAAGCTCGCCGCGGTGTTGCGATTGACGAAAGTTCCGGTGACCCATCCCTTGTAGGCCGTCTTGGGCAACAGCCCCACGGTCTCCAGGTTCAGAACCTCCACAAGGATACCGAATACCGCCACGCCCAGGATTACCCAGACCATGAGCGACATGGCGAATGGCAACTTTGCCTGCGAAGTGCCGACGCGGGCCGCAACGACGATGATGGCGAGGGCCGCGGTCCATGCCAGGGCGACCCAGGTCAATGGCGGGTCGATGCTGATGGCGCCTGATACGCCCGGGAGATCCTGCGCAACGGTTTTCCAGATCGGGTGATGCAGAAATTCCGGCGTCCACGTCGTGGCCTGGATGGCCATCCAGACGATCGACACGGCGAGCGCACCGCAAGCCACGAGCAGCGGACGCCAGTCGAATCTGGAAAAGCGCCGATTGCCCCATTCGGAGGCAGTGAACGCGGCAAGCGCGAGTGCTGTCAGGCAGGCGTTGATGCCCCAGAAAATGCGGCGCTCGCTGCCCAGAAACAGCGGAGCCGTAATCAGGAGAAGGTAAAACAGCGAGCGATAGATCAAGCGTCAGCCCCTCGAGAACCTCACGGCGGCGCAAGGCAGTCATCCTTTTCCCGCCTGCCGAGCGATTCGAGAAGATTGTGCGGGATATCAGCGGGGGCGGTGGCTGACCCAGGGGCGCAGATGCGCTATATGATTCGCTTTCGGGGCAATCAACGTTTGCAGGGGATTTGCAAGCCATGCGCAATGCATTCGCAGGCCTCCTGCTCGCCGGCCTGGCGGCAGGAGCGGTCAGTCTTACGGCGTCAGCGGAGGAAGTCGGCAAGGCCGTGGCGATCGGCGATACCGTGATGGGCGCCCAGGGCGCCCTCAGGGTGGCGAGCCCGGTGCACCGCGACGAGCGCATCCAAACCAACGCCACCGGCCTGGGCCAGTTCCGGTTCAGCGACGATACGAAACTCGCCATCGGGCCCAGCGCATCGGTCGTTATCGACAAATACGTCCTCGGCGAGGACGGCAAGCTTCAGAAGCTTTCCCTGAAGGCAACCCAGGGCGCCTTCCGCTGGATCAGCGGCAAAAGCGCCTCGGTCGCCTACCAGATCCAGACGCCCGTGGGTGCCCTGGCCGTGCGCGGCACCGCGGTTGACATGTTCGTGGCGCCCAACGGCGATACCATGGCCGTGCTGCTGAACGGCAAGGCTCGCTTCTGCATCGACGAGCGGCGGTGCAGCGAGCTCACGCGGCGGTGCCAATATATCATCGCCCGGCGCCAGGAACTCACGGACCCTGCGCCCGTCAATACGAAGGCCGCAAACCAGCTGGCGAGCAAAACCGCTGCATTTCCGTTTCTTTCCGGTTCCCGGAGACTGAAGGGGGCCTTTGCGACCGGCGGCTCATGCGGACTGAAAACGGCGTCTCTCGGACCGCGGTACGGCGGCCGGGACAGGGAGAACCGCCCTGAGAGTTGTCTGAGTTGCCCTGAGAGTCGCCCTTCGCCACCGCGGGACCCGGGTGGGGAGGGACAGGGACCTGGAGAGGGACAGGGACCCACGTTTTAGAGCTGTTAACCGGCGCGATTCGCTGCCGCCATTAAGCCTGTTGCTGGTTGCGCTGACTGGCGCGGGATAGTGCGCTACGATCGAATCCAGATGCGGCAACAAGAGTGGGAGATCGTTCCGCCATGTCATCGCGTTACAGTCTTGCCGTTGCGCTGCTTCTTGCGGCTGGCCTTGCCAGCCCTTCTGCCTTCGCCAACGGAGTGGAAGCGAGAGAAGCCGCCGACGGCGTCACGATCTTTACCGTCTCGTACGAAGCCCCAGAAGAGTTCGCCGGAGAGGCGGAAGCGCCCGTCCCGACCATCAACGTCAACAACGTGGTGAAGGTGGTGATCGTCCAGAGGAACTGGCGGTGGGAGCGATACCGGCTCGCGCTGGGCCAGCGCTATACGGGCTTCATCAAGGTCTATTCCGGGCCGCAGTATCCCTTCTGATCCCGCTATCGCTGGACGGCGCATTCTCACTTAGGAAAAGACATCGTCATGTATGGACGGCCCCAACGTTGCAAGGGTTTTGAGCGCTGATGGAATGCGAGAGCTTGCGGTCATGTATCCGACCTTTGTTAGCGGCTTGGTTTCGCCGCCGGTCACGATGGAATGTGCGAACCGGGTTCCATTCATCCCGACGGGCTTGAGAGCTCCTGACGAATATCGGATTGTCCCGGTTGCGGTGTGCTCCGCTTGTGCCATCCTGCGATCTTCACCTCTGCAAGTTCAAACCGTTCATCTATCTTTTTTTCCAGAGCCTTTCTTCGAGACTGGACGTCATGCCGACTTGGGCAGGTGACGGGCAGGCTCATACACCGTTTGCCGTGCCAGTAATGCCCATGCGATGCGGGCCATCTTGTTGGCGAGCGCCGCGGTGGCGACATTGATGTGCTTGGTGCCGAGGATCCGGCGCGCCCATTCGGAGAGCTTGCCGGGCTTGTCACGTCGGGCGCTCAGGATCGCCCTGGCGCCGTGGATGAGCAGCCGGCGCAGATAGGCATCGCCGCGCTTGCCGATCGGTCCCAGCGTGACCTTGCCGCCAGTGCCGCTGATCCGCGGGGTAAGTCCCATCCAGGCGGCAAAGCCGCGGCCCGAACGGAAGGCTTGCGCTCTGTCTCCTACCGTCGCGACAACCGCCGAGGCGGCGATCGGGCCGAAGCCCGGGATCTCCGCGAGCCGGCGAGCTGCCGGGTTCTGCCGCACGCGTTTCTTGATCTCCTTGTCCAAGAGGACAATGCGCCGGTCCGCCTCGAGCAGCTGCTCCAGCTGCAGCCTGATCGCCAGCCGCATGGCCTCGGGCAACCTCTCAAGTGCCTGCGGCACCAGCTGCACCAGCTCGGCAATGCCCTTGCGCATCACGATCCCCAACTCCGCCAGATGCCCGCGGATGGCATTGGACAGCATCGTGCGCTGGCGGATCAGAAGCTCGCGCGTCCGGTGCAGCATCAGTTCGGCCTGTTGCTCCTCGCTCTTCACCGGCACCCGCGGCACCGCAGGCCGCACCACCGCTTCGGCGATCGCCTCGGCATCGCGGCTATCGCTCTTCGACTGCTTGACATAGGGCTTCACGTAGGAAGCCGGCATCAGCTTCACCGTGTGGCCCATCCGCTCAAACCGCCGGGCCCACTCGTGAGCCCCCGAACAGGCTTCCATCCCGATCAAACACGGTTCCAGCGCAGCGAAAAATCTCTCCACCTGGCTCCGCCACAAACGCCGGCGCACAACACAGCGTCCGCTGTCGTCGTTGCCGTGCACCTGAAAAACGTACTTTGCCAAGTCCAGACCGATCACTGTAATCTTTTCCATGGGCGGCTCCTTCGTTGCTTGGACTCCACAAAATCCACTCCGGCACTTCGATGCCGATTCGAAGGGGCCGTCCATCCCATCATCCCCGCGCAAGCGGGGACCCAATAGCGCGGCGCAGCATCCTGAACGAAGCCTATTTCGTCGAGGACGTATGAGTTGGATGATGACAGCATGGCCATTCTTGACGCCAGTTGAGGCTCTCAATTGGATCCCCGCTTAACGCGGGGATGACGAATTTTCACCTCGCCTGCCTTGGTCAGGCCGACTTTAGGTGTGTTGGGGCAGAGGAGGGTTTCCGGTTCTCCGCCAGCCAGTCGTCGAGCGCTTCGATCTCGCCGGCCGTCATCCTGAGCCCGAGCTTGCTCCGGCGCCATACGATATCGGCGGCGGTCATGGCGTATTCGTCGGCTACCAGGTGGCGAACCTCGCGCTCGAAGAGTCCGGCGCCGAAATCGCGCCCGAGATCGGCAGCCGTCCTGGCGCCGGCGAAGATATCCCTGGCGCCCGTGCCGTAGGCGCCGGCCACCCGGCGCGCCGTTGCCGGATCCAGCGCCGGGCATGCGAGTTCCACCTCGCGGACCAGGTCATCGACGCCGTCCACCGGCAGGTCGCCGCCAGGCAGCGGCCGGTCGCGCGTCCACGGCGGGTGCGCTTCGCCCAGCCACGGCGCGAGCTTGGCCAGCGCTTCCTCGGCAAGCCGGCGATAGGTGGTGATCTTGCCGCCGAATATGGTGAGCAGGGCGGGTTGGTCTTTTTCGCCCTTGAGCTCGAGAACGTAGTCGCGCGTCACCGCGTGCGCCGGCGCATCGTCGCCGCCGGCCAGCGGCCGCACGCCCGCATACGTCCACGTGACGTCAGCGGGGCGCACCGGGTTGGCGAAATAGCCGCTCGCCGCACCGCACAGATATTCGATCTCGTCGTCGCGGATCTCGACCCTGGCGAGGCTGCCGTCGAAATCGACATCGGTCGTCCCGATGAGCGTGTAATCGTGCTCGTAGGGAATGGCGAACACGATGCGCCGGTCGGCGTTCTGGAAGATGTAGGCCCGGTCGTGGTCGAACAGCTTCGGCACGACGATGTGGCTGCCCTTGACGAGCCGGATGGCGGCCGCACCCTCGTTGCTCACCAGGCCCGCGACCTCGGCCACCCAGGGGCCGGCCGCATTGATGAGAATGCGCGCGTTCGCCGCCCATCTTTCGCCGGAGGAAGCATCGGTGAGATCGATCCGCCACCGGCCGTTTGCCCGGGTGGCGCCGGTCATCGCAGTGCGGGTGCGTACTTCGGCGCCGCGTCTTGCCGCATCCACCGCATTCAGCACCACCAGTCGCGCATCATCGACCCAGCAGTCGGAATATTCGAAGCCGCGTCTGAACGTCGGCTTGAGCGGCGCCCCCGCCGGATCGCTCGCCAGATCGATCGCGCGCGAGGGGGGCAGCAGCTTGCGCCCGCCCAGGTGATCATAAAAGAACAGGCCGAGCCGGATGAGCAGCGCCGGTCGCAATCCGTCATGATGGGGAAGGACGAAGCGCAATGGGCGGATGATGTGCGGCGCCAGGCGCCACAGCACCTCGCGTTCCATGAGCGATTCCCGCACCAGCCCGAACTCGTAGTGCTCGAGATAACGCAGGCCGCCGTGCACCAGCTTGGTGGACGCCGACGAGGTGCCGCTCGCCAGGTCGTCTTTTTCGACCAGCAGGACCTTCAGTCCGCGGCCGGCCGCATCGCGGGCGATGCCGCAGCCGTTCACCCCGCCGCCGATGATCGCGACATCGAAATGGCTATCGTCCGACATAAATTCGAAAATTATCGCAATTTTTCGAAATATCAAGCCGCCGGTGCGATCTCCAGGTGCACATCCTGGTCGCGGCACATGTCGATGAGCCGCTGTGACGGCGCCCGGTCGGTGACGAAATAGTCGAGCTCTGAAATGTGCCCGATGCGCACCGGCGCGGAGCGTTCATATTTCATGGCATCGGCGACCAGGATCGAAAAGCGGGCGTTTTCGATGATGGCTTTGGCGACGTTACCTCGCGGTAGTCGAAATCGAGCAGCGAGCCGTCTTCGTCGATCGCCGAGGTGCCGATGACCGCGTAGTCGACCTTGAACTGGCGGATGAACTGCGCCGTCGCCTCGCCGACGACGCCGCCGTCCGACTGTCGCACCACGCCGCCCGCGACGATCATCTCGATGTTGGGGTTGCCGGCCAAGATATTGATAACGTTTATGTTATTTGTGATGATGAGAAGGCCCTGGCGCTCCCTCAGCGCCATCGCCACCTGTTCGGTTGTGGTGCCGATGTTGATAAAGAGCGAGCAGTCGTCGGGGATCAGGGCCGCTGCCCGGACACCGATCCGCCGCTTCTCGTCGGTGGCCAGCTGACGGCGGGCTTCGTAGGCGAAGTTGGCGACGCCGGAGGACAGCATCGCCCCGCCGTGAAACCGCTGCAGCAGGCCGCGCTCGCACAGATCGTTCAGGTCCTTGCGGATGGTTTGCGGGGTGACCTCGAAGCGGGTCGCAAGCTCCTCGACGCTCACCCGCCCGGTCTGTTTGACCAGTTCCACGATGTCGAGTTGCCGGGGCGTTTCGGGAGGCATTCGCGGGCCTTTCGGAAAAATTCGATTGTCGTCGCAAAGCCGTCCCACTGCAAGGCCTCACCAGTTCCCCCAGTGTGCGCAGCCACCTTGAGTTCGCTCCATCCCCGCGCCAAGGGGAGGGAATATAATGAAGCGCCGCAACACCCTCGACGAGGCCTGCTTTGTCAACGCCCTGATGAGTTGCATGATGACAGCATGGCCCGGTCTGGAAGCGAGCTGAGGCTCACGATTGGATCCCCGCTTGGCGCGGGGATGACGAAGGGCCGTGGGTGCCGGAAATCGGTCGCAATTGCCCCGGATAGTCCCGAAATCGGCGCTGTCGAAGGCAGTCTGTCTTCGATTGACATTCGTTTTCGTTCGTTTGATAGTCCATTGCTCATGAGTTTAGGGAGGTAACCAATGAGAAAGCGTGTAGCGTTTGCCGCAGCCCTGCTCGCGACCGTGTCGTTCGCGAGTCCGGGATTTGCCGACATGGAAGCGGCAAAGAAGTGGGTCGAGTTCGAATTCCAGCCATCGACCCTGTCCAAGGAAGATCAGCTGAAGGAGATGGAATTTTTCATCAAGGCTGCTGAACCGTTCAAGGGCATGGAAGTCAATGTGCTGTCGGAAACCATCCCGACGCACACCTACGAGTCCGAGACCCTCACCAAGGCGTTCGAGGAAATCACCGGCATCAAGGTTAATCATCAGTTGCTCGGCGAAGGCGAGGTCGTGCAGGCGGTGCAGACCCAGATGCAGACCAACCGCAACCTCTACGATGCCTACATCAACGACAGCGATCTCATCGGCACCCACTCACGTCTGCAGAGCGCCACCAATCTTACCGACTGGATGGCGGGCGAAGGCAAGGACGTGACCCTGCCGACCCTCGATGTCGACGACTTCATCGGCAAGTCTTTCACCACCGGGCCCGACGGCAAGCTGTGGCAGTTGCCCGACCAGCAGTTCGCCAACCTGTACTGGTTCCGCAAGGACTGGTTCGATCGCCAGGATCTGAAGGACAGGTTCAAGGCCAAATACGGCTATGAGCTCGGCGTGCCGGTGAACTGGTCGGCCTACGAGGATATCGCCCAGTTCTTCACCGAGGACGTCAAGGAGATCGACGGCGTCAAGGTCTATGGCCACATGGATTACGGTAAGCGCGCGCCCGACCTGGGCTGGCGCATGACCGATGCATGGCTGTCCATGGCGGGCGCCGGCTCGCCGGGCATCCCGAACGGGCGGCCGATCGATGAGTGGGGCATCCGGATGGAGAAGGACTCCTGCAACCCGGCCGGTGCTTCGGTTTCGCGCGGCGGTGAGACCAATGGTCCGGCGGCCGTGTATGCGATCGCCAAGTGGGATGAGTGGCTGCGCAAATATGCTCCCCCGGGAGCCGCCGACTACGACTTCTATCAGTCGCTGCCGGCGCTGAGCCAGGGCAACGTCGCCCAGCAGATCTTCTGGTACACGGCCTTCACGGCTTCGATGGTGGCGCCCAAGAGCGAGGGCAACAACACCGTCGATGACGCCGGCAATCCGCAGTGGCGGATGGCGCCGTCGCCGCACGGCGTCTACTGGAAGGACGGCCAGAAGCTCGGCTACCAGGACGCCGGCTCGTGGACCTTGTTCAACTCCACGCCCGTCAACCGCCGCAAGGCCGCCTGGCTGTACGCCCAGTTCGTGGTGTCCAAGGCCGTGTCGCTGAAGAAGAGCCATGTCGGCCTCACCATCATCCGCAACTCCGACATCGATCACCAGTCGTTCACCGAGCGCGCCTCCAAGCTCGGCGGCCTGGTCGAGTTCTATCGCTCGCCCGATCGCGTGAACTGGACGCCGACCGGGGTCAACGTGCCCGACTATCCGAAGTTGGCTCAGCTGTGGTGGCAGCAGATCGGTGATGTGAACTCCGGAGCCTTCACGCCCCAGCAGGCGATGGACCGTCTGGCCGGCGAAATGGACCAGATCATGGCCCGCATGCAGCAGGCCGACGAGGCCAACAAGACCTACGGCGGCTGTGGCCCGAGGCTCAACGCGGAGAAGGATCCCGCCGAATGGCTGGGCAAGGAAGGCGGACCCCATGCCAAGGTCGAGAACGAGAAGGAGCAGGGCCAGACCGTCTCCTACGACGAGCTCGTGAAGCGCTGGACGACCGCCCAGTAGCCGGCTTTTGGGGTTTGACAATCAGTTACCCGGGGCGTGCCACTGGCGCGCCCCGGCCATCGTGCAATAGAGTTCCCGGAGCAGGCAACGTCCCTCTGGAACCCCGCTGGCCAGGCGCATGTCTCTCGAATTCAGGAATGTGAGCAAGCGCGTCGGCGCCGACATCTACATATACGAGACCGATCTGCGGCTCGAAGAGGGGACGTTCAACATCCTCCTCGGCACCACGCTCGCCGGCAAGACGACGCTGATGCAGCTCATGGCCGGCATCCAGAAGCCGACCACCGGCACGATCCATTTTCGCGGCGCCGATGTAACCGGTGTTCCGGTGCAGAAGCGCAACGTGTCCATGGTGTATCAGCAGTTCATCAACTACTCGAACTTCTCCGTCTACGACAACATCGCCTCGCCGCTGCGCGTCGCCGGGGTGGAAGCCCGCGACATCGACCGGCGCGTGCGCAAGGTTGCCGACCTGCTGCGCCTGACGCCGATGCTGGGGCGCCGGCCGGGCGAGCTTTCCGGCGGGCAGCAGCAGCGCACAGCGATCGCTCGCGCCATCGTGAAGGACAGCGACCTCATCCTGCTCGACGAGCCGCTGGCCAATCTCGACTACAAGCTGCGCGAGGAAATGCGCGAAGAGCTGCCGCGGCTGTTTTCCGGCCGCCAGTGCATCGTCGTCTACGCCACGACCGAACCCTCCGAGGCGCTGCTGTTCGGCGGCAACACCGCAACCCTCTTTGAAGGCCGCGTCACCCAGTTCGGGCCGACGTCGGTCATCTACCGCGGTCCGGCCGATCTGGTGAGCGCCAGGGTTTTCTCCGATCCGCCGATCAATACCGCACGGGTGACAAAACACGGGTCCGCACTCGTGCTTGGTGAGAAGGTAAAGTGGAAGGCCGGCGGCGCGGCCCGCGACGCTGCCGGACGGCGAATACACGATCGGCATCCGGCCCCATCACATCACGCCGCGCAAGAACGGCCGCGGCGCCGATACCATCGAGGGCCGGGTGCTGGTCGCCGAGCTGTCGGGCTCGGAAAGCGTCATTCATTTCGACATGAACGGCCAGACCTGGGTTTCCCAGTCGCACGGCATCCATCCCTTCGAAGTCGGTTCGACGGCGAAACTCAGCGTCGATGTCGACCGCAGTTTCTTCTTCGGCGACGACGGCCGGCTCCTCGCGGGACGCGGCTGATGGCCAAGATCACCATCGACAACCTGCGCCACAGCTATCTGGCCCATCCGCAGCGCGACGAGGACTACGCGCTCAAGAAAATTTCCGTCGACTGGGCCGACGGCGGCGCCTACGCGCTGCTGGGGCCCTCCGGCTGCGGCAAGACCACCCTGCTCAACCTGGTTTCGGGGCTGCTGCAGCCGACCGAAGGGCGCATCCTGTTCGACGGCAAGGATGTCACCGACGCCACGCCTGAAGTCGCGCAACATTGCCCAGGTGTTCCAGTTTCCGGTCATCTACGACACCATGACGGTCTACGACAACCTGGCGTTTCCGCTGCGCAACCGCGGCGTCGCCGAACCCGAGGTGGACAAGCGGGTGCGCGAGATCGCGGCGATGCTCGAGCTCGACCGGACGCTCAAAAACCGCGCCTCGGGACTTACCGCCGACGGCAAGCAGAAAATCTCGCTCGGCCGCGGCCTGGTGCGTTCCGACGTTGCGGTGATCATGTTCGACGAGCCGCTCACCGTCATCGATCCGCACCTCAAATGGGTGTTGCGGTCCAAGCTCAAGGAGCTGCATCACCGCATTCGCCGCACCATGATCTACGTGACCCACGACCAGACCGAGGCGCTGACCTTTGCCGATCAGGTGGTGGTCATGAACGAGGGCGAAATCGTCCAGACGGGCACGCCGGTCGAGCTGTTCGAGCGCCCGCGCCACACGTTTGTCGGTCACTTCATCGGCTCGCCGGGAATGAACGTGCTGCCCTGCGAGGTGAAGGCCGGCAAGGCGATGTTCGCCGGCCGCGCCATCGAGACGGTCCATGGCAAGGTGCTCGACGGCGCCGGCAGGTTCGAGCTCGGTGTACGTCCCGAGTTCGTCAGCTTTTCTCCGAACGGCATCACGATCGATGTCGTCAAGGTGCTGGATGCCGGCCGCTATCGCATCGTCGAGACCCGCCATGCCGCCGGCACCATCAAGCTTCTCGTCGCCGAGAGCGCCGACATCCCGGAGGGCCGGGCCCAGATCGCCTTCGATCCCGCCCATACCCAGGTCTACCGCGACGGCTGGGTGGTGGCATGAACAAGATCGCCAACCAGAAGGCGTGGTTCTTCGTGCTGCCGGTCTTCCTGATGGTGGCGTTCAACGCCCTCATCCCGCTGATGACCGTCGTCAATTTCTCCGTTCAGGAGACCTTCGGCAACAACGTGTTCACCTGGGCGGGCGTGCAGTGGTTCGAGCAGGTGCTGCATTCGGAGCGGTTTCATGCCGCCCTTCTGCGCCAGATCGTGTTTACCGCCCTTACCCTACTGATCGAGGTGCCGCTCGGGCTGGCGATCGCGCTTGCCATGCCGCGCCGCGGCCCCTGGGTGTCCGTCTGCCTCGTGCTCATGGCGCTGCCGCTGCTCATCCCGTGGAACGTGGTCGGCGCCATGTGGAATATTTTCGCCCTGCCGGATATCGGCTTGCTCGGCAAGCTCATCAACTCGCTGGGCATCACCTTCAACTACACCCGGCAGCCCCTGAGCGCCTGGTTCACCACCGTGCTCATGGATGTGTGGCACTGGACCTCGCTGGTCGTGCTGTTGTGCTACGCCGGGCTGGTTTCCATTCCCGATGCCTACTATCAGGCTGCCAAGGTCGACGGGGCGCGCCCGTGGGCGGTGTTCCGCTACATCCAGCTGCCGAAACTGAAGCATGTGCTGACCATCGCCATTCTGCTGCGCTTCATGGACAGCTTCATGATCTACACCGAGGTGGTGGTGCTGACCGGCGGCGGTCCCGGCAATTCCACCACCTTCCTGTCCATCGATCTCGTCAAGATGGCGCTTGGCCAGTTCGATCTCGGCCCCGCCGCCGCCATGTCGATCGTGTATTTCCTGATCATCCTGTTCGCAAGCTGGCTGTTCTACACGCTGATGATGCGCAGCGAGGCGAGATGATGCGCAAGCGCTCCCTCATCCCGCTGCTCTACATCATCTTCCTGATGCTGCCGATCTATTGGCTCATCAATATGTCGTTCAAGACGACCAACGAGATTCTGGGCGGCTTCAGCCTGTGGCCCAACAATTTCACCCTTGCCAACTACGCGAAGATCTTCACCGATCCGTCCTGGTATTCGGGCTACATCAACTCGATCACCTACGTGGTGATCAACACGGTGCTGTCGGTGAGCATTGCTCTGCCGGCCGCCTATGCGTTTTCGCGCTATCGCTTCCTCGGCGACAAGCACCTGTTCTTCTGGCTGTTGTCCAACCGCATGGCGCCGCCCGCCGTGTTCGCGCTGCCGTTCCTGCAGCTCTATTCGGCGATCGGGCTGTTCGACACCCATGTCGCGGTCGCTCTGGCGCACACGCTGTTCAACGTGCCGCTGGCGGTGTGGATTCTCGAGGGCTTCATGTCGGGCGTGCCCAAGGAGCTCGACGAGACGGCCTATGTCGACGGCTATTCCTTCTGGGGTTTCTTTTTCAAGATCTTCGTGCCGACGATCGCCGCCGGCATCGGCGTCGCCTGCTTCTTCTGCTTCATGTTCTCGTGGGTGGAGCTGCTGCTGGCCAAGACGCTGACTGCGGTCGAGGCCAAGCCGATTGCGGCCGCCATGACCAAGACGGCGAGCACGTCCGGCTACGAGCTGGGACTGCTGGCAGCGGCCGGCGTGCTAACCATCGTGCCGGGCGCCTTCGTCATCTATTTCGTGCGCAACTACATCGCCAAGGGCTTCGCCCTCGGCCGCGTGTGAGAGGACGCCATGGAGGGAACGACCGGTCTTTCTTGGATGGCATGGACCTGGCAGACCGCTGCCTTCTTCATCTTCATCCTGTTCTGTTTCGCCGCGATGTCGCTGTGGGAATACTACGTCCCCGGCGGCTCACCCCGGCGCGGCATCTTCGGGCTCGACACCACCCGCGGCGACCGTCTCTTCATCACCCTTCTCGGCTCAGCTTACATCTTCCTCGCCTGGCTGGGTGTGATGGGCACACCCCTGTGGGGCGGCCTGGCGCTCGCGCTGATCTTCGGCTTCATCGTCTTCCGCTGGGTGTGAGCGGACTACAACTCGCTCTCCTCGATTCCTGAGAGCTTCATCAAGTGTCGTTGAAGGCCGGTCTTGAGGGATGTGTTGCCGTGCATGGGGATGGTTAGCCGAACGATGCTGCCGTCCTTACCGTAGATGTGGTGGCTGCCGTTGATTCGGAGGAGCCGCCAGCCGCGACGCTCCACAAGCTTGGCAAGAGCCCGACCGGACACAGCCTTCATACGGCGATGTCCAGAATCCGTTCCTTTCCGCCAGGTGTGGGTGGCGCGATATCGATGGCGAGACAGCCCTCAATGGCCTCGCGCAGATTTGCCAAAAGTTCGTCAATGGTTTCGCCTTGGCTTGCACAGCCGGGAATGGCCGGAACCTCGGCCCAATAGCCGCCTTCTTCCGCCTCGTGGACTATCGCTTTGATCTTCATGGAACTCGTCTACAGCGCGAAACATAGGCGATCGGCCGAGTTTTGCAAACAACCGGCGAGATTGTCACGATTTACGGTCTGCTGGCTTTGGTCATTGGGGAGAATGGCGAGCTAACTGCTGGCCAGAACCGCCGGTTCATCCGCGGTCGGTCCTGTCCAACTTGTCGCCCACGGCAGCGCCGGATTTTGATCCGGGCTGCTCAATGCGCGGGACGAATTCAGGCTGCTTCGGAGAGGTTCTCTGCCGCCGCCTTGCCGGTGCGCCTGTCGGCAATCACCTCGAACTTGACCTTCTGGCCTTCGCGCAGGGTGTTCATGTTGGCGCGCTCGACTGCGCTGATATGAACAAAGACGTCCTTGCTCCCGTCGTCGGGCTGAATAAAGCCGTAGCCCTTCTGCATATTGAAGAATTTTACCGTACCGATCGTCATCAAGATAACCTTTCGTATGACATGCCAATGGGCATGCTTGCGGAGCCGCGACCATCGCGGTTCCTTCGTATCGACGTTTTGGGGAGACAGTTCGTCAGCAAGCGCCTCGTGGCGCGAGACCGATAAGCTCATCGGCCGAAACTTCGAAGAGCCCGATGTAGTGTTTCGGCAAGGAAAGCGCAAGGGGTCGGCCAAACACCTGGTCTATCTCCCGGCCCTGGCCATGTAATCGCTGGCCTCCGCGAACGACATCGCGTCCGACGAAAAGGTGAAAGTTCCGCGCTCCCGGATTTCGCGGGCGGCGCGAACGAAGCCGCCGAGCGCGGCGCGGGCGAGCGCGCCGCCGATACTGATCCGCTTCACTCCGGCCGCCGCGAGTTCTTCCACGGTGAAAAGCGCACCGGACAGACCGGCGAGAACGTTCACCGGCTTGCCGACCTCTGCGCACAGGGTTCGGATGGCATCGAGGCTCTTGAGGCCCGGCGCATAGAGAACTTCGGCGCCTGCCTTCGCAAAGGCCTGCAGCCGGCGAATGGTGTCGTCGAGGTTGGGCCGGCCATGGAGAAAGTTCTCCGCCCGCGCAGTGAGTATGAAAGGCAGCTCCCGGGCCGCTTCCGCGGCTGCGGCGACCCGCTCGACCGCCTCATGAAAATCATAGATTGGCCGGTCTGCCTCCCCGGTTGCGTCTTCGATCGAGCCTCCCGCGAGGCCGGTGGCCGCCGCCTGCCGGATGGTCCGGGCGCACGCCTCGGGATCGTGCCCAAATCCGTTTTCGAGATCGGCCGATACCGGCAGATGTGTCGCTTCCACGATTGCCCGGGCATTCGCCAGTGTCTCATCGCGGCTGACCGCACCTTCGCCGTCCCGCCGCCCCATGGAGAAGGCAAGGCCGGCGCTGGTCGTCGCCAGCGCCTCGAAACCCAGCGCCGTCAGGATTCGCGCCGAGCCGGCGTCCCACGGATTCGGCATGACGAAGGTTCCGGCGCGTGCGTGAAGTTCGCGAAACCGCCGGCACTTTTCGATGAGCGTCATCAGGACCTCCCACCTTGCCCAGGCCATCGAGGCAGGCACTGCTGAATTGACCTTGCGGTCTGCCGGTGTGGTGGTCAATCGCCGACAAGGGCGCGCCGGGCCGCTGGCCAGAACCGCCGGTTCATCCGCGGTCGGTCCTGTCCAACTCGGCCCCAAGCCGCTTCGGACTTCGCTTCAAGGCGGCTCGTCTTCGGGCAGTTTCAGACGCGCACGAGGTAAACGTTCCATATGACATGATTGGTGAACTGTAGATGCGGCTGCCGCCGCTATCGTATAGTCGGCCATGAGTGCACTAGAGATTCGCGATCTTCAGGCTGCGGCCCGGCGGCGGGTTCCGCGCATGTTCTATGATTATGCCGATTCCGGCTCCTGGTCGGAGTCCACCTATCGCGCCAACGAGGCCGACTTCCTCGCCATCAAGCTGCGCCAGCGGGTCGCTGTCGATATTTCGGAGCGCTCGCTCGCCTCCGAGATGGTGGGCCAGAAAGTAACGATGCCGGTTGCCCTGGCGCCGACCGGGCTTACCGGAATGCAGCGCGCCGACGGCGAAATTCTGGCCGCCCGGGCCGCCGACGCCTTCGGCGTCCCCTTCACCTTGTTGACGATGAGCATCTGCTCCATCGAGGATGTGGCCGAGGCCACGAAGAAACCTTTCTGGTTCCAGCTCTATGTGCTGCGCGACCGGGAATTTTCGGGTGAGCTGATCGACCGGGCGAAGGCGGCCGGCTGCTCGGCACTCGTGCTGACCCTCGATCTGCAGCTGCTGGGCCAGCGCCACAAGGACCTGCGCAACGGTCTGGCCGCTCCGCCGCGCATGAATCTTTCGCATCTCCTGCAGATGGCCGTGCGCCCGCGCTGGTGCCTCGCCATGCTGGGGACCCGCCGGCGCACCTTCCGCAATATCGTCGGTCACGCCAAGGGCGTGACCGACTTGCAGTCGCTCTCGTCGTGGACCAATGAGCAGTTCGATCCGCAGCTCAACTGGAAGGACATCGAGTGGATCAAGAAGCGCTGGGGCGGCAAGCTCATTCTCAAGGGCATTCTCGACCCCGAGGACGCACGCAGCGCAGCCGCCACCGGCGCCGACGCCATCATCGTTTCCAACCATGGCGGCCGCCAGCTCGACGGTGCTCCTTCGACCATCAGCATGCTGCCCAGGATCGTCGATGCGGCAGCCGACCGCATCGAGATTCATTTCGATGGCGGCATCCGTTCCGGCCAGGACGTGCTGAAGGCGCTGTGTCTCGGCGCCCGCGGCACCTACATCGGCCGGGCCTTCCTGTACGGGCTCGGCGCCCTGGGTGAGGAGGGCGTAACGCTCTCCCTCCGGATCATCGGCAAAGAGCTCGACATGACGATGGCGCTGTGCGGCGAGCGCTCGGTGGCGAATCTCGGGCGGCACAATCTGATCTGGCCGCAGTGACGCGCTTGGCATTTTCATCGGATAGTTGCAATTGAGCATCACCGGCAGCGTTATCTATGATCCTCATCGGCCAATATGACTCTCCCTTCGTTCGCCGGGTCGGCATCGCGCTGAGGCTTTACGGCCTGCCGTTCGAGCACAAGCCGTGGTCGACATTCGGCGATGTGGAGAAGATCCGGCCCTATAACCCGCTCGTACGGGTGCCGACCCTGGTGCTGGATAACGGTGAGGTGCTGATCGAAAGTCACGGCATCCTGGACTATCTCGACAGTCTCGTGCCTGCCGACCGCGCGATGTTCCCGACCGGCGAGCCCGCCAGGCACCAGGCGCTCAAGATCGCGGCCCTTGCAACCGGGTTGGGCGACAAGGCCGTCAGCCTCTTTTACGAAAAGCGCCTGCACCGCGAGGTGTCCGATCTCTGGATCAAGCGGTGTGGCTCGCAGATAACTGCCGTTCTCGCCGTCCTCGAAGCCGATCGTGCCGCCAGGATCAGCGGCTATTGGTTCGGTGGCCGCATCGGTCACGCCGATATTGCGGTAGCCGCCGTGCTGCGTTTCCTCGCCGAAGCGCATCCGGGGCTGGTCTCGATGACGGATTTTCCATCGCTCGGCGCGCATGCGGCGCGGCTCGAGGCACTGCCGGCATTTCAGGTAATCGCGCAGCCGTTCATCGCCCCGGCGTGAGGGGGCCGATTGAGCGCCGGGATCGGTGCTTACAAGGTCGGGTCCAGCTTGAGATGATCGTAGCGATCCATCGACTGGACTTCAAACCGGCGCACCTGGTTTTCCCGTAGCAGATCGAGCGGCACAGTGACCCCGGCGCTGCCCTTCGCCCAGACCTTGCGATAGAAATCCGCGAGGTTCTCTGCCGCAGCGCCGCCAACGCCGACGACGAGGTCGCCTTGCCGCACTCCGGCCCGCTCGGCGGGGCCGCCGGCCGACACGCGGGCGACGACCAGTTTTCCTCCCAGTTCCTCCGTGGTCAGGCCCAGCCATGGCCGGGCCGGCTGCCGTGACCGGCCGGTCGCGATGAGATCGGCAAGAATGGGCGGCAACCCGTCGATCGGCACGAACATGTTGCCTGCCACGCCTTCACTGGTGCCCGTGGCGTTGGCGACGATCAGCGATCCAACGCCCACCAGCTTGCCGTCGCGACTGATCAGGGCTGCGCCGCTCCATGCGGGATGGGGTGGGGCGGTGAAGATCGCCTCGTCGAGCAGGTACTCCCAGCTCCCGGCGAATTCCCGCCGGGCGACTACATAGGCGGGTGCGACCATTTGCGCGCCACCGAAGCTCGCAATCAGCACCGGATCACGCTCCTTGACTTCCGCCGACCTGCCGAGACTCATGGGCTTGGCCTTGAGCGGCGCGGTCGCCCGCAACAGGCCGAAGCCGGTCGCGTGATCGTAGCCGACGACCTCGGCCGCTACCGTCTCGCCGCTACTGGTCGTGACCTCGGCCGCGTAGGCCTCGACCATGAGATAACCCATCGTCAACACCAGGCCCTTTTCGTCGATGACGATGCCTGAACCTTCGCGCTCGGCCCCCAGCGTCTCTGCGGTGCGCCTGTCCGGACTGACGTGGGTCTTTACCTGCAGGACGGCGGAGCCGAGCTCCTCCATGGTCATCGTCTGAGCCCGGGCATTGCGGATGTCGCCCGCCAGGGCCACTGTCAGGCCGGCAAGGGCGAGAGCTGCTGCGGCTGAGCCTTTCCACATGATTGCCTCCGCTGCGTGGTGGGTATCGAAACCCTCTATGTATATGGCCGAAGCGAGTAAATCCAGCCGTCGAAAGAAGATTGAACGGCATCCGAACCTTTTTCGCGATGGGGAGTTTGAACGACAGACTGAAAGGGAAAAATCGTGCGCAGCTCCGCCACTCTTCTCATGCTTGCCATGATTTCCGCGACCGCCGCAGCCCAGGATACGTTCACGACTGAGCAGGCTCGCATATCGGTTTCCACCATCGCGGCAGGACTCGATCATCCCTGGGGCATTGTTGTGCTGCCGGACGGCGGCATGCTGGTGACGGAGCGCCCGGGCAGTTTGCGGCATATAACCTCCGGCGGCCAGGTGGGCGAGCCGATTTCAGGAGTGCCGGAGGTGGACGCGCGCGGTCAGGGCGGCTTGCTCGACGTCACGCTGCATCCGAAGTTTACGGAAAACCGCACGGTCTATTTGAGCTTTTCGGAGAAGGGCAAAGGCGGCAACTCGACTGCAGTCGTTCGCGGAAGACTCAGCGACGACAACCGCAGACTGGAAAACGTTCAGGTCATCTTCTCGCAGAAGCCGAAGGTGAAGAGCACGAAGCATTTTGGGTCGCGCATCGTTTTCGATCGCGACGGCAAACTCTTCGTGGGGCTGGGAGAGCGGTCTGACGAGGAATTCCGCGGCCAGGCGCAGGACTTGAATTCGCACCTCGGAAAGGTCGTCCGCCTCAATGAGGATGGCTCGGTTCCGCAGGACAATCCCTTCGTCAATCACGGCGATGCGCTGCCGGAAATCTGGTCCTACGGCCACCGCAATATTCAGGCTGCAGCCGTTCATCCCGGCACGGGCAGGCTCTGGGAGATCGAACATGGGCCTCGGGGTGGAGATGAAATCAACATACCTCAGCCGGGAAAAAACTACGGCTGGCCAATGGTCTCCCACGGTATCAATTATGACGGAACGCCGGTTGGCACAGGCGAGAAGGATGCGCCGGGAATGGAAGATCCCATCTACACCTGGACTCCGGTGATTGCTCCCTCGGGTATGCTCTTCTACGGCGGCGGGGCTTTCCCAGAGTGGCAGGGTGATCTGCTGGTCGGCGGACTGCGTGAGGAGTCGCTGGTTCGGCTCGAGCTCGAAGGCGACAAGGTTGTGGGCGAAGAGCGGATGCTGAAAGAGCTTGGTTACCGGATACGCGATGTGGCCGAAGGTCCGGAAGGGGAAGTCCTGCTGATCACCGACCAGGACAACGGGCGCATTCTGAAGCTCACACCTGGGAAGTGAGCAACCGGGGTGCGCCGGAACCTCTGCCGGGTTCAATATCAGCCCAACGCCTGCAACCTCGTGACAAGCATGTCATCACGACCACGGGACCGCCGTTGCCTCCACCTTCTCCGATGCCAAACGGCAGCTAGCCATGGTGTTTCAATCCTACTCGCTCTATCCACACCTGGCCGTCCGCCAGAACATCAGCCTCAGCATCGCCAAGCGCCCGCGTAGGCCGGCAATGAATTTCCTCATGGGCACGCTAACGAACGGCGGCGCCTCCCGAAATGCTCTCCGGGGGATTGGCCATCAAGTTGCTGGCGAGCGTCAAGCAGGCCACCACCGGCGGCCAGGAGGTTGAGATCGGCGTTAGGCCGGAAAACATTACCGTTGGGTCCGGCGGACCACACGGGCGGCCGGGCGCGAAGGCAGTGTTGGCACATGGATCGGTGCGATAGGCGCGCCTCGACACTGTCAGTGGCCGGCGCGGTGTCATGCGCATGCGCGGAGCGAAGGTTGGCTTTGAATTGTTTTCGGCGGCCGCGGCTACATGCGCGAGAACGTGCCCCGAATTTGCGCCAGATCAATGTATCGATCGATTGCAAGGCATAGCCTGAGCCACGGCGGCTTCAAACAGGAGGTTCAAATGACCACACGCATTGCTATCGCTAGCTTTCCCTTTCTTGCCATCGCCATGTTGTTGCTCCCAAGCTCCATGGCGTCGGCAGAAGTAACCGGCGCTTGCCTGAATGATGCCAAAACGCTTTGCCCAGGGGTGGAAGCTGGGGGAGGCAAGATCAGGGAGTGCATCAAGACGAACCTCAAGGGCCTGTCCGAGGGCTGCCAGACAGTGGTGCTCAAGGCTGTAGTAGCCAAGGCCTGTGCGGATGACGTGAAACAACATTGCGCAGGCATCGAGCCTGGCGAGGGCCGCATTGAGACCTGCATGAAAGCGCACGTCGCCGATGTTAGCGATGCCTGCAAAGTAGGGCTGGCGGGCGCTGCAGCTGGCGAAGACTAGAGTCGAAAAACCAAGGTTACGGCGCTGGAAAGCGCCGTAACCCCGGAGCCAAGGCGCGCAGCCCTCAGGTAGCTGAGCGCCTTGGCCGGTCGCGATGAAAGCTTGGCTGCATAGTCAGCTGGCGATAGCCAGCCGATGCGCGAATGCGGCCATAGGGTGTTGTAGTGCGATGTGACAAAGCGGCCTCATGTGCCGACAGGATATCGCTGACTATCTGGGCCTCACTATCGAAACGGTGTCCAGATGCCTCTCGCAACTTTCCGAAGCGCGCGTCATCGAGCTTGCCGGTTCGCGCCAAATCACATTGCGGAACCGGCCGCGCTTTTGCGACCTCGGCAAACAATCAAGTTCTGATAATGGATTCCTCGACCCTCTCATTTTTGCAGTAATCTAGGATTCACCCTACTGCAGCTCTCAGAGCCGCGGGAGGCTTGGCATGACAAATACGATAGCTGCGCTGAGCGTTTTTCTCGTGCTTTTTCTCACCGATTGCGCTTTGGGCGCCAGTCAATCCATTGTCCCCAGGACAAATCAGTCACCCAGCTTTGGTTGCGCCAGAGCAAGAACTGCGTCCGAGCGGCTTATCTGTGCAGATGCCGAGCTGGCGCTGCTGGATAATGAACTAGGCCGCGCGTTTCGTAGCCAACGCCGGCCACTGAGAGGCGCTAGTCGAGTTGCCTTCGTTGACCAACAGCGAAAATGGATAAATGAGCGCGACGCCCACTGTGGGTTAGAGGGAGTGAATGACGCCCCTCACGTTCTCGTTGAGGCAAAGCCATGCATGGTCCAAGCCATTGAAGCCCGCATTCAGCACTTCTTAGGTGTTTCGCAGCTTAACCCCAAGCAACAGCTGGCTGATCTAGTGCCTGGGAAGGATTCTACTGCGTCAACAAA
Organism: uncultured Alphaproteobacteria bacterium; assembly: GCA_963780765.1. Taxonomy (GTDB): domain Bacteria; phylum Pseudomonadota; class Alphaproteobacteria; order Rhizobiales; family Aestuariivirgaceae; genus CAWHQZ01. The sequence goes on along the minus strand of CAWADI010000019.1, from coordinate 10,652 downwards.
TTCGGCAGCAATGAAGGAGGAGCCGGCGACAAGCGCGCCGCGTGCGTCCACGGGCTCGACAGCAGTGACTTTGGGCGCCAGTCAATCCATTGTCCCCAGGACGGATCAGTCACCTAGCTTTGATTGTACCAGGGCGAGAAGCGCTTCCGAGCGGCTTATCTGTGCAGATGCTGAGCTGGCACGGCTGGATAATGAACTGGGCCGCGCGTTTCGTAGCCAACGCCGGCCCCTGAGAGGCGCTAGTCGAGTTGCCTTCGTTGACCAACAGCGAAAATGGATAAATGAGCGCGACGCTCAGTGTGGGTTAGAGGGAATGAGCGACGCTCCCCCTAACATCCTCGTTCAGGCAAAGCCATGCATGGTCCAAGCCACTGAAGCTCGCATTCAGCACCTCTCAGGTGTTTCGAAGCTTAACCCCGAACAACAGCTGGCTGATCTCGTGAGTGGGAAGGATTCTACTGCGTCAACAGATTCGGCAGCAATGAAGGAGGAGCCGGCGACAAGAGCGCCGCGTGCGTCCACGGGCTCGACAGCCGTGAAGGAGGGGCGGGCGACAAGCGCGCCGCGTGCGTCCACGGGCTCGACAGCCGTGAAGGAGGGGCGGGCGACAAGCGCGCCACATGCGTCTACGGGCTCGACAGCCGTGAAGGAGGGGCGGGCGACAAGCGCGCCGCATGCGTCCACGGGCTCGACAGCCGTGAAGGAGGGGCGGGCGACAAGCGCGCTGCATGCGTCCACGGGCTCGACAGCCGTGAAGGAGGGGCGGGCGACAAGCGCGCCGCGTGCGTCCACGGGCTCGACAGCCGTGAAGGAGGGGCGGGCGACAAGCGTGTCGCGTGCGTCCACGGGCTCGACAGCCGTGAAGGAGAAGCGGGCGACAAGCGCGCCGCATGCGTCCACGGGCTCGACAGCCGTGAAGGAGGGGCGGGCGACAAGCGCGCCGCGTGCGTCCACGGGCTCGACAGCCGTGAAGGAGGAGCGGGCGACAAGCGCGCCGCATGCGTCCACGGGCTCGACAGCCGTGAAGGAGGAGCGGGCGACAAGCGCGCCGCATGCGTCCACGGGCTCGACAGCCGTGAAGGAGGAGCGGACCTCAAGCACGCCGGTTGCGTCCCCGGCCTCGACGGCAGTGCAGGGGATGACGTCAATGTCGGCGGCAGCAGTTCATCCCGCAGCGACGCATCACTTGCCGGGTTTCATAACGGCTCCGGGAGAAACCGACGTACTGCTCAACGTCATGATGGTCTTCCTCGCCGCTACCATCCTCATGGTGGGGATCCTGTATTTCCGGCTTCACGCCCTTCCCGAACACATGGCGCACGGGACTAGCAAAGTGCAATTGCAGATCGTAGGTGTTTTGGGGCTCCTCTCGCTGTTCACGCACAACCACATTTACTGGATCGCGGGACTGCTCCTGGCGCTGATCCCGGTTCCGGACTTCTCAACTCCGTTGAAGGGAATGGCCAAATCCTTGGCAAAGATGGCCCGTACAAAGCATGCCCCGCCCGAGATCAGGCCGCTTCCCGCCTCGTTGCGTGCTACTGACTACCCGCAGCAGGCTGCGGTCGAAGTGAAGGAGAAGGATTTGAGCCATGCTTGAAATGTTGCTGTGCTCGATGTTCACCATTCTTCCACTATCTCTTCCGCCGCTATTGTGAACTCTACTGAGCCATCATCGTCGTCCGGCCAAGTGATGCGGTGCATCCCGAACTGCGATCTCTTCAGGCGTTCGTCGGCCTAAATCGTCGAAACTCGCTGTGCGGGCAGTTTTGAGGCGCGTAGCGCGGTCATGCGTCCCTCGCCAGCGCTTCAAGGCTCGGCAACGATTTCGCTTTTCTCTTGATGAAATGTTCTGGCCTAGATGGCGACGGCGCCAGGCGCTCGCTTTTTAGCGAGGGTGCGCAGGGTGTCGGCCAAGCTGGTCATGGCGATGATACGGCGTCGGTTTTTCCCGGTCTGTAAGCCGTCCACTTGCCGGTCGAGAGGCGAGCATAGAGCGTCTCCGGCACATCTCCGGCAAAGGTCTCAATCAGCTTCACCTCGGGATCAATTCTCTCGAAGAGCGCGATGCAACCTTCCATGTCGCAGCAATGACCCTCGGCCACGGTTAGCTTGCCGAAATGGGTTCGAAAATCATACGCAAGCGTCCACGGCTCGCAGCACAACTGCTCTTCCACGTTATTTTTGCCAATGGCGGTCATGGCGATGATCCTTCTCTGGCGGCAATCACCACTGACTTGTGCTCCTCTCCTCGCAGACTAAACTCAAAATGTCCAAGCATCGCGAGCAAGTTGACCAAGAGTTGGCAACGCCGCCGGTAAGTTGGGGGGAGTTCCGCCGTTGGGGAAACCTTAAGGATTCCGCTGCAATCGCTGGAATGCGGAATAAAGCTCTGGGGCGTATTGACTCAGGCTGGATCATCACGACGCCTGCAAACTCTCAATCTTGGGAATGGGTCCCAGGTGACTCCAGGATGCGTACAGTGCCCAATCTCGTTGGGGCCCAGGAATTAGCGATAACCCACGCAAAAGGCCGCCTGTGAACTCATTTTGGCCGATTGCGGACTCATTGCGAAGGCAAAAGGGTGCTGCGGTGGTGGCGTTGCTGCCAAAGTCGCAAGCCCGTCGATGACTGTTCTTTGACTGTACTATCAGTTGATCTTGAGGGAACCACTCGCGCTATCTGTCAACGGTAAAGGAACGGCTCTACCCAGCTCGATAAGGTGTTTCATGCGTTCACCCAGTTGCTCGTCCGTGAGGTTGCTGTATGGATCATCCACATTCAAGTTCACGTCCCTTGGCAGCAGCCCAGCGACAACCTTCAGATAGTCCTGCGGGCGGGTCTGCCGGACCGCCTCGATTACCGCCCCTAGAAGCACGTTCCGGAACGTCACTTGACTCCGCGGTATCGGGATCGCACGGGCCGTGAGTTCTACGACTGCTGACTGCTAGCCGGGGTGACGCATCGATACCCGACCTATGCTTAGGTATAGCTTGGACTCCTTTGATATAGGTTGGCTTCCCGCTCACAGTGTGCGGAGATAACGTTCAGTACAGGCTGTCGTTAAAAGGCGGTCCGACTGCCCCGCTGATCTGATCGCTGACGGCCGTACCACGCCGGATTTCCCCTCAGAGAACGATCCGCACTAAGCTCGACTGAGGGGTTCTGCCCAGCAAGGAAGACCAATGCGCTACCTTCACCTTCTTGTCATTTTGCTGACAGCAGTGACCCTGATCACGCCACAGATTATCGGCCGCAAATTGCAAATTCTTGCCATTTTGTTGACAGTAGTGACCCTGATCACGGCACAGATTATCGGCAGCAAATTGCAAAATCTGGAAGGCATCAGAGCGGCGTCATTGCGGGTAACGGTCATACATAAGAACCAAATCTTGCCCAGCATCGGCGAGCTTGAAGCTCGTGTGGCGAAGCCCGACAGCGGCCCCGGCGAAGTCGATAGCGTTGACGTTCTCGCCCTCCACTCGCCGTAGATGAAGGCGAGGCGAAGCCGTTGGCGTCAACCACGACACAGCCGCCGCCGGGCATGGTCTCGACGCGCCAAGGCGGTGGAAACTTGCGTGCCTCGCTCATGACGATTGGCACCCCTTTGACTAGGGCGATTACTTCTGAGGAGTTCTCCAATGATGAAAAAAAGCTGTCAGTACGGTGAGGGCGCGAGATGCCGTTGGGCTTGCCGTCTCCTGAGCAGGCGGGTGATAGCGAGATGTGATCCCCAGAGAAGCAACGCAGAGTAGATCGTGAAAACTCTCAAATTCATACTCCTTTTCGCATGGGGTGGGCTGTTGGCGGGTTCCTTTGCGCCATCGGGTTTTGGGGGTGAGGCTTTCGACGGCGCTTGGCGCGTCAACGCGATTACCAAAACCCAAGATTCCCGGTGCAAGGACCGATCGATTTCCTTGGTCGTAGAAGATGGGAGCGTCAAATATGTCGGTCTTCTGAGTAAATTCGTCTCCGGCAAGGTGAACCGTCATGGGGCACTTGTCGCGAAAATCGACAGGATCCACGTCAGTGGAACGCTCTCGGAGGACTTTGGATCGGGTGGATGGCAGTCACCGAATTGTGCCGGGTCCTGGACCGCTCATCGCGATTAAGGAAACCAGACTATTCCCTGCTACAAGCGCCCAGCCGGATTTGACTGGCCTTGACGGCAGCGGCCCAGTTCCAAGGCAGCACCCACACCACCACGCTCGCCGGCGATCATGGCTGACCGAACACCTCGCGTCTTGCAAGACGGTGGAGTGATCGATCTCGGCAAGGGCAAGCGCGTGCGTTACCTCGATACGCCGCATATCCCGCATGGTTGGGATGCAGGCGTTCTTTACGAGGAGACGACCGGAACCCTGCTGTGCGGCGACCTGTTCACCCAACTCGGCGATTCGCCTGCATTGACAGAGACCGACATTGTCGGGCCGGCGATCGTGGCGGAGGACCTGTTCAATTCTAGCCTTAACCCTGGCATGGGGGTCCACTTCAGTCGGCCTGCGCCGGCGGCGCGAAAAGCAGCAGGGCAAGACCGGCGGTTCGGATGGGGCGGGGAAATGTAGTCGCGCGGCTACCCGTTGAGCAAGACCACAGGAGAAGGAGTGTCGGCACCTGCCGGGACTTCATCGACATCGGGCCGGAATGGCTTGGTTGTCGAGAAACCAGATCGTCATCCGCGACCATGCACGAAGGCGGTGTCGGCACGGTCAACCTCTTCGTCTGGTGCGGCGTGTTCAAAACTGAACAGACATAGCCAGGGCCCTGCACTAAAATTTGCCCCGAAGTTTCGGGCATCACCGACAGGTGCGCACGGCCACTTTCGTATTAGGTGACGCCTGGTCGAGTTCGGGCTCAAGGCAAAGGCACCGAAGGTGATGGACGGGAGGCCGTAATATGCCGATGAAGACTGTTGACGTATCTCACGCCGGCAAAATTGTGGAGCGATATCCAATCATAATTGACATGCTCAATGCTACTGTATCGGAACACGATTTTGTCAAGACGGCAAAGGCAATCCTGAAGGGGGATGGCTACTCGGAAGAAGTGGTCGCCGCTGCGACCTTCCGGGTGCTCGATTACTAACGTCAAGCCGCACTCGGCGTCGAGCTGGCTTCGCAAGTTTAGGCTTGGGACGCAGGGGTAGAGGCAGCATCCTCTACCCCCTTACTGCCTGAGGGGATTTCATCATGGGCTATTGGAGTGAATTAGCGATCCGTATCGCGAACGGCGACGTGAAAGTCCGTCAGCGCTTGGGGCCTGGCGAGCGCGCCGTAAGCCGCGCGCGGACCTGTGGCACGCCGAACGGCTAAGGTCGGCGTCCGGGCATAGGAGGGATATAGCTGCTGACAACTACCTCAGCAGGAACACCAGCCCCTGGTGGAACACCAGCACACGCTGAGCGCCCCGGCGATCCGAAGAGAAGCCCGCCCGCGCCACCGGCCGCGTGATGGCAGGGACGTTGGAAGACGCCGAGGGAAATGTGGCGAGGCTCGGTGGGCATCAGAGGTATGTGCGAGCTGCATGTTCGCAGCCTTATTCACGACTAAATCCAGCGGCATGGGATGGCTCGGTATTCAGCCGCCCAAAAATGACCGAACAACCGAAGACGCACTCGATTGTTTTCGTCGTCGATGACGACGAGTCCATATGTCAGGCTCTGGGGAGCCTCTTTCGATCGGTGGGCCTTGAGGTCGAGCTCTTCGGTTCGGCGTCGGAGTTCCTGAAGAGGACACTGCCCGGCATTGCCAGTTGCCTAGTTCTCGATGTCAGGCTGCCGGGCTTGAGCGGGCTCGACTTTCAAACCGAGCTGGCTCGGGTCAGTAACCGCATCCCGATCATTTTCATGACCGGTCACGGCGATATTCCGATGACCGTCAGGGCAATGAAGGCAGGAGCCGTCGAATTCCTGACCAAGCCGTTTCGTGATCAGGACATGCTGGACGCCGTCCAGCTCTCGCTCACGCGGGACCGCATTCGGCGCCAGAATGAGCGAGACACGACCAGCCTCAAAGCGAGGTTCGATACGCTAACCGAGCGTGAACGCGAAGTGATGGCGTTCGCCACCTCCGGTCTCAAGAACAAGCAGATTGCTGCCCGGATCGGGCTCAGCGAGATCACGGTGAAGGTCCATCGCGGCAACGCCACGCGAAAGATGGGCGTGAAGTCATTGGCCGATCTGGTCAGAATGGCGGATAGCCTGGGGATCCGCCACACCACGCTGTGACAGCGCTCTGCCTGCGCATCGGCTATCCAACCCGTCATCGGGAGGCGTTCTCTGGGCTTATCGGTTGATGATTGTGGGAATTGCTTCCCCGCTCATGCAGCCTTCCCCAAATGGCAGGAAGGTCGGCATCCGCATTGTCACTAGCCAGCCCGACGTCAAGCTTCCGCGCAATATCGTGAAGGGCGGCTCACATTCGGTGGAATTGCCCTTCATATGATCAGCCATTGAGCTCGCAAAGCGCCGGCCGGTTCCGCAATGTGATCCGGCGCGAACCGGCAAGCTCGATGACGCGCGCTTCGGAAAGTTGCGAGAGGCATCTGGACACCGTTTCGATCGTGAGGCCCAGGTAGTCAGCGATATCCTGTCGGGACATGAGGAGCTGAATAGTGTCCTTGGCCGGCCGACGCGCCATGTCGAGAAGAAAGGCGGCCACCCTCTCGCGGGCGGTCTTCATCAGCACCGAGGCATGGGCCTCGGAGCACCGGAGCTGGTCAGCCGTGACCGACCAGAGACGGTAAGCGACATCACTGTTGTGCTCTGCACATTTCAGTACCCTGCTGCGATTAGTAACCACGATCTGTGAAATCACCGAGCGAATCCGCGGAACTGCTTCGCCACAATGCACGCGACACTATTCTTGCATCGGTCTGGGACCGATGATTGTCGATACTGCGACTTCACGTCGGCTCGAACCCGTATGTACTGCTCATCCTATCGACAACCGCTTGGGTGATCTCGCCGTCAGTCATTCGATGGTTATCGGCGTAACTCATCACTTGGCGACCAATTTCGTAGTGCATCACTCGCCGGGCAATTTTGCCGTGCAAGGGCTCCGGGTCTTTGGGTCCGTTTAAGGTCCCATTGGCGCTCAATTTCCTCCATACCTGGCCTGAAATTCGCTGAAGTTTGGGTAACTGATCTGGGCCGTGCGCGCGCGCATCTATATGCATCGAAGTCTCCCTGGACTAGCGAGAGGAGGATCATGGCATTGACCGTCGGGAGGGGAAAGCCGACGCGGTACAGCGGTCAGATCAGCGCGGGCAGTCGGCCCGCCTTTTAACGACAGCCTGTACTGAACGTTATCTCCGCACACTGTGAGCGGGAGGCCAACCTATATCAAAGCAGTCCAAGCTATACCTAAGCATAGGTCGGGTATCGATGCGTCACCCCGGCTAGCAGTCAGCAGTCGCAGAACTCACAGCTCGGCTGAGACAACCGATAAAGAGATCCTCGTCGAAGGGCTTATCGAAGAAGCCGAACGCTCCAGCCTTCTGGGCACGCCCGCGGACGCGTTCATCGGGATACGCCGTAATGAAGATGATCGGTATCCGGTGCCCCTCCTCCGCCAACCGGCTTTGCAGCTCGATGCCGCTCAAGCCAGGCATCTGCACGTCGGTAACGACACATGCGGTATCGTTCACTCGGTTGGAGCTCAGGAACTCCTCTGCTGAGGCGAATGCAGCAACGTCGTAACCCAGCGACCTGAGGAGGCCCTTGGTCGCTTCGCGAACAAACTCATCATCATCGACAATCGAAATCATGGACAAGTCAGCTTTCCTTCTTTGACAATTGCAGACTCGGACAGGGTAACGCCACTGAATGTGTGGATACTCGGCTAACCGATAGCGTGCATGAATCTATACCTGCGTATACCGCCGCCCGTTCCTTCGACGTGCCACGCGGGAACAGGCGCCGCCTCACGGTCGCGGCCGGTGCCAGGTATCGCTAATTGCGGGCCCTCAGCCGCTACTTTCCGGGAGGGTGCTGGCCGGCAAGTCGCGTGATGAGGCCGACCGCGCCGAAGCGGCACGGCAGATTGAAGCCGAGGCCGATGCGGCCCAACATCACGGCTTCGATATCAATGCCGTCACCGATGCCGATCTCGCCGAGCCGGCCGCCTGACGTTGGACGATCTCGACGCGGTAATCCGAGAGGCTTCTGTCTTGTCGCCAGGCATCGACGTGAAGAAAATGCAGGTGCGCCAGTACAGTCTGCTCGCACCCGGGATGGCGTCACATGTTCGAGTGACCACCGACGCCGAGTTTTAAAGCACGCCGACAACGTCGAGCTGTGGTCGCCGGGAAACCCAACCTTCATCCCGCCTGACGTGGTCGCTGGCGCCCGAAGAACTTCCGGCAGGCGCCACGATGAGAGATCTCCTGCGTCGCAACACTCGGTTCTGAAGCCAGCGGATGTCTCCAAACGGGACTTTTTCGTTGGCGCACGCACTCGAAAACCGTTGTTCTCGCCAAGCAAGTCTAACGACTGAATCTCCCTACATTGTCTGGCTGAAATCTGCTGATTTGGAACCCCGGCGGAACCCCAGGAGACAATGCACACTAGCCGCAGCACGCTAACTTATTGAAAAGTTTGGTGCGCCGAGCAGGACTTGAACCCGCGACCCCCAGATTCGAAGTCTGAAAAATTACGTTTCCAGTTGTTTCCCGATATTGGCTCACGTTGCACAACTGATTGATATTGAACGATCTTTGTGTCTTCTGATTGTCCGCGAATGGCTGTAATTTTCATCCACGTTGGACGCCATGTGGACGCCATTTCCGTGCTACGCGGCATGAAGAATGCGTTTCAGGTACTGGCCATGAAAATCACGAAGCGAACCGTTGACCTGCTGGCGCCGAAGGGCGCGCGCTATTTCGTCTGGGACTCCGAAGTCCCCGGTTTCGGGCTACGTGTTGAGGCAAGTGGTCGAAAAACATTCATCTGCCGCTATCGGAGAGGTGGCATCAGGCGGCAGTACACGCTCGGCCGTTCTGGCGTTATTACGGCTGAGCAGGCCCGCCTCGAGGCGCGCCGTGTTCTTGGCTCGGCAGTTCTTGGCGACGATCCATCCGGCACTCGCCGGGAGCAGCGAGCGGCTATTCTCGTTCGTGAACTTGTTGACGAATTCCTTGCCGGCCATGGACCCAAGCTCAAATCGCGAACCCGGGCCGATTACGAAAGCGCATTGCGCAGGCATGTAGTTCCTGCGCTCGGACATCTGCGGGCCGAGACCGTCGTGGCCCGCGATCTCAACCGGATCCACCTGAGACTGACTGATCATCCCTACCGAGCTAATCGGGTCATAACCTATGTCTCCAGTGTCTACTCGTGGGGTACCCGGAACGGATACCTCCCGAAGGGGTGCAATCCAGCGCGGGATGTTAAGCGGTTTCGGGAGGAGGGGCGGGAACGATATCTCACCGCTAGTGAACTTGACCGCCTGGGCGCCGTGTTGCGGCAAGCAGAAACCCAGGGCCTCCCTTGGATGATCAAGGCCTCAGGTGACGCTGCGAAGCACATCCCCAAGGCGGCAGCTCACGTTGAGGTTTATCCTCGCCACGTGACTGGTGCCATTCGTCTTCTCCTGTTCACCGGTTGCCGACTGCGAGAGATCCTCAACCTGCGTTGGGACGAGGTTGACCTTGAGCGAGGGGTGCTATTGCTTCCCGAACTCCAAGACTGGAAGAAGGCCTGTCATTCTGAACGGCGCCGCTTGCTCGGTACTATCGTCGCTGAAACGTCTTGGGCGATTTGTGATTCCAGGAACCGACCCGGAGCGGCCGCGCCACGATCTCAAGCGGCCTTGGGATCACATCCGTTCGGCTGCCAGCATCGATGATGTCCGCATCCACGATCTGCGCCACACACACGCGAGCATAGGTGCTGGTGAAGGTTTCGGGCTTCCCATCATCGGACGGCTCCTCGGGCATGCGTCGCCGATGACCACTCAGCGCTATGCCCATTTGGCCGATGATCCGGTCCGTCGGGCTTCTGAGGTAATCGGCAATCATTTGAGCGATGCGCTTGACGGTACGACCACGCACTAGGGTGCGAACTCACAACGACGTCGGCTGACACGTTGCTTGAATTCCGCTTTCGACCAGTCAGCGGCCGTCAAACGCGGCAAGCAGTATTTCCGGGAAGTGCCGATACTGTTGCAAAACGATTTTGAGCACTCCGCGACGCGCTGCCGCGACCCCAACCGCATCGCGCACCCTTCCGCTACGACAGCTCATGAGCCGCCAGCTTTCTTCCGGCACCACATTCCCAACACCGACCCCCGAACGCTTTTGGCATCGATTTGTCCGGCGATGCGCGCTGACGTTGGCATCCTCACGTAACAGCGATAAACTGTCAGGTTTTGCGCTTCCGATCGACGCCGCGACCACACCTGTGATGTCGCCCACCCCACTCGGATCACCGCCCGGCACGTCTGACCAGCGTCCCGGACAGGCCGCAGAGCCACAATCCCCATAGCTCGCTCGCCATCCCGCGGGTTCGTTCAATCCGGCTTCAATGAGGTCACCTCTGCCGCTCCTCACCACAACCGTTGCGCGACCTCACAGAAGCCTGCAATTAAAGCGCGGCCATCTTCAATTCGATTGTTGCGTACTGGAAGCATACTACCGACTTTGCAACACAATCG
>CAWADI010000018.1:0-24498 GCA_963780765.1 uncultured Alphaproteobacteria bacterium | reverse complement strand
CGGTGCGCCCGGTCTTGCGGCGCTCGATCGAGTAGACGTTCCGGGTTTTCTTACGCACTCCAAACTCACTCCAGCCCCCTCGCCGGTCAGGCCCTCAAATCGATACCCCAGTTGATACCCCAGCCCCAAACAAGGTGATTTAGTGGAAAGGTTTTTCAGCTAAGTTGTTGATTTATTTGGTACAGCTGGGTGGTCTCGAACCACCGACCTTCGGATCCACAATCCGACGCTCTAACCAACTGAGCTACAGCTGCACTATCGGGCCGATGGCAACCTATTCCCAAAGAGGCGCTCAGTTCAAGTATGGCCAGGCCGATTAACCTTGATGGGCCGGACCTCCTGACGCCATCGAGGTTTCGATGGACGGTGGGCGGCAACATGGCTAGTTCTCCGTTACGTGGGCGGTGTTGGATGCCACGTGGGGAGCCGATGGGGTGAGCGAGCAGGCGACACCCGCCATCAAAGATCTCGAAGAGCGCGATGCGCCCTGCTTTCTGTGGGACAGCGCGCGCCTGCGCATCGTGTGGGCCAACGCCGCGGGCTTGGACGTTTTCGCCGCCGAGACCCTGTTCGATCTGATCGACCGGCCCGTTCCATGTCAACGAACCGGGGCAGCGCGCATCGGGGAGCTGCAATCCGAGCTCGCTTCCGGCTACATCGCGCCGGGAACTGCTGTCGTTCCCGTCCACCGGCCGGACCGACCCGATTGCAGTCACCTGTTTTCGCCATCCGCTGCCCGACGGCCGGCCCGGCATTCTGGTGGTCGGCGAACGTCCGGCGGGCGGCCGCCGGCCCGGCCTTTCGGAAGAGATGGCGCAGGCCTTCGCCGCCCTGCCGGTCGCGGCACTCCTCATCGACGCCGGACGGCGCCATCAGCCAGCACAATCGGCGGCAGAAGATTTTCTCGGCCACCTGCAGGAGCACACGCTGGCCGGCCTGTTCGCCGATGACGCCGCGGCGGCGGATTTTACCCAGCGCCTCAGGAACTGCCGGGAGCTCTGAGCCAGGTGCGGCGCTGGACTTCCAATCGGCAGGCGCGAAGTGCGCTCGTGGCCGGAATGCTCGACGGTCCAGTTCGGCGATGGCGAACGCTTTGTCATCACCCTGGAGGACGTGACCGAGCGGCGGGCCCTGGAACGGATCGCTGTCGGCAAACCGGCACGCGGCCAGACGGGCCGACAGGCAAGCCGGCGCCGCCGCACGGCTGGGCAAACCTCAGGAGCGCGCGGCTCTCGATAGCTGCGCCGGCGGCGGTTGCCCAACTGCGCTGCACGGCCGAGCGTGTCGGCCACGCCCGACGCCGACGACATGCCGGCTCTCGTAAAGCAGCGGTTCGAGACGATCCGGCGAAGCGGTGTTGATCGTGCGGGGAGGCGAGCTTCTGCACGCCAGCCGATCAGGCGTGGTCATGGATGCTGGGTTTCGATTCGGTTGCAGGCCCTGCGGGCGCGCCGCGACATTGTAACCCTGCTCATGACTTCCGGGCCGGTGGCGGTACTCACCGGTACCTGACGGCACAGCCAGAGAGTTCACGATCACGAAGTCGGAGTGCCCGTGGCTCAACGGACCTGCGCTGCAGGTAAAGCTCGGGTCGGCGCCGCCAGCGCGCCACGCGCCGGGCCGGGACGGCAGGCAAGGCCGCGGTCCGCAACCCGCCGCCGAACCGCAAGCTCCCAGGGAGACGAAGCAAGCCAGCGAGCCCGCCACCACCGCCTGCGGCGGCACCGGAAGACTGGCGGCCCGACGATCGGGAGCTGCGCGCCATTCTCGACACGGCGAGCGACGGGATCGTGATGCTCGACGGCCAGGGAAACATCCGGTCGTTCAGCGCCGGTGCGGAGGCACTGTTTGGCCAGCTCAAGGCCGACGTCATCGGGCAGCCGTTCGAGGAGCTGCTGACCGCCGAAACGCGCAAGACGTTTCGTGACTATCTGTCCGGCCTGGCCGATTCGGGCCTTGCCTCGATCTTCAACGACGGCCGGGAAGTAGAGGCGATCGCCGGTCCCGGCCGCAGTCTGCCGCTGTTCCTCACGCTTGACCCGCTTCAAAGCCGGCAAGAACGCCCGCCCCGGCGCCGAGCAGCCGTTCTGCGCGGTGGTGCGCGACATCACGCAGTGGAAGAAGACGGAGGCGGAGCTGCGCCAGGCCAAAGATGACGCCGAGCGCACCAGCGCGCAGAAATCGGAGTTTCTTGCCCGCATCTCGCATGAGCTCAGAACGCCGCTCAACGCCATCCTGGGTTTTTCGGAGGTCATGCGCCTGGAGCGCTTCGGCCGGATACAGAACGAAAAATACCGCAGCTACGTCGACGATATCCACACCAGCGGCGGGCACCTCCTGTCGCTGATCAATGACCTTCTCGACCTCTCCAAGGTGGAGGCAGGAAGGCTCGAGCTCAATTTCACCAGCGTGGACCTTTCGGAGGTGACCGATCAGGCGATGCGGCCCTCGCCGAACAGGCCCAGCAGGCGCGCGTCGTCCTGCGCAAGAACATCCCCGCCGACCTGCCGAGCGTGGTGGCCGATGCGCGATCGACCCGCCAGATCATGCTGAATCTCCTGTCCAACGGCGTCAAGTTCACCGACCCCGGCGGGCAGGTGACCGTTTCGGCCAGACTCACCAAGGCAGGAGAGCTGATCCTGCGCGTCAAGGACACCGGCGTCGGCATGAACGAAGAAGAACTCAAGGATGCGCTGGAGCCGTTCCGCAGGGTCATCAGCGATGCCCGCGGCAACGTCGAAGGCACCGGGCTCGGCCTGCCGCTGACCAAAGCGCTGGCGGAGGCCAACCGGGCGCAGTTTTCGATTTCAAGCGAGCCCGGAAAGGGCACGGTGGTGGAGATCACCTTTCCGACCACCCGCGTGCTCGCCGATTGATACAACCGACCGTCATGGCAGTCCCCGGACTTGATCCGGGGATTGACCCGGCCATCTTCTTTCTGCGGAGCGACATGCCCGCAGCCGTCAAGGTTCCCGGCCATGACGCGAAGGGTAAGTCTGGCGGGACCGTTACCCGGTCAAGGGTGCGCGCACTTTGGCGCACTGTGCTGTAGCGAATGCGCGGCACGCAGCACGGAAACATCCTGTGGGCCGGCGGCGCACTGCTGCTCAGCGCTTTCATGCTGTTGCCGCTGGCGGCGATTGTTTTTCTGGCGGCAACGCCCGAGGACCGCATCTGGTCGCACCTGGCGGCGACCGTGCTGCCATCCTATCTCGCCGCAGACCGCCGCCCTGATGGCCGGCGTCGGCCTGCTGACCTTGCTGATCGGGACCGCCACCGCCTGGCTCGTCACCCGCTACACATTTCCGCTGCGCCGGTTCTTCGCCTGGGCGCTGGTCCTGCCGCTGGCCTTTCCCACCTACATCATCGCTTACGCCTACGTGCACGTTTTCGAATACGCGGGGCCGGTTCAGACCGCGGCTGCGCGGCCTCATGGGCTGGTCGTCACCCGAGCAATACATGTTTCCGGAAGTCCGCTCCCTCGGCGGCGCCATTCTGGTGCTGTCGCTCGTGCTGTTTCCGTATGTGTTTCTGACCGCCCGCGCGAGCTTTCTGCGCCAGAGCATGAGCCAGCTCGACGTGGCGCGCACGCTCGGCACCACGCCGCTGCGGTCGTTCTTTTCCATCGCGCTGCCGCTCGCCCGGCCGGCCATCGCCGGCGGCGTCGGCGCTGGCCATGATGGAATGCCTGAACGACATCGGCGCCGTCGAGTTCTTCGGCGTGCAGAACCCTGTCGCTGGGCATCTACGCGACCTGGCTCGGCAAGGGCAATCTGGCCGGAGCCGCGCAACTTGCGACTGTCATGCTGGCCTTCGTGCTCATCATCATCGTCGGCGAGCGCTCGGTGCAGGGCAAGTGAGGTCGCCCACGGCATGTCGACCAGAGAGAGGCCGTTCGGCCGCATCAGAATAGCCGGCCCGGCCGGCTGGCTGGCGGCCGCCGCCTGCTTTTTGCCGCTGCTGCTGGGTTTCCTGCTGCCGGCGGCCGTGCTGCTCTCCTTCGCGCTTGCCCGTCACCGACAGCTTTTCGATCCGGCATTCCTCGCTGCTGCTGCAACTCGGTGTCGGTCGCGGCCATCGCCGCCGTAGCGGCCGTTCTCGCCGGGGTTTTCATCGCGTATGCGCAAAAGATCGCCGCAAGCCGGCCGGTGAAGGCGGCCGCGTGGCTGGTGACCGCCGGCTATGCCATGCCGGGCGCGGTGCTGGCGCTCGGTGTTCTGGTGCCGCATGGCTGCCCTGGACAACGGCATTGACGCGGTCATGCGCGACTGGTTCGGCCGATCGACAGGACTGTTGCTCACCGGCAGCGTAGCCGCACTGGTGTTCGCCTACCTGGTGCGGTTTCTGGCGGTGTCGCTCGGAGCTTTCGAAGCGGGCCTCACGCGCATCACCCCCAGCCTTTCCCATGCCGCGCGCACGCTCGGCCGGGGGCCGCTGCGCGCATCCTCCTCGAAGTGGACCTGCCGCTCCTGCGGCCCGCCTTCTTCACCGCCGCGTTGCTGGTATTCGTCGAAACGATGAAGGAGCTTTCGGCAACCCTCATCCTGCGGCCGTTCAATTTCGAAACCCTCGCGACCCTCGTCTATGCCCAGGCCTCGCTCGACCAGCTCGAGGAAACGGGGCTCGCGGCCCTGACCATCGTGGCGGTCGGCCTCGTGCCGGTGTTCCTGCTTTCGCGATTGGCCGCCGCCGGGCCGGTGCGACAAAGCCAGGGCGAAGCTCAGAACCTGAGCTCCGCCAGATCGCGGTAGAGATCGAGCGCTTCGGGATTGGCGAGCGCCTCCCTGTTCTTGACCCCGAGATTGTGGATCACGTTGCGCACCGCCAGCTCGGTGATCTTGCCCGACTTGGTGCGCGGAATGTCGGCAACCGCCAGGATCTTGGCCGGCACATGCCGCGGCGAGGCGCCGGCGCGGATCTGGTCCTTGATCCGGGTCTTGAGCTGCTTCATCGAGCTCCGCCCCCGGCTGCAGGCGCACGAACAGCACGATGCGCACATCGCCCTCCCAGTCCTGCGCCACGGCGAGCGCTTCCACCACCTCGGGTATCTGCTCGACCTGGGCGTAGATTTCGGCCGTGCCGATCCGGACGCCGCCGGGATTGAGCGTGGCGTCGGAACGGCCGTGGATGATCATGCCGCCGTGTTCGGTCCATTCGGCAAAATCGCCATGACGCCAGACGCCATCGAAGCGGGAGAAGTAGGCATCGTGATATTTGCGCCCATCGGGGTCGTTCCAGAAAGCCGACCGGCATGGACGGGAAAGGCGTTGGTGCACACGAGCTCGCCCTTGCCATGCCGCAGCGGCCGGCCATCGTCGTCGAAGACGTCGACGGCAAGCCCCAGCGTGGGCGCCTGGATCTCGCCACGCCACACGGGTGCAAGGGGATTGCCGGCGACGAAGCAGCCGCAGATGTCGGTGCCGCCGGAAATCGACGCCAGATGCAGGTCGCGCTTGATTGCCGCGTACACGAAGTCGAAGCTCTCGGGAGCGAGCGGCGAACCGGTGGAGCACATGGTGCGAAGGGCTGCGAGCCGCGTGCGTGTCCCGCCGGGCGCCAGCCCGTCTTCTTGACCGCATCGATGTATTTGGCGGAAGTGCCGAAGACGGTCATGGCTTCCGCATCGGCGAAATCGAACAGGGCCTGCTCGCCCGGATGGAACGGCGAGCCGTCATAGAGCAGCAGGGTCGCCCCCGCGGCCAGCCCCGAGACGAGCCAGTTCCACATCATCCACCCGCAGGTGCTGTAGTAGAACAGACGGTCCTCCTTCTTGAGATCGGTATTGAGCGCCAGCTCCGTCAGATGCTTGAGGAGAATGCCGCCGGCGCGGTGAACGATGCACTTGGGAACGCCCGTGGTGCCGGACGAATAGAGGATGAAGAGGGGGTGGTCGAACGGCAGCTGGGCGAAACGTATGGGCGCGGCGCTCATTTCGGCCGCCGCGTCGGCGAGGCTGCGCGCGCCGGGAATGCTTCGTCGCCTGGGCGCGCGCCTCGCCGATATAGTCGAGCAGGAGTATCTGCTCGAGGCCGGCGATCATGCGCGGCGACGTTGCGGATTTTCTCACCGATGTCGATGGTCTTGCCGTTGTAGTAATAGCCGTCGCAGGCGATGAGCAGGCGCGGCGCAATCTGGCCGAACCGGTCGAGGATGCCGCGCTCGCCGAAATCGGGTGAGCACGAGGACCAGATGGCGCCGATGGCGCTGACGGCGAGAAATGATGGCAATCGTGTCCGGGTGATTGGGCACGACCGCACAGACCCGGTCGCCGGCCCCGATCCCCGCCGCCTCGAGAACGCGGGAAAGGCGCGCCACCCTGGCGTTGAGCTCCGCCCACGAGACGGTGATCCTGACCTTGTTTTCGCCGCGAAACACCAGCGCCGGGGCTTTCGTCGTTGCGCCGGCACAGCAGGTTCTCGGCATAGTTCAGCCGGGCCTCGGGGAAAAAGCGGACATCACGCGGCCGGGCGGCGGAGGCCAGCACGATATCGCCGCGGCACGAGGCCCGGACGTCCATCTCCTCCCATACCGCCGCCCAGAAGAGCTCCGGCTCCCTGACCGACACAGTGTGCAGTGCGTCATAATCGGCCACGCTCGAGGCCATGATTGCGGCGAGCCGGCCCATGAAGCGCGTGAGGTTGGCGGCCGTCCTGCGCTGTTCCGAGGCGATCCAAAGAGGCTCTGAAACCATGGCTCCGGCTTTCCGATGCGCAAATCTAGTTCGAGGCGTTTGTCTGCGGAAGCGGTTCTTGACTCTCGATTCGAAAAGGCGCCATCGGAGCAGCCATGAAACGGCTTGTCATCACATTGGCTGCCCTGTTTGTTGCCGCCGGAGCGGCATTCGCCGGCCTCTATCTTTCACTTTCGCCGCGTTACCTCGCGGCCGAAGTCGAGCGCTCCGTGGCGGCCGCCACCGGGCGCACGCTCGTCATGTCGCAGGCCCCGAGGCTTTCCTTGTGGCCGGAAGTCGCGGTTACCTTCAACGGGATCCGGCTTGCCAATCCGCCTGCGGGCGGTGAAGACGCTTTCGCCGAGGCCGACCAGCTCAAACTCAAGATGAATGTGGCTGCTTTGTTCCAGCGCCGGGCCGACGTCGCACAGGTGAGGCTGGTGCGGCCGCGGCTCAGTCTCACAGTTGATGCGCAAGGCCGGGCGAACTGGAGCATGCCCGATGGGCGGGCGCCCAAGGAAGACCTGGCCTCTCCCCCCAGGGAACCGGTGCCGATCTTCGTCGAAGACGGGACGCTCGAGTTCCGCGATGAGCGCAGCGGCAGGACGGCGACGTTCGCCAATCTCGACCTGACGCTGAAGCTTGCCTCCCTCGGCGGGCCCGTCGAAGTTGCGGGCCACGGCGATTGGCAAGGCGAGCGCGTACAGCTGGCCCTGTTCATCAAATCCCCCGGCGAGCTTGCAGCTGCCGGAATCCCCTCTCGATCTGAACCTTTCGACGTCGCGGCTGACGCTCGCCTTCAACGGTCAGGGTGCAGTGCGCAACGGGCTGGAGCTCGCAGGCCGGATCGAGGTCAAGGCTTCCTCGCTCGGCGCAATCGCCGGCCTGGCCGATGCCGGGTGGTTGCAAGCCTCCGGCCCCGTCGAGGCCAGGGGCGCCCTCACTCTGCGCAAGAACGTGCTCGCGCTGAAGCAGGCCACCATCATCTTCGCCGGGGTGAAAGCCGAGGGCGACCTGACGATGGACCTGGCGCAGGCAGCCCCGCGCCTTTCAGCCCGGCTCGGCATCGACCGGCTTGATCTAACTCGCCTGTTGCCTATTCGCGCTCGGCCGGCCGAGGGTGCAGGCGAAGGCGTGGACGCGTGGAGCAACGCACCTATCGATTTTTCCGGGCTGAAGACGATCGGCGGAACAGCCACGCTGAAAGTGGGGGAACTTATCTGTGCCGGGCTATCGGCCCGCGATGTGAACATCGAGGCGACGCTGGCAGGCGGCGTCCTCGATGCCAAGCTTCGCGACATGGATCTCCTTGAGGGAAGGGCTTCCGGCCAGCTTGTCCTGAACGGCGCCCGCGATGCGCCGACCGTGCAGGCGAGTTTTCAGGGAAAGGGCCTCGACGGCCGTCGGCTGCTCAAGGGTCTGACCGGGCAGGAAGTCATCGACGCAACGGCGGAGATTGCCGTCGCGGTGGCGAGCCAGGGACAGACGGAAAGTGAAATGGTTGCATCCCTGCGCGGCAGCGCCGGTCTCAGCTTTACCAACGGCTCGGTGCGCGGCCTGGACGTCGCCGCGATTGTGCAGGGGCTCGCGAAAGGCGCCGTTTCCGGCTGGCAGGAACGGCCGGGAGCGCGTACCGATTTCAGTTTGCTCAAGGCGAGCTTCGCGGTCAGCGACGGCGTGGCGGAGAGCAACGATCTGCAACTGCTGGGGCCGCTGGTGCGCATGAGTGGAGCCGGCAGCGTGGACCTGCTGCGGCGTGAGGTTGACTTCCGGCTCGAGCCGCGGCTCGTCAATGCCGGCGACCCTGAGAATGGGCCTGTGGCACCGGCGGGCCTCGGTGTTCCGGTCATCGTCAAGGGGCCATGGGCGAAACCTACGATCGCCCCGGAAACGACCCAATGATCCGCGTCCAGAGCGAACCGTTCGACTGGGCGGTGGAATTGCGGGCGCTGAAGGCGCGCCACCCGCAAGCGGGCGCCAGCGTGCTGTTCCTTGGCTCGGTGCGCGAGATGACCGCCCACGGCGCCATCCGCGCGATCACGCTCGAGCACTATCCGGGCATGACGGAAAAAGCCCTGGCCGGCATCGAGGCCGAAGCGCTGGCGCGCTGGCCGCTGTCGGCCGCGCTCATCGTGCACCGGTTCGGCCGGCTTGAACCCGGCGACGATATCGTTCTCGTGGCCACCCTGGCGCCGCACCGGCAGGCGGCATTCGAAGCCTGCCACTTCCTCATCGACTGGCTTAAGACGAAGGCTCCGTTCTGGAAAAGCGAGGAGGCGGGCGAGGGCGCCCGCTGGGTCGACGCTGCAGCTGACGATGAGCGGGCGGCCGGGCGGTGGCGGGAGCAGCGGTGAAAACCCACAACAGGGGATGACGGCAACTGATTGCGCGTCGGCATTGTATGATGGCATTGCCATGAGCCGATGCGGTTAAAGCGGCGATGCGGCATCGCCGTTACAGGAATTTCGCCGCACCGGCGCGCTCGTGGTGGCGATGGGTCCTCGATATCGCAGCCGTCGTTGCGTTGGCGGCCCTCATTCTCTATGGCGTCAACAGGATTGAGCCCTTCGGCTGGGTGGCGGGGGTTTCGGCAATCGACGGCGATTCGCTGCGCCGCGGCGACGAGGACATCAGGCTCCACGGCATCGACGCTCCCGAGATCGGCCAGCAATGCCGCGATGGCCGCGGCCGTACGTATGACTGCGGCCGCGAGGCGAGGACTGCCCTGAAGCGCATGATCGGGCGGGCAGAGGTAGAGTGCCGCATCAGCGATCAGGACCGTTACGGGCGCGCCATCGCTACCTGTTTCGCCAATGGCCTCGAACTCAACCGCGAGATGGTGCGCCAGGGCTGGGCCGTCGCCTATGTGAGACACACACAGCGCTATCTCGCGACCGCCAGGGAGGCCCAGGCGGCGCGACGCGGGATGTGGCAGGGCGAGTTCGAGTTTCCCGAGGACTTCCGCATCAGCCGCGAGGCCGGGGGCAGGCAAACGGGTGCTGTTGGAGAGGATTGAACTCGATAAGCATGTTCCGGAAAAGTGTGCACACTTTTCCGATAAGAACATGCTGCATGTATTTGATCCTGCGCGTTTTCTTATTTGCGAAAGCCTGCCCTCGGGCAACGACCCGAGGGTGATGCCACTTCGCCGGAAAACGCTAGCGCGGCTGAGCCACGTCACCCGGCGTTCCCCCGTTAACCATCACAAACGAATTTTTCTTGCCCTGCCAATACATCAGGGGCGCCAGAGTGTTATGGTGCTCATAAGAGGGGGCTCACTCCAGGGAGATGCGCCATGCGAAACCTCAAATCTCTGCTTGCCGCCACGGCGATAGGCGGCCTGGCGGCCCTGCCGCAAACCAGTTCAGCGGCCGATCTCGCCCTCGACGATCAGACCTACTACAACGGCTATTACGCCGATGACGACTCCGCCGCTCGTGACGACTGCTACCCTCGCGACGACTACGCCGCGCGTGACGGCTGCTACCCTCGCGACGACTACTCCGCTCGTGACGATTACTACCCAGGCGACGACTACTCCGCGCGTGACGATTACTACCCTGGCGACGACTACTCCGCTCGTGACGGCGATTACCCTCGCGACGACTACTCCGCTGGCGACGACTACTACCCGCGCCGCGATGCCTATTCATACTATCCAGGCCCCGATTACGGCGATGAGGAGTATTAGTGCCCGATGGCTAGAGCAGGTTCCGGAAAAGTGTACACACTTTTCCGACAAGAACCTGCTCCAGCGTTGGTTGGAGCTCTATGGCGAAGTGTTGAACCGCCTTGACGACGTAACTGCTGGAAACGGCACGAGGCTTAACGGCGGCAAGTTCTCGCCTTTACAGTTCGATGGCTCGCAGCATCCGTCGGTTTTTCGTATCGTTTTTTCGATCGCCTTGAGCCTCGCATCCATGTTCGGCAGCCGTCTGGTTCGCCCTTGTCTAGGAGTTCATCTGCGTGCTGGGCGGCGTGCAGCATCTAAACGGCTGATGAATGATGTGTTCAGGGCCGGTTAAGGCAGGTGCGTCCACAGTCGGGTCGATCTTTAAGACGATCCCCGCTCAATCGCGAGTTCGGGACGGCAGCGCGGGCGGCCCATGGCGACAGGGGCTGCCCGCCGCCCGTTTCAAAGACATTCGAAGTCCTTCGCAGCTTCGCAGTCTACTTGCAAAGGACCCAATCGCGGCTCAAGCTCCGGCTTCAAGCTGTTGCTTTGCTTAGCTCTGCAACCGGGAGGTTCATATGGTGCTCCGAAGATCCTGTGACGGCCTTTTGTTTACGGCAGTTTTCGCTTGTTCGTTCGGCAGCGCAATTGCGCTGTCCACGCAGACTAGCCACGCCGAGGATATCGATCTGGTGGAGCGCGCAACGTCGGACGCTGTACTTGACACCGGAGCCAAGGGCGACAGTGCCGGTGATATTCTGACGTTCGGCAATGAACTCTACGACGCCGCCAACCAGAGCAAGGTGGGCGACAACAACGGTTGGTGTATCCGCACCGTCGCGGGCAAGGCATGGGAGTGCTTCTGGACAGCGACCCTTCAAGACGGACAGATCACTGTCGCGGGCCCGTTTTTGGATGGCAAGGACTCGGTCCTGGCCATAACCGGGGGCACCGGAAAATTCCAGAATGCCAGAGGCGAAATGGCTCTCCATGCCAGGGACCCGGAGGGCAAGGCGTACGACTTTAAGTATCGTGTGGCCGATTGATGCTTTACGCGCCTGGGAGAGCAGGCGAACCAGGGAGTGGTGCTGTTGGGGGGGATCGAACCCTCGACCTCCCCCTTACCAAGGGGGTGCTCTACCACTGAGCTACAACAGCGCCGGGCCCGCTTATCGCGCTGATTTGCCGGCAATTCAAGCTTCACCCAACCACAACAGGCAACGCACGCGATGCCGAGCGGGTCATGCGCACGCGCGCTGTTCAGTGGGACATCATGCGCTGCCGTTTAACCGGTTGGCGCGCCCGAAACTGCGAGCAGCAGGAAGCAGATCCCGCTCACCGCAATCAGAATGCCGACAATCGCCTGAATGACCGTCATTTGCTGACCCTCCTGCGTTGAAAAATACCAGAGTGCGGGAGAGCGGGTCTGTGAGGTTTCGCACGCTGACCCGAAGCGTCGGCATCGCGAAGTTCATCATGACGAGTTGTCAACGGTTTTGGGGGAATAGCAGACCCGAAAAGACTCGATTACAGACCTGTCGAGGACATCGCCGACCTCACCGCTGACCCGCAACAGGCGATCGCCGGGTTAGCCGAAGAGCGCCCGATATACGGCGATCCCCAATGCCAGGCAGCCCACCGCGATGGTGAGCGGCCGGCGCGGGGCGTGCTTCGACAGGTAGCCGCCAAAGGCGGCGGCGGGCAGGCCGCCGAGCACGAGGCCCGCCACGGGCAGCGCCACGGTGCGCCAATCCGAGCCGCCTTGCCAGTGCCCGGCCGCGAAGGCCGCGAGGAAGGACGAGAAGACGGCGATGCTCACCACGAATTCCGAGAAGTTCGACGAGCCGATGGCATAGCGCGGCTCGGTGCCGGAGCCCAGCAGGCCGGTGGTGACGATCGGGCCCCAACTGCCGCCGATGCCCTCAGTCAGACCGCCGACCAGCCCGATGGTACGGGCCCGCTCGCCGAGGATAAGGCGCGGGGGTAGTTCATGAAGCCGCGATAGACGATCAGCACCCCGATGAAGGCAAGGTAGGCGTTCACTAGGTAGGCCAGCATCGCCCCTTTGAGGCTGGTCAGCAGCAGCGCCCCGGCGGTGCCGCCGGCGGCGCCGAAGAGGCAGAGCTTGCGGGCGATCACCCAGTCGATGTTGCGGTTGTAGGCGTGCGACAGCGCCGCCGTACCGGTAGTCGGCAGCTTGGCGGCGTTTACGCTCGCCGAGGCGAGCGCCGGCGGGATGCCCTGGGCAAGCAGGATGGAAGAGGAGATGACACCGAAACCCATGCCGAGGGCGCCATCGATCAGTTGCGCAAGGAATCCAACTAGGGCGAACGCCAGGAAATCGTGCAGCCTCTCATCCCCCGTGTTGAACCGATGGGTACACCCTGGATGAACACCTACTTGCCCAGAGTGGTCTCAGCCAGTACCAGGAAGCAGAGCGGTGAAAAGGTGCTGCATGCCGCAGGCATCGACTTTCGCACACCATCTGCCTGCGAACCCTGTCAACTTCCTTCCACGGCCGGCGGGGCTTGAAACATGCCTTGCTGCAGACGGCCGAAGCCTCCCGAACATCGTGACACGGGCGCGCCTCTCCCTCATTGGCGACAAGCGCCACCATGAGGATACTGAAAATGATAGCAGCGCTTCGGTTCAGGGGCTGGCCACCGATCCAATCTGTGCAGCTGATTTGCTATCACTGCCCGTAATGATCATGGAGGCTATCGTTCGTGTACGTGACAAATGTCACGTCAAATTGTAGCTCACGCTCTCCGCTTTTGTTCAATGATCAAATCAAGATAAGAAGTGATCGGCAGAAGCCGCAGCAGTGAACATCTCCACCACATGCGCGCCCCCTTTCTGCCGATGACAGGCTTTCGAGTTGGAGATCACCGGAAGCGTCCAATCGGCGTCGGCCGCCGTTGAGCGACCAGTGGATCCCGCATTCGGTTTTTCGCCCGTCCCGGCCAGCGGCCGACGCGCGGGTTATCGGCGCTGCCGCCGCTCAGCGGTACAAGGCGCGCAGCCGATCGAGCGGTAGCCCAGATCGACGAGCGGGTGACGGGGCAGGAGCGTGGCGATCGAGATAGGCCTCGATGTCCCGTGCGGTGAAACGGGCCAGCGGCTCGATCTTCAGCCGCCCGTCCCGCTCCTCGAGGGTCGGGACGTTCGCGCGTACTCCGCCGTGGAAGCGCTTGCGCCCGGAAATCCAGGCGCGGAACCCCGTGAGCGCCCGCGTTGAGCGGCTCGACCTTTCGGATCCTGCAGCAGGCATCGGGATCATGCTCATGCAGCAATCCGTCGGCATCGAGCAGACGCACGGATCGGCCTCGGGCTTGACGATGCGGATGTCGGTCAAGTCCGAGCAGCCTTGCGAGCTGCGAGCGATAGGCGACGCTCTCGCGGAACAGCTTCCCGGTATCGAGGGTGATCACGGGCAGCGAGCGGTCGATCCCGGCAATCATGTGCAGGAGCACGGCCGATTCGGCGCCGAAGGAGGAAACCAGGGCAATGCTGCCGCGAAACTCGTGCTTGAGCAGCGGCACGAGAAGATCGACACCGTCCAGGCTGCTCAGATTCTCTGATGATCTTTTCATACATGGCAGGTCACCCCCATGCGGTGCTCGATCCTGGATGGCCATGAGGCGCGGCATTTCCGAGCTCCGGCTCATAGCCTGCTCACAAAATCAGTGATTGCCTTCTGGTCCGCATCGCCGAGGTCGAAGAACCGGTTGCGGACGATCTCGGCTTCGCCGCCATGCGACAGGATCGCGTCGCGCAGCGTTGCGGCGCGGCCGTCGTGCAGGTAGCGCTGGCGCAGGCGCAGTCCGGTGAGCGGCGTGGTGCGCCATTCGGCGCCGATGGCGTTGCCCTGCACGATCTTGTCGTCCAGCGCCGGACCCATGTCATGGAGCAGCAGGTCGGAGTAGAGGGTCACCTCGCCGTTGCGGCCCTGCAGCGCGGGCACATGGCACTTCGCGCAGCCGATCGAGGAGAACAGGCGGCCCCCGGTGCTGTGGAGCATGACGCTCTCCGCCGCTGACGGAGCGGCACGCCCGGTTCCCGAAAGCGGGACCACCAGGCCGTAGGCGGTGAACGTGGACAACAGCAACCCGACGACGGCAACGCCGGCCAGACGCCACGCGCCTCCCGCTTCGCCAAGCCGGGCGATGCGGGTCGTGATGCCCAGCGCAGCCATGACCATCAGGAACAGGAACAGGTCGATGTCGAGGATGATGCGGCGCGCCTGCGGATGCAGCGTGAACTCCGAGTTGAGCAGCACCACGCCGACGAAGGCGGCGATGAACCAGGGAAACGGGATCGGGGTCGAATTCGACTGCGAATCCTTGCGGCGCCGCAGCAGGCCGAGCACCAGCAGCAGCGGAATCAGCATCAGCACCTTGCTGAGCTTGACCAGGGTTGCGGTATTGAGCGCACCTTCGGATACGGCGAACGAGGCGCCATAGACCTGCGCAAGCTCGTAGATGCTGGCGCCGACGAACACGCCGTAGAGCCGGTCGTCGAGATCGGGCAACCATCCGTCCAGGAACGCCACCGGGTAGATCAGCAGCGCCGCAGTGCCGCTCAAGGTGATCAGGGCGATGGCGATTCCGGCGCTCTGTTCGCGCGCGCGGGTGAGCGCCGCGACCGAGAGGATCGCCGCCGCACCGCACACCGCGCTTCCGGCCGCGATCAGCAGCGCGAGCTCTCCGTCGAGCTTGAAGATCCGCTGCGCCACGACGCGCAGGACGACCACCACCACCACCAGCTCGATGGCGGCGACGGCGAGCGGCGCCGGACCGAGATCGGTGAGCAGCCGCGTGGTGATGCGAAACCCCACCAGCACGACGGCCAGCCGCAGCAGGTAGCGTTTCGTGAAATCGAAGCCCGGCCGCAGTGCTTCCGGGCAACCGAAGCTGTTGCCGATCAGCAGGCCGAACAGCATCGCCACCAGCACGGGATTGCGCGCCAGCGGCTCGCCGAGCCCGCCGGCGATCCAGCCGGCAACGAGCGCCAGCGCGCCGGCCACGGCGACGCCGGGGAATGCCGAGCGTGCGAGATCGGGCGCACCGGAGAGCGGCAGGGCGATGCTCATGGCAGATCCCCCCTCGGCAGGCGCAGCGTGCGCAGGTAGGCCGCCACGGCGCGCACCAGGCTGCCGTCGTCCTCGATTGGCGAACCCCGCTGCGGCGGGGCAAGCGCGCTGCTGATGCCGATCTCGTTGGCGAAGGCTTCGGCGACCATTTCATCGAGCGTCGCGGTATGGGCTTTCCAGCCGTAACGGCCGACGCGCTGCTCGCCGTCCGCCGCCACGACGATATGTGCGCGGCCTTTGATGCCGTCGCCCTTGCTGACCGCCTGGGCTTCGATGACGCTGTCGGGAATCTCGTCGAGCTGCCCGCTCGCGTGGAGGGCGAGCGGCATGCGCAGCGAGCTCACATTCGCCTGGCGCGGCAGCAGAGCCGGCAACGCATCGCGCTCCCCCAGCTCGCGCGTGGAGTGGCGTCGCGCAATCGGGCTGTTCGGATGATCGATCGGCGCGACCCGGCCGGTCGCCGGGTCCATGCGCGCCACGCGATGCACGAAATGCTCCTCGCGCGTGCTGGCGCCGCCGGGGCCCGGATGGCAAGCCGCGCACGAGGTCGCGTTGAAGAGGGGACCAAGACCGGTTTCCGGCGTGAACTCTTGTCGGAATGCCTTCTCGCCGGCATCCGCCTGGGCGGTGCCCGACCGGGCGTCGCTGCGAGAGGGCGAACGGCTGAAGGCGCCGTGCTCATCGAAGGCGCTGACCTCGACCAGCGCGCCGGGATGCCCCGCAAAGCCCGGCAGTTCGCCTTCGAGCGTAAGCCACAGGCGCTGCGCGTCGGCCGAAACGGCGATGGCGCGAATGCGATTTGCGCCCAGCACGCCAAGACCGGGTACTTCGATCTCCGCATGAGCCAGCAACCGGCCGTCCTGACCGAGCCGCAGCAGCGAGCCGTCGCCACGGTTGGCGACATAGAGGTCCGATCCGCCGGCGAGCGTGGTGTGGCTTGCGAAGCGCGGGTTGGCGATTTCGGGCACTGCCGCCGCGAGATCGATCGGCCGCCGCAGCGCCGGCAGCGCAATGACGCTGGTGCGCACCAGCTTGAAGTGCCGGCGATCATCCTCGAGGTGAAGCAGCACCAGGCGGTCACGCGAGACATCAGCAATGTAGAGTACGCGGTCGGGGTTCCATTTGAAGGCGATGCCGATCACGCCGGGGTCATCGCCCGCTTGAGAACTTCCCCTCACCGTTCCCGGAGCGGCCAGCCCATCCACGCCATCCTGCACGTGGATCTGCGCCACCGCGCCGTCGCCGGTGACCGCTGCGAACACGGCGAAGCCGCTCCCGTCTGGTGACGGCCCGAGAAACGCGGTCCCGAGCGCGCCTTCTCTCAGCGCACCGGGCGTCAATTGCCCGCTCGCGCGATAGTTCAGCAGCTTTGCGATCCATCCGCTGGGTTGGGCCTTCGGCACCCATTCGCGATTGGTGAGCGAGCCCGCGAACACGCCGCCGGCCTCGGCGTTCGGGGCATTGTCCAAGGGCGCGCCGTCGGGGTCGACGACCGTCACACTGCCTACACCCCGCAACCCGTTGGGGGCGTTGGCAATCCATGGCCGGCCGAAGGCGTTGTTGTTCGACAGGTAGCGCGGGCCCGAAGCCGCGGCATGACCGGCGGTGCGGGCACGGGCGTTGTAACGGTGATTCTGGAAGGCAGGGCTCTGCGCGGTATAGAGCTGAATCGCACCACCGGCGGCCTTGCTCTGCGCGCCGGAGGCGGCAAAGCTTTTCGGCACGACGAGCGTGGTGCCTTCAAGACCTCCGAGCGGATCGATCGACAGCACCGAGCCCGGGGCATGGGATGCGTCGATCAGCGGGGCACCGAAGTTGCCCGCCACTGCGACCATGACGCGTTCCGGATCCAGCACCTGCCCGGTGCCCGTGGTCATCAGGAACTCGGGATTGCCGGGAATCGGCCCGCCGCTGTGAAACCGGCCCACTTGGCGCACACCGGCGACACCGGGCAGGCCCACGGCGACGACGCGGGCCTTCAGCCGCCAGGTGGGGAACGGATCTGGAGACGCCGTCAGCCGCGGGGACAGCCGTGATCGGCGCCAAAACCGGCAGCGCCAGGATGCTGCTCCATGAGATGGAGCGTTTCGGCCAGCTGGGAAGGACGAGATCGTATCACTCCGCAAGCCCCAATCGTGGGCGGGCTAGAAGGGGTCGCCATAAACCGTTACCGGCCGAATGCGGCAGCGGTGCCCGTAGGGAAAGATCACATCGATCTCTCGGCTGGCGGCTGGGTCTTCGGCTACCCAACTGGAAGATTTCCGGAGGCCCACCGAAACCGTACCGTGGTAATCATGTTGCGCCATCCATCGTCATCGTCATCTACCAAACGGTGGAGGGGTGCGAAATCGTCCATCACCTAATCGGCGGTGTGACGATGGATTGAGAATGTTCAGAGCGGCAGCGACAGTGACGCAGCAAACCTGACGAGTTCGGCCTGGCGGTTGATGCCTGTCTTCTCGAACACCTTGAGGAGGTGGGTCTTCACCGTGCTCGGGGCAATCCCAGCTGCGCGGCGATGGCTGCTTGCGTCTTCCCATCGGCGAGAAGCTCGAAGACCCGCGTCTCGGCCGGGGTCAGGTCGTAAAGGAGCGCAAGTGCATCCCCCGGCAGTTGCGGCGGCGACACGGCGGGGGCGATAAAGACCGCCGCCGTCGCGCTCGCACTGAGGCCCGGCCGGATCTTGCCCATGCGCAGGGGCAGGACATGGGCGACGCACGCCTCGCCAGACCGCCGACGCAGCGGCACCCCGATGCCCCGTTGCCCCAGTTCGAGCTCACTCATCGCGCAGCGGGCGACGGCAGAGGCGAGCGCATCCGACGCGACCGCGTGCGGCAACGCAATGCGACCCTGGTGCAGATGGACGGGATCGCCTGCCTCCAACATGACGTTCGCCGGCGCGTTGGCATGAACGAGACCGAGGCGCTCGTTGACAAGCAGGACTGCCGCGGCGAAGCTGTCCAGGGCACTGGCAAAGCTTGCCGCCGTGACGGCCTTCATGTCGAGCAGCTTGCTGATGGCGACAGCCCGGCGGAAATGCGGCCCGATCAGCCGGAGCGCCGCCATCTCCGGCTCACCGATCTCGCCCTGAGAGTAGTGGCGACCCATTCCCACGGAGCCGATCATGGTTGGGTCGCGAGCAAAGGAGATGGACACCAAATCAATCAGTCCCTGCGGCTTCCCCCAATTCTCGTACATTGAGTTGCCGACCCAGGCCCGGCGATCCGACGCCTGCGACAGGATGATTGGCTCATCCAGCGGGTGCTCCAGGACGGGTTGCCAGCCACCCCACATTTGAACGGCGGCGTCGCTGTGCTGGGCCATCCTGGCCTGCCACTCCGGTGGCACCCCGGCCGGTACGGTGAGTAAGAACCTGCCCGACGGCAGCGCCCAGACCGCGATCACCGCGTTGGAAAATCCAAGCTCGTGACGGATGGCATCGAGCGTTGCCTCCCATCTCGCGGGCTCGATCACGCAATCGTATACGAGGCCGATCAGGTACGAGACCCTTTCGGCGGAGACATCTTCATGGGTGGCGCCTCCGGCGACGGCGCCCGACGTCCAGCCAATCTAGACAATCTTGCAAGCGAGGCCCAGTCTCTCGGAACGTTGGTCTTGACCGGCACCGTCAGCCCTGTCTGGAACCCACTCGGCCGGTGCTCTTTATGAAGCCTTTGCGCCCGCCGAAGCCCGGGCATCTTGCGCCGCCTGCAGTTCCACTACACCCCCAAGCACGCCAGCTGGCTCAACATGGTCGAATCGAGATTGGTGTGCTGCGCGGCCAGTGCCTGCACCGCAAATTGACGATCCGAAGCGGCTCGTCAAAGAAATCGCCGCCTGGGAACGGCAGCGCAACGCCGCTGGTCGCACGCATCAAATGGCTGTTCACAACCGACAAAGCCCGCGCCAAAATGGGCCGCGCCTATCCCGACATACCCAAAAAGTCATAATCACTGTGGAGAGGAACTAGGGTTAAGACCTAATTAACCATGTTTGGATTTAACGGGTTGGTCAACCGAATCGGAGACGACCCATGAACCCCGAGCTGTTTTGGTTTAATGACGAGCAATGGTCGAAGATTGAGCCGCATTTGCCGCGCAATCAACCGGGCCCGGAGCGGCATGATGATCGCCGGATTCTCAGTGGGATCATGCATGTCCTGAAGGTGGGATGTCGCTGGAAGGACAGTCCGCCGCAATATGGTCCGCACAAGACGATCTACAATCGCTTTGCGCGTTGGAGCGAGCGCGGAATCTGGCAGAACATTTTCACGGCGACTGCGACAGCGGGTGCACCACCGAAGCAAGTCGCCCTTGATAGCAGTCATGTGAAGGCGCACCGCTGCGCCAGCGGCGGAAAAGGGGGGCGCAAGCCCAGGCGCTCGGGGTCACCAAAGGTGGGCGAAACACCAAGATCCATGCGGTTGTCGACGAGCAATGCCGCCCCTGGTTGTTGATCCTCACGCCGGGCAATGTTCATGACAGTGTGATGGCGCAATCGTGCGTCAGCCTGGTCGCCGGAATTGCCGAGCTCGTGGCGGACAAGGCTTACGACAGCAACGGGTTTCGCGCCTTCCTGAAGGATAGCGGCATCAGGCCCGTCATCCCCGGTAAAACCAATCGCAAGAAGCGCATCCGCCACGACAAAGACGCCTACAAGAATCGTAACGTGATCGAACGCTGCTTCTGCCGCCTCAAAGACTTTAGGCGCATCGCCACACGCTACGACAAGCTCGCCAGAAATTTCCTCTCCGCGCTCTGTCTCGTTGCTGTCGTCGCCTATTGGCTCTAGCCTGATTGAGTCCGAACCCTAGTTGCTTCTGTTCGACCAACTCGCGAAGCACGTCGCTCTTGTCGACCAGCATCTTGGCGGCGAGTTTGGCGTTGGTGTCGGCAACCGCCTGAACCAGTTTCTTATTCTTCGACGAGCGTTCACCCGCGATTGACTTCGACGCCTCGATGGCCGGGTTGAAGTTTTCGAGCATCTTCGTCAGGTTGCCGAGCTTCACCTGGTCGATGGCGCCCTTGATCGCCCCGCATTCGGTGTGACCAAGCACCACAATGGCCTTCGCCCCCGCGATCTTCGTCGCGAATTCCAGGCTGCCGATGATGTCGGAGTTGACAAAGTTGCCGGCGATGCGGGCGGCGAACATGTCGCCGATCTGCTGGTCGAACACGAGCTCGGGCGGCACTCGGCTGTCGATGCAGCCGACAATGGCGGCAAATGGAGCCTGACCTCCGGCGGTCGCGCGGACTTGAGCTAGTAGATTGCAATTGACGCTCTTGCCCGCGACGAAACGTTCATTGCCCTCCTTGAGCATACGGATTGCGTCATCCAATGTCACAGACTTCTGTCGGTCGGTGGTGAAAACGGCACATTCATCCGCTGCTGCTGCTCTGGCGGCTGCAACGAGGGGCAGCACTGCTGCGCCACAGCACAGTGAGCGACGGGAAATCATGGGTGGGGCCCTCCTTTCAGGGTTGTCCGAAACTTGCGAGGATGGACCGGATATCCGCGCATATCACAGCTTCACGCTGGGACCAACCGCACATGGGAAGTGCCCAACACGGAACTGAGTAAACTCGCTGACTATTACGGATCTCGCAACCGTGGCCCGCACCTGCTTGGTTTGGCTACATTGTAAGTTCGCTATCGGGATGCCAATTCCGGAAATGGCACGACCCGGCCATAATCTGGTGGGCAGAGCATGTCTACTCTGCCCAAGTACTTCAGACATCAACCTGCTCGGCTATGGCGGTCGTCTACCTCGATGCCGAGATAGCACCATGCTCTCGATCTTTGTGTGTCCCAAGAGCAATTGAAGGCGCGTAAGTTGGGATAGAATGATGCCGTGACCATCGATGCGGAAAGAGAGGTGCTTGCCCTACAGGGCGGTGGGGCACTCGGAGCGTATCAGGCGGGGGCCTACGAGACTCTGTGCGAGGCTGGACATGTGCCCGACTGGGTCGCCGGTACCTCGATCGGCGCTATCAATGGAGCCATCATCGCTGGCAATCCGCCGGACCGGCGCGTGCCGCGCTTGCGCGAATTTTGGGAGCGGGTCTCAAGTCTCCTGCTCGGCTGGCCTTTCGCCGAAGATGGCAACTTCCGCAGGTTCTTCAACGAAACCAGTGCGGTACTTTCTGTTGCCCGCGGCGTACCCGGCTTTTTTGACCCGCGAGTTCCTCCCGCTGTAGTGATGCCACAGGGCACGCCGGAAGCCCTCAGCGTTTACAATACTGAACCGCTCAGGGAGACGCTCAACGAGCTTATCGATTTCGACCTGTTAAATACCGGAGCGGTGCGGTTGAGCATCGGCGCGGTGCAGGTGCTAACCGGTAACATGAAGTATTTCGATACGGCCAAGCAATGGGTTGGGCCGGCGCACGTCATGGCGAGCGGCGCGCTACCGCCTGGGTTCCCACCCATCGTGATCGACGGCGAGCCCTATTGGGACGGCGGCCTCCTCTCCAACACGCCCCTCGAATACGTGCTTGAGCGAAGTGGTCTGCGCAAAGACATGTGCATCTACCAGATCGACCTTTTCAGCGCCAAAGGCAGCATGCCAGAGAATTTGTTCGATATCGGGCAGCGGGAAAAAGAGATCCGCTATTCAAGCCGCACCCGGCTCAGCACCGACACTTTCCGTGAGATGCAGACCATCCGCAGGGCCATTCGCAATTTGCGGACCAAGATGCCGCAAGAGTTCGCCAGCAATCCAGATTGGCAACTTCTCGATAGCGTGAGCTGCGATGCGGCGATCACCATCGTGCTGCTTATTCACCGGCGTGCCGCCTATTGGACGCAATCGAGCGACTATGAGTTCTCGCGCTATTCTATGGAAGAGCACTGGCTTGCAGGTCGCCAAGATGTCGAACGCACCTTCAATCATGCCGACTGGAAGAATCGTGAGCGGCCGGAAGAGGGGGTGAACGTATTCGATCTGACGCGGGAGCTCGACACCGATCCTAAGGAGCGCACTCTATGACATCCAGGAGGTGCGCAAAGGCGCATTTTGCAACGAGCGGCTTAGCCCAGAGCGCGGCGTCGCTCGTCGTGCCCATCGAGAATGAGCCCGCTCCCAGGTTGTTCGTGGAGCCTCCACTACCCGGTCCGCTCCGCGTCCTCACCGCACAGACCGTGACGTTCAAATCGCCGGGCAAATAAGCTCGTCCACGACAATTAAGGAAGGATCAGCCATGAAGCACAAAAGCAAGCTCACGATTGCGATAGCCACGGCAGTGCTCGCCGTCCTGGGCGGCACGGCCATTTACGCGCAGGACAAGTACTCGCTGAAATCGCCGAGCGGAATCGCGTTCTCCGACTTCAAGGGATACGAGGACTGGGCGGTGGTCTCTTCCGCCCGGACCGACGAAGTGCTCAAGGTGATCGTCGCCAATCCGACCATGATCGAGGCGTACAAGGCCGGCGTTCCGGACAACGGCCAGCCTTTCCCGGATGGCTCCAAGATCGTGAAGCTCCAGTGGAAGCCGAAGAAGAGCACGGAGGCCCCCTTCGTCGTGGATGTGCCAGACGTCTTCACGCAGGCTTTTGTCATCGAAAAGGACAGCAAGAGATTTCCGAAAAGCGGCGGATGGGGATACGCGCTGTTCAACTACGAAGCCGCATCCGACAAGTTCACGGCCGATCCCAGCCCCTCAGACTGCGGACACGCGTGCCATGTGGCCGTGAAGGCGAAGGACCACATCTTCCACCCGTACCAGAAGCGTTGAACCGCGCGTGCCCCCGACATGAAGTACCCGGCCTTCACCGCGGATGGTTGCGGTGCGAATTTGAGTACGGAGTGCGTGCCATGCGTTCACGCTGCGGCTGGCGGCGCGGCACTAAGGACCTTCGGCGGCCTGTACCGCGATGCCCTGGAGCAGAACAATCAGCAACGCCAATTTCGCTGCCGCACCCAATGTGCCCAGCGGCGTCATCGTGTTCTCCTGACGTGCGCCCAGGGCGCCGAAGATACATTTCCGGGCAGCATCGCGAGCCAAATCGCCGTTCATTGCCTGGCTCAAAGGGATATTTTCTTGCAGCGTGATGCCGGAGATGGCACGAATGCGAAGTAACTGGTGGCACCGACTGCGACTGCTTTAAGGTGAAAAAGCAGGCTATCCCGCGATTCTGATGCACGGCATGTACCGCGCCCTAGGACTATCAGCCGTTGAGGAGTTAGACTGCCTCCGCCGATCCCGGGCGTCCCTCCATTCCGCTCGGGTCGGCCATCAACAGTTCCTCGTAGAGCGTGCTGACGTCGTCATCGTCTTGCTGACCCGGATCGCTGAGCGCGTAGAGAGTGCCGAAAACGGCCTCGTAGGCATTATTGCGAAGCACGAGACGCAGGTCGCGTCTGGATACGCCCGCGGCCAACATACGCTCTATCGCCGCCCCGGTGTCGCCAAAGGAGCCGTCGGGATTGCGCCTGCAGTGCGCGATGATGTTGTCAAGCGCCTCATCGGCTAGATGCACGTTGATCACTTCCTTCCAGAGGTGGTCGAGAAGCTTTTTTCTGGTCGCCGATTTGCGCTCCCTGTCCTGACTTCGCAAGATCTCCGGATCGTCGAAACTGGCTTTCAGCTTGCCCGTGGCCTACGCTTGCACGCTGTTTTCGGAACGCAAAGCAGGAGATTCCGATGAAAAAGTTCCTGGCCGTATATCTTGGCACGGCGTCTGCGCAAGAGAAGGCCGGGTGGAACAAGATGGATGAAGGAAGGCGGAAAGAGATCGAAGCGTCGGGCATGAAAGCGTCGATGGATTGGGGAACCGCCCACGCAGCCGCCATTGTCGATCAAGGCGCTCCGCTCGGCCAAACCAAGCGCGTGTCTCGCGAAGGGATAGCAGATACCAGGAACAACATGACGGGCTATGTGATCGTAAAAGCGAAGTATCACGAGGCCGCGGCGAGCTTGTTTGAGAACCACCCGCACTTTGCGATCTTTCCCGGCAACTCGGTGGAGATCATGGAATGCCTGCCGCTGCCCGTGCGGTGAGCGCCCGCGAGGAGACGATGACGGCATGAACGAGCCCGCCCCGAGCGTGCACGCTCAGGGCGCG
>CAWADI010000017.1:0-42145 GCA_963780765.1 uncultured Alphaproteobacteria bacterium | reverse complement strand
ATGGTCGCAAGCACGAATTCCTATCTCGCCACCGCCGACGCCCGAATAGGCGGCGAAGGCTCGATCGTTGAACTTCCGGGGTCGGCAACAAATTTGCCGAAGCGATCGACCCCGTTCTCAACGCGTGGCAGGCGATCCAGGCTGAACTCGAGCGGCTGCTGAAAAGCGAATTGACGACCTCGCCGGCAAGCTCTACCGAAGCCTCATGCTCACCGGCGCCCTGGCCCTGCTGAGTATCGCCATCGCGCTTATGACTTACCGGCATATCGCGCTCCTTTGGCGCGGCTCGAGGACGTCGCACGGACCGTGCGGCAGACCGGCGACTACCGCGTGCGAAGCGATTACCAAGCGGCGACGAGATCGGCAAGTTGGCAGGGCCTTCAATGAAATGCTTGCCGAACTTGCTGCCGCGCGGGGGCGAAAGCCGCCGACAGACCCGTATCGCCCAGCTGCAAGCTGAAGTCGCTCGCGTATCGCGCCTCACAACCATGGGCGAGATGGCTGCATCGATCGCGCACGAGATCAATCAGCCGCTGGCAGCGATCGTGGCGAACGCCAACGCAGGCCTGCGCTGGCTCGGGAAGGCCGTGCCCGACCTTGCCGAGGCGCAGTCGGTTCTGAGGCGCATTGTCAGCGACGGCCATCGCGCCAGTCAGGTGATCAAGAGCGTCCGCGCTTGTTCAAGGCCGAAGCGAATGAAGGAGCGCATTGTCGGTCAACGAGCTGATCGAGGAGGTTCTGACTCTAGCCGCGACGGGCTGCGGGAGCAGGGTGTTGTCGTGCAGATTGACCTTGGCGAGGGGCTTCCGGCCGTCTCCGCCGATCGAGTTCAGATTCAACAGGTTTTGCTGAACCTGATCAACAATGCAGCCGAAGCAATGACTTCAGTCAATGGCCGCCCGCGCGAACTGCTGGTTGCAACAGCCATGCACGATAAAGGAGATGTCCACATGAAGATCCCCCATACCGGTCCCGGTATCGATCCCGAGCACATGGGGCGTATTTTCGAGCCATTTTTCACGACCAAGGCCAGCGGCATGGGGATGGGACTTGCCATCTGCCGGTCGATCGTCGAAGCGCACGGCGGCAGGCTTTCGGGGGAAGGACATTTGCCTTACGGCTCGGTGTTCAGCATCGTGTTGCCGGCGGAGGCGGATTTGGCATGATCGCAGACGTAACGACAATGCAACCGGTGGTTTTCATCATCGATGACGATGAGTTTGTTCGCGAAGCTCTCGGAAGCTTGTTTCGCTCGGTGGAACTCAGACGGAACTGTTTGGTTCAGTTCCGGATTTCCTGCGTTGCAAGCTGCCGGACGCGCCGCGCTGTCTCGTCCTTGACGTCCGGTGCCGGGGCTCAGCGGGCTCGACTTCGAGCAGCAGCCGGCTCGCACCCAGACCCAAGTGCCGATCGTCTTCATGACCGGCCACGGCGATATACCGATGACGGTGAGAGCAATGAAGGCCGGGGCAGTCGAATTCCTGACCAAGCCCTTTCGCGACCAGGACATGCTGGATGCGGTCCAGACCGCCCTGTCGCGCGATCGCGACCGATGGGAAAACGAGCGGGCGACGTCGGGCCTCAAGGCCAGATTCGATTCGTTGACGGAACGGGAGCGCGAAGTCATGTCGCTCGTGACGTCGGGGCTTATGAATAAGCAGATCGCCGCTACGCTGGGTGTCTCCGAGATCACGGTCAAGGTTCATCGCGGCAACGTCAATCGGAAAATGGGCGCCCGGTCAGTTGCCGAGCTGGTCAGAATGGCCGATGGACTGGGCGTTCGCCGGACCCCCTGAGCAATGTTTCCGAGCTGTTTCTTCGGCATTGCAACCTCGATTCCGGCCCGCTGCAAGTTCCAAGAGACTATACGCAAGTATAGTTTCGTCCCCGCCATCGGTTAGCCGACTATCCACACGTTCAGTGGCGTTACCTGTCCGAGTCACGCATTTGTCATGAGAAGGAAAGCTGACTTGCCAGGAGTCCCCATGATTTCGATTGTCGATGATGATGAGTCTGTTCGCGAGGCGACCAAGGGCCTCGTCCGGTCGCTGGGCTACAACGCTGCTGCCTTTGCGTCGGCAGAGGAGTTTCTGAGCTCCAATCGCGTGCACGATACCGCCTGCCTCGTTACTGACCTGGAGATGCCGGGGGGCCTGAACGGCATCGAGTTGCAAAGCCGGTTGGCGGAAGATGGGCATAAAATCCCCATTATCTTCATTACTGCGTATCCCGAAGAACGCGTTCGCGGACGCGCTCAGCAGGCTGGAGCGTTTGGCTTCTTCAGCAAGCCCTTTGACGAAGAGCTCTTTATTGGTTGTCTCAACCGGGCCGTGAGTTCCGCGACTGCTGACTGCTAAAGCGGTTTGTACCTTGCTGGAGTCGGGAAGCTGGCGCCACCAAGCGTGCGAGCCAATGAAAATTTCGTCATCCCCACGCCAGCGCCTGTGAAAAAATCCGCCCTGAAGCGAGCGCGCTCGACAGCGCATTCTCACTATCAAAAGCCAATCGTCGGTTTCGATCGGGCGCGGAAGCAAGAATTATCATTCTGGCGCAAGCCTCGAACCGGCTTGGACGAGGCGTCGCGCTTATACCTAGGTATAGTTCAGCCATCCCTTGCGACGTCTTCGCAGAACCTAGGTGCAATAGGCGCCGAAGCGCTGCCACTCTAGCTTGACCGTCAATCAGAAGACGCAAAGCCAGGGTGGTAAGTCAACATGTTCAAGCTCTTTGCAGGCGCTGCTTTTTTCACAATCACTACTGTTCTGGTCGCCATACCGGCGACAGACGTGGTCAGCGCTTCGCGGCTCGTGTTGAAGACGGACCGCCCCGAGGTGCGCACTGGATCGCAAGTCCGCAACTATCTGTCGCCCCGCCTGGACGGCAGGCCGGTTGCATTTTGTGTCAGCGGCGAGAGCGGATGCGGCAAGGAAGCAGCCGATGCGTTTTGCCGTGTAAGCGGTTTCGGTGATGCAATCTTGTTTCAGCGCGACCACGGCGCTTCCGGTTCTGCCAACGTCTATTTTCGCCAGATCAAATGCCGGGCCGCCGCGGCGCCCGCACAAGCTTCGCGAGATATCGTCATCGAGCCTGCCGGAGCGCCGCTGATAACCAATTACGCCGCGAAGTCGGACAGCCTTTGAGGTCAAGGAGTATAACGGTCATGCCAACCAAATATGCGCGCCCGGCAATCACCGCGATCGTCTTCCTGGGCATGGTGCTGGCCGCCGCGGGGGTCGCTGTAACGGCGGCGGGCTCGACGAACAGGGCCCCGACCAGCGCAGAGGCAACGGACCCTGCCAACCTCACGGTGGTCCCGAAAAATCGCGAGTTTCCGCTGAAGATGCGCATGACGATGCATCCCTGCGCAGTTTCCACCTGCATCGACATTTGAGCTTCACGACCGGGCTCATTCGAGACACCAACACTCGAACACGAAATTCATACGAGTAAACATCATGGCCGGGCTCGACCCGGCCATCTTCTTGTTGCGGGCCCCGTCAGCCGTCGAGACCCGGGCGAAGCCATTCGCGAACACCGGCAACAATGAGAAAATGAGAGTTCTGGTGCGTGCGCTGGCAGCATGCGTTGTTGAAAATTGCTCAGGAGCGCCGTTGAGCGCGGATTGATTTTGGCGAAAAACCCCATACCTGATGTTACAATTTTGCCCGCGAGCGAGGGAAGTCATGAACAAGTTCAAGGCGATCGGTGGTGTGGCCGTCGCGGCGGCGGTCATCATTGGATTGTACTTCCTGGCTCCGTTCCTGTCGGCTCCGTTCCTGTCGGCACAACAGACTACGGCGCAACCGGGCCCGCCGGTGGTCACCGTTGCCAAGCCGGTCGTCCGCCAGATCGTCGAAGACGACGAATTCGTCGGCCGCTTCGCCGCGGTCGACGAAGTCGAGATCCGATCGCGGGTCGGCGGCTATCTCGACGCCGTCCACTTTCAGGACGGCATGCTCGTCAAGAAGGGCGATCTCCTGTTCACCATCGACCGGCGTCCATTCGTTGCGGCTCTGACGCAAGCCCGGGCGCAGCTGGATGCCGCCACGACGCTCGTCGATCTCACCGAAGTCCAGTTCCGCCGCGCCGAAAAACTCACGGGCACCGGCGCAGTCTCGGCCTCCATCCACGACGAGCGCCGGCGGGAATATCTGGCGGCGGTGGCCCAGGTCGACGGCGCGAAGGCGGCGGTGACGCGGGCCGAACTGGAGCTCGAATACACGGATATCAAGGCGCCGCTCGACGGGCGGATCGACCGCCGGCTCGTCTCGGCCGGCAATCTCGTCCAGGCGGACCAGACGGTGTTGACGACGATCGTTGCGCTCGATCCCATCAACTTTTACTTCGACATCGACGAGCGCGAGTACCTGGCTTACTCCCGCGATGCCCGCGCGCGCCAAGCCAGCATGCAGGAAGGCGCGGGCGGCCTCGAAGTGGCGATCCGCCTAGCCGACAGCGTCGAAGCTCCGGTCAAGGGCACGCTGGACTTCGCCGAGAACCGGATGGATGAGGCGACGGGCACGATGCGGTTGCGGGCCCGTGTCGCCAATCCCGGACTCGTCCTGCAACCGGGTCTGTTCGGTCGTGTCAACATGCCGGGGTCGCTGCCGTATCGGGGCATCCTCGTCCCCGACGAGGCGGTTGACGCCGATCAGGATCGCCGCATCGTGTACGTGGTGGACGAGGCCGGTACCGTAACGGCAAAGCCGGTGCGCATCGGCCCCCGGCTGCACGGCTACCGGGTGATCCGCGAAGGGCTGACGGGCAATGAAATGATCGTGATCAACGGCCTCATGCGCGTGCGGCCCGGCATCAAGGTCAAACCGGAGCCGGTGACCCTGCCGCCCGAGCGCGCCGCCCCGACCGCCGCGTCATGAGTTTCGCCAAGTTCTTTGTCGACCGGCCGATCTTCGCCACGGTACTGTCGCTGCTGCTGCTGATCGCCGGCGGCATCTCCTATACCCAGCTCCCGGTCGCGCAATATCCGGAGATAGCGCCGCCGACCGTCGTTGTGCGCGCCCAATATCCGGGCGCCGACGCCGAGACCGTTGCCGCAACCGTGGCGACGCCGATTGAGCAGGAAGTCAACGGCGTCGAGGACATGCTCTACATGTCGTCATATTCGACCAGCACCGGGTCGATGGCGCTGACCATCACCTTCAGGCTCGGCACCGACCTCGACAAGGCACAGGTGCTGGTGCAGAACCGCGTCGCGATCGCCGAGCCTCGGCTGCCGGAGGACGTGCGCCGGCTCGGCATCACCACCACCAAAAGCTCGCCCGATCTCATGATGGTGGTCCATATGCTGTCGCCCGACGACAGCTACGACCAGCTCTACGTATCCAACTATGCCCGCACGCGCGTGCGCGACGTGCTGCTGCGCCTCGATGGCGTGGGCGACCTCGTCATCTTCGGCGAGCGCGAGTATTCGCTGCGCATCTGGCTCGATCCGGACAAGCTTGCTGCCTACGGCATGACGGCGAGCGATGTCGTCCAGGCGTTGCGGGACCAGAACGTCCAGGTCTCGGGTGGCTCCATCGGCGCCCCGCCGACCCCCAGCGACACGGCGTTCGAGTACACGGTGACGACCCAAGGCCGCTTCGAGGATCCGCGCGAATTCCGGCGGGTGATCGTGAAGGCGACGCCGCAGGGCCGGCTGATCGAGCTCCAGGACATAGCGCGCATCGAGCTCGGGGCCAGGGACTATGTCACCAACAGCTATCTCAACGGCAAGCCGGCCGTCGCTCTCGGCATCTTCCAGCGCCCGGGGACCAACGCGCTCGGCGCAGCGGACGAGATCATCTCGACCATGAAGCGGCTTTCCGCCGATTTTCCCCCCGGGCTCGACTACCAGATCGTCTACAATCCGACCGAGTTCATCGCGGAATCCATCAACGAAGTCTACCTCACGATCCTGGAGGCGACGGCCCTGGTGGTCATCGTCATCCTGCTCTTCCTGCAGTCGTGGCGCACCGCCATCGTTCCGATCGTCGCCATTCCGGTCTCGCTCGTCGGCACGTTCGCGCTGCTCCTGGCATTCGGCTTCTCGCTCAACATGCTGACCCTGTTCGGCCTCGTGCTGGCGATCGGCATCGTCGTTGACGACGCCATCGTGGTCGTCGAGAACATCGAGCGCAACATCGCCCTCGGCCTCGCCCCGCGCGCCGCGGCGCACCGGACGATGGATGAAGTGGGAACGGCGGTAGTGGCCATTTCGCTTGTCCTGATTGCGGTGTTCGCGCCGACCGCCTTCATCCCCGGCATCTCGGGGCAGTTCTATCTCCAGTTTGCCGTCACGATCTCGGTGGCGACTGCGATCTCCGCCCTGAACTCGCTGACCCTGTCGCCGGCGCTGGCGGCATTGCTGTTCAAACCGCACGACGCTGTGCCATCACGTTTCATCCTCGCCCGGTTTGGCGCCTGGCTGGCGCGCGGGTTCAATTATGGCTTTGAGCGGCTGGCGGCGGGATATGCCGGCGCCGTCCGCTTCCTCGTTTCACGCCGCATCGCGCTCGCAGGCATGCTCGCGGTGTTCGGCGGCCTGCTCGGCGCCACGGTCTATGCGGCCTGGTCGGTACCGCGAGGCTTCATTCCGACCCTCGATCAGGGCTACGCGATCGTGGTCGTGCAATTGCCGGGCGGCGCGTCGCTGTCGCGGACCGATGCGGTGATCCAGCGCGCATCGCGTATCATCGCCGAGACACCGGGGGTGGACGATGCCGTCTCCTTTGCGGGATTTCTCGGGCGCCACCTTCACCAATGCCTCGAACGCGGGGGTGGTGTTCGCCCGCTTCGCTCCGTTCGAAGAGCGGATCGAAGCCGCGCTGCCGGCACCGGCGATCATCGGATCCCTCTATGGCCGGCTGCAGGAGATCCAGGAGGCGTTCATCATCGCCATCCCGCCGCCGCCGATCCGCGGCGTCGGTAATGCCGGCGGCTTCAAGCTGCAGCTCCAGGAACGCGACAGCGCCGACATGCGGCGCATCCTCGGCGTCGCCTACGGGCTGATGGGCAAAGCCAATCAGACCCCCGGCCTCACCGGCGTGTTCACGACGTTCTCGGCCTCGAGCCCGAACCTGTTCCTCGAGATCGAT
This sequence comes from uncultured Alphaproteobacteria bacterium, assembly GCA_963780765.1. Classification (GTDB taxonomy): domain Bacteria; phylum Pseudomonadota; class Alphaproteobacteria; order Rhizobiales; family Aestuariivirgaceae; genus CAWHQZ01. Next base: position 35,051 of record CAWADI010000017.1, on the reverse strand, counting down.
CGCGACAAGGCGCGCATGCTGAACGTGCCGATACCGAACATCTTTGAAACCCTGTCGATCAATCTCGGCACCTCCTATGTGAACGACTTCAACGCTTTTGGCCGCGTCTACCAGGTGCGGGCGCAGGCAGACGCGCAGTACCGCCTGGAACGTGACGACATCCTGCGCCTCAAGGTGCGCTCGGCGACCAACGATCTGGTACCGCTCGGCACCCTGGTTTCCATTCGCGACGTCACCGGTCCCGCTCTGGTTCAGCGCTACAACATGTACGTGTCGGTGCCGCTGCAGGGCAATGCCGCTCCGGGCGTGTCGACGACGAGCGCCCTCGATCTCATGGAGCAACTGGCCGCTCAGGATCTGCCGCCAGGGGCATCCTTCGAATGGACCGAACTCGCCTTCCAGGAACGCCAGGTCGGCAGCACCGCGGTCATCATCTTCGCGCTCTCGGTGCTGTTCGCATTTCTGGCGCTTTCGGCCCAATACGAGAGCTGGGTGCTGCCGATCGCCATCGTGCTGATCGTACCGCTCGCCGTTCTGGCGGCGCTGATCGGCGTGTCGTTGCGCGGGTTCGACAACAACATCCTCACGCAAGTCGGCCTCATCGTGCTGGTCGGCCTGGCGGCCAAGAACGCCATCCTCATCGTCGAGTTCGCCCGTCAGGCCGAGGAGCGGGGCGTCGGCGCAGTCGATGCCGTCGTGGAAGCCTGCCGGTTAAGGCTGCGGCCGATTCTGATGACGGCCTTTGCGTTCATCCTGGGCGTCGTGCCGCTGGTGGTGGCAACGGGCCCGGGTGCCGAGATGCGGCAATCGCTCGGTACGGCGGTGTTTGCCGGCATGCTGGGCGTTACGTTTTTCGGGCTGTTCCTGACGCCGGTGTTCTTCGTGGTGCTGCGCTCGCTCTTTCCAGCACGGCGGGTGATTGCGGCAGCGCCCGCTCCCCACTCCATCGCCCCAACCGCCTGAGGCCGCGGCACCCTTCGTCTGGTCGTCGCCCGTCAAACCGCTGCCGGGTGGAGTTGACCCTGCGGCACAACGTTGTTCTCTAACTACGCTCGAACGCTGCAGGTCAGCGTGGGTCAGATCCAGATCCAGAACCAGACAGGAAACCGACGGCAGCGGCGCACCCAGTAGCCATGGCGCCAGTACCATTCCAAGTACAAGAGCGAGTGTCGGTGGCGGCGGCCCATGGGCCGGCCGGGGCAGGGGCCTTACACCTACGGCTTGACGTCCGGGCGACTGGCGTCCAAAAACCAAAGTAAATCAATAATTTCCATTGCCTGACAATCCGCGACTTCCCCTGTAAACCTCCACCATCCAAATGAGGTAAGAAGCGATGAGACACAGTAACGTCCATCTTGAACATCTAACTTGTTGTTGATCCTTCCGGCGCAATGACGCATCCCGCATGAAGATCGAAGCTGTTGACTTCTTCTACCTGTCGATGCCCGTCGTTACCGACGCGGGTGACGGGAGCCAGGATGCACTGGTGGTGCGGATCCGATCCGGCGACATCACCGCCTGGGGTGAATGCGAGGCTTCGCCGCTGACCTCCATCGCCTCGTTCGTCTGTCCAATGTCGCACGGCGCCTGCCAGCCGGTCAGCGCCTCGGTGCTGGGAGCGAATGTTTCGACGCCGGCCGATATCGGCCGTATCGCAGCCGCCATCCAGTGGAACAGCATGGATCTCCTGCAGGCGGCCCACACTTGGTCCGGCATCGAAATTGCGCTCTGGGACTTGCTCGGTCGGAAGCGTGGAGAGCCGGTTTATCGCCTTCTTGGCTATGATCGAGCTTATCCAAAATTGCCTTACGCCTCGCAACTTTTTGGCGACAGCGCGCAGGAGACGCTTGAACTCTGCCGGGCAGCGCGTAATGCCGGGTTCCACGCGGTCAAATGCGGGTGGGGCCCCTTTGGCCGCGGCACCCTCGGGGAGGACGCCGACCAGCTTGCGGCGATGCGCGAGGGCATCGGTCCGGAAGGCGTGCTTCTGATCGATGCCGGGCAGATTTGGGGTGAAGATGTCGCCGCGGCCGAGGAGCGCCTGCCATTGCTGAAAGCCATAGGGGCCACCTGGCTGGAGGAACCGTTTCACGGCAGCGCCTACGAGGCCTACGGGTTGCTCGCCAGAAAGGCCGGATCACTGAAGCTCGCTGGCGGCGAGGCGGCGCACAATGTTTTCATGGCTCGCCATACAATCGACTATGGCAGAGTGGGCTTTGTGCAGATCGATTGCGGACGCATTGGTGGCATTAGCCCGGCGAAGCAAATCGCCGACTATGCGGTCGGGAAAGGTGTGACTTATGTCAATCACACCTTTACATCACATCTCGCGCTTTGCGCATCCCTGCAACCGTACGCAGGATTGTCCGATCACCGTCTCTGCGAATACCCCGTCAAGCCGCAGCTGATGGCCTGGGAAATGTGCGCGACCCACATCGCTCCGGATAGCAACGGGAAGGTCATCGTCCCGGATGCGCCAGGTCTCGGTATCGATGTCGATCCCGCAGCATTGAAGAAATACATGGTCGAGGTGGAGATCAAGGTAAGGGGCGAGGTCCTCTACCGGTCGCCCACCGTCTCCTGACGTTCCGCACTCAGCCTTCATCCGTGTCATGTCGGCGCCGGTCGGCGCAGCGGCGCAGGGCCCTGAACAAAATCGTCGAAGCTGGGAACCTCTTGAGCCTCGTTGCGTTAGGGCAAATAGCCTCAGGAGGAGGGTTCGCCATGAAGCTTGTATTGGTGGCGTTATGGACAATCGTCATGTGCGGCGTGGCAGGCTCTCAGGAGATCGCTAAAGATCGAGCCGTTGCGGTCGGCCCTTGGCAAATCGACGCAAGCTTCACAGAAGAACGAAAGTTCGACCGGTGCGTCATGAGACTTACAACAGCAGACGGGATCGAGGCCCGGTTCACTCGGGAAGAAGGCGGGCTTTCGCTTGTATTGACCTCACCGCGCTGGGAATTGGAGAAGGGGGTAACCTATCCAGTAGAATTTGCCGCTGGTCCTACGAAGTTGAAAGCAGATGTTGCCGCATCGAATGATGCGGTGCGTATTTCCCTGACGAACAAGAATTTCAATGACGCTCTGAAAAGAGCAAACAGGCTTGAAGTTCGCGCGGCCAGGTCAACCATTACTGTTCCACTGAGGAAGAGCGCGGCCGCATTGGCACGCCTGGACCGTTGCTATGAGACCAATAACACGGCAGCTGACACGAATCCGTTCGCCGCGCCCAAGCCCTAGAGCACCTTACGGTAATATGTATGATCTGTTGGCTCGGGATTCGAGTCGCCAACTACATCAAAAACGCAGGCTATGCGTGAAGTCTAGCTGCAAGATGCTTAGGAAGTGACGGGTTCTCATGAGCTCGCGCCGCAACTGGGCCCTCTCGCAGGGTTGCGCGAGAGGCGCCACGCCGCCAAAGTCTCTACTGTGGCAGGGTCACGTCTTTGAAGGCGGCCTTCAAGCAGGCGTCGGCGAACTGCTCCTTTGTGATGGTCAGTTGAGTAGAGTCTACAACGGACCGCTTGCCTTCAGATACGGATCTGAAAAAGCCGTTTCATTCTCGCCATAGGCAGAACCGGCCGCTAGTGCCACCGCAAACGTTGAAAACAGCAACAATTTTGTCGCTGGAGGTACCCTTTGCCATCTCGCCCTCGGATGCGGGCCTACCCACAATCCATTCGCTACACATTGGTTCCCACCAATCGTTCTACCCGCCAAAAATGCCGGCAGTATCCGCCTTGCAAGCATCCATGAACTCCGTTGTCCACAGCATGCCGTCGGCATCAGTGTCGAACTTCAGGGCCTCCGGCGGGGCGGACGCGCGGAATGGTTCGCCTTCCTTTGCGTCCACCGATCCATCCTTGTTGACGTTGACTGCCCCCAGGATCATTTTGCATTCTGCCTCATCGGCAGCAAGTGAGGGCACTGCAAATCCCGAAAGGACCGAGCCAAGCAACACGGCAAAGAGAGTTTTCATCGGCATCTCCTGATAGGGCTTTCGTCGTTGAACTGCTTCATGTCGATCGTGCGCTTCGACTTAAGCCGGATGGCTTCGACTTCCACATACACCTCGCTCTCGAGCCGGTAAACGCCTGATGAACGAGGCGTTCAGGGCCCGTTGCAAGACGTGCCAATACGGTTCCACCCGTCTCATTCGGCACCACTTCGGCCTGCGATAGAGGTGGCTTGCCGCAAACGCGATGGAGGGAACGCAATGAATGCAATTGCGAGGATATCTGAGACGCCGCTGGCTGAAATGCAACACAGGCTGGCTGAGTTAGTGCTGGATTGGCAGGAGCGCCGTGATCAACGCCGGAAGCTGCGCGAGCTTGATAAGCGCCTGTTGAGTGACCTGAGCCTGATCCGAACGGACATCAGGCGCAATTACCGCAACATACGGTTCACTCGATCCTGAGGATGATATGATGAGAGAAATGCTCTATATATCAATGCTTTAACAAGAACATGGCGGAGGGCAGATTTCGCCGAACTAGCTGTTTTCCGGCGTCCAGTCAACATTCGCCGAAGTTTGAAATATTACCCTTTTCCTATATGGATTTTTTCCATACGCTGCCTATCCCACGTTCATTAACGTTTGCCACAATCCGCGTTGTCCGGTAGGACAGATGGTAGGGCACAGGAGGGCACGATACGCCCATGGGACGCAGCATCAACGGGCGCCTCAACGCCAGGAGGTCGGAAACGCTTAACAGCGCCCGGACGGCTACGCGGACGGCGGCAACCTCTACCTGTTCATCACCCCCAACGGCGGCAAGCGCTGGACATTCTTTTACCGCTTCGGCAAGACGCCGATGGCAAGCCCATACGCAGGGAAATGGGCCTGGGCAGCGCCGCAAAGGGCCAGGTTTCGCTCGCAGAGGCCCGCGACAAGGCGGCTGAGGCCCGCGCCCTGATGCGGCAGGCACCGATCCGATCAGCGTCATGGGCAAGGAGGCGCGCGAAAAGCGGCGAACGCACCATTCCGACCTTTGGTGAATTTGCCGATGACTACCTCAAGAGCCACCGGCCCAAATTCCGCAATGAGAAGCACGCGGCGCAATGGGAGATGACCCTCACCACCTATTGCGAGCCGATCCGCTCCCGGCCGGTGAACGCCATCGACACGGAAGCGGTCTTGAAGGTGCTGCAACCGATCTGGACGACCATTCCCGAAACCGCTTCCCGGCTGCGGGGCCGCATTGAGAACATTCTGGACGCGGCAAGGGCCAGGGGCTTCCTGACGGGCGAAAACCCGGCGCGCTGGCGGGGCCACCTGAAAACGCATTCTCCCGGCCCGCCAGAGGCTCACCAGAGGCCATCATGCGGCGCTGCCCTATGATGACCTTCCGGCCTTCATGGCCGCCCTGCGGGCTCGCAAATCGACGGCAGCGCTGGCGCTTGAACTCGCCATCCTCACCGCCACCCGTTCCGGCGAAGTCCTGAATGCCGAATGGCGCGAATTCGATCTGGAAAAGCCATCTGGACAATTCCCGCCACGCGCATGAAGGCCGGCCATGCCCACCGCATTCCGCTTGACCAGCCGCGCGGTGGCCATCCTGAAATCGCTCCATCGCCTGCCGCACAATGACCACGTCTTTCCCGGCAACGCCAAGGCAAGCCGCTTTCCTCGATGGCGATGACCATGCAGCTGCGCCGCATGAACCGGGGCGACATCACCGTGCATGGCTTCCGCTCCACCTTCCGCGACTGGGCTTCGGAGCAAACCTCATTCCCGCATGAGACCTGCGAGCACGCGCTGGCGCACCGGATCAGCGACAAGGCGGAAGCCGCCTATCGGCGCGGCGACCAGTTCGAGAAACGCCGCAAGCTCATGGAGGCATGGGCCGCTTTCTGCGAGCCACGCGAGACAACAAAGATTGTGCATTTGAGGCAACGCGGCAAACACTGATTGAACGCGCTTCGGCGGCAGCCGGGGCCATCCGTGTAGCCGATGAGTCGACAGGACGCGACTTCAGTTCGAGCATGGTATGCGGTGCCCACGTTTCACCAGCTTTGGTCCATGCCCGACAACTCGGATACTCTCGAAATCCCCGATCGCTCAAGCCTTATCAATTCACGTCAGGCATAATTCACGGGCGTAATTTCCACATGCAGCAGGCAACTCGAATTCTTCCTAGGCGGTTTTGAAGTGTCCTACCGCGACATAAACGGACGTTGATTTGTCCGTCATGCGGAGAAAGGACAGCAATGAATTCTCGAAAAGCTATCGTACAGCATACCCGAAGCTGTTCAGGCGACGGGTATTTGTCGGTCTCGTCTGTATCAGGAGATCGGCGCCGGGCGCTTGCGCATGGTTAAGTGCGGGCGCCGCAGTTCGATTTTGGCGGATGATTTGCGCCAATGGCTTCGCAACCTTCCCGAACCAACCCTTCCCAGAATGTAGCGTGAAAAGAAAAAAGCCCGGCGCGATGCAGCAACATCGCAGTCCGGGCACTGTCTCAACCCCTATCGAGGAATTTCGACATGCGCACGATAGCGCCATCAGATTCAATCCGCAATCTCCCGCTTTTTGATTGGGCCGCACGCCATCGGCGGCTGCCATGGCATGTCCGGCACCTTGCCACACGCCACCACTTGCCCATTTGGACGGCAGCGACCATCGCCGAAATAGTCGGGCTCGGGGGCGTGCATGAACGGTAAGCTTACCCGTAACAGCCCGCACTTGCCCCGCTTGCAACGATGTAACGGACGGCTGAACGCAACTCGCATCTACATCGGCAAACCTCGCATCAGCAAGCGCGGTCCCCTCTATTGCGCTCGCCTGGGCTCGCCAGAGGGGCCAGTACTCGTCAGATCCACCCTCGAGCCATTGCTTGCCGGTGCCCGCGCGCTACTTGCTCGCGGTATCACCGGGCAGGCGGAGCTTTGGGATGACGAGACTCCCTACGCGCGCATCAGCGGCGATATCGAGGAACTCGCGAAGCTGACGGTTCGGGAGGACGAAACGACCTCTCCGACCTTCGTACGCTGGAGGGCGTTTCCCGCCGCGCGGCAGCGGTCAAGGAAGCCCGAAAGCGGTTCCGGGCTATCACCCTACCCGAAGAACGAAACCGCAATTCTTGCGCGACCCCGCGCGGCAAACCAATCCAGGGCGTCTTAGGTGTCGAGCAAATGGAAGCGACGGCGGCGCCGGGGAAGCTCCGGGCGATTCGTCATGCTCCCCCACTACCTGCTCCGCTCGCCAGCCTGGCGCTCGCTCACTCCGGTAGCGCGGTGCGGCCTTCATCGAGGTGCTCGAACGATACAACGGCGTAACAATGGACGGTTGGCCATGTCGGCACGGTCGCTGGCGGTGGCGTTGGGTGTATCCCGCGCCACTGCTATGCGGGCCCTTCGAGAGCTAGTGGAGCGCGGCTTCCTCGAGGTCGTCACGAGCAGGCAGCTTCTCATGCAAGGTGAAGCGGGCGACGGAATACCGGGTGACGCTACACCGTTGCGACGTGACCGGCGAAATCCCGTCGAAGGCGTTCACGCGCTGGCAGGCAGGTAAAATTCATTTCACGGCTTCACTACAGAGCAACGGTGGCTTCACTACGGAGCCACTGAACGCGCCTGCGAAATGATATTGCCGATTGGTGGCTCTCTGATGAAGCCATCGGACATCAGCGGACAAACTCATGGCTTCACCACGTGGCCCCATATAGATATCTACCATGTGGTAGGCGGACCCCAGAGAGAGCGCGGCGGCGCGCCCGTAGGTAGCGCCGTAGCCGCCGCGCGCGAGCCGGAGGCGTCTAGCTTGAAAAAGCGATCAAAGAAATAAAAGCGCGATTTAGCTTCGCGCCTTTCATGCGGTCATCAAATCGATGACCCGCATGATTGCGACCGCATTGCCCTTATTCTGGGTGCCTTCGGTCGTATCGGCTTTCGCGCAGCTCCAAACATCGCCCTTCTTGACTGTGAACTCGTTTGTTCTGAACGACCGAAAGTTCTCCTTCAGTCATGTGGCAGACCATGTCGTTCTTCATCACGTTGTCTGGCGTCTTCGCCCCGGGCTGGATGACAACATCGCGCAGCTTGACCATTTTGTAAGCTGGTATGACCGAATCCCGCTCACCAAGGTCTACAACTCTGACACCTGGCCCGACCTCCTTGCCCTCGGTGGGGCCGTAAGTCTGGGCCGCTGCGGCTGTTGGCAGGACAAGTGTAGACGCTGCCAGGCCGAGACCTAATACCAATCTTCGATCCATGTTTTCCATTGGAGTTCCTCCCGGATGGTGACAATGACATACGGCCATTTCGGAACGGGTGTGTCCGGTCGAGGAAGCCGCTCGGGTTTCCCCGATTGACCAAGGGAGGGTACGCTCATGCGAACCCGTGCACAACGCCCGTGTTCGAATGTGTCGATAGCACACGATATGTCCGGTTCTTGTAGAGGGCCACAATGTGAAAAGAGTTCTTGCCGATATCGATGCCGATCACGGCAATCGCAGTATTCAGTTTCTGAAACATAGCGTTGCTAGCTTCGCTTGCTGGCAGGGCAGGAGCACGGCCGGACCATCCCATTAGCGGACTTCGGGCCACTTTAACTCAAGGTATCCGCCTAAAATGTCTTTACCCCTTCTTGTCGTGGACCTTCCTTCTCTGAACTGTCCTAATAATTGTCGTCACAAGATAATCGTCGTCACAAGAAAGTAGCTCGCCCGAGCCTTGTAATCTCTGCTTAAGGCTCGCGCAGGGCGACTGCCGCTATGCCTGACCCTACGCACATTCACTCGCTCCGGGGTCCATTTGAGCGCATAATAGTTTGATCGCTTGCATAGTGTTGCAGCGGCGCAGGGCGCAAGACCCTTGCCCAACAAACTACAAGATAAATTCCTGGTCCTGTCGCATAGGTGCACAACACGCGCGACTCCGCATTGAGGGAGGTTCCTGATGCACAGCATCCAAAACCGTCGCGGCTTCTTGGCCGGCCTATCAGCAGTTGGGGCCGCGGGCCTGTTAAACGTTCGCCCATCCAATGCCGCAGGAGACCCACCCCCCGAAACAACTTCGGTCCGTCTGCCGAAGTGGGTAGATGGTGCCTGGACTGCTGGGCAGGCGCGTATCTCGCCGGCGAGCTGTTGCGCGCTGAAGGCTTCACCGATGTCCGCTATGTGCAAGGGGACCCCAAGGTGGACCAGTCGGTTTGGATTGCTCGCGGCGACACGGATTTCAGCCCGAACCACCCGCCGCTGCATATTATGTCGATTGACGCGGGCGTGCCGATCAAGCTGCTCGCCGGATTGCACTCCGGTTGCTTCGAACTGATCGCCAATGTGAACGTGCGCAGCGTCGCCGATCTACGTGGCAAGCGGGTGGGCGTGGAACTTCTTAATTCTTCGGAGCACACAATGCTTACTTTGATAGCGGCCTATGTCGGGCTCGATCCTGCGAAGGATATTCAGTGGATCGCCGAGCGACGTAACCCCGCGAGGTTGTTCCTCGAAGGAAAGGTCGATGCATTCCATCGGCACGCCACCGCGGCCGCAGGAACTGCGCGCCAAGAAAATCGGCCATGTGATCCTCAACACGACCACCGATCACCGTGGTCACAGCAGTTCTGCTGCATGATTTCCGCCTACTGACAGACTTTGTGACCAAGTATCCAGTGGCGACCAAGCGCAGTCCTGCGGGCCATCTTGAAGGCCGCCGACCTTTGCGCGTCCGGATCCGCCGTTGGTTGCGCAGCAGCTGGTCGATCGGGGTTTTCTTCCCAGCTATGATATGCACTGCAAACGCTGAACGACATCCGATACGACGGTGGCGAGACTACGATGCCGAAGGACTTATTGCGGTTCTACGCATCTGCGTATGCAGGAGACCGGCATCATCGTTCTCCACCTTGAGGCTGATGACGTCACAGCCTCTGAGCTTGCTGTCGATGGCGAGATTGAACATCGCAAGATCGCGAGTTCGACCTTCGACTTGCAGCTTGGTCCGGATCGACCAGACATATAGGTGCACAACGCGCGCGACTCGCATTGAGGGAGGTTCCTGATGCACAGCATCCAAAACCGTCGCGGCTTCTTGGCCGATTGGCCAAAATGTCCGGTCGTGCGAAACCAAATCTTACTCGAGCATTGAATTGACATGGAGTTGCTCTCGGACTAATCGAGTTTGAGACCCATGCGGATGGCCGGAAAGAACCTCACGTGCACTACTCAGTAAGGATTTGTGAGGTCGATGCGAAATTTCCAGTTATGGCGGCATAGCGCGGGCGGATCAGTGTCGGGAAGGGTGCCAGACCGCCGCCCGATCAAATAGCTGGTGCTAGGGATTTCAGCAGATGCCCTGCCATAGCTATAAGAAGGCGTGTCCTGAAAGTTTTCGGGAACTTGCACCAATGCCTCACAACCACGGCTACTCCGACTTGCCGATAGGCTCCTCACCCGTATGCAGGAAGCCGCTGCCAAGGGCGAAGTAGACACTCACTGGCTTCTCGTTGCGAAGCATGTCGATGACGCCTGGGAAGGCCGCTTCGGGCAAGTACATGCGGATCCAGGGCGGAGTGTTGGATCGTCGTTGGAATTGGCTGGCCGGATGGAACGAAGTGGACGTAAGCAACCGATTGGTCGCTCATGTCTTGAAGGCGAATAAGCGCCCGATTGCCGGAGTACCCATTCGGTCCGCCATGAAACTGATAGTTGTAGCTGCTGATCTGTGGCATGACAGTCTCCTTGGTTGCATTGCAAGAACGTGCCGAATGACCGAGGGCGGGGCATTTGGGGCCGGCGCCTGATTGGTAAGCGCTTTTTCTGACGCAGCGAGACCCGACACGCGAGTTGATCGTTTGATAGCGGTCACTTCGCCGCGCTTACTAGTTCAGCTAGGTCGGAAAGGCGGTGCTGCCAGAATAGATAGACGTTCATTGCGTTCTGAACGGTTTCCAGTTTGCCCCGGCCGACACTCCACCCAAGACCGCACACGGAATGGTAGATGCCGTTCCTAGCGCCCGGTACCAGTGTGCCGCTTTCCCGCCCTGTTCCACGCACTATCCGCTTGTAGGAGTTCACGGACGAGTTTGAGACTTTGCACTCTATGAGCATTAGGTCTGCATTGCGTAGACGCGCCACTACATCGGCACGAGTACCAGCGACTTGACTCTCACCACAAAACTCGCCCGGCGCCAGCATTGCACCGGAGGTAAGTGTCGGAATATCACGAGGGGCAACATCGGTCATATCCAGGGAAGCTAGGATGCTCTCTGACCGCTGCCTCTTGCGCGTCTTTCGAGTTTGAGCGCCTCTCCATCTCAACGTCACGAGTTTGCCGCTAGAGCAGCCGAAGTCACTATTGCTTGCTCTCGCTCATGTGCCATCGGCTCGCGATTTGCCGCAATCCAAGGAAAACGATGCTGGTCCAGCACAGTCTTGATTGTGTCGCGGACGCCGGTCTGCCCAGCGCCCTGGTCTCTACGGACACCATGGGGCCAAAGGGCGCCTATGACAAGGCCGAAGGCCGCTGAAGTGATGAATCCCGTCAGCCAAGCCAGCAGGCCGCCAATGGAGGGAATGGCAGCGCGCGCGCCGTCGCTGATGACATAGACCACCTGTTCCGGCCCATCGATGCCGTATGAATGAAGGGCGTGAATGAAGATGCCGCCCCCTGCACCCAAAGCATGGCAACTGTGCCGACGAAACTCAGCACCCTAAGGAAAAAAGGCATGCCATGGACGGTGACCTTCCCGATGGCGCGTGTAGTCGTACCTTGGCGCTGAGCAAGGTAAACGCCGAAATCGTTCGCTTCACGCAGTTATCGTACCAAGCCGTACACGCCGGCCGTGACGAGAAGGCCGATAGCCGACAGCACGAGTGCCTGCATGAGAATGTTGGGGGTCGCGATGCTGGCGAGACTAATCGCCATGATCTCAGCCGAGAGAACAAAGTCGGTGCGGATAGCGCCGGCCACGGTCTTATCCTCGAGCGCCCTAGCGTTGACGGTGGGCGCATGTGCGGCGTTCGCGTGCGCGTCGTGCGGCGCCATCATCTGATGCACCTTTTCGTAGCCCTCGAAACAGAGGAACACACCGCCGATCATCAATAGAGGCATGATCGCCCAAGGAGCGAAGGCCGAAAGAAGCAATGCCGTCGGCAGCAGGAACAGGATTTTGTTCTTCAGCGAGCCCCGGGCGATGCGTCCGATAATCGGCAATTCGCGGTCCGTCACAGCCAACCACATATCGGGGTGTAACAGCGGCGCTCGCGGTCGATCACAACACCGGCCGCTTTTGCGCTCGCCTTGACGGTGTGCGTTGCAGCGTCGTCGAGCGAGGTTGCCGCAACCTTCGCAAGGGCAACAACATCGTCTAGAACTGCCAGGAGCCCGCTTGCCATGTCCCACGCTCCGTCCGCCTGCGGTTCCTACCCTTTGGCCTCATCCGCCGAAAAAATACGATTGCTGCGGGCAAGCCACCCTTGCTCCGCCCCTCGGTACTAACCTAATAGTCCGGTAGCCGATCCAAAGCGCCTCCTGGCAGATAGTTGCCCTTGCGGAGGATGCTGACCTCAAGTTCAATTGGCTCTACGGCATGCCTTCGAGTTTCTTGAGTAGAGCCTTTGCCGGCGGTCATCACTTCCATGCTGCGCTTGAAGCCCATGGTCTTGGGAGCGTAGAGCCAGATGCGCTGGGAGCGTTGCGTACTGCCTCACGTGAACTTCGGCAGGTCGGCGATCTGCTCGAACGTAACAGCTTATTCAAGGCCCTCGATCGGGCTTGGGGCGAGATCAAATCTGGGGCCAAGCCGGAGCCTAGAAATGATACCAGAGTGGGGGAAGAGGACCCGATCAGGACTAAAGGTCGCGCCATCACCGCCAGATGCGCAACGCCGAGCGAAGTTTATAGACCCTCCTGCAGCTGGGGAGATGTTGGTGCATGCGAAAAGGATGCACCGGTTGAAGGAGAAGAAAACATGACCTACGTCGATGGATTTATCGCGGCCGTACCCACTGCCAATCGCGACAAATACAGGAAACATGCCGAGGCACATCCGTCGTGTTCAAGGAACACGGCGCGCTGAAACTGGTCGAGTGCTGGGGAGACGATGTGCCGGAAGGCAAGGTGACGTCGTTCCCGATGGCGGTGAAGCGCAAGGACGAGCGGAAACGGTCGTCTTTTCCTGGATCACGTGGCCGTCGCGCAAGGCTCGCGACGAGGGCATGAAGAAGATCATGGCCGACCCGCGCCTGCAGCCGGAAAGCAATCCGATGCCGTTCGACGGCAAGCGCCTTATCGACGGCGGCTTCGAGGTGATTGTCGAGGCGTAGGGCACTCCTATGGGCAACGACAGAACTCTCGCGCCGGCCGGGGAGCTCGTAAGGAAGAACCAGGTTCGCCTTCCAGTTTAGGACCGCGAATACCGCCGGGCGCGCGACGCGCTGCTGGTGGAAGAGATCGAGCTCGGACAGGTGGCATGGAACGCGTGGCAGCGCTGAGGCGCGCGCTGCCTGCGGGCGGCCTCGTGCCCGAGGACTATGTGTTCGACCCGGCCCTTAAGCTAGGAGGAAGAGTAGCCTCAGGTGACGGCTCACCGAGCTGCTGCCGATCAGCATTTCCCACACGGCCAGAGAGCGCACCTTCTGGGCCCGGTCTCCAATTGTCGAACTTTCTCTCTCCCACCTTGCGCGGCGCTCGGCATCGATCCGTCTTAGTTGCCGCTCATGACCACGATACCGCAGACACGAGACGACCACGTCCGTGGGCAATGAGATGCCTGACAGAGCTGTCGGGCCCCCTGGGACGGGAAAGTAGCTTGGCTCAAAGGAGTTCTAGCCGCGAGCACGAGCTGGCTGTCTTGCGACATGTTGCCGGGCACATTGCGCAGGCGCGGAGAAAACTCGCCAATGAGCTGATGGACGAAAAGGTATCCTTGCAGCTACGCGCAGCGATTAGAAGAGATTCTGATCTGAACTCATTGGGTGTTACTACGTAGTCCCGACTTCTTCCTGACCGCTCACATTTCGGCCGACCAGTCTACGCATGTGGATGCGCAATAGAGATGCAATCACCTAGGCTGGGTTTTACCTAGCGCAGCCGAACCACTTTCGTTGTTCTGGCGCCGATGCCAACTATTTCGCAAGTCGGTTACCGGTAGACGCTGGCGTGATTGAGCACGATAGTATTGCCGGCTGAACTCTGCTGGGACCGGGGTGGTGCGTGCTACCGCGACGACCTTAGCCTGCATCCTTGCCTAACCCGCCGATCGCTACCGGAGTTCTTTGGCTAACCGAGCGACCAATGTTGCTCCGACGACACAGTCTCAAGAAATTCATCCGTATGCGGCGCAACCCCCTTGTCAGCGAGCCGTAACGGAGTCAACACAAGACAACGGGGCGACGGCGACGGGAACAGTAGCAGCTTTGTGTTGGAGCGGCGATCGCGCATGGCCGCCCCGCCCACCGCGCTGACGAGGTGTAGAGTGCAAACGGAGCCCCCGGCTTCTCCCGGTCGGGGGTTCCTCCCACTCCGTCTTGACCACGCGGAGAGAATTTTGGGACCGTCATGGATCGGGCGAGCGGCGTGCGCTTTGTTTCACACGTCGTGATGTGAGAGAGGCCATGAGTAGGGACGGAGTTGGGGACAAAAAGACGATGCGGCCAGACTGAAAGACGCTATGGAGCGTGCAGGATTGACCGACAAGGTGATGGCCGAGTTGGCCTATGCTTACGAGGACTGGACGCTGAAGGAGTTCCGCCATGGAGCCTCTCAGCACACATCGCCGGTCAAGCGCCTGGCAGAACGATCAGCTCGCCCACCATCGACGGCTGGTGGACCCCGCACCGAAATTGGAACACGCCCGCCTTGTCAGCAGTGAAGTTTACGGTGGTGAGTTCGCCACGCTTGACGGTAAAGCGCGTAAGACCACCCGAGCGTCGTCGGATCGAACTCACCCGCGTTAAAACTAGCGCGCCCGCCGATCGTGGTGACGCGCGTACCTGTCGAGAGCGACCAAACCGTGGACATCACAGGTGTGGTCATTCGAGCCGGAATTGTTGATTCTTGGAGCGGCGGCGGGCGGCATGCGGCTTTCATTTTCGGCATTTTTTCAATGGCTGCGAGCCTCTAACGGCGGCAAGTCTCACCGGCTGCGCGGACAAGGCAGTTCGCTTCCCTTATCCTCCCGAAAGCGTAGTCAGTGTCTACACCGCACGATTGCCCGACCTGTTTTGGCGGGAGGGCAAAAACGATGCTTAAATATCTCGCGAACTTAGACTTACCACCGCTGGCTTGGTTAGCGTCGATAAACCCAGTCACGGGCGAATGCTGCGTCGAGCATGGCCGCCTCGTCGAGGCACGCGAAGATTTTGCTGTCGAAGGCGTGTGGGCTGGCTCATTCACAGCGGGTCGGTTCGATTGTTGCGCAGTTGTTTTTCGGAAGTGGTGTAGTTCGGCGCCCTTCTGGTGAGATCGTCTTTGTTCCAAGCTCCGCCACAGTCGATTATCTCTATTACCAGGTAAGAGCCAACCAAATTATCTGCTCGAATTCATTGCCGTTCCTGCTTTCGGCTCTGGACGACAGACTGGACGGTATCTACTGGAATACAGACGTATCAATGATTTCTATTGGAAGCGGTATTGAACGTTACGAGCAAGAAATTCCAACGAAGCGTGGGTCAGTTCGGCGGCTAATGTATCACAATATGGTGACTGTGGAAGGAAAGGTGAGGCAGAAGCCAAAACCACTGCCGCCCAAATTTGATCCCTTTGAATGTTACCGGAGTTATTTCGACGGCAACTATCGCAGGCATGATGCACAACGCTCGAGATCGCGGCCGGACCACCCCCCGCCGGATACTATCCACGCAATCTAGTGGTTACGATACGACCGCCATTAATTCGATTGCGCGCAACTATGGGTTGGATCTGGCGTTAACAATTCGCTGAATCAAAGGAGGCACATGGCTATTTCGAACGGCATAGGAAGCCAGTTTCACCCAAGTGACTCCGGCGAGGAGATAGGCCGGGGTCTTGGGAATTGAGGTACGTTCTATTGACAGGCGTTACTTCCTAATGCATCCCCAGAACGAATATCTCTACTGGGCTGGTCTTCATAGCAACCAAGACATGAACTTGCATCAAGTGCGGGAATTCGTGGGCAGCGGTGCCGTGCTGTTGACCGGCGACTATGGTGAACCCGTGTGGAAGAATTGTGCATCGATGTCTTCCGCTCTGGTCTGACAAGGGATAAACGATCAGCTCCAGCGAGGCAGTCTAAAACGCCTTGCGGCCTTCTCGGAGGCAAGATCGCATTTCGGCTGACGCGCACGCTCCCTTGCCGTTCATAGGCGCGCGCTCTCGCAGTAGCCTATTTGATTTGGCGAACAGCGAGGCGATGCGTCCGTGGTCGATTGGCGGTAAATATGACAAGCCGACAGCCAGAATAATTAGCCGAGGAAGCTGGAGTTCCGCGTGAGTTGTTTGGGACAAAAGAAACTGGCGACAGTCGTGGAATTGCTACCTCCCTATCTTCCTCATGGATCGTCGTTGAGGAAGGAGTTCTTTCGCTTTTTTCGGCAGCAACGGGTGTCCTGACCCTCATGCTGCTCGTCATGGCGCCGATAGTAATTTAAATTTGAAAAGCTTCTCCACTCGAACCTCCTGATGCAGAAAAATTGCTATTGTTTCCCTCTAAATCGATTATGGGCAGGATAGTGAGCAAGATCGACGGTCCGTCTGAATACCAAGCTTTGTTAACCATGGAAGCCAGATACAAGCGTTCCTGGTATTGGTGATCGGTGGATGGCGGTCCTCTACGCATATTGCGTCAACAAGGCGGCACGATCTTACGAAGCATGTCGTAAGAACGAGAAATTGGTGCTCGTCCTATAAGCGCCTTGGCTGCCCGGCCGGCGGACAAGCCGGTCAACGAGGGTGTTGCCGACCACCGCCAGCGAGGCGATGACGATCAGTGCTGCGTAGACCTCGGCGAAGCGCGAGCGGTTGAAGTTGTCGATCACCATCGGGCCGATGCCCATGCTGGAGAATTTGATCTCGGCCATCAGACACACGACGATCGCCGATCCGAGAGCGATGCGTAGGCCGTTGGCGATCGGGGCCACCATCGCCGGCAAATAGATCTTCTGACTCATCTGGGCCCGCGTTAGGTTGAAACTCCGCCCGACGCGGATGAGGGCCGGATTGATCTGGCGCATGCCCGCCGCCGCGCTGATCGCCATCGGCATGAAGCAGGCGATCGAGCCGACGACGATCTTGGACGCCGGGCCCGATGCCGAACATCAGATAGATGATCGGCAGGAGGATCACCTTCGGCGTCGAGGCGAGGTAGATCACGAAGGGGCTGTAGGCCGCGCCGAGGAACCTGTTGCCGCCGAGGACAAGCCCGACCACAAGGCCGAGGCCTCCGCCAATCACGATGGCCAGGCCGATCTCGCTCGCCGTGACCGAGAAATTCGTCCAAAATCTCGCCTGGCCGAGCATGGTCGCGAGGCTGGCGACGATGGCGGTCACCGAGGGCACAACGCCGCGATAGAGCAGACCGGAGGCGGCGATCGTCTCCCAGACCGCCAGGAGCCCGACGAGCGTCGCGAGTTGCAGCCGCCGTTCCGGCGGTAGCCAGGCTCGCTCCGCAGCGCCGTGACTTAGACCGGCCGCAGCCATCGCTCGACTTCTCCACGACAAACTGAAATCCTGCGCTGACGAGAATGACGAAAATGATCGCCGCGTACATTGCCGGTATCTCGAAACGATCGGCGAGGTCGGGAATCAGCCACCGAGCCCGCCATAGTCGATGAGATACTCGATGCCGACGACGGTGATCACGGCGTAGATGAGGCCGATGCGCACGCCGGTGAAGATGGTCGGAACGGCTGCCGGAAAATGGACGAGGCGGAACTGCTGGAACGGCGTGAGATTGAAGCTCCTGCCGACGTCGATGAGGACGCTGCGCTTGCCAGCAGTCCTTCCGACGTCTTCAAGACGATCGGCGGCAGCGCCGAGATCACGCCGAGCGCGACGATCGTCGCGGCGCCGCGGCCGAAAACAACCATGAAGAGCGGATAAAGCAGGATTGACGGCGAGGCGTTGAGCCCGACCACCCAGCTGCGGTAGGCAAGGCGATGTTGCGCGAGCGGTAGAAGGCCCAGCCGAGAAAGCCGCCGAGCAGCATCGCCAGAAGCGCCGCCGCGCAGGCTTCGGCGGCAGTCGAGGCGAAGCGCCGCAGCAGATGCTCCTCGGCAAACAGCATGGGAAAGTTGGCCATTATGGCGCTCGGCGCGGGCACGAGGAACGGGTTGACCAGTCCCGCCGCGCTGGCGCCCTCAAGGACGAGGAGAAGGCAGACAAGCGTACCGATACCGACCGCGCGCGGCGCCCAGCGGCGGGCCCGCCATTCTGGCGAGCGTGACGCGGCCGTGATCGCGGTCATTGGGTGTCGGGGGTCCAGACGATGTCGAACATCTGCTCCAGTTGTTCCGGCGTCGGAGCATGCTCGATACGCTTGAAGGCGAGACCCTGGGCAACGCTGACGTTGACGCCGTTGACCGAGCCGAGGATCATGGACTCGCGCGGATACATGTCCTTGACCACCTTTGAAGAGGCGCCGAGTGACGCGTGATTGGCCTCGGCATACCAGTCCATCGCCCGCGGATCCTGATACATCCAAGATCAACGGTCTTCTGATATGCCTGGACGAAGCGAATCAACGAATCGCGTCCTCGGCCAGCGTCGTCTGGCTGACGACGAGGCCCCGCACAGTGACCTTGCGCATCAACTCCAGCTCGCTGCCATAGGCGATGGCACGGACCTCGCCCTTCTCGAATTCGGTGACGCCGAGGCCGCCATTGCCGTGGTCGATGTTGACCTGGCCGGTCATGACTTGGATCAGCGTCGCGGCCTGGTCGCCCGTCGCGATCAAGGTCCCCGTCACCTTATGTTGTTCAAGCAGCGCCGACAGGAGAATGAAGTTCGCGGCGCCCGGCACCGAATAGCCGAGGGTGGTGGCGGGCGTCACGTCCTTGAGGCTCTTGATCGGATTGTCGGCGCGCACATACCAGAGCACGTCCGAGCCGCCGCGGAAATTGGAGGTGATCATCCTCAGCGGGGCACCCTTGACCACCGCGCCGATGAAAGCCGGGACGCTGACGACCGCCACGTTGACCGCTCCGGCGATCAGCGCCTGCAATGCCGGCCCGCTGCCGGTCGGTCGTCGAGATTCTTGAAAGTCGATTCCAACCTCCTTCAAAATCCCGGCCCGCTTGCCGAAGGGGTGACCGAATTGTCCCAGCCGATACCGGTCGAGGCAAAACGCAACACATCGTCGGCGGAAGCGGCGGGACCGCTCATGGACAACATAGCGGCCACCGCACCGGCCAAGGCGAAACGCTGCAACATACGCATGGATTTTCCTCCCCCGGCGCCGGCGCTTATTCTTGCTCGGGTATCCAGATCATATCAAATGCGGCGGCAAGCTGTTCGGCCGTCGGCCGTTCGGAAATCCGTTTGAACTGAAGGCCCTGCTCGACGCTCCGCTCGATGCCGTTGACCGGCTTGATGGCAAACGCCGACTTTGGATAAAAGGTCGGCACCAGGCGCGCGACTTCGTTGACCGGCAGGCTGAACTCCTGGGCGTACATTTCGACGGCCTTCTGATCCTTGTACATCCAGTCGATCGTCTCCTGATAAGCCTGCAGGAAGCGGATCAGCACATCGCGATTGTCGGCGAGGAAAGACTTGCTCGTGGCAAAACCGCGCACGGTCAGGCCGCGGAATGCCTCGACGTCCTCGCCGTGGGCGATGATGCGGACCTCGCTCTTCTGGAATTCGGGCACGCCCATGCCGCCGTTGCCGTCGTAGCCGACGTCGAGCTGGCCGGACATGACGAGGGTCAAGGCGCCCGAGCGGCCGCCGGCGGCGATCATCTTTCCCTTGACGCCGGCCTGATCGAGCAGCGCGAGCCCTGCGATCTGGGTGTAGGCGCCGGCCGCCGAATAGCCGACCGACGTATTTTCCGTGAAATCCTTGACGCTTTTGATCGGGCTATCGGCGCGCACGTACCAAAGCGTGTCGGACAGGCCGGTGAAGATGCCGCAAATCATCACGACGGGCGCACCCTTGACGACCGCGCCGATGAGATTGGGCACGCTCACGCCAACGGCGACATCGATACTGCCGGCGATCACCGCCTCAAGCGCCTTGCCGCTTCCCTCGGTATAGAAAATCTCCACGTCGATGCCGTGCTTGGCGAAGATGCCGGCTTGCTGGCCAAGCCAGGTGGCCGAGGCCTCCCAGAGCCCCTTCCCTCCCGTCGCGACGCGCACACGATCCGCCGCCGACGCCGTCAACGGCAACGCGAGTGCGGCCAGGAGTTCCGATCAGTGCACAGACGCTGCGGCGATTGATGTCACGGTCTCTCCTTGCACCCCGGTCGTGCCGGGCAAACTCTTTCAATACTCGGCGGCCGCGGGGGCGTTGTCCTCCGACCGCTCGGGATGAGCAAGCTGAACATTCGGGTCGCTCATCCCGCGGCTTGCTTCCTCGCGCAGATCGTTCCAGATGCTGCCCACCAGATGACCGAACTGCTCGCTGCCGACGATTTCGGATGAACGCGGCCTCGGCAAGTCGATCTCGACGATCCGTTTCACCCGGCCGGGGCGATATGTCATGACGACGACACGATCGGAAAGCTGGACAGCTTCGGTCAGGTTGTGGGTGATGAGCAGCGTTGTCTGATCGAGCTCCTGCTGGATTTGCAGGATCTTGTCGCCGAGCAGCAGCCGGGTCTGCGAGTTCGAGGGCCGCGAAGGGTTCGTCCATGAGCAAGATCTTCGGCTCAAAGGCGAGGGTGCGGGCAATGACGGTGCGCTGGCGCATGCCGCCAGACAATTCGGCTGGATAGCGGTTCTCGAAACCGTCCAATCCGACCAGGTGGATGAAATGGCGGGCGCGCTCGAGCCGCTCGCGCCGCCCCATGCCGGCGACCTCGAGCGGGAAGGCGACGTTCTCGATGGCCGTCCGCCAGGGGAAGGTCGAATTCTTCCTGAAACACCATGCCCATCGACTGACGCCGGGCGCTGGCCTCCACGCCATTGAGGACCACCTTGCCGTCGAAATCATTGGCAAGGCCGCCGACGATGTTGAACAGCGTGGTCTTGCCGCAACCGCTCGGCCCGATCACCGAAACGAATTCACCAGGCGCCACGTCAAAACTGACATTCTCGAGGACGTGGATGTCGCCCTCCGGCGTGGCGAAGGTCTTGTTGATGTCGATGACGCGCAGGGGAGCGCCCGCTTCGGCCCGCTGTTCGAGGCCACGACATGGGGTCTCATCGAAGTGCCGATTTGCAGACGGATCCGGCTCCCGACAGGCCATGTCGGAGCGGGCATGAGCGGGCCCGCGGCTAGAGGATTTTTGGGGTCGGCACAAGCCCACATCGAGCGCGACGACCTGACCGGGAGCGGTTGCGCCGCGGATCATGACGCTGTCTGCGTGAACAGGCGGTGGAACCGGTTTCGCGCGCCGCCTGCGAGCCTTTGCCAGATTCGATTTCCCGCCGGTAGCGGATCACCGTCCCGTCGCCCCAATCTATTTCGTGCAGGAGCCCGCACATGCGGGCAAAGGCGATGCGCTTGGAACTCGATCCTGATCGCGTAGCCGTGACGATCGGTTATCCGCGCCATCGGATTGGTGTTGATCTCGAAAATGACCTCACGCCCCCGGAACCTTGCGTGATCGGCCCGCCCCCATTCCACACCAGCGATGTTAAAGGCGCGGCGGACGGCTTCGGGCACGTCGTTGGCGATGACCGCAGCCTGTTCCTCGAGCTGCAACACATCGCTCGTGACGTGTTGAGCATACTGCTTGATCACCCAGTTGTCGGACAGGCTCTGGTGGTGGACCGAGTTGTTCTTGCCGACCCGGTACGTTCCGGTCTTGCGCCAAAGGCCGTCTGGCCCGGGCTCGGCAGCAAATTCGACGACAAGGAGACCGCGCAGCGGACGGCCACTATCGGCGAGACGCTTGAGGTGGTCGTCGAGCTCGTCTTGGTCCTTGATCCAGGCCCACATCGGCCCTTTTCACTGGACACTTTGTTGCGAATAAAGACCGGGAACTGCGACGGCTTCGGCCGTCCGTCCGCGCGATAGATCGCGAAAGGATTTATTCCAGCCTCGAACAGATTGCAGAGCAGCTGGTAGCGGCCCATGACCTTGGCAGGATCGTTGAGGCAGGGAATGCCAGCGTCGCGAAGTGCGCGGTAAAGACCGGCGGCGGCGGCGAGTTGCTTGTCGCTCAGCCGTTCCATGTCGGTAAAGACATGCACGGCCCTCACCGTGTGGGTTGACCGCAGCACGGCGTCATAGGCCGTCACCTCGCTACGCGGGGTGTCGGGGTGGGTGAAAGGCTGAACAAGGGCGCGAACCGTGTAACCATGCCCGATCGACGTCAGGAAGCGAAACATAAACGCAATTGTCCCTTGCTGATGACGAAAAAAGAACAGCCAATGCCGTGCGCAACAAACAGCATGGCCTTATCACTCGAAATCGGCTTTGATGGCCCCTTCTCTAAGCCCCGCTAAGTCTTAGTAATCTCGCTCAGCGTAGCTCTCAAGCTAACCGGCGTCCGTCAGTGTGATTTCTCACACGTGTTGCTATAATACCATAGGCTCGGGTGAAACGATCATTCAGCCTCGAGCGCGCGATCTTGCTCTGCCCGCCATAGGGATCGCGCTTCAGCGTCTCTTGCACCATCATTGCCAGGCCGTCGAAGCCCTTGCGCATGTCGGTGTAGCCCGTTGCCAGCCATACCCGAACACCGGCAGAAACCGGGATCATCGCTCCTCCAAGCCGCGATCACCCGCTTCAGCGCGCCCGCATCGACCGATCCATCGACCCCGATCCGCCGTCCATGCGCCAGCTCGATCTCGATCAGCCCGCCGTTAGTCCCTGTAGGCAAGACAACTTGAGGCGGCTCATCATCTAGTCCCCTTTCTAGTGGAGTGACATGGGCTAATCGGTAGCATTGATCGGCTCTAGGGCAATGCTCGCCTCCAACCTTCCGCTCTGGCTTCAGCCTCAGAGCAAAACCACCACCCGCCTCTGCTCTCGTCTACAACAGTTTGCGCATAATTGGGCTGTCCGGGAACGCGATAGGTCTGTTCACCTTTGTCGTTGATGTAGCCTTTGATGTTGCAGCTCTTGAGCCAGTCCGGCCCCGTCAGTGGGGGAGAACTCGTACCAGGTTCCGCCTCCTTATACTCGGCTCGCCAGTCCCATGGCGGCTGAAACGTTCCAGCCCATAACCCATTTCGTTCAGCCTTCGCGACTTCCTGTTGCTCGGCATAGCGCGGCCAGTCCATCGCAAAACCTTTCAGGACAAGAGCCCCGGCTACGTTAGTGCCGTCCGCCAGAAAGCAGTTGCCTACGAACCGGCCGTACTGATCACGTTCGACAAACTCGCAGCGGGTCGGGCTGGATGCAGCTAGTAACTCGGCGAGAACCTTCGCTGCGACAGGGCCGCAGCGGTAAGCGTCTCCCTTTGAGTTGTTGCAAGGCTGTAACGATTTTGGTGCGTCGATGCCGTTCAGTCGGATGCGCTGGCCATGTATTTCGATTGTGTCGCCGTCAATGACGGTTGCTCTCCCCACAATTTGCGTTGGCGAAAAAGTTGGTGGGACATTCGACTTCTCCCACAGGTCCGAGCCTCTGGTAAAAAGCAATGCCAGCACGATAAGCGCGACAATTGCCAATGCTACGCTATTGCGACGGGAGAAGATCCGTGAGAGCAGCGTCCGCCGCTTCCGACGCCGTCGGCGCTGGTGAAAGTCATCAACAGAGGGAGTCCGGTTCTCCACTGCAGGAAGAATGCCCGAATAGTTTAGCGCTGTAAAATCGGCTGCGACTGGCCGGCGCTGCTCTACATGAATTGAGCCCAGAAGGCGTCAAGCCCGCGTCGGGCGGTAGGCTTCGTCATGTTCGACCGCAAGGTTTGTTTGACGAGCGCGGGCTTGTACGCACCGCCAGTCAATTCCGCGGCGATCGCATCGAAGGATAAGAGCACGGCCGGCAATGCGGCCTCGAGGCCCTCTCTAATTATTTGCTTCGCTCGCGGCTCATGGCCGGCAGCACGTGCAACTTCCGGCCATCTGGCCTTGGGAGGGAGCGCGACATCTCTCGGTCAACGGGATGCCCATACAGGGCCGGAGATTATCGACACTGCGCCTAGCAAGAAACAAAGCCGCTCGTCGCCGACGACGATCCCGCTACACTAGCACAGCAGCAGGTCCAGCGGGTCGGTAACGCCGGTGGCGAACTAATTGGACGGCTCGCCTACCGAACGCTTTCGCCCTTTCTTGCATGTTGTTAGTGCGGCTTGCTCAAAGGCCGCCAACCCGATTGCGGTAGTGTCGTAGTGCGCGGCGGTTCCGCGCACTACAATACTTCACGTAATGGAACCCGGTCTTCGCCCGGCAGAACCAAGTTCAGCAAAGACGAGAAGCTAAGCCCTAGTCTTCGGTGGCGGCACCTGTCCGACCTTCAGAGCCAACGCGCTCTCCGAATCGGCGCACCCGTATAGCTTGAGCACCGGGACTTCGGAAAGCTTCATTGGCTTCATAACTTGCTGTTTCGCCATCGGTTCTTTTTCCCCTCAGAAGTCACCGTCCAGGAATCAGGCTATCCCGTTCGCTTGGCGCTCTCAACCCTCTGGCGTGAAGTTTTTCAGCTGTTGCTGAAATGCTACAGGGATCCAGCTCTGAAATGCTCTACCTTGGGGCCACTGGCCCCCGGCGGTGGGGTGGTCCGGGCGGCACATTCAGAATGATTATCTTCTTCCTGCGTGAGTGAAGCTACGCTTTACCAGTTGATCTGCCGGCAGCGCG
This sequence comes from uncultured Alphaproteobacteria bacterium, assembly GCA_963780765.1. Taxonomy (GTDB): domain Bacteria; phylum Pseudomonadota; class Alphaproteobacteria; order Rhizobiales; family Aestuariivirgaceae; genus CAWHQZ01. The sequence continues at coordinate 10,218 of CAWADI010000017.1, read as the reverse complement.
CACGTGGAGGGCCGCGCATAGTCCTTCGCAGTTACGATTGGCTATTTTCCCGAACGAACATCCCAAGCGCCACGTACGTTTTCGCCGATCTCGAGCGTCTCGACGAGCACTATCTCGATCGCGCGGCAATCATCCATCAACGTATTCGCGCCGCTGATCCTAACATTCCCGTCCTCAATCATCCGCATCGAACGCTGCGGCGTTACGACTTGCTCGACCGTCTCGCCGCCAGCGGAATCAACTCCCACCGCGCGTACCGGGTCACCGAGACCTTCGTCCCGCAACGATTTCCCATATTCCTGCGCGGAGAAAACGATCACCGTGGCACATTGTCGGACCTTATTTGGACAATGGACGAGTATCGGGCCAACGTGCGGAAATACGCGGTGTCGGGCAAAAGCCTGCTCGCGGTAGAGTTCCTGGATTACCGCGACGCACAGGGAAGATACGTCAAGTTCGGCGCGATCGTCGTCGGCTCGACCATATGGACAAATCATGCCTTCTTCAGCCACCAGTGGATGGTGAAGCATGCCGATATCGTGGATGAGACAGTATCGGCATTCGAATGCCGTCTTCAAGCCGAGCAGCCTCACGTCGCATTGCTCCGCCCAGCGATTGACATCGCGGGGGCACAATACGGCCGCGCGGACTACTGCATGGTAAATGGTCGCGCTCAGCTTTTCGAATTCAATACGAATCCGGCGTTCTTCGCCCACTCGCGGCGCGATAACCCGCGCATCGCGGTAATGATGAACCAGCTCGACTTCCTACTGCGAGAATTTAGTAGAATTCAGTACACTGGGTCGGCGAGGCGGGTTCACATCCAATCGTACCGGGAAGCCGGCTTGGCGGACAAACCCTATTGGACGCTACGTGAGATGAAGCGTGGATTGCACCGCAGGCGCAACATCTCAAGGATGGGCCGTTCTGTTGCATGGGACGCCGACTACCCATCTCCAACAAGTCCTGCTCCCGAACTCTACAGCGCCTCGATGTCACCGCTGCAGTCACCACCGGATGAAAGTTGGGGGCAACGTCAGACCCTATGATGAAGTCAGATGGTTCTCGACTGCGCCTGCAATGTTGACTTGCCCGGCCTTTCGACTGTCACGGTTGGCATAGAAATACGAGGGTCGCGATCGTGTGCCTGTTGCGGCTGCCCACACACCTCTGCCAGTGCTACCGCCCACGGCGATCGATCTCGGAAATCGTCATGGCTGATAATCCCAGGGGGCCGTCCCCACACTGCCAGCATGAGCAGATAGAGATCAGCAGCGGAGAATTCCTTGCCCAGTAAAAAAGGGAGCCGTCCCGGCGGAGCCTACAGTCGATGACGGTGAAAATTCGCAAACATTCCCGCCCCCCACTAAGGTCTGCAGTAAAGATTTCAATTCAGGTGAAGTTGTGTGGGACGTATGAATTCTTGGACTGCACAGGGCCCCTAGTTGTCTTGGCCTCAATGTAACGTGGTCGTCCGTGTTTTCCCGCTGTTCTCAGCACATGCAGTATACTGACTATTGGGTTGCTGATCGACCAGATTGGCAAGATCGTGTCGATAGCACACGATATGACCGGTTCTTGTAGCACACGATCTGTCCGGTTTTTGAATCGCTCCAAACGAGGGGGCGAAGATGCGACGGACAGAGCTGCTGCAAGGACTGAGGCGCATGAAGTTCGAGACGGTAAAGGGGCGCTGGGCGGGTGGGGAACTGAGCCAGGCCGAGGCTGGAGAGATTCTGGGGGTAAGCGAACGAACCTTCCGGCGCTGGTATCGGCGCCATGAGGAAGAGGGCCTTGAAGGGCTAAACGATCGACGGCTGGGCAAGCCGTCGTCCAAGCGGGTTCCGGAGGAGTGGGCAGCGGCGCGTCGAGCAACTGTATCTCGAGCGCTACCAGGACTTCACCGCCAAGCACTTCCACGAGCATCTGGTCCGCAACCACAAGTTTGCCTGGAGCTACACCTGGACGAAGACATTTCTGCAGCGCAACCGGCTGCTGCCTGTGGCGGCGCGCAAGGGAGTGCATCGCAAGAAGCGGCCGCGCCGGCCGCTGCCGGGAATGCTGCTGCACCAGGACGGCTCACGCCATGCCTGGCTGCCCGGCTGCGAGCAGCAGTTCGACCTGATCGCGACCATGGATGACGCGACGAGCGAACTGTACTCGGCCTTTCTGGTCGAGGAGGAAGGCACGCAGAGCAGCTTTCAGGGCTTGCGCGAGGTGATCGCCGGGCACGGGCTGTTCTGCGCGCTCTATACCGATCGCGGCGGCCACTACTTCCACACGCCCGCCGCGGGCGAGCCAGTCGACAAGGACCGGCTCACCCAGCTCGGCCGGGCCCTCGCCCAGCTCGGCATCGAGCATATCCCCGCCTATTCACCGGAGGCGCGCGGGCGTTCGGAACGCCTGTTCGGCACGCTGCAGGACCGCCTGCCCAAGGAGCTGCGGCTGGCCGGCATCGCCGACATCGATGCCGCCAATCGCTTTCTCGCCGAGGTTTACCTGCCTGCCCATAACGCCCGCTTCGCGGTCGAGCCCGAACAGCCGGGATCGGCCTTCGTGCGCGATGCCGCCGGTGCCTGGCGCGATATCCTGTGCGTGCAGGAAGACCGCGTCGTCGGCAATGACAACACCGTGCGCTATCGCCGTCTCATCCTGCAATTGCCGCAGAGCCCGCTGCGCCCCCACTTCGTCAAGGCCAGGGTCCGCGTTCATGAATATCCCGACGGATCGCTCGCCGTCTTCCATGGCCCGCGATGCCTAGCCCGCTACGATGACCAGGGAGGATTCATCGACAATGCTCACTCACTGGCCGCCTGACACCGCTCGGACCAGACGCCTGTGGAAACCGTGGAAAAGCCGAAAAGGCTTTCCCACCGTTCCCACAGGCACAACAACATCAGAAGCGGTCAATTGATGTGCTACGAAAACCGGACAAGTTAATTAGCTATCGACAGTCCCTGGTGAAACGCTCCTGAACTCGCACCTATTTGACGGTCTTCCATAGCCGGACGCCAGGGCCCTCCCCTGGACCCCCGATAAACTCAATTCCTGCCTCTTCGAATACTCTCTTCAGTTCGAGGAGTGACTGAGTTCGGCTGGGCGGAACATCGCTGTAGCGCTCAAGTCGGTGAACCGTTTCCTTTCTCAGTCCAGCACGTTTAGCGGTCAGAGCCCCGCTCCAACTTAAGAGCGCTCTTGCCGCACGTATTTGATTACCAGTAATCACAATTTTGCCATAATTATAGCTACAATGTAGCTAAATGACATATACTCAGATAGTATTTAAGGAGCGCTAAATAGGCTATGATCAACATCTCGCCCTCGATCACGAATTTGCGCAGTTTTCCGAGCTTCGCCGCCGTCTGCTTGAGGCTGATCCTGATCTCGACGAGCGAACACTTTTCGACACGCTCGAAGGAGCAACCGACCTCAAAGAGGCCATCGGCTGCGTCGTGCGATCGGCACTCGATGACGAAGCATTGGTCGACGGTCTGAAGCTCCGCCTCGACGACATGAAAGAGCGAATGGACCGGATCGGGGCGACCGCTGTCAGGAAACGGCAGGTCGCCCTGGCCGCCATGGAAGAGGCCGGCATCGACAAGATCCTGGAGCCCGACTTCACCGTCTCCGCGAAGGCCGCGCCGCCCTCGATTGTCATTACCAACGAGCCAGACATCCCACCGCCATTCTGGCTGCCACAGCCGCCGAAGCTCGACCGGCGCAGCATTCTGGAGGCCCTGAAGTCAGGCACCTCCATTCCTGGAGCCGAGCTTGCCAACACCCGCATCATCCTTTCCGTGAGGACTAAGTAGCCATGGGATTCGCCGATAAGCAACTGCGCAGACTGCAAGCCCCCCTCAAACCCCAGCACATCAAGTCGCGCGAGGCCGAAGGCATTACCCTTCACTACCTCGAGGGCTGGCATGTGCTGGCCGAGGCCAACCGCATCTTCGGCTTTGACGGCTGGGACCGCGAGATGGTGGCCTGCCAGTGCGTGTGGACCAAGCAGTTAGTCAACCGCTTTACCGCCGCCTATGTGGCGCGGGTGCGCATCACTGTCCGTGCCGGTGAAACCCGCATTATTCGCGAAGGCTCGGGCGCCGGCGAGGCTACCGTCCCAGACGCCCGGTGAAGCCCATGCGCTGGCCGCCAAGGCCGCCGAGACCGATGCTACCAAGCGGGCCCTCTCGACCTTCGGCAATGCCTTCGGCCTCTCCCTCTACAAGGGCAGCCAAGAGCCGTCACCGAGTCAACCGAATCGATCGAACGGGTCATCGGCAACCCCCGTGCCAATTGCGACATCCTCAAAGCCATTGCTGGTGAACTACGATTTCCTGCCGGAAGACCCCAAGCCATCGCAGTCCGTGGACAAAAGCGTGCTGCCCAAGGTCGGAACCCAGGCGGCTGCGCAACCTGGACCACCTGAAATTCGTGGCCAACCAACCCTGCCTGATCTGTGGCCGCCTGCCGAGCCATGCCCATCATTTGACCTTCACCCAGCCCAATGCCCTGGGCCGCAAAGTCAGCGACGAGTTCACCGTGCCGCTCTGCAACCTGCACCATCGCGAGCTGCACGACCATGGCAATGAACGAGCCTGGTGGATCGACCGGAAGATGAACCCGCTTCCCGTCGCGCGCGAGCTCTGGACCCGTAGCCATGGCTGGTCAGTGCCCTCCGGTGCCCCGCAGGTCCGTTCGGAGGCGACTGATCTCGGGACGAGAACTAAGTGCACAACAGCCGCAGGAGCCGTCAGAAGCGTAAGGCCTGCCGCTTCATCGAAGTCTCACGGTCAAATCCTGTACGTGTTTTTCCTGAGTGCGGAACTGTCGCCTCAGAATAACCGTTGACAACCGGCACCTTGCGGGCGGTGAGTTCCGCCACCATGGCGACGAGATGATAACTCGATTTCTCTCGCGTGCCGCCCGGGTGTGGCATAGGGGCGCTAGCGCTGGTTGCAGCCTAGACCGGGCGCGAATTCCTGAGAACTGCCGGGTCTACGCTATTGGCGATATTCACGGGCAAGCCGGCCTCGCAATGCAAATGCTCGATGTCATCGAAAAGGACATCGTGTCCTCGGGGCGCGACAAGGCCTGTCGGATCATCACACTCGGTGACTATGTTGACCGCGGCCCAGACTCGGCGGCGGTCATTAAGCTCCTTCTAAGCCTGAAAGAGGATGAGCGGCGCTCCTTCACCTGGCTCATGGGCAATCATGAGGAGATGTTGCTCAGCTTCATCGATGCGCCGGAAGAGTTTGGGCCGGGCTGGGTGGACTTCGGCGGCATGCAAACGTTGCGTTCGTATTACCCAACCGCTTCAGCGCGCTACGGGAACTTCCGCGGTCTTCGCGATGCCTTAGTCGAGAAGTTCCCCCTGCCCCATCTCACCTTCCTGCAGCGCCTTGAGATCAGCGTCACCGTCGGCGACTTCTTTTTCTGTCACGCCGGTGCGCGCCCCGGAATTCCCTTATCGCAGCAATTGGAGCGCGATCTCCTGTGGATGCGCCAGGAGCCGTTCGACGACGATCCGGCTTTCGATAAGGTCGTTGTGCATGGCCACACACCCGTTGCCGCTCCCGAGATCCGGCGCCACCGCATCAACATCGACACCGGGGCCTTCGCCACGGGAATCCTCACCTGCATCGCGATCGATACGAGCAGCCAGCGTATTCTTCAGGTAACGGCGGAAAGTGTTGGTTAGTGTCTTCCACAGAATTAATCTCATCGAGAATGAATTGTCGATAACAAAGGCCGCCCCCTTTATATTTTGTCTTATTTCCCTATGTAACCATACCAATCAAATGGTTATCATATGTTCACTTACTGTGGAGTTACTCATGCCGACCTTCAATAAATTCCTCTCTACCGAGAGGAGACGTTTGAAGAAACTCCTGGCCGCAGGCCAGAAGAAGCTTACTGGTATGACTCGCGAGCTCGCTACCCTAAAGCGGCATCTCGCGGCTCTCGACCTGTTCGAATTCAGCTCGGAAGGGCAAGGCAACCCGTTCCCGCCAGCGGAGACGTAGTAGGTCCCTCAAAGCGACCGCGCATCCTGGCAGCTTTGAAGAGCTCATCGAACGGCATGACTCGAGGAGAGATCCTGGAGAAGCTTCGCGCTAAAGGAAACAAGTCCGCCGAGCAGAGCATCACCAACGCGCTTTCTAACCTCAAGAAGGCTGGGCAGATTAAGTCCAAGAATGGCCACTACACTATCGCGTGACCGCTCTTCAGGATGGGGACGTTGGGGCTTCCTCTTAACGCCTTGGCTGTGATCTGAAATTCCCATTTACGGCAAACTTGTTTCTGATACAGCGCGAGACAGCTTCCTCCCATTTCGGTAAAGTTATGCCGAAGCGCTCCTCGGTAAGGGAAGTACCGAGCACCGAATACAACGGCCGTCGTGCTGCTGTTGGATATTGAGTCGAGGAGATTGGGACGAGAGTCGGCTTGGGATGGCCAAATTTTGTGCCTGCTCGAGGATTTCGTGAGCGAAACCGTCCCAGGTCGCCTCGCCGGCATTGGTCAGATGATAAGTTCCCCACGTGATCCTTCCCTTTGCGTTGAGATTTGATTGGAGATGTTATCGATCGCCACGGCTACGTCATATGCGAATGTCGGCGAGCCTCTTTGATCGTTGACGACGTCAACGGATTGACGTTCTTCAGCAAGACGCAAAATGGAAGTTAGGAAGTTGCGACCGGTCTCGCTATAGAGCCAGGCCAGCCGCAAGATCACATGCTCGTGCAGTTCTCGCTGACACCTGCTTCGCCGGCGGCTTTGGTTGCACCATAGACATTCAGTGGATCGACGTGGTGATCGACCGTGTACGGCTCGCTGGCCATGCCGTTGAAAACGTAGTCCGTAGAAAGGTGGAATCAGCGGAACTCGCAGCACGCAGGCACAAATGGGCCAGTTTCTTTGGCGCCTCGGCGTTTAGTTCATAGGTAGCCGCCGAATTGCTTTCAGCCAGATCCACTGAAGTCCAAGCCGCAGCATTGACGATGAGCTGCGGGTGCCGGGCGAATGCGGTGTCGATCGTGTTGCTCACGGTAAGATCGATTTCCGGTCGGCCCATGCAACAATAGACCAGATCGTTTCCCGAGCTTATGCGGGTGAGTGCCCGGGCTATTTGGCCACTCCGGCCGATGACCACGACCGTTCGGCTCACGGCGACGCACCGCAAGCAATCGGAGCTATCTGTAGCCTAGCACGCATCGAGTACCGCGGCGGGATCATTCGCCGACAGTCCGTTTCCCTTGTGCACTCTATGTAACGGGCGGCCGATGCCGAGATACCGCAAGCCAGCCGCGTAAGCCTCGGCCGGACGATAGACATTTCGGGCATCGATGAGGAGATCGCCGCGCATCGACTGTCGCAGCCTTGCGAGATCGATGGCCCGGAACTCGTTCCATTCGGTCAGCACGACGACGATGTCCGCATCCTGCGCGGCCTCGAGTGCGCTCGCGCACCAGGCGACCCCCGGCAGCAAGGCTTCGCCATGGCGCTGTCCCTGCGGATCGAAAACCCTGATCCGGGCGCCGTCGCCGTCGAGGATCGGGATGATGGTCACGCTGGGCGCCTCGCGCATGTCGTCGGTATTCGGCTTGAACGTGACCCCCCAGACCGCGATGGTCTTGTCCCGAACGCTGCCACCGGCGGCGCGCACGATGCGGCTGGCGATGGCGATCTTGCGTTCGTCATTGACGTGACGGACCTGCTCGATCAGCGTCAAGGGCGAGTGGTTTTCCCGCGCCATGCGGATCAATGCCGAGACATCCTTGGGGAAGCAGGATCCGCCGTATCCCGGTCCGGGATGCAGGAACTTCTCGCCGATACGGCGATCCCGGCCGATCGCTCCCGCCACTTCCTGGACATCTGCGCCGACCTGCTCGCAGAGATCGGCGATCTCGTTGATGAAGCTGATCTTCATGGCGAGGAAGGCGTTGGCGGCGTATTTTGCCAGCTCGGCCGATTCGCGACTGGTGAACATGAGCGGAGCATTGCGCAGGGAGAGCGGATTGTAGAGCCGCCGCATCACCTCGCGGGCGCGTTCGTCGTCGCAGCCGATCAGCACACGGTCCGGATGCATGAAGTCCTGCAGCGCTGAACCCTCGCGCAGGAACTCCGGGTTCGAGCAGACGGCAACGTCCGCATCGGGCCTGAGCTGCCTGAGCCGCGCTTCGATCTGGCGGCCGGTGCCAACGGGAACCGTCGACTTGGTGACGATGACCGTGAAGCCATCGAGATGCGGCGCCAGCTCCTCGACCGCGGCGAAGATGTAGCTCCTGTCCGCGTGGCCATCACCGCGCCGCATCGGCGTGCCGACGGCGATCAGCACCACGTCGGCCGAGCGTATGGCGGGTGCCAGTTCGGTCGAGAAAGTGAGCCGGCCGGCAGCGACATTGCGCGCGACAAGATCGTCGAGACCCGGCTCATAGATCGGAAGTTCGCCGCAACAGAGCTTGGCGATACGCGATGCGTCGTTATCGATGCATCTAACCGTCCAGCCGAACTCGGAAAAACACGCCGCCGATACCAGGCCAACATAGCCCGCGCCGATCATACAGATGTTCATGTGCCGTTCCCCTCACGGATAACGACAGCGTCGCTCGGTCTATCAGGCTGTTTTGTGGCGAGACAACCCCCTTGATCGCCATCCATAATTGCCGTAACTGGGGCCTCTGAAAGCGCAAGGGGGAGCCCGGGATCGGTCGCTTGCCAGAATTCGGCGGAAACGGGCGTCGTCCTCCAAGATCAGCGCCGTCCTCCGACCTTCGCTGCGCAGAATATCACGGATGCATCATACACAACTTGCCTTTCATATTTTGCGCACGCAGCTATCGCTGCATGCAACCAGCGATTTAACCCACGCTAACTCCCGGGGTCATGGCGTAGCAGGCGGCGGAATTCGCTGGTTCTCTGCAAGCCTTCGCCAGATTGGCTTACTCCGGCGATAGCGGATCACCGCCCCGTCGCCCCAATCCATTTCGCGCAGGAACGCGTACATTCGGGTGAACGCGATGCGCTTGGCCTCGTTTCGGATCTTGTTGCCGTGAGGATCGGTCAACAGCGGGTACGGAGCTGTGTTGATCTCAAAAACGATATCACGCCCGCGGAACTTTGCGTGATCGGCCCGTCCCCATTCCACGCCGGAGATGTCGAAGGCGCGTCGGTCGGCTTCGGGCACTTCGTTGGCGATCATCGCAGCCTTCTCCTCCAGCTGCAACGCATTGCTCGTTACGTGCTGAACGTAGGTGTTTTACCACCCAGTTGTCCGACAGGTTCTTATGGTTGACAGAGTAGTTCTTGCCAATCCGGTAGGTTCCGCTCTTGCGCCAAATGCCGTCTGGCCCGGGCTCGGCAGCAAATTCGACGACGAGGAGACCGCGCAGCGGCTGACCGCCATCGGTGAGGCGCTTAAGGTGCTCATCGAGCTCATCCTGGTCCTTGATAAGGGCGGACATCGGGCCTCTATGGTCGAACTCGTTGCGAACAAAGACAGGGAACTGCGACGGCTTCGGCCGTCCATTCTGCGCGATAGACCGCGAAAGGATTTATTCCCGCCTCGAACAGATTGCAGAGCAACTGGTAGCGGCTCATGACCCTGGCAGGATCGTTGAGGCAGGGAATGCCAAGTTCGCGAAGTGCGCGGTAAAGACCGGCGGCGGCGGCGAGTTGTTTGTCGCTCAGCCGTTCCATGTCGGTAAAGACATGCACGGCCTTCACCGTGTGGGTTCACCGCAGCAAGGCGTCGTAGGTCGTCGCCTCGCAACGGGGGACGTCGGCGCCGGCGAAAGGCTGCACAAATGCTTTAACCGTGTAACCGTGGCCTGGCGACGTCAGGAAGCGAAACATGAACACAACTGGCTGATACTGGCTTGTATGACGCTGGAAGCCTGATGAGGCAAACTGAGGCGCGGATCTGTCGTTGATCGCGTGATTGCTAAGATCGTTCAATACCTGGCTTCGCGCTCGAGCCTCCCCGGAATGGAAATTCCGGCTGTGTGGAGATACAGTCTCAACATGGCAGCGAGCGTGCGATGAATGGCATGGTTCCGGTACGATAAGTAGTCTTTCGAGAAGTGAATGAGCGGGTACGGGTTGGCTTCCCAGGCAACCATTCGTCCTTCCTGGTCATAGCCGTAGTCAAACGCGACGAGTCTAGCCCGAGCGCCTTCCGAGCGCGTTGGAACTCCTCGTGGTGCGGATCTTGCCGTT
>CAWADI010000016.1:0-45045 GCA_963780765.1 uncultured Alphaproteobacteria bacterium | reverse complement strand
TATGGCGGCGTGGCCGGAGTGACCCCCACCCTTTGTCCCTCCCCGTAAGGGGGAGGGGAAATCTACGCCGTCTTAAAACGCTCATAGGCCTTCAGCCAGTCGCTGAAGGTCGCGTGGGTTCCGTCGGGCTCGATCGGCGGGAAGGCGAAGAAGCCGGCCTTCTTGCCGAAGTCCTCGATCGAGTCATAGGGGTAGAGCGCCTTGATGGCCGGATCGAGGGCGGCGATCGCTTCGGTGTTGACGATGGCCTGGATGGCGTTTTCGGCGAGCCGCTTCTGGGGCGCCACATCGATCACCCGGTTGCAGATTTCGTAGGCCGCGTCGAGGTTCGGCGCGTCCTTGGCGATGCAGTAGTTGTCGAGCCAGGCGAAGGTGCCTTCGGAAGGGTAGGTGTAGGCGATCTTCTTGCCCTTGTCGGCGGCGAACTTCTGGATGGTTTCCCAGCCGCTGAAGGTGAGCGCAACGTCGCCGCGCGCCATGGCATCGGCGAGGTCGCCCCAGCTGACCGTCACGACGCGGGACTGCTTCTTCACCGAGATCAGAAAGTCGATCGTCTGCTCGAGCTGGGCCGGCGTCAGCTGGGTGGGCACCTTGGCGTCGGTGGCGATGAGGGCCGCCAGCATCATGTTGCCGAGCGGATCGTCCATCATGCCGACCTTGCCCGTGTATTCCGGCTTGAGCAGATCCTTCCATGACGTCGGCGCGGTGGGGATGACGGCGGGATCGTACATCATCGGCCCCGAGCCCCAGGTGAAGGGGACGCCATAGAGCTTGCCGCTCGACGTTGACATTGGGGTCGTTGCGGAACAGCGGCAGCATCTTCTCCAGATTGGGCACGCGCGCCGTGTCGATCGCCTGGATGATGTCGAGCTTGGCGAGCAGCGGGATGTAGCCCATGTAGGGGGTGACGATGTCGATCTGCCCGATGCCGCCCGAGCGCAGCTTGGTGATGATCTCGTCGTTGTTGCCGATGTAGGTGGTGTTGAGGGTGATGTCCTTCGTCTTGGTGAAGTCGTCGAAGGTGATCGGATCGTCATAGCCCTGCCAGCCAAGGAAGGTGACGGTGGTTGCGGCATGGCTCCTGACCGGCATGAGGCCGGCCGCTGCCGCGGCGGCGGCGATACCGGCTTTCAGCGCGGTGCGCCGCGACAGCGGTGCAGTGATGAAGGGTGTCCTGTGTTCAGTCATCGTTTCCTCTCCTGATTGGCCAGGATGCGGCCCTGGCTGCCGTTCGTTTTCTCCGTCCAGACCATCGTCATCCCCTCGCAAGAGGGGATCCAATGAAGCCGTGCAGCATCTTCGCCGATTCCGGGTTGAGGCTCACGATTGGGTCCCCGCTTTCGCGGGGATGACGCTTCGGATATCATGCGCTGACGATCCGGTGATGCCGGCGCTGCCAGCCGATGCGCATCGGGTCGCCGATGTTGTGGTCCTGGGCACGATCGGGGCGCACATGCACGATCATATCCTTGCCGCCCGCGATGGCCACCCGGTACTTCACGTAGGACCCGAGATAGACGATATCCCGGATTTCGCCATCGAGCGTCAGGTCGGCCGTCTCCTGCGGCCCCAGCGCCACCAGATTTTCCGGCCGGGCGACGAGCGAAATCTCCTCATCGGGGCCGGCGTCGGCGAAGTGCGGTCCGGCGGCGAGCTGTGACCCTGCCGTTGACGCGCCGGCCGGGCAGCAGATTGGCCTCGCCGATGAACGTTGACACGAAGCGCGTCTTCGGCTTGTCGTAGATCTCCTGGGCGGTTCCCACCTGCTCGAGCCGGCCCTCGCGCATGACGGCGATGCGGTTGGCGAGCGCCAGCGCTTCCGACTGGTCGTGGGTGACGAACACGAAGGTGCCGCCGATCTCGTGATGAATGCGCCGCAGCTCCTCCTGCATCGCCTGGCGGAGCTTGAGGTCGAGGGCGGCCAGCGGCTCGTCGAGCAGCAGCACCTTCGGCCGCATGACCAGCGCGCGGGCGAGCGCCACCCGCTGCTGCTGGCCGCCCGACAGCTGCTCGGTGCCGCGCTGCGCGAGGTCGGCCAGCTGCACGAGCGCGATTGCGTCGTTCACCCGCCGGTCGATCTCGTCCCTCGGCATCTTCTGCAGGCGCAAGCCGTAGCCGATGTTCTGGGCGACGTTCATGTGCGGGAATAACCCGTAGCCCTGGAACACCATGTTGGTCGGGCGCTTCTCCGGGCCGAGGCCCGTGACATCGGCGCCGGCGATCTCGATCGTGCCCGTGGTCGGCGCGACGAAGCCGCCGATCATGCGCAGGAGCGTCGTCTTCCCGCAGCCCGACGGCCCGAGCATGGCGACGAAGTCCTTGGGGTAGATGTCGAGATCGAGGGGTTCGACGGCAGCCGTGGCGCCAAAAACTTTCGAGAGGCCGCGCAGGCGCAACAGGGGCGCCCGGCCGGCCCCGGCAGGTTCGCGAGAAACGTCGCCGGCCGCGGAAGACAGGCCGGGCATGGCCCGATCAAGCATAGGCAATTACGACATCAACGTTTCAAGACGCTTGCACCCACCGCCACAAACGATGCATTCGTAGCCTGATATGTCAATACTTCCGAAGCCCGGCGCAAGCTATCCGGTCTCCAGGGTCGAGGTCCGCTGCATCGTCGATTGCCGCGACAAGATCGGCGAAGGCGTCTTCTGGTGTCCCGACGAGCGGGCGGTCTACTGGCTGGATGTGCCGATGCCATCAAGGCTGCATCGGCTGACACCCGCATCGGGCCGCCATGAAACCTGGCCGATGCCCGAGATGATCACCGCACTCGCCAAGCGCGCCGACGGCTCGCTGCTGATTGCGTCGGAGCGCGGCATCAGCTTCTTCGATCCGAAGGAGGGGAAGCTCGAGCGGCAGATCGCGCCGGAAGCCGACCAGCCCCGCAATCGCAGCAACGACGGCGCACCCGACGCACGAGGGCGCTTCTGGATGGGCACGATGATGAACAACCTCGGACCCGATGGCGAGGATCTGCCGATCACCGAGGCCTCCGGCGCTCTCTGGTGCATCCATCCGGATCTGTCATACCGGCGGGAGCTCGCCGGTATCACCATCACCAACGGCGTCGTCTGGAGCCCGGACGGGACGACGCTCTATGTCGCCGATTCGGCGCTCAAGGTGATTCACGCCTACGATTTCGATATGGACGTTGGCCATGCTTCGAACCGGCGGGTGTTCAGCGCCATCACCGATCTCGGCTCCCCCGACGGCGCGGCCATCGACCGCGACGGCTGTCTCTGGAGCGCGCGCTGGGAGGGCGACTGCGTCGCAAGGTTTTCGCCCGACGGCACCGTTGACCGCATCGTTCCCATTCCCGCCTCCCAGGTCACCTCCTGCGCATTCGGCGGGGAGGATCTGAAGACGCTCTATGTAACGACCGCGCGCCACGGGCTGATTGCGGAAGCGCTTGCCCGCCATCCGCAGGCGGGTGGTCTTTTCGCCTTCGAAGCTCCCGTCCCCGGCCTCGCCCGCCCCCGCTTCGCCGGCTGACGTCTTTCTCCTACAATGTTCGTCATGGCCGTCCCCGGACTTGATCCGGGGATCAACACGGCCATCCTTTTTAGATCGCACCGAAGAGGATCGCCGGGTCTGGGCCCGGCGATGACGAAATTTATAGTGTCATGGCACCAACACGCCCGGATTGAGGATCCCGGCCGGGTCGAGCACGCGCTTGGCCGCTTCATATGCCTTGCCGAAAAGTACGGGCCGCTGCTCGCGATACCACGGCATGTGATCGCGCCCGACCGCATGGTGGTGGGTGATCGTACCACCGCCTGCGAGCAGGGCAGCGGAGGCGCGGACCTTGATGTGCCGCCACTGCTCGATAAGCCGGCCAGGCGTGCCGCGGGCATTGAAGGTGTAATAGGGCGCTGGCCCATCGGGATAGACATGGGTAAACCGGGTCGAAACAATGCCGGGCCGGCCAGTCGCCTCCTGGATAGCCTCGCTGGTCGCCGCGCTCACCGCAGCATGAAAGGCCTCGAACCTGTCCCAGGTGACGGCGCTCTCGAAGGTGTCGTTGATCACGCCGAGCGGGACCGACAGCTCCCGCGCGTACGGCATGCGGACAAAGGCCGTACGCCAGGCGAGGCGGCGCGTTCGTCAGGGTGTCGCCGGCCGCCATGGTCCTGGATGAGTTCGATCGCCCGCATCATCCATGCCTCGACCGGGTGGTCAGCCGATTCGAAGGCGAGGATCAGCAACGTTTCCTCGTAGTCGTTGACGCCGTAGATGCCTGCCTCGTGATTGTCGATGACGCGCAGATTGGAAGGGTAGAGGCCGGCCTGGCCGACGATGCGCACGGCTCTGGCCGCCGCAAAGAGATCGGGAAAGCCGAACACGGCGCCATCCCGGAAGCGGGGGCGGTCCTGCAGCCGCATCCACGCCTCGACGATCACGCCGAGCGTACCTTCCGAGCCGATGATCATGCGGTCGGGGCTGGGCCCGGCGCCCGAGCCGGGCAGGCGGCGCGATTCCATGGCGCCCGCCGGAGTGATCGTCCGGATGCTTTCGACGAAATCGTCGATATGGGTGTAGAGAGTGGCGAAGTGGCCGCCCGACCGGGTGGCGATCCAGCCACCAAGCGTGGAGAACTCGAAGCTCTGCGGATAGTGCCGGATCGAGAGGCCGTGCGGCTTCAAGGCCGCCTCGATTGCCGGGCCTCGCATGCCGGCCTGGATACGTGCCGCCCGGCTGGTGCTGTCGATCTCGAGAACACGGTCGAACCGGCTGAGATCGAGGCTGACCACGCCGACGTAACCGTCGCCGACGACCGGCTCGACGCCACCGACGACCGAGGAGCCGCAGCCGAAGGGAATGACGGCGACGTTCGCGCTACTCGCCCAGTCGAAGAGCGCGCCGAGGTCCGTTTCATTTGCGGGAAGGGCGACGAGATCCGGTGCGTTGGCGAAATCGCGCGCCTGGGCGCGGACGGTCTCCGGATAGGACTTGCCGTAGGTGTGGAGAAGCCGCTCATAGGGATCGTCCTGGAACAGATGGGCGATCGCGGCGGGCGGTGTCGGACGCGGCGCGCGCAGGCCGATCTCCGATACCTGGGGCGGGGCGGCGGGACCGGGTTCAACGTGGAGACGATTTGCCAGGAAACGGAACAGCCGCTCCCGCTCCTCCTCGTCGAGGCCCGTACCCTCCCTGCCCCAACCATAGAACTTCAGGCGCCTGACCATTCGAGAACGCTCCCCTCTGCAGCGTTTTCCGGTGTAGAGCACTGGCCATGAAAGTCACCAGATTCGAAACCTTCGTTGCGCGCGTCCCCTACAAGCGGGTCGAGACCAGCTCGCTCATCAACCGCGGCGGCATCACCGACGTCGTCGTGAAGCTCACGGCGGACAACGGCCTCGTCGGCTGGGGCGAATGCACCCGCGCCGCCGATACGGCCGGCATCGAGAGCGCGGTGAAATCCATGGCGCCGCTCGTCGTCGGCCGCGATCCCTGGGACAAGGAAGCGATCCATCGCGACCTCGGCGTGCACGGCGTGTGGGCGTTCCAGCCGATGACCGGCAACTTCGCCTACGCCGGCATCGACATGGCGCTCTGGGATCTGTGCGGCAAGGAGTGCGGGCAGCCGCTCTACCGCCTGTTCGGCGGCGCCATGCGCGATGCGGTTGACTACTTCTACTACATGGACTGGGCCACGCCGGAGGAAGTGGAGCGGCAGGCCTGCGAAGGCGTCAGCCGCGGCTACCGCGTCTACTACATCAAGGTCGGCATCGACGAGGCGAAAGAGGAAGCGATGCTGGAGGCGCTGCGCGGCGCCATCGGTGCCGAAGGCAAGATCCGCATCGACGTCAACCAGAGCTGGACGAAACCGCAGGCGCTGCGACTTCTCAAGCGGTGGCACGCCCGATTCGATCTCGACTTCGTCGAAGCCCCGATACGGATCGATCCGGTCGAAAACATGCTCGAGCTCCGCACCCGCCTCGACGTGCCGTTGTGCGTCAACGAAGGCCTGGGGCGGGAAGCCGATGCCTACCGGCTGATCAAGAGCCGGTGCGGCGAATACCTCTGCTACAGCCAGTACTGGGTGGGCTCGCTCCTGCGCTGGCACGCGCTCAACCACGTCAGCCACCTGGAGGGCTGGCAGGTCTGCAAGCACACGCACGGCGAATTGGGCCTGACCGCAGCCGCCGGCCAGCACGTCATGCTGGCTGCTCCCAACGCGGCCCTGGGCAACCAGCAGACCGCGCAGATCATGGAAGACGACATCCTCACGGAGCGGCTGCCGATTGCCGATGGTCCGGCTTGGGGTCGCATCGAGTCCCCGGGACTCGGCGTCGAGGTCGATGAGGCGAAGCTCATGCGCTACTACGAGAGCTATCGGAAGCTCGGCGAGTTTCCCACCTACGCCGGCAAGGTGTGACCCCGGTCGCATGCATCCAGATCGATTTGTGATCAGTCCTGCGAGCCGCTCTCCAAATCGCAGGCGCCCACGCGGCGGCCGACTTGCACTTCGGTCATTGTCATGTTCTTTCCGCCCATGACCATCGCGACCCGGCCCACGAATTCGCGCGGCTTGAGCGAATAGACGGCCCGCGCCCTGGCCGCATCACGCCCCGCGCATATGATATCGAACTCCAGCGTGGCGCCGTTCAGCCTGGCGTTCCTGGATGGGCACTTGGCGAGCGGATTGTTCCCGCTCAGCACCGGGAGCCTGAAATCGGTTACGCTGGCTGCATCTGTGACACAGATCGTCGAGGTCCTGTTGACCGCCCAATTCTCTACATGCGGCAGTTCGAGGCGAAACACGACCTCATAGGAACCAGCTTGTAACAGCACTTCCTCCCGGTCGGCATGTGCGACGCCTGCAAGGATTCCCATCAGGATGACGGCAGAAGTTGCTCGAAGGGACTTCATCCTGCTCCTCCTGTGCTCACGTGCGGGCTTTTCCCGGCTCGTGATGGTGATAGACGCAGGCGAGCTTGTTGCCGTCGGGATCGCGCACGTAGGCAACGTAGAAGGTGGGCTCGTAGTATTCGCGCGTTCCCGGCCCGCCCTCATCGCTGCCGCCATGGGCAAGCGCCTGTACATGGAAGCGTTCCACTTCGCCTTCGTTGCGTGCCCTCAACGCAATCATGGCGCCGTTGCCGGGGGCGGGCGCCTTGCCGTCGAAGGGTTTGCAGATCCAGAAGCTCACGCCCTCGTCATAGACCGGACCCCACCCCGCCCAGCCCTCCGCCCAGTCCGGGCTTCTCGCGTACCCGAGCACTGCGAACACGGCGTCGTAAAAGGCGATCGACCGCGCAAGATCGCTGACGCCCACCGTTATGTAGAGGATCATGGTCATGGCTGCTCACGAGACAATAGTACGTCATGGCCGTGCTCGACACGGCCATCCTTTTCGGATCGTTTCAAAGAGGATCGCCGGGTCTGGTCCCCGAGTCGAAGCCCGGGGCGGCGATGACGAATTTGAAAATCAGCCGGCGAAGCCGCCGCCGGCGAGGAAGGCTCAGTTCTTCAGCCGTCGATCTCCTGCCCAGGATGGCATTGCGGTGCGGGAAGCGGCCGAAGCGCACGATGACGTCGCGATGGAGCTTTGCATACCAGGCCATCTCCGCCAGACCGAGGCTGCCGAAGAGACCCACCGCGCGGTTCTGGGCGTCGAGGTCCTCGGCGTGCTCGAAGGGCAAGAGAAACCACGCGGCCAGGGGCGCCGGCACGGCGTGCTGCCAGCCCAGCCCCACGACGCGCCGCGCCAGCGCCAGCGCGCGCGGGTCGGCGGCGAAGGCGAGCGGCGAGCCGCGGTGGATGTTGCGCGAGAACTGGTCGAGCACGATGACGAGGGCCAAGGCACCGGCGGGCGTTTCGGCCCAGCCGTCGCGGGCGCCGGCGCGCGCTTCGGCGAGAAGATTGCGGAACCGCGCGGCGATTGCGCCGTCGAAAGCAGCATCGCGCGTGAACCAGCGCTCAGGTCCGGCGAGGCGCCAGAAGTCGACGATCTCCTCAGGGGTCACGGCGCGATGCCGAACTCGCTGAACGGAATGAACGGCAGCATGTCTCCTTCCTCCACCTGACCCACGTCCTCTGCGACCTCGATGAAGCCGGTGGCCCGGGTGAGACCCGAGATGAGGCCCGAGCCGTCGCGTGCGAACTTCCTGAGCACCGGGCCCGCCGCCTCATTGTCGACCCAGCCGCGCCAGAACTCCCGCCGCCCCTGCTTCTTGGCTTCGAAGCGGAACCCGGCAGGCAGCGGATAACGCTGCGGCGGGCGCCAGCGGGCGCCGCCGAGTCTCGCCAGCATCGGCTGGCAATAGAGGAGGAACGTCGTGAACACCGCCACCGGGTTGCCGGGCAGCCCCAGGAATACCGTGTCTGCCGATCTGGCCGATGGCGAGCGGCCGGCCGGGTTTCACCGCCAGCTGCCAGGCGTGCAGCCTGCCCTGTTCCAGCATCGCGTTGACGATGTGGTCGGGCTCGCCGCGCGAAGCCCCCCCGGTCGAAACGATCACGTCGGCCTGATCGGCGGCCCTCGCGAGGGAGATACGCACCGCCGCGGCATCGTCGGCGACGATGCCCATGTCCAGAACCCTTGCCGCGCCGTGCCCCAGCAGCGCGCGCAACAGGCTGTGGTTGGAATCGTAGACCTCGCCGGGTGCGAGATCGGCGCCGGGGCGCCGGATTTCCTCGCCGGTCGAGACGAGCGCCACCGTCAGGGCCTTTCGGCAGGCGATGCCCGGCCGGCCGGTGGAGGCGATTGCCGCGACATCCTGGGGCTTGAGCCGCGTTCCCGCCCCGACCGCCAGGTCGCCGGCCTTCAGGTCTTCGCCGGCCTGGCGCACGTTGGCGCCCTTGCGGGCGCGGGCCGGCACCGTGATGAACTCTCCGTGCACGGAGACATCCTCCTGCATGATGCAGGTATCGGTCCCTTCGGGCATGACGGCGCCGGTGAAAATGCGTGCCGCCTCGTTCTTTCCGACCGACCCCGGGGCGGGCCTGCCGGCAACCGACCGCGCCGTCACCTTCAGGGTTGTCTCGCCTTCGACGAACGAGGCGTGGGCGACGGCATAGCCATCGACGGCAGCGTTGGTGAAGCCCGGCACCGGACCGCTCGCACGCACGTCCTCGGCGAGGATGCGGCCTCGCGCATCCTCGAGCGCCACCTGCTCGATGCCGGCGACCGGCTGGGCGCGTTCCGCAATGAGGGCCAGCGCCTCGTCGTGCTTCAGCCGGTCGCGGTCGTGGAGGAAGCAGTCATCGAGGAGCCGGCGGGCTGGCGTCATCGGCGTTCGAGCTCCAGTTGCCTGACGACGAAGTCGGCGATGGCCTTCACGTCCTCGCGGGCGAACACCGGCACCGGGCAGGACGCGACCGGCCCGCTCGCCGCCACGGCGATGACCGAGGGGTCGTGGCCGGCAAGCTCGGGATGGCCGAGCTCGGGATTGCGCACCTCGATCTTGGGGTGGCTCTCGCGCTTGTAGCCTTCGGTGATGATGAGATCGGCGTGCGCGAGCTTGGCCGCGACCGCCTCGAGCGTCGGTTCCGGCTCCTCGCCAAGCTCGTGCACCAGCGCCCAGCGGTTCTCTCGATACGACCGCCACCTCCCGGGCGCCGGCCTTGCGGTGGCGCCAGGAATCGCGCCCTTCCTGATCGATGTCGAAGGCATGGTGGGCATGCTTGATGGTCGAGATGCGGTAGCCTCGCTCGACGAGCTCCTTGACCAGGCGCTCGGTCAGGGTCGTCTTGCCCGCATTCTTGAACCCGACGATGCCCAGGAGCCTCGGCGTCACGGCGCGAACGCGTTCCGGATGCGGCCGGCCTCGGCCAGGTCTTCGGGCCGGTTGGCATTGAAGAAGGGGTCGTAGTCCGTGGCGGGAAAGTCGACCACCGCCAGCCGATAGCGGCTGGTCCATTCGTCGACCTTGCGCACGTGGTCGTCGACGAGCGCCTTGCGCAGATCGTCCTTGAGCGCCACCGGCCACAGGCCGACGACCGGATGCGGGCGGCCGTGCGAGCCCGCGCAGGCGAGATCGGCGCTGCCATCGCGGGCCGCAGCCATGAGCCTCGCCACCAGATCGCGCGGGAAAAACGGCGTGTCGGTGGCAACGGTGGCGATCCAGCGGCTGCCGCCGCGGCTCGCCCATTCGAGGCCCGCGAGCACCCCGGCGAGAGGTCCCGGAAAGCCCGGCACGGAATCGGCAACGACCGGGAGGCCGTAGGTGGCAAAGCGCGACGGGCTCGCCGTTGGCGTTGATCGCCAGGTCGGCTACCTGGGGGCGCAACCGGGCGATCACCTGATCGAGGATCGGGACGCCGCCGATTTCGAGCAGCCCCTTGTCGCCGCCGCCCATGCGCCGGGCGAGCCCGCCCGCGAGGATGACGCCGGAGACGCGTTCGTGCGGCATCACTCCCCCTCACCCTACCCTCTCCCCGTGGGGGCCGTGGGGGAGAGGGTTGATTTGTTAACCCTCGCCCCGCGAATGCGGGGAGAGGGAGGGACCCATCGCGCAGCGATGGGAGGGTGAGGGGCGATCTCCGCGCGGCGAGGGTCTAGTGCGCTAGTCATCGTCCGCGCCCTTGCGGCGATGCCGGCGGTCTTCTTCCGCAACCTCGCCCAGATCGGCATCGAAAACGATGCGCTCCGCACCGGCAAGCGCGAGGAACCTTCTGCCCCGCGCCCGCCCGATGAGCGTCAGGTTCCATTCGACCGCGAGCTCGACCCCCCACGCCGTGAATCCCGACCGCGAGGCGAGAATGGGAATTCCCATGCCGATGCACTTGATCACCATTTCCGAGGTCAGCCGGCCGGTGGTGTAGAAAATCTTGTCGTCGGCGGGGACGTTGTTGAGCAGCATCCAGCCGGCGATCTTGTCGACCGCGTTGTGGCGGCCGACGTCTTCCAGATAGACGAGTGGTGTGTCTTCCCGGGCGAGCACGCAGCCGTGGATGGCGCCGGCCTTGAGGTAGAGCGAGGGCGCCATGTTGATCTTCTTCATCAGCGCATAGAGCCAGCTCGTCTTCAGGATCGCCGTCTTCGACAGCTCGCGGCCCTCGAGGCTCTCCATGAGGTCGCCGAACACCGTGCCCTGGGCGCAGCCCGAGGTGCGCACCTTTTTCTTCAGCTTCGCTTCGAAGTTCGTCTCTTTCCCCGTACGCACCACCACGACGCCGAGCTCGTCGTCATGCTCGATGCCGGTGATCTCGTCGGCGTGCCTGAGCATTCCCTGGTTGGCGAGATATCCGACCGCCAGCCAGTCCGGATGATCGCCGATGGTCATGGCGGTCACTACTTCCTGGCGGTTCAAGAAGATGGTGAGCGGCCGCTCGGTGACGACGTATTGCTCGACCCGGCGCCCGTCCTGGTCGATGCCGGGCACGGCCCGGGCGAGGCGCGGGTTTTCGGCGTCGGGCCCGATCTCGAATTCCCTGTAGGGAGTGCGCATCCGACGCCGCCGGCTCAAGCCGGACAACTCGGTTCACATGACCAACCGTCATGGCCGGGCTTGACCCGGCCATCCTCTTGGTGGGGACCGCAAGTACGAGAATCGTTAAGCTTGGGGAGATGATCTCCTGCACATTGCTGGCGGGTGCCGAAAAGGATGGCCGGGTCAAGCCCGGCCCTGACGAGAGGGGTGTGAACACAAGAGTGGCAATACCAAATGGCATAGCTTACTCCGCCGCCTCGAGCCGGCGCCGCTTCACCGCCTCGACCTTCACCGCGCAATATTTGAACTCGGGGATCTTTCCGAAGGGATCGAGGTCGGGAATGGTCAGCAGGTTGGCCGCCGCCTCCACGTAGGCGAACGGGATGAACCACCACGTTCGGCGGCACGCCCTCATCGGCGCGCGCCTGCAGCTCCACCCTGCCGCGCCGCGAGATGACCCGGATCCGGTCGCCGGGACGAAGCCTGAGCTTCGCGATGGTTGCCGGGTTGAGCTGCGCGGTGGCCGAGGGCTCGATGGCATCGAGGCTGCTCGCCCGCCGCGTCATGGCGCCCGTATGCCAATGCTCGAGCTGCCGGCCGGTCGACAGGATGAAGGGATATTCGCGGTCGGGCTCCTCGCGCGGCGGCACGATCTCCGCCGGCACCATCTTGCCGAGGCCGCTCTCGGTCGGGAAGCGGTCGGCGAACACGATGTCCTCGCCCGGACGATCCGGCGCCAGGCACGGGTAGGTCACCGAGATTTCGCGCATCAGCCTCTCCCAGTCGATGTTGTCGAGGGACGGCATGGCGAGCTTCATCTCGGCGAACACGTCGGCGGGACCCTGATAGGTCCACGGCAGCCCCATCCGTCTGGCGATCTCGATGGTGATCCACCAGTCGGGGCGCGTCTCGCCCGGCGGCTCGAGCGCCTTGCGGCCCATCTGCACCTGGCGGTTGGTGTTCGACACCGTTCCGTCCTTCTCGGGCCACGCGGAAGCGGGCAGGATCACATCGGCGTACATGGCGGTCTCGGTGAGAAAGATGTCCTGCACCACCAGATGATCGAGCCTGGCGAGCGCCTCGCGCGCGTGGCCGACATCCGGGTCCGACATCGCCGGGTTTTCGCCCATGATGTACATGCCGAAGATCTTGCCGGCGTGGACGGCGTCCATGATCTCGACCACCGTCAGGCCCGGGTTCGGGATCGAGCTCCGTCGCCCACAGTTTTTCGAACTTCTGCCGGTTTTCCGGAAGTCCGACCCGCGCATAGTCCGGGTAGACCATCGGAATGAGCCCGGCGTCGGAGGCCCCCTGCACATTGTTCTGGCCGCGCAAGGGGTGAAGTCCCGTGCCGGCCCGGCCCGTGTGCCCGCACATGAGCGCCAGCGAGATCAGGCAGCGCGCGTTGTCGGTGCCGTGGGCGTGCTGTGACACGCCCATGCCCCAGAAGATGATCGCTGCCTTGGCCCGGGCATAGGTTCTGGCGACGGTGCGGATGACGTCGGCAGCGATGCCGCATACCGGGGCCATCGCCTCGGGCGTGAACCGGGCGAGATGCTCCTTGAGCCTCTCGAAGCCTTCGGTGTGCGCCTGGATGTACTGCCGGTCGTAGAGCTCTTCGGTGACGATCACGTTCATCATGGCATTGAGGAGCGACACGTCGGTGCCGTTCCTGAACTGCAGCATGTGGGTGGCGTGGCGCTTGAGCGCCTGGCCCCGCGGATCCATCACGATCAGCTGCGCGCCGCGTTTGGCCGCCTGCTTGAAATAGGTGGCGGCGACGGGGTGATTCTCGGCGGGGTTGGCGCCGATCACCACGATGACGTCGGAGTCCTGAACCGCGGTGAAGGGCGCGGTGACCGCGCCCGAGCCGATGGTCTCCATGAGCGCCGCCACCGAGGAGGCATGGCAGAGGCGCGTGCAGTGGTCGACGTTGTTGGAGCCGAAGCCGGTGCGCACCAGCTTCTGGAACAGATAGGCCTCCTCGTTGGAGCACTTCGCCGACCCGAATCCGGCGAGCGCCCGCCCGCCGCTTGCGGTCGCGCACGTCCTTGAGGCCGCGGGCGGCGAAGTCGAGCGCTTCCTCCCAGCTCGCCTCGCGGAAATGGGTCGAGGGATCGCGCGGATCCATGTCGAGACCCTTCGGCAGTCCGGGCTTGCGGATCAGCGGCTTCATCAGCCGTTCCGGATTGGTGACATAGTCGAAGCCGAACCGTCCCTTGACGCACAGGCGGTTCTCGTTCGCCGGCCCGCCGCGGCCCTCCACCCAGGCGATCTCGTCGCCCCTGATCTTGTAGGTGATCTGGCAGCCGACGCCGCAATAGGGGCAGACCGAATGGACTTCGCGGTCAGCCTCGCGCACGCCCCTGCCCTCGCCGTCGACGATCGACTTCGGCATCAGGGCGCCGGTCGGGCAGGCCTGCACGCATTCGCCGCAGGCCACACACGTCGAGGCGCCCATCGCGTCGTCGAAGTCGAAGACGATCTTCTCGTGTGAGCCGCGCCAGGCCATGCCGATGACGTCGTTGACCTGCACCTCGCGGCACGCCCTGACGCACAGATTGCAATGGATGCAGGCATCGAGATTGACCGCCATCGCCGGATGCGACAGATCGGGCCCGGGGCTCCCATCCCCGGGGAAACGCGACACCTCGACCTGCATGGCTTTCGCCCAGTCCCAGAACGGGGCATTGCGGTCATGGGCGTCGGCGGCGTTTCGGCTGGTCGGCGACCAGGAGCTCCATCACCATGCCGCGCGCCGCCTTGGCGCGCTCGCTCGCCGTCGATACCTTCATGCCCGCCGCGGGCTTGCGGATGCAGGATGCCGCAAGGGTCCGCTCGCCTTCGACCTCGACCATGCAGGCCCGGCAGTTGCCGTCGGCGCGGTAGCCGGGCGCATCCTTCCAGCACAGATGCGGGATCGTGGTGCCGAGCCGCTTTGCCACCTGCCAGATCGTTTCGCCGGGCCGGGCTTCGGCCTCGATGCCGTCGAGGGTGAAGGAGATTTGATCGGTATTCTGCTCGATGCGATCAGGTTCATCATCACCTCTTCGGGAAAATATTTGAGCACCGAGCGGATCGGGTTCGGCGCCGCCTGGCCGAGGCCGCAGATCGAAGCATCGGCCATGGCCTGCGCCAGTTCACCCAGCAGCTGCCGCATCCCATTTTCGCGCGCCCATGAGCTTCACCGCCTTTTCGCAGCCGACCCGGCAGGGAGTGCACTGGCCGCACGATTCATCCTCGAAGAAGCGCAGCAGGTTCAGCGCCACCCGCTTCATGTCGTCCTTGTCGGACAGAATGACGACCGCGTGCGAGCCGACGAAGCAGCCGTACTTTTCGAGCTGCCCGAAGTCGAGCGGCAGATCGGCCATGGCGGCGGGCAGGATCCCGCCCGAGGCGCCGCCCGGCAGATAGCCCTTGAACCGGTGACCTTCCGCCATGCCGCCGCACAGCGCGACGAGCTCGTTGGCCGTGGAGCCCGCCGGAGCCACCACCACGCCCGGGTTCCTGACCCGCCCCGGAAACCGAATAGGAGCGCACGCCCTTGTGGCCGGCCTTGCCCTGGCGGGCGAACCAATCCGCCCCATGGCGCAGGATCTCCGGCATCCAGTAGACCGTTTCGACATTGTGGACGAGCGTGGGTCTGCCGAAGAGCCCGACCTCGGCCACGTACGGCGGGCGGTGGCGCGGCAGGCCGCGCTTGCCTTCGATCGATTCGATCATCGCCGATTCCTCGCCGCAGATGTAGGCGCCGGCACCCCGGCGAAGCTGGATGTACCCGTTGGGCGCCAGGCCCTCCCTCTCGATCAGCGACGATCTCGCTCTCGAGGATCTCGCGCGCCGCCGGATATTCGTCGCGCAGATAGATGTAGGCTTCACTCGCATCCACTCCCCAGGCGGCGATGAGCACTCCTTCCAGGAACTGATGCGGGCGCTCCTCGAGGTAATATCGGTCCTTGAACGTCCCGGGCTCGCCTTCATCGGCGTTGATGCACAGATAGCGCGGCGCCAGGCCGGCGCGCACGAACTGCCATTTTCTCCCCGACGGGAATCCCGCCCCGCCGAGACCGCGCAAGCCGGCTTCGGTCAGGATGCCGATCACCTGTTCAGGCGTCTTGCGCGCCGGAACGAAGCTCCCGGATGGTTCGATAACCTTCCGCCTCCAGATAGGCCTGCAGAGCCCTGGTACTTGCGCTTTCCCGGCCTGATCTTGCGCTCCCTGGCGAGCTTCAGCAAATCCGCCGCCGCCGCGTGATCGACATGGTTCTTGCCCACCGCCGCAGCCGGCGCACGGTCGCAGCGCCCCATGCAGGGAGCAGGCAGGACGCGCACATATTTGGGCGCGAGCGCCTTGAGCTGTCTCGATGAGCGGCCCCGCCCCGGCCAGTTCGCAGGACAGAGAATTGCATACGCGGATGGTGATCTCGGGCGGTGCCGCCTCGTCTTCCTTCACCACGTCGAAGTGATGGTAGAAGGTCGCCACCTCGAAGACCTCGGCCATGGCAAGCTTCATCTCCTGCGCGAGTGCCGCGAGATGGGCAGCGGAAATGCAGCCGAAAGTATCCTGCACCAGGTGCAGGTATTCGATCAGGTGATCGCGCCTGAGCGTACGCCCTGCCAGCAGCCTGCCGATTTCCTTCAGGGCCTTGGGCTCGACCTGCCGGCCCTTGGGGTGACCGCGCGCCCGGCGCCGGCCGAAGTCGGCTCCGGGTCTCACCGGCTTGGCCGTACGTGCCTGCTGCTGCCGCGTCATATCGCCTCGCGCCCAATCCTGACCAATCAGCTCCAATTCCTTACCGCTTGGGAGTCTACTCTGCACATGCGTTCAAACTCAAAGGCTTGCTGTGGGCCGCACGATCGGGCAGATAGCGCTGTCGTCATTTTCTGGATCTCGTGAACGGTGACGATGCCTGACGCCAGCGAACTTGATGTCTCCGGCTTTCTGTGCCCGCTGCCTGTCCTGAAGGCGGCGAGGAAACTCAAGTCGATGGCGCCCGGGAGCGTTCTGCGCCTGATCGCGACCGACCCCGCAGCGGTGATCGACGTGGCTCATTTCTGCTCGGAGCAGGGCCACGAGCTGATCAGCAAGGCGGAAGAGGAAGGCCGGCTTGTGTTTCTCATCCGCCGAAGATCGTGAAGAGAGTAACCCGGTCCCCATGCGACGCCGCCTGTTGCTGACGATTGCCGCCGCGCTGGCCGCTGCCCTGGTTGCGGCAGCATCACCGTTGACGTCTGCGGTATTCGCAGAGCCTCAGCCTGCGCTCGCCATCGCATGAAGAAGCCGGACGGGAGCAGTCTCCGGGTATTCGATGAGGTCTGGTCGCGGGTCCGCGATTCTTTCTATGACCCCAATTTTGGCGGCCTCGACTGGGAGGCCGTCGGCGCGCGCTACCGGCAACAGGCCGGCGTGCCGAACGCCGACCTCGCCCGGCTCATCAACCGGATGCTGGGTGAGCTTGGCGTTTCGCACACCGGCTACTACACGCCGGAAGAAACCGCCTACTACGATCTCGCCGATATTTTTTCGGGCGGGCTCAGAGGCGGGATCGCCAGGCTCTTTGCCGGCGGGCAGGTCGTCTACCCGGGAATCGGCATCGTGACCCGCAAGATCGACGAGGCGCACTTCGTCGCGGGCGTGCTCGACGGCCAACCCGCGGCCGCCGCCGGTATTGCGGTCGGAGACGAGCTTATTGCCGCCGACGGCGTGCCTTTCACGCCTGTGCGCTCCTTCGAG
This sequence comes from uncultured Alphaproteobacteria bacterium, assembly GCA_963780765.1. GTDB lineage: Bacteria > Pseudomonadota > Alphaproteobacteria > Rhizobiales > Aestuariivirgaceae > CAWHQZ01. Next base: position 27,933 of record CAWADI010000016.1, on the reverse strand, counting down.
GGCAAGGTCGGAACGCCCGTCGTCCTGACGGTCCGCCGCCAAGCCGGCGCGGAACCGGTGGCCGTGACGGTAAGGCCTCAGGCGATCCATCCCAATCAGGCCTACCTCGATGCCATGGAGAAAAGCGCCCGGGTGATCGAGACCGGCGGCCGCAGGATCGGCTACGTGCACATCTGGTCGTACGCCCGCCTGCAGTATCAGGAGCTTCTCGAAACCCTGCTGACGGCCGGCAAGCTCAAGGATGCCGATGCCCTCATCTGGGACCTGCGGGACGGCTGGGGCGGCGCCGATCCGGACTATCTCGACATCTTCAATGCCCGCCAGCCGGCCATGACCATGATCGAGCGCGGCGGCGGGCGCGAGATCGTCAACGGCAAATGGGAGAAACCCGTGGTGCTGCTCATCAACGGCGGCACGCGCAGCGGCAAGGAAGTGCTGGCCTACGGGTTCAAGAAATACGGCATGGGCAAAGTCGTCGGCACGACGAGCGCCGGCGCGCTTCTGGCCGGGCGCGCCTGGCTTCTTTCGAACGGCAGCCTGCTGCTCCTGGCCGTTGCCGATGTCCTCGTCGACGGCGAACGGCTGGAGGGTCGCGGCGTGACGCCGACGGTGCCCGTGCCGTTCGATATTCGCTACGCGCAGGGCAGCGACCCGCAACTGGACCGGGCAATCGAGCTGCTGACCCAGCCGGTGAGCGACTAGTCAGAACGTATCGGCAGACGAAGAATGCCTCAGGCCAGCTTGCCGATGATCTTGCCCATCTCGGCCTGGGTGAATGCCCGGAGCGTCTGGGTGCGGACGTTGCCGAGCGCCGCCGAGGCCGAGCGTCAGCGCCGTTGCCGTTTCATCGTCGGGCGCCTCGATGACCGCGACGACATCGAAGCGCCCGAGCGTCCAATATACGTCCTTGACCGTAACGCCGGCCTTCCTGGCCATCTCCCTGAAGGCATCCGCCCGCTTGGTGGTGTCCTTGGCGTTGCGAACGCCCTGATCGGTGAAGCTGCCGAGCACAACAAACGTCGCCATGGCGTTTCTCCTTTCCTGTGGTAGCCAGTCTACCACAGATCGGTCCGCCTTACTTCTTCTTGCGCCTTTTCTTCTTGCGCGGCTTCGCCTTGGCTGCTGGTCTTTGCCGCCTGCCGCCATCTGGGTGAAGTTTTCCGGCGTCATGATGGTGCAATGGGCCGTCGCGGGTCTTGAGCGTCGCGCACAGGGTCCGGGCACGGGTCTCGTCGATGTCCCACACCATGGCGGCAAAGCCGGCGGGGTCGGCCATGCGCACGATCCCGCTGGTCACGCCATCGAGCGGCAGCGCGGCGTCGCCCTTCCACGTATCCAGAACCTGCCTGGCGTCGCTGCGGGTCCGATAGCTGCCGAGCGAAGCGCCGTGACCTTTGAGGCTGGAGGCCGCCGTCACCGGCACGCCGGCCCCGCGGCCGCACACCTCGCTCGACATGTCGGTGGTTGCCTGGCCACCCGCGAGGTTGGCGATCTGGCCGAGACGCGCTCCCGAAGGAGCGCTGGCAAACCCGGAAACCAGAAGCCCCTGCGCCCATTCCGCCCGGCTTCTGCCGCTGGGGGCGCCGAGCACGACGGCCATCAGGCGCCGGTTATGCTCGCTCGCGGTGGCCACGAGATTGAACCCGGCGGGACAGGTAAAACCGGTCTTCATTCCGTCTGCCGACGCCATCAGGCGCAGCAGCGCGTTGGTGTTGCGGAGCTTGCGCTTGCCGATGGCCATGTAGTCCTGCCGGTAGTAGTGGCGGTACTGCGGAAACTCGTTGAACGTCGCCGCGGCGAGAACCGCGATGTCGCGGGCGCTCGACACCTGCTGCGGATTGTGCAGGCCGTTGGGATTGACGAACTTGGTCGCCGTCATGCCGAGACGCTGCGCCGTGGCGTTCATCCTTTGCACGAACTGCGAGGTGGTGCCGGCGACCGCTTCGGCGAGGACGATCGCCATGTCGTTGGCCGAATGGATCAGCAGCGCCTGCAGGGCGAAATCGACCGCCACCGTCGAGCCGGGCGGAACGCCGATCTTGCTCGGCGCCTGGTCGTTGGCGAGCTGCGAGACCCGGATTTTCTGGTCGAGCTTCAGCTTGCCGTCGCGCAGCGCCTCGAAAGTGAGATAGGCGGTCATGATCTTGGTGAGCGAGGCCGGGTACCACGGCTGGCCGGCCCGGTCCTGCGAGACGACCTCGCCGGTCGTGGGATCGAACAGAATGCTGGGGCCCGCTGCTGCAGGCGGAGTTGCTGCGGCGATGGTCAGCGTGAGCACGGCCGAGGCGACCACAAACCGCACAGCCATCGTGACGAGCCCGCCTCTTCTCAACCAATGTTGCGGTGGAACCGCCGGCATGCAACGCCTGCTTCGGCAGTAGCAAGCCTCCTAACACCGCAGGTCGTCGCAATCAACCCTCGAGCTGCGTTCGCTATCATTGCGAAAAGATACGAGGCCAGGAACCATAGCTGAAGGACAAGCTTATAGCTTGAACTGGGACGTAAAGAGTCTTAAACTGCGCTCGTGCTCATACAAGCACGAAGTGAGGTTTAGGAGGTAGCCGATGAAGTGGACGAAACCGAAAGTAAAAGAAATCTGCATCGCCTTGGAAATCAACGACTACTATCCGGCCGAATACTGAGCCTGACCGCTTAGTCGCCATGCGCGGCATCTTGCCCGCACGGACATCGATGTGAAAATTGTGATGCTGGGGACGGCCGCCGGTGGCGGCTGTCCCCAGTGGAATTGTCGTTGCCGCGTATGTGAGCTTGCCTGGTCGGGTGACCCGCGCGTAAAGCGCCGTACCCAGGCGAGCCTGGCGGTTTCGGTCGATGGCCGGGCGTGGTGTCTGTTGAACTGCTCGCCCGACATCCGCGAGCAGATTTCCGCAATCGATATCCTGCAGCCCCGGCGTTCGCCGAGGGATAGTCCGGTCAGCGACGTGGTCCTGACCAATGCCGACGTCGACCATATCGGTGGATTGCTGTCGCTGCGCGAAGGCCACCGCTTCGCCATCCATGCGACGTCCGAGGTACTTGGCAATTCTGCAGGAAAACGCGGTTTTCGACGTGCTGGATTCGGAACATGTCCGGCGGCAGATTCTCCCTCCCGGCGAAGTGCGCTCCCTGAACTGCGGGCTGGCCGTCGAATCCTTCGTGGTGCCCGGCAAGCTGCCGCTCTATCTCGAAGGAGCCGCCCCCGACACGCGCCTGAAATCGGGCAATACGGTGGGGACCAAGATCACTTCCGGGCAAGCCTCGCTTCTACTACGTTCCGGGATGCTCCGAGCTCGACGCCGACATTCGCGCCCGCCTCGCCAATGCCGACCTCGTACTCTTCGACGGCACGCTGTGGACCGACGACGAGCTGATCGCCTCGCAAACCGGTTCCAAGACCGGACTCCGGATGGGGCACCTGCCGGTCGGCGGCGAACATGGTTCGCTCCGCGCATTGAAGTCGATCGGCGTGCGGCGTCTGGTGTACACGCACATGAACAATACCAACCCGATGCTCGTCGAAGGATCTCCCGAATACGCCGCCGTGGTGACGGCCGGGGCCGAGATCGGCTACGACGGCATGGAGCTCACCCTTTGACCGCGCTGCTTTCTCCCGGCCAGCTCGAGGACCGGCTGCGCACACTGGGAAGAGCGCGCTACCATGACAAGCATCCGTTTCACGACATGATGAATGCGGGTCGCCTGAACCGCGGGCAGCTGCAGGCCTGGGCCCTCAATCGCTATTGCTATCAGGCAATCATCCCGATCAAGGATGCGGTCATCCTTTCGCGCATGACCGACCCCGCCATGCGTCGCATCTGGCGCCAGCGTATCGTCGATCACGACGGCGATGGCGAAGGGGACGGCGGCATCGCGCGCTGGTTCGTCCTCGCCGAAGGCCTGGGCCTCGATAGGTCCTACGTCGGCTTCGCTGGCCGGCACGCTGCCCGCGACACGCTTCGCTGTCGGGGCGTATGTCAATTTCGTCCGCGAGAAGCCGCTGCTCGAGGCGATAGCCTCCTCGCTGACGGAACTGTTTGCGCCGGAAACCATCCGTGTCCGCGTTTCCGGCATGCTCAGCAATTACGACTACATCACCCCGCAGGTGCTCGCCTATTTCGACAAGCGCCTGACCCAGGCGCCGGCCGACGCCGGACTTCGCGCTCGACTACGTGAAGCGCGAGGCGAGAACGCCGGAGCGGCAGCAGGCGGTCATCGATGCGCTGACCTTCAAATGCGATATGCTGTGGGCCATGCTCGATGCGCTCTATTTCGCCTATGTCGCCCCCGGTTTCACGCCGCCCGGCGCTTTCGTGCCCGGGGCCGGCGGCGCCAGATGACCGCCATCGCCGATACCGCCAGGCCGCGCTTGCCGGCGGGCGTGCGCCTGTCGCATGACCGGGCGCGCGATCGCTGGGTCCTGCTTGCTCCGGAACGGGTCCTCGAGCTCGACGATGTGGCGAAAGCGGTCCTGTCGCTGTGCGACGGCCAGCGCGACATCGTTGCGATCGGCGATGAGCTGGCGCAAGTCTATCAGGCCGACCGTTCCGAGATCATGACGGATGTGAAGGAGATGCTGGGCGACCTCGCGGCCCGGCATTTTGTCGTGCTGTGACCGACGCCAGGCCCATCGGACTTTTGGCCGAGCTGACCCACCGCTGCCCGCTCAGGTGCGTCTATTGCTCCAATCCCCTCGAACTCGAGAGGAAGGCGGGCGAACTGGACACGCCAACCTGGAAGCGCGTGTTCAGCGAAGCCGCAGCACTCGGCATCCTGCAGGTGCATCTGTCGGGCGGCGAGCCGACGGCGCGGCCCGACCTCGCCGACATCGTTGCCCACTGCCGCTCGGAGAGCCTCTACACCAATCTCATCACTGCCGGCGTTCTCATCGGCGAGAAAGAGCTGCGCGCCCTGAGCGAGGCGGGCCTCGATCATGTGCAGCTGTCGCTGCAGGACGTCGATGCGGCGAATGCCGACCGGATCGCCGGCTACCCGGGCGGGCACGCCCGCAAGCTGAAGTTCGCCGCAACAGGTGGTGGAGGCAGGCCTGCCGCTCACCATCAACGCCGTGATGCACCGGCAGAACATCGACAGCAGCGAAAAGTTCGTCGAGCTGGCGGTACGATGGGGGCCAAGCGCATCGAACTCGCGCATGCGCAATACTACGGATGGGCGCTGGCAAACCGCAGCCGTGCTGATGCCGACGCGAGCCCAGGCGCTGGCGGCCGTCCGGCTGATCGATGACCTGCGCCGGCGCTATGACGGGACGATCGTCATCGACGCCGTGGTGCCTGACTACTATGCCCGGTTCCCCAAGGCTTGCGTCGGCGGATGGGGCCGCCGGGTCATCAACGTGACCCCCTCGGGCAAGGTCCTTCCCTGTCATGCCGCCGAGACGATACCCGGGCTCGTTTTCGACAACGTCAGGGAGAAGTCGCTCTCCGAGATCTGGCAGCATTCGCCTGCCTTCAACGCCTTCCGCGGCACCGACTGGATGGTCGAGCCATGCCGGTCGTGCGACCGCAAGGAAGTCGACTGGGGCGGTTGCCGGTGCCAGGCCATGGCGCTGACCGGGCGGGCGGAAAACGCCGATCCTGTTTGCTCGCTGTCGGCCTTCAACGCCCAGATACAGGCGATGGCCGAGGAGGCATCGCAGACCGCAGCGGCGGAATTCCGCTATCGGCGCTTCGGCGGATAGGCCCGCCCGGCGCGCATTCGGCTTCCTCGACTTTGCCCAAGTTCGGAGTCAGTTTTGGCGACTGCCTGCTCCGTCTGGTTTTCCTCGACGCAGTTGCGCAGAAAAGAGCCGAGCTAGAAGCAATACTGCAGTGACAGTGAGGCTAGGAGATCGTCGATGAAGTGGACCAAACCAAGAGTAAGAGTGATCTGCGTCGCCCTGGAGATCAACGACTACTACCCGGCCGAGTACTAAGGCGGCCCAGGGTGCTTGCTTGTGCGAGTGACATCGCACGAGCTTTTGTGTGAGCGTTGTCATGGTGGGGACGGGTGCCTGTGGCGTCTGTCCCCAACTGATTTCTGGGGTTTCTGGCGGAAAATCAAGCGAGGAGCGAGAATGAAGACTCGTGCCGCTGTTGCCTTTGAAAAGGCCAAGCCCCTGGAAACCGCGGAGATCGACCTCGAGGGCCCGAAAGAGGGCGAGGTGCTGGTCGAAATCAAGGCGACGGGCATCTGCCATACCGATGAATTCACCCTCTCCGGTGCCGATCCGGAAGGTCTTTTCCCCACCGTTCTGGGTCACGAAGGAGCCGGCGTCGTCGTCGAAGTCGGCAAAGGGGTAACGTCGATCAAGAAGGATGATCACGTGATCCCTCTTTACACGCCGGAATGCCGCGAATGCGAATATTGCCGCAATCCGAAAACCAATCTCTGCCAGAAAATCCGGGCAACGCAGGGCAAGGGTCTCATGCCCGATGGCACGAGCCGGTTTTCCTATAAGGGCAAGATGGTCCATCACTACATGGGCTGTTCGACCTTCTCGAACTACACGGTGCTGCCGGAGATCGCGGTGGCGAAAATCCGCACCGACGCGCCCTTCGACAAGGTCTGCTATGTCGGCTGCGGCGTAACTACCGGGATCGGTGCGGTCATCAATACCGCGAAAGTGGAGCCGGGATCGAACTGCATCGTGTTCGGGTTGGGCGGCATCGGCCTCAATGTCATTCAGGGGTTACGGCTGGTGGGCGCCAATATGATCGTAGGCGTTGACCTGAACGGCGCCCGCGAAGCCTGGGGCCGCAAATTCGGCATGACGCACTTTGTGAATCCCTCGAAGGTCTCGGGCGATCTCGTCGCCCATCTCGTCGAGTTGACCGGCGGCGGGGCCGACTACACCTTTGAGTGCATCGGCAACGTCAATGTCATGCGCATGGCGCTTGAGGCCTGTCACAAGGGTTGGGGTGAATCGATCATCATCGGGGTTGCCGGCGCGGGCCAGGAGATCTCCACGCGGCCATTCCAGCTTGTGACCGGACGGGTATGGCGGGGGACCGCGTTCGGCGGCGCCCGCGGGCGTACCGACGTCCCCAAGATCGTCGACTGGTACATGAACGGCCGCATCCAAATCGATCCCATGATCACCCACACGATGAAGCTTGAGAAAATCAACAGCGCCTTCGATCTGATGCACAAAGGAGAATCGATCCGGAGCGTTGTGGTCTACTAGCCGATGCGACCGATACGGTCTCACCCAGGGAGGAAGAAACCATGGCCAGTGCAGTAGCTATTCACCCTTCAGTGGACAATGGAATAAAGCCCGGCGCGAAGAACTTCGCGGGCGGGACGCTCCAGTGCAAGTGTCGCAGCAACCCCGTCACCGTCGCAGTCGGTGCGCAAACAGCCCACAACCATGCCTGCGGCTGCACAAAATGCTGGAAGCCGGAAGGGGCCGTGTTTTCCGTGGTCGCCGTCGTGCCGCGCGACAAGATCAATGTGACGAGCAATGCGAACAAGTTGAAAGTCGTGGACGCCAGCGCCACCATTCAAAGGTACGCCTGCAGGGACTGCGGTGTCCATATGTACGGCCGCATCGAAAACACCAAACATCCGTTCTATGGCCTGGATTTCATCCATACCGAACTGTCGAGGGAAACCGGCTGGTCTGCTCCGGAATTTGCAGCTTTTGTCTCCTCCGTCATTGAATCGGGGACAAAGCCCAGTCAGATGCCGGCCATCAGAGCCCGGCTGAAGGACCTTGGTCTGGAGCCCTACGATTGCCTTTCGCCTCCCCTGATGGACGCCATCGCAACCCACCTCGCCAAGCAATCGGGAGCGTTGAAGGAGTAGCTCCCTCGCCTTGGGCAGTGAAACCGCTTTGCCCACGCATTTGGCGATCCGACACCTTGCGTTGAACGCAGAGCCAGTCTCCCGCGGCGGCAGCGCCAGCCATTCAGCGCGAGCTTCCGGTCATTCCTATCCTCTGGAGTCACCACGCCGGGCGATGAACCCTCGGATCGGATCATAAGCCAATGAGGGCAGCGATCAAGAAGGCCGCGGTTGCTGCTGCCACAATGGCAAGCGCCGTCCAGTTTATCTTGCCGTGCAGGGAAAAACGGATGAGCTCGACAGCGTGAGTAAACGGGTTCAACTGGCAAATGTAATAGAGCAGCGGACTCGATTCTCTGACCCGCCACAAGGGGTAGAGCGCGGATGAGGCGAAATACATCGGGAAGATGACGAAGTTCATGATCCCGGCAAAATTCTCGAGCTGCTTGATGAGCGATGACAACAGGAGGCCGATCGACACCGAACAGAAGCCCGCACAATACGAGCGCCGGCAGGACGGCGACAGATAGCCGATCGGCGGCGGCTCGACCTCCCACAGCCAGGCGATGCCAAGGAAGACATAGACCTGGAGGATGGATACCGCCACGCCCGCCGATAGCTTTGAGACGAGAAGATACCAGCGCGGAAACGGGCTCACGAGCAGCGTGCGCATGTTGCCCATCTCGCGATCGTAGACCATCGACAGTGACGACTGCATCCCATTGAAGAGCTGGATCATCGCGATGAGTCCCGGCGTGATGTAGACTTCATAGACGATGTAGGTTTCGTAAGGCGGAGTAATGGAGACGCCGAGGACCTGTCGAAATCCGACGGCAAAGATGAAAAGCCACAGGAGCGGCCGCACCAGCGCGGCAATGAACCGTTCGCGCTGATGCAGAAAGCGCAGGCTCTCGCGCCAGACGATTCCGAAGAGGCATATTGCGTATTGCCCGGCCGAGAAGCCCTGGTGCGCGGAGGCCGTCTGGCGGGCCACGGTCATGCCTCGCTCGGTGGCGTGCGCGGCTGGTCGGAGCCGGTCAGAGCGGCGAACACCGACTTGATATCTGGGCCCCCCTTGGCTGCCAACGATGTCGGCGACCGGCCCGTCGGCCAGGACGCACCCTTCATGCAGAATGACCACACGATCATGGGTCTCGACCTCTTCGATGAGATGCGTGGCCCACAGCACGCCGATGCCCTCATCGGCCACAAGTCGCCTTACATGCCTGATGATTTCGCCGCGCGCGCGGACGTCAAGCCCGACCGTTGCCTCGTCGAGCAGAAGCAGCTTCGGTCGATGAAGGAGCGCACGGGCGATCTCGACCCGACGCATCTGGCCGCCGGAAAGTTGGCGCGCCTTGTCGTTCTGCCGGTCGAAGAGCTCGAACCACTCGATAATTCGCGCTTGCTCGCACTCCGCCAGCGCGACCGGCGATGCCATGAAGCGCGGCATGGTAGGTGAGATTCTGCATGATCGAGAGATCGAGATCGAGGGTGCGCGACTGAAAGACGACGCCGAGCCGGCGCAGGGCTTCGCCGGGCCGTGCGCGAAACGTCGTATCCGAAGACCCTGATCCTGCCTTCACGCGCGTCGAAGAGCCGGGTAATGAGGGCGAACAAGCGTCGACTTGCCGGCGCCGTTGAGTCCGAGCAAGACGGTGAAGGTGCCTTGCGGCACCTCGAAGGACACGCCATCGAGCGCCCGCCTGGCGCCATAGGCGTGGCCGACGCCCTCGACCGCGAGGGCAGGCGTGGCGCCGTTCTGGGTCATGTCCAATCCTGGCTCGCTCGCGGAACATGCTCAGGGCGGCAGCGAAATCCGGCGCATCGCTGCCCAGACTATCGAGGATGTTCAGCTCGTGCAGCACACCCTCGACAGGAGCAAGCCGACCACGGCATTCGGTCGGTCGCGATGTAGAGAGCGCCTGAAGTTGTCCGGTTTATGTAGCACATGAATTGACCGCTTTTTGTTGTTGCTCCGGCGGGAACGGCTGGAAAAGCCTTTTCGGCTTTTCCACGGTTTCCACAGGACCCTGGCGGCGGCGCAAGCGGGAGACGCTGCCGCGGAGCATTTCGGTTGCCGGTTCGGCATCTTCGCTCCGCCATCGGACCAGGCAGCGCGGACCACTGGAAGCATGGCGCATCGTCGCGAGCTCACCGTCGGGATATTCATGCGACCTAGCGCACCTCCTATGGCGAGCGCACGTCACTGGTTGCCACCGTCCGGCATGAGCCGGGATTCGCCAATCGCCTGCCCTTCCAGGCCACCGTGTTGTCTGGCGCGACCGTGCGCTCCTTGAGCAGCGGACGGCAGCTTCAACGGCGATCCAGCCGTTCACCCCACGCAGCGGGCCTGCAGGTGCCGAGCATCAGCCGAGTCCGCCGCCCCTCCGTCTCATATCGGCCTGGATGTACCACAATACGGAGCTGAGCCAACGAACGACGGCCAGACCTGGATGGCGAGCACATCGCGCCACTGGTTCTCCACCGCCGGCACAAAGGCCGAGCCGGCCTCGACGGGCGCATCCGCAAAGCGGCCGTTGTGCCGGGCACATCTTCTCCCAGGGCTTGCGGTCCTCGTATCGCGCGATGCCGGCTCAGCTACGAGCTCTCGGCACCGTCCTCGGGTGCGGAACATGCCGCTCGTGCGCCGCGCGCTCCGGCAATAGGCGGGATGTGCCATGCCGAGCTGCGCCAGCTTGCCGCCCCACCTGCGGTCAACGATCCTTAGTCGACCTCACGCCCGCTTCCGGGGTGTAAATAGTGACTGCCGCTGGTATAGAGCGAGCAGAACAGGCCCTTGGCCGCAATCGTCTCGGCAAGCCCCAGAAAGCTCGACATCGTGCCTTCCTCCTCGACCAGGATCTGGCCTGCTCGTGGCATCGTCCAGGGTGACCACCAGATCGAGCTGCCCAAGGCCTTCGATCCACTCATGCGCGAGCCGTCTCAGGTAGCAGCAGTCATGCCCATCATCGGCCGGCGCGGCCGCTGATGCGCCGGTGGCCACGCTCTATGTCGCCGCAATTCTGGCGCGGCGCCTTGCGCGCCAATTACGCCCCTGTCGAGGTAAACGTCTTGGTCGAAACCGTCTAGCCCCAGCGAAAACTGTGGTTGTGCTGCAGGTGCTCATGAAAGTGCTTGGCGGTGAAACCCTGGATGAGCGCTCGCCGATAGAGCTTCTCCACTTCCTCCGCCTTCGCCTCCGGAACCGCCCGCTCCGAGGCCGTCCCAGCCGGCGGTCGACAAGCCCCTCATCGCCTTCCGCCTCAAAGCGCTCAACATACCGCCTGAACGTCCGGTCGCTCATCCCCAGAACCTCCGCCGCCTCGAGCTGGCTCAACCGACCCGCTTCCCAGCTCGACAGTACATCCCTTAACGTGATCATCCTAAGCCCCTGTAGCTGCTCCGTCCGCCGCATCTGCCCCTCCAAAAAAGAGGCGAGTAAACCGGACAGATCATGCGCCGGTGGACATGACAAATCCATCATCTCTGACCGGCCAGGCCCACATTACGGTCAGTCGATGATTGTCACTCAATTTGATTTCTGTAATAGTCGAAAAATTGATGGCCGGCGGGGCGATTGCTCCAGCCGGCCATCTCTAACCAAGAAACCGTCAAGGTATCCCGTCTTCGGATGCCAACGTAAGTTGTGGGAGGTAGCGGATGATCAAGCGTCTCGCTTTTGTGTTTTCCATGGCTGTCGCGTTCAGCGCGACGAGCGCCTTTGCCCAGAGCACCGACAACCTCGAGAAGCTCTCGGGCTTCAAGACCACCGGCACGCCGATGATGACCCGCATCGAGCAGACCGGCGCCAATGCCGATGCGATCAGGGCCAACCTCGCCAAGATCAAGCTGCCGGCCGGATTCAAGATCGATCTCTATGCGATCGTGCCCGATGCCCGGCATATGGCGGTCGGCCCGCAAGGGGTCGTGACCTTCGTCGGCACACGCAAGGAAAAAGTCTATGCGGTGACCGATCGCAACAAGGACCGGGTGGCCGACGAGGTGAAGGAATTTGCGCCGTCGCTCAAATTGGCTGTTCCGAACGGGGTCTGCTTCTCCAAGGACGGTTTCCTCTTTATCGCCGAGCAGAACCGCGTGCTGGTCTATCCGGCGGCTGAATTCTTCTATGAAGGACCCGACGTCGTGGCCGTTCAACGTCGTCAAGCAGGGGGAACTCATTCCGGTCGATGAGGAGAGCTACAATCACACGGCCCGGACGTGCCGGATCGGCCCGGACAACAAGCTCTACATCACGCTCGGCCAACCCTTCAACGTGCCCGCACCCGAGAAGATGGACAAATACGAGCAAGATCGGCATCGGCGGCATCATCCGCATGGAGCGTGACGGCAGCAAGCGGGAAGTGTTCGCAACCGGCGTGCGCAATTCTCTCGGCCTCGACTTCAACCCCAAGGACAAGTCCCTGTGGTTCAACGACAACCAGGTCGACGGCATGGGCGATACCATTCCGCCGGGCGAAATGAACCGCGCCGAGAAGGCCGGCCTCAATTTCGGCTTCCCGTGGTTTGGCGGCGGCAAGGTGCGCACCACCGAATACAAGAGCGAGACGCCGCCGGCCGACGCGGTGTTCCCGCAGGTCGAGCAGGATGCGCACGCGGCCGATCTCGGGCTGTCGTTCTATACGGGAACGCAGTTCCCGGAGAAGTATCGCGGCGGGATCTTCAGCACCCAGCACGGCTCGTGGAACCGGGTCGATCCGGTGGGCGCGCGGGTCTTGTTCACGAGCCTCAAGGCCGACGGAACAGCCGACAAGACGGAAGTGTTCGCGGAAGGCTGGCTCGCCGAAAACGGCGAATATCTCGGCCGTCCGGTCGACGTGCAGCAGCTCAATGACGGCTCCCTGCTCGTCTCCGACGACTTCGCCGGTGCGATCTACCGCATTTCGTATGGCGGCTGATCGCCGGCTCATGTTTGCCATCAGGCGGCCCGCCGAAAGGCGGGCCGCTTTTCAGCTTTGCATGCCTGGCTTTGGCGCTGGGTCTCCTGGCGGGCGCCGCCCTTGCCGGCGATGCCAAACAGGGCCGGGAGAAGGCGGTGCAATGCCAGCCCTGCCATGGGCTCGACGGCATCGCCAAGATACCGGGTGCGGCGCATCTGGCGGGCCAGGAGGAGGTCTACCTGGTCAAGGCGCTGAAGGACTTCAAGACCGGCGCGCGCAACAATGAGATGATGTCGGTGCTGGCTCCCGGCCTCAGCGACCAGGATATCGACGATCTCGCCGCTTACTACGCATCAATTCCCGTCACCGTCGGAAAGCCGCCGCAGTAATGGCTGGCTCTACCGCCTTCGCCCCTCGTTTTCTCCGAAGCGCAACGTCTGGACGAAATCGAATATCAGCAGGGCCGTGCACAAGATCACGATGATGATGAGCGGCGGCGCCGGAACCCACCACAGCATGAAGCCGAGGAACGCCACGAACATCGCGATGCCGACAATGCCGCTGATGAAAACCATCATTACGAGCTCCTTGCTTCTTGCGGCGTCGGGGCGCTTGAGCGCCGACACTGTTGGCGAGCCAGCGGGCGGTGCGCAAGAGGCGCGCGTCATTGCCGCGCCTGCCGACGAGCTGCACGCCGATCGGCAGACCGCCCTCGGACTGCATGAGCGGCAGCGTCACGGCGGGCGTGCCGAGATAGGTCCAGGTCGTGCAGAACACCGGATTGCCGGTCTTGTCGAGGCCGCGCGGCGCTTCGCCGGGCGCCGCCGGCGTCAGGATCGCGTCGTATTCGTTGAACACCCCTTCGAGTTTCGCATTGAGGGACGCGATCCCCGCCACGGCCGCCGCATAATCTACCGCCCTGTAGCGCCGCCCGCGCTCGATGGCCCCGCGCAGCGCATCGCTGAGCTGCGTGCCGCCCTTCTCGTAGTCGCGATGGAAATTGTGGGCCATCTCGACTTCCATGACCGTGCGATGAAGCTCGATCACGCGCGCGAAGCTTTCGCCGATGTCGACTTCCACGGCTGCTTCCCCGAGGGCCTCGACGAGCTCGGCGAACGCCTTGACGGTCGTCTCCTCGGCCTGTGGCCATACCGCCGAGCGCACGAAAGCGAAGCGCGGCGGCAGCGGCGGCTTGCTTGCGGCCACGGCCGCGAGCGGCGGCCGGGCAATCGGCCGGGTGTCCGGATCGTCTTCATCGAAGCCGGCCATGCACCTCGGCGAGAAGTGCGGCGTCCTCGACGGTGCGCGCGAATACCCCGACGTGATCGAGGGTGCGTGAGAGGAGCAGCGCGCCGGTGCGCGGAATGAGGCCGTGGGTGGGCTTGAAGCCGACCACGCCGCAGAACGAGGCCGGCCGGATCACCGAGCCGTTGGTCTGCGACCCGATGGCGCCCGGAACCATGCGGGCCGCCACGGCCGCCGCCGATCCGCTCGACGAGCCGCCGGGCGTGCGTGAGGGATCATGCGGATTGCGGGTCTTGCCGGGATGAAAATAGGCGTATTCGGTGGTCACCGTCTTGCCCATGATCACCGCACCTTCGGCGCGCAACCGCGCGACCGCTGCGGCGTCGCGCCGCGGCGTCCGGCCCGCCCACAGGGGCGAACCGAGCTCGGTCGGCATGTCGCCCGTGTCGAAAATGTCCTTGATGGCGACCGGAACGCCGTGCAGCGAGCCCCACCGCCCTGCCCTGCTTGTGCTGTTGATCGAGCGGCTTCCGCCTGCCGCAGGGCATGGTCGCGGTCGAGGAAGGCCCAGGCTTGCACTTCGGCATCGACCGCATCGATGCGCGCCAGGCAGTCGCGCACCAGTTCCGACCGACTTCATCCGCCCTTCGCGGATATTGAGAGCGGCTTCTGCGAGGCCAAGGGCATCGGCGCTCATGGCGCTACCGCGAAGTGTAGAGATAGTCGGGCAGCCACAGTGCGATCTGCGGAAAGATATAGACCAGGATCATGGTGAGGAAGACCATGAACACGAACGGCAGCGCGCCGCTGAAAATATCGGTGAGCTTCACATGCGGCGGGGCGACCCCCTTCAGGTAGAACGCGGCCATGGCCACCGGCGGGGTATTGAATGCCGTCTGCGTGTTGAGCGCGACCAGGATGCCGAAGAAGATCGGATCGACGCCGAAGTCATCGAGCAGCGGCAGGAAAATCGGCACGAAGATGATGATGATCTCGGTCCATTCCAGCGGCCAGCCGAGCAGGAAGATGATCCCCTGGGTGAGGATGAGAAATTGCGTCGAACGAAAGATCGAGGCTCAGGAAGAACCGCTCGATCACCCCCTGTCCGCCAAGGTAGGCGAACACCGACGAGAACGTCCACGAGCCGATGAACAGATAGCAGACCATCGCGGTCGCCCGCGCGCACAGGTAGACGGAGTCCCGCAACATCGTGAAGTTCAGCGCGCGATAGGCTGCGGCAAGCACGATGGCGCCGAGCGCGCCGACGCCCGCCGCCTCCGACGGCGTCGCCAGCCCGAACAGGATCGCGCCCAGCACGCAGACGATCAGCGCCGCGAGCGGCAGGAACGACGTCAACAACTCCCACATCACCTGGGCGAGCGGTACGTCGGTCTGTTCCTTCGGCAGTTTGGGCGCGAGCTTCGGATTGATGACCGCCCGCGACGATCACGTAGACGATGTAAAAGGCGGTCAGCAGGAAGCCGGGCAGGAACGCCGCGGCGTAGAGCTTGACCGCCGAGACGCCGGCGGTCGCCGCGTAGACGATCAGCAGGATGCTGGGCGGAATGAGGATGCCGAGACAGCCGCCGGCGCACACGACACCGGCGGAGAGCTTGGTATCGTAGCCGGCGCGCAGCATGGCCGGAAACGCCAAGAGCCCCATCAGCGTCACGACGGCGCCGACAATGCCGGTGGCGGTCGCGAACATCGCGCAGGTCGCCAGCGTTGCCACGGCAAGCGCGCCGGGCACATGCTTCATCGAGATTTGCAGCGAATGGAACAACCGATCGAGAATGTTGGCGCGCTCGACCAGATAGCCCATGAACAGGAACAGCGGCACCGCCACCAGCACGTCGTTGGACGCCACCTCGAAGGCTTTTTGCACCAGCAGCGTGAAAATGCGGTTGTCGAAGAACTCCTGGCCGGGGGTGTAGTAGGCGTAGAAACCGAAGCTGACGCCCATCGCGATCAGCGTGAAGGCGATCGGGAAGCCGAGCATGATGATGAAGATGAACAGCCCCAGCATCAGCATGCCGACTTGCGGGTCGGTCATGGGTCGTTCCCCGTCCGGCCCGGCCGCGCCGGTTCGCTCATCCTGGGCGTGGATGCGCTGCTCCTGGAGAATGATGCTCTCCGTCTCCTCGACGTCGTGCAGGCGCCGCGGCCAGGCGCCGCGCCGGATGCACAGGATGCAGCGGATGATTTCCGCCACACCCTGGATCAGCAGAAATACGCCGGCGACAGGAATGAGTGTCTTCAGCGGAAACACCGGAACGCCGGCGGGGCTGAAGATGCTCACTTCCCTGAAGCGGACGGACGTCATCGCGTAGGGCCAGCCGGCGTAGATGAACGCCAGCACGGCCGGGAGGAAGAACAGGATGTAGAGCGCAAGATCCACGGCCGCCTGCGTGCGCGGCTGCCACAGCCGATAGAGCACGTCGCCCCGGACATGGCCGTTGCGCGCCAGCGTGTAGGCGCCGGCCATCAGGAACAGCGCGCCGTAGTTGATATAGCTGAAGTCGAACGCCCAGGTGGTCGGCGCCCGCAGCACGTAGCGCACGAACACCTCGTAGCTGATGCCGAAGGTCAGCACCAGGATCAGCCAGGCGAACGCCTTGCCGACCCAGGTACTGAGCGTGTCAATGAAATCCAGGAATTGAGTGATTTGCGATCAGGCTGCGGCGGCCGCCGCATTCCGCCCCCTCCCCGACTGTGGGGCGGCGCGCCAAAAGCGCCCCGCCCCCTTTCTCATGTGTCGTGCGAGCGTGCCGCCGCCCGGTCAGGCCTTCAGCACGCCCGGGAAGTGGTGGTCGAACGCGCCGCGGTAATCGTCGCGGCTGACATGTTGTAGAAAACGACGCGGCGCACCCATTCCTTCTGCGAATCCATCACCTTCTTCATGAACGGGTCTTCGCCGAGCTTGGCGATCAGGCCGTCCCAGGCCTTGATCTGGGCATCGAAGACTGCCTGCGGCGTGCGCAGCACATTGACCTTGTCCTTCTCGATCAGCTCCTGCAGGTCCTTCGAGTAGTAGTCCATCGACTTCCACTCGTTCGCGGACGAGGCCGCCTCGGCGGCATATTGCAGGATCGCCTGCAGGTCCGGGGGCAAGAGCGTTGAATTTCGTCCGGTTGAACATGATCTCGAAGTATTCGGTCGCCTGGTGGTGGCTGCCCAGCATGTAGTACTTCGCCACGTCCTGGGCGCCGAAGCGGCGGTCGGAGGTCGGGTTGTTGAACTCGAAGCCCTCGATCACCCCGCGTTCCATGGCCGGCACGATTTCGCCGCCCGGCAGCTGCGCCACCGACATTCCCATTTCCTGACAAGAGGTCGGCAGCGAGACCGACGGTGCGGTACTTCATGCCCTTGAGATCGTCGGCGGACTGGATCGGCTTCGTTGAACCAGCCGAGCGGCTGGGTCGGCATCGGCATCACGAAGAAGCTCTTGACGTCGATCTTCATGATCTGGGTCTGCAGTTCGTCGAACAGCTCGTTGCCGCCGCCGTTGTGGATCCAGCCGAGCCCCTGGTTGGCGTTGAACCCGAACACCGGCCCGGTGCCGAACAGCGAGGCGGCCTTGTGCTTGCCGTACCAGTAGACCGGCACGGTGTGCGCGGCATCGATCTGGCCGCCGTTCACGCCGTCGAGCACCTGGAACGGATGCACTACCGCGCCGCCGACGAGATAGTCGATCTTCAGCCGCCCGCCGGCCATGTCGTTGACGCGTTTCACATAGTCTTGCGCGAACTCGTTGAAGACGTCCTTGGCGCCCCACGAACCCTGCATTTTCAGGGTCGCCGTCTGGGCGCGCGATACCTGGGGCATGGCGACGGCGGCGACGCCGATTGCCCCGGCCCCAAGCAGGAACTTGCGGCGGGATGTCGATTTCGAGGTCCTTGGCTTCTTGGTTGACATGAGAGCCCTCCCTGGCTCGGTTTGTTTTGTCACTGCTCATCCGACCGGCGCGGCAAATGCGGTCATTGACGCCAACGCGGTATTCCGCAAGCGTTTCACAACGCAGCCTTCTTCACAAGTGCCTTTGACCATTTCGCTGCCGCTGACCTATTCGGCATGGTGTGCCTTTAGTTTTCCCGCTCATCCCGGAGGTTTGCCATGAATCATGCGGCCATGACGCCCAGCTACAGCCTGACCGATCGCATCGTCCTCGTCACCGGCGCGGCGCGCGGCATCGGCCGGGCCTGCGCGCTCGCCTGCGCGGGCGCCGGCGCCGATGTGATCGTCGGCGTACGCAAGGCCGCCGACGGCGCCGACCTGTCGGCCCGGATCAGGGACCTCGGCCGGCGGGCGCTGGCGGTCGACATGGACCTTGCCGATCTGGCCAGCGTCCGCGCTGCCGTAGCGAAGGCAACGTCCGAATTCGGTCGTATCGACGTGCTCATCAACAATGTCGGCATCGGCCCCGAGAACCTTGCCGAGAAAGTGACCGAGGAGGACTTCGACTACACAGTGAACATAAATCTCAAGGGCACTTTCTTTACCACCCAGGCGGTCGGCAGGATCATGATCGCGCAGAAGTCGGGGCGCATCATCAACATCAGCTCGCAGGCGGGAACCGTTGTGCTCAAGGGCGAGGCGATCTACTGCATGACCAAGGCGGCCATCAATCACCTGACGCGCTGCCTCGCCGGCGAGTGGGCGCCCCATAACATCACCGTCAACAGCGTTTCGCCGACTTTCATCTGGACGGACGGCACGCGGCCCGCGCTCGCCGATCCAAAGTTCCACGCCCACGTTCTGGGTCACATTCCGCTGGGGCGCATCGGCGATCCGGTGGATGTTGCCGGGGCGGTGGTGTTTCTGGCTTCGCCCGCCGCCTCGCTGATCACCGGCGCCAACCTCCTGGTCGACGGCGGCTGGTCGGTCGCCTGATCAGTCCTTGGTCTTGAGCCGCCGGTTCATGAACTCGAGCGTCTCGGAAAGCAGCCGCTCCATGGCATGGCGCGACGCTGCGGCATCCCGATTCCTGATGCCGTCCAGCACCAGCTTGTGCATGGGCAGGAACACGGTGAAGGACTCCGAAGAAATCTTGTGGGCGATGTAAAGCCCGACGGCGATCAGATTGCCGAGCTGCAACAGCAGCGCGTTGTGACCTGCCGCCAGGATGGAACGATGAAACAGCAGGTCGGCTTCGGCTGCCGATGCATCCTGAGGGCTCGCCTCGGTCATCGCGGTGAAGGCATCGGCGATGCCGGCGATCTCCGCCACCGTGGCTCGCGTGGCGGCGAGTGCGGCGGCCTGCGGCTCGATCATCTGCCGGACCTCGAACAGCTCGCCGTAGAACTGGTCCGGCGGCAACGCACTGTAGCGCCAGTTCAGCACTTCGGAGTCGAGCAGATTCCAGTGCAGGGGCTCGAGCACGCGAATGCCGGTCTTGGTGCGGAACTCGATGAGACCCCGCGCCGCCAGCGACTTCACCGCCTCGCGAATGACGGAACGGCTGGCGCCAAATTCACGCCCGAGGTCGGCCTCTTTGGGGAACGGTTCGCTGGAATTCAGCTCACCGCGGATGATCCGGGTCCCGAGGCTTTCCACCACGTGCGCAAAGAGATTGCGCTTGCGGTTGCGTCCCGGACCGAACCTGAGTTGTTCGTCTAGCATTGGGCGATACTACTGGCTTGCGACTACGCGATTGACAAGGTGGTGTAGTTTTATATGATAATAATATTATAAGCAGAATAGTGCTTTCTGGCAATTTTCGTCGCGTATGTCCCCAACCACCTACGACCGTGACTCCGCTGCGCCGATCCTGGAGATGCGCAGCATCGACAAGCGGTTTCCCGGTGTCGACGCCCTCCGGGACGTATCGCTGAAGGTGATGCCCGGCGAGATCCACGCGCTGATCGGCGAGAACGGGGCCGGGAAATCCACCCTCATCAAGATCCTCGCCGGCGCCTACCAGGCCGATGCCGGCGAGATCCGTATCGATGGCCGGGCAGTCGGACGGCTGACCCCGCTGCAGATGATCGAGCGCGGCGTCGCGGTCATCTATCAGGAAACGATGCTGGCGCCGCATTTGAGCGTCGCCGAGAACCTGTTTCTTGGCCGCCTTCCCAGGACGAGGCTTGGCACCGTCGACTGGCGCCAGGCTGTCCGCCTGAGTGAGGCGACGCTCGGGCGGCTGGGATTCCCGGTTGATCCCCGCGCCCGAATCGCCGACCTCAGCGTTGCCCAACGGCAGATGGTGGAGATCGCCGGCGCCCTGTCGCGCCAGGCGCGCATCGTCGTGCTTGATGAACCCTCCGCCGTGCTCGGCGGCGCCGAACTCAAGAAGCTGTTCGAGATCATTCGCCGGCTTTCCGGGGAGGGCGTGAGCTTCATCTACATCTCGCACCGGCTGCAGGAGGTGTTCGAGATTTGCGACCGTGTCACGGTGCTGCGCGACGGCGTCGTCGCCGGAACGAGTCGGGTTTCCGAAGTGGATACGCAGGCCCTCATTCGCATGATGGTCGGGCGCCGTCTTGCCGAAATCTATCCGCGAGCGGACCCGTCGCGCAGGCGACATCGTGCTCGCCGTCGAAGGACTCACCCGCAAGGGAGTGCTCGCCGATATCGACCTGGCCGTCAGGCAAGGCGAGATTCTCGGCATTTGCGGCCTTGCCGGGTCCGGCCGAACCGAACTGCTGCGGGCCCTGGTTGGCGCGGATTCCTCGCACAGCCGGAGTTATCGCCTCCGCGACCGGCCATTCCGGATGAGGGGGCCGCGGGCGGCGATCCGCGAGGGCATGAGCCTATTGCCGGAAGACCGCAAATCCGAAGGCTGCTTCCTGCCCCAAAGCGTCGCCTTCAATGTCACCATTTCGGGGCTGAACGAGGTGCGCAAGAGCGCCCTTCTCAGCGCCCGCCGCGAACGCGACGTCGTAGGCAGGCTCGTTCGCCGGCTTGCCATCCGCACGCCCGGCACGGCCGCCCGCATCGAATCGCTTTCCGGCGGCAATCAGCAAAAATGCATGATCGCCCGCAGCCTCAACGCCCGCTGCGCCATCTTGCTCTTCGATGAGCCGACGCGCGGTGTCGACGTCGGGGCAAAGCGCGAGATTTATCAGCTTCTGGCCCACCTCGCCGACGTCGAGCGCGCCGCCATCGTCATGGTCTCTTCGGAACTGCCCGAGATCCTGGGCCTGAGCGACCGCATCATCGTCATGCGCGACGGCCGCATCGCCGGGCGTTTCAGCCGCGCCGAGGCGACCGAGGAAGCTTTGATGGCCGCCGCCGTCGGCGCCGGAAAGACCCGCGAGGCCGCGTGAGCAATGTATCGATGAACCGGGCAGAGGGGCAGCCGGAGGCGGAACGCGTTTCCGGATCGATTGGCGCGAGCCTGGCGCGGCTCACCACGCTCAGGACCTCGGGTCTGATCTGGGTGCTGATCGCGATGTGTGTCGTGGCGGCGCTGATATCGCCGGCCTTCCTCAACCCCTTCAATCTGATCAACGTGCTGCGCCAGATCGCGCTGTTCGGCATCGTGTCGATCGGCATGACGTTCGTGATCCTGACCGCCGGCATCGACCTGTCGGTCGGCTCGATCGTGGCGGTGGCGGCGGTGGTCTCGGCGATGCTGCTCGACGTCGGCACACCGATACCGGTGGTCCTGCTGGCCGGCCTCGTCATCGGCATATTCATGGGCGCGCTCAACGGCGCCGGCATCACGCTCGGCCGCATTCCACCCTTCATCATGACGCTGGGCATGATGGTGATGGGCCGGGGCCTTGCCATGACCGTGTCGGGCGGCCATCCGATCCATTTCCGCGAGGAAGCGGCGAGCTTCGCCTGGCTCGGCCAGGGCAATTTCCTCGGCCTGCCGGTGGCGGTGTGGATCTTCGCCACGGTCGCCGGAGCAGCGATCTTCACCCTCCGCTTCACCGCCTTCGGCCGCAACGTCTACGCGGTCGGCAGCAACCCCGAGGCGGCCCGCCTGTCGGGCATCAACGTCGGCTTCACGATCTTCTGCGTCTATGTGATCAGCGGCTTCCTTTCGGCGCTGACGGCGCTGATCTTCATCTCGCGGCTGACCGTGGGCGAGCCGGTAGCCGGCGTCGGACTGGAGCTTGAGGCGATCGCCATCACCGTAATCGGCGGCACGAGCCTTTTCGGCGGCGAGGGCAGCGTCGCCGGCACCGTTCTCGGTGCGGCGATCATCGCCGTGCTCGCCAACATCCTGAACCTGTTCGGCGTCACACCCTTCACCCAGCAGATCGTCAAGGGGGCCATTATCGTCGCCGCCGTTCTCTTCGAAATGACCAGGCGACGCAGGAATTCCGCGGCTTCGCGCGGATAATCGCGCCGCCGCGCGGCAATCCCGCGGTGCGGCGGCATACAAGGGAGGTACTGATGAAGACCGCACTCACTGCCACCGGCAAGTCGATCCTGGCGGCGGCGTTGTTCTGCGCTGCTGCCGGCACCGCAACTGCGCTGGCCGATGACAAGATCAAGATCGGGTTCTCGCAAGGAACGATGGAAAGCTCCTGGCGGGTGAACATGGTCGAGGGCAACAAGAAGTATGCCGAAGCCAACCTGCCGGATGTGGACCTGATCGTCACCAACGGCGAAAACAACGCTTCCAAGCAGGTCACCGACGTCGAGAGCCTCATCGCCCAGGGCGTCAAGACCATCATCATCAGCCCGGTGACGGCCGACGCGCTGACCCCGGTCGTCAAGCAGGCCATGGATGCCGGCATTCCGGTGGTCACGCTTGACCGCAAGGTCAATACCGACGTGACGCTGCACATCGGCGCCGATAACAAGCTGATTGGCGAGACCGCGGCCAAGTTCGTCTGCAAGACGCTCGACAACAAGGGCAGCGTCGTCGAAATCCAGGGCACGGCGGGAGCCTCGGCGACCGTCGACCGCCACGACGTTTTCGTGGCGACCATCGAGAAGGAATGCCCCGACGTGAAGATCGTCGCCAGCCAGGTCGCCAACTATGTTCGTGAGCCGGCGATCAAGTTCATGGAAGACATGCTGCAGCGCTTCAAGGCGGGCGAGATCAACCTGGTCTACGCCCACAACGACGACATGGCGCTGGGCGCGGTGACCGCGCTCGAGGCGGCGGGTCGCCAGAACGAGGTCAAGGTCGTCGGCATCGACGGTGAGAACGCTGCCTACGACGCCATCAAGGCCGGCAAGATGGCAGCCACCTTCACCTATCACTTCGTGGCCCCGGAAGGCGTCCAGTACGGCTACAAGATCGCCAAGGGTGAGAAGCTCGACAAGGAAATCGTGCTGCCGACCCATCAGGTCGATGCAACCAACGTCGACCAGTTCCTCGGCAAGGGATTCTAGCGCTATAAACCAAAAACGGCACGGCCCCCCAATCGCGGGCGGGCCGTGTCCCGGTCTCCCGAAGACCGAGCCACCCTGTCGCAATCCTTCATAAGGACGTCCATGACCAGCTTGCACGATCTCGACACGCCGGCCGTCATCGTCCACCTCGACCGCCTCGAGGACAACATCGCGCGGGTTCAGGACATGGTCGCAAGGCACGGCATCGGCAACCGGCCCCATATCAAGACCCACAAGATTCCGGCCATCGCCAGGATGCAGATGGCGGCCGGCGCGGTGGGCCTGACGCTGCAGAAGCTCGGCGAGGCGGAGATATTTGTCGACGCCGGCGTCTGCGACGACTACCTCCTCACCTTCAACATCATCGGCGAGAAGAAGACCGACCGGCTGATGGCGCTGTCCCACCGGGTCAAGCGTCTCGCCGTGGTCGCCGACAGCGATACGGTCGTTCGCGGCCTCTCCGAGGCGGGGCTGCGGCACGGCCGCGACGTGCACCTGCTGATCGAATGCGACACCGGTTTCGGGCGCAACGGCGTGCAATCGCCCGAGGCCGCCCTGGCGCTCGCCCGCTATGCGCTCAAGCTGCCGCGCATCGCTTTCGAGGGGCTGATGGTCTTTCCCAACACTGCACCGAGGACTCTCGAGTTCTTCCGGCGCGCCATTGCGCTGTTCGCCGAAGCCGGCATCCCCCTTCCCGTCCTGTCGGGGGGCGGCACCCCGGCCCTGGCGCATCTGGCGGACTATCCGATGATGACCGAGCATCGCGCCGGCACCTATGTCTACAACGACGTAATGATGGTGCATTCCGGAATCGCCGGCTGGGAAAACTGCGCCATGCATGTCCGGGCGACCGTCGTCAGCCGGCCTGCGGCCGACCGGGCGATCGTCGATTCCGGCTCCAAGGTGCTGACCTCCGATCAATATTATGTCGAGCACTACGGCCGCCTTGTCGAATATCCGGAGGCCTTCGTCTCGGCCCTCTCCGAAGAGCACGCCACTGTCGATCTGTCGCGCTCGCCTACCCGGCCAAAGGTCGGCGATGTGGTGAGCATCATCCCCAACCATTGCTGCCCGGTCAGCAACCTCGCCGAAGAGGTCTACGGCGTTCGCAACGGCGGGGTCGAGGTAGTGTGGCCGGTCGCCGGCGCGCGGCAAGGTCCGGTGACGGCGAGCCCGTTCGACCTCACCGGCAAGGTGGCGCTCGTCACCGGCGCCCGCAGCGGACTGGGACAGGCCATGGCGGAAGCGCTGGCGCGCGCCGGGGCCGACATCGCCGGCCTCGGATCGTCCGCCATGTCCGAGACCCGGCAGAAAATCACCGCGCTCGGGCGCCGCTTCCTTCCGCTCACCGTGAATCTGGAGCGCGAAAGGAACTTCGACGCCACGATTGATCAGGTTGCGGGCGAATTCGGCGGCATCGACATTCTGGTCAACAACGCCGGCATCATCCGCAGGTCCGACTTCCTGCACGCCAGCGACGCGGACTGGGACGCCGTCATGGCAGTCAATCTGCGCAGCGTCTTCGCGCTGACGCGCGCGGTGGCCAATCACATGGTCAGGACCGGCCGCCCGGGGCGCATCGTCAACATCGCTTCCCTGCTGTCGTTCCAGGGCGGCATCAGGGTCGCTGCCTACGCCGCCAGCAAACACGCCGTGGCGGGTCTGACGCGCGCCGCCGCCAACGAGCTTGCGGGCCATGGCATCACCGTCAATGCCATTGCGCCCGGCTATATGGTGACGGCCAACACCCAAGGCTTGCGCGATGACGCCCAACGCTCGCGGGAAATTCTGAGCCGCATTCCGGCGGGCCGCTGGGGAGTGCCGGAAGACCTGGCGACAGCGGTGCTGTTTCTTGCCTCACCGGGGAGCGGCTACGTCACCGGAACTGTGATCCCCGTCGACGGCGGCTGGCTGGCGCGGTAGCGTTTCGGCTCTTAGCTGTGCCCGGCCTTTGCAACGGCAGTCTGCTCGAAACGCGCCCGCTTCCAGGCTCGCAAGTCTTTTATTTGTCGCCAGGCGCATCCACATAAGCGCCTGCCGGGTGATCGCCGCGTGGCAACTTCAAGGAACGAGGAACTTAGATGGCCGCCGATGATCCCAGACGCTGGATGTGGGCCGAGGCCTTGGCGATGATCGAACGCGCCGAAGGGCTTCACCGGCAGTTTTTCCAGCCCGGCCTTTCAGTGAGGCAACCCTGCTGGGAGCCGCCGGTCGATATCTTCGAGACCGGGGAGGAACTTCGGATCATATCGGCACTGCCGGGGGTCGAAACGCGCGATCTCGACGTGTCGATCGACGGCCAGACGCTGGTGATTGCGGGACTTGCGGCGGCCGCCGTTCGACACTCGTGGTGCTGCCATCCACCGCATCGAGATACCCTATGGCCGCTTCGAGCGGCGCATCCGCCTGCCGGCCGCAAGGTTCGAAGCTTACCCGCTCGGAACTCGAGCGCGGCTGCCTCTATGTCAGCCTCACGAAACTGGTCTGATCGCGAGACACCAAGGACATGAACGACCCAACGCCTCAGCAACCCGCCGGCAAGAGCGAAGCGCGCGCGCCGCTTCCAGACGGCTCCCTCGCCATCCTGCCGGTGCGCCAGGCTGTGTTGTTTCCCGGCATGATGCTGCCGATGGCGATCGGCAGGCCGGCGTCCATTGCGGCTGCCCAGGACGCTGTCCGCACCGAGCGGATGCTCGGTGTCCTGTTGCAGACCGATCCCGCCGTCGAAGATCCGGAGCCCGAACATCTGCACAAGATCGGCACGGTCGCCCGCATCCTCCGCTACGTCACCGCCCCTGACGGGTCGCATCACGCGATCTGCCAGGGTGTGCACCGCTTTCGCATCGTCGAATTCCTCCCCGGTTTCCCGTTTCTGGCCGCCCGCATCGAGGAGATCGGCGTTTCGGAAGTACTGACCCCGGACATCGAGGCCCGCGTCAACCTCCTGCGCGAGCGGGCACGCACGGCGCTCCAGCTGCTGCCCAACGTTCCCGCGGAAGTGGCGGGAGCCATCGAGGGTCTGGAGTCAGCCTCCGCACTCGCCGATTTCATCGCCGGCATCAGCGACATCTCGCCTGCCGAAAAGCAGGACGTGCTGGAAACCATCGACGTCAAGGCGCGCCTCGACAAGGTGCTGGCGTTCATCACCGGAGCGCATCGAGGTGCTGAAGCTGACCAGGGAAATCGGCGAGCAGACGCAGGCATCGCTGTCTTCCCAGCAACGCCAGCACATTCTGCGCGAGCAGCTCCGGCATATTCAGAAGCAGCTGGGCGAAGGTGACGACAAATCCGTTGAGATCACCGAGCTCGGCGGCATGATCGACAAGGCCGGCATGCCGAAGGATGCCGAGGACCAGGCCCGCAAGGAGCTGAAGCGCCTCGAGCGCATGCCGGACGCCTCGCCCGAATACGGAATGATCCGCAACTACCTCGACTGGCTGATCGATCTGCCGTGGTCGAAGCTGAGCCCGGATGCCATCGACGTCGCCGAGGCCCGCCGCATTCTCGATGAGGACCACTACGGCCTGCCCAAGATCAAGCGTCGCATTCTCGAGTATCTCGCCGTGCACAAGCTCAATCCCGACGGCAAGAGCCCGATCCTCTGCTTCGTCGGCCCGCCCGGCGTCGGCAAGACCTCGCTCGGCCAGAGTATCGCCCGCGCGACGGGCCGCAAGTTTGCCCGCCTCAGCCTCGGCGGCGTGCATGACGAAGCCGAAATCCGCGGCCATCGGCGCACCTATATCGGCGCCCTGCCCGGCAACATCATTCAGCAGATCCGCAAGGCGGGCACGCGCAACCCGGTGCTCATGCTCGATGAGGTCGACAAGCTTGGCGCCGGCTTCCACGGCGATCCGTCCTCGGCCCTGCTCGAAGTGCTCGATCCGGAGCAGAACGCGACCTTTCGCGACACCTACCTGGGCGTGCCGTTCGATCTCTCCAAAGTAATGTTCATCGCCACCGCCAACGTCCTCAACTCCATCCCGGGCCCGGTTCGCGACCGCATGGAGGTCATCGAACTCCCGGGCTACACGGAAGAGGAGAAGCTGGAGATTGCCCGCCGCTATCTGATCAAGCGCCAGCTGGCGGCCACGGGCCTTAACGCCTGAGCAATGCGAGATCACCGACGAGGCGGTCCGCACCATTATCCGCGACTACACCCGCGAGGCCGGCGTTCGCAACCTCGAACGTCATATCGGTGCGCTCTGCCGCCACGTGGCCATGCGGATTGCGGAAGGCGGCGTGGAGCGTCTGCGCATCGACGGCGAGGCCCTTCACGCGATCCTCGGTGCGCGGCGTTTCGAGAACGAGGTCGCCATGCGCACCAGCATCCCGGGGGTAGCGACCGGACTCGCCTGGACGCCGACCGGCGGCGATATTCTGTTCGTCGAGGCATCGCGGGTGCCCGGCAGCAACAGGCTGATCCTCACCGGCCAGTTGGGCGAGGTGATGAAGGAAAGCGCCCAGGCGGCGCTGACGCTGGTCAAGGCGCGAGCCGCCGACCTCGGCATCGATCCCGGCCTGTTCGAGAAGTCCGACGTCCATATCCACGTTCCGGCGGGCGCCATCCCCAAGGACGGGCCGAGCGCCGGCGTTGCGATGTTCGTGGCCCTCGTGTCGCTGCTGACCCGGCGCACCGCCAAGAGCGACACCGCCATGACCGGAGAGATTTCGCTGCGCGGTCTGGTGCTGCCGATCGGCGGCGTGAAGGAGA
>CAWADI010000015.1:0-14977 GCA_963780765.1 uncultured Alphaproteobacteria bacterium | reverse complement strand
GTGCCGCCGCGTCCGTCGGCGACGCTCGTTCGAACCAGCTCCCGACGTCTTGAAGAACTACGAGAGACTGGCATGGGCATAATTGCCGACCTTCATGCCTTCTTCTCCAATACCGGCGCGGTCGCTTGAGACCCTCCGCGTAGATTGCGGATGAGGATGTGCAAGCTGACCAGCAGCACCCACACTGGGAAGACCATCAGAGATTCCTTCGATGTAACGGCTGCTGAACAGAAGTACCAGAGCCACCGCATAGCCTACGAATGCGATCCACCGCGCGATAAATCCAGTGCGTAAAGCGAGCGTGGACGTAGCGATCACGAACACCCCTGCCATTCTGATCGCGTAGACGTTCATGATCTCGTAGGTAATGGCGCGGGCGAAAGTGAAGGTGGGGGAGCCAAGCAGCTGATCGGGCATGGCCACATAGGCGATGATGACGCCGCCCGCCACCGCGGCAGAGAAGAACAACATGGCGAGGAACAGCAGCCCGCTGCCGAGAAAGACGGTGGCAAAGAAACGATCCTCCCGAGCGCCGAGGCGGTCGCGCAACACGCCGATGAACCATAAGAAGGCGATGCCCGCGAACGGCAGCAGGTTCAGCGCCAGTGCAACGGTGCTCGCACGGGTACGCAGCCACGCCCCCGCCTCCAGCGGATCGGCCGGCACGGAAAGCCTTAGGATCACAAGACTGGTGATCAGCAGAATCGAAAAGACGATCCCGGCGATAGCGGCGGCGCGCGGCGCCCTCAAGGTCACGGCGGTCAAGCTAGTGTCCCGATTTTGAAATCCGCTTCATTCTATGCCTTTGCGTCAAGGGTACGAAGGCAGAAGTGTCGATAGCACACGATCTGTCCGGTTTTTGAATCGCTCCAAACGAGGGGGCGAGGATGCAACGGACAGAGGTGCTGCAAGGATTGAGACGGATGAAGTTCGAGACGGTTCGGGAACGTTGGGCGGGCGGGGAGTTGAGCCAGGCGGAGGCGGGCGAGATCCTGGGGATCAGCGAACGGACCTTCCGGCGCTGGTATCAGCGCCATGAGGAAGAGGGCCTCGAGGGGCTGAACGATCGGCGGCTTGGCAAGCCGTCGCCCAGGCGGGTCCCGGAGGGGTGGGCACAGAGCGTCGAGCAGCTGTATCGCGAGCGGTACCGGGAGTTCACCGCCAAGCAATGACGTGAGCCGTCCTGATGCAGCAGCATTGCCTGGCTGCCCGGCTGCGATCAGCAGTTCGACCTGATCGCGACCCTGGATGATGCGACGAACGAACTGTACTCGGCCTTTCTGGTCGATGAAGAAGGCACCCAGAGCAGCTTCAAGGGTTTGCGCGAGGTGATCGCCGAGCACGGGCTGAACGAATGTGGACCGTGCATAATCATCGTTTGATGGCAGCCGCTGCTTAACCGCAAAAACCTGAGCCGGAGCACCCGCAGCAGCTGGTCGGGCGGAGGCCAAGACCAAAGATTTGTGGGTGAAGTGAAATCACTTCACCCACAAGCGAATGTGCAGGATCAATAACTCTTTAGTCGTCCCAGCCGCCGCGGAAGCCTCCGAAGCCGAAGGTGATAAACGGCACACCGATAAACGGCCCTGGATAGGCATAGTGGCGACGGTAAGGGTAATAATAGGGATAGTAGCCGTAAGCAGGGTAGTAGCCGTTATTGTAATAGTCGTCATCGTAGTAGCGACGATAGCGGTGACGGTAATAACGGCGATGAGGATAACGACGGTAATACCTTCTATTGCCGTAATACCTCCTGTGACCGTAATATCTCCTGTGACCGACCTTTTCGACCAGACCGGAGGTCAACTCCGATGCTGCCGAACCTGCTTCGGTCACCCCGGCGGCCAGGGGGCTAGCCGAACTGCTTTGCGATAGGGTCACGAGGCCGCCTAACGCCGCGGCAAGCAGCAGATATTTGAGAGTTCGCATAACTCACTCCATTAATCACTGGCGAGAACGCCTGATCACTGATGTACCAAACGGGGAAAGATTCCTTGACCTGCGTCAAAGAGGACCTTGCCAGAGATTATATGCTTGATCGTAGGTAGAAAAAAGATCGTTTACGTTGTCGATTTGAGGCCCGAGACGTAAGGTGCGCGCGCCTCAAGCTGCCGCGCCCAGTTTCTGTAATTGGGTCATCAGTTGCCGAGAACCCAACAGGCGCTCTTCCGCAGACTCCCAGGATCTCCTGATCACAAGCTTCATGTCTGGCCTGAGTTTAGCCAGGGAGCCCTGACCCGTAATCCAGGCGACCAGCGCCTCGGGGTTGGCGAAGGTATTGTTGCGGAAGGTCAGCACCGCACCCTTGGGACCGGCATCGAGACCCGCGACATTGACATCGCGGCACAGGAGCTTGATCGCAACGACGTCGAGCAGATGTTTCACTTCCGCCGGGATCTCGCCGAACCGGTCATGCAGTTCCGCAGCAAATGCGTCGATGTCATCGTCGTTCCGGAAGTTGGCGAGCCGGCGGTAGAGCCCAAGGCGAACCTGGAGATCGGGAACGTAATGTTCGGGGATCATTACCGATGTTCCGATATTGATCTGTGGCGACCAGGTGTCGGCTGTTTCCAGGGGTTTGCCTTCCGCCCTCTGGTTCGCCACCGCCTCTTCGAGCATCTGCTGGTAGAGCTCGAAGCCGACTTCCCTGATGTGACCCGACTGCTCCTCGCCGAGCAGGTTTCCGGCTCCGCGGATGTCGAGATCATGGCTCGCCAGGGTGAAGCCGGCGCCCAGCGAGTCGAGCGCCTGCAGCACCTGCAGGCGCTTGTCGGCGGCTTCCGTCAGCACGCGGCCGGGCGGGGTCGTGAGCAATGCATAGGCGCGCTGCTTGGCCCGGCCGACTCGGCCACGCAGCTGGTAGAGTTGCGCCAGCCCGAACATGTCGGCGCGATGCACGATCAGTGTGTTGGCGGTGGGGATATCGAGCCCGGATTCGATGATCGTGGTCGTCAACAGAATGTCGAACTTGCGGTCATAGAAGCCGGCCATGGCGTCCTCGAGCTCCGTCGGCGCCAGCCGGCCATGGGTGACAGCCACCCGCGCCTCGGGAACGAGCTCGCGGAGCAGCGCGGCGATCTCTTCGATATCGGAAATCCTCGGGACGACGTAAAAACACTGTCCGCCGCGATAGAGTTCGCGGCGCAGGGCTTCCCGAATGATGACCGGATCGAAGGGGGATATGTAGGTTCTGACCGCCAGCCGGTCGACCGGCGGGGTAGCGATGATCGAAAGTTCGCGGATGCCGGTGAGTGCCAGCTGCAGTGTGCGCGGAATCGGCGTGGCAGTCAGTGTCAGCACGTGCACGCTGGATTTGAGCTCTTTCAGCCTCTCCTTGTGCTTGACTCCGAAATGCTGCTCTTCATCGATGACGAGAAGCCCCAGGTCGCGGAAGACAACGTCCTTGGCGAGCAGCGCGTGCGTGCCGATCACGATATCGACGGTGCCGTCGGCAAGCCCGGACTTGACCTCCTTGATCTCCTTGCGGCCGACCAGCCGCGAGGCCTGGGCAATGCGCACGGGATAGCCCTGGAAACGTTCCCGGAAAGTAGCGG
This sequence comes from uncultured Alphaproteobacteria bacterium, assembly GCA_963780765.1. Taxonomy (GTDB): domain Bacteria; phylum Pseudomonadota; class Alphaproteobacteria; order Rhizobiales; family Aestuariivirgaceae; genus CAWHQZ01. Next base: position 11,423 of record CAWADI010000015.1, on the reverse strand, counting down.
AATGCTGGCGCGCCAGCAGCGTCGTCGGCACGACGACGGCCACCTGCCTGCCGCTCATGGCGGTCATGAAGGCAGAACGTAACGCAACCTCGGTCTTGCCGAAGCCCACGTCGCCGCACACCAGCCGGTCCATGGGCCGGCCTCTCGCCAGGTCCGCTTCGACCGCTTCGATGGTGGCAAGCTGATCGTCCGTTTCCTCATAGGGGAAACGGGCGTTGAACTCGTCATAGAGCCCGTCGCCCGGCGTGATGACCTCACCTTCCCTGAGCTGTCGGGCCGCGGCCGTGCGAATCAGCTCATCGGCAATTTCCCTGATTCTTTGCTTTAGCCTGGCCTTGCGGTTCTGCCAGGCGCCGCCGCCGAGGCGGTCGAGCTCGACCTCGGCGACCTCGGAGCCATAGCGCGACAGGAGCTCGATGTTCTCCACCGGCAGAAACAGGCGGTCGCCGCCGCCGTACTGGAGAAACAGGCAGTCGTGCGGAGCGTCCTGGACCAGAATTGTCTTGAGCCCCTCGAAGCGACCGATGCCGTGATCGACATGGACAATGAGATCACCTGCCGACAGGCTCGAAAGTTCCGAGATGAAGTCGCCGGCCCGCCGCGATTTGCGGGCCCGGCGCACGAACCGGTCGCCGACGATGTCCTGCTCGGCGAGGAAGGCGAGATCGGTGGTCTCGAAACCGTGCTCCAGCCCGAGAACGACCGTGCTTATCACATCGCTCGGCCTGCCCTGCACTTCGGCCCAGGTGGCAGCGCGAGCGATCGGCGCTACGCCGTGGTCCTTGAGGATTGTCTCGAGGCGCTCGGCCGCACCCTCCGTCCAGGCGGCAATCGTCACCCGTTTGCCCGAGTTGCGCAGGCCTTCGATATGAAGGCGCACTGCATCGAATACGTTCGTGCCGGGCGTGGCGCGTTCTGCCGAAAACGTCCGGCCCTCCTGGCCGCCGGCCGAGCGAACCGGTGTCCCGGCGGCAGATGGCTGGTCAAACGGCGAAACCTGCAGGACGGGGCGGGAAGCGAGAAGGCTTTGCCACTCCGCAAACGTCAGATGAAGCCGGTCCGGCGGTAGTGGTTTGTATGGCGCGGCTCCGAAACTGCCCTTGTCGAGCGCCTCCTTGCGGGCATCGAAGTACTCGTTGACCTGGTCAAGGCGCGCGCGGGCTGCCTCCTCCACCAGATGGTCAAGGCTCACCGAGCAAGTGCCCACATGGTCGAAAATGGTGCTGAGCTTGTCGTGAAACAGCGGCAGCCAATGCTCCATGCCCTGATATCGGCGGCCTGCCGTCACCGCCTCATAGAGGGGATCATCGAGATCGACGCCGCCGAACTCGGCTGCGTAGCGCGTGCGAAAGCGGCCCATGGTGGCATCGGTCAAGTGCACTTCGCTGGCCGGCAGAAGCCTGATCCTGTCAAGCTGCCCGGTCGTGCGCTGCGTCAGGGGATCGAACGTTCGGATTGATTCGAGTGCATCGCCGAAAAAGTCCAAGCGCACAGGTTCGCGGGCGCCCGGCGGGAATATGTCCACAATGCCGCCTCGCACCGCGAAGTCGCCGGAATCGACGACCGTGCTTGACCGAACATAGCCGTTGGCGGCTAGGAAGGTTTCAATGCCGGCGATGGCGATGACGTTGCCTGGCGCGGCGGTGAAGCTGAGGCTGCGAACGACATCCGGTGACAAGGTCCGCTGCAGGAGGGCGTTCACGGTCGTCACGACGATGGCGGCGCCCGACGGCTGCGGCCAGTGCCGCCAGGGTTGCGAGCCGCTCCGCCACTACCTCGGCGACAGGAGACACCCGGTCGTACGGCAGGCAGTCCCAGGCGGGAAACTTCAGTATCGGCAGGTCGGGAGCAAAAAATGACAGCCCCTCGACCAGCCCCGCCATGCGCTGGTCATCCCGTGCGATGTGGACGTGCAGCGCCGGCGCCGCGCGCTTCGCAAGGTCGGCCAGGATCAGGGCATCGAGGCCGTGCGGAAGGCGGGAGAGAATCGTCCTTCCGGGCCTCGCGGGGCGCGCATCCCAGTCCATGTCAGGCAAACTTTTCACGCCAGGCGAGCAGCCTCGCGGCAATGGCGGACCGGCATGCGCCGTCCACGGACGAACCACCAAGGATCCACTCGGTGAGGCGAGGATCGTCGAGGCCTACCAGTTGTTCAAGCTCAGCCAGTTCGGTTTCGTTCATTGTGGCAATGTGCGCGGCAGCAAAACCCCCGAGCACGAGGTCCAGTTCCCTGGTTCCCCGGTGCGTCGCGCGCCACAGCAGCTGCCTGCGGCGTGCATCGAGATCACGGTGCTGGGCGTCGACCATCCTGACGCGGCTTTGTTTAGGGCGCAGAACCGCGGTGTGCAATGGGATGCTCTTGCTCGCGCGAGCATTTTCCGGAACATGCGCCAAGACATGCGACCTGCAATTCTCAATCCTCTCTTTGCCGAAGCCCAGACTCTCCGAGGCATCGGGCCGAAAGTGCAGAAAAGCCTGAACGCCCTGTTGCGGCCGGCGCACGAAGGAGCTTTGGCGCCGGCGCGCGTCGTCGATCTGTTGTTCCATCTGCCATCCGCCTTCATCGACCGGCGGCTTCGGCCACCGGTATCACAACTGCCGCGAGCCGGCATCGTGACAGTGGAAGTGACCGTCGGCCGCCACCGGCCGCCGCCACGGCACAACAGGAGCGTGCCTTATCGGATCGACTGTTTCGACGACACGGGCGAAATCACCCTCGTGTTCTTTCACGGTTTCGCCGAGCACCTGCAACGCCTGTTGCCGGTCGGCGAGGCCCGCTTCGTTTCGGGCAGCATCGATTGGTATCAGGGCTCGCCGCAGATCGTTCATCCGGACCATGTGGTGAGCGCCGATGAATTTGCCAGCCTGCCGGTGATCGAACCCGTCTACCCGCTTTGCGCCGGGATGTCGCTGCGGATGCTGAGCAAGGCCACGCGTGGGGCGCTCGAGCGCGTACCGCAGTTGCCCGAGTGGCTGAGAAGCTCCCTGCTCCGGCAACGCGGCTTCCCCGGCTTTGTAGCCGCGCTACGTTCGGTGCACCATCCGGATACGATTGAGCAGGCAGGCTCCGACACCTCGGCTCGGCATCGGCTTGCCTACGACGAGCTTCTTGCCAATCAGTTGGCATTGCTCCTGGTGCGCCGGCACCTGAAAAAAACCCGCGGCCGCTCCGTTCAGGGTACCGGCCGGCTGCGTGAGAAGATTAGCGCCGCCCTGCCCTTCCAGCTCACTTCCTCGCAGAGCGAGGCGGTGGCGACGATTCTCAAGGATATGGCCGCGGGTGAGCGCATGATGCGGCTGCTGCAGGGCGATGTCGGGTCAGGCAAGACCGTGGTCGCGCTGCTCGCCCTGGCCACCACCGTCGAGGCGGGCGCACAAGGTGCGTTCATGGTGCCGACCGAAATTCTGGCCCGTCAGCATCTCGCGACGACGATGCGGCTGACGGCCGGCACGGGGATCAACATCGATATCCTGACGGGTCGCGAAAAAGGCAAGGCGCGCGAGCAGGTGCGCAAGCGTGCGACGGTCGGCGAAAGCAACATCGTGATTGGAACACATGCCTTGTTTCAGGAGGGTGTCGATTTCCGGAACCTGGCGCTGGTAGTCATCGATGAGCAGCATCGCTTCGGGGTTCATCAGCGGCTGGCACTCCAGGCCAAGGCGGGAAGCGCAACCGATCTTCTGGTCATGACGGCCACGCCAATCCCCAGAACGCTGAGCCTGACGCTCTATGGCGACATGGACGTTTCGCGCCTGACCGAGCGCCCCGCCGGGCGCCAGAGAATCGATACCCGGGTGATGCCGCTCGACCGTGCTCGGCGAGGTCACGGACGCATTGGGAAGGGCAATCGCCGGCGGTCAGCGTGCCTACTGGGTGTGCCCGCTCGTCGGCGAGAGCAATATCATCGACGATGCGGCGGCAGAGGCGCGCTTTTCGCAGCTCTCCGGACACTTTCCCGGAAAGGTCGGCCTCGTTCATGGGCGCATGAAGGGGGCGGACAAGGACAACGCCATGGCGCGCTTTCAGGCGGGCGATATTGCCATTCTGGTGTCGACCACGGTGATCGAGGTCGGGGTCGATGTGCCGCAGGCTTCGATCATGATCGTCGAAAACGCGGAGCGCTTCGGGCTTGCCCAACTGCACCAGCTGCGAGGTCGTGTGGGACGAGGCGAACGGCGGTCCTCGTGCATCCTGCTCTATGCCGAGCCACTGGGCGAGATGGCAAGAAAGCGGCTTGAAATCCTGCGGACCAGCGATGACGGGTTTCTCATCGCCGAAGAAGATCTGGCGCTGCGGGGCGCCGGCGAGGCATTGGGAACACGGCAGTCCGGGTTACCCCTGTTTCGCCTTGCCGACCTCGGGCTTCATGGCCATCTGCTGGCCGAGGCACGGGAAGATGCCCGTGAGGTGCTGGAGCGCGATCCGAGCCTGCAATCGGACCGCGGCGAGGCGTTGCGGACGCTGCTCTATCTTTTCGAGCGCGAGGAAGCTGTGCGCCTCCTCGCCGCAGGCTGAGGCTCAGCGACGACCTTCTCGTCGCGGCGGGCAGCTATGGCCGTCAGCCTCTTGACGGAGCCCCGAGGATCAGCACCGACGAGCCCGGCTGAAACGGTCGCCTTGATGCCATCTTCGATCGACATGTCGAGCATGATGAGTTCGGACTTCCGCACATAGCACAGGTAGCCCGAGGTCGGGTTCGGCGTGGTCGGCACGAATACGGCCACCATGTCCTCGCCGCTCGTTTTCTGGACGATCTCGCCGTCGCGCGACAGGTTGCGGGCGACAAACACGATCGACCAGAGTCCCGGGCGGGGAAACTCGATCAGCCCGACCTTATGAAAGGAAAAGCCTCCGGGGGTGACGGCGGTTTCGAAGATCTGCTTCAGCGCCTTGTAGATGTTGCGCACCACCGGCATGCGGTTGAGGATGCGGTCCCAGAAGCGGATGACGGCGCGGCCGAAAAAGTTGGCCGCCAGCGCGCCGATCATCACGAGGCCGAAAATGGCGATGATCAGCCCGAAGCCCGGTATCGCCATCGGCAGATAATTGTCGGGGTTGGAGGCCGACGGCAGCAAGGGCTTCACCAGGCCATCGACCCAGCTGACGAACCACCAGACCACCCACAGGGTGATGGCGATCGGGGCCGTTATGACGAGACCGGTGAGGAAGTAGGCCCTGAGCCTGGCAAAGGTCGTCAAGCGAAGGGTCAGAGGCGATTCCACAGGCACGTGCAGTTGCGGATCCGGCATGTTCCTCGTCTGGTCGATGGCCGGAATCCCATCCTGCCGGCGTGGGCCTACAATAGAGCATGCTCCGCCAAAGTGGAATCGCCTTCGGACCTAGGACTGGCCTGATAAGTGAGCCGGCGGCGCAGTTTGGCAGGCTGTGGTTTCAGGTCCCCGCCTGGGTAACGTAGCAGTCCTGGCCGCGCTTCTTGAGCTTCCCGCACAGGCTCGCCGCGTCGCTCCTGGTCGCCAGGTCCTTGATGCGCAAACGAAAGACGACGCCATCGCTGCCGAGATCATGCTTCTGCACCACCGCCGAATGAACGGACAAGAGCTTTGCGTGCTTGCTCTGTATCTTGCTCCAGGCAGACCATGCGGCGCCCTCGTTGCGCTGCGAATTTACCTGGACCAGCCAGCCGCTGAGCGGCGGCGGATCTGCAGCGGGTGGAACCATATCGGTCTCGGGCGGCGGTATCTCCTTGGCGGCCAAAGCAGCGGGCGCTGACACAGGCTCGATGGTGACGTCGTTGGCATCGCCGGCCGAGGCGATGCGCTCCTGGTCTTTCACGAAGACTTGCCTGTCGCTGATGACGAATGCCGGAGACATGGCGTTCGGAATCTGGGCCAGCGAGACGGAGCGGTGCTGAGGCAAAACGATTGTCGCAAACTCGACCTGCTCGGCAGCTTCCAGGAGCTGGCGCGGCGGCAGCGGCGAGCTCTTCACCCCGGTGTAGCGGACCACCCGGTCGGCCGGGATCGGCGACAGGGAGGCCGCGACGATCTCATCGATGCGGTTCGTCATCAGGTCAAAAAACGGACCGCTGTCGGGCTGCGGCGCGTCGGTATGGGCGACAATTGCCGTTTCGCCGGCCGTCAGTTCTTCGAGCTTCTTCTGAGCCGCGGTGAAGTCCGACTTGAGAGCCAGGGCCTGGAGCAGGAACTGCCTGGCATGCTGCGGCCGCTTGAGAAGCGTGTAGGTCACTGCCTGGCCATACAGCGGCAGATGCGCTTCCGGATAGCCGTAGCGCGCAGCCTTCTCGTAGTCGCCCAGGGCAAAGAGATATTGCCCCGTGTCGCGCAATGCGTTGGCACGACTGTAGTAGGCATGTGCGAGCCCGGAATTGACGAACAGCGCGCTCGTAAAGTCATCGATAGCCAGGTGAGGTCGAGCGAGCTTCTGATAGGCAAGACCGCGATTGTAGAGCGTAGCCGCCTTGGCGGCGGAAGGCAGTCTTGCCAGCCGCAGCGCTGCCGAGTAATCGTCGATGGCGCGCTGGTACTGCGTGCGCGTCTGATACGCCAGGCCGCGATTGACGAGCACGGTTGCAAGCTCCAAGTCGTCGAGCGAACGCAATTCAATGGCTTTCGTGAAGAGCGCAGCGGCCGCATCGCCGTCGCCGGCCGAGAGCGCTGCATAGCCCTTGTCGATGTGGTTCTGAATAGCCGATGGCGCAGCGTCCGCGACAACCGGCACCGCCGCGCTTGCAGCAAGAACTCCAGTGAACAGGGACGCAATAAACAACTTACGGGTGTCCATAGAGCCGCATCGTCGCCAAATAAGGTTAAGGGTTGGCTAAGGGCGAGGGCTACGATACCGCCCCTCCCGGAAGCTCCAACTCCTTATTCCTGCTCGTCTTTTTGCGGATGGCTGTGAGCCGGGCCCGCAGCTGATGGAACCCGGAGATGGTTACTCGACGGTTACCGACTTGGCCAGGTTGCGCGGCTGGTCGACATCGGTGCCGATGGCCACGGCAGCGTGATAGGCCAGAAGCTGTACGGGCACCGTGTAGAGGAACGGCGAAATGAACGGGTCGGCCTCGGGTACCCGGATCGTGTCGAAGGCCCTGCTCTCATTGTCCGATGCGCCGCGGCTGTCGGTCAGCAGCACGATGCGGCCGCCGCGCGCGGCCACCTCCTCCATGTTCGAAATGGTCTTGTCATAGAGGTCGTCATGCGGCGCGATGACGATGACCGGCATGTGTTCGTCGATGAGCGCAATCGGCCCATGCTTGAGCTCCCCCGCCGCATACCCTTCGGCATGAATATAGGAAATCTCTTTCAGCTTGAGCGCACCCTCGAGCGCGATGGGATAGTTGATCCCGCGTCCGAGAAAGAGCACGTCACGCGCCGTGGCGATCTTGCGCGCCACCTCGGCAATGGACCGCTCGTCCTTGAGGATTGTGTTCAAGTGCCGGGGTGTTTCAGCCAGAGCATCCACCAATTCGCGTTCCCGCCGCTCGCTGAGAATGCCGCGCGCCTTTGCCGCCACGATCGCCAGAATGGCCAGCACCATGAGCTGACAGCTGAAGGCCTTCGTGGATGCCACGCCGATCTCGGGGCCGGCATAGGTGCGCATGACGAAGTCGCTTTCGCGCGCAATCGATGAACTCGGGCACGTTCGGAATGGCCAGCGTGTGCTGTCCCTGCTCCCGGCAGTAGCGCAGAGCCGCCAGCGTGTCAGCCGTCTCGCCCGACTGCGATACCAGAACGGCAAGCCCGTTTCTGGCCAGCGGCGCCTCGCGGTAACGGAACTCCGAGGCGATGTCGACGTCGGCCGGCAAGCGGGCGATCCTTTCGAACCAGTATTTCGCGACGAGGCCGGCGATGTGGGCGGTGCCGCAGGCGGTGATGGTGATGCGGTCGAGTGCGGCAAAGTCGAAGGGCAACTTGTCCGGCGGGCTCACCCGCCGCTCGGCGAGGTCGACGTATTCGGCGAGCGTGTGACCAACCACTTCCGCCTGTTCGGCGATCTCCTTGGCCATGAAATGGCGGTGGCCGCCCTTGTCCACCAGCATCGAGGAGGCCTGGGTGAAGGTCATCGCCCGCGCAATCCCGGCGCCGGCGGCATCGAAAATTTCGATCGAATTGCGGCCGATGACGGCCCAGTCGCCGTCCTCCAGGTACGTGACCCGGTTGGTGAAGGGAGCGAGCGCAATGGCGTCCGAGCCCAGGAACATCTGGCCCTCGCCATGCCCGATTGCCAGCGGAGGCCCCCGGCGAGCCGCAATCAGCAGGTCGTCCTCGCCGGCGAACAGGAACGCCAGCGCGAACGCCCCCTTCAGACGGCCGAGAGCCTTGCCAACCGCCTCCTTCGGCCGCAGGCCGTCGGCGATGGACCTCGCCACCAGATGGGCCACGACCTCGGTGTCGGTTTCTGTGGCGAAGCCCACGCCGGCATCGCGCAGGTCGTTCTTGAGCTCGCGGAAGTTCTCGATGATGCCGTTGTGAACCACCGCAACATCGCCCACGACGTGTGGATGGGCATTGATCTCGTTGGGCGCACCGTGCGTCGCCCAGCGGGTGTGGCCAATCCCGGCGGTGCCTGCAAGTTCGCGCCCGTCGAGCTTGCGGGCAAGCTCGGTGAGCTTGCCGGGCGCGCGCAGGCGCTCGATGCGGCCGTCCTCGATGGTGGCGATGCCTGCCGAGTCATAGCCGCGGTATTCGAGGCGTCGCAACGCATCGAGCAGCGGACGGGCGACCGGCGCGGTGCCGAGAATGCCTACGATGCCACACATTTCACATTGCCCGACATCTAGCCATCGGACCTCGCCTTGCGAGCCTTCTTCGCATTGCGAAACCGCGCTGCCCACCCCGGCTTCACCTTGAACTCCGCCCGCTCGATCGCCAGCGCATCGGCCTCCACATCGCGGCCGACCACGCTGCCCGAGCCGATATAGGCGCCATCGCCGATTTTCACCGGCGCCACGAGCGAGCTGTTCGATCCAATGAACGCCCGCTCGCCGATCTCGGTCGCGTGTTTGTCGAAGCCGTCATAGTTGCAGGTGATCGCCCCGGCGCCGATGTTCGCTTCGGCCCCTACCCGGGCGTCGCCCACATAAGCCAGATGATTGGCTTTGGCGCCTCTGGCCGATCGTCGCATTCTTGATCTCGACGAAGTTGCCGATGTGGGCATCTTCCGAGATGGTAGTACCGGGCCGGAGCCGGGCAAAAGGCCCAACGATGGCACGCTCCATTATCCGGGTTCCCTCGATGTGGCAAAAGCTGCGAATGGTGACGCGGTCGGCGATTTCAACGCCAGGACCGAAAACCACGTTGGGTTCGATGACGACGTCGCGGCCGAGCCTGGTGTCGGCAGAAAAGAAAACCGTCTCCGGGGCAACGAGCGTCGCGCCTTCAGCCATTGCCTGCTGGCGCAAGTTCTGCTGCATCACCGCCGCAACCCCGGCAAGCTGGGCCCGGGTATTCACGCCTTGCACTTCGTACTCCGGGCAGACGACATGACCGACACGTTTCTTCTCGGCGACGGCGAGCTCTACGAGATCGGTCAGGTAGATCTCGCCCTTGGCGTTGTCGGCGCCCAGTTTCGGCAACAGGCGGCGAAGAAGATCGGATTGCACGGCCATGATGCCGGAATTGCACAACGTGATGGCGCGCTCCCTGGCGGAGGCATCGAGCTCTTCACGGATCGCCCGCAGTTTCCCGGCGCGATCAACGATCAATCGCCCATAGCCATGGGGGTCGGCTGCGGAAAACGCCACAATCGAAAGAGGTGTCGTCGCTGTGACCATGGCGACAAGCCGCTCGAGCGTTTCGGGCTGGATGTTCGGGCAGTCGCCAAACAGCGATGAGGACGTTTCCGGAAAATCCCTGGAGTGCACCGTTGGCCATCATCACTGCATGCCCGGTGCCTCGCGGCTCGTGCTGATCGGCTGCCAAGGCATGCGGCAGGAACTTCCGGATCTCCGCCTCGATGCCTCGATCCGTTGGAGTTCTGACGACGATCGCCCGTTCAGGTTTGAGCTTCGCAGCGGCGGCAAGCACATGCCCGATCAGCGTGCGTCCGGCGGCAACATGCATGACTTTCGGGAGCGCCGATTTCATGCGCGTCCCATGGCCGGCGGCCAGAATCACGATGGCAAGCCTGGTCACCCGGCGACCCTCAACCGTCGATTCGCGCAATGCTGCAGGGGCGAGGGCTGAAAGGGGTGCGGTGCGGAGCGCGCGGGGGGCTGAAAATCCTCCGAAACGGCGCCGTACGCACCGATTTTTGCCAATTCTCCTGATTTTTCATGCATTTCAGCATCGTATCGCCCAAATTGACGCTAAACTTCAACGCAATTGCGATGGGAGAGTGTGCGTAGCATGGTGGAAGGAAGCTCGAAACCCCTCAGCGAGGATGGAACCGAAATCCGGCGAGGTCCACCCCGGCCCTTGCGGCAGGCGCTCGATCCCGTTCAGAGCCCGCGCCGGGAGGGTCACGTTTCGCGCCTGCGCTCCCGCCGTCCGAACCGGATTGCGCTCGATGAGGTGAAGCCCGGGCGAAGTTTCGGGATTACCGCGACGATGATGGCGTGGGCCGTGCTCTTCGTCGGGCTGGCGATCGCGGTGGTCGGCACGGTGCAGGCCATGCGGACGGCCGGCGACGAGCCGGCAGCGGCTCCCGTCGAAACACAGGCACTCGGCAAACAGATCGAGCAGCTGAAGATCGAGCTCGACAGGGAGCGCTCGGAAAAGCAGGACCTGCTGCAGAAGCTTGCCGCGGTCCAGGCGCAAGCGGAGTCATCCGCGGGTGCAGGGAGCTCCATGCCAAAGCCGGAGGCGAACGCCGGCGATGAGGCAGCGCCAGCAGCTGCCCCCGAGCCCTCCAGCCCTGCACCCGCCGCGCAGGCGCCGCCCACCCCGCCGCCGCCCCAATCCTCGCCGCAGGCGCTGCCGGAACCGATGGCGCCCAGTGCCGAGCTTCTGGAGCCTTCCGCTCCGGCGGTTGCGGAGGTGGCATCGGTCGATAAGGGTGTCGCGGCGAGTGATTTCGGCATCCACCTCGCAACCTTCGCTGACCGCGTCATGGCCGAGCGTGGATGGCTTCTTCTGCAGCGCAACCACGCGGCGGCACTGGGCGATCTGACGCCGCGCATCGAAGACGCCAAGGACGATACCGGCAAAACGGTGTTCCTGTTGCTGGCCGGACCCTTTCCGACGCAGGAACTGGCAGCCGCCCATTGCCTGAGCATCCGGTCGCAGGTCGTGTTCTGCAAGCCGCGCCCGTTCCTCGGCAGCGAACCATCGGCTGTTCAATGACTTCGGATGCCGGCTGATTGCCGGCGCCGCCTATTGACCCCTGTTGTGCGCGTCCCTATGGTCCGCGCACTCCAGCCCGCCGGGATCGGGCCCGTAGCTCAGTGGCAGAGCATCTGACTTTTAATCAGAGGGTCGATGGTTCGATCCCATCCGGGCTC
>CAWADI010000014.1:0-23402 GCA_963780765.1 uncultured Alphaproteobacteria bacterium | reverse complement strand
CGCGACGACTACCGCAGTCTTGGTGTTGAGCAGACTGAAATAGTTGAAGACAGAAACAGCGGGATCATTGTCACGATCGGCGGCATCATGCGGGTCGACAGGATCCAGAACGAGACTGGTAGCGCCACTGACCGGGGTAGCGGAAACGGGCGAGGGCATAGCCCGCCATAGTGCCGAAAACCAATGAGATGAAGGTCGTCGCAATGGCGATTATCAGGCTATTCATGGCGTAGATCAGGAAGGGACGCTCAACGAACGATGCGTAGTAGTGCTTCAGCGTTGGCTTCGCCGGGAACCAGACTGCGGCGGCACCGCGAAGATATCGAGGTCGAGTTTGAAGGAAGTGACGGCGATCCAGTAGATTGGAAAAAGGGTAACGAAAAGAGCCAGCGCGATTGCGATATAGGCGAGCGATGGCGAGTCCCCATGAGATTGCCCGGTTCGGGGTGCGCATTGCCATGGCTTTCAGTCCGCCAACCGCATGCGCCGAATAAACCAGGTCGAAAATACGACCGTCACCACCAGAACGAAGAACGAGATCGCCGCAGCATAGCCGATGTCGACGAAAGTAAATGCGACCTTGAAGATGTAGAGGCTGAGCGTCTCCGTCGCTCCTGCCGGCCCGCCGACAGTGAGGATGAAGACGAGATCGAAGAGGCGGAGCGCATCCATGATGCGCAGAAGGAGGGCGATAGCGATGACCGGCTTCAGAAAAGGCAGGGTCAGATCGCAGAATTGCCGCCAAGCTGAGGCGCCATCGATTGCTGCCGCCTCATACGGCTCGTTCGGCAAGCCGGCGAGTCCAGCGAGCATCAGGAGAAAGATGAACGGTGTCCACTGCCAGATGTCGGCGAGCACGATCGAGAACATCGCGAGGTTAACATCACCGGCCCAGGCCTGCAGCGGCAGGCCAAGCTGGAACATCAACTCGTTCAGGACGCCGAATTGCGGCTGGTAGATGAGCTTCCAGGTGATGGCCACGGCGATCGGCGGCAACATCATCGGCATCATCAATATGGTCTTGAGGAAATCCAGGCGGCGTACGTATTTGTCGAAGAGGAGAGCCAGCGCGAGACCGAGAACGAATTCGGCAGTCACTGCGGAGACGGTGAAGACAATCGTGTTCCTGAGACTGTTTAGGAACAGCGGGTCGGTCGCCATGCGGGTGAAATTTGAGATGCCGACGAATTCGCGCGGAATCGACGGATCGGGGCTAATCTTCTGGTAACGCCGACGCGAACATGTAGACTGTCGGGAATAGCGTCAGCCCGGCCAGTATCACCATCGCCGGCGCGAGCATCAGAATGCGCAGGTGACGCTCAGTCCAGCGCTCAAACCCCGAGCCCAACCTCACGGTCTCCCGCGATGAAATGGGCATGTCCGTTACGTCGCCCGCTCCTCCGCTGCCCGCCGCTCGCGGCGCGTCTGTGCCGCGGACGATCATCCCGATAGCGTCACGTAACGTATCTGGAGCGGAGTTCGACGCTCCGCTCCCGTTTTCGCTTCAGGAGGCGGCCTAGCGGGCCATATCGCTTCGACGCTCGACCTGGCGTTTGCCAGAGCCTCATCGGGCGACATCGTCCCGGCCACCGCCTTTGACAACTCCACCCCGAGGGCGTTCTCGATCTCCGGCCACTTGGGATGACGTGGACGCGGCGTTGAGAAGTTGATCGCTTCCATCAGAATGGGAAAGTGACGGAACTTCTCCTGCGATGTCAGCTCCGGGTCGGTGAAGACCGAGAAGCGGACCGGCGGATTGCCCCGCGTGGCGGAAATCTTGATCTGCTCCGGCGAGGTCGCCCAGACCATGAAGTCGAAGGCCTCCTGCTTGTTCTTGGAGGCAGACATGATGCCCATGGTCCAATGGCCAATCTCGGAGGAACCGGCGTGGGTGCCGGCTGGGATCGGGCGTTAGGAGATTTTGCCGACCACCCGACTGCTCGGGTCTCGAAGGTCGCCGACCCAGTTCGGCCAATTGATCGAGGAAGCCGCGATTCCGGGGTCATGGCACGCCCCACCTCGTCCGGCGCCGAGCTCTCGACGCCGGTCGGCGAGACCGTTTTCCCAGGGCCATGAAAGCCGCCATGGCCTTCTTGCGCCCTCGGGCGTATCGATGCGCCGCCTTGCTGCGGTCGGCGTTGAACAGGTCGGCGCCATAGGACCAAAGGATCGGCATGAAGTCGGCGACGACCGTTGTTGCCCTGGCCGCCGCGGAACACGTAGCCGTAGGTTCGGCCGCCACCGCATCGGTGATGCCCCTGGCGGCCTTCATCACTCATCCCATGTCTTGGGATCGCCGGTACGCCTGCTCGGCGAACTTGGCGCCGTCATAGAAGAACATCTGCGCATTGCCGACATAGGGGATACAGACGAAGGGGCCGGTATTGTAAGGTTGCGGCAAACGGCCAGCGATTTCGCCAGGAAGTCGTTGTCCGGCCGTGGTCGCCCAGGGCGGTGAAGTAGGTCGTCAGGTCTTCGAGATGGCCGTTCTCGGCAAAGAACGGAATCCATGGATCGTCCATCAGGACGATGTCGAAGACGCCTGATTTGGTCGCTCCGGCATTGGCGCCCTGCTCGAAAACGTTGGCTGTAGGGCGCCTGGACGATCTCAACTTTGCTCCCCTTCATCGTGGCGTAGTCCGCGGCGGCGGCTCTGAATCCGTCGCCTTCGCTGCCGGACGGCACGAGGATCGTAATGTCGGCCCATGCAGTTCCCGCCGCCAGCAGCGACGATGCGGCAAAGGCTGCCGTAATCAGGAATTTTCGAAACATTTTCTTCCTCCCTTGCTATTTCCTTCACTCTATCGCAATTGGTCATGCACTCAAGGCCGGAGCTGTGACCGCGCCTCGTCCCGACCTGCTGGTCGAAGTCGACGATCGAACACGATATTAGGCCGTTCAGCCGAGATCGATCAGGACGCTTCCGGCTTCAACCTTGACCGGATAGGTCTTGAGGTTGATGCAGACCGGCGCGCCCTTGGCGGCGCCGGTGCGGTAGTCGAAGCGGCCGTTGTGCTTGGGGCATTCGACGAGGTTGTCCATCACCAGCCCGTCGGCGAGATGGGCCTGTTCATGGGTGCACAAGCCGTCGGTGGCGTAGTACTCATCCTCGGGCGAACGATAGATCGCGAAGGTTCGCCCGCGATGATCGAAACGGATCACATCTTCCTCGTCGATATCCTCGGCGGCGCAAGCTTCGACCCATTTGGCCATCAATCGTTCCTTCGATCCAGCTCGCTATGCCGCCGCCGGGACGGTCACCGACGGCACACCATCCGGCAGTTTGCGCTCGATGGCCTAGGCCGGATCCCTGATCTGCCGGATCAGCGCCGGAATGATCTCGCGGTAGGCCGCGAGCACGCTGCGAGCTTGGCGGCGGACATGTAGGGTTTGCATCTCCTCATGTAGCCCGGGCAGCGCGTGATAGGGCACCATCGGGAACATGTGATGCTCGATATGGTAGTTCATGTTCCAATAGATGAAGCGCAGGACAGGATTCATGAGGACGGTGCGGCTGTTGAGGCGATGATCGAGCACATCCTCGGCCAGACCGCCATGCTGGGTGATGCCCGTCATGACATGAACCCAGGCGCCGTACATGGTCGGCAGTGGCCCGACCAACAGCATGGGCACAATGGAGCCCGTGGAGATCGCGAGCGCCATGACAGCGAGATGGATCACGAGCCAGATGCGGGCCACCAGAACGACCTTGTGCCGCTCCATTTCGGGGATGAAGGTCTGCTCTTCCGCGGGATGCGGCCCGAAGCGTAGATCAGCATCTTCCTGATCGCAGTCGAGGTCTGCGGAATGGCGAAGAACATCGCAGATCACCTTCAGCACCACGGTTGGGCGCATCACTGCGATTTCGGGATCGCGGCCTACGATCAGGGTGTCGGTGTGGTGGCGGGTGTGGCTCCAGCGCCACGCGGTCGGGTTGCGCATGATCATGAAGCAGGCAATGTGATACATGATGTCGTTCATCCACCGGGTGCGGAACGCTGTTCCATGGCCACATTCATGCCAGCGCGAATCCGACGATGACCCGTAGAGAACGCCATAAGCGAGGAAAAACGGCAGCGACCACCAGGTTGGCCAGAAAAAACAGGCAAGTCCGCCGGTGACGAAGAAGGAGGCAAACCAGATGATGGTGTCACGGATCGCCGGGCTGTCGCGGCGCTGCATCAGCTCCTTGAGGCGCTTGCGCGGGATCGGTACCTGATACCACTGGGCCGCAGCCAGGCCATGTTCCTCTGCATATCGGGTATCGCGGCCGATGAGGCTGTAATCGCGGGGGTACTTGCGCTCGGTCATGAAAGTCTTCTGTCACGCATGCTTCGCCAAGCGGAATGTAGCCTCGGGGTCGTCTCCCGAGGGGGGCTCCCGGCGGGATAGGTTGCTCAAGGACTTTGATTTACGCGCTTTTCCTATCAGCGGAAGCAGTAACCGCTCCACGAGTGCGGGCGGCTGGCCCGATAGGTAGAAGCGATCCGCTGGACTGGCAACCCTCGCCAATGATGCGATATGGATTGGTGAATACTTCAGCCGGCCAGGGATGAATCATGCAGCTCGGTTTTGTCAGTGCCATCTTTCCCGATCTCAAGCTTGCCGAAGTCGTGCAGTTCGCGGCTCAGACCGGCTTCGACTGCGTCGAGCTGATGTGCTGGCCGGCCGGCAAAGCCGAGCGCCGCTACGCCGGCGTGACGCACCTCGACGTGACCGACTTCACGGCGGAAAGGCCGACGACGTCCGCGCGGACACGGCCGAGGCCGGCGTGGCAATCAGCGGCCTCGGCTACTATCCCGAACCCGCTCGCGCCCGACCCGGCGAGAGCGACGCGGCCGTCGGCGCATCTGCGCAAGGTCATCGCGGCGGCCGCACTCGCTCGGCGTCAGCATGGTCAACACGTTCATCGGCCGCGACTGGACGAAATCGGTCGACGACAACTGGCCGCGGTTGCTGGAGGTCTGGCAGCCGCTCGTCAAGTTCGCCGGAGGAGCACGGCGTGCGGGTCGGCATCGAGCACTGCCCGATGCTGTTCAGCCGGCGACGAGTGGCCGGGCGGCAAGAACCTGGCCGCCAGCCCCGGCTCTGGCGGCGGCTGTTCGCCGACTTCGCTCGGCCAGCCTCGGCCTCAACTTCGACCCGTCGCACCTGATCTGGCAGCACATGGACTACCTGCGCCGCTGCGGCGAGTTCAAGGACCGGTGTTCCACGTCCACGCCAAGGACGCGCGGATCGACCGCGACCGGCTCGACGACGTCGGCATCCTCGCCCTCCGGCTGGCACACGCCGAAGCTGCCGGGCCTCGGCGACGTCGACTTGGGGCCAGTTCTTCTCGGCCCTGACCGACGTCGGGCTATCGCGGCCCGGTCTGCGTCGAGGTCGAAGACCGCCGCTTTTTCGAAACATATCGATCCTGGATAGGCGGCGAAAGTCCCAGGCGCTGTTGTGCCGAGATTTGCATGTCATGCGTTCCCTGCGCAATTTCGTGCCGGGCTGGCCACAAAAACTGGGCCTTTTTTTTTCCCCCCCCCCCCCCCCCCCCCCCCCCCCCCCCCCCCCCCCCCCCGATCAGGCGGGCAGGGGAGGAGGCGTGGCCGGCGCCTCGTGGCGCCCCGCACCTGCTGGTCGAAGTCGATGATCGAGCCCGTCATCAGCCCGCTTTCCGCGCTCGAGAGATAGGCCACCGCGCGCGCGACCTCGGCCGGCTTGAGCAGGCGCCCGAACGGCCGGCTCCTCTTCGGCCTGCGTGAGCCAGCCGTCCTTCGCGCCGTGATAGGTCTTCATGATGCGGTCCTCGCCCGGCGTGTCCATCCAGCCGATGGTCAGGCCGTTGACGCGGATGCGGTGGTTCATGACGCTGAATAGGCGACGTTCCTGGTCAGCGTGATGAGCGCCCCCTTGGAGGCGCAATAGGCGGTGATGAAGCTCTGGCCGCCATGGCCGGACATCGAGATGATGTTGACGATCGAGCCCTCGATCTTCTCGCGCTTCATGACCTTGAGCGCGTCCTGCATCAGGAAGAACGGCGCGCGCACATTGACCGCGAACATGTCGTCGAACAGCTCCGGCTCGGTGTCCCAGATCGTGCCGCGGTCGGTCATGCCGGCGGAATTGACCAGGATATCGACGCGCCCGAAGGCCTTGTCGGCCTCGGCGACGATCTTGCGCGGCAGTCCTCCATGCGGCAAGGTCGGCCGCGACGAAGATCGCCTTGGCGCCCTTGTCTTCGAGCGCCGCCCTGACCTTTCGCCCTTGCGCCGCGTTGCGGCCGGTGACGACGAGGCCGGCGATCGCCGCGGTCGGCGAACAGATGCGCGACGGCCTCGCCCAGCCCTTGGGTCGAGCCGGTGACGATGGCAACCTTGCCCTTCAGCGAGCTCGTATTGAATGTATCGATGTTCATGGCTTCACTCAGATAGTTCCAGGTGGGCATACATGGGCGAAGGCTTAGCGCATTAGCTGCATAGGCCCAACGCCGTCGTCATTGCCGGAAAAGCGGCAATGACGATTGTTTCCTTCGCACCCAACCAAAACCGTCATCCCCTCGCAAGAGGGAATCCAATGAAGCGTCGCAGCACCATCGCCGTTGATGATTTTCTTCACAAGCTCGCCAAACGGGGATTTAATGGTAAATTTCATCGAGGTAATGAAAATCCGCGTGTAGTGATCCGTACGAAACGCTCAACCCATGCAGGAATGCTGCGCTGCTTCATTGGATCCCCGCTGGGGCGCGGGGATGACGAATTGCGGTGTGACGGATAAGTTCCTGCGCGGGTCGTTCAGACGCCGGCGCGCTGTTTGTGTTTCTGCGCCATGTGATCGGTGCGGGCGGCCTTGACCTTGTCGCTGGACGACACTTCCGGCATGCCGACGTCCCACCAGGCGTCCCCCGGCGTCCAGGTATGGGCATCGGTGGAGATCACGATCACCGAGGTCCGGTCGGCCTGCCTGGCGCGGTCGATCGCAGCCTCGAGATCGCCGAGCGAGCGTACATGCTCGGCGATGGCGCCCATGGCTTCCGCGTGCCTGGCGAAATCGACGGTGACCAGCCTTTTGTGGCGCGTGTCCTTCAACAGGTTGTTGAACGACGGCACGCCCTTGAAGGTCTGCAGGCGGTCGATCACCGCATAGCCGCCGTTGTCGCAGACGACGATGATGAGCTTGTGCCCGGAAAGCACCGAGGAATAGACGTCGGAGTTCATCATCAGGTATGAGCCGTCGCCCACCATCACGATCACTTCGGCCTCGGGCAGCGCCATCTTGGCGCCCCAGCCGCCGGCGATCTCGTAGCCCATGCAGGAGATAGCCGAACTCGCAGTCGAACGTGCCTGGGGCCTTGACCTTCCAGTTCTTGGTGAGCTCGCCCGGCAATCCGCCGGCGGCAGTGACGACCCGGTCCTTCTCGCCGGCCCTGCGGTTCACCGCACCCACGACCTGCGCATAGCTCGGCAGGTCGGTGTTGGTCGCCCGGGTGCGCTCGGCCACGATTTCGTTCCAGGCGCCGTAGAGGGTCTTCGCCTTCTCTGCCCAGGCAGCCGGGGCCCGGTAGCCGGCGATCGCAGCACCGAGCTCGACCACGGCTTCCCGGGCATCGGCGACGACGGGGAGAGAAAGATGCTTGCCGGCATCGAAGCGGGCCGCATTGACGCAAATGAGCCTGAAATCCTCCTGCTGGAACACGGACCAGGAGCCGGTGGTGAAATCCTGCAGCCGCGTGCCGATCGCCACCACGACATCGGCTTCGCCCGCCAGCGCGTTGGCGGAGGACGAGCCGATGACGCCGAGGGGTCCGGCGTTCATGGGATGCGCGTGGGTCATGATCCCCCGCCCGGCAATGGTTTCGACTACCGGAATGCCGTGCTTCTCGGCAAACGACGCCAGCTCGGCGCCGGCCTCCGAGTAATGGACGCCGCCGCCGGCGATGATCAGCGGCCGCCTGGCGTTCTTGAGCACGGCTGCGGCGCGCGCCACCTCGCCGCGATCGGGACGGGGACGGCGCGGCTCGTGCACCCGCCTTTCGAAGAAGCGCTCGGGATAGTCATAGGCTTCGCCCTGGGTGTCCTGGCAGAGCGCCAGGAACGCCGGCCCGCAATCGGCAGGATCGAGCATCGTGGCGACCGCCTGGGGCAGCGACTGGAGGATTTGCTCCGGCCTCGTGATGCGGTCCCAATAGCGGGTGACGGACCGGAACGCATCGTTGACGGTGAGCGATGGATCATGGAAGTGCTCGACCTGCTGCAGGACCGGATCGGGAAGACGGCCGGCGAACACGTCGCCGGCAAGCAGGAGCACCGGCAGGCGATTGGCGTGCGCGACGCTGGCTGCGGTCACCATGTTGGTGGCTCCCGGACCGATCGAAGAGGCGGCCACCATGATGCGGCGCCGGTTCATGGCCTTGGCGAAGCCGATCGCCGCCAGCGCCATCGACTGCTCGTTCTGGCCCCGCCATGTCGGGAACCTGTCCTTTACCCGCTCGAGCGCTTCGGAAAGACAAGTGACGTTGCCGTGGCCAAAAATACCGAATAGCCCGGCGAACAGCGGCGCCTCTTCGCTGTTGACGATCGTGCGCTGGGCCATCAGGAAGCGCACCAGCGCCTGGGCCATCGTCAGCCTGACTGTCTTCATGAAGAGCCTCCCTTGCAGACGGTTTCTCAATTGCCTGGGCGCGGAAAATAGCACAAGAGAATGGCTCACGTACTTTGCGGGCAGCGGGGCAGGGCATGCGGCCAAATCCACTGAAATCTCTCTGGGCGCGCGGCGGGGCGGCGATCAACGGCTGGCTGGCAATTCCCAACTCGTTCTCCGCCGAAATCATGGCGCATCAGGGCTGGGACAGCCTGACCGTCGATCTCCAGCACGGGCTTCTCGACTATGGCGCAGCCGTGCCGCTGCTCCAGGCGATATCGACCACCGCCACCGTTCCGCTCGCCCGCGTGCCATGGCTCGAAGAGGGCATCCTGATGAAGATGCTCGACGCGGGATGCTATGGGCTCATCTGTCCGATGATCAACTCCAGGGCCGAGTGCGAGAGGTTCGTCCATGCCTGCCGCTATCCGCCGCGCGGCGGGCGCAGTTTCGGCCCCATTCGCTCCCTGCTCTATGGCGGGCCGGACTATTTCAGCCACGCGAACGAAGAGACGGTGCTCTTCGCCATGGTCGAGACCAGGGGCGCGCTGGACGATCTCGAAGGCATTCTTTCCGTTCCGGGCCTCGACGGCGTCTACGTCGGACCGGCCGATCTTTCCAATGCGCTCGGCTGCACCCCGAAGCTCGACCAGGACGAAAAACCGGTGCGGGAGGCGATCGACATGGTCGCGCGCAAGGCGCTCGAGCACGGGCGGATCGCCGGCATACATAACGGCACCGCGAAGTATGCGCTTTCGATGATCGACATCGGATACCGGTTTGTCACCGTCGCTTCCGATGCCCGGCTGCTGGCGGCGAAGGCGCAGGAAGTGCTCACCGAAATGCGGCCCCGCCCAGCCAAGAAAGCGAGCGCGGACACAAGCGGCATCTACTGACATGGCGCGTGTCGTGGTGGTCGGCAGACTGCATGAAAAGGCATGGCGCTGCTCGAAGGCCGAAGTGGTCTCGAGGTCGAGCAGCACTTGTCCCCGGACGAGACGGAGATGCGTGCGACCGCGCTCGGCGCCGATGCCATCCTGATCCGCACCACCCGACTTTCCGCGGAAGCCATCGCGGGAGCGAAGTCGCTAAGGTCGTGGCCCGCCATGGGGTGGGATACGACAACATCGACCTGGCCGCGCTCACCCCCCGGCGGATTCCGCTGGCGCTGGTCGGAAACGTCAACGCGACCTCGGTCGCCGAGCACGCGATGTTCCTGTTGCTCGCGGTGATGAAGCAGGCGATCGCTTACGACCGGGCCACGCGCGAAGGCCGATGGGCGGTGCGCGAAAGTCTCGGCGCGGCAGACCTCGCCGGAAAAACCCTGCTCATCGTCGGGCTGGGCCGCATCGGCCGCGAGGTCGCGATGCGTGCACAAGCCTTCGGCATGAAGATCAGCGCCTTCGATCCCCTCGCTGTCCTCGCCTCCTGCCGGCATCGATGCGGCCCTGCTGCCCGATCTCGATGCCGCCGTCGCGGAGGCCGACGCCATTACCCTTCATGTGCCGCTTTCGGCAGAAACGAAGAACCTGTTCGACCGGAACCGCATCGCCCGGATGAAGCCCGGGGCCGTGCTCATATGCACGGCGCGCGGCGGTCTCATCGACGAGCAGGCTCTCGCCGAGGCGCTCATCGCCGGGCGCATTCGCGGGGCTGGCATCGATGTGTTCGCCGAGGAGCCGCCTTCGCCGCGTCATCCGCTGTTCAAACTCGACAATGTCGTCTTATCCCCGCATTCGGCATCGTTGACCGAAGAATGCACCGAACGCATGGCCACGATCTCGGCCCAGAACTGCCTCGACGGCCTTGACGGCCGCCTCAATCGCCAGCTTGTCGTCAATCCGGAAGTCCTTGGAGGTGACCTATGATCCGTGTGGCCGTTCTCGGCGCCGGCCGCATCGGCAAGATCCATGCCCGCAATGTCGCGCTCAATCCGCGGTGCAAGCTCGTGGCGGTAGCGGACCCGGATGCGGAGGCGCGCGAGGCGCTCGCGACCGCGCTCGGCTGCGAAGCCTCCACCGACCCCAAGGCGCACCGCCGGCCGCAAGGACGTGGATGCGCTCATCATCGGCACGCCGACCAACACCCATGTCGACTTTCTCCTGAAGGGCGCACGGCGCGGCAAGGCGGTTCTGTGCGAGAAGCCGGTCGATCTCGACATCGCCAAGGCCGAGGCCGCGGCCGCCGAGGTGGAGCGCATCGGCGGCAAGGTGATGGTCGCTTTCAACCGCCGCTTCGACCCGAGCGCCCAGGAGATCAAGCGTCAGATCGATGCCGGAACGATCGGCGAAGTGCGCCAGGTCATCATCACCAGCCGCGATCCGGCGCCGCCGACGGCCACCTATCTCGCGACCTCCGGCGGCATATTCCGGGACATGACCATCCATGATTTCGACATGGCGCGGTTCTTCCTCGGCGAGGAGCCGGTCGAGGTGATGGCGATGGCGAGCGCGCTGACCGAACCGCAGATGAGCGAGGCGGGCGACTTCGACACCATGATGATCCTGATGCGCACGGCGAGCGGCAAGCAGTGCCACATCAACTGCTACCGCAAGGCGGTCTATGGCTACGACCAGCGCTTCGAGGTCTTCGGCTCGGATGGCATGCTCAAGAACGACAACCTGCGGCCACCACGGTCCGGCGCTACTCGGAGCGGGAAACCGAAGTGCAGGATCCGATCCTCAACTTCTTTCTCGAGCGCTATGACGACGCCTACCGCATCGAGCTCGACGCCTTCGCCGACGCGGTCGAGCGCGGCAACCCCATGCCGGTGACCGTGCGCGATGGCTGCCAGGCGTTGCGGCTCGCCGATGCGGCGGTCGAATTCGGCAGGACCGGAAACGCGGTCAAGGTCGCGGCATGAGGGATATCGGTGTCGGCATCATCGGCACGGGCTTCATGGGGAAGGCGCACGGCCTTGCCTATCGCGCGGCGGCGGGGATATTTCCGCTGAAGCTCAATCCGGTGCTGGAGATCGTCGCCGACAACAACGCCGAGGCGGGCCAGCGTGCCTTAGCGCAGCTGGGCTTCAGGCGCGTGACCACCGACTGGAAGGAACTCGTCGACGATCCGGCAGTCGAGATCGTTTCGATCACCACGCCCAATGTCGTGCACAGCGAGATGGCGCTCGCCGCGATGGCGGCGGAAAACATGTCCACTGCGAGAAGCCCATCGCGCCCAGTGCCGATGACGCGCGCATCATGATGGAAGCGGCCGAACGGGCGGGCGTCGTAACCCAGGTCGGCTACAACTACATCAAGAACCCGCTCCTGCGCATGGCGCGCGAGATGATTGCAGCGGGCGAGCTCGGCGAGATCATCGGCTTTCGCGGCGTGCATGCCGAAGACTACATGGCCGATCCCGAAAGCCCCTACAACTGGCGCGTCGATCCTTCCGGAGGCGGCGGCGCGATCGCCGATCTCGGCAGCCACATCATCGGCATCGCGCGCTTCCTGCTCGGACCCATCACCGAGGTGAGTGCGCGATCTCGAAACGGTGTCAAGGAGCGGCCGGTGGCGCAGGGTCATCCGAGCGGCGCAAAGTGCAGGTCGACGACATCGCCCGGCTGACCGTCAGGTTCGAGCGCGGCTGCGGCGCCACGATCGAAGCGAACTGGGTGGCCATCGGCCGGAATATGGATCTGCGCTTCGAAGTTTCGGGATCGAAGGGCTCGCTCGGCGTTCACGCAGGAACGCTTCAACGAGCTGCTTTATTACCGGACCGGCGGCGATGGCCGGCATCAGGGCTTCACGAGGATCGAGGCGGGCCCTGCCCACTGGCCCTATGGGTTGTTCTGCGTGGCCCCCGGACATCAGCTGGGCTTCAACGATCTCAAGACCATCGAGGTCGCCGATTTCCTGGACCGCGATGGCCGGGGGCGAACGCAAGGGTCCCGACTTCCGCGAGGCCTGGGAGATTCAGAAGGTGATCGATACCGCCATAAGATCGTCGCGCGAGCGCACGCGGCTCAACGTGGCGTAGGTCTACTGGCCGTGGCCACCAGCTTCTCCTTCGCACCCGAACCGACGCGGGCAATCCCGTCGACAATCCTGACGTCCACTTTCGCTGGCGCCGCGCCGAGTTTCTCCAATGCAGCCCGAATGGCGTATTCGGTGTTCAGGCGCGTTGCTTCCGGATCGGCCTCCGGAAGAACGGCGACCGAGAGCTCCAAGCCGCCCGGCAGCTGAGCGAACTGGAATTGCTGGATGCCTTTGGTGCCGATCAGCAAGTTGTGCAAGCGGATGGCGGGAACATCGAAGAAGCCGCCGCCAAGCTTCGGAAAGCGAAGCACTTCCTCGCGCCGTCCTTCGATCGACTCGATGCATGCGAACGGCGATCCGCACCGGCACGAATCGGCAGCCAAGGTGATGATATCCGTCAATTCGTAGCGAATGATGGGAAGGGTTCGGTTGGTCAACGTCGTCACCAGCAGCTTGGCGCCGCGTGCTCCCGCTGGCAGTGGGCGATCATGCTCGTCGGCGACCTCGTAGACTGCGAGGTCCTCGCCGAGGTGGATGATACCCGGGGCGTATGGGCACTCCTGCCCCATGTGTCCAACTTCGGTGGATGAATAGCTATTGATCACCCTGGCGTCCCACGCCGCTCGTGCGAGCTCACGTACGTCTGCGGTCAGTGTTTCGGCGGCTGACCGGACAAAGCGCGGGGAATTTCTCAGCCGTCCCGACTGCTGTTCGCCTGCCAACACCCGAATGAACGAGGGGTACGTCGTAAAGATTTCGGGCTGGTAGTCGTTCAACGCTTCGACCAGGTGCGGAACCGGCATCGTGACGTCAAGCACTGGCGCGCCGGATCTGCCGGCCCGCAGT
This sequence comes from uncultured Alphaproteobacteria bacterium, assembly GCA_963780765.1. GTDB lineage: Bacteria > Pseudomonadota > Alphaproteobacteria > Rhizobiales > Aestuariivirgaceae > CAWHQZ01. The sequence continues at coordinate 9,948 of CAWADI010000014.1, read as the reverse complement.
TCCGCAGAGAAGCGGTTTGAGATGTGAATTGGCGATGGGGCACCGATGACAAGGCTGCGCGTTTGCGGCACAAGTCCGAGGATCCGGTGAGACCGGACGATGTTGGCTATCACCGACAGCCATGCGGGCCGGTCGTACACAAACACGCCGCGTTCGCCGGTCGTGCCGCCGGTCGCCGTCGCCAGATATTCACCGAGCAGCAATGTCCCGGCCTGTTTGCTGTTGAGGTGCTGCTCGACGGAGGCGCGGGTCACTCGGGGATCGCTAACGATGCGATCGAAGTTGGCCATCAGCGTGCGCTTGGTCAATACCGGAAAGTCTTCGAGCGGCGCTTCACGAGACACCAGATCACCGATCGTCTCCCGGTAGTACGGAGACGTCTCGACCGCATGGCGAAGGGATTTCTTCAGTTCGTCCCGCTGGTAGGCGAGCAGGCGGTGGCGTGGCCAACGATTGCGCTCGACCAGCTCGTCGGCGTGCCGGTTCACGAGATCGATGTCGAGCGTGCTGGGAGTTGCCGGCGCGTTCATCCCCTGGCCATCTCGCGCAGCTTGTACTTCTGGATCTTGCCGGTGCTGGTCTTCGGGATTTCGGCGAACACCACGTGGCGCGGACACTTGTAGTGGGCAAGGCCGTCGCGGCACCACGCCAAGATGTCGTCGGCGGTCGCGATCTTGCCGGGCTTCAGCTCGATGAAGGCGCAGGGCGTTTCACCCCACTTCTCATCGGGCTTGGCGACGACGGCCGCGGCCTGCACGGCGGGATGCTTGTAGAGCAGGTCCTCGACCTCGATCGAGGAGATGTTCTCACCGCCCGAGATGATGATGTCCTTGGACCGGTCCTTGAGCTGAATGTAGCCGTCGGGGTGCATGACGCCCAGATCGCCGGAATGGAACCAGCCGCCCCTGAAGGCTTCGTCGGTCGCAGCGGGGTTCTTGAGGTAGCCCTTCATCACGACGTTGCCGCGGAACATCACCTCGCCCATGGTTTCGCCGTCGGCGGGAACCTCGACCATGTTCTCGGGGTCCATCACCGCCAGGCCCTCGAGCGCGTGGTAGCGAACGCCCTGGCGAGCTTTCCTGGCCGCCCGGGCGGGTGTCGCGAGTGCGTCCCAATCCTCGTTCCAGTCGTTCACGACCGCCGGGCCATAGGTCTCGGTCAGGCCGTAGAGATGCGTCACATTGAAGCCTGCCTCGGCCATGGCGGCCAGCACCGCCTCCGGCGGCGGGGCAGCGGCGGTGAAAAACTCCACCTTGTGGTCGAGCCTGCGCTTTTCTTCCGGCGCGCGTTGAGGATCGTCGACATGACGATGGGCGCACCGCACAGATGCGTGACCTTGTGTCCTCGAGCGCCTGCCAGATGGCGCCGGCGCGCACCCAGCGCAGGCATACGTGGGTGCCGCCGACGACCGAGATCGACCACGGGAAGCACCAGCCGTTGCAGTGGAACATCGGCAGTGTCCACAGATAGACCGGATGCTTCTTCATCGCCGCGGTCAGCATGTTGCCCTGGGCAAGCAGGTAGGCGCCGCGGTGATGGTAGACGACGCCCTTGGGATTGCCGGTGGTGCCGGAAGTATAGTTGAGCGAGATGGCGTCCCATTCATCCTCGGGCATCCGCCATTCGAACTCGGCATCGCCGCAGGAGAGGAACTGCTCGTATTCGATGTTGCCAAGGCGGGCGCCGTCGACGGGAAACTCCGGGTCGTCGTAGTCGATGACGATGGGCCTGGCGGTCTTGGCGAGCGCGAGCGCGGCTTTGACGGTGCGTCGAGAATTCCCTGTCGACGATGAGGATCTTCGTCTCCGCGTGATCCAGCGAAAAAGCGATGATGGCCGCATCGAGCCGGGTGTTGAGCGTATTGAGCACGCCCCGGCCATCGGCACGCCGTAGTGGCCTCGAGCATCGCCGGCGTGTTGGCCAGCATCGCCGATACCGTCTCGCCGCTTCCGATGCCGGCCTTGGCGAGTGCCGAGGCGAGCCTCCGGCAGCGGGCGTAGAACTCGAGTAGTCGTAGCGCTGCCGGCCGTGAATGATCGCGGTGCTGCGGATAGACGGCCGCGGAGCGCGCGAGAAAGATGAGCGGGGTCAGCGGCTGGTAATTGGCCGGCGTTTTCGGCAGATCGTGATCGTAGGCGGCTTTCATCGTGCCTAAAGTATTCGTCATTGCGGCGGAAGCCGCAATCCCGCTTGACGCGTTTCAGCAGGTGGAGAATTCTGCAAGCGGGATACCGGGCTTTCGCCGGTAAGACGATAGGTGGGGCTCCCGTGGCTGCTAGCGGATTGCGGCCTGTATGACGGTGCTGATGCGCCAGCTCCGCCCGATCCGGACGTATGCAGGTGCCGAGCTCAGTTCGTGGCCAATGTGCCTGGTCGTGCCGGATTCCCCGGAGCCTGATCGCCCGCCATTGAAAGTCGGCTAACCGATGCGAAGGAGAGGGCGATGAGCCGCTACCACGAGGTCTACCGGAGCCGGAGGGAGAACCACGAGGCATTCTGGGCCAAGGCGGCCGCGGAGATCGACTGGTATGAGCCGTGGCGAAGGACATTCGAGACCGCGGCGGCCTCGACCGCTGGTTCATCGGCGCTTAGTGCAACACCTGCTACAATGCCGTCGACCGCCACGTGGAAGGGGCGCGGCGGGCAGACGGCGATCGTCCATGACAGCCCGGTCACCGGCAGCACGCACCACTCACCTATGCGCGAGCTTCGGGACGAAGTAGCGCACCTTCGCGGCGCGTGCTCGAAGTCTCGGGCATCGCGCAAGGGCGACCGCGTCATCATCTACATGCCGATGGTGCCGCGAGGCGGCCATCGCGATGCTCGCCTGCGCCCGCATCGGCGCCGTCCATTCGGTGGTGTTCGGCGGCTTTGCCGCGCAGAGCTGGCAACGCGCATCGACGACGCCAAGCCGCAGGCTCGTCCTGTCCGCGTCGTGCGGCATCGAGCCCACGCGGTCGTCGAATACAAGCCGCTGCTCGACGAGGCGTTCGAGCTCGCCGCGCACAAGCCGGAGCATGCGTGATCCTGCAGCGGCCGCAAGCAGGCGCGTCTGGCCGCGGGCCGCGATCTCGACTGGGCCGAGCCGGTTGCAGCGCACGCGCCGGCCGCCGCAGGCGCCTGCGTGCCGGTTGCGGCCACCGACCCGCTCTACATCCTCTACACCTCGGGCACGACCGGGCAGCCGAAGGGCGTCGTGCGCGACAATGGCGGCCACATGGTGGCGCTCAAGTGGTCGATGGCGAACATCTACGACGTCAGGCCCGGGAGGTATTCTGGGCGGCATCCGACGTCGGCTGGGTAGTCGGCCACTCCTACGTCGTCTACGCGCCGCTGCTGCATGGCTGCACATCGATCGTCTATGAAGGCAAGCCCGTCGGCACGCCGGACGCCGGCGCCTTCTGGCGGGTGATCGGCGAGCACGGCGTGGCAGCGCTGTTCACTGCGCCCACCGCGTTCCGGGCCATCAAGAAGGAGGATCCGGACGGCGAGCTCATCGGCAAATACGATCTCGCCGATTTCCGCACGCTGTTTCTGGCCGGCGAGCGCGCCGATCCCGACACGATCCGGTGGGCGGAGCAGATACTCAAGGTGCCGGTCATCGATCATTGGTGGCAGACGGAGACCGGATGGTCGATCGCCGCGAACCCCGTGGGTCTCGGCATGCTGCCGGTCAAGTACGGCTCGCCGACCGTGGCCATGCCGGGATACAAATCGACGTGCTCGACGAGACGGCGAGCCCCCGTAGCGCCGGCAAGCTCGGCGCCATCTGCATCAAGCTGCCGCTGCCGCCGGGCTCGCTGCCGACGCTGTGGAACGACGACGAACGTTCCGCGAAGCTACCTGTCGCGCTTCCCCGGCTACTACGAGACCGCCGATGCCGGGTACAAGGACGAAGACGGCTACCTCTACATCATGGCCGCACCGACGACATCATCAACGTCGCGGGCCACCGGCTGTCGACCGGCGGCATGGAGGAAGTATTGGCCAGCCATCCCGATGTCGCCGAGTGCGCGGTGATCGGCATGACGGACGATCTGAAGGGCCAGGTGCCGGTCGGCTTCGTGGTGCTGAAGGCAGGCGTCGACCGGGCCGCCCCGGACATCGAGAACGAGTGTCTGCAGCTGGTCCGCGACAGGATCGGGCCGGTGGCGTCCTTCAGATCGGCCATGATCGTGCCGCGGCTGCCGAAGACGCGCTCCGGCAAAATCCTGCGCGCACCATGCGCAGATCGCCGACGGCGCGGACTGGAAGATGCCGGCGACCATCGAGGACCCGGTGATTCTCGAGGAAATCGCCGCCGTCCTGAGAGCGAAGGGCGTTCGGATCCGAAGGCAGCGCAAAATGAATGGACTTGACCGGGCTTTCCGCCGCGTCCGGGCCGCTGCCGCCAAAGCCAGGCTGCCGGAACTCGAGGAGAGCACCTGGTTCGGAACGCCCTCGCTCAAGGTTCGCAGCAAGTCGTTCATGCGAGTCAAGGACGAAGACACGCTGGTTTTCCTGTGTCCGATGGAAGAGAAGGAGATGCTGATGGCCGCCGCGCCGCGCATCTACTTCGAGACCGACCACTACAAGGGCTGGCCGGCGGTACTGGTGCGGCTGTCGAAGATCGATGACCGCGAGCTTCGGCACCGGTTGGAGCGCGCGTGGCGGCATCGCGCGCCGAAGCGGTCGATAGAGGCATTCGACAAGCAGGCAGGCAAGAAGGCATGAAACGGCTGCCGATCAGTTCGCGGGAAAACCTCGTCATAACCGGAGCCGGGCGCGGCCTGGGTGCGGCGTTTGCCGTGGTATTTGCCGATCTCGGGGCGAATGTGATCTTGGCAGGGCGCAACACCGAGACGCTGACCTCGACCGCCGAGGCGATCCACCTCCGATGCGGCAAGCGGCCGGAAACGCTGAAGTTCGATCTCGCCGATCCCGGCGAGGTCACGCGCACGGCCAAGCGGATGCGCGACGAGATGCAATCCGTCGATATCCTGATCAACAACGGCGCACAGTGGCTTCCGGGCCGTATGACCGAGCACGATGCCTACGACATCGTGGGCACGATCGGCTCGGCCGTCACGGGCACTCTGCTGTTCTCGCGCGGGCTGCTGCCATTGCTCGAGGCGTCGGGCGCCGGCGACATCCTCAACATCATTTCGATTTCAGGACTGCCGAACGTGCCTCTGCATGGAGCCTCGGTCGCTTTTCTTGCCGCCAAGCATGGTCAGACGGGAATGACCGACGGCTTGCGCCAGGAGCTGCGCGGCAGGACAGTGCGGGTGAGCGCACTCTATCCACCGGTGCTCGACGATCTGTCGCCGCTCGACGGCGCGGCGTGGAACAGCGAACGGCCGGCGAAATCGCACGCCACCAACCGCGACGTCGTGGAGGCGGGGCTGTTCGCCTTGAGCCGGCCGCGCAACGTCACCTGGCCTCGATCGTCATCGATCCGGATCAAGGCGGTCTGCACGATTGAGATCGCGCCTCGCATGACGATGCAACGGCGCGCGCTGGCGCCCGCAACGCGGTCTTTGCCGTCTTCCTGCTGCATGGGGTCATCCTCGGGAGCTGGGTGGTCCATATTCCGCTCGCCAAGGAGCGGCTCGGCGTCGGCGCCGGCGTATTCGGATGGGCGCTGCTCGCGGGGGCATTGGGCGCCGTCGTGGCCATGCCGCTGACCGGCGCCCTCGTGCACCGCCATGGCAGCCGGCGTCTCGTGACCTTGTCGGGCGTCCTCTACTGTCTTTCCCTGGCGCTGCCCGCCACCGTGGCATCGTTGCCATGGTTCGTGGCATCTCTTGCCTTGTTCGGAGCCGCGACCGGCAGCCTGGATGTCGCGATGAATGCGCACGGCCTTCAGGTGGAAGGCAAGCTCTCCCGCCCCGTCATGTCATCCTTTCATGGCGCGTTCAGCATCGGCGCCATGCTCGGAGCGCTGCTGAGCTCGTTCCTGATCGGCAGGTTTGGAACCCAGGCGCAGCTGCTGTTGATCTGTGGCGGCGGTTGGGCGCGGTGGCGATCCTGTCGCGATACCTGCTTGGCCATGATGTCGACCGGGAAGACGGCGGGGCGCACTTTGCCTGGCCGACGGCAGCGACCATCGGGCTCGGCAGCTTGTGTTTTCTCGTTCTCTTTACCGAAGGAGCGGTCCTGGACTGGAGCGCCATCCAGCTCAGGGAGAAATTTCAGTTGCCGGTGAGCGAGGCGGGGTTTGGATACGCCCTGTTCTCCGGCGCCATGGCGGCCTCGCGCTTTCTCGGCGACAGCCTGCGGGTGAGGATCGGCGCGGTGGCGCTGGTGCGTGCGAGTGCGCTCCTGACCGCTATCGGCATGGCGGGCGCCACCCTCTCGCCCTATCCGTTCCTCGCGATCGTTGCCTATGGCTTGGCCGGTCTCGGCATCGGCAACATTGCGCCGGTGATGTTCGCCGGCGGAGGCCGCGTGGAGCCCGAGGCGCCCGGCAGGGGTGTGGCCGCCGTGGTGACCATGGGCTATTCAGGCTCTCTTGTCGGGCCGCCGATCGTCGGCATGGTGGCCGAATTCTCGAGCCTTTCGGCCGCACTCGGGCTGACGGCGATTGCCGCGCTGATCATCGCCGTCATGGCAGCGGCGGCAGGAGCCGCCGATGACTCTACACGGCGACGATCACCTGCCCATTGAGCGCCCCTTCGACGCTCTTGACGAACGCCTGGCCGACGCGGGCGGAGGCAACGGGGATATGTCCGGGAAAGAAACCTTCGTAGTCCTTCGCCAACTCTTCGAGCAGGCCGGGGCTCACGGCGTTGATGCGTATCCCGCGCGGCATTTCGATTGCTGCCGCCTTGACGAACGCATCGATGGCGCCGTTGACGGCGGCCGCGTTGGCGCCCTGGCGGACCGGGTCGCGGTTCAGGATCCCGCTGACCAGCGTGAAGGAGCCGCCGTCATTCACATGACGGTGTCCCGCCAGCACGAGGTTCACCTGGCCCATGAGCTTGCCGCCGAGGCCAACCATGAATTGGTCGGGTGTCATGCCGGACAATGGGCCGAAGTGGACGTGGCCGGCGGCGGAGACGACGGCATCGACGTTGCCTGTCTGGCGAAACATCGCTTCGATCGACCGGACGTCACCGAGATCAACCGTGAAGTCTCCGGAGCTTCGGCCGGCGGCGAGGATCTCGTGGCGCGTCGCAAGAGCGCGGGCGGCCGCCTGGCCGACCTTGCCGCGGGCGCCGACGATGAGGACCTTCACGGCCCCGAGCTGCCCTGATCGACCTTCAGGCCCTTGAGCTTGGCGAAAACGAAATCGGCATCGTATTCCTTCTCGGTCTCGCGCGGCGCGGCGGGTTCGGCGACCGGCTGAGGTGCTGCCGCAGCTGCCGGCTTCGCGGCGGTTTCGCTTGCCGGCAGCAGTTTCGCGGATCGCACCGTGGGCTCCGCGGGCGGACCTTCTTCAGCTTCTTGGCCGCACGCTGCACGGCGAGATCGAGGTCGAGCTGGGTGCACAGGCTGAGCGTCACCGGGTCAACCGGCTTTATGTTCTGCGAATTCCAGTGCGTACGGTCCTTGATCGACTGAATGGTCGACTTGGTCGTGCCGACGAGCTTGATGATTTGCGCGTCAGTGAGCTCGGAGTGGTTGCGCAGAAGCCAGGCGATGGCATCCGGCCGGTCCTGGCGGCGCGATACGGGAGTATAGTGGGGACCCTTTCTGGCCTTGAGCGGCGGCAGCACCACCTTCGATTCCTGAATTTTCATGCGGTAGCCGGTATCGGCGACTGCTTTTTCCAGCTCATCGCGCGCCAGCTGGCCGCTGGCCACGGGATCGAGCCCCTTGATGCCCTGGGCTACGTCGCCGTCGGCGATGCCCTTTACCTCCAGTTCGTGCAGATGGCAGAAGTCGGCGATCTGCTGAAAAGTGAGAGGCGTGTTTTCGACGAGCCACACGGCGGTGGCCTTCGGCATGAGAGGAGTTGGCGACATGGGTTAATTCCTTCGGAACCGCGTGATTCCGCTACCGTTTTCGAATGTGAGGGGGTGGCCGTTATATAAGCGCGCGGGCAATCGTTGTCAAAGTACGGGCGAAAGCTTGTGCACATCATGTCACGAGTACGATCTTGCCGATATGCTCGCTCGATTCCATGAGTGCATGAGCGGCAGCCGCATCCTTCAGCGCGAAGGTGCGGTAGATTTGCGGGCGGATATCGCCCCTGGCGAGAAGGGGCCATACCTTAGCCTCGAGCGCCCGGCAGATCTTCGCCTTTTCCGCCACCGTCCGCGGCCGCAAGGTGGATCCCGAAAGCGTCAGCCGCTTCAGCATCATGGGGAGAAAATCCACCTCTACCCGCGACCCCTTGAGGAAGGCGATCGAGACGATGCGGCCGTCCCTGGCGGCGGCTGCCAGGTTCTTGGGGATGTAGTCACCCCCCACCATGTCGAGGATGACATCGACACCGCGGCCCCCGGTCAATTCCGTCGTCACGCTCACGAAATCCTCGCGCCGGTAGTTGATGGCGTGCTCGGCGCCCAGCCTTTCGCAAGCCCGGCACTTTTCATCGCTTCCTGCGGTCGCGAACACGCGGCTGCCGAAAGCCTTGGCCAGCATGATGGCGGTCGTGCCGATTCCGGAAGTGCCGCCGTGCACGAGCAGGCTTTCGCCTGGCTTGAGGGCGCCGCGTTCGAAGACGTTGGTCCACACCGTCATGAAGGTTTCGGGGATGGCGCCGGCTTCGATGAGCGACAGGCCGGCGGGAACCGGCATGGCATTGGGCTCGGCGACGAGGCAGTACTCCGCATAGCCGCCGCCCGGCACGAGGGCGCGACCTCATCGCCGGTCGCGAACCGCGATGTGGCGGGACCCCGGCCCACGACTTTGCCGGCGATCTCCGAGACCGGGCGTCGCGGGAGCGCCGGGAGGCGGCGGATACCCGCCCTTACGCTGCAAGACATCCGGCCGGTTGACGCCGGCTGCCGTCACCTTCACCAGAAGATCGCCGTCGCCCGGCTCAGGCATGGGCAGTTGCACGGGCTTCAGAACTTCCGGACCGCCGGGGGTTACGATGGCGATGGCGCTCATCAATTCAGTGCTGGTCATGATATCCTCATGCGGTGACAATGCCCGGCCGGAAAGAAGAAATCCATGGACGATGATGACGAGCGAAAACCGAAAAAACCCGCGATCGTGATCGGCGAGGAGCTTGATCTCTTCTCGGTCGAAGAGCTCGAGCGCCGCATCGGCGTCCTCATGTCCGAAATCGAGCGTTTCAGGACAGCCCTTGCGGCCAAGCGGCAAAGCCGCGACGCCGCCAATGCGGTGTTCAGGACGTAGCGCGTACGGAGCGGCGATGCGTTCCTATCGACGGGCGATCGTTCTTGCCGGCGTAGCGGTCCTCCTTGCCGCCTGCTCGTCGAAGCCCGATGAGCCATTGGCAACGAGCATCGATCCCGCGGCGCCGCCGGCGGCGGGAACGCTGGTCCTTCAGTCCCTCGACGTCCGGCCCGTCCTGTCGGCAGGCTCACCCCACACCGTCGCCATTCCCTACCAGGCGGAAGGGCAACTGCGGATGCTTCAGGCGTGTTTTCAGTGGTCTCCGGACGGGCCTTATTGCTTCTCGTTCAGAGATATCCCGGGCCAGTCGCGCATCGAGACGCAGCTGCGCATCTCCGATCCCGGCAACTATAGCCTCCAGGCCTTCGTCAAATATTCGAGCGGCGGCCAGTTCCGCGACAGCAACAAGGTCGCCGCGGAGGTAACGGTGAGGTAGCTTCGGAGGTGGTCAGCCGCCTTGAGCTGACTGGGCAAAAATTCGCTGGTCGGGCCGTTATGATCAATATGACGATTTCATTAAAAAGAGGGTCCGGCGGGGTTCACAAGGGCCTTCGGGGTTGCTACATACGCGCCGCGCCAACCGACGCGGGGTGGAGCAGTCCGGTAGCTCGTCAGGCTCATAACCTGAAGGTCACAGGTTCAAATCCTGTCCCC